>CADBZH010000011.1 GCA_902799045.1 uncultured Eubacteriales bacterium
GGATGCCCGGCGGCATCCGCAGCAGGAGGATGTCCCTGAACAGACCTCCATAGGCCGCTCCATCGCCATGATCGTCGTTGGTCTGGCGCTGATCGTCGCCGGCGGGGAAGCCGTAGTCGCTTCTGCCAAGGTCATCGCCCGCATGGCCGGAATGAGCGAAACGCTGATCGGCCTGACCATCGTCGCCGTGGGCACCTCCCTGCCGGAGCTGGTCACCTCCGTTGTGGCCGCGAAAAAGGGGGAGACTGGACTGGCTGTTGGAAATGTCATCGGCTCAAATGTCATGAACCTGTTGTTCGTGCTCGGCCTGTCCGCCGCAATTCATCCCATAGGCATCAATCTGGCCTCCGTCTTTGATTTGCTCATATTGACCGCGGCAAGCTTTCTGACGTTCGTCTTTCTGTATACCGTCAGGCGAATCGACCGCTGGGAAGGCGCGGTCATGCTTGGATTGTATATCCTCGACGTAGTCTATGCCATTATCCGATGAAAGTCATGTTTGGCAGGATGCAACACGGCGTGTTGAAGGGCGGGCGCCGAAACGGCGCCCCTACAGGGTTGGCGCTTGGCGATATGGATATTCCTGATAAGGCTTCAGAAGTTCAATGTACATGGCCTTGTCAGGGAAGATATCCGGCCTCTCCTCCGGGGCGGCGAACGACGTTCTTACAGGAATAGTTTGTATCTTGAATAAACCTGATTTCACAGAATAGCTGTATTAAAAATAGCCGTCCTCCGCATCCGGTTCCGGGTGCAGGGGACGGCATGCCCTTTGGGAAAGTCCGCGTCAGCGGCTGGCGTTGCCACTCATCTGGCGCTCCTGGGCCTCGATCATCTTCTTGACCATGTTGCCGCCGATGTGGCCGGCGTCCTTGGAGGACAGGTTGCCGTTGTAGCCCTGGTTCAGGGTGATGCCCAGCTCGTTGGCCACCTCGTGCTTCATGTTGCGCATCGCCTCGCGCGCTTCGGGAACGTTGATCTGGTTGTTGCTGGAATTGTTCGCCATGTTCAAAGACTCCTTTCAAATTTGGTTCTCGACCTTGCGGCGTCCGTCGCTCAGTCTGGAACTATTTTGACCCGCGCAGGTGTTTTTACACTGGAAATTGCCCACTGTCAGCGTTTTCAAAAAGTGTCATAAACTGGCGCGTTTTTGCGCGTAAAGAGCGTCTCTTCTACTGTTTTTGACAAAAAGCGATCCTTCGCTGCGTTCAGGATGACCCGTCGTCATCCTGAGCGCAGCGAAGGATCTGCGTTTTCACGAAGCGCCCGCTATCCCTTTTCCCCGTTCATCACTACGTTCACATAGCTGTACGGGATCTCGATGCCGTTCTCGTCCAGCGCCTGCTTGACCCGGGTGTTGATGTCGCTCTTGACGACCTCGGAGGGCACGGTGGGCTGGTAGTAGGCGGTGGTGGCCATCACCAGGCTGCTGTCGGCGTAGGCGATGAAGTACACCGGCCCGTATTCGTCGCCGTGCTCGCCGGGGTGACCGGGAATCGTGTAGGGGCAGGACTCCACCGCCTGGCGAATGACCGCCATGGCCTGGGTGGGATCGGTGTCATAGGACACGTTGAAGCGGAAGTGGATCGACCGCACCGTCGTGTGATAGCTCATGTTCGTCACCAGCATGCCGTTCAGGCGACTGTTGGGGATGACCAGCTTCACGGTGTCGATGGTCTGGATCACCACATGGCGCAGCGTGATATCCTTGACGATGCCGGCGCTGCCGTTCTCCAGCTCGATGCGATCACCGATGTTGAAGGGCTTGGCGGAGCTGATCATCAGCCCGCAGATCAGGTCGGCGATGACCGGCTGGGCCGCGAAGCCCGCGATGGCGCCGACGATGGCCGTGCCCTGGAACACCACGCGCCCCAACGGCTCGGTGATCTTCGAGCTCATCACCAGCCAGAGCACCGCCACGAATATGATGATGAAGCGGCTCACGCTCTCCACGAAGCGCAGGTTGATATTGTCATTCTTCGCAAAGAGGCGACGGGCCATCCGCCGCTCCAGCTGCAGCAATACGGCCAGCAGCGCGGCGGTCAGCCCCACCAGCACCACCAGCTTCAACGCCTCCCAGAGCGTGGGATGCGCCTGAAAAAATGCCATCAATTGCGTCATTTGTACAGGCTCCGTGCGATCACTTGTCCGCGAGGATCAGCGTCAGGTTGTTCATGTTCATCGAATAGGTATAGCGCGCCTCGTCGGCCATGCGCATGGCCAGGCGGATGCCCATGCTCTCCGTGCCCTCGGAAATATGGCTGACGGGATCAAAGGCCGTGCAATCGTCCCGGAAGCGCAGCGTCCAGTGCGCGTCCTTGTATTGCAGGCGGATGGACAGGTGATTTACGCCCTTGTCGGAAAAGCCGTGCTTGACGATGTTGCTGCCCATCTCCTCGACGCACAGCGCCAGGTGGCTGGCGAGCTTGCGGTTGTTGCCGTGCTCGCGGCAGAAATCCTCCGCCCGGCGGGAGAAGGCCATCACTTCCTCAAGGTTGTGCAGGTTCGCCTCCAGCGTGTCCTCCTTCGGCACGCCGAAGCCGTCCTTCAAAAGCAGCAGGCGGTCCGGCTGCCAGGTGACGCCGCCGTTGCGCACCCAGACAAAGCCCAGCATCAGCAGCGTGGTCAGAAGCTCGCCGGTGAAGAAGTAGAACCACGCGCCGGTCACGCCGGCGGTCCGGCTGAGCACGAACGCCGCCAGCGTGGGCAGCAGCGCGTTCTCCAGCACCGAGACGACCTCCATGGCCCCGACATGGCCCGCGCCCTGCCAGAGGTTCTTCATGGCGTTGTTCACGCAGCAGGGGATCAGGCCCACCGAGAAGATGCGCAGGCCGAGGATCGCCATGCGCTGGCTCTCGCCGTCCTCGGGGATGAACAGCTTCACGCACCAGGGCGCAAACACCATCAGGAGCCCCGCCACGGCCACGCCCAGCACCGCGCCGTAGCGCGCCATCAGGCCCACCGTCTCCTTCAGGCCCGTGCGGTCCTCCTCGTTGTAGAGGATGCCCGAAACCGTCAGCGCCACGCCGCCGGAGCCGGTGGAAATGGCGTTGCAGGCGTTGATCAGCGTATTGATGACGGCGAAGGCCGCCACCGCCGCTTTGCCGCCCACGGGCAGCAGCAGCTTGTTCACGGCGAAGATCAGCACCACCGAGGAGGCCATCGCGATCACCGTGGGCACGCCGCCCACGACCAGCTCGCGCACCTTGTCCAGGCGGATCAGCTTCGTGGAGAACTTGAACACGCACTTCTTCGACAGGAAATACCAGCCGCCGATCACCATGGCGACATAGTAGCTCAGCGAGGAGGCCAGGCCCATGCCGAACATACCGCCGTGGAACAGCAGCACGTTCGCCAGGTCCAGCAGCACGTCCGCCACCGTCATGCCCAGCACGGCGACGATCAGCAGGTTGCCCTGCCCCGCCATCTGCAAAAACGGCACGAGGATCAGCGCCGCCATCGAGGCGGGCGCCCCGATGGTGAAGCCCATCATGTAGGTGCTGGTCTCCTGCAAAAGCGCCGGGTCCTCCGCGCCCATCAGGCGGGCGATCGGCACCCGGAACACGAACACCACCGCCATGAACACCGCCGAGAACAGCGCCGCCACCGCGATGGCCGTGGAATAACCGGCGTCGGTCTCCTCCTTCAGGCCATGGCCCAGCGAACGGCTGCACACCACCTGAACGCCCGCGCAGAGCATGCTGCCCACCGCGCCGATCACCATCAGCACCGGGTTGGCCAGGCCGTAGGCCGTCAGGGCGTTCTCCCCAAGGAAGCGCCCGATCATGATGTTGTCGATCAGCAGGCACAGCGACACCGTCAACGCAGAGATGATTTGTGCCAGCAGCATCTGGCGCACGAGCTTCTTGATCATCGGTCGTAACTCCTCTTTCGTGCTTTAGAATACCTGAAACCCATTCCGGGGCCGCGTCAGCCCAGCGGCTCCACGCGGCTCATGATGAGTATGAAGCCCCCGGCGTCGCCCGCGGTGAGCGTGACGCGCAGGCTGTCGTCGCCAAGCAGCTCGGCGGTGACGCCGTCGAACATGCCGCCCTCGTCGTCCGCGCCGGTGAAGCGCAGCGCGCCGTTCACGTATTCGGCCTGCACCGAGAGGCCGCTGAACACATAGCCGGTCAGGGCGATGGTCGTCTCGTCGATGTTGGCCGAAATCTGCTGGCCAAACAGCGCCATGTCATAGAACGAGCCGTCGATGCCGAGCTTGTAGGCACGCCATTCGCCGGCAAACTGCTCCACCTCCGCGGATATGGGGTTGGCCGGCTCAAACACCTGCACCTCGGTCCGCTCGCGGCCAAGCACCATGCTGCCGCCCTCGATGTCGGTGGTCAGGGTGCCGTCCTCCTGCAGCGTGAATTCCCGGGTGATGGTGCCCACGGTGACGATGATCCGGTCGTTCTGCACGTCCCAGGCGCCTTCGCGGCCTTCGCGCGCCTCGCCGTAATCCGTCGCCGCCACGCCGTTCTCCTTCAGCGAGAGGGTCATCTCGTTGCCGAACATCTGCGAGGCATAGCTGGTGCCGTCCATCACAAAGGCGTTCAGATACCACTCGCCCGTCACCTCGGCGATCAGCGCCTGTCGGGCCACCTCCGCCGGGTCCGGCGTGGGCTCGGGCGTGGGCTCGGGCGTCGGCTCGGGCGTCGGCACCGGGGTGGACTCCGGGGTGGGCTCGGGCGTCGGCGCCGGCGTCACCGAAAGCGCCTCGCTCATCGGGGGCAGATCCAGAAAATCAGCCAGCGCCGTCGCGCTGAACAGCATCGCCAGCGCCAGCAGCGCGGCCAACAGCTTTTTCATATGCGTTCCTCCTGAAATGAGGCTTGCCTGTTTTTTTGGGGGGATATCGCCTGATACCCCGCCTATTATTTAATCAGATTTCGCGGCCATAGTCAAGGGGCTGCGCGAAAAAAACCGCGCGGACTTGCGTCCGCGCGGTTCAGCGCAAGGGGTTATTCCGCGGGAGCCGCCTCGGCAGTCTCCTCGGCGCGGTTCAGGAAGAAGGTGAACGAGCCGGTCTCGCCGCCGTCCAGCGCCAGCGACAGCACGCCGTCCTCCAGCAGCTGGGCCGTGACGCTCATGTTCATCGCGTCCTCGCCCTCGCCCGCGCTGGCGGCATAGCTCATCGCGCCGTCGGCGAAGGTCAGCGGCAGGGTGGTCTGGCTGAACAGGAAGCCGTCCAGCGTGACGCCGCGCTCGTCGATGACCGCGCTGACCTCCGCGCCCAGCATGGAAACGTCATAGTAGGCGCCCTCCAGGCCGATCTTGGCGGCCTGCCAGGCGCCGAAAAAGTCCTCCGCGGCAGCCGCGACGACGGGCGCTGCGGGCGTGAACGCTTCGCCTTCCGGCTCCTCGCGGCCAAAGATCATCCCGTGGCCGTCTTCATCGGCGACGAGCTGGCCGTCCTGCTGCACGAAATTCATGGGCTGGCCGTCGCCGTCCACGACGACGATGGTCTCTCCGTCCACGGACCAGGTGCCATTCTGGGGCTCCGTTTCAATGCTGGAATCCAGGATGGCGGTGCCGTCCTCGTTCAGCTGCATGGTGATGCTCATGCCAAAATCCGCGGGATTGATGCTCTGCTCGCCCTCCCGCATCTCCACCAGGTACCAGGTGCCCGTCACGTCCGCCGCCTCGGCCACGGCCACGGCGGTCAGCAGCATCGACAGGATCAAAAACGCTGCAAATGCCTTCTTCATTGTATACGCTCCTTCCATACTCTCGGGGCCATGCCCCGCTTGTTGTCAAACGGCCACCGCCGTCCATTATCATTATAACACAGTTTTCATATTTGTCCAGTCACAATCCTAAGTAGACGATGATTAATTCGAGCATCGAGGCTGCGAGTGCATTTTTCGGCAGGTGGCCTTGCAGATTTCGAAGGTTTACTGGAGGTAAATCGAGAACCTAACGGCTGCAAGGAATGAGCAGCGCGGCTTCCCGGCGAGCAGGCCGCCGGGGCGTCAGTTCACCGCCACGTCGCGCAGCTTGTCCGCGAAGCGCTCCCGCGCCAGGGCGACGACAGCGCGGGAATCGGGCTCGTCCGGGGCCGCCATCAGGGCCTTCGCCTCGTCGTGGCTGAGCTTCAAAAGTTCCGCGTCCCCCGCCAGCGCGCCGATGCCCGCCGTGAGCGTGCCGGACTGGCGGGTGCCGAACAGCTCGCCCGGGCCGCGCAGCTCCATGTCCTTCTGGGCGATCTTGAAGCCGTCCGTGGTGGCGCAGAGGAACTTCAGCCGCGGGTTCGGCTCCGCCATCAAAAAGCACCAGGACTCCTCGGTGCCGCGGCCCACGCGCCCGCGCAGCTGGTGCAGCTGGGCCAGGCCGAAGCGCTCGGCGTTCTCGATCACCATCACCGTGGCGTTGGGCACGTTCACGCCCACCTCGATCACCGTGGTGGAGACGAGGACGTCCGCCTCGCCGGTGCGGAAGCGCTCCAGCGCCGCGTCCTTGTCGGCGCTCTTCATCCTGCCGTGCACCAGCTCGATGGCAAGCTCCGGCAGCCTGTTCGTGCGCAGGTCCTCGTAGACGACCTCGGCGGGCAGCGCCTCCACGGCCTCCGATTCCTCCACCAGTGGGCAGACGAAATAGGCCTGCCGCCCCTTCGCCACCTCCCGGCGCAGGAAGTCGTACAGGCCGGGGCGCTTCGACTCCGGCACGATCCGCGTCGCCACCGGCGTGCGCCCGGGCGGCAGCTCGTCCACGATGGAGATGTCCAGATCGCCGTAGAGGATCAGCGACAGCGTGCGCGGGATCGGCGTGGCCGACATCACCAGCACGTTCGGCGCGTCGCCCTTTTCGCTGAGCTGCGTGCGCTGGCGGACGCCGAAGCGGTGCTGCTCGTCGGTGACGACCAGGCCGAGATGCCTGTACGCCACGCCCTCGGTGATCAGCGCGTGGGTGCCGATGGCCACGTCCCACTCGCCGGAAGCAATGGCCTCGTGGGCCAGGCGGTGCTGCTTCTGCGTCAGGCTCCCCACCAGCAGGCCCACCTTCATGCCCAGCGGCTCCAGCAGCTTCTTCGCGGCCTCGTAGTGCTGGCGGGCCAGCACCTCGGTGGGGGCCATCAGCGCGGACTGCCAGCCGGCGGCGTGGCTGAGGGCGATGGCGGCGAAGGCGATGGCCGTCTTGCCGCTGCCCACGTCGCCCTGCACCATGCGGGCCATGGCCCTGCCGGAGCGCAGGTCCGCCGCCACCTCGTTCAACACCCGCCGCTGGGCGTTCGTGGGTGCAAAGGGCAGGCTCTGCCAGAAGGCCTCGATCCGGTCGTCGTCAAAGGCCATCCGCGCGCCGGTCCTGCCGGTGCTGCGAAACAGCCGAAGCGCGATCTGATACAGCAGCAGCTCCTCAAAGGCGATGCGCCGCCGCGCCGCCTCCAGCGCCTCGCGGCTGTCCGGGAAATGGGCGTTGCGCATGGCGAAGTTGCGCTCGCACAGCCCGTGGCGGCGGCGCAGCGATTCCGGCAGCTCGTCCGGCCACTGGCCCTCGCACAGCTTCAGCGCCGCCTCCATGCTCTGGCGCAGCGCCTTGGGCGGGATGCCCGCGATGCTGCGGTAGACGGGGACCAGGCCCTGGGCAGACTCGATCGTGGGGCTGACCAGCGTCACGTAGCCCTGCTTGTGCTCGGCCTTGCCGTAGAGCATAAGTTCCCGCCCCGGCGCCATCTGCTTCTTCAGCCAGGGCTGGTTGTACCACAGCACCGGCACGGTGTCCGTGTCGTCGGTGACATAGAGCTTCGTGATCAGCAGCCTTCGGGCGCGGCGCTCGGACACCTCCCCCGCCACGCGCACTTTCACGGCGGCGGTGTCCCCGGCCTTCAGCTCGCAGAGGGGCACGGTCTGCGTCAGGTCGCGGTATTCCCTCGGCAGGAACATCACCAGCTCCCGCACCGTGCGGATGCCCGCCGCCTCGAACGCCTTCAGCCGCGCCGGGCCGATGCCCTTGATCTGGGAAAGCGAAATATCCATGAGGCTGTTACAATTCCTTCTTCATATATCTGGGGCCGTATTCCCCGTAGCCGTGCTTCGGGTAGAAGGCATACGATTCAAACCACTGGTCCCTTGGCTCGCCCAGGTGGACGCGGGACACGCGGATGCCCGCGCCCCTCATGGCGGCCTCGCAGGCCTCGAGCAGCGCGGCGCCGATGCCCCGGCGCTTCAGCGCCGGCTTCACGAACAGCCGGTGGAGGAAGGCTTCGTCGGTGCCGGGAATGCGGTTGAAGCCCCCGCAGCCGACCACGCGGTCGTTTTCATCCAGCGCCAGGAAAAAGCCGTCGCCCCTGGCCAGATAGCTTCCGCGGACGTCCAGCAGGTCCGGGTTCAGCCGGGGCACCCGTCCCAGGGCGTCCTTCGCGGACAGCACCACGAGGAGCATGTCGTCGCGGTAGCGTTCGTCATAGGGGATGATGTGAATGGTCGGGGGCACGATACGATCACTCATTGAAGCGTTCCTCTCCGGAGAGGGCGGGGAGGGGGACCGCTTGCAGAGGCGGGCGCTTCGAACATATCGCTCCCGGCAATCGCGGCGGATAAGGCGCCCCATCGGCGCTGACGCGCCACTTCCCCACTGCGGTGGGGAAGCCGCTTCCCCTATTCCCTATTCCCTATTCCCTATTCCCTACTCCCTACTCCCTACTCCCTACTCCCTACTCCCTACTCCCTACTCCCTACTCCCCGTCCGCCGGATAGACGATGCCCTGTTCCTTGCGGGCGGATTCGATGATGTCGGTGACGCGGGTCATATCGGCCCAGGGATAGTCCGGGCACTGGTCGAGGCCCCGGCGCAGGCAGTCCTGAACGGCGCGGATCTCAAACTGGAAGCCGGTGGCGGGATAGTCCTCCTCAAAGGTCTCGCGCTCGCCGGCGTAGGTGGCCAGCGTGGCGGTGGTCGGGTGCCAGAACTCGGGGCCGATGTGGATGCTGCCCGTCTCGCCCACGATCTCCACCTCCACGCCGGAATCCTGGTCGAAAGCCCCGCCCACCAGGGCGACCCGGCCCTCGCCGTAGTCCATCAGCATCCGGAAGGATTGGTCCACCTCGCTGTTGGAGCGCATCACGGAGAACACCCGCTCCGGCATCTGCTGGAACACCATGTCCGCCATGGCCACGGAATAGATGCCCACGTCCCGGAGCGCGCCGCCGGCGTGCGCCAGGCCCGCCTTCCACCACTGCCAGTTGTCCGGGTCCGCGTGCATCTCGAAGAAGGCGCGCACGGTCAGCGGCCGGCCGATGCGTCCCTCGGCGATCCATCGGCGGGCCTGGCGCGTGGCCGGGAAGCAGCGGGTCCACATGCCCTCCATCAGGAAAAGGCCCTTTGCCTTCGCCAGCGCCGTCACCTCGTCCAGCTGGCGGCGGTTGTCCACCATGGGCTTTTCGCTGAGCACGTTCACGCCCGCGTCCAGCGCCGCGACGATGGCGGCGTAGTGGCAGTCGTTGGGCGTGCCGATGTACAGCGCGTCCGGCTTCGCTTCCTCCAGCATCCTCTGCAGATCGGTATAGACCGCGCCCGCGCCGTACCTGTCCGCGAACGCCCGTCCCCGCTCCTCGCTGCGGCTGACCACCGCGCAGAGCTCGGCGTCGGCCACCTCGCCCAGGCCCTGGGCGAAGCGGTTGGTGATGAAGCCGGTGCCCACGATGGCCCAGCGGATGATTCCCTCGTACATAAGACGACCTCCATTCCAAAATCCAGCAGGGGCGGCGTTGCGCCGCCCGCCCTTTCCCTCCACGCGACGCGCATTTCCGCGCGGCAGCAAACGGAGTCCGGGGCGATGCCCCGGGGCGGGCGCCGCAACGGCGCCCCAACAGGCCACCTCTAGAGTGTGTTTCTAAATCCCAGGAGATGCAGTTTCGAGCGTAGTTGGCTGCATCTCAAGGCGGTTTTCCGCAGGTTTACTGGCGGTAAATCAAGATGCAGCCAAATCCGCCGAAATTGCGCTTCGGGGATTTTAGAAACACACTCTAAAACCCAACGCGACGCCCGACGCGATGAATCCGAGTCAGATTTGGCTTGCAAAAGACGCAGGCTGCCTGGCGGGCAGTCAAGGTTTTTGCAAGGCGAAGATGGCTGAAATCCAGCCGTCCGGCGGCGATGAGAGTCTTTGGAGGCGACCCATGATCAATTGTGGATCATTTGACTCATTCCACCGCGATCAGGTAGTAATACAGCGGCTGGCCGCCGGCCTGCAGCTCCACGTCGCAGTCGGTATACTGCTCCGCGAGGGCGTCCTTCAGCGCCTGGGCGTCGGCCTCGTCGGTGTCCGCGCCATAGTACACGGTGATCAGCGCGGACTCGTCGCTCACCATCTTCCCGGTGACGTCCCTGCACACCTGGGCAACGTCGCTGCCCAGCACGCTGAGCTTGTTGTCGATCATGCCCATGATGTCGCCCTCGTGGATCTCCTGGCCGTCGTAGTTGGTGTCGCGCACGGCGTAGGTGATCGACGCGGTGTGCACGGCCTCGGCGGCCTCGGTCATGGCGGCCTCGTTCTCCTCGGCGGAGACCGTCGGGTCAAACGCCAGGGCCGCGGAGATGCCCATCGGCACCGACTTCGTGGGCAGCACGATCACGTGCCGGTCCGTCAGGCGGCTGGCCTGCTGGGCCGCGAGGATGATGTTGGTGTTGTTGGGAAGGATGATGACATTGCGCGCGTTGGTGGCGTCGCAGGCCTTCGCCAGGTCCTCGATGCTGGGGTTCATGGTCTGGCCGCCGTCCACGATCTGATCCACGTTCAGGTTGCGGAAGATCTCCGTCAGGCCCTCGCCCAGCGCCACGGCCACGATGCCGTACTCCTTCTGCTCGGCGGCCTTCGCCGCGGCCTCCGCCGCCTGCTTGGCCTCGCGCTCGCGCCGCTCCTCCATCATGTTGTCGATCTTGATGGAATCCAGCTCACCCAGCTCCAGCGCGTATTGCAGGGCCTTGCCGGGCTCGTTGGTGTGCACGTGCACCTTCACCACGTTCATGTCGGAAATGACCAGCACACAGTCGCCCATGCGCTCCAGCCGCTTGCGCAGGCGCACCACGTCGCTCTCGCGCATGTCCGGCCGGGGATGGCTGACGATGAACTCGGTGCAATAGCCGAACTTGATCTCGCCGATGGCGTCGTGATCGTCCACGAATTCGCCGGGCATCGGCACGCCTTCGGGCTTCTCCTCGGTGATGGCGTCCACCGGCTCGCCGGTCAGCGCGGAATACATGCCGCGCAGGATCACCATCAGGCCCATGCCGCCGCTGTCCACCACGCCGGCCTGCTTCAGCACCGGCAGCATTTCCGGCGTGCGCTTCAGGATCGCGTCGCCCACGGCCAGCACCAGCTTGAACAGCTCCACCACGTCGTGCTGCTTGTCCAGGGCCTCCTCGGCCTCCTCGGCAATCACGCGGATGACGGTGAGGATCGTGCCCTCCTTGGGCTTCATCACGGCCTTGTAGGCGGTGTTCGCGCCGGAGCGCAGGGCCGTCGCCAGCAGCGGACCGTCGATATCCTCGTGGCCGACCAGCGCCTTGGAGAAGCCGCGCAGGATCTGGCTGAGTATGACGCCGGAATTGCCGCGCGCGCCCTTCAGCGCGCCCCTCGCGGCGGCGCCCGCCACGTCTGCCACGCTGGTGTAGGGCTTCTGGTTGATCTCCTTGATCGCGGATGTAATGGTCTGGGACATGTTGGTGCCGGTGTCTCCGTCCGGCACGGGGAACACGTTCAGCGCGTCCACGTTGTCCCGATTGTTCACCAGCAGCGCCGCTCCGGATGCGAACATCTCCTTGAGCAGCATGCCGTCTATTCTCTTACCTGCCATGATAAACCTCCAAAAGCCTCGCCGCGTCAGACGCGGATATCCTCCACAAGGACATTCACGCGGCCCACGGGCACGCCGGTGAGATGCTCCACCTTGTATTTCACGGTTTCGATGATGGCCGCGGCCACGGCGCTGATGGAAATGCCGTATTCCACGATGATGAACAGGTCGATATCCACCTTGTCGCCCGAGGAGCGCACCTTCACACCCCGGCCCAGGTTTTCCCGGCCCATCATCTGCACCAGGCCGTCGGTGCCGCGCTTGGAGGCCATGCCCACGATGCCATAGCAGTCCAGCGCCGCGTATCCCGCCACGCGCACGATCACATCGTCATTCACTGTGACGACGCCCAGCTCGGTATTGTACTTGCAATCCATGTGATTGATACCTCCCTTGTCATGGGGAATCGCGCCCGGCTTCGGCGGGGCGCAGATGCGCACCTATAACGCTCCTTCTAACAGTATACCTTTTTTTTGTCAAATATGCAAGCAAATCCCCGGCCTCGCCGCTCCCAAAAGAGTGTTTTTTACAATTCATCGGTTAATTTTCCCGATACCAGAACTTTTACACGGCCAGCCCTTGCGTTTTGGGGAAAGAAATGATATAATTTCACTGTTTTGATGTGGACATATCCTTGAAGGAGGTGTGATAGAGTATGGGAAAGTTTTGTGAGATCTGCGGCAAGGGCGTGGTGTACGGCAACAACGTGAGCCATTCCAACCGCAAGACGCGCCGCACCTGGGCTCCGAACACGCAGAAGGTTCGCGTGCTGGTCAACGGCGTTCCGCAGCGCATGTCCGTGTGCACCCGCTGCCTGCGCAGCAAGAAGGTTGAGCGCGCCCTGTAATCCGGCGGCAGACCTGTAAATGAAAGCAAAGCTCACAGCGCAAAGCGCTGTGAGCTTTTGTCGCGCCCGGGGGTTTGATTTGAAGGGCAAATATGGTATGATGATCAGGCGACCGGCGCGCAGACCGATTGGCCGGGACGCCGGGCAAGGGAACCGTTGACGATCGAATCGTACAGATTCTTCGCTTCGCTCAGAATGACAACGAAGCGCAAGCGTGTCATCCTGAGCGGAGCGAAGGATCTGTGCATACCGACGGCTCCCGACATCTCTGTCTTCAGGAGGCATTCCATGCGCACACTCACCGCCGTCGCCGGCGAAAAGGACGCCGGGCGAAAGGTCAAGCACTTCGTCCGGGGCGACATGGGCGTCTCCTCCGGCCAGTTCGCGGCGCTGAAGCAAGCGGGCGGCCTGCGGGTGAACAGCGAACCCGTCCACGCGAATTTCGAGCTGCGGCCCGGGGACGCGGTGACCGTGCAATTGGCGGACGGCCCGATCAGGGCCGTGGCGCCGGAGGACGGGCCGGTAAACGTGGTCTGGGAGGACGAGGATATCCTTATCCTGGACAAGCCCGCCCCGCTTCCCTGCCAGTGCTCGCCCCGTCAGCCGGGGGGAACGCTGGAAAACCGGCTGGCCTTCCATCGCCCCGGCCTGCCCTTTCGCCCGCTGAACCGGCTGGACAAGGGCACCAGCGGGCTGATGGCCGCGGCGAAAAACGCCCACGCGGCCCAGCGGCTGCAGCGGCAGCTGCACACCGACCGGTTTGTCCGCGAATACCTGGCGGTGGTGGACGGGGCCATGGAGGGCGAAGGCGTCGTCGACGCGCCCATCGCCAAGGAGGCGGCCGCCACCGTGCGGCGCGTGGTGGACCCTGCAAGCGGCAGGCCCGCCGTGACCCACTATAAAGTGGAAGTGACCGGCGCAAAATACAGCCTGGTGCGCCTTCGGCTTCAGACGGGCCGCACCCACCAGATCCGCGTGCACATGGCCCACCTGGGGCATCCCGTGGCCGGGGACTTCCTCTATGGCACGGAATTGCCGGAGCTGCCCGGGCGCTTCGCGCTGCATTCCACGTACCTGCGCCTCACCCACCCCGTCACCGGGGAGGTCATCGAAAAAACATCGCCGCTGCCGGAGGCGCTGGCAGGGCTGTTGGAGGGGAACGACATGGAGCTTTGGGACGCCTACGACAAGGACCTGGACCGCCTGGAGGGCATGGCGCTGGTGCGGGGCGAACCCATCCCGGACAGCGTCTATCACCTGGTGTGCGACATCCTCGTGCGCCATACGGACGGCGACTACCTGTTGATGCGGCGCGACCCGCGCAAGACCCACGGCGGCATGTGGGAGGCCAGCGCCGGCGGCGCGGCCCAGCGGGGCGAGACCGCCCTGGAAGCCGCCTTCCGGGAGCTGCGGGAGGAGACGGGCATCGCCGCGGAGAAGCTGACGGAGATCGGCCGGGACATCAGCCCCGAGCGGCACGCCATCTACGTCGCCTTCCTGTGCGTCACAGACGGCGACAAGTCGGCCGTCACCCTGCAGGAGGGCGAGACCGTGGATTTCAGGTGGGTCAGCCGGGACGCGCTTCTGGGCATGGACGGCTCCACGCTGCTGCCCAAACGCATGATCGCCTTCATGCAGGAGAAGAACCTGTGAACGCGCTGTCCCGGGAGATCGAGCGCGTCGCCGCCGCCCTCTGTGCCGTGCGCGTGCCGGCCCAGCCGGAGGAATACGACATCCACGCCGCCGTGGCGAGGGCGCTTGCTGACGCGGCGCTGGAATATGAGCACGAATACCGCCTCGGCCCCCGCCGCCGCGTGGACTTCCGCGTGGGGCGGATCGGCATCGAGGTGAAGAAGGGCCGGCCGGCCTCGTCGAAGCTGGCGGAACAGCTGCGGCGCTATCTGGAATCGGACGGGATCGACGCCATCGTCGTGGTCACCCAGCGGGCAACGGCGCTGCCCGCGACGATCGCCGGTAAGCCGGTATGCCTGATTTCCCTGAATCGCCTGTGGGGCGTCGCGCTGCCGTAGGCGCTTTGAGCAACCGGAATTGGATGTGCAAATCCCTGCGGGATTTGTTTCAGAAGAAGCGGACCGGATTGCCATAACTCCGTACTCTTCACCCCCTCTCTCCACACCGAACACACCGCAATCCCCTTCGGAGGCATCGATGGACTACTACGACGAATACACCGGCTCCGGCGCCATCACGATGGACGACTTCGGCGACGCTGCTGACGCGCAGCCGGAGATCCCCGCCTACCTGCGGGACGTGCCCGCCGGGCGCCACACCTACGGCACGCTCAGCTACAACCGCAAGTCGAAGTGCTGGATCATCAGGGGCGAGCCCTGCGTGACGGAACTGGCGAAGCGGCTGTTCCCCGGCTGCGACGGCCGGGGCCGCGGCGTGGCGCGGTTCACCGCCCACCGGCGCGTCATCGGCGATCTGAACTGGCTGATGCTGCGCTATCCGCTGGAGGTGAAGGAGGGCGACCGCGACCGCTGGGAGGGCGCGCTGGAGGAGGCGCGGGAGTACGCCGTGCGCCGGGAGCAGGCGCTTTCCATGCCGGAGACGGCCACGCCCCCGGCCGAGAGCTTTTCCGGCGAGCTGCTGCCCTTCCAGAAGCAAGGCCTGGGCTTCATGCTTTCCACCCGCCGGTGCCTGCTGGCGGACGAGATGGGCCTGGGCAAGACGGTGCAGGCGCTGGCCTTCCTGGCCACCACCGCCGCATACCCCGCCATCCTCGTGGTGCCGCCGCACCTGATCCGCAACTGGCAGCGCGAGGTGGAGCGCTTCCTCAGCCCGGACGGGCGGCTCCGGGTGCACGTCATCCGGGGGCTGACCCCCTACGCCCTGCCGGAGGCGGACATCTACATCATCCACTACCTGCTGCTGCGCGGGTGGAAGGAGGCGCTGCCGGAGCAGGGCTTCAAAACCGTGATCTTCGACGAGATGCAGGAGCTGCGCCGCAACGGCACCGGCAAGTATTCCGCCGCCAGCCTGCTCAGCGAGGCCTGTGAAAACTGCATCGGCCTGTCCGGAACGCCCATTTACAACAACGGCGGCGAGATCTGGAACGTGGTGAACATCATCGACTTCCACTTCCTGGGCGACTGGGAGAGCTTTTCCCGCGAGTGGTGCTACGGCTACAACACCGCCGTGGTGGCCAAGCCGGAGCTGCTGGGCGAACACCTGCGCGGCGAAGGCCTGATGCTTAGGAGGCTCAAGAGCGACGTGCTCACCGAGCTGGCCCCGAAGCGGCGGCTGGTGCAGGAGATCGACTGGGACGACGCGGTGTACCGCGAACTGATGGCCCCGGTGGCACGGCAGCTGCAATTGCTGCGCGCCACGGACGATCCCTCCCGCCGCGCCATCATCGAGGATGCCATCAGCCAGACCCAGCGCCAGGCCACCGGCATCGCCAAGGCGCCCTTCGTGTGCGCGTTCGTGCGGGCGCTGGTGGAGGGCGGCGAGAAGGTGCTGCTGATGGCCCATCACCACGCCGTGATGGACATCTACAAGCGCGAATTGAAGGCCTTCAAGCCCGTGTTCATCACCGGGCGCGAGACCGACCGGCAGAAGGACGAGGCCGCCGCCGCGTTCATGGAGGGCCGGACGGACCTGCTGTGCCTCTCGCTGCGCTCGGCCAGCGGGCTGAATCTGCAGCGGGCCACCTGCGTGGTGTTCGGCGAGCTGGACTGGTCCCCCGCCGTGCACAGCCAGGCCGAGGACCGCGCCCACCGCATCGGCCAGCGCGACAGCCTGCTCTGCTACTACCTGGTCTCCCCCAAGGGCAGCGACCGGGACATGCAGGACGCGCTGGGCCTGAAGGTAAGCCAGTTCGTGGCCATCATGGGCGACGCCACGCCCAGCCGAGAGGATCAGTTCCTCCAGCAGTCCGAGGCCCGCGAGCGCATCCGCCAGCTGGTGAGGCGGCTGGAATCGGAGGAATCGGATTCAGCCGAATAAATTTCATCATCAAAATTTTACGAAAAACGTGTTAAGGGGTTGCAATTATCGCCCGTTTTCGGCATAATAGGTGTATATGGTTGTATAGAGGCCGTTTATGGTCTCAATCGGACCCGACCGGGGAGCGCCATGAGTTTTTTGACCGAGTTCCTGCGCCAGAAAGCGCCGAAATCGGGCAAGGACATGCCCGCATACTACAAAAAAGCACTGAGCATCACGGCAGTGCTGTTGATCGCGTATTTTTTGGCCAGCACCCTGCTGTTCGCCATCATCTTCAGGCGCTTCGAATATGTTCCGCTGATCGCGGCAGCGCTCAGCGGCTGCATGCTTTGGAAAATCGATCGCATCGGTCCGCGCGTCTGCGGGCTGGCCGAGTCCATCCTGGTGGGATTCTGGTGCCTCTGGTTCGTGCACCGCTTCGGCTGGGGCGCCGGCGTTCAGCAGCTGCTAGTGACCTCGCTGATCCTGTGCTTTTTCAATGTATCTGAAAAGCCGGCGCTGAAAATCACGTTCTGCCTGAGCGTGATCGTCGTGCGCGTGGCGATCTATATCTATTCCACCCGCCACGCGGAACTCTTCCCCCTGAGCGGGCAGGCGCGCCTGATCTTCCAGCTCTTCAACAGCGTCTCCGTCTTCACATTGCTGGGCTGCCAGTGCATGCTTTTCAGCACCTCCGTCCAGGACGCCGAGCGCCAGCTGCGCATCGACAACCAGGAGCTGCACAAGGAGGCCGGCACCGATCCCCTCACCCAGCTGCCCAACCGCCGCGCCATGCTGGACTACATCCACACCTACCTGAAGAAAAACCCGGAGCAGGCCTTCGGCGTCGCCATCGCGGACATCGACTTCTTCAAGCACGTCAACGACACCTACGGCCACAATTGCGGCGACTACACCCTGAGGACGCTGTCGGACAAGTTCCGCGAATTCTGCGGCGACCGCATCCGGGTGTGCCGCTGGGGCGGCGAGGAATTCTGCCTCTTCATGCCGGAGATGAACCTGGACGATGCCGGCGCGGCCATGAACGACCTCTGCTACGCCGTGCGCAAAATGCCGCTGCACTTCGAGGAAACGGATTTCTCCATCACCATTACCATCGGCGTCGCCGAGAACGACTTCCGCTCTCCCCTGGAATCCATCCTCGAGGAGGCCGACCGCAAGCTCTATATGGGCAAGGCCTCCGGCCGGGACCGGGTGGTCATCTGATGCCGCAAGGCGGCTCGCTTCCCGCTTCAGGGAAGCTTTTTCTTTGTCTCTTTTCCAATATCAAAAACCGGATTGTCACGTCGAACCCTTCGGGTTCTCCTGGCAATGACGCCGTGTGATAACGCATGGTTGTGCGTCATTGCAAGGAGCGAAGCGACGTAGTGGTCCGTGTCCTTTTCTTTCGCAGGGCGGCGCAACGCCGCCCCTGCAAGTGCATGCCTGCTGTATGTTTATTCGCTTTGAGACTGCCTCTTTCAGTCCGACCACGTCGCGGCCCAGATCTCCGGGAAGACGGCCCAGAAGAAGGTGGCGCCGGACTCACCGGAATAGATCGTGCCGTCCTCGGCCATCACGGCGAAGGTGCCGTCCCGGGGAATGGAGAAGAAGCGCTCGGTCATCCGCAGCCAGCCGTTCTCGTCGTATTCCGGATGGTCGGGGTCCCAGAGCGACACCCGCAGCATCGCGCCGAAGGGCGCGTTTTCATATTGAGCCGGGTCGGCGGGCTCCAGCTCCTCCAGCAGCTTGAGCAGCGCATAGGCCCCGAGCTCGCGGCGGTGCAGGATCATCTCCTCCCGCACGCTGCCGTGGCTGTCGGTGAGCGCCAGCGTGGCAAAGCTGAGCTCCAGATGCTTCGACGGGTCCATCTCCGGCACGCTCCCGCCGTGGGCGAGGTGCTTGAGCTCGATGTAGCCCTCCATGCCCTCGAAGCGCACCCGGGCGAAGCCGTTTTCGGCGTCTCCCAGGTACTGCGCCCGCATGCCCTGCACCATCTCGGCGCGGCTCGACGCCTCGTCCGGCTGCTCGTAGAACCACACCGTGCGATTGCCGTTGTCGATCCCGCCGCTTGCGCCGCAGACCACCGCCCACTCCCCCGCCTCGAAGGGGCCGTCCTGGCTGAAGGCCACGTCCAGCACATAGGAATAGCCGCTCTCCTCGGGGATCTGCACCATGGCCGGCGAGGGCGCGGCCTCCTCCGGCTCCGGTACGGTTTGCACCTGTTCCGGCTCCGGTTCAGTTTGCGCCTGCTCCGGCTCCGCGCCGCTCACCACGGCCCGCGGGTCTGCCGGCGCCACCGCCGTGTCGGGCCTCGGGGCGTTCAGCCGCCCCAGCGCCGCGATCAGCCCCACGGCGACCACCGCGAACGCCGCCGCAGCCGCCGTCCAGCGCCGCCGCCGCTCGTAGCGCTTCACCCGCGCGCCGCCGTTCAGGATCGCCTGGGCGAAGGCGTCCGAGGCCTCCGGCAGGCTCCTGTTCTGCCTCCTGTCATCCATTCGCGCCGCCTCCCTCGTCCAATTCCTTTCGCAGCAGCTCCCGCGCCCTGCGCACGCGCCGCTTCACCCGCTCCGCCGTCTCGCCCAGGATCCCGGCGACCTCCTTCTGACTGTAGCCGTCGAAGTAGTAGAGGAGCAGCGGCAGGCGCAGGTCGTCCGGCAGCGCGTGCACGGCCGCCAGCAGCGCCGCGTCCGGCGGCAGCTCCGGCGGTTCTTCGGCCTTCAGCGCCTCCATCATGCGGCGGTTGCGGATCTGCCGACGCTGCATGTCCCGGCACTGGTTCACCAGGATCCGCGTGAACCACACGCCGAAGGCTTCCTCGTCCCGCAGGCTTCCCCGGCGCTTCCAGCCCTTGAGCATGGCCTCCTGCACCGCGTCCGCCGCGTCCTGCTCGTTCCAGAGGATCGCCATGGCGACGTGATACAGCTTCGTCCGCATCGCCAGCACCGCCTCCAGAAACCTGTCCTCGCTCATCGCCATTCCCCCCACGCGACCAGTGTACACTACAGGGACGGATGCGGGGCAATGTCGGGGCGCAGATCTCCAAAAATTAACAAACCGGCCCTGTCATGCTTCGACAGGGCCGGTTTGCGCGGGCTCGGTCAGCCGCGACTCCCGGCGGGCTTCGGCTCGGGCAGGCGCTTCACCAGCCAGAGGCAGTAGGCCGCGATCAGCAGGATGATCCCGCCGTTCACCAGCATCTCCACCCACGGGGCGAAGCCGCCCTCCGCCGCGAAGGCGCCCAGGGCGTTGTTGACGGCGTGGAACAGTATGCAGGGCACCAGGCTGCCGCCCCGATGGAATACCAGCACCAGCGCAAAGCCCACCGCCACCGCGAAGAGGATCTGCACAAGCGTCTCCGGCAGGCTCCGCCCGCTGCCGTTGAAGGCGTTGACGATGTGGCCCAGGCCAAAGGTGACCGCGGAGACGACGATGGCCCGGCGCGCGTTCTCCCGCTCCATGGCCTTGAACAGCAGGCCCCGGAAGATGACCTCCTCCAGCAGGCCCACGCAGGACATGCTGAGCACGAAGAGCGCCGTCTCCACCGGCGTCATCGGAAGCCCCACCCCGCCCGCGAGCTTCGACAGCGCGACGACGGCCAGCGGCAGGTAGTACAGGAAGCGGGACGCCGGATAGAACGGCCGCCGGAACCCGTACTTTTCACCCAGCCTGTTCTTGAACACAAACCCCAGCAGCGCCGCGCAGAGCAGCAGGTGAACCGGCAGCGTCACGCACTTCGCCACCCCGATGCCCTTCGAAAGGTTGTCCGCGACGCTGGTCAGCACCACATAGGCGACGATCCACGCCACCGCGAACCCGATCTCGCTTTTCTCATAGAGCTTTTTCATCTTGGTCTCCCCCTCAGTTTCATCAATCCCTCAAACAGCATGGAAAGCGCGGCCCGGGCCGCCTCGCCGTCCCAGCGCATGGCGTTGTTCGCCAACAGGCTGGCGTAGCCGTGTACCGCGGCAAACAGCGCCTCGAACACGCGCCCGCGCTCCGCCTCCGGCAGGCCCGTCGCCTCCCCGACCAGCGCAAGCAGCGGCGCGACCTCTGGCTGGGCGATCAGCTCCTCCAGGGTCCGCCCCTCGAACCAGCCGGATTGAAACAGGAACCTGAACAGCGGCTTCTCCTCCGCCGCGAAGCGGATGTAGTTGAGGCCCAGGGCCAGCAGCGGCTCCTCCGCCGACTCCAGCCCGTCGAAGAGCCGGGCGGTGTGGAAGTCGTCCGCCCGCCGGTACGTCTCCTCCAGGATCTGCCGGACGCTTTCAAATTGGTACAGCACCGGCTGGGTGGAACAGCCCAGGCGCTCCGCCAGCCTGCGGACCGTGATTGCCTCAAAGCCCTGCTCCCGGGCCAGCTCGAACGCGGCGTCCAGGATGGCCTCGCGGGTCACCTTCGCCTTCGGCGGCATGGGCGCTCCCCCTCTCGCGCGTTTTATAACACATGTTATTATACTTTACTCCCCCGCCGCTGTCAACCGTCCGGGGCGTATTAATTCTTCCCCAGCGATTGACAATCCGCCCGTCCTCTGCTATGATATAATCATCAATATATGTGGAGGAATACGAAAATGACCCATATCAAGACCATCGAAACCCGCAACCTGTGCGACAGCGCCAAGAACGGCGGCTGCGGCGAGTGCCAGACTTCCTGCCAGTCCGCCTGCAAGACCAGCTGCGGCATCGCCAACCAGCAGTGCGAGCAGAAGGCCGACAAGTAATTGCGGAGAACCATCATCAATGCCGCCTGTACAGGCGGCATTGATGGTCTATGGGGGATATATGATTCACCAGTACAAACTGAACGGCTACAACATCGTGCTGGACGTGTGCTCCGGCTCGGTGCACGTGGTGGACGACGTTGCCTATGACATCATCGGCCTGTATGAGTCGCACGCCTGGGAGGAGATCCTTTCGCAGATGGCCGAAAAGCACCCGGACGTCCCGGAAGGGGAGCTTTCAGAATGCTACGACCAGGTGACGGCGCTGAAGGACGCGGGCAAGCTGTTCGCGCCGGACACCTTCGAGCCCATGGCGGGCCAGCTCAAGCGGCGCACCAGCGGCGTGGTGAAGGCGCTGTGCCTGCACGTGGCCCACACCTGCAACCTCAACTGCGCCTATTGCTTCGCCAGCCAGGGCAAATACCACGGCGAGCGGGCCGTGATGAGCTATGAGGTGGGCAAGCGGGCGCTGGATTTCCTCGTGGAGCACTCCGGCACGCGCAAGAACCTGGAGGTGGACTTCTTCGGCGGCGAACCGCTGATGAACTTCGACGTGGTCAAGAGGCTGGTGGCCTACGCGCGGTCCATCGAGCAGGAGAAGGGCAAGCGCTTCCGCTTCACGCTGACCACCAACGGCATGCTGGTGGACGACGACGTGATCGACTTCGCCAACCGCGAGTGCCACAACGTGGTGCTGAGCCTGGACGGGCGCAAGGCCATCCACGACGCCTGCCGCGTGGACTACGCCGGCAACGGCAGCTGGGATCGGATCGTGCCGAAGTTTCAGGAATTCGTGAGGCGGCGCGGCGGCAAAAACTACTACATGCGCGGCACCTTCACCCACGCCAACCCGGATTTCCTGGAAGACATCAAGGTGATGCTGGAGCTGGGCTTCACCGAGCTTTCGATGGAGCCGGTGGTGTGCGCCGAGGGCGATCCTGCCGCGCTGACGGAGGCGGATTTGCCCATCGTCCTCAAGCAGTATGAGGACCTGGCGAAGCTGATGATCGAACGCCGCCGGGAGGGCCGCCCGTTCACCTTCTACCACTATATGATCGACCTGACCGGCGGGCCCTGCATCTACAAGCGCATCTCCGGCTGTGGCAGCGGCACCGAATACATGGCCGTCACCCCCTGGGGCGACCTCTATCCCTGCCACCAGTTCGTCGGCGAGGAGGCCTTCCGGCTGGGCGACATCTGGCAGGGCGTCACGAACCCCGGCAAGCAGGCCGAGTTCGCCGCCTGCAACGTCTATGCCCGCGAGGCCTGCCGCGACTGCTGGGCCAGGCTCTACTGCTCCGGCGGCTGTGCCGCCAACGCCTGGCATGCCACCGGCAGCGTCACCGGCGTGTATGAATACGGCTGCAAGCTGTTCCGCAAGCGCATGGAATGCGCCATCATGGCGGAGATCGACCGGCAGTTCCATGAAAATGAATGACCTGACCACGCCCATCCTCGATTTCGTCCGCGGCTACGCCGAATCCGGCGCGGCCCGCTTTCATATGCCCGGGCACAAGGGCGCGGGGCTGCTGGGCTTCGAGGCGCTGGACATCACGGAGATCGACGGCGCGGGCGAGCTGTACGCCCCCGAGGGCCCGATCGCCCTCAGCGAGGCCAACGCCTCGGCGCTGTTCGGCGCGGACACCTACTACTCCTGCGAGGGCAGCTCGCTGGCCATCCGCGCGATGCTGAAGCTGGCGCTGGAGGGCGCGGACGCGCCGGTGGTGCTGGCGGGCCGCAACGCCCATCGCGCGTTCCTGAGTGCGGCGGCGCTGCTGGGGTTTGACGTCGAATGGCTGCACCCCGCCGCGGGCGAGGCCTACCACAGCTGCGCGGTGTCCGCCGGGGCGGTGGACGCGGCGCTTTCGCGGCTGGGCGGGCGCTGCCGGGCGGTGTACCTCACCAGCCCGGATTACCTCGGCCACCTTTCGGACATCGCCGCCATCGCCGGCGTCTGCCACCGCCGCGGAGCGCTTCTGCTGGTGGACAACGCCCACGGAGCCTATCTGAAATTCCTGCCGGACGGCTCCCGCCACCCGATGGACCTGGGCGCGGACCTGTGCTGCGACTCGGCCCACAAGACGTTGCCCGCCCTGACCGGCGCGGCCTACCTGCACGTCCACCCGCGCATGAAGCTCGACGCCCGCCGGGTAAAGTCGGCGCTGGCGCTGTTCGGCTCGAGCAGCCCGTCCTGGCTGATCCTGCAATCGCTGGACGCCTGCAACCCGCTGCTGCGGGACCTTCCCCCGCGGCTGGCCGAATGCCTGGAGGGGCTGGAGGGGCTGAAAGCGGCGCTGACCGCGCACGGCTATGCCCTCGTGGGGGACGAGCCGATGAAGCTGACCCTCGCCGCCAGGCCGTTCGGCGTCACTGGCGACGATCTGGCGGCCCGGCTGCGGGAGAAGGGCGTGGTCTGCGAATTCCACGACCCGGACTACTGCGTGCTGATGCCGACGCCCTGGAACGCGGAGCGCGACCTGGCGCGGCTTCGCGACGCGCTGCTCTCGATCCCCCGCCGGGATGCCCTGCCCGGGGACGCGCCGGCCTACCGGGCAAACCGGATCGCGCTGGCCGTCCGCGAGGCCGCCTTCGCCGCCCGGGAGACGCTGCCGGTGGAGGCGTGCCTGGGCCGCGTGCTCGCCGGCTCCGCCCTGGCCTGCCCCCCCTGCGTGCCCATCGCCGTGTGCGGGGAAGTGATCGACGAGGGCGTGATCGAACGGCTGAGGTATTACGGCATCGCGGAGTGCGAAGTGGTCAAGACGGAGCGGCAGTTTTGACTCCCTCAGGCGCTTCGCGCCAGCTCCCTCGGGGAGGGAGCCTTTTGGCCTGATTCGCCTCCCTCCCCGAGGGAGGTGGCCGAGCGCAGCGAGGTCGGAGGGAGTCCCCCGACCCAACATGGCACAAAAAGTCGCGCAGCGTTGCGCGACTTCTGCTATACTCCAATCACGGCGAAGGGAGGACAACCATGAGCGGATTGACCGAGGGCATCGCCGCGGCGATCGCCTACATCGAGGCCCACCTGGCGGACGAGGTGGACATGAGCGAGGCGGCGAAGCGGGCCTGCCTGTCCGGCTTTTACTTCCAGCGGGTGTTCCACGCGCTCTGCGGACAGACCGTGGGCGAGTACGTCCGAAGCCGCAGGCTGACGCTGGCGGCCCAGGAGCTGAGCGCCCATCGGAGCAAGGTGATCGACGTGGCGCTGAAATACGGCTACGACTCGCCGGACAGCTTTGCCCGGGCCTTCACCCGCTTTCACGGCGTCTCTCCCTCCGCCGCGAGGGAGCCGGGCGCGCGGCTGAACGCCGTGGCCCCGCTTGCGATCAAGCTGACATTGGAGGGTGGAATCATGTTGGAGTACAGGATCGCCGAAAAGGCGCAATTCACCGTGACGGGCGTGTCCCGGCGCTTCAACGCCGAGACCAGCTACCAGGAAATCCCGAAGTACTGGGACGAACACATGCGGGGGCCGCTGAAGGACGCCGTGATGGGCGTGTTCGGCATCTGCCTGGACATGGAGGGCAGCGACTTCGACTACCTGATCGCGGACCCCTACCAGCCCTGGCGGGACGTGCCCGGGGGCTGCCAGACGCGGGTGATCCCCGCCGCCACCTGGGCGGTGTTCCCCTGCGTGCTGGGAACGCTGCAGGCGACGAACACGCGCATCTTCAGCGAATGGCTGCCCGCCAGCCAGGTCTGGAGGCTGGCCGACGCGATCAGCGTGGAATTCTACAAGGGGCCCCTCCCCGAGGAGCGCGACCAGACCCCCTGCGAGATCTGGATCCCCGTGGCAAGGGCATAAAACAAGGGCGAAGCGTTTGTCTTGCGCAACTGCTTCGCCCTGTGCTATAATCTGGAAAAAACGGGAGGCACGGGCATGAACGAATACATCACCCAGCGCAACGCGCTGCTGGCCGGGAAGGTCATCAAGGGGCTGGAGAGCCGCAACATGGCGGGCTACTACGCCGCAAGCCGCGAGGAGGCGAAGGCAATCGCCCTGTCGCTGATCGACGAGGGCGCGAGCGTGACGATGGGCGGCGCGATGAGCGCCCATGAAATCGGCCTGGTGGACGCGCTGAAGGCCGGGAACTATCGCTTCATCGACCGGGACGCCTGCGAGGATAAGCGCCAGGCCATGCTGCTGGCCTACGACGCGGACGTGTTTCTCTCCAGCGCCAACGCCATCACCGAGGACGGCGTCATGATCAACATCGACGGCAACGCCAACCGGGTGTCCGCCATCTGCCAGGGGCCGAAGAAGGTGGTGTTCATCGTGGGCATGAACAAGGTCTGCCC
This sequence comes from uncultured Eubacteriales bacterium, assembly GCA_902799045.1. Taxonomy (GTDB): domain Bacteria; phylum Bacillota; class Clostridia; order Christensenellales; family Aristaeellaceae; genus UBA2862. Next base: position 25,604 of record CADBZH010000011.1, read on the forward strand.
GGACGTGGACAGCGCCATGAAGCGAGCCCGCAACGTGGCCGCGCCGATCAACGCCCAGCGCTTCGGGCTGAACACCCCCTGCGCCAGGACCGGCGCCTGCATGGATTGCAAGAACCCGGACACCATCTGCTGCCAGTTCCTGATGACCCGCTTCTCCCGGCACAAGGGCCGCATCCACGTGATCCTGGTGAACGACAGCCTGGGGTTCTGACGGCAAAGGGGGCATACGCCCCCCTTTTCAAACCCTCAATTCGCCGAATACCTCCGCCACATCGCCGCGCACCACCAGCGCGGCTCTTTTGTCCACGGAGGTGGGCTCGGCGTTGACGACGACGAGCTGCCTGCCGTGGAAATAGTCCAGCATGGAGGCGGCGGGCTCCACGGACAGGCTGGTGCCGGCGACGATCAGCGTGTCGCAGCCCGAGATCTCCCGGCAGGCGCCCATGCAGCTGTACTTGTCGGGGGCCTCGCCGTAGAGCACCACCCAGGGCTTCACCACCCCGCCGCAGCGGTCGCAGCGGGGAATCCCCTCGCTGTTCAGGATCCTCTCCGGCCCGTAAAAGGCGTTGCAGTCCATGCAGTAGTTTTCCCACACGCTGCCGTGGATCTCGTAGACGCGCCGGTTCCCGGCCCGCTTGTGCAGGCCGTCGATGTTCTGCGTCACGACGCCCCGCAGCCGGTCCGCCCGCTCCAGCGCCGCCAGAAAGCGGTGGGCGGCGTTGGGCTCGGCGTCGGGAAAGAGCATGTTCCGGCGATAGAAATCGAAGAAGCGCTCCGGATGCAGGTAAAAGAACGAGCGGCTCAGGATCATCTCCGGTGAGAGCCCCTCCCACTCCCCCGCGTACAGGCCGTCCGCGGAGCGAAAGTCCGGGATGCCGCTGGCGGTGGAAAAGCCCGCGCCGGTGAAGCAGACCACGCGCTTCGAGGCGTCGATGACGCGCTGCAGATCGCTCATTGGATGAAGAATTCCGCCACAAAGACGATCGCGCAGCAGGCCACGGACACCTGGAACAGGCTGCCGCCGAACCAGGCCAGCGCCAGGCCCAGCACCAGCGCCAGCGCGCCGGAGACGGGGCTTTGCGTGGCGGAGAGTATGGCCGGGAAGGTCATCACCGAGAGGGTGACGTAGGGCACGTAGTACAGGAAGGAGCGCACGGTCCTGTTCGTGATCTCCCGCCGGATCAGCGTCAGCGGCAGCGTGCGGATCAGGTAGGACACCGCCCACATGCCCAGTATGTACAGGTACACGTTATGCGCCATGCCCGTTCCTCCCCTCTTCCACCGGGAACAGCAGCGCCGCGCCCAGGGAGATCGCCACGGTGAGCAGTATGATCTTCATGCCGGAGGAGATGCCGTCGAACCAGCTCAGCGCGTTCATGGCGTAGCTGGCGGCGAAGGAGACGGCCACCAGCACGGCGATGATGCGGTTCTTGCGCATGGGCGGCACGAAGATGGACATGAACATGCCGAACAGGCCCACGCTCAGCGCGCTGACCACCCGCACGGGCAGCACGTTGCCCAGCACCACGCCCGTCAGCGTGCCCAGCGCCCAGCCGGGAGTCGCCACGGCGGCCATGCCGTAGTTGTAATAGGGGTTGAGGCGGCCCTCCACCGAAACGGACACGCCGAAGATCTCGTCCGTGATCCAAAGGCCCATCAGCAGCCGGTGGCGCAGGGGCAGCTTCGGGTCCACCTTCTGCGAAAGCGCCGTGGACATCAGCAGATAGCGGGCGTTGGCGATGGCCTCCATCACGATCACCTCGGCGTAGCTGGCCGAGGCGGCGATCAGCGTAAAGCCGATGTACTGGCCCGCCGAGGCCATGATCAGCGCGCTGGCGAGGGTGGCCTGCGGAGCCGTCATGCCCGCGTTGCGCGCCGAAATGCCCAGGGCGATCGACACCGCGAAATAGCCCAGCATGATGGGAATGCCATCCTTCAGGCCCTTCACAAACCACTTTTTCCGGTCGGTCAGCATAGTCGGTCCTCCTGCTCATTTACACGAGTACCATATTACACCAATTTGCGGAAAAGTCAAATGAAGGTTGTCGAAAGAAGGATGGCCTACGCCCGCGCCCGCCGGACTCTGCGCTGCTTCCCCGCCCGGAGGATCGCCCGGCCCGTGAAGAGCATGAGGTGCAGCACGACAATCACCGCCGTGACGGCGAAGAAGCCGCCCATGCCGGCGACGATATCGCCGAAATCCATGTCGCCGGTGCCGGTGACGCGCTGGCCGATCTCGATGGCAAAGGTGAGCACCACCAGCACCGTCATCACGTAGATCCACGTGATCGCCAGCACCCGGTTCCGGTTCGCCAGCAGCCTGAACAGCGGGTAGACGAGCAGGATCAGGCCCAGGCCGATCGCGCCGATCACCAGGAAGTGCAGTTCCTTGTCGGAAAAGTTCGTTTCAAAGCTGTCGTTCAGGGTCATAATGAAATCGTGCGCGCGGGTGACCCACGCCACGAGCATGTGCAGATACTTGTCCATCATCGCGTCCTTTCCGCCCGGAACGCGCCGTTCGCGGGCATGCCCTGTATCATAGATGCAAATTATGTCAATTTGGTTGCACCCGCCGCATGGATTCGTAAAAATTCGCGGGCTTTCGACAAGATCAGTGTGCCCAATCGACGCGATTCGACGCTGGAAATATCCGCCGCGGCGCAGAAAAGGGCCGGATTGCCACGGCAATCCGGCCCAGGCGTATGCCATTTGGGTTATTGCAGGCTCTGCGCGAAGGCCATCAGCATCTCCGCCAGCTCGCCGCGGGTGACGGCGTCGGGGCTTGCGGTCTCGGTGAGAGGCTCCAGGTTCTGGCCGATCAGCGCGGAGAGCAGCGGCCACACGTCGCCGGGGGCGACGGGCGCGCCCAGGTCGGCGGTGGGATCGACCAGGCCGTAGCCGGACAGGGTGGCCAGCGCCGCGTCGGCGTCCTTGCCGCCGCCGATCAGCACGTTCACCGCGGCGAGCAGGTCGCCCAGGGTGGCGGGCGCGTCCACGCCGAAGGCGTCCTCGGCCGCCGGGTCCATCAGGCCCTGCTCAAAGGCAAAGCGCACGGCCTCGTAGTGCTCGCTGCCCTCGGGGGCGTCCGCCAGCTCCACCTGGGTGGCATCCACCGCGCCGAAGGGATTGAGGATCGCGTCGAACCGGTCGGCGTTGGCGTTGATGGCGGAGGCCGCGCCCGCGGTCATCCACATGCCGTTTTCGTTCAGCTTCGCGTAGATCCCGGCGGCCTGCCGCACGGTCTCGGGCGTCACCTGCTTCAGCTGGCGCATGTATTCCAGAGTCCGCGCCGAATCCAGCCCCTGCAGGGCGTCCATCGCCGCTTTGGCCGCGCCGGTCAGCTCGCCCTCGGGCATGGCGTAGCCGGAATAGGCGTTCATGATGTAGCCGTCCAGCGTCTCCTGATCCAGCTCCATGCTCTCGATCCGCTCCGGAAGCCCCTCAAGCGTATCAAACGTTTCGGCGATGTTCGGGTCGCGGTAGGCGTAGATCAGGAGGCCTTCCTCAGCGGCAGAGCTGAAGGGGGTGTACACGCCGTACTGGTCGCGCAGCAGCGGCACCAGGAAGCTCTCCGTCACCAGGTTCGTCACCGCGTTCAGGCTGCCCTCAAAGCGCTCCAGGCCCAGGCCGGCGTAACCGCTCGCCAGCAGGTTGTACTGCACGCCGCTGTCGATGATCAGCGCCTCGCGCTGCTTGGGCACGGGGAAGTCATACTCGACGGGCACGATCTCCCGCTCATCCAGCGAGGCCAGGAAGGCTTCGGATAGATCGCTGCTCAGGGCGATGCTCCGCAGGTTGCCGGCGCAGACGCTCACGGCGTTTTTGCGGTTGTTGAAGTAGGCCTGGATGCCCTTCAGCTTCGCCACCGCGGCGTCCGGGTCGTCCGCGAGCAGCTTTTCCGTGTCGCAGAGGAACTGGTAGTAGTCCAGGCCCTTGCAATAGCAGTTGTAGGCATAGCGGGAGCTGGTGCGCGCCAGGGCCCGGGCCAGCAGCGTGCTGGCGGGGTTGGCGGTGACTTTGCTCTTGTAGCCCGTCTTCAGCGACTGCACCTGCTCCAGCAGCTTCGCGGGATCGTCCAACTTCGTGTCGAAGATCAGCTCGCGCACCAGGTCATAGCCCTCGTCCAGATCGTCGTCCAGGGCGATCCAGTTGGCCTGCAGGTAGGGGTGGAAGCCATCCTCGCCCACCTGGGGCAGGGCGATGGCGATGCTACCGTTATACAGATAGCGGCTCCACAGGCCGGCCAGCTCGGCCCTGGTGTGTTCGTTGGTATCCAGCTTGCCCACGAGGTCGGCGAACAGGGAGCCCCAGAGCACGTCCTCCTGCGCCAGACCGGCGGCGTCCAGGAAGAGGCTGACCTGGCTGACGCTGTCCACCGCCGCGACGGCATCGATGTGGCGGATGTGGCTGTCCTCGTCCGTCGCGTCGGTCACCGTGTAGGGCCGGTACTCCTCGGGCAGGGTCTCCACGGTCACGGCCTTCAGCTGGGCCACGTACTCGTTGGAGTGATCCTCCGGAGCCGGGGCGTTGGTGGCTTCGACCAGCGCGGCAATCTCCTCGTCGCTCATGGCCGCCTTGACATCGGCCAGATGCGCCTCCACGGCCGCGTCGTGCGCCTCCTTCCCGCCGGGCTCGGGATAGATGGTGGACAGCACGGTGGTCCGGTTGTTCAGCAGCCAGTCTGAAATCACACGGGCGTAGCGGCCCTGTTCGTTCCATTCGCCGATGCTGAACAGCGCGTCCTGATAGTCCTCAAAGTCCCAGGGGTTGCCGGTCTGGGCATAGCGACCCAGCATGGGAAGGATGACGCTGTTCACGGGATCGCTGCCCTCGCGAACCAGCCGGGCGGAAATCTCCAGCGAGGCGGCGGTGCTGTCCACCAGGTCCTGGGGAAAGCCGTGCTCCGCCACGCGGGCCAGCTCGTCGTCCACGATGCCCTTGAAGGTCTCCGCGTCGCCGGGATCGACGTTCTGGGCAGAGAACACGATGGCGTCCTCGGGGCCTCTCATTTCGATGTGGGCGCCGAAGGAGCCGTAGGGAATGGCCTCCTGCAGGCGCTGCTGCAGGCTGGAGGCGTTGGCGATGAACAGGTCGGTCATGGTGTCCAGCGCCAGCTCGTCCTGCAGGTTCCGCCTCAGGCCCGGGCAGACAAAGGCATAGTGCACGGCGGAGACGTGCTCGGTGCCGGAGCCCTGCTCCGTCGGGAAGGGCAGGCTCTGCGTCACCGGAGTGTCGATGGGGGTATAGCCCGCGTCCTCGCGGAAATGGAATTCCCGCTTCTCAAAGCGGCTGTAGTAGCCGTCCAGCAGCTTCAGGAAGGCGGTGTAGTCGTCAAACCGGCCGTACAGATAGGCCGCGCTGTTGGAGGGATGGTAGTACAGGTCGTGATAGTCCTTCAGCGACTGCCAGGTCATATTCGGGATATCATCCGGGTCGCCGCCGAAGTTGTTGCCCGCCATCGAGCCGGGGAAGGCGGCGCGCAGCAGGTTGGCGGAGGCCTGCCACTGCAGCGTGGTTGTGCCGAGCATTTCGGAATACACGGTGCCCTCGAGGGTCAGCGGGGCGTCCGCGCTCTCCAGGCGATAGCGCCAGGCCTCGGTGCGGAAGATGCGCTCGTTCTGCATGATAATGGGATAGAAGCAGCCGTCGGTGTAGAACTCCGCCAGCTTCAGCAGCTGCGCCTCCGAGAGGCTCGCGATGGGATAGCTCGTGAACCACTGGCCCGTCGTGGCGTTCAGGAAGGTGTTGTAGGTCTGATAGCTCAGGCCGTAGTACATCTGCTCGCCCGGGTATTTTTCCGAGCCCTGGATCGTGGCGTGCTCGAACACGTGGGGCAGGCCGGTGTTGTCGATGGCCTCGGTGAAGAAGCCCAGGTTGAAGGCGCGGTTGGTGTCGTCGTTGGCGATGTAATACAGCTCCGCGCCGGTCTTCTGGTGCTCAAAGCGATAGATGACGGCGTCCAGCAGCGGAAAATCGCGTGTCTCGATCACCTCGAAGCCCTCCACCACGTCGCCGATTTCCGGCAGGGCGGCGGCTTCGACGGCCTCCTCCGCCAGCGCCGCGGGCGCCAGGCCCAGCAGCATCGCCAGCGCGAGAAGCATGGATATCAGTCTCTTTTTCATGGGTACCTCCTGAGTATATCTGAAATACCGTACCATGATAACAGGTTTGACGCCCGTTGTACATCGCCATGCTTGCCATGGCGCCCCAGTTCTTGCGAAAACGCCGTCCCCGGGCAGGCGCAGGCGCACGAGGAATGCGACCTCATCCGGAAAAGGGAACCGGATTGCCACGTCGGCCTGAAGGCCTTCTCGCAATGACGTCGTGCGACAACGCTGGGTTGTACGTCATTGCAAGGAGCGAGGCGACGTGGCAATCCGGATCCTCGTTTGGGGCGGATGGCGACCGAGGGGAAGGCAAGAACACAGCCGCTATTCCTGCTTCCTGCTCCCTACTCCCTACTGCCTACTCCCTACTCCCTACTCCCTACTCCCTGAATCCCCTTCAAAAACCGTTCCAGGCGCTCCATGGCCTCGGAAAGGTTGGCCAGGGACGAGGCGTAGCACATGCGCACGAAGCCCTCTCCGCCGGGGCCGAAGGCGGTGCCGGGGATGGCGGCGACGTGCTCCTTCAGCAGGAACTGCTCGCAGAATTCGGCGCTGGTGAGGCCGGTGGACCGGATGCACGGGAAGGCGTAGAACGCGCCCCGGGGCTCGAAGCAGGTCAGGCCCGCCCCGCGCAGCTTGTCCAGCAGGAAGCGGCGGCGGTAGTCATAGTCCTTGCGCATGGCCTCGATGTCGCCGTCGCCGTCGCGCAGGGCCTCCACCGCCGCGTACTGGCTGGTGGTGGGCGCGCACATGATGGCGTACTGGTGGATCTTCAGCATCTGCCTGATCAGCGGCTGCGGGCCGCAGACGTAGCCCAGGCGCCAGCCGGTCATGGCGTAGCTCTTGGAGAAGCCGTTGACCAGCAGCGTGCGCTCCACCATGTCCGGAATGTTGGCGATGGACATGTGGTGCCCGCCGTAGGTCAGCTCGGCGTAGATCTCGTCCGACAGCACGATGATGTTCGTGCCGCGCAGCACTTCGGCGATGGCCTCCAGGTCCTGCCGCTCCATGATCGCGCCGGTGGGGTTGTTCGGGAAGGGCAGCACCAGCAGCTTTGTCCTCGGCGTGATGGCGGCCTTCAGGGCCTCGGCGGTCAGGCGGAACTCGTCCTCCGCCCGGGTCTCCACATAGACCGGCACGCCGCCCACCAGCTCCACGATGGGGCCGTAGCACACGAAGGAGGGCACCGGCACGATCACCTCGTCGCCCTGGTTCACGATGGCGCGCACGGCCAGGTCGATGGCCTCGCTGCCGCCCACGGTGACGATCATCTGCTTCATCGGGTCGTATTCCAGCGCGAAGCGGCGGCGCACATAGCGGGCGATCTCCTGCCGCAGCACCGCCAGGCCCGCGTTGCCGGTGTACTTCGTGAAGCCCTTCTCCAGGGCATAGACGCCGGCGTCGCGAATGTGCCAGGGGGTGACGAAGTCCGGCTCGCCCACGCCCAGGCTGATGGCGTCGCCGGAATCCATGTTTTCAAGCAGATCAAAGAACTTGCGGATGCCGGAGGGCGCGATGCCCTTCACCCGCGAAGACAGCGCGGATTCATAGTCGATCATACAAACAACACCCTCTCTTCCTGCTCCGGCAGCGTGGCGAACAGGTGGTTCTTTTCCTTGTATTTCTTGAGGATAAAGTGGGTGGCCGTGCCGGTGACGCCGTCGATGACGGCCAGCCGGGCGTGCACGAACTCCGCCACGGCGCGCAGGCTGCGGCCCGTGATGGTCACAGCCAGGTCGTAGGCGCCGGACATCAGGTACAGGCTCTCCACTTCCTCATACTGATAGATGCGCTCGGCGATGCGGTCGAAGCCGTCGCCCCGCTGGGGGGAGATGCGCACCTCGATCAGCGCCGTCACCAGCTCGTCGTCGGTCTTGGTCCAGTCGATCAGCGCCGGATAGCCCAGGATGATGTTGTTCTTCTCATACTCGGCGATCTCCTCCGCCACGTCGGCCTCCTCGCGGCCCAGCATCGTCGCCAGCTCCGCGGGCGTCAGCCGCGCGTCCTTTTCCAACAGGTTCAAAAGCTCGGTGTTCATATTTCAACCGCCCTTTCATGCGCAGGTATTGGATATATTATAGTTGCTTTTTGGGGCAAGGTCAACTTTTTACAAATTTCTTAGCGGAAACGCTAAACTTACTGTCAAAATTGCCGGTCAGCACAAGGGAAAAAGCCCCAATCCTGCCCGTTTGCGCGCCAAAAAACAACAATCAGAACGTTGCGCAATCAATGGTGATGTGGTATAGTGACATTCAGGCTAAAATCCAAGTCCTTCGGCGCGGGCACAAATGACAACGGTTTCGCCGCGCCCATATTCACTCGGAGGTGTTATTGTGGCATTTGAACGGATGACCGTACAGCAGATCAAGGACAGCATACAGAACAAGCTGCGCACCCAGTTCGCGTGCGAGGTGAGCGACGCCACGCCGGAGCAGCTCTACCAGGCGCTGGCGCTGGTGGTGCGCGACGAGATCATGCAGCGCAGGAGCTATTCCCGCGACGCCCGCAAGAAGCAGCAGGCCAAGAAGGTCTACTACCTCTCCGCCGAATTTCTGGTGGGCCGCGCCCTGCACAACAACATGGTGAACCTCGTCAACGAAAAGAATTACATGCAGGCCCTGGACGAGCTGGGCATCGACCGCTCCGTCGTCTTTGAGGAGGAGCCGGAGCCCGGCCTGGGCAACGGCGGTCTGGGCCGCCTGGCCGCCTGCTTCCTGGACAGCCTGACCACGCTGAAGCTGCCCGCCATGGGCTGCACCATCCGCTATGAGTTCGGCCTGTTCCGCCAGAAGCTGGTGGACGGTTACCAGGTGGAGGTGCCGGACAACTGGCTGGCCGCCGGCAACATCTGGGAGATCCCCCACCCCGAGGAGACCGTCGAGATCCACTTCGGCGGCCGCATCGAATCCTATGAAAACGACGGCCGCACCTACTTCCGCCACCTGGATTACAAGACCGTGCAGGCCGTGCCCTACGACATCCCCGTCGTGGGCTATGACAGCACCAAGGTGAACTTCCTGCGCACCTGGAGCGCCCGCTCCGTGCAGCAGATCGACATGGGCCACTTCAACCGCGGCCAGTATGTCCAGGCCATGGAGGAGCGCGAGCTGGCCGAGGTCATCTCCAAGATCCTCTATCCCAACGACGACAGCTACCAGGGCAAGGAGCTGCGCCTCAAGCAGCAGTACTTCTTCTCCAGCGCGTCCATCCAGCACGCCGTGCGCGACTTCATCGACGTCTACGGCTACAACTGGGCCATCTTCCCGGACAAGGTGGCCATCCACATCAACGATACCCACCCCGCCGTGGCCATTCCGGAGCTGATCCGCATCCTGCTGGACGACTACGGCCTGGATTGGGACGTCGCCGAGGGCATCGCCCGCCGCACCTTCGCCTACACCAACCACACCGTGCTGGTGGAGGCGCTGGAAAAGTGGCCGGAGAGCCTGTTCCGCGAGCAGCTGCCCCGCATCTACATGATCCTGGAGGAGATGAACCGCAGGCTCTGCGAAAAGCTGTGGGACGCCTTCCCCGGCCAGTGGGAGCGCATCGGCCACATGGCCATCCTGGGCTACAACCAGGTGCACATGGCCAACCTGTGCGTGGCCTATGCCCACACCGTCAACGGCGTGTCGGCCATCCACTCCGAGATCCTCAAGAAGCAGACCTTCCACGACTTCTACCTGCTGGAGCCCCGCAAGTTCACCAACGTCACCAACGGCATCACCCATCGCCGCTGGCTGATGCAGTGCAACCCGGAGCTGTCCGGCCTGATCGACGAGGCCATCGGCGACGGCTGGCGCAAGGACATGAAGAAGATCGAGGCCCTGAAACCCTTCGCGGACGACGCGTCCTTCCGGCAGAAGTTTGAGGAGATCAAGTACCACAACAAGCTGCGCCTGGCGGACCAGGTCTATCGCCACCAGGGCATCGAGATGGACCCCGAGAGCATCTTCGACGCCCAGGCCAAGCGCCTGCACGAGTACAAGCGCCAGCTGATGAACGCGCTGGGCATCATGATGCTCTACAACGACATCGACGAGAACCCGGACAAGCAGTTCCACGCCCGCACCTTCATCTTCGGCGCGAAGGCGGCCCCCGGCTATCATCGTGCGAAGCTGACCATCAAGCTGATCAACGCCGTGGGCGACCTGGTGAGAAAGCATCCCCGGGCCTCGAAGCTGATCAACGTGGTGTTCCTGGAGAACTACTGCGTCAGCCAGGCGGAGCTGCTGATGCCCGCCACCGAGATCAGCCAGCAGATCTCCACCGCCGGCAAGGAGGCCAGCGGCACCGGCAACATGAAGTTCATGATGAACGGCGCGGTGACCCTGGGCACCATGGATGGCGCGAACTGCGAGATCTTCGAGCAGGTGGGCCCTGAAAACATCTACATCTTCGGCCTGACCGCCGACGAGGTGGAGCGCGGCTACGCCACCTATCGCGCCCACGAGATGTACGAGACCAACCCGAAGATCCGCAAGGTGATGGAGCAGCTGATCGACGGCACCCTCTGCCCGGAGAACCCCCGCATGTTCCAGGAGATCTACCACAGCCTGCTGTTCGGCGATTACGGCGGAATGGCCGATCCCTACTTCGTGCTGAAGGACCTGCCCAGCTACATCAACACCCAGAAGCAGATGATGCAGGATTACGACAACCGCGACCTGTGGCTCAAAAAGGCCGTGCTGAACACCGCCTGCTCCGGCCCGTTCACCTCCGATCGCTCGATCGAGGAGTACAGCCGGAATATCTGGCACCTGAAGCCCCTGAAGCTGTAAGCAACCGGGAAATTGAAGCGAGGGATGAAAACGCCGCCCTGCGGCGGTTTCATTCCTCGCTCTTCTTTTGGCTCTGCCCCATCGATAAGGGAAACCAGATTGCCACGTCGCCCCAAGGGGCTCCTCGCAATGACGCAGTATGATAACGCTTAGCTGTACGTCATTGCGAGGAGGGACAGGCAATGTCCCGACGTGGCAATCCGGTTCCCCGTTTTGCAGGGGCGGCATCCATCGAGGGGGTGTGGCTCTGGGAAACGCTAGTTAATGCTTCAAAACATCCTCGATCGTCACCTGATCCAGCGCGGCGTCCGCCTGGGCCTTTCGGGCGAGGCGGCGGGCGTTCAGGGTTTGCAGGCGGCCGATCTCGTTGTCGCGCTTGTGGATCTCCTCGTTCAGCCGGTTGATCTCCCCGCGCAGCTGGGCCTCGGTTTTCGCGGCGGCGGTGTCGTGCTCGGCCAGGGCGGCGCGCAGCGCTTCCTCGTCGGCCTCCTTCTGGGCCTTCAGGCGCCGGTTGGCCTCGGCGAGCTGCTGCTCCAGCTGCTCCATCTTCATGCGCTTGACGCCATCCTCCTTCTCCGCGAGGATGCGCAGGCCGCTCTCCTTGAACAGCGACATGTTCAGATCGCTGGCCCGGTTTTCCATTTCCTGATAATCGTTTTCAAACGCGGTGACGCGGGCGCGCAGGCGGTGAATCTCCGCCTCCCGCCGATCGAGCACGCGTTGCAGGTTCTGGCGGATGGCGCGGTCCTCGCGCAGCGCCTGGTTGCGCTCGCGGGCCCTGTCCAGCTCCCGCTTCAGGGCGCGATTGCGCCAGAAGAGCCACGCGCACAGGCCGATGGCGAGCACCAGGGCGATTATCGCGTAGATCAATTCAGACACCTTCCCGTAGGATCGAATTATACATTCTACATTATAGCACACAATTTCCTCCCCGGCCACGGATGCCAAGAAAACTACGAATAATGTCACAATCCGCCCATCCAGCCATTAGCTTTCATTAACATTCCAATAAATATTGCCGTCACGCAGGAATTTGCCCCGGCGCTGTAGAATGTAATGCTGGATGACGAGGTGACGCCCATGGAGCAGACGCGAAGGCGCGCCCTGACGGCCTGCCGAAACACAGGCGCGGTGGAACGGGCGCTGGCGGCGCTGGGCTTTGAGGCCGAGCGGTGTCCGGCAGACGGCCCGGCGGCGCTGAAGCGGCTGGCGGAGATCCAGCCGGAGCTGGCGGCGCTGGACGCGATCCTCCCCGGGCTGGACGGCCCGGGCTGCGTCCGACAGGTGCGAAGCCTCAAGCTGGACACCCAGCCCGCCGTGCTGATCCTCAAGCTGCGGGGATTGCGACTTCCCGGCGAGGCGGGGCTTGCCCCGCTGGGCGCGATGGCCGTGGACGCGGCGTCGGACGCTGAATCGCTTCGCGGGGCGCTGGAAAAGCTATTGGCGCGGCCGGTGCCGCTGCCGCCGGAAAAATCGGCGCGGCTGGAGGCGCTCATGGACGCGCTGGGCATCCCGGAGCATCCGGGGCGCGGCTGCCTGAGGCACGCCGTCGCCCTGGCCTGGGCGGACCGGCGGCGGCTGAACGCCCTGCGCGCAGCGCTCTATCCCCGGGCGGCGGACCTCGCGGGCATGGCCCCGGCACAGTGCGAGCGGGCCATACGCCACGTGATCGATCTGGCCTTCAAATCCGGCGAGATCGACGCGCAGCACAAAATCTTTGGAGACACGATCGACGCAAGACGCGGCAAGCCCACCAGCGGCGAAATGATCGCGCAGCTTGCGGACATACTGCGATGGGAGGGATGACTATGAAGAAGATGAAGCGCGTGGTGGTGGTCGTGCTGGACGGCGCGGGCGCCGGCTGGCAGCACGACGCGGCCAAATACGGCGACGAGGGTGCCAACACCCTCGGCCACGTGATCGAGCAGGCAAACCCGAATATCCCCAACCTGGAGGCGCTGGGCATCAAACACCTGCTGGGCATGCAGGCCGCGGACGCGGACGACCCCATCGGCTGCTACGGCACGATGGAGGAGCAGGCAGCCGGCAAGGACACCACCACCGGCCACTGGGAGATCGCTGGCCTGACCCTGCGCGAGCCCTTCCCCACCTATCCCAACGGCTTTCCGCCGGAGGTCGTCCAGGCCTTCGAGGAGGAGACCGGCATGGGCACCATCGGCAATAAGGTGGCCTCCGGCACCGCCATCATCGACGAGCTGGGCGCGGAGCACCTGCGCACCGGCAAGCTGATTCTCTACACCTCCGCGGACAGCGTGTTCCAGATCGCCGCCCACGAGGCCGTGCTGCCGGCGATGGAGCTGTGGCACGTGTGCCGCACCGCCCGCCGCCTGCTGAAGGGCGAGCACAACGTGGGCCGCGTCATCGCCCGTCCGTTTGAGGGTGAGGTGGGCCACTTCGTGCGCACCGCCAACCGGCGCGATTTCTCCGTGGACCCCACCGGCCGCACCATGATGGACGCGCTGAAGAGCGCGGGCCGCGACGTGCTGGCCGTGGGCAAGATCGAGGATATCTTCAACCATCGGGGCATCACCCAGTCCAACCACACCGCCGGCAACGCCGCCTGCATCGACGCCACCATCGAATACCTGAAGAAGGATCGCTGGAGGGGCCTGATGTTCGTGAACCTGGTGGACACCGACATGCTCTTCGGCCACCGGCGCGACGTGCCAGGCTTCGCCGGGGCCCTGGAGGCGTTCGACCAGAAGCTGCCGGAGATCATGCGGCTGCTGGGCGAGGACGGATTGCTGATCATCACCGCCGACCACGGCTGCGACCCCAGCTTCACCCGGCACACCGATCACACCCGCGAGCGCGTGCCACTGATGGTGTGGGGCCTGGGCGTGGAAGAGGGCGTGAACCTGGGCGCGCGCAAGAGCTTTGCCGACGTCTCCGCCACGGTGCTGGAAGCCCTGGGCGTGAGCGAAAAGCTGGACGGCACGTCGTTTTACCGGGAAATCGCGCTGGATTGATCGAGCGGCGCTTCGCCGGTGCCCGAAATCGCGCGGCACGGCCCGGCATTTGCGCAAAATGCGATATTTTACAGAAAAGGGCTTTTCATTTGGGCCGATATCGTGTAAAATAAAAATGTAGTTATGGGTGTATTGGGTCTCCCCTGTTGCACCATAATGAGAACTTATTTTAGGGAGGTTTTTCCAATGGCTGTTAAAGTTGCAATCAATGGTTTCGGTCGTATTGGCCGTCTGGCTTTCCGTCAGATGTTCGGCGCTGAGGGCTACGAGATCGTCGCCATCAATGACCTGACCACCCCCAAGATGCTGGCGCATCTGCTGAAGTATGACTCCACCCAGGGCAACTACGCCAACAACCACAAGGTTGAGTCCACCGAGAATTCCATCATCGTGGACGGCAAGGAGATCCGCATCTACGCCGAGAAGAACGCCGCGGATTGCCCCTGGGGCGAGCTGAAGGTGGACGTCGTGCTGGAGTGCACCGGCTTCTACACCTCCAAGGAAAAGAGCCAGGCCCACATCGACGCTGGCGCCCGCAAGGTCGTCATCTCCGCGCCCGCCGGCAAGGACCTGCCCACCATCGTTTACAACGTCAACCATGACACCCTGAAGCCCGAAGATACCATCATCTCCGCCGCTTCCTGCACCACCAACTGCCTGGCGCCCATGGCCAAGGCTCTGAACGACGGCTGGGCCATCGAGTCCGGCATCATGTGCACCATCCACGCCTACACCGGCGATCAGATGACTCTGGACGGCCCGCAGCGCAAGGGTGACCTGCGCCGCTCCCGCGCCGCCGCGGTCAACATCGTTCCCAACAGCACCGGCGCCGCCAAGGCCATCGGCCTGGTCATCCCCGAGCTGGACGGCAAGCTGATCGGCGCGGCCCAGCGCGTGCCCACCCCCACCGGCTCCACCACCATCCTGAACGCCGTCGTGAAGGGCAACCCCACCGTTGAGGAGATTAACGCCCAGATGAAGAAGGAGTCCAACGAGTCCTTCGGCTACAACGAGGATCAGATCGTTTCCTCCGACATCATCGGCATGCGCTATGGCAGCCTGTTCGACGCCACCCAGACCATGGTCATCAACCTGGGCAACGGCACCAGCCAGGTTCAGGTCGTGTCCTGGTATGACAACGAGAACAGCTACACCAGCCAGATGGTCCGCACCATCAAGTTCTTCTCCGAGCTGGCCTAAGTCCGCAGCGCGGACGGGCAACCGCTGCCGCATTTCAATGCGCAGCGTTTGATCGGAAATGCTTGATACCCGCAGCGCCCTTCCACAAGGAAGGGCGCTGTTTTATTGGCTATTTTATTTCCTGCTCCAGTTCATCAAATACTTTCGCGCCGAAAAATTCACCTAACGTCATATCCAACCCGTCACACAGCTTCTTATACTAAACTCAATCTAAAAGTGAACATATGCGGAGCGGATTTTTCGTTCTGCCTAAGCAGAGCGGAGGGAGGCGATGCAGCGCATCGTTGACCGGAAAAGACGCCCGCAGATGGTTGCAATTTAGATTGAGTTTAGTATTAATCACATTGATGCTCAATTCCTTGCGCCTTTCATCCAACATGCTGTAAACCGTAGAAGGCGTTACTCCCGACAGGTTCGCCAACTCATTTGGCTTCATATTTCGCTGCGCCATAATCTCTCTGAACCGCATAACAACAGCTTCCTTTACGCTCATTGCCATCACCTCATAGAAGATGATAAAAATTTTACGCAATCGCGTATACGCACTTGATGGTCTTGATATTCAGTGACGGTTCTCATCTCACATCTCTCAGCCCCCGCCCCGCCTCACGCGGGGCGGGATTCTTCGCACCGCTTGCCATTTTACACATATTTACAATGATTCAACACCGATGCGCTATTAAATGCCAAATTGCTTCACTATAATAGGGATGCTTTCTGAGGCGGCGCGAGCTTACCGGGAAGCACGTCGCAGAGTTGCGGCGAAGCATTGCGCGAAGCGCAAACACAAGATGAAAGGAAGTACCTGGAAATGAAGAAGATCTTTGCTCTGATGCTGGTTGTCATGCTGCTGGCCGTTGGCCTGACCGCTTGCAAGAAGGCCGAGCAGAAGGCTGAAGAGACCACTGCTGCCGTCGAAGAGACCGCCGAGCAGGCCGCCGAGACCGTCGAAGAGACCGCCGAGCAGGCTGCCGAGACCGTCGAAGAGGCTGCTGAGACCGCTACTGAGACCGTCGAAGAGGCTGCTGAGGAAGCCACCGAGGCCGTCGAAGAGGCCACTCAGGGCTAATCTGCCACAGTATTGCTGAAAAAAAGCGTTCCGCGCATGCGCGGGGCGCTTTTTTGTGGTTCCTCACGGAAGCCCGGGAAGACAGATGGAATCAGCAAGCGATATGCGCAGAGCCTTTTTTATTCCCGCGCTTCCCTTTCACGCGCATTTGTGGTATACTGCTAATATGGGAAAATATTGAAGACGAGGTGGCACCATGCGGATATCCGAGCTGTTGAAGCGCGAGAGCGTGACGTTCTCGCTGGAGGTGTTCCCGCCGAAGACCTCTGAAAAGTACACCGAGACCGCCGCCGCCGCGAAGGCCATCGCGGCGCTGAAGCCGGACTTCATGTCCGTCACCTATGGCGCGGGCGGCGGCACCGGCGCGTTCACCGCCGGCATTGCCAGCGAGATCCAGGACCAGTTCGGCGTGCCCACCCTTGCGCACCTGACGTGCGTGTCCTCCAGCCGGGAGCACGTGCTGGGGATGCTGGAAACCTACCGGGAAAAGGGCATCGAGAACATACTGGCGCTGCGAGGCGACGTGCCGAAGGACGGCAAGGTCTCCACCGACTACAAATACGCCGTGGAGCTGATCCGCGATATCCGCGCCCACGGCAATTTCTGCCTCGGCGGCGCCTGCTATCCGGAGGGCCACGTCGAGTGTGAAAGCCGCCGGGAGGACCTGAAGCACCTGGCGGAGAAGGTGGACGCGGGGCTGGACTTCCTCACCACCCAGCTGTTTTTCAACAACGACGTGTTCTACAACTTCCTCTGGCGCGCCCGGGAGGCGGGCATCCGCGTGCCGATCATCGCAGGCATCATGCCCATCACCAACGCCCGCCAGCTGGGCCGCAGCGTGGCCATGTCCGGCACGGACGTGCCCCAGCGCTTCCGCGCCATCGTGGATTGCTTCGGCCAGGACCCCGCCGCCATGATGCAGGCCGGCATCGTCTATGCCACCGAGCAGATCATCGACCTGATCGCCAACGGCATCCGCCACATCCACGTCTACACGATGAACAAGCCGGAGGTTTCCGCCCGCATCATGGAAAACCTGTCCGTCATACTGGGCCGCGAGCATGGCGCTTGACTGGGACCGGCGGGAGGCCTTCCGCTATCTGGGGCTGCGCGGAAGCGCACCCGACGCGGCCACCGCGCGGGCCGTGGACGAAGCTGCCGAGGCGCTGGAGGCGGCGATCGAGCCGCGGCAGGTCAGCCGCCGGTTTCCGCTGAAGCGCGACGGCGCGGCGATGGACATCGAAGGCCTTCGGATCGCGAGCCGCGCCCTGGCGCATAACCTCGAGGGCTGCGACGAGGTGTATCTGATGGCCGCCACGCTGGGCATGGGGCCGGACACGCTGATCGCCCGCGCCCAGGCCGCCGGGTCGATGCACCGCGCCGTGGCGCTGCAGGCCGTGGCCGCCGCGATGATCGAGGCCTGGTGCGACGCGGTGAACGCCGGGCTGCGCCGCCAGGCCGAGGCCCGGGGCAAGGCGCTGCGCCCGCGCTTCTCCCCCGGCTACGGCGATTTTGAGCTGTCAGCCCAGGAGGGCCTCTTCCGGCTGCTGGGCGTCCAGCGCAACATCGGCGTCACGCTGACGGACAGCCTGCTGATGCTGCCCACCAAGTCCGTGACCGCGGTGATCGGCATCGCCGACGCCGCCGCGGCCTGCCCCACCGGCTGCGAAGCCTGCGACAAGGCGAACTGCGCCTTCCGCGACGAAAGAAGGAACGAACCATGAGCAACTTTCTCGAGCGACTGGGCCGCGAACGCCTGTACTGCGACGGCGGCACCGGCTCGCTGCTGCAGGCCAGGGGTCTGAAGGGCGGCGAGTTGCCGGAGCGATGGAACCTGACCCACCCGGACGCCTTGCTGGACGTGGCGCTGGGCTACTTCAGGGCCGGCAGCCACATCGTCAACGCCAACACCTTCGGCGCGAACCGGCTGCACTACCCCGACCCGGCGGAGCTGGAGGCCATCGTCCGGGCGGGCGTCGGGCACGTGATCGAGGCGCGCAGGCAAGCCGGGCGCGAGGGCGACGGCTACGTGGCGCTGGACCTCGGCCCCACGGGGCGGCTGCTGAAGCCCATGGGCGACCTGGACTTCGAGGAGGCCGTGGCCCTGTTCGGCGAGGTGGCCCGCTGGGGCGAGGCCGCCGGGGCGGACCTGGCGCTGATCGAGACGATGAACGACACGCTGGAGCTGAAGGCGGCGGTGCTGGCCGTGAAGGAGCACACCAGCCTGCCCGTCTGCGCCACCTGCGTGTTTGACGCCAGGGGCAAGCTGCTGACCGGCGGCACCCCGGAGAGCCTGGCCGCGATGCTGGAGGGGCTGCGGGTGGACGCGCTCGGCGTGAACTGCGGCCTGGGGCCGGCACAGCTTGCGCCCATCGTGAAGCGGCTGCTGGACGCCACGTCGCTGCCGGTGATCGTGAACCCGAACGCCGGCCTGCCCCGCATGGAGGACGGGCGCACCGTGTACGACCTCTCCGCCGACGAATTCGCCGACGCCATGGCCGAAATCGCGGCGCTGGGCGCCCACGTGCTGGGCGGCTGCTGCGGCACCACGCCGGAATACATCGAAAAGACCATCGCCCGCACCCGGGACATCCCCTTCGCGCCGCCGGTGAAGAAGCGCCGGAGTGTGGTCAGCTCGTTCTCCCAGGTGGTGGAAATCGGGCCGCGTCCGGTGATCGTCGGCGAGCGCATCAACCCCACCGGCAAGAAGAAGCTGCAGGCGGCGCTGCGCGCGAACGACCTGAACGCCATCGTGGCCCAGGGGCTCTCCCAGGAGGAGAGCGGCGCGGACGTGCTGGACGTGAACGTGGGCCTGCCGGACATCGACGAGCCCGCCATGATGGCCGCGCTGGTGCCGAAGCTGCAAAGCGTGCTGGCGCTGCCGCTGCAGATCGACTCCTCCAGCCCCGAGGCGCTGGAGCGCGGGCTGCGCCTCTACAACGGCAAGGCGCTGATCAACTCCGTCAGCGGCAAGCAGGAGAGCCTGGACGCCGTGCTGCCACTGGCGGCGAAGTACGGCGGCGTGCTGATCGCGCTGCCGCTGGACGAAAGCGGCATCCCCGCCACCGCCGAGGGGCGCGTGGCCGTAGCCCGCAGGATCGTGGCGGAGGCCGCGAAGTACGGCATCGGCCCCGAGGACATCGTGGTGGACGGCCTCGCGATGACCATCTCCGCCGACGCCGCCAGCGCCCGGGTGACGCTGGAGACGCTGCGCAGGCTGCGGGACGAGCTGGGGCTGCACACCGTGCTGGGCGTTTCCAACATCAGCTTCGGCCTGCCCCAGCGGGAGATCATCAACGCCAATTTCTTCACGATGGCCATGGAAAACGGCCTGTCGCTGGCGATCATCAACCCCGGCAGTGCCGCGATGATGGCGGCCTGGCGCGCGTTCATGGCGCTGACGGGCCGGGACGCCCAGTGCGCGGGCTTCATCGCCGCCTACGGGCAGATGACCGGCAGCCTGTTCTCCGGCCAGGCGGCGGCTTCCACCGCCCCGACCGCCCCGACCGGCGCGTCCGCCGAAGGGACGCTTGCCGACAGCATCCGCTTCGGCATGGCGGATCGGGCGGCCCTGCTGGCCCGGGAGCAGCTGGCCTCCGGCGCGGACGCCATGGCGATCATCAACGGCACGCTGATCCCCGCGCTGGACGCCGTGGGCCGCGGCTTCGAGGCGGGCACGCTGTTTTTGCCCCAGCTGCTGATGAGCGCCGAGGCGGCCAAGGCGGCCTTCGCCGTGGTGAAGGAGGCGCTGTCCGGGGGCGGCCGCGCCGAAAAGGGCAGCCTGATCCTCGCCACCGTGAAGGGCGACATCCACGATATCGGGAAGAACATCGTGAAGGTGCTGCTGGAGAACTACGGCTACCGGGTGATCGACCTGGGCAAGGACGTGCCGCCGGAGACCATCGTGGAGGCGGCCCGGCGGGAAAACATCCGCCTGGTGGGGCTGTCGGCGCTGATGACCACCACCGTGCCCAGCATGGAGGCCACCATCCGCCTGCTGCGCGAGGCCTGCCCCGAAGCCAGGGTGGTGGTGGGCGGCGCGGTGCTGACGAAGGACTATGCCGAGCAGATCGGCGCGGACCACTATGCCCGCGAGGCCATGGACACCGTGCGCTACGCGGACGCCGTCTTCGGCGAGGGCTGACCTTGCAGCAAAACCGCCGGTTTTTCTCAAAGGCGGCTCCTTTCCACCATTTGGACAATTCTTTGGCGGCGCTATTACAGAGATATTGCACAGATTATATTCCGCGAATTTTGTGGATTTTCGCCGGATGTTGAGGTATAATGACTGCGTTGGGTCGTTTGAAGGGCGCCCGACACCCCAGCATCAAAGGAGGACCTCCGCCATGAACAACGACACCGCCACCCAGTGGGAAGACCGCTTTGCCGAGGACGAACGTGAAATCGCCAACATGGACGAGTTCGACTACATGACGCTCCTGATGGAAAGCCGGATCATACAGGCCTCCTGATCCAATCAAGCATTGAACCCCGACGAGTGCTCGTCGGGGTTTTTGATTGGTGCTTTTCGGAAAGTCCGGGAAACAGGCGAGACGCCGTTGGCTTGTCCTGTGTGATCCTTCGCTGCGTTCCCACGGCATCGGGCGGGGAGCCGTCGCGCGTCACTGCACCGCCGCGGCCAGATGTTCTGATTCATCTGTTTGTCTCCTTTCTCGCTCGAAGGGTCGGTCCGGCCTGAATGCCCGTCGGGACGGGGCGGTATAAAAAAACTGCACCGCAACCCTGACACACATTGTATCAAAATTGCCGTGCAGTTATGGTGCGGTCGACGGGACTTGAACCCGTACGGTCTCCCACACGCCCCTCAAACGTGCGCGTATGCCTATTCCGCCACGACCGCATGACATAAGTATTATACACATCGGGCCCGGGAATGTCAAGCTAAATTTGCGTTGGAATCACGGCAAACGCATGCGTTGCAATGGTGTTTCAACGGTGCGACGAAAGATCGTCGCAGGGGGCGGCGATGTGCCGCCCCTCAGGATGTTGACAAAGTCAACAGACTGACAGGCCGTTGAAAAGCCTGCAAGGCAAGGAAGAACAGCCTGCAAATGAGGGCGCTTACACAGACGTAAGTAACCGAATTTGCAGGCTGTTCTGACGCAGGAAGCAGAAATTTCTTCCGCGCATGCGGTCTTTCCTGAAATTTCTGCGTTTGCGGGCTTTGTCAACGGTCTGAGGGGCGGCGATGTGCCGCCCCTACAACGATCTTTCGTCGCGCCGTTGAAGCGCTATTGTAACTCATGCGTTTGCCGTGGCGTTGGAATCGAGGCCAGCGTGCGGGTGCGGACGGCGTCCGGCAGGGCCGCGGCGGCGGCCTCGGCGGCGGCAGGGTCGGAAAAGGCCCCGACGACGGTGGAACCGCTGCCGGTCATGAAGGCGGCCCCCGCGCCCAGGGCGCGCATCCGGTCGATCAGCCGGCCGATTTCCGGCATCAGCGAGACGGCCGGGGCGGTGAGGGCGTTTTTGCAGAGCCTGTCCACGGCGGCAAGGTCCCGCCGGACGACGGCCTCCGCCAGGGCCCGGGCGTCGTAGCGCGTCCCCGGCCAGCCGCCCGCGTCCCACAGTGAAAACACCGCGCCGGTGGACAGGCCGCCGCCCGGCGTCACCAGCACCAGCGGGATCTCCGGCGCGCCTTCGACGGGCTCGATCACCTCGCCGATGCCGGAGACCCGCGCCAGGCCACCCGTCAGGCAGAAGGGCACGTCCGCGCCCAGGCTCTCGCCGATCTTCAGCAGCGCGGCATCGTCAAGGCCCAGCCCCCACAGCCCGTTCAGCGCCCGGAGCGCCAGCGCGCAGTCGGCGCTGCCGCCGCCCATGCCCGCCCGGGCCGGAACGCGCTTTTTCAGGGTCATGGCCGCGCCGAATCGCGTGCCGGCATGGCGGTTCAGCGCCATCGCCGCCCGAAGGACCAGGTTCTCCTCCCCCGCCGTGACGCCGTCCACCGTGAGGGTGAGGGCGTCTGCGGGTTCAAGGGTCAGCTCGTCGGCCAGGTCGATGGTCTGCATCAGCATGTCCAGCAGGTGGTAGCCGTCGGGGCGTCGGCCCACGATGTCCAGCGCCCAGTTGATCTTGGCGCAGGCGCGATAGGTTGGCATGGTTGGTTCCTCCTGGCTTGGGGCGGGGGCGGAAGGCGCTATCCGTTGATCAGCTGGAACTGATCGCCGATGACCTCGATGATCTCGTAGTAGCTGGCGACCATGCGGTTGAAGTTCTCGTCGTCCATGCCGCTGGGGCGGTTGTTCAGATACTTGCCGCTGGGCAGCACCTTCACCGCGCCGTCCTGCTTCCAGGTGTAGGTGGGGATGTAGCCGACGCTGTCGCAGGTGAACGTGCCGTCGGAGTGCTCGTTCACGGTGAAATCGAGGATCACGCCGTTGTCGGTGTACTGCACCACGTGGTCGCTGATGAAGTTGCCCATCGAGAACATCGTGAACACCTGCTTGCTGCCGCCGTCACTGGTGGAGACGGTCTGGTAGCCCATGGGCTGCACCATGTGGGAATGGCTGCCGATGATGATGTCGACGCCCGCGTTGGCCAGCTGCTTGGCATACTTCTTCTGGCTGTCGTCGGGGGTGCGCACATATTCCTTGCCCCAGTGGGGGAAGGCGATGACGACCTCGGCCCCGGCGGCGCGCAGCTTCTGCACGTCGGCGGCGAAATCCGCCTTCTGGATGTAGGGCACCAGCGCCACGGCGTCCGCGTCCACGCCGCGGTTCTCCATGCTGTTGGTGGCGTGGGTGTAGGCCACGAAGCCGAACTTGATGCCGCCCACCTCGTAGATCACCGGCGCTTCCTTCTCCGCCTTGGTGCGATACGCGCCCACGTGGCCGAAGCCGTACTTCTCCACGGTGTCGACGGTGTTCTTCACGCCGCCGCTCCAGCGATCCAGCATGTGGTTGTTGGCGAGGGTGAGGAAGTCGATGCCGTCATCCTTCAGCGGGGCCAGCGCCACGTCCGGCGCGTTGAACTGGGGATAGCCGGAGTAGTTGCTGGTGTTGTACTTGCCGATGGTGCCCTCCATGTTGCCCATGGTGTAATCGGCGTTCGCCAGCTGATCGGCCACCAGCTCGAACTGGTTGTGGAAGTCATAGCCGCTGTCCTTGGCGTAGACCAGCTGGCTCTGGCAGAACATGATGTCGCCCACCACGCGCATGCGCACCGAGCGCAGCGCGCCGTCCGGGCGGGGCGTGGTGGTGACGGAATCCACCGCCTGGGGAATGGCCGGCACCGGCGTCGGCTCCGCGACGGGCTGCGCCTGGGCGGCGGTGTCGTCCGCGGGGGACTCGGTCCGGGGCGTCTGCGCCTGGCCGGGATCGCCCTCGATCTGCGCAGCCAGGTCCACCCCGCCGTTGTTCGGGGCGGAGACGGTCGCCTCCGGCTGGACCTGGACGGTCGCCGCGGTCGGCTCCGGCTTGACGTTGCTGATGGCGGTCACCGCGTCCGGCGCGCCATGGGGCCTGAGAATCAGGATCACCGCCGCCACGATCAGCACGGCGATGCCGGCGATCACGGCGATGGCGAGGCGGTTCTGCCGCCGCTGGCGCTGCAGCGCCTCGTATTGCTGGCGGGTCATGCGCCGGGGCGCGCCCTGTCTGGGTCTGTTTTGCATCAATTTATCCTCCGTAAGGGCAGTCAAGGTTTTTGCAAGACGAAGATGGCTGAAATTCAGCCGTCCGGCGGCGATGAGAGTTTTTAGAGATGCCCTAGATTGGAAAGGCCTTTCGCGGCCGAATCAGTCGCCCTCCGTGTCCGACGGGCTGCTTCCCGGCGGCACGCCGTCGTCCTCCTCCGAAGCCGCCTCCTCGACGGGCTCCGGCACGGGAATGGCCTCGACGGCGGCATCCGCGGCCTGGGTGGCCTCCGCGGCGACGGGCTGGGCCGGGGCCGCCTTCGGGCGCAGGATCAGCACCATCGCGACGACGATCAGCACGAGAACGCCCGCGATGACGGCGATGGCGAGGCGGTTCTGCCGACGCCGGGCCTCCTGCTGGCGGCGGCTGGCGCGCTGGCCCTGGGGCGGGCGGCGGCTGACGCCCTGGGGGGACGGCCTGCGGTTCCCGCCCTGAGACGCGCTCGGGCGGCGGTTCGCGCCCTGGGGCGCGGATGATCTGGGTTTGTTCTGCATCGCTTTATCCTCCGTTACAGGGGTATTCCCATGCTATTCGATCGCGTCGTCAGGCTCTTCCACGTCCGGGCCCAAAGCCGCCGGCGCGGCGGGCTCGGGCGAAACGGCCGGCTCGGGCGCGGCGTCAAAGTACGCGCCGCAGACCGGGCAGCACGGGGCGTCGCCCTCGCGCAGCGCGCCGCAGCCGGGGCAGTATTCCCCGATCTCCACCGGTTCCGGCTTCGGGGCCGCGTCCGGCAGGCGCTTGCCGCAGGCGGAGCAGAACTTGGCCTCCCGGGGATGCACCGCGCCGCAGCCGAGGCAGCGCTTGTAGTCCCGGGCGGCGTCCCGCTGCTCCGTCAGCTCGGCCACCTGGAGCCGACCGGCGCGGATGCGCGTCGCCAGCCCCGCGGCCTCCTCGCCGTCCGCGAAGCCGTCGAAGCACAGCTGCCCATAGCGGGCGTAGAGCTTCTCCAGCGCCGCCTCGGCCTCCCTCAACTCCCCGTTCAGGCGCGTGACCTCCGCGGGCTCCTTCGGCGCGCCGGAAACCGAGCGCGCCACGCTGGAAAAGCGCTTGCTGAATTCATTCAGAAAATCCATGGGATTCGCCTTTCTTTCAGAGACCATATTATATCATAATAATCATAAACCTTTTGCCGCGATAAATCAAGTATCGGACCGCGATTTCGGGGAAACAATAGCCGAAAAAGGAGGATCGGCGATTCATGTTCACCCTGTTCATTCGCGGCGCGCTGCTGTACGTGGTGATGATCGTCACGATGCGCGCGCTCGGCAAGCGCCAGCTGGGCGAATTCGAGCCCTACGAGCTGGCGATGACGATCCTGCTGGCGGACCTGATCTCCTCGCCGATGGAGAGCGTGGGGGTGCCGCTGCTGCACGGGCTGCTGCCGGTGGCGGCGATGTTCGTGGTCCACGGCGCGATCACGCTGGCCTCGCTGCGCTGGGACGGGTTCCGGGCGCTGGTGTCGGGCAAGCCCGCGCTGGTGATCAACCGCGGCGAGATCGACCAAAGGGAGCTGGACCGGCTGTGCCTGAGTGTGGCGGACCTGCTGGAGGGGCTACGGGGCGCAGGCTATCTGGACCCGGCGGAGGTGGGCACGGCCATCGTGGAGGCCAACGGCACGATCACGGCCTTCCCCACCGGCGCGGATCGCCCGCCCAAGACCGCCGAGCTGGAATTGACGCCCGGCTACGAGGGCATGCCGATGGCGCTGATCACCGGCGGGCGGGTGCAGCCCAACAACCTGAAGCGCACCGGCCTCACCCGCGCGTGGCTGGAGGACGTGCTGGCCGGGCGCGGGCTGGCGGTGAAGGCCGTGTACCTGGCCTCGCTGGACACCCGGGGGCGCATGACGCTCCAGCTGGCCGGCGGCGGGCTGATGCGCTTTCAGGCCCTGGCGGCGGAGGAGGTGGCGTGGTAGGTGAAGCGGACGCTGATCATCACGCTGGCCGTGCTGGCGGCGGCGCTGGCGCTGTGCGCCGTCTCCCAGCGGGTGCTGGACGGCGCGGTGGAGGAGGCCGGACGGATGCAGAGCCTGGCGGTGCTGGCCGTGGAGGAACAGCGCTTTTCCGACGCCAAGACGCTGATGGGCCAGCTGGCGGAATACTGGAGCGGGCATTCGCGCGTGCTGGAGATGCTGGCCAGCCACGACGCGCTGCACGACGTGGACGCCGCCATCGCCGAGGCGCAGATCTGCCTGGAGTGCGAAGACCACGACGATTTCCTGCGCACGATGTCCACCGTGAGCATGGGGCTGGAACACCTGAAGGACGAGGAGGCGCTGAGTTTCATGAATTTATACTAACTTCGTTGACTTTCACGGGCGGCGGGCATAGAATGATACCCAAACGGCAGAATGCCTAGAGTGTGTTTCTAAATCCCAGGAGATGCAGTTTCGAGCATAGTTGGCTGCATTTCAAGGCGGTTTTCCGCAGGTTTACTGGCGGCAAATCAAGGAAAAGCAACGCAGAAATGCAGCCAAATCCGCCGAAAATGCGCTTCGGGGATTTTAGAAACACACTCTAGAGCCCTCTCCAGTGGAGGGACTCATGGATTGAGGAGAGACTCATGCACAAAAGCGCCCGAAACATGACCCAGGGCAGCATCCCCAGGCACCTGATGCGCTACTCGGTTCCGGCGATCCTGGGCGATCTGTTCCAGGTGACCTACAACACCGTGGATTCGGTGATCGTCGGCCGCTACGCCGGGGCGGGGGCGCTGGCGGCGGTGGGCGTGGCGAGCCCGCTGATGAGCATCGCCATGTTCTTCATCATCGGCGTGGGCATCGGCGCGTCGGTACTGATGAGCGAATTCTACGGCGCGGGCGACGGGCGGTCGCTGCGGCGGGAGTTCGCCACCACGCTGGCCATGGGCGCGGGCTTCAGCGCGGTCATCGCGCTGGGCCTGTTCGCGCTGGCCGAGCCGCTTCTGAGGCTGTGCCGGACGCCCGCGGCCATCCTGCCGGACACGGCGGGCTACCTGCGCATCGTGGCGCTGGGCATGATCGTCACCTCGCTCTACAACATCCTCGCCGCGGCCTCGCGCTCCATCGGCGACACGCTGACGCCGCTGATCTGCCTGGTGGCCGGGTCGCTGACAAACGTGGGGCTGGATATGCTGTTCGTGGCGCGATTCGGCCTGGGCGTGGCCGGGGCCGCCTGGGCCACGGTGATCTCCCAGGGCGTCGCGGCGGTGCTGTGCGCGCTGCTGCTGCGGCGAAACGAGCCGATGCTGTTCAAGGGCGGCGGCTTCGCCGTGGACCGCGCGCTGCTGGGCCGCACGATGCGCTTCAGCGCCCCCAGCGCCCTGCAGCAGGCGGGCGTCTACGTGGGCAAGCTGCTGGTGCAGAGCGCGGTGAACCCGCTGGGCGTCGACGCCATCGCCGCGTTCAACGCCGTGAACCGGCTGGACGACTACGCGCTGATCCCCGAGCGGGACATCGCCAACGGCGAAATGGTGCTGGTGGCCCAGAACCACGGCGCGGGCAACGTCGATCGGATGCAGAAGGGGCTGCGCGCCGCGATGGCGCTGGAGGTCGCCTACGGGCTGATCGTGTCCGTGGCCATCTTCGCGCTGGCGGAACCGCTGATGCGGCTGTTCGTGGGCGCGGAGGAGGCGGAGGTGGTGCGCCTGGGCGTGCGCTACCTGCGACTGATGGGCTTCTTCTACTTCATGCCCGGCATCACCAACGGCCTGCAGGGCTATATGCGCGCCCTCGGCAAGATGAAGCTGACCATGTACGTCACCTACTCCCAGATGGCCACCCGCGCGCTGTTCACCTATATTCTCATCGGCAGCCTGGGGCTGGACGCCGTGCCCCTGGCCTGCGTGGCCGGGTGGCTCCTGATGATGGTGTGGGAGATCGGACTGATCGTGAAGTGGCGCAGGGACGGGAGGCTGTACAGGGCCTAGGGAGAAGTCGAGCTGCCAATCCCTTCGGGATTCCTGACGAGGGGGAACCGGATGGCCGCGTCGTCGCTTCGCTCCAAAGGAGGTTTACCATGACAGACGCCGATTACATGCGCGAAGCCCTCGCGGAGGCGCGCCTCGCCGCGGAAGCGGGCGAGATGCCCGTGGGCTGCGTGATCGTCCGGGAGGGCGGGATCATCGCCCGGGCGCACAACGCTTGCGAGGCGCTGCGCGACGCCACGGCCCACGCGGAGCTGCTGGCCATCCGGCGCGCCTCGGCCGCCTGCGGCGACTGGCGGCTGAACAAATGCACGCTCTATGTGACGCTGGAGCCCTGCCCGATGTGCGCCGGGGCGATCATGCAGGCGCGGGTGGGTCGGCTGGTGTTCGGCGCGGCGGACCCCGGACAGGGCTGCGCGGGCAGCCTCTACCGCATCCCGGAGGACCCCGCCTTCCCCCACTTCTGCCCGTCCGACGGCGGCGTGCTGGCGGAGGAATGCGCATCGCTGCTGAAGGCCTTCTTCGCCCACAGGCGAAATGATGCATGAATATACATAAATTATGCATATCATTCCCGAAAATTAACCCTATTAACGTATATTACGGCTTGACACTGTATATTTTTGGTATATAATAGAGCCATCAACGAAATCAACCGCGCATCGCGGCCAACCAAGGAGCGTTCATCATGAAAAAGATCACCGAAAAGAACTTCAAGAAGATCGTGCTGGCCTACTCCGGCGGCCTGGACACCTCCATCATCATCCCCTGGCTGAAGGAAAACTATCCGGGCTGCGAGGTCATCGCCGTGTCCGGCAACGTGGGCCAGGTGGGCGAGCTGGACGGCCTGGAGGAGAAGGCCCTGAAGACCGGCGCCAGCAAGCTGTATGTGGAGGATTTGAACAAGGAGTTCATCGAGGAGGTCGTGATCCCCTCCATGCAGATGGGCGCCAAGTATGAAAACACCTACCTGCTGGGCACCTCCTTCGCGCGGCCCATCATCGCCAAGCGGCTGGTGGAAATCGCCAAGAAGGAAGGCGCGGACGCCATCTGCCACGGCTGCACCGGCAAGGGCAACGACCAGGTGCGCTTTGAGCTGGCCATCAAGGCCTTCGCGCCGGACATGCCCGTGATCGCGCCTTGGCGCATCTGGGACATCAAGGGCCGGGACGAGGAGATCGACTACGCCGAGGCCCACAACATCCCGCTGAAGATCAGCCGCGAGACCAACTACTCCAAGGACAAGAACATGTGGCACCTGAGCCACGAGGGCCTGGAGCTGGAGGACCCCGCCAACGAGCCGAAGTACGCCGGCAACATGGAGATGGGCTGCACCCCCGAGGAGGCCCCCGACGAGGCCGAGTACGTGTCCATCGACTTTGAAAAGGGCTGGCCCGTGGCCGTGAACGGCGAAAAAATGGCCCCGGTGGACCTGGTGTGGAAGCTGAACGAGCTGGGCGGCAAGCACGGCATCGGCATCATCGACATCGTGGAAAACCGGCTGGTGGGCATCAAGTGCCGCGGCGGAGTACGCCGACCTGGTGTACAACGGCCAGTGGTATTCCCCGCTGCGCGAGGCCATGACCGCCTTCTGCGAGAAGACCCAGAAGACCGTCACCGGCACCGTGAAGCTTAAGCTCTACAAGGGCAACATCATCGGCGCGGGCATGACCAGCCCCTACAGCCTCTATGACCCGGAAATCGCCACCTTCGACGAGGACGACGTGTACGACCAGACCTGGTCCGAGGGGTTCATCACGCTGTACGGCCTGCCCACCGCGGTGTACGCCAAGATGAAGGCGAAGAACGGGCTGGAATGAGTGTGGCGTGCGGAGTGAGAGAACGCTCCGACCGCACTTTCCTTGCACGCAGCTGATATGTACAGATCCTTCGCTTTGCTCAGGATGACAACATCGCAATCCTGTCATCCTGAGCCTAGCGAAGGATCTGTATGTTTCGTAAAGTACAACGCGACAAGCAGGACTCCCCCTTGCGATTCGGGCAAACGGCGTGTATAATGGATGCAGGTAAACCGCGAAGGAGGACCGACCATGGAGTTCAGGAAGATCTTCGACACCATTCCGGAGCAGTTCGACCGGTACCGGCCCCGCTACAGCCCGGCGCTGTTTCAGGACCTGATCGAATACGCCGGCGTCGGGCCGGGCAAGGCCGTGCTGGAGATCGGCCCCGGCACCGGCCAGGCCACCGACCCCATCCTGGACACCGGCTGCGACTACCACGCCATCGAGCTGGGCGAGCACCTGTGCGGCGCGATGCAGCGCAAGTACGGGGAACGGCCGAACTTCCACATCGCGTGCGACGACTTCATCACCCACGATTTCGGCACGCAGCGGTTCGACCTGGTCTACTCCGCCGCCGCGATCCAGTGGATCCCGGAGGAAATCGCCTTCTCAAAGACCTTTGAGCTGCTGAAGCCCGGCGGGACGCTGGCGATGATGCTGACCGTCTCCGAATACCGGACGACGAACCCGGCGCTGTACGAGGCGATCCAGAAGGTCTACGACGCCCACTTCAGGCCGGAAACGCGCTACACCCACGGCGGCTTCGACTACGAAAGCGCCCCGGACTACGGCTTCGTCGGCTTTGAAAAGCGTGAGTATCCCGGAAGGCGGACGTTCACGGCGGAGGAATACGTGGCCTTCTGCGGCACCCACTGCGACCACATGGTCATCCCGGAGCCGCACAAAACCCGGTTCTTCGACGGCCTGCGCGACGCGGTGCTTTCGGCGGGCGACCGGATCGTGTTCAACGACACCTATGTATTGTATTTAACTCAAAAACCCCTTTAACGGTTTTCTTTGGAGGGAGCGCGAGGGAACCTTTCTTTTTCCGAAAAGAAAGGTTCCCTCGCAGAAAGGAATGATACTATGAAGCTATGGGCGGGCCGCACGGGCGGCGACGTGGACGAGAGGCTCTCGGCCATCAACAACTCCATCGGCTTTGACAGCCGCATGGTTAAGCAGGACATCACCGGCTCCATCGCCCACGCGAGGATGCTGGGCAAGGTGGGCGTCATCGACGAGGCGGACGCTGCGGCGATCGTGGAGGGCCTGAAGGGCATCCTCGCCGATATTGAGAGCGGCACGCTTTCGATCGACATGACCTGCGAGGACATCCACACCTTCGTGGAGGCCACGCTGACCGAGCGCATCGGCGACGCGGGCAAGCGCCTGCACACGGCCCGCAGCCGCAACGACCAGGTGGCGCTGGACATAAGGATGTATCTGGCGGACGAGATCGACCGCCTGATCGTGCTGATTCGGGCGCTGACGGGCGCGTTCTGCGACGTGGCGGAGCAGCACCTGGAGACGGTGATGCCCGGCTACACCCACCTGCAGCGGGCGCAGCCGATCACGCTGGCGCACTGGCTGATGGCCTACGCGCAGATGCTGCTGCGGGATATCGAGCGCCTCACCGACTGCAAGAGGCGCACGCTGGTGCTGCCGCTGGGCAGCGGGGCGCTGGCGGGCACCACCTATCCGCTGGATCGCGCCTTCGTGGCCGAACAGCTGGGCTTTGGCGGCATCTCCCTCAACAGCCTGGACGGCGTGTCCGACCGGGATTTCGCGCTGGAGCTGCTGGGCGACCTGTCCATCCTGATGGTGCACCTGAGCCGCTTCAGCGAGGAGATCTGCCTTTGGTGTAGCTGGGAGTTCAAGTTCGTCACGCTGGCGGACCAGTTCTCCACCGGCTCGTCCATCATGCCCCAAAAGAAGAACCCGGACATCACCGAGCTGGTGCGCGGCAAGGCAGGCCGGGTGTTCGGCGACCTTACGACGCTGCTGACGGCCATGAAGGCCCTGCCCCTGGCCTACAACAAGGACATGCAGGAGGACAAGGAGGCGCTGTTCGACGCGCTGGACACCGCGGAGCTGAGCCTGGAGGTGCTCGCGCCGATGCTGCGCACCGCCACGTTCCACCCCGCCAACATGAAAAAGGCCGCGGCAGCCGGGTTCATCAACGCCACCGACTGCGCGGACTACATGGTGAAAAAGGGCGTCCCCTTCCGTGACGCCTACCGGGTGACCGGCCAGCTGGTGAAATACTGCATCGACCGGGGCCTGACGCTGGACGAGTTGCCCATCGCCGAGTACCGCCAGTTCAGCCTGGTGTTCGACGAGGACGTGTACCAGGCCATCGACCTGCTGACCTGCGTCAGCCAGCGCAAGCTGCCGGGCGGCCCCGCCCCCGAGGCCGTGCGGGCGACGATCGAAAAGACGCGGGCGAGCATAGAGAGTTGAGAGTTCAGAGTTCAGATAAGCTATTCGGAGAACCGGATTGCCACGTCGGGTCATTCTGACCCTCCTCGCAATGACATTGTACTGGTCGTTGGCATTGCTTTCTGTCGCAGCAGAAGCGCATGGCCGCAACGACCGCTGATGTCATTGCGAGGAGCAAAGCGACGTGGCAATCTGGTTCTCCATCTGTCTTACTCCCCCTCCGGCGCGATGCCCCGGGCCCTGGCTTCCTCGATGAGCGCCTCGGTCTCCCGGCGCATCTCGGCGCGGAGGGCCTTGAGATACGGGTGGAAGGCGGCGTTGCTCTCGCCGTAGGTGAGGTTCAACTCGTATTCCAGCGGCAGCCAGGTGGCCGGGTCGGATTCATTGTGGCTCTGGATGGCCTCCATGCGGTCGAGGGCCTTGTAGATCCGGCTCTCCAGTGTCTGCTGGGCCTCCATCTCCTCAAACAGCGCGCCGAGCGTCTCGGGCCAGGGCGCGGGCAGGCCGCCGATCAGCGCGTCCACCTCCCTGCCCTCCACCACGCGGTCCGCGTCGGTCTTGAGGAAGGTGGGAATGTCGCCGGTGATGGCCTCGCCGATGTCGTGCACCAGGCCCATGCGCACCACCTTGTCCATGTCCGCCTCCGGGAACTCGTCCGCCATCAGCATGGCCATCAGCGCCACCCGCCAGCTGTGCTCCGCCACGCTCTCCCGGCGGCCGCCGGTGGTCCAGCAGTGGCGCGGGGCGTCCTTCAAACGCTCCATCACCCGAAGAAAACCGATCAACGCCCGTGCGTCCATATTGCGTCCTCCTGTATTTTATACTAAATTCCTTCTAAAACATGTACAAATGCGGAGTGGATTTTTCGTTCTGGCAAAGCTGAGCGGAGGGAGGCGATGCAGCGCATCGTTGACTGAAGAATTTAGTATTATGCCAAACACCATGTCGGCGCGCCGACATGGTGTTTGCTATGCTATTATTTCTTGGTCTTCCTGCCGCGATGCGAGAGCACCACGCTCTGCAGGATGATGAAGAAGCCGAGCATGGCGCCGCTGGCCATCTCCTGCCACCAGGAGGCGTTCAGCGGGCTCAGGGCGATGATCTTCTGGATGGTGGCCAGGATCATCACGCCGAAGAACGTGCCGATCACGTTGCCGACGCCGCCGGTGAGCAGCGTGCCGCCGATGATGGAGGCCGCGATGGCGTCCATCTCGCTGCGCATGGCCACGCTGGCGTTGCCCGCAGGCTTGTGCATCAGGAACACGAAACCGGCCAGGCCCGAGAGCAGGCCGCTGATCAGGTAGCTGTAGAAGCAGGTGCGCTTGACGTTGATGCCCAGCATCAGCGCACTCTGGCGATTGCCGCCCAGGGCATAGATGTTGCGGCCCAGGCGCAGGTGGCGCAGCAGCACGAACATCAGGATCACCACGCAGATGGCCACCACGGTGCCGATCTCGATCTTGGCGGGGATCAGGTTGCCGTTCTGGGCCACGTAGCCCAGCCACGGAATCTTGATCTTGGCCTTCACCAGCTCCAGGAAGCCCTCGTGGGCCACCTTCACGGGGTTGACGGAGAGGATGGTGGTCAGGCCGCGGGCCAGGAACATGCCGGCCAGCGACACGATGAAGGGCTGGATCTGCAGGTAGCTGACCAGGAAGCCCATCAGCAGGCCGAAGCCCAGGCCGATGCCCAGCGCCAGCAGCAGCGCGAGCACGATGCCCATCGGCCCCGAGGCGATGCCCGTGCCGTTGAGGAATATCGCGCAGGCCATGCAGGTGAAGCTGATGACGCCGCCGACGGAGATGTTGATGCCGCCGCCGATCATGACGATGGTCAGCGCGCAGGAGATGATGATGAGGTAGGAGTTGTCGTTCAGCAGGTCGAAGATCTGCTGGGCCTTGAGGAAGCCGCCGCCCATGAAGATCATGGCCGCGAGGTACATGGCCGCGAAGATGCCGATGGATATGGTCATCAGCAGCTGGGCATCCGTCAGCGGTTCACGACGCCGGTTGTTCTTGCCGCTCACTCAGCCCACCTCCTTCCTGATCGCGGCCCCGCTGGAGCGGAGCTTCTTCCAGAGCGCGGTGACCTTTTCCTTCACCACGGGGGAGCCCGCGATGACGATGATGATGATCACGATGGCCTTGTAGGCCTTCACGTTCACGGGGCTGACCTTCATGGCATAGAGCGTGGTGGTCAGCATCTGGATGATGTAGGCGCCCAGGATGCTGCCCGACAGCTTGAACTTGCCGCCGCCCAGGTTGTTGCCGCCGATGGCCACCGCCAGGATGGCGTCCATCTCGATGTCCACCAGCAGGGTCTTGTGGTTCAGCTGGCCCAGTCGGCTGATGCCGATGAGGCTCGCCACCGACACGCACACGCCCAGCAGCACGAAGCTCAGCAGCTTGATGACGATGGGGTTGATGCCGTTCAGCCGCGCCGCGCCCTGGTTGATGCCCACGGACTGGGTGTACAGGCTGATGTTGGTGAAGCGGAAGATCAGCGCCAGCAGCAGGCCCACCAGCAGCACGCAGAAGATCGGCGTGGGCACCGGGATGCCGGGAATGGTCATGCCGATGGCGGTGAGGATGGGGCTGGTCAGCTGGGGCGTGGCATCGCCGTTGATCCAGTAGGCGATGCTTCGGCCGCACGAATACAGGATCAGCGTGGCGATCATCGGCTGGATCCGGAACACGGACACCAGCGTGCCGTTGAACAGCTTGAAGCAGATGGTGACCACGATGGCCAGCAGCAGCGCCACCGCGAAGGTGCCGGCGTTGATGCCGCCCATCGCCTGGATCATCTTCACGAACACCGCGCCGGAGATGGCGCCCACGGCGCCGACGGAGATGTCCTGTCCGCCGCAGGCCGCGGTGACCAGCGTCATGCCCATGGCGATGATGGCCAGCTCGCTGGCGCTGTCGATGATGCTGATCAGGTTGCCGGTCAGCACCCGGTTGCCGTCGTTGTTCACCGCGACGCCGATGCCAAAGAAGCCGGGATCGCGGATCAGGTTGAACAGGATCAGTATGGCCAGAGCGATCAGCGGAATGACCAGCTGGCTCAGCTCCGACATCATCTTCTTCTTGAAACCGTTGCTCATATCACTGTTCACCTCCCGCGATGGTCTTCATCACATAGCCCTGGGTCAGCTGGTCTCCGGTCAGCTCGCCCACGATCTTGCGGTCGCGCATGACGATCAGGCGGGAGCAGGTGCGCAGCATTTCCTCGATCTCAGAGGAGATGAACGTGACCGACATATCCTCCTCGGCCAGCTTCAGCACCAGCTTCTGGATCTCCAGCTTGGTGCCCACGTCGATGCCTCGGGTGGGCTCGTCCAGGATCAGGTAGTCCGGATGGGTCAGCAGCCAGCGGGCCAGGATCACCTTCTGCTGGTTGCCGCCGGACAGCGACTTGATGGGTGTGTCCTGGGAGGCCGTCTTGATCTGCAGGGTCTTGATGTATTCGTCGGCAAATTCCTTCATCTGGGCCTTGGACATCGGATGGAAGAAGCCCTTCATGACCTGCAGCGCCAGGATGATGTTCTCCCGCACGGAGAGGTCTGCGATGATGCCGTCGCGCTTCCTGTCCTCGGGCAGATAGCCGATGCCGTTCTTCATGGCGTCGTGGGGATTGGAGATCTTGACTTCCTTGCCCTTGACCTTCACCTTGCCGCCGGTCACGCGGTCGGCGCCGAACACGGCGCGCACGCTCTCGCTGCGGCCGGAGCCCAGCAGGCCGGTGAAGCCGTTCACTTCGCCGCGGCGGATGGAGAAGTCATACGGGCGGCACTCGGTGCTGGACAGGCCGCTGGCCTCGTAGACCACCTCGGCCTTGCCGGCGCTCTTGGCGCCCACCTGCTCCAGGTCCTCCATGTCGTTCAGGTCCTTGCCCATCATCCTGGCCACCAGCTCCACCTGGGGCAGCTCGCTGACGGGATACTCGCCCACCAGCTGGCCGTTGCGCAGCACGGTGATGCGGTCGCTGATCTCGTAGACCTGCTCCAGGAAGTGGGTGACGAACACGATGCCCACGCCGCGGCTCTTCAGATCGCGCATCAGCTTGAACAGCATCTCCACTTCCTTCTCGTCCAG
Organism: uncultured Eubacteriales bacterium; assembly: GCA_902799045.1. Taxonomy (GTDB): domain Bacteria; phylum Bacillota; class Clostridia; order Christensenellales; family Aristaeellaceae; genus UBA2862. The sequence goes on from CADBZH010000011.1 coordinate 61,644, forward strand.
GGAGGAGGTGGGCTCGTCCAGGATCAGCACCTTGCACTGCATGTCCACCGCGCGGGCGATGGCCACCATCTGCTGCACGGCCAGCGAGCAGTGGGACAGCTCCTGCCTGGCCCGGGCGGGGATCCCCAGGTTGTCCAGGATCTCGGTGGCCCGCTTTTCATATTCCTTCCAGTTCACCTTCTGGCCGGCGGTCCTGCCGATGAACATGTTTTCCGCCACCGTCAGGTTCGGGCAGAGGGTGATCTCCTGGTACACGGTGCTGATGCCGATGTTCTGGGCGTCCTGCGGGGAATGGATGTGGGCCTCGCCCTCGCTGCCCTCCACCCAGATGCTGCCGGCATCCTTTTCATAGACGCCCGTCAGCACCTTGATCAGCGTGGATTTCCCGGCGCCGTTCTCCCCCATCAGCGCGTGGACCTCGCCCTTGCGCAGCGTGAAGTCCACACCATCCAGCGCCCGGGTGCCCGGGAACGTCTTGACGATCCCGCGCATTGTCAATACTACGTCATTCTGCATCTGGGAATCTCCTCCCCGTTCACGATCGAAGCGATAGGTTCTCTCAAAGAAGGCGCGGTATGAACGCGCGCATTGCCGTTCATACCGCGCCAAGCTGTCATGGGATGTCGGATCAGTCGAGGGTGACCTCGTCCTCCAGGGTGCCCAGGCCGTAGGTGTCGATGTCTTCCTCGGTGATGGTCGCGGCGTCGAAGCCCACCTCATCGTTGTAGATGATGCCGCCTTCGATCTCCTCGCCGGCCTCCAGCGCCTTGATCATCTCGTCGATCTTGGCCGCCTGGAAGGGGGAGCACTGGCCGTCGTAGTTCCACTCGCCGTCGAGCACCTTCTTCAGCGCCCACTTGTTGCAGTCGAAGCCCATGATGATGACGTCGCCGTTCACGCCGTGGGTGATGCCGGCCTTGTCCAGAGCGGCCACAACACCAGCGGCCATGCCGTCGTTCTCAGCGTACACGATGTTGAAGTCCTCGCCGGCGTCGATGGCGGCCTGGGCGATGTTGCGGGCCTCGTTGGGATCCCAGCTGTCGCCGCCGGTGCCTTCGCGGACGATGGTCCAGTTCTCTTCAGCGTCGCACTTGGCGGTCAGAGCGCCGGAACGGCCGACCTGAGCGGCGGAACCGAGCTGGCCCTGAATGTGCAGGATCTTGTACTCGTCGAGGTTCAGGCTCTCCAGCCAGGCCACGGCGGTCTCGCCTTCCTTGGGCATGTCGGAAACGACAGCCGCGGTGTACAGGGAGGGATCGCACTCGATCAGGCGGTCAAACAGGAACACGCCGATGCCGGCTTCCTGAGCGGCTTCCAGGACCTCGTCCCAGCCGGTGACCTCAGCGGCGGAAACCAGGATGTACTGCACGCCCTCGGTGATGAAGCTGTTCGCGGCTTCCAGCTGCTTGTCAGCGGTGGGAGCGGTGACGAAGGTGGCGTCATAGCCGTTGTCGGCGGTGAAAACGTCGTTCAGGTTCTGGACGTTCGCCTGACGATAGCCAGACTCGGAGGGGTCCAGGTTGATGATGCCGACCTTGATGCCTTCCGCCAGGGCGGTGAAGCAGCTCAGGGCCATGATGAGAGCGAGAGCCAGCACGAGAATCTTCTTCATTGTGAAATGCCTCCATTTCTTATTTGCGGCAGGTCTGCCGCTGATGGTATTATTGTATCAGCATTTCCGCTTAAAGAAAATACAATCACTTTGGAAGATGGTTGAAAATCCTTTTGCGTTTACCGGGCAGGTTACCGACAAAAGGTAATTATCATTCGGCGTCGGGTTGAATTTTTTTCGTCCGGCGATAGTCGCTGGGGGTCATGCAAGTGTGCTTCTTGAACAGGTAGCTGAAATAGTGGGCGTCGTTGTAGCCCACCTGGAAGGCGATCTCCGAGGAGCGCAGGTCCGTGGCCGCCAGCAGCTCCTTGGCCTTGGCAATGCGCAGGCCCGTGAGGTACTGGGTGAAGGTGATGCCCGTCTCCTGGGCGAACACGGTGGAAAAGTGGCTCTGGGAGATGCCCACCTCCTTCGCCACGTCCTGGAGCATCAGATTCGGGTTGGCGAAGCACCGGCTCAGGTAGGCGCGGGCGCGGCCCACCGGGGTGTCGCCCGAGCCGTGGCCGCTGCGGTCGCGGCACTCGATGGCCGAGCGCAGCAGCGCCCGCACCGATTCCAGGCCCTCGGCGTCCTCCGCCCGCAGCGCCCGGGCGATCAGCTCCTCGTTCAGGGCCTGCTGGGGATCGGCGCCCACATCCTCCACGATGCGCCGCGCGGCGATCACCGCGGCGATGCGCAGGTAGCCCATGGCCAGCTCGATGCCGCCGCCGCTGTCGGGCAGGGAGCCGGTATACTCCGCCAGGATGGCGTCCAGCTCGCCCTCGGGGGCGTATTGCAGGCGCTCGTACAGCGGGCTGAGCTCCAGGCTGTTCAGCACGGTGGTGGCGTCATTCAGCTCGCCCACGCCGATGATGCGGCGGCCGGCGGTCTGCCCCGCGGCCACGTGGCGCAGGTGGCGGGCGGAGTGCATGGCGCGGCGGATATCGTAGAAATCGGACACGGTCTCGCCGATGGACAGCATCAGCTCCTCGCAGCTGGCCAGCTGGGGCAGCTGCACCACGGAGCTGGCGAAGGAATAGGCGCGCTCCTCGGCGTCCTGCTCGTTGTCGCCCAGCACCAGCGCCCGCGCCCCGTGGTTCATGCCGCAGGTGAACACGCTGCCGCCGGTGGCCTCCGCCAGGTTGGAAAGCGCCGCCCGCGCCCGGGCGCGCTCCTCGTCCCGGAAGGGGAAGGCGATGTCGATCACCACATAGCAGTTGGCGGCCAGGTTCACGCCCATCTGGCGCATTTGCAGCATCAGCTGCTCGTCCTCGAAGCGGTCGCCCTCGTCGGTGAACAGCGCCGACAGCAGCTTTTCCCGCAGGAACTGGCTGCCCCGGCGCAGGTTCTCCACGCTCTGCTTGGCGCTGCGCTCCTCGGCGATCTGCTCCGCCACGCGGGACAGCGCCTTGCCCAGCTCCTGGGCCGTGATGGGCTTGAGCAGGTATTCCTTCACGCCCAGGGAGATGGCCTGCTGGGCATAGAAGAAGTCGTCGTAGCCGGAGAGGATCACGATGCCCACCCAGGGCATGGCCCGCTTCACCTCGGCGCACAGCCGCACGCCGTCCATGAAGGGCATGCGGATGTCCGTCAGCAGGATATCCGGGTTCAGGTCGCGGATCATCGGCAGGGCCATTTCCCCGTCCGAGGCCTCGCCCACCAGCTGGAAGCCGTTGGACTCCCAGGGGAACGAGTTGCGCAGGTTCTCCCGAATGGCGATCTCGTCGTCAACCAGAAACACCTTCATCATTGGCGATTTCCTCCCTGGATTTCAGCGGCACGCGGAAGGACACGCGGGTGCCTCCCTGGCCGCTCTCGATTGCAAGGCCCTCGTCCTGGTGGTAGAAGAGGCGGATGCGCGTGTCCACGTTGCGAAGGCCGAAGCTGCTGCCGACGGGCGGCGCCTCCTCCGTGGAGGGCGCCTTGCCGGATGTGTCGACGGCCAGGGTCGGCGCGTCGCTGCGCATGGCGGCGATCACCCGCTCCAGCTCCCCGGGGGTCATGCCCCGTCCGGTGTCCTCCACCACGAAGCGCGCCTTCCCGCCCTCCCGGGTGGCGCTGACGCGGATGAAGCCGCCGCCGCGCCGGGTCTTGATGCCGTGGTACAGCGCGTTTTCCACCAGCGGCTGCAGCATCATCTTCACGACGTAGCCGTCCATCAGCTCGTCGGGGATCTCGATGGAATAATTCAGTATATCGCGATAGCGGGTCTTCTGGATGCTCAGATAGCCGGACAGGTGGCGCACCTCGCGCTCCAGGGGGATCCAGTCCGCGCCGGAGGACAGGGAGATGCGGAAGAAGTCGCTCAGCGAGCGGGTGAGGTGGATGACCTCCTCGCTCTTGCCGGACTCCGCCTGCCAGATGATGGCGTCCAGCGTGTTATAGAGGAAGTGGGGGTTGATCTGGGCCTGCAGGAGGCGCAGCTCCGACTTGGCCAGGTTCTCCTGCTCCAGGCGGCTGCGCTCGATCAGCGTCTCCAGGCGGTTGGCCATCACGTTGATCTGGGTGGCCAGCTCGCTCAGCTCCGCCACCTCCATCTCCGGCACGCGGGCCTTCAGGTCGCCGCTGGTGAGGCGGTAGACGCTGCCCTCCATCCGGTAGATGGCCCGGCGGATGGTCTCCGCCAGCCGATAGGTGCCCTCCCGGGCCCAGAACAGCGCCAGCAGCAGCATGATCGCCTCCGCGAAGAAGGCCACCCAGACGATGCGCTGGATGTTCGCGCCGTTGCGCACGGCGGCGTCGATCTCCACGGACACGAAGTCGTCCAGCATGTCCGTCACCAGGTCACCCACGTCGCGCACCTCGTCCACGATCCGCTCGATCTCGCTGATGGCGCGACCCTCGGCCATGCCGTCGCGCACCTGGTCGATGTAGCTGGAGAGGGTGTCCATCGTGCGCCGGGCCACCGTCAGCTGCAGGTAGCCCGCGCCGGAATCGTCCTCCAGCAGGCCGTCCAGCGTCTCATTCACGTCGGCCAGCAGGCTCTCCACGCCGCTTTCGTCGTAGTTCCGCTGGCCCGCCGCCACGGAGAACAGCCGCTCCGGCAGCTCCGTGCCCACCGTGGGCTTCAGGCCCGCCGCCGTCTCCATGCGGGAGATGGCCCTCTGGTAGCGGGTGGACGTGACGAACATCATCGCCAGGCTCACCAGCACCGGGATCAGCAGCGCCAGCGCAATGATGCGCGTGGTCCGGTTCAGCTGGCCGATGATGCTCTTGCGCCGCAGGTTGCCGTTCATGTCAGTATCCCCTCGGGGCCAGGTCAGACAGGTCGTCGAACTCGGTGAAGCAGGTCTCCTCGGGGTGGTTTTGCTTGGGAACCTCCTCCCCCTTCGACAGGGCGTCCACCATGGCCATCACGCGCTCGCCCAGGTCCGGCGTGCACTCCACGATGCAGTTGATCCGGCCTGCCTTCAGGGCGTCCACCGCCTCCTGCTGGCCGTCCACCGAGATCAACACCATGTCCTCCCCCGGCTTCACCCCCGCCGCCTCCAGCACGTCCAGCGCGCCGAGGGTCATCTCGTCGTTGTGGGAATAGATGACGTCGATGCCCTCCGCGCCGTAGGTCTCCAGCAGCGAGCGCATGCACTCCTCGCCCTTCGAGCGCAGGAAATCGCCGGAGACGCTGGCGATCACGGTGAAGCGGTCGTCCCCGTCAATGGCCTGCATGAAGCCCGCCTGGCGCTCGCGCATCGGGGTGGATTCCTCGGTGCCGGTGATCTCCACCACGTTCAGGTGCTCCGCGCCCAGGGCGTCCGCCTTCCGGACCAGGAATTCCCCGGCGCGCCGGCCCTCCGCCAGGAAGTCCGCGCCGATGTAGGCGGTGTACAGGCCGTCGTCGTCGGTCTCGATCATGCGGTCCATGATGATCACCGGGATGCCGGCGTTCCTGGCCTCGGTCAGCACGTTGTCCCACCCGGTCTCCACGATGGGCGAAAACACGATCACGTCCACCTGGTAGGAGATGAACGAGCGGATTGCCGCGATCTGCTTGTCCTGGCGCTGGTTGGCGTTGTCCAGCATCAGGCCGAAGCCCCAGCGCTTGGCCGCCTGCTCCATGCTGGCGGTGTTGCCGATGCGCCAGCCGCTCTCCGCGCCCAGCTGGGAAAAGCCCACCACCAGCGCCGAAGGATTGGCGGTGACCGGCTTGGCCGCGCAGCCCGCCAGCAGCGCGCCGCACAGCGCCAGCGCGATCGCCGCCAGCGCGCGCCTCGTCATGTGCCTCACAGGCATCCCCTCCATGTCAGGATCCACCAAAATGGGTTGTCTCAAAACGCATAGGCATACAGCAGGCATGCATTTGCAGGGGCGGCGTTGCGCCGCCCCTACATCTGCTTTATGCGCACATAATCTATTAAGGCAGCCCTTGCAATGGTTCGTTGGTCCCCTATGCCGCGGGCTGGTCGTCGGAGCCGGCGTTCACCCGGCCCTGGGCGATGCCCTCGGTGCTCTCCCGCTGGAAGATGATCTGGAACGTGGCGAACAGGATCTTGATGTCCTCGATCAGGCTGGGGCGGGAGATGTACATCAGATCCATCTGCAGCTTGTCATAGGGCGTGGTGTTGTACTTGCCGTACACCTGGGCATAGCCGGTGATGCCCGCCTTCGCCTGCAGGCGGAGGGCGAATTCCGGCATTTCCTTTTCATACTCGGCGGCGATCTCCGGCCGCTCCGGCCGCGGGCCGACCAGGCTCATGCTGCCGCCCAGCACGTTGAACAGCTGCGGAAGCTCGTCGATGCGATGGGCGCGCAGCACCCGGCCCACCCTCGTGATGCGGGCGTCCACGTCGCCGGTGGAGAGGCGCGCCACGCCGTCCTCCTCCGCCGTCACCACCATCGAGCGGAACTTCAGCATCCGGAACGGGCGGCCGTCCTTCGTCAGGCGCACCTGGCGGTAGAACACCGGCCCGCCGTCCTGCAGCTTCACGGCCAGCGCCGTCACCAGCAGGATCGGGCTGAACAGCGCCAGCAGAAACAGGCTCAGGCAGATGTCCATGGCCCGCTTGGCCAGGGTGTGCTCCGGATTCGGGTTGTAGCGGTCCACCCGCAGCATCGGCAGGTGAAACAGATGGATCTTCTTCGCGCCGCTCATGATCACGTCGCCCACCCGCGGGATGATGTAGACCACGATGCCGTTGGCCACGCAATACTTCAAAATGACGTTGCGCTCGTGGCTGTGCACGCCGCAGAGGAACACGCTGGTCAGCTCGTCCAGCATCTCCAGCCGGCCCAGGCACTCCTCCACCGTGCAGGTGAAGCGCACGTCAAACTTCTGCTCCATGCCGTAGCGGCCGAACAGATCCTCCACGCCGCGGCGCATGTCATAGATCACGCCGGTCTTCTGCCGGGCGTAGTGGGAATAGTACCATCGGTTCGCGCTCAGGCACCACACCGCCGACAGCGCCAGCTGCGCCGCCATGGCCCCCAGCGCCGGGAACAGGTTCGGGAAGTGGTTGCTCATCAGCCACATGACCAGGAACATGAAGCCGTCCGCGAAGAGTATGCTCAGCGCCTGGGCATAGAACATGTCCGAGACGCGCTTCAGCGACACCAGGAACGACTCGTAGGCGCGCCCGAAGAAGGCATAGAGCACGACGAACATGACGATGATGCCCCCGGCCCTGTAGACCGACGGATACATCAGCACTTCGCGGATGTACACCAGCAGCCAGACCAGCGCAAATGGCAGCGTGATCAGCGCCACGTTCGCCAGCTTGAGCAGCCGGATGCCGAAATCGTGATGCAGGTTCACGCCCTGCTTCGGCGCCCGGGGCAGCGCGCGCTTGCTCCGGAGCCGGCTGCGCATGCGCGCGTCCCGCGCCTGTCCGCGCTTTTGAGCGTCCATCCATCCTCACGCCCTTCCCCTTCGTTATGGCCTGTGATACCGACATATTATCACATTATATTGTAACTTCACCCGCGGGTCTTGTCAAGCCTTGGGAAAACAAGGTTCACGCCAAACGCATGAGTTGCGGTTCTGTGTCGATCACATTGCCAATACTCCATGTAGGGGCGGCATCTCGTGCGCGGTGCAGGAAGAAAGTCTTCCCCACTGGGGATTCGAGCGCACGGACGGGCCCCCGGTAGGTGGCCGGGCAAGGCGAGGACGGATGAGGTCGTTTCGGGCTCCGGACCGCAAACCATGCCGCCCTGGCAATAGGAAAGCGGGCCGGAGACAATGCCTCCGGCCCGCGAAAACAGGCTGTCACTCGTCCAGCTCAAACTCCTCGTCGTCGCCCTCCTCATCCTCGTCGTCCACGGACGCGACGGGCGTCTCCAGCGGGGCTTCGATGCCGCCCGAGCGGAAGCTCTCGCGGATCTTCGCCTCCACGGCGTCAAAGGCCTCGGGGTTGTCGTGGAAGAACTTGCGGGCGTTGTCGCGGCCCTGGCCGATGCGCTCGCCGTTGTAGGAATAGAAGGAACCGGACTTCTGCACCAGGTCCTGCTCCACGGCGATGTCCAGCAGCTCGCCCTCGCGGGAGATGCCCTCGCCATACAGCATGTCCACCACGCAGGTGCGGAACGGCGGCGCCACCTTGTTCTTCACGATCTTGATCTTCGTGCGGTTGCCGACGATCTCCTTGCCCTCCTTGATGGCCTCGCTCTTGCGGATGTCGATGCGCACGCTGGCGTAGAACTTCAGCGCCTTGCCGCCGGTGGTGGTCTCGGGGTTGCCGTACATCACGCCCACCTTCTCGCGTAGCTGGTTGATGAAGATCACCACGGCGTTGGTCTTGCTGATGACGCCGGTCAGCTTGCGCAGCGCCTGGCTCATCAACCGGGCCTGCAGGCCCACGTGGCTGTCGCCCATGTCGCCCTCGATCTCCGCCTTCGGCACCAGCGCGGCCACGCTGTCCACCACGACGATGTCGATGGCGCCGGAGCGCACCAGCGCCTCGCAGATGTCCAGCGCCTGCTCGCCGTTATCCGGCTGGGACACGTACAGCTCGTCGATGTCCACGCCCAGCTTGGAGGCGTACACCGGGTCCAGCGCGTGCTCGGCGTCGATGAACGCCGCGGTGCCGCCGGCCTTCTGGGCCTGGGCCACGCAGTGCAGCGCCACCGTGGTCTTACCGGAGGATTCCGGCCCGTAGATCTCCACGATGCGGCCCTTCGGCAGTCCCCCCACGCCCAGGGCGAAATCCAGCTGCAGGCTGCCGGTGGGAATGACCTCCACCTGCATGTTGCTGGCGGCATTGCCCAGCTTCATCACCGAGCCCTTGCCGAAATCCTTCTCTATCTTGCCCAGCGCCACTTCCAGCGCCTTCTTTCGATCATCCCCGAACTTCTGGGTCGCGGGCTTCTTCTCCGCCTTCTTATCCGCTGCCATCTGGGTATCCTCCAAATCGTATTCGCGGGAAAATCCCGCCTCAGTGTGTTTGCTCCCTCATTATAACACACCCTCGGCGGGATTGGAATCGAACATATGTTTAATTTTTATGTCGAACGTATGTTCTATTCGCCTACAGACTTTCCCCCGCGTACGCCAGCACCGCCTGGGCGCTGGCCCTGGCTTCGGCGTCGGTAATCACGCGGTCAAAGCGCTGGTTGTCGCTGACGACGCGGCCCGTCGCCTCGTCGATTTCGCTGTAGGTGGCGCTCATGCGCATCCCAACGGCATCGTTAAAAACGGTTACACTGGTGATGATCTTCATGCGGATAATCTCCTTTCTTTCAGTTGGTTGAGATATTGAAGTGCCTGTTCCCCGTAGTTTGTCTCGTCGCGCTCGTATTCTCCCATGGGTGTATCAAGTCGCCGCTGGTCGAAGTCCGCCTGCTTGGCCTTCAGCTCCCAGCCGAAAGAAAGTCCCGGCGTCCCCTCGACCACAAAGCAGCTTCCCCTGCGCTCGGAAACCCAGCAGTCCCCGCCGCCATACTTCTGCAGGAACACCTGATACTGGCTCGTCGTAATGGTCTGCGCGAACACCGCATCGAGCCACACGTAGCACTTCCCGTCCTCGCCGATCACGCCCTCGCCCACGTCGCCGAACATCGGCGACGGGGTCTCGTAGCAGTAGAGCAGCCGGTCGGAATACTGCCCGGTCGATACGACGCGGCTCTTGGTGCCGCTGACCGTCAGGTTATTCCTGACGCTCACGTAGTGAAATGAGCTGCTTCCCAGCGCGGTAATTCCGTTGTACACATAGATATCGTCGCGAACGAACACCGTCTTATACGTGGTCGGCCCGACGGAGCGGATGTAGATCGGGTCATAGGCGTTCCCGTCCGCGTCGTAGCATCTGATGGTAAAGCCATGGGTGGTGCTGGTGGCCCCGACGAACAGCGTCGCGTAAAGCTCATTGTTCCTGTAAAGCCGAAGCCCCTGGCCGAAAACATATGTCTTATAGGTATCGCCGCCGAGGTTGGCATAGGTCTGGTTGTAATAGACGCCGTCTTTCCCGACATAAGCGCCCGTTCCGCCGACGCCCAGCGAGCCGTATTTCAGTGAACCGGCGTCCAGAGTAAAGTCGCCGATGTTCCCCTTTCGCGTCACGAACTCGCTGTTCGCGCCGTCCAGGATCCAGTAGTTCTCGCCGCTGGCGTCGGTGATGACGCCCGCCGTCAGCAGATCGGCGCTCAGGACGCCCGTGTCGATGTACGTGGCGTTGATGTAGAGCCTGCCGTTCTTCAGATACAGCCCCTGGACCTGGCCGTTGTTCGTCAGCCGGTTGAAGATCTCCTGCTGGGTCAGCGCCGTGTCCAGCGCCGTGTCCAGCGCCGTGACCGCCAGGCCCGCGTCGTTGGCCGCGCTGTTGGCGCCGTTGATGGCCTTGGCGAGCACCGGCGTCGTGTAGGTCGTCGTGCCGTTGGTCCAGGTGATCTTCGAGCGCGTCCAGATGTACTTCCCGCTGGCCCACGCCGGCTGGCTGGTGCTCCAGGAGCCGCCGCTGCGCGTGGTGCTGCTGTTGGAAAGGTAGTATTGCTCGACGATCTCGCTGACGCCCACGCCCGTCGCGCCGGTCTCGCCCTGGGGGCCGGTCGCGCCGTCCGCGCCGTCCCGGCCGCTGATGCAGGTCGGCGAGCTGTAGCCCGTCCCGTCCGAGGTGACGGTCGCCGTGCGCTGCCAGATGTAATACCCCTCCCGCCAGGCCGGCGCGTCGGTTGTCCAGCCGGTCACGGGCGCCACCACCGCGCTCTGGTTCTGCGCGTATTCCACGTCGACGCCCAGGATCGCGTCCTCCTCGATGGTCCTCAGCTTCGCCCGCATGACGTCGATCGCCCGGTCGCGCCTGGACAGATACGGATACTCGTCGGCCATCTCCCCAGCCTCCGGAGAGGCGATGTCCCCCCGGAAGGCGAGGCCGCAGGTGGCCGTCTCGTCGTTCAGCAGGCCGCGGATCTCCCCGTTCGCCCCGCCGCGCACGTAGTCGCCCAGCTCCGCCGCCGGGTCGTAGATCGCGCCCTCCAGGGCATAGGCCTGGCAGGTCATGCCCAGCATCCAGTCTGCCAGGTCCAGCGCCACCGGCACAGACACCTCCGCGTCGATCACCAGCCCGGTTGCGTCGCCGGTGAGGTGCGTCTCGCCGTCCACAGTGCATCGGATGCCGGTGATCGTGCCGAGCGAGCCGGTGTCGATCCCCTTCACGACGCCCGCCACGTCCACGGCGTCTTCGGTCGCGCCCGCCGCGTCGCTGGCCGAGGCGAGCCGCACCAGCCGCAGCCGGTTCGCCGGGGTGATGATCCAGTTCCCGCCGTTCGCCGCCGCGATCCTGCCCAGCAGGTCGTGCAGGGTGGTCCCCTCCTCCGGCTCCTCCACAAAATAGCCGTCGCCGGTGGCGATCCGGCTGCGCGGATCCATGGACACGCCCAGCGCCGCCGCGAGCTCCGACGCCAGCTGCGCCATGCTCCGCGGCCAGGTCCCGCCGGGGACGTACTCCGCGTTCGCCTTCAGCATCGCGTCGTAGCACTCCAGCGTCACAAGGCCGGTCACCGCGTCCCGCGTCCGGTGGCTCACGTAGAAGGTGCCCGCGGGCAGCCATTCGGAGGCGCTTTCGCCGTCCGTCAGGCGCATCCTCACCGCCACCTCCGCGGCCCTCGGCACGCCCTCCGCGCTTCGCACGCTGAGCGTACAGTTGGCGCTGACGGCGTTGCCGATGCCGAGCCCGCCCTGCATCAGCGATCGCTTGATGACGGGGCTGGAGATGTCCGCGTGTTCGACGCCGCCTATGACGGCCACGGTTTCAAGCCTGGCACTGCCGGCCGCCCACAGCCGCTTCCACAATGCGCTCGTGGTTTGCATGCCGCTCTCCTCCCTCCCCTATCGTTCGATCATGCTGAAGGTCATGCCGTCGTAGACGGTCCTGCGGCTGTCCCGCTGGTAGCGCTGGACGCCGAAGGGCACGGAGGACGTGTAAAACGTCCGCCTCGCCTGCGCCCCGGTCGTCGGATCGAGCACGGTCGCCTCGTAAAATTCCCCCGCGATGTCGGCCAGCAGCTGCCGGTGGATCTCCTCCGACAGCCGCAGCAGCTTCACGTCCCACTTCTGCTTCACGCCGATCCGCGTGCGGAACATCTCGCCGGTCTGCACGTCGCGGCCGCTGCCGTCGGCATCCAGGTCGTTCCGCGAGGGCGTCAGCTCCTCCACATACGGCGCGTAGTCGTGCCCGTTGATGATCAATACTGGCGCTGCCATGTTCACACCCCCTTCAGCGGACTCTGGCTGTACATCTGCGTCCGCCGGTTGATCTCGTTGATGATCTGCTGGGCCGTCAGCCCGCCGCCCGACGCGGCCGGCCGGTCGCCCCCGCGCTGGATCGCGGCGACGATCTGCCCCGCCACATTGACGATGGTCTGGATCAGGTCCTCGTTGTTCGCGTCCAGCGTGCCCTGCAAGTCCGCCGTGCCCTTGGCGATCTGCGCGGACACCTCATAGGGCATCACCCCGCCCGTCGCCATGGCCGGCACCGTGAAAGTGACCCCGCGCAGGGCGGCGGCCATGCCGCCCGTCACGGCGCTGTACATCGTCTGCGCCAGCTGGCTCCGGTTCAGGATCTCGGTCCGCCCGTTGACGTGGCCCACGATCTCCGGCCCGGCCTCCCCGGCGATGAACATCGTCCCGTGGGCGCGCCGCGTGCCCCGGGCGTACTTCACGGCGCTGTCCCACCAGCTGGCCCGGCCGCCCCTTCCGATCATCCCGCCGGCCGCGAAGCTGTGCGCGATGCCGCCGGGCGAATACCAGCCGCCCTTCGCCTTGCCGCTGAGCTTGCCGCCGATGGCGTTTCCGATCACGTTCGCCAGGTTCCCCAGCACCCCGTTCACCGTCGCCGTGATGGTGATCTTGCCCTGGCTGTTGCCAGTGATGTATTCCAAGATGTTGTTCCAGCCGTTCTTCCGAAGCGCCGTGAACACGCTGACGCTGTCGCCGACGTAGTTCTCGATGTTGTTCCAGCCCCACTTCTTCAGCTGCGTCCACACCGACACCTCGTCGCCCACGTATTCCTCGATGCTGCTCCAGCCCCACTGCAGAAGCCGCGTCCACACCGACACCTCGTCACCCACGAAGCCGCTGATGCTGCTCCAGCCATTTCGCGTCAGGCTCGTCCGCACCGTCACCGCGTCCCCCGTGAAGCCCGCCAGCGTGTTCCATCCGTTCTTCACCAGGCTCACCAGCGCCGAAAGCGGCCGGCTGACGCCGACGAAATCGTCCAGCGAGCTCCAGCCCTGTCGGACCAGACCCAGCATCGCCGAAATCGGTCTGTCCGCGCCCACGAAGCTCATAAGGCTCGTCCAGCCGCTGCGCTGCAGGGCGGTCTGCACCGTCACCGAATCGCCGACGTACCCGCTCAACGTATTCCAGCCCTGTCTGGCCAGCGAGACCAGGGCCGTCACCCTGTCGCCCACGAAGCCCGCGATGTTGCTCCAGCCGTCCTTGCCCAGCGAGACCAGCACCCGCGTCGACGCGCCGATGAAGTCGGCAAGGCTGCTCCAGTTGCCCTTCCCAAGGTTCGTGTTCACCTTCACCGACGTGCCCACGAAGCTGTCGAGGCTCGTCCAGCCCTGCTTCACCAGCCGCACCGGCACGTCCGCCTCCGACCGGCTCAGCAGGCCGTCCAGTCCGCCGCCGCCCAGGCCCAGCAGGCTTCCAAGGCCGCCAAACTTGCCCAGCGCCTCGCTCAACAGCGTCCACAGCTTCCTGGCGATGCCGTCCCAGTCCACCTGGTCCAGCGCCTTCCTGAGGCCCGAAGCGAATTCATCCGAATCGAAGCCCTTCAGGAAGCGAATGCCGAAGTCCAGCACACCCTTGATCGTCCGATCCAGCCATTGGCCCAGCGCGACCCAGTCCACCCGCTTCACCAGGCCGTTCACGGCGCTCGAAAGCGCGTCGCCCGCGCGCCCCCAGTCAAAGGCGCTCACGGCGGTGCGCATCGCGCCCAGGGCGTCGCTCAGCCGTCCGCCGACGAAGCCGCCCACCTCGGTCCAGTTCACGTCCGCGATGAATCGGTTCAGGCCCTGCGTCAGCGAAAGCGCCAGCGCCGACCAGTCGATCCCGTCCAGCGCCTCGCCCATCGTGCGCACCAGGCCCGACAGCCCTTCGGCCAGCTTGCCGCCGAAGCGCCCCCAGTCGAAGGTGATCGCCGCGTTGGCCAGCACCGCCAGCTTCGCGGTCAACAGCCGCGCCAGCGTCTCGCCCAACACGTCAAAGTCGATCTCCGCCAGCGCGCCGTTCAGCGCGTCGCCCAGCGCCCGTCCCAGCGACGGAAAGTCGATGCCGCCCAGAAGGCGGTCCGCCGTGCGCAGCAGCGTGTCGATGCCATCGCCCAGCGCGCCGCCCAGGCCCGTCCAGTTCACGCCGTCCACCAGGCCGTTGAACGCGGCGCAAACGCCGTCGACGACGCGCGTCACGTCCTCGCCCACGTTTTCCCAGCGGATCCACGCCCGCGCCCGTTCGATCGCGCCGTTCAGCGCGTCCGCGAGGGTCCTTCCCAGGCCGTCATAGTCGCCCGCCTCAAAGAGCGCCTTCAGCTCGCGGGCAAACCGCAGGATGCCCTCGTCCACCGGCAGCAGCGCCAGCTGTCCCGACAGGTCCGTCGCCGCGGCGCTCAGTCCGCCGCCGCCGGAGCCTTGCCCGCTGTCGCGCAGGATATCCAGCTCGTCGAAGCTCGCCAGCTGCCGCTTCAGCGCCTTCGCCGCGCGCGTCGACCCGCGCAGCCCCTCGGCGTATTCCCGCTGCTCGCCGGCGGCGCGCAAAAAGGCGTCCTGCCCCGTCAGCGCCGCCATGAACGATCCCACGGCGCTCACTGCCCACGTCAGCAGGTCCGTCAGCGTCGTCAGCGCCGGAGCCGCCGCCGTCAGGATCGGCACGAAGGCGTCCCGAAGGCTTCGCTTCAGCGCTCCCAGCGACGCGCTCAATCCGTTCAATCGGGTCCGGGCGCTCTCCCAGGCCCTGGCCGTATCCCCGAACGCCAGAAGCTGCTCGTCCCGAAGCCCTTCCACCGCCCGAACGGCCTTGCTCACGGCGCTGACGTATCCCGCCGCCGTCGCGCGCAGCTGGCCGCCCATGCGCCTCGTCGCGCTGTTCAGCGAGCGCGCCGCGTCCGCGATCCGCTTCGCGTCGTCCAGCCAGTCGCCGCCTCCAAACGGCGCGTCGATCACGATCGCGCCGCCCGAATGCCTCGCCATCAAACCCCTCCTTCCATCAAACCTTCTCTCCGCGCTTCCGCCTCATCCCGCCCGGCCTTCCCCTCTGGGGAAGGTGGATTGCCGCACAGCGGCAAGACGGATGAGGTCGTCCCCCGCCAGCCTTCCCGAAAAGCCGCGGGCTGCCTCATCCCCCCAGCGCTGCCTCCAGCCGCCGCTTCTCCGCCAGCTCCGCCTCGCTCAGCCTGGGCCGCAGCCTGCAAATGCCCGCGTTGCGCCGCCAGAACTCCTGCTCCCACTTCTCAAGCTTTTCGCCCCGGGCCTTCTTCTGCCGCAGCGCCAGCACCGTAGCGTACACCGAATCCCGGATCTCCATGAACAGCCCAAGGAACGTCCACCAGTGCAAAAACGCCACGTCGCGCACCTCGTAGCCGGCCACGCGGTTCACCGCCGGAAACAGCAGCGGCGCGTCCTGCTCCCAATCCATCGTCCGCGCGCCGCCCCTCTCCTCCGTCGCGCCGTGGTCGATGAACGCCACCGCCGCGCGAAAGGCCTCCGGGTAGTCCGCCTGCGGCATCGCGGGAAAGTCCTCGTACAGGTTATTCAGGCAGATGTACGCCTTCTCGGCCTCGGTCAGCTCCGGGTCCTCAAAGGCCGCCAGGATGTTCAGCACCTCGCGGTAATCCGCGCGGATCGCCCATTCCCGCTCCCCGACCGCCAGCGCCCGGGGCAAGGCAAAGCGCATTACTTCCCGCGCTCCGTCAGGTACTTGGCCGCGCGGTCGGAAAAGCGCGCCGTCTCCGCGTCAAACTGCCCGGAGATGTACTGCCCCACGGCCTTCAGCACCGCCTCGCAGTAGAACGCGCCGCCCACTGGGCTGAACGGGTGCATGTTCCCGAAGAACGCGCCCGCCGCGTCGCCGCCAAACAGCCCGTTCACGGCCTCGTACAGCCGCTTCTCGGCCTCGCGCAGCGCCTGCACCTGCTTCTCGTCGCTCTCGTCGCCCGAGAAATCCTCCAGCGGCTTCGTGATCTCGTCGAACCGGCCCACCATGTCGTTGTAGCGAGCGATGATGCCGATGTCCGTCGGATGGAAATAGAACACGCCGATCTCCTCGCCGTGGATGTTGTGGATCGGGACCCGGCGGCTGCCGTCGTCCACGGTGATCGCCGCCATCCCCTTCTTCATCTTCTCAGCCATATTGTCCTCCTTTCGCATTCCGCCTCTCCTGCGCCAAAGCCCACATGGCTTCCCGCAGGGGCGCCGTCCCGTGCACGGTGCGGGAAGCGGCGCGCGCGTTCGGTAGGCCCCGGCAGGTGGCGCCAGATGAGGTCCCCGCCCCGTTCAAACGAGCGGGGACCTGCTGTCATCAGTTGTCCGCCACGAAGCTGGCGGGGGTGCCATCGCTGGCGGGCGTGAACTTGCCCTTCACCTTGTCGCCCACATAATTCACGGTGAACGGGATCTGATAGCCGCTGGTGTCCCCGCCGTAGCTGGTCGGCACCACATAGCACTCCTGCTTGTACGCCACGAACGTGCCCTCGGTCGTGCCGTCCTCCCACAGGTGCACCTCCAGGGCGCTGGTCTTGCAGCCGTCGTCGGTGGCCTGGGTGTCCACGATCTGCTGCAGCCGCTCGAACAGCGCGTCGCCCACCTCGGCGTAGAACGGCTCCGCGTCGGCGGTGATCTCATAGCCGTTGTGGATGAAGCTGTTGTTGCCCAGGATGTTCTTCTTCTTCTCGGTGTCGGGGTTCATCTCGACGTTGAACTCCTCCAGGTCCTTGCCCACGCGATACCAGTTCGCGGTCGTGCCGCCGAAGCTGGCGTCCAGAAAGTGGGCCATGTACTTTCTCGCGATCTTGCCGGTGATGTTTTCAGACATATTCAAATCCTCCTCATGTTGTCGTTTCGCTCGTCGCCTCATATTCCACGCGCAGCTTCATGCGATACCGCGCCGTGCCGCTTTCGAAGCTCTCCGGCGCGCCGCTGTGTGCCACGAGCACCGCCGTCACGCGCCCGCCCTCCCACTCGGGAAAGCGCCCGGCCGCGTTCTGCGCCAGGATCCAGCTCTCGATCCGCTGCAGGGTTTCGAGGTTTTCCAGGTTCTGCGCCACGTCCCCGCCATGGGGCAGGCGCGCGTCCAGCCAGAATTCGCGCCACTGCTTGCTGCCCAGCGCCTTCCGGCCCCAGATGTTCTCCCGATACGCCGGTTCTCCGGGCGCGGCGCCCAGCGAGAAGCCGCCCGCCCCGCCGTCCAGCCAGTCCGCGCCGAAGTCGCTCTCCCGCGCGATCGACGGGCAGCCGCGCAGCCACGCGCGCAGCGCCCCGGCATTGTTGATCTGTGGCATACCATTCCTCCTCCGGCTACGCGCCCGTCAGCTTCCAGTGCTTTCCGCGGGGCGCCCTTCGGTTGTCGGTCACGCCCATCACGGTGAAGCACTCGGCGCTCGCGACCCTCAGCCGCGCGGGGGTCCAGTCCTCGCCCTCAAAGGCGCCGTGGGCCGCCAGGTCGCCGCCCTGGATCGTGAAGCGTCCCTCGCCGTCCGACTGCCGCCAGGCGATCGGGTCGGCGTAAGCCTTGCCGCCGAAGTCCGCGTCCACGGGAATGCGCACCACGTATTCGTCCGCCACCGCCAGGCCGCCCCTCGCGTCCAGGCCGACGCGCTGGCCGCCGTGCCAGCTGCAACCGACGATCACCGTCGGCACGTACACGTGCCCGCCCGTGTCGCCGTCGCGCCGCGCGTTGAACAGCGTGATCGTCTCTTCGCAGCCTTTCATCCAACGACGCCTCCCGCGTAAATCAGCGGCACGCCCTCGTCGTCCGTCAAGCCCGCCAGCAGCGTCCCGATCTCCCGGTCCAGCGCCCTCTGGGCGGCCAGGACGCGCTCGCCCGCGCCCTGATAGCTCTCGGAATAACCGTCCGTCGCGAAGGAGGCCTGGGCCGATGCTGCCGCCAGCGCCTCCGCGCCGCAGCTGTCCATCACCCCGACGGCGCACATCATCGCGTCCTTCACGGCCTCCGGCAGCGTTTCCATGCCCCGAAGCCTGCCGTAGGTCAACGCGTCCACGCGGCCCCGCGCCCTCGGCTCCGCCGCCGCGAACGCCGCCTCGTCCAGCGTGCCACCCCGCCCGACGTACTCCTCATAGCTCAGATACTCCGTCATGTCATCCCTCCCATACGCCTTCCCCCCGAGGGGAAGCTGTCTGCGCGGCAGGCGGATGAGGTGTCACCCTTCCCCGCCTCAGCTCGCCGCGACGTTCACGATGATCCCGCCCGCGCGGTTGTTCAGCTTGAACGCGCCGTAGTAATAGCGCTCGTAGTACAGGTACTTGCCCTTGCTCTGGGCGGTGGGCTCCGACATCATCGCCACCTCGTACTTCACCGGCGCAGCCACCGCCTCCGGGTCCACGATGATCATGTTGATCTGCACGGCGTTGCTCTTGGGGGTCCAGCCCTCGTCGAAATCGTAGGCCGACTTCATCAGCTCCGCCGGCACCTCGCGGATCGTCACGCCGTCCAGGCAGGCGATCCTGCGGTTCACGTTGCCGTCGCTGGTCCCCAGGTCCACATAGCGCGTCAGGCCGGCGGCCTGCTTCAGCACGCGATACACGGCCGGCGTCATGTAGGCGCACAGGCGGTCGCGGTTGGCGCGGGCGTTCGCCATGGCCTCCAGGTAGCTGTCCCACTTGTTCAGAATGGTCGAGCTGGTCAGCGACGTGGTGTCCGGCGTGCAGAAGCTGTAGAGCTTGGAGGCCAGGTAGGCGTCCATCTCCGGCACCTTCTGCTGCTCGGTGAAGGCCTTGGTCACGTTGGCGATGGTCGCCACCATGTCGGTCTCGTCCATGTCCATCGGGTCCACCAGCGTGTCCCACTCGCGGTCCATCTCCAGGCTCACGGCCTGCAGGCTGTTGTTCCAGTTGCGGTTGAAGGTGCCCGTCACCTGGTCGCGGTCGGTCGCCCTCGCGCCGCTGGTGGTCAGGCTGGGAATGTACATCGTGCTGCCCATGCCGGGCTTGTACAGGTTGGCGTTGTTCGCGCCCCAGATCTCCCCGAAGTAGGAGATGTAGGGGTAAGCGTCCGCCATGGCGCGGCTGTAGTCCGCCGCATAGTTCACGTTCTGCTGGGTGAATGCCATACAATCTTCCTCTCTTTCCTCTATTTCCAGGCGGCTCTGCGCCGCGCATGGACTGAATGATCGCACCACTCCCGCGAGGGAGCGCCGCGCGGCCCGGCCCTATCGCCTCTGTCCGAAGCCCCAGACCTGGCTGAACTGCTCCGCCGCGCCCATCGTGCCCCGGGGCATGCTGCCGCGCGGCGCGCCGCCGAATCGCGGCAGCCTCTGGGCGCGTCCCCCGCCGATGAAGAACTCCTCATACTTCTCCCGGATCGCCGCCATCTGTTCCTCCACGGGCCGCGCCTTGTCCCCCAGGTCCAGCAGCGCGTACACCTGCTCGCGGAACTTCGGCTTCACGTCCTCAAAGGCTTCCCCTCCGATGGCGCGCAGCATGTCCCGCTCCGCCGCCACCTGCCGGTAGACCTCCTCGTCCACGCCCTTCGGCGCGGCCAGAAGCGCTTCCTCGATCCTGGAGCGCGCCTCCGCCTCGGTCAGAAGTCCCTCCGTCGCCTCATCCACGCGACGGCGGGCTTCCTCCTCGCTCACCGTGCCCTCCACCGCCGCCCGGAGCGCCGCCTCGTGGGCCTCCAGCACGGTCTCCGCCTGATCCTCCGGCACCCCGTGCCCGATCAGGAAATCCCGGTCAAACTCCGCCATGTCCATTCCTCCTCTCACTTTCCCAATTCTTCCGCCTTCAGCCGTTCGATCTCGGCCTCCGCCTCCTTCGGCGTCAGCCCCCGCCCATACTTCGCGTCGGTCAAAAACCGATACCGGCTCAAAAGCCCCGCCTCCACCAGCTTCACGCCCTCGGCGATGCTGGTCTGGCGATCCTGGGTCACGCCGTCGTCGAAGATCGCCTGCACGCTGTATCCGCCGGCGGCCAGGCGCTCCACCGGCTCGCCCTTCCAGCGCAGCCCGTAGAGGATCGCCACGTCGATGATGTTCCGCGCCAGGTGCTCCAGCGCCGGCGCCAGCTGGTTCTGCACGGACTTCACGGTCTTGAACGTCTTGCTGTTCTCGCTCACCACCTCGGTGGCAGTCCTCAGGCCGTTGTGGGCGTCGAAGCTGAACGTCCCCGCCGAGAATCCCAGCTGCAGGCACAGGATCGACAGGAAGGCGTTCAGCGCCGCCACATGCTCCTCCACCCGCAGCTCCACGCTGTTGTCCTGGATGCGCAATTCGCCCGCGTCGTCGGTCGCCAGCGCCTCGTACACCCGGTCCGCCGGATCGAAGTAGCGCCGCATCTCGCCGGTGGAGGGATCGGCCACCGTCCGCACGCACCGCGCCGGCACGATGATCCGCTTCTTCCCCAGCTCAAACTCCTGCACGAAGCTGTCGTAGCAGATGTCCAGCGCCCGCAGCGTCTCCAGCGCGTTTCCGTAGAGGCTCACGCCCAGCGGGCTGTCGTCGTCCAGGTTGTTGGCGATGGGCGTGTGCCAGTAGGTGAACAGGCTGTCCGACACCCGCGCTTCCGTGTGGGCGCTCACCATCGGGTACGCCTCCTCCAGCGGATACCGCACCCCCAGGATGTCCTGCCCCGGCGCCCCGTGCCGCCCGTCCGAGCGATACGCCTCGTTGTCCACGCAGTAGGTCTCGCCGTCGCGCCGGTGCCACTCCAGCCGCGTGAAGTAATATCCGTCTCTGGCCTCCCGGGAGATGAACACGGCCTCCCTCACGCGGGCATTGTCCCACGCCGTCGGCACGAACTGATCCGCCATGCAGTATCCGATCCGCACCCTTCCGGCGTCCTCCCCAAAGGGCTCTCCCGCAGGAATTGTCTCCTTCGCCTCCCCCGGCTCGCACCACACCTTCAACGCCGCGCCGCCCAGGGCCAGCCCCTGCTCGATCAGCTGCTGCATCTTCCCGCTGAAGGCGTTCTCCCGCAGCACCGCGTGCACAAACGCGTTCAGCGGATCGTCCTTGCCCGCCGCGCCACCGTTCATGCTCACGCGAATGTCGCACTGCTCGCTCCACACCAGCCCCGCCAGCTCCGCCGACACCGCCTTGGCCGCGTTCAGCCGGTACATCTGCCGCACCGCCTTCGGATTGGCGATCGTCGGCGCGGGCACCATGTGCCAGGGCGCGTAGCTTCCCCGATACAGCGCCTTCCAGACGAAGATCCCCTTGTCGTAAAACTGCCGGTAGGCCGGCACGCCGTCCACCTCGAAGATGTCCCTGAACGGCCGGGCCAGGCCCGTCTCCGCGCCCGCCTTCTGCATAAGGCTCCGCCCCCTCTTCCTCAAAGTTTCAAATATCTTCATCATAATCCCTTCCGCGCCTTCCCTCTGCTGGGGTCCCCGTAGGGGCGCCGTTGCGGCGCCCGCCTCCTCAGCCTTCCCTCTGGGGAAGGCGGCTGGCCGCAGGCCAGGCGGATGAGGTCGTCCCCCCGTCTCCTTCACAACAAATACGCGATCTCCCGTTCCAGCGCGTATTCCATCGCGTCCAGGCTGTCGATATTCGTCGTGCCGTCATCCAGGCGCACGTCCTGCGTGGGCTTGCTCCGATCCCACACCGCGTTCAGGAGCGCGTCCACGGTGTTCCGGCACTCCGCCCGCACGAAAAAACGCCCTTCCCCCATCAGCAGGCACACCGCCCGGATGCGGTCGTTGATTGGCTTCTTCCGCGCCGACCCGACGTTCACCGGCAGCCGCGCCGCGGCTGCCGCCGCCCGCAGCCCGTTGATCAGCGTCTGCTCGGCGCTGTCGCACCAGGCGTCCGTCACCAGCCACCGCGCCTGACACCTCCGCACGAATTCCACGAAGTCCGCCGCCAGGGCGTTCGGGTTCAGCGCCTCCTGCTGCCGGTACTCATCCAGCACCACCACGGCCCCGCCGCCGGTAAACCCCAGGCAGCAGAAGGCGTGGGCGCTCCTCCCGCCGCCGAAGTCCACGCCGATCACCGCGCTGCGGATCCCGCCCGGGGGCATCGGATGCTCCGCCGACCCGTCCACGATGAACCGCTCCGGCGCGTCGGCGAATTGCCGGTAGATCAGCCCCTCGGCCGCCGCCCGTTCGCCCAGGATGTCCCGCCGGTACCACACCGAGCCCACGTCATACCGGCTCTCGATCTCCTTGAGCCGCTCCGGCGTGATGGTCGCGTTGTCCCGAATCGTGAAATGCTCATACAGGAATCCGCCCGCAAGGCCATCCCTGCGATACTTGTCGATGTAATCCCGATAGATCGGCGCGCCCGGCCCACAGGGATTCAAATCCCACAGCGTCATCGGCCTCCGCGCCGCGATCTGCCGTCCCGCCGCCACCTTCACAAAGCTGGTGCGGCTGTCCGGGCCGTCAAAGTGCTCGTTGATCTCCGTGGCGATCCACAGCCCGTAGCTGTTGCCCAGGATGCGCTTGTAGCTGTCCGAGCGCCCGCCGCCCGCGAACACCACGATCTTCTCTCCCGTCCGGGTCTGCACGAACAGCGCCTCGTTGTCGCGATACTTGCCCCATCGGCATCGCCCGCGAAACAGATTCTCCAGTCCAAAGCCGTTGCACACCCCGATGTTCAGCTTCGCGTTGGCGATGGTCGCGCCGCTGGCCAGGTGAAACCGGTCCGGCGCGGTCTCCAGGTAAGCCGCCGCGATGATGCAGTGGTCGATGGTCTTGCCGCTGCGGATCGCCCCCTCCGCCACGCACATCCGCTGCCTCAACGCCCTTCGGATGTAACGCCTGTGCTTCTCGGAGAACGCCCCCCACGGAATCGTCGCCGTCCTGCTCATACTGTCTCCCTTGTCCCTTCCCTCGGTCTTTGCAGGAGCGCCCCTCCGTCTCCCTGCCTCCCCACCGCAGTGGGGAGGTGGCGCGCAGCGCCGGTGGGGCTCCCCAGCCTTCCCCCCTGGGAAAGGCTGCTGGCCGCAGGCCAGACGGATGAGGTCGTTCCCCATCCCCCCGCCCCTCGCTCACTCCCTGAATATCTCCTCCAGCGGCAACCAATCCTCCGTATCCCCGCCGCTCTCCTCGGCCATATCCCCGGCCAGATCCCGATACGCGGCGGTCAGATCCCGCAGCTTGAACAGCGTGGTCGCGCCGTCGTCCTGCGCCTTCACCTCGGTCACCGCCCCGTCCGGAATCGCGTCCGCCACCCTTTCCAGCCGCATCAGCAGCTTTTTGCGCAGCCGGGCGGCAATGCGGGCGTTGCCCTTCAATCCGCCGCCCCGCGCCCGCTTCACGCTCTCACCGATACTCCTCCGCCCCCTTCTCACAAGCCGCCGTCCGCGCGGAGCGCAGCGCCTGCCGGTGCAGCCGGCACGCCCAATCCTCCGAGCATCCCATCTCCCTGGCGATGCGCTGCATGCTCCAGCCGTTCAGATACCGGTATCGCAGCACCTCCCGATACCGCTCCTCCTCCACCGCGTCGATCGCGCCTTCCACCCGGCGCACCTTCTCGGCCAGCCTGGCCACCCGCGCCTCGATCTCCGCCGCCAGCGCCCGCATCCGCGCGCGCCCTTCCTCGCCGCAGCTCAGCCCCAGCTCCAGGTACCGCCGCTGCCGTTCGCGCAGCGCCACGATCTGCCGCTCCAGGCGCACCGCCTGGCCAAGAAATGCCGTCCCCGCCACGCAATCGCCCTTTCTTCACTGATTCCTGTTCAATTTGTCCAATAGTCTGAACACCAATACTATAGGGCGCTCTCCCGCCGATCTTGCCTTTCTCCTTGACAAATTGTTCAGACTATTGTACAATCTGGTCAAAGAACAGTCTCAGGAGGTCCTCTCATGTTGATTCCCAACCTCTCCGCGCGGCTGGCCGAGCGCCGCCTCACCCTCTCCAGAGTTTCCGCCGACACCGGCATCTCCCGCACCACCCTCACCGCCCTCACGAACGGCAGCGCAAAGGGCGTCCAGTTTGATACGCTGAACGCCCTCTGCCAATACCTGAACGCCACTCCCGACGATCTTTTCCTCTATCGTCCCTTCGATCTCACCGCCTTCGCCGCCGGCGATCCCGGCCCCTCCCGGGTCGAATTCACGCTCCGCCGCGCCGGACGGCGGGACGAGCGCCACGCCCTGAACTGCGAGGTGCAATACCTCCCTTCGTCCGGCGCGCCTGTCCTGGACGCCCTCCGCGTCCGCCTCACCGTGCCCCCGGACGATCCCGACGCCCCCGCCTTCGTCCGGCTCCTTCGCGCGCTTCCCGCCCCGGCCCTGGCCGATCTCGAGCTTCAGATCCTCCGCGCCTTCGACGCGAAGGTCGACCCCTCCCTCGCCCCCGACGACTACACCCCGGACCTGCTCTGGCCCTGGCAATGACGCCCCCGGCCCCCTTGTGCCGGGTATTGACAACCTCTCCCGTTTGATGCTACAATTAACATGAAGGTAATTTTTCTCAAATCCAACTGAAATCGCCGCATCATTCAAAAAACGCCCCAAAAATGGAGGTCAAATCATGTCACTGCCCGGAAAACTCTGCATCGGCATCCTGGAGGAGGACAACCCCCTCAAGGCCTATTTCCGCTTCAAGCCGCTTCTGGTGGCTGAAGGCGGCCGCTATGTCCCCTATGCCGAGCCTCAAAGCTACCCCGAAGACGGCTGCATCCGCATCGTTCCGGACAAAAACGAATCCTTCCGGTTCAAGGCGCGTATGCGCCAGATGGGCCTGTTCTGCGCGGTCGATCTGCGCGCACACCCCGACGACAACGACAAGATCCGTCCCAACAAAAACTATCGCGAGGGCTCTCAGGAGCAAAACGCCTTCATTCTGTATTCCGACGTGATCCACGAGCCCGCGCCGGAGACCATCTTTGAAATCCTTCCGGAGGCCGAGCCCGGCGTCCCGCGTCCCCGCCCCCGCACCGCCGCGGTGCTCCTCCAGGGCGAAGCCCTGAACCCGGAGCGCTTCGAGTGGACCGCCGATCCCGAGACCGGCGAGCGCTGCACGCTGCACCCCACCGGCAAGCGCGTCGAGCCGGGCGCCGTGCAGGTCTTCGACCTTCCCGGCTTTGGCGGGGAAACCATCTCCTTCGCCATCGCGCTCCCCGCCGAGGCTCCCGCAGGCCCCGCCGAAAAGCCCGCCGCGCCCGAAGCGTCGCCAAGGGCAAGCGTCCCCGCCGCGACGGAGCCCGTGCCCCAGGCGGTCGAAAAGCCCGCGGAGCCGCGGCCCCGGCAGGCCGAGGTTCCCGACAAGCCCTGGATCCACCGCGACCACAGCATGCAGCCCGCGCCGGTGGACCCCCGCCTGTCGCCCACCCAGCGCAGCCTCGCTGCCCAGAGCGGCATGAACCCGCGCCGGGGCCGCAGCCTGCAGGAGCTGATCGACGAAAAGTGGCAGCAGTCCCGCCTCGGCCAGCTGGGCCAGCCCGTCGCGCCGATCCAAACCGGCGCGCCCGTATCCAGCCCCGTTGAAAACGCCGTGGAGGCCGTGCGCGACGTCTGGAACCAGCCCCAGCTGCGCCAGGACCTGCTCCAGTCTCTCGGCGGTATCGAGGAATTCGGCGCCTCCCTGGAGGAATGCCGCGAGGCCGCCCGGAAGCTGGACATCGAGCGCCACCTGGAAAGCCTGGAGGCCCGCCGCCTGGCCCTGCTGGGCGAGCTGGATCACCTCACCCTCCAGCACGCCGAAACCCGCGAAGCCCTCATGCGCCAGCTGAGCGAGCGCGCCACCGGCGAACTGGCCGACGCCCTCGCCCGCACCCAGAGCGCCCGCGCCGAGCAGAAAAAGTATGAGCAGCTGGCCGACGAGGCCCGCGCCGCCGCCCGGGACGCCCGCCGCGCCGTGGATGACCTCACCAACGAAGAGCTGGAGCGCCGCCTCAGCGACTTCGTCCTCAACCAGCGCATGGTCGAGCGTCTCGCCCTCCTCCGTGGCGAGGCCGAGCCACTGCCCGCCGCGCCCGAATTTGAAAGCACCGACCTGAACGGCCTGGCCCGGCGGCTCGAGGCCCGCTTCGCGGCCGAGGGGCTCCCCCTCGGGCACGAGGCCGCCCTCAACCTCTGCGCCTGCGCCGCCATCGGCCCCGCGCTGATCCTCAGCGGCCCCGTGGGCTGTGGCAAGACCACCGCCGCCCGCCTGCTGGCGGACGCCCTCGGTCTCGCCGCCGTCGATCGCTGCGCCGAATTCCCCTCCGGAAAGGGCTCGCTGGAGGGCGACGCCCGCCTCGCCGCGCTGGACGCCCTGCCGGACGCCCCGGCGCTGCTGATCCTCGACGACGCGAATCTCTCCCCCGCCGCCGACCCGCTCCGCGGCCTCGACGCGCTGAACCGGCCCCAGTGGCGACTGTGCCTCACGGTGCAGGACGACGCCTGCCCGCTCCGCGCCCACGCCCTGGATCGCGGCTTCACCGTCCGCCTCTCGCCCGACGCGAGCGCTCCCTGGAGGCCTCGGCGCAAAGCGGCCGCGGTGCCGCAGCCGCCGGTCGTCCTCTCACTCGATATCCCGGAGAGCCCGCTGCCTACCGCCGCGGAGGACCGCGTCCAGGCCCTGCGCGAGGCCCTCGCCCGCGCGAACGCCGCGCCCTCCCCGCGCGCGCTGGACGCCGCCTGGCGCTATTGTGCGCTGATGCTAAGCGCGCTGCCCGACGCCGATCCCCTTCACATCGTGGATCTCGCCGTCGCCCAGCGCCTGCTGCCGCCGCTGCTCGCCGGCGCTCCCCTTGACGCGCTCCGCCAGCTGCCCGCGCTGCTCGACGGTCTCCCCCTCAGCCGCGCCCTTCTGCGCGCCCCCCTCCCGATCCAGCTCTAGGTAGCCGCTGATTTATTCCCGCACCGATTCTGCGGCGCCTTTTCCGGCATCTGTCTCTTGCAAATTTCTCGATTTACCTCCAGTAAACCATCGAAATCTGCAAGGCCACCTGCCGAAAAATGCACTCGCAGCCTCGATGCTCGAATTAATCATCGTCTACCTAACCGCCCGCCCAGCCTTCCCCTCTGGGGAAGGTGTCCCGAAGGGGCGGATGAGGTCGCCTCCCCGCCTCCCCCCGTACGGCCACCATTGCGCCGCCCGCCCCTCCAAAAACCAAAGAAAGCACACTCCGCCATGTACTACGAAGAACCCTACCGCAAACGCAACTCCCGCCGCCAGCGCCGCAGACGCGGTCCCGGCGGCTGCCTTATGGCACTGATCCTCCGCCTGCTGGCGCTGATTCTGCTGCTGGCGATCCTCGGCGTGGGCCTCCTCTATGCCCTGCCGGTCTCGCTGTTCGCCGTGGAGCCCGAAAACGCCGACCTATCCCTCGCCACCGACCTCCCGGCCACCCGCGCCAACATCCTCCTGCTCGGGCTGGACATGGCCCGGGAGAACAGCCAGCGCAGCGACGCCGTGCTCATCGCCTCCCTCGGCTATGGCGAGCTCCGCCTCACCAGCGTCCTGCGGGACACCCTCGTGAATATCCCCGGCCACGGCGCCGGCAAGCTGAACGCGGCCTACGCCCACGGCGGGCCGGAGCTGGTCATGCGCACCCTCAACGAAAACTTCGGCCTCAATATCATGCACTATGTCGCCGTGGATTTCACCGCCCTCGTGAACCTGGTGGACGCCCTCGGCGGCGTGGAAGTGAACGTCACCGAAGCGGAGATGGGCCGCATCAACCAGAACCTCGACGCCGCTCGCGCCCGGTTCGAGGCCATGGGCTACAGCGCCCCGGCCCTCACCCAATGCGGCGAGGCCACCCACCTGAACGGCGTCCAGGCCCTCTATTACGCCCGCATCCGCAAGCTGGACAGCGATTTCATGCGCGCCGCGCGACAGCGCGCCCTCCTGGAGGCCATGCTCAGGAAGCTCAAAGGCAACCTCTGGAACCCCGCGCTGCTCTGGCGCCTGGGCCAGGCGATCCTGAGCGCCGCGAAGACCAACATGTCCCCCATCCAGCTGCTCTCCCTCGGCGAAAAGGCCCTCCTGGCGGGCACGCCCAAGACCAACCGCCTCCCCGTCGACGGCAGCTATACCGACGACGGCGCCAGCCTCACGATCACCGATCCCCGCATGAACATCGACGCCTTCCGCGCCTTCGCCTACGAATAATTCCCTCAGCCCGCAGGGCCGCCGTTGCGGCGCCCGTCCAAATGGAACCCGGATCGCCGCGTCTCTTCGCTCCTCGCAATGACGTGATTCGATGCCGCTTCGCACTTCGTCATTGCGAGGAGAACCCGAAGGGTTCGACGTGGCAATCTGGTCTCTTCGCTCCTCGCAATGTCGTGATTCGATGCCGCTTCGCACTTCGTCATTGCGAGGAGAACCCGAAGGGTTCGACGTGGCAATCTGGTCTCTTCGCTCCTCGCAATGACGTGATTCGATGCCGCTTCGCGCTTCGTCATTGCGAGGAGAACCCGAAGGGTTCGACGTGGCAATCTGGTCTCTTCCTCACTTGCGACGCATGCAATCCCCCTCCGCAGGAGCATTCCGTACGCCAACCCACCCCATCGCCTTCCCCTCTGGGGAAGGTGCCCCGTAGGGGCGGATGAGGTCCCCCGTCCCCCGCCCTCCCGTGCGCGCAAAAAGCCCTTCGCGGTCCGCATCGACCCGCGAAGGGCTTTCTTCCTTCCAGTCCCGAAATTATCTTCCCATCTTCCTGTACCGGCTCTCGATCCACAGATTCGACACGCCGTTGTACACGAACACGCCGCCGATCACCATCACGGCCACCTCCATGGCGCTAAACGCGAACACCACCAGGAACAGCCCCAGCACGATCGTCAGCACGGCCATCACCAGGCTGCTCGTCCAGCTGCCGTTGCCCACGTTCCTCAGCTCCAGCGCCTGGGCCAGGTTGATCACGCCGTTGATCAGTATGGCAATGCCGATCAGCTTCGGCAGCAGCGTGATGATCCCCTTCGGCGCGATCAGCACTACCAATCCCGCCACCAGGCACACCATGGCCACGCCCAGCGTGCCGTAGCCCGCGTTCACCTTGTGCCGGTCCCGATACCACGACAGCGCCGAGATCCCCGCGCCCACCAGCAGCGCGATGCCCAGGATCTGCGCCGCCAGCGTCAGCGTCTTTCCGGGCCAGATGAACAGCGCCAATCCCAGCACCACCATCACGATCGACAGCAGCATGTTGTTCTTGCCAAGCTTTTCAAATCTTTCCTTCAGCTTTCCCATGATAACCGTCCTTTCCCGCCCTCCGGGTCTTTCCGGAAGGGCACTCCCTCTACTGTCTGAAGCTCCACCACCGCCGGATGCGCTTGTGCAGCGTCTCCCGGGTCGCCTGCGACTTCGCGAATTCGATCGGGTGGCTCATGTACCAGGCCTGCACGTCGATCGGCTCCGCCTCACCGGGCGTCAGCCGCGTGTACACGCCGTCGCTGTGCTGCCGCCAGGCGCGGGTGTTGTCCGCCAGCAGCAGGTTCAGGTATTCCTCCAGGAACTGCTTGATCTCCGGCGAGCGCACCGGCCCGCCCACCTCCACGCGGCGATCCTGGTTGCGGGTCATGAAGTCCGCCGACGAGAGATACAGCTTCATCTCCAATCCCTCGCCGAAGGCATAGATGCGGCTGTGCTCCAGGAAGCGGCCCACCACCGAAGTCACGGTGATGTTCTCGGTCCTGCCGGGCACGCCGGGCACGATGCAGCAGATGCCGCGAATGATCAGGTCGATCCGCACCCCCGCGCAGCTGGCCTCACTCAGCTTGTCGATCAGCTGCCGGTCGGTCACGGAGTTCGCCTTGATGCGGATTCGCCCGTCCGCGCCGCGGGCGATCTGCTCGTCGATCATCTCCATGATCCGGTTCTTCATCGCGAACGGGGCCACCAACAGCTTCTGGTATTCCCCGGCGCTGTTGCCGATCAGCATGTTCTCGAAGAAGTTCACGGCGTCCCGGGTGATCACCGGGTCGGCCGTCATCATGCAGAAGTCGGTGTAGAGCGTCGAGGTCTTCTCGTTGTAGTTGCCGGTGCCGATCTGGGCGATGTAGCCCAGCCCCCCGCGCTCCCGCCGGGTGATCAGGCACAGCTTGGCGTGGCACTTCAAATTCTCCGGCCCGTAGATGATCCGGCAGCCCGCCTCCTCCAGCTCCATCGTCCAGTCGATGTTGTTCTGCTCGTCAAAGCGCGCCCGCAGCTCCATCAGCACGGTCACTTCCTTGCCGTTCTCCGCCGCGGCGCAAAGCGCCTTGGCGATGGCCGAGTTCCGCGCCAGCCGATAGATCGTGATCTTGATGGACAGCACGTCCGGGTCCTTCGCGCTCTGGCGCAGCAGATCCAGGAAGGGCTGCATGCTCTGGTAGGGATAGAACAGCAGCACGTCCCGCTGCGCCACCTGCTCCCAGATCGGCTTGTCGGCGATCAGGTAATCCGGATACACCGGCGTGTGCGGCGCGTTGAACAGCTCCTTCGGCGCCTTCTCGATCTGGTCGACGTAGTCCAGCTTCAGGGGGCTCGAGCCGCTGAACACCCGCTCCGCGTCCAGCTTCAGGAAGTCCGAAAGCCGCTTCGCCAGCCGCGGAGCCTTGCCCTCCAGCTCCAGGCGCACCGGCGCCAGCCTGTCCCGCTTCTTCAGCAGCGTGCGCATGTAATTCAGGAAGTCCGGGTTTTCCTCGTCGTAATGCTCCTCGCTCAGGCTGATGTCCGCGTTTCGCGTGATGGAGATGATCGCCTGCTCGCCCACGTCGTAGATCTTGAAGATCTTCTTCATGTGGGCGGCGATCACGTTCTCGGTCCGTATGTAGCGCACGTCTCCGCCGGGCAGCATGATCACCCGCGGCAGCGTCTGGGGCACGTCCACGATGCCCAGCACCGCGGGCTGCTTGCTTCCGCCCTTTTCCTTGTCCTTCTCCTTGTCCCTTTCCTTCTCCTTGCCTCCGGCGGGCTTCGCGCTCAGCGTCAGAAGCGCCGCGGCATAGAGCGCCTTGTTCTTCAAATGGGGAAAGGGATGGCTTCGGTCGATCACCTGCGGGGACAGCAGCGGCCGGATGTTCTCCTTGTAGTAATCCTGCACATAGGCCTTCTGGCTGCTGGTCAGCCCCTCATAGGTCGCCTCGGTCACGCCGGCGTTGTCCAGCTGGCCCATCAGCTCGCGATAGATCGCGTCCCGGCGCTCCACCAGCGGCCGCACCGCCGCGCAGATGGCGCTCACCTGCTCCCTGGGCGTCATGCCGCTCTTGTTGTCGGTCTCGTCCGGAGCCAGCATGTCCATGTCGATCAGGCTGCCCACGCGCACCATGAAGAACTCGTCCAGGTTGCTGGTGAAGATCGACACGAACCGCATCCGCTCCATCAGCGGCACGGCGGGGTCCACGGCCTGCGCCAGCACCCGCTCGTTGAATCTCAGCCAGCTCAGCTCCCGGTTCTGCGTGTAACTCATGTCCCGCTTCGCAATCGGCGCGTTTTCCACTTCGGTAACCTCCCGCCCCGTCAAAGGGCATGTTTTCCTACGTTACTTTCATTATACCAGACCGCCGCGCATTTTCCAACCGGCAAACCCGTAAAAAACATCGACACAATTGTGCGATTGCGTCGATTTTCCTCCCTTCGGGGCTTGCCACGTTCTGCAAAATGCGCTATAATACGTTAAAGGAATGTTTCCGTTTTAACGAGAGCATAAACAAACAGAAAGAGGTGTCACCCCATGATTCGCATCGGTATGTTGACTTCCGGCGGCGATTGCCAGGCCCTGAACGCGGCCATGCGCGGCGTCGCGAAGACCCTCTTCAACTCCAAGGAAGAGGTCGAAATCTACGGCTTCCTGAATGGCTATCAGGGCCTCATTCACGGGCGCTTCCGCCTGCTCACCTACGGTGATTTCTCCGGCATCCTCACCAAGGGCGGCACCTTCCTCGGCTCCAGCCGCACCCCGTTCAAAACCATCGAGGTCATCGAAGAGGACGGCATCGACAAGGTGGCCGCCATGAAGCAGACCTACTATAAGCTCCAGCTGGACTGCCTGGTCATCCTCGGCGGCAACGGCACCCACAAGACGGCCAACCTGCTCAGCGAGCAGGGCCTGAACGTGGTCACCCTGCCCAAGACCATCGACAACGACCTCTGGGGCACGGACATGACCTTCGGCTTCCAGTCCGCCGTGGATATCGCCACCGACTGCATCGACATGATCCACACCACCGCCGCCTCCCACGGCCGCATCTTCATCGTGGAGATCATGGGCCACAAGGTGGGCTGGCTGCCGCGGACATCATCCTGATCCCCGAGATCCCCTACGACATCGACAAGATCGCCGAGAAGATCAAGGAGCGCCACGATCGCGGCGCCTCCTTCACCATCCTGGCCGTGGCCGAGGGCGCGATTTCCAAGAAGGACGCGAAGCTGTCCAAGAAGGAGTACGCCAAGAAGCTGGAGGAGTCCCCCTATCCGTCGGTCTCCTATGAGATCGCCGCGAAGCTGACCAAGAAGACCGGCTACGACGTGCGCGTCACCGTTCCCGGCCACACCCAGCGCGGCGGCGCGCCCTGCCCCTACGATCGCGTCTTCGCCAGCCGCCTCGGCTCCGAGGCCGGCAAGCTGATCCTCAAGAAGGAATACGGCTTCATGGTCGGCTACAAGAATCGCGAGATCGTCAAGGTCCCCCTCAAGGACGTGGCCGGCAAGCTCAAGATGGTCGACCCCGACGCCTCCATCATCAAGGAAGCCAAGATGCTCGGCATCAGCTTCGGCGACTGATCCTCCTCCATCTCCAGAGAGCCGCCTCCCCGGGCGGCTCCAAAATCAAATGGAACGAGGGGACGGTTCCTTATCTCACATTCAACGCATCAAAAATGAGATGAGGAACCGTCCCCCCTTATCTCACCCCAAGGGAGGTACCCCCATGCTCATTTCCAAAGCCGACGCTCTGACCTGGTTCACCTTCTTTGCCGAGCTGCCGGAGGACGAGCCGCTCCTCCCCCGCCAGCAGGAGATCGCCCTGGCGACCCTCGCGCAGATCGAAACCGCGGAGGAGGCCCGCGTCGATCGCCTGAAAGCCGACATCCCCGGGCTCAAATCCCTGAACGGGCGCAGCTTCTACGTGGGTGACGACGCGCGCTTCCCGAAGGGCTGCCGCTCCTGCCTGCTTGGCACGGGCCTCAGCGCTGTGCGCAAGACCAATCGCTGCAACCTCCGCTGCCCCTTCTGCTATGACTACGGCGAGATGGACCTCCAGCCCCCCATCGGCTCGGGCTACTGGGAGATCGGCGGCACGAAGTTCCGCGAGTCGGACCTCGACCTCCTCCTCTCCACGTCCAAGAAGCCCACCGGCATCGCCTATGTCTACCTCGAGCCCTTCATGGAGATCGAGAAATACTACGGCGTCATCGCCAAATTCCACGCCGCCGGCATCTACCAGCACATGTACACCAACGGCACCCTCGCCACCGAGGAAAACCTCCGGGCGCTGGGCGAGGCCGGCCTGGACGAGCTGCGTTTCAACCTGGGCGCGAGCCTCTGCGCCGATTCGGTCATCGAAGCCATCGCCACCGCCAAAAAACACATCCCGATGGTCGGCATCGAGACGCCCATCACCCCCGAATTCTGCGAATCCTTCTGCGAAAAGCTGCCCGCCGTCCTCGCCACCGGGCTGGACTTCATGAACTGCGCAGAGCTGCACCTGAACCCGAATAACCTGGAGAATTACTTTGGCGAAAACCTCTACCAGTACCGCCAGGGCTACCTCTCCCCCATCTCCAGCCACGAGCTGACGCTGAAGCTGATGCGCCGCGCCGCCGAGGAGGCCTGGCCCATCGCCGTGCACGATTGCTGCAACCGCACCAAGTTCGCCCGCGATCTGAACCTCCGCGCCCACGAGGGCGGCTGGTTCGGCGCCAGCGCCTGGGGCATGGAATTCCCCTGCATCCCCTACGCGGCCTTCCTGCCCATCCTCTCGGACCCGGATTTCGCGTTCCTTCGCGAAGAACCCCTGCCGGAGGGCTACCGTCCCCAGGACCTGGTGCTGTAAGGCAGGCCGTCCCTCTCCTTCCGCTCCCCTCGCCGCGATGCCGCCGCGAGGGGAAGCTGTCTTAAGGCGCGCTGAAAGCGCTTTCGTTGCCGCCTTCTGTCCACTTATCCTCCAAAAACGACCGTTCATCGAAAAACCGTTTACAACGTCGCGCCCATCCGCTATAATCCCAATCGTCCGTTGGAGGTGACGCCATGAAAGTGGAAATCCGCATCGATCCGGCCCTGCAAGAGCCGGAGGCGGTTCTCTATGCCCCCAGCGTCACGCCGGAGCTGGAGGCACTGGCCAAGCGCCTGGGCGAGGGCGAGGAAGCCACGCTGACCGTCTACAGCGACCGCGGCGCGACCTTCCTGCCCCTGGGTGAGATCGTCCGCCTCTATGCCGAGCGCCAGTCGGTCCTCGTCCAGACGCGCGCCGCCACCTACACCGTGCGCCAGCGGCTCTACGAGCTGGAGGAGCGCCTCGCGCCCCATCGCTTCGTGCGCATCTCCAACTCTGAAATCGTCAACGCCCGCATGATCCTCGGCATGGATTTCTCCCGCGCCGGCACCATCCGCATGAGCCTTCGCGGCGGCATCGAAACCTACGCCTCCCGCCGCTATGTCTCCAAAATCCGCAGGCAGTTCGATGTCTGACGCATTGTCCCCCTACCGGGACGCCGATCCGCTGCCCTCGCCTCCCCCGTTCCCGGTAGGGCACCCCCCCTGCTTCCCAGAAAGAAGGTCCCCCCATGCTCAAGAAGATG
The DNA here is from genome assembly GCA_902799045.1 of uncultured Eubacteriales bacterium. GTDB lineage: Bacteria > Bacillota > Clostridia > Christensenellales > Aristaeellaceae > UBA2862. The sequence goes on from CADBZH010000011.1 coordinate 96,485, forward strand.
CTCTCCCGCGCCCTCGTCAGCGCGCCCATCTGCATGCTGATCAGCCAGCTCGTCGGCATCTGCGTCTCCCTTTCAAACGCCGACGGCCGCTATTCCCCGGTCACGCCCGCCTTCGAGGCCCGCTTTGCCAGCACCACCGCGGCGGTGATCGTCCAGCTGCTCCTGATCGGCCTCATCGGCGCCGTGTTCGCCGCCTGCTCCGTGATCTTCGAAATCGAGCGCTGGAGCTTCCTGAAGCAGGGCATCGTCCACCTGGCGATCACCTCCGCCGTCGGCATCCCGATCTGCCTTTTCTGCTGGATGCCTGAAAACGCCGCCTGGGCCGCGGGCCTGTGCGGCAGCTGGCTGCTCACCTACGTCATCACCTGGCTCAGCCAGTATTTCGTCTATCGCCACAACATCCGAAAGCTGGACAAAAAAATAAAAGCCGTCAACGGCAAGGAGACACAGTCATGAACGCCATCGAAACCCAGGCCCTCACCCGCCGCTTCGGCGATCTCACCGCCGTGGACGGCCTCACCCTCGCCATCCCGGAGGGCGAGCTGTTCGCCCTGCTGGGCGTAAACGGCGCGGGCAAGACCACCGCCATCCGCATGCTCAGCGGCCTGCTGCCGCCCACGTCCGGCGACGCGCTGCTGCTGGGCAAGAGCATCGTCCGCGACACCGCCGCCGCGAAGGCCGCGCTGAACCTCTCCCCCCAGGAGACGGCCGTCGCCCCGGCGCTCACGGTGCGGGAAAACCTCGCCTTCATCGCCGGCGTCTACGGCGAGTCCCACCGCGCTTCGCTGGAGGCTGCCGACGCCATGATCGAGCGCATGGGCCTTCAGTCCGTGGCCAAACGCCGCGCCAAGGCGCTCTCCGGCGGCTGGCAGCGACGGCTGAGCATCGCCATGGGCCTCATCACCGATCCGAAGATACTCTTCCTCGACGAGCCCACCCTCGGCCTGGACGTGCTCGCCCGGCGGGAGCTGTGGCAGGTGGTGGAAGCCCTCCACGGCAGCATCACCGTCGTGCTCACCACCCACTATCTCGAGGAAGCCGAGGCCCTCTCCGACCGCGTGGGCGTCATGGCCCGCGGCCGGCTCGTCGCCCTGGACACCGCCCCGGCCCTCATCGAGCGCACCGGAGCCAAAAACTTCGAGGACGCCTTCGTCGCCCTCGCCGCCGAAAGGGGGGCCTGATCGTGAAGCTGATGGCATTGAGCCGCCGCAACCTCATGGAGCTGCTGCGCGACCCGCTGACGCTGTTCTTCGGCGCGGTGTTCCCGCTGGTGCTGCTGGGCCTGATGACCCTCATCCAGCGCAACATCCCCGTCAACCTGTTCGCCATCGAATCGCTGGCCCCGGGCGTGGCGGCGTTCGGCCAGGCCTTCCTCACGCTGTTCTCGGCGTTCCTGATCGCCAAGGACCGTTCCTCCGCCCTTACCCAGCGCCTGATGGCCTCGCCCCTCACCGGCCCGGATTTCATCCTCGGCTACGCGCTGCCCCTTCTGCCGCTGGCGGCCCTGCAGGCGTTGCTGTGCCTTGTCTGCGCGATCCCGCTGGGCCTCGACCCGGCACGCCTGCCCCTGATCGTTCTGGCGCTCGCACCCTCGGCGCTGATGTACATCGCCCTGGGCCTGCTCTTCGGCAGCATCCTCACCGACAAGCAGGTGGGCGGCATCTGCGGCGCGCTGCTCACCAACCTCTCCGCCTGGCTTTCCGGCGTCTGGTTTGACGTCAAGCTGGTGGGCGGCGCGTTCCACGCGATCGCAAACGCCCTTCCCTTCCTCCACGCCGTCGAAGCCGCCCGGGCCGCCGCCGTCGGCGATGCCGCCGCGCTGCCTGGCCATCTCGCCGTGGTCTGCGCCTACGCCGCCGGGCTGCTGATCCTCGCGATCCTCCTGTTCACACGCGCCATGCGCGGCAGCAAACAGTAGGCGCTTCACAGCCTTCCAAACCCCCTCAACAGCCCCTTCACATCGTCCTCCAGGGCGGCCCGCGGGAGTGCTCCCCGCCGGGCCGCCTTCCATATGCGCCAGGCCCACGTCAACCCGCCGGGGGTGATCCAGTCGTTCCCGGCCTTCAGCATCTCCACGGCGTCCACGGTGTCATAGCTGCCCCAGTCGCTCATGATCGCGCCCTCAAAGCCCCATTCGCCCCGCAGCAGCCCCTGCAGCAGCGCGGGATTCTCCCCGGGATACAGCCCGTTCAGCGCGTTGTAGCTGGTCATCACCGCGCTGGGCTTCTGCACCCGGAACGCGATTTCAAACGCCCGGAAGTACAGCTCCCGCAGCGCCTGCTCGCTCACCACGCTGTGGCTGCCCTTGCGCCCCAGCTCCGCGTTGTTGCAGAACAGGTGCTTGTAGCAGCAGCCCACGCCGCCCGACTCCAGCCCGCGGCCCTGCCACCCGGCCATCTCCCCGGCCAGCAGCGGGTCCTCGGAGAAGTACTCCGGATGCCGCCCGCACAGGATGCTCCGGTGCAGGTTCATCCCCGGCCCCAGCAGCAGATCGACGCCGTGCTCGCGGCACTCCTCCGCCAGCACCGCCCCCTCCCCGCGGGCGATTTTCCGATTGAACGTCGCCGCGATCACGCTGCTGGCCGGAAAGCCCACGTTCGGCTTTCTCAGGTTCAGCCCCGCGTTCGCGTCGGAGACCGTAAACGACTTCAGCCCCCGCCGCCGGATCGGATGCGTGTAGCCCGCCGCGCCGTCCTGCCAGGGCAGCAGACGCATGCCGCCGCATACCGCGAGCCTGCACAGCTCCCACAGCGAAAGCCCCGCCACAAAGTCGGCCAGCTTCTCCGGCGCCTCCTCGACCTCCCGCCATCCAAAAGCCTTCCCCGCCGTCCTTTCCAAGCCTTCCCCCCTTGGGAAGGTGGATTGACGCGAAGCATCAAAACGAATGAGGTCGCTTCCCGCCTCCTCCTTGCCTCCCCACCGCAGTGGGGAGGTGGCCGAAGGCCGGTGGGGCTCCCCCGTACAGCCACCGTTGTGCCGCCCGCCCATGCCTTCCCCCCTGGGGAAGGTGTCGCGGCGCAGCTGTGACGGAAGAGGTCCCCCGTCCCCGAAAGCCTCCCCTGTGTAAGGGGAGGTGTCAGTCGCAGACTGACGGAGGGGTTGTCCCCGCTCCACCGCCACGGCGATCTGCTCCCCCAGCGCGACGATCCGCGACTGCCGTCCGTCCGCCTCGGGCCGCTCCCGCGTCAGCCTGCGGATCGGCTCCACCGGCGCGCCGAACCGGCCGACCCGCTTCAGCACCCGTTCCTCCAGCGCCACGCTGCCGCAGCGCACCCGGTCGTCGATGCTCTGCCCCACGTCCAGGCCGTACTCGCCCGCCTCCAGCACCCACGCGCCCCGGCTCTCGTCGAAGCTGGCGATGTCCCGGTCGCGCGCCGTCAGCCGCAGCTCCGCCTCCCCGCCGGGCTCCAGCACGTCGGTCTTTCCAAAGTCGGCCAGCACCCGCGCCGGCTTTTCCAGCTTTCCCTCTGGCAGCGCCACATACAGCTGCGCCACCGCCTTTCCGGCCGCGCCGCCCGTGTTTCGCACCCGCACCGCCACCGAAACGCCGTCCTCATTGCGCTCAAGGCCCACCGGCCGAAGCGCGAACGTCGTATAGCTCAGCCCGTGCCCGAAGGGAAACGCCACCGGCACGCCGAACGTATCGAACCACCGGTATCCCAGGTACACGTCCTCCTCGTAGTACACCCGCACGCCCACGGCGTCCTCGTGCACATAGGCCGCGTTCTTCCCCGCCGTCGGGAAGTTCCGGCTCACCGGGTTGTCCCGCCAGTCCCAGGGCCAGGTGTCCGCCAGGTGGCCCGAGGGGTTCGTCCGCCCGTCCAGCAGCTCCATCAGCGCATAGCTGGACAGCATCCCCGCGAACCCGGCGTACAGCACCGCGTCCACGTCGATCTCCTTCATCCACGCCATGCCGATGGGATAGCCGGTGTTCAGGATCACGATCACCCGCCGGAACCGCTCCCGCACGGCCCGCAGCGTCGCCAGCTCCCCGTCGGTCAGGTAGTATTCCCCCTCCACGGGCTTGTTGTCGATCATCTCGCCGGACGCCCGCTCGATGAACACCAGCGCCGAGTCGCTCTCCGCCCGCGCCCGCCGCAGCATCGCCTCGTCCGGCAGCCCTGCCCGGGGATCCTTGTAGAACTCCGCCAGCTCCTCGTTCAGGGCAAAGCCGCTGTGCTCCGCGATCGCCCGGTGCACGCCGGGTCGCCAGCGCGGGTTGATGGCCGACGCCCCCGCCGACGAGCCGTGCCAGCGGTGCTGTCCGACGCCGAAGCAGTTCAGCGTCTCGCCCGAAGCCAGCGGCAACGCGCCGTTTTCATTGCGCAGCAGCACCATGCCCTCCCGGGCTGCCTCCAGCGCCGCCCGGTCATGCGCGTCGTATTCCGGCCTGCGCTCCCGGCGCGCCTCGGTTTGGACCCGGAAGGCGCATCTCGGAAACCGACGCCCCTTCGCGGTCTCAAAGCCCTCCATCACCACGCAATGGCGCTTCCCGTGCTCCAGGGCCACCTCGCCCACCGGCACAAACACCAGCGGGATCCCGCGCACGGTCACGGTCTCCCATCCGGTCAGGGGCACGCCGTCCACGGTCACGCGGCCCACGCCCGGCTTCACCGACGGCAGCGCCGCCACCGCCGCGAACCCCCGCAGCTTCGTATACACCGACAGCCGCTGCACGTCGCCCTCCGGGTCGATCCTCTTGAAAATGGGCAGCATCCACGCCACGCGCCCCACCTCGCTTTCGTCCCCTCTATCATACCAAAAATACCGTCCCTTTACAATCCGCCCCGCCCGGATTATAATAAACCCAACAAGACATCTTGGAGGATGCACCATGTCCCTCTGGATCCTGCTCGTCATCGTCCTGGCGGCGCTGGCCTTTCTGACCCATCCAAACCTGCGCCGCGCCCGCACCCGCCGCTGGCGGGGCCAGGCCTTCGCCCACCGCGGCCTGCACAGCCCCGAGCGCGGCATCGTGGAGAACACCCTGCCCGCCTTCCGGGCCGCCTGCGAGGCGGGCTTCGGCATGGAGCTGGACATCCAGTTCACGAAGGATATGCAGGTGGCGGTGTTCCACGACGACAATCTCGCCCGCCTCACTGGCGATCCCCGCAAGATCTGGGACGTGCCCCTGGCCGAACTGCAGGCCATGCCCCTCGCCGGCCGGGAGAACGCCCGCATTCCCACCCTGCGCCAGGTGCTGGACGCCGTGAACGGCCGCGTCCCGCTGCTCATCGAGCTGAAGAACGGCCCTCACAACCGCCGGCTCTGCGAGGCCCTGATGGAGCACCTGGAGGACTATCCCGGTGAATACCTGGTCGAATCCTTCAACCCGCTGATCGTGCTCTGGTTCCGCCGCCACGCGCCGCAGATCGTGCGCGGCCAGCTGGTGGACGCCATGCCCTCCTACCGTCCGGCGGTCAACTCCGTCGCCGCGTTCCTCATGGCGGGCCTGCTGTTCAACTGCTTCACCCGGCCGGACTTCGTCGCCTACAACATCAACGCCCCGCGCTTCTTCTCCCCCCACTTCCAGCGCTTCCTGTTCCGCACCCCGATGGCCGCCTGGACCGTCCGCACCCCGGCCCTCGCCGCCCTCACCGATGCGCGCGGCGAAATGAACATCTTCGAATCCGACGGCCGCCCGCCCAAAGCCTCCCCTCACTCGTAGGGGCGGCGATGCGCCGCACGCCCTTGCCTTCCTCTATGGGAGTTCGAGCGCCCGGAAAACAGTCCATTGGACTGCATGGGCGCTTCGCTGGACGCCCTTTGGGCGTTGCAGCAAGAACGCGTTCGGTAAGCCCCCCGGAAGGCGGCACGGCGAAGCCGTGACGGATGAGGTCGTTCCCCGTCCACTCTCCCCCCTCCCCGCCTTGTCCTCCAACCAAAAGGACCTGATCGCGCTTCCGCAATCAGGTCCCCTTGTCGCACACCGCCCGTCACTTCCCGGCCACGCTCAGCTTCTTCACCAACAGGCTCGGGCTGCCGAAGCAGCTGACGGAGGGCGAGAGGAATTCCAGATCCCCGCCCACGGCTTCCACGTTCTTCAATACGTCGTAAAAGTTTCCGGCGATGGTGATCTGCGCCACCGCCTCGGCGCGCGCGCCGCCGCGCACCCGGAAGCCCTTCGCCGCCAGCGAAAAATCGCCGGTGATCGGGTTTGCACCCGCGTGCATGCCCTGCATCTCGGTGATCAGCAGGCCGTCGCCCACCTTCTCGATCATCCCCTCCAGGTCCACGTCCATGGGCTTGAAGTAGAAGTTGGTCGGCGCGACGCCCACCGGCGCGGCATAGCCGGGTCGGCTGGCATTGGCCGTGGTCGAAACGCCGTCCTTGTTGGCGGTTTTCAGGTTGTGCAGCAGCGTGTTCAGCCGTCCGTTCTCCACCACCGCCTTCGCTCTCGTCGCCACGCCCTCGCCGTCAAAGGGCGTCGAGGCCGCGCTGCCCGCGCGATGCGGGTCGTCCATGATCGTCACGCAGGCGTCGGCGATCATCTCCCCCTCGCGGCCCTTCAGCCGGGACAGTCCCCGCTGGGCGTTCTCGGCGGAAAACACGCCGGAGAACGTGGACAGCAGCGTCGCCGCCACGTCGCTGCGCAGCAGCACCCGATACTCGCCGGACTCCGCCTGCGAAGCCTCCAGCCCGTCCAGCGCTTCCCGCGCCGCGGCCTTCGCCAGCTTCTCCAGGTCGATCGCGTCCGGGTCCATCGAAAAGGCCATCTTGAAGCCGGTGTTCACCCGGTCGCCGTCGCGGGCGATCGCCGACACATACGCGCCCATCAGGTTCCCCTTCGAGGACACGTCCAGCCCCCGGGTATTGGTCAGCAGCATCTCCTCCGACGAGGAGAACACCGCGCAATCCTCCACCTGCTCGATCCTCGCGTCCTGCGCGAGGGTCAGCTTTTCCAGCGTCCTGGCCATCTCGATCTTTTCAGCCGCGCTCAGCGCCTCCAGCTTCGGCTCGTACAGCTTCAATTCCGGATAGCTCTCGCTGCCCCCGAACAGGAACTGCCTGTCCTTGCTCTCCACCAGCGCCGCGTTTTCCAGCGCGCCGTCCGCCAGCAGGTCAATGGCCTCCTCGTCCAGGATCTGCGTGGAGGCATAGCCCATCCTGCCGTTCACCAGAACGCGAAAGCCCAGCCCGCCGCCGTCCGACACGTTGTACTGGTAGATCTCCCCGTCCTTGATCTGCACCTCAAAGCTCTCGTCCGAGGCCGCGCACACCTCGCAGGCGAAATCCGCCGCGTCCGGGGCCTTCTGCCGCGCCCGCTCAAACAGCTTCGCGATAAACTCTCTCCTGTCCATGCTCATCGACCTCCCACCGTCATATCGGTCACGCGAATCATCGGCTGCCCCACGTTGGTGGGGATCGAGCCGCTGGAGGCCCCGCACATGCCCTGGGCCATCCACATGCTGCCGCCCACGCGATCGATCTTCTTCAGCACCTCCGCGCCCTTGCCGATCAGCGTCGCGCCGCGCACGGGCTTGTCCACCTTGCCATCCCGGATCAGGTAGCCCTCGGCCACGGCGAAGTTGAACTCGCCGGTCACCGGGTTCACACTGCCGCCGCCCATGGATTTGGCGTACAGCCCGTCTCCGCAGGTGGCGATGATCTCCCCTTCGTCGTCGCTTCCGGCGGCGATGAAGGTATTGCGCATGCGGCTGGTGGGGGCGAAGGTATAGTCCTGGCGGCGGCTGGAGCCGGTGGGCTTCATGTTCATGCGCCGGCCGTTCAGCCGGTCCACCATGTAGTTCACCAGCACGCCGTCCTTGATCAGGGTCAGCCGCGTGGTGGGCGTGCCCTCGTCGTCGATGTTCAGGCTGCCCCACTCGCCGGGCAGGGTCCCGTCGTCAATGGCGGTCACGATGGGCGAGGCGATGCGCTGGCCCAGCTTCCCGGCGAATTCCGACGCCCCGAAGGCCACGGCCTGCGCCTCCAGGCTGTGCCCGCAGGCCTCGTGGAAGATCACGCCGCCGAAGCCGCCGTCGATCACCACCGGCATCACCCCGGCCGGGCAGGGCTCCGCGTGCAGCATCGTCACGGCCTGCCTCGCCGCCTTCTCGGCCTGCGCCGCCACGTCCACGCGGCCCTCAAACAGCTCAAAGCCCATCATCGCCCCGGGGGACGCGCTGCCGGACTGGCTCTCCCCGTTCCCCTCGGCCACGGCCGCGCAGGCCATGCGGGTATAGACGCGCCGGTCGCCGGTGAACAGCCCTTCGCTGTTGGCGATCTGCACGTCGCTGTCCCAGTAGATCAGATTCGCCCGCACCTGCCGGATCTCCGGCGAAACGGCCCGGGCCGCCAGGTCCATGTCCCGCAGCAGCCTGGCCTTGCGGGCGCCGGCCACGTCCATCGGCATGGCAAGAATGGGGTGCAGGTTCCCGGCGATGGACTGCGTCAGGTGGATGTCCCCCACGGCGGCGCTGCCGGACACCGCGTCAGCGGCCTTGCGCGCCGCGGCCACCAGGCCCGAAAGGCTGGTGTCGTTCGTGTGCACGTACACGCTGTTCAGGCCGTTGTACACGCGGATGCCCGCGCCGTGGCGGCGCACGGTGGAGGCGCTCTCCACGTGCCCGTCCACCAGGCCCAGCGCGCCGCTGCGGCGATCCTCGCAGAACAGCTCCGCAAAGTCCCCGCCGGTTTTCAATGCCTCATGCAATACCTGCTCGGCAACGGATTTCAAAACCATTTCGTTTTTGCTCCTTACAGTCATTTTCTCCCAAAAGGCTCCCCTGTGGAAGGGGAGCTGTCTGCGCAGCAAACCGAGGGGTTGTCATCGTTCTCACATGAACCGCTTCTGCAGCTCCTCGAACCGCTCGTGGGTGATCAGCGCGTCGTCCTTCAGGCCCTTCAGCTTCACCACGTAGGTCCACCGCCCGTAGGGCGCGATGGACTCGATCAGGTTCAAATTCACGATGTAGCTCTTGTGGGTGCGGAAGAACCGGTCGTCCGGCAGCCGCTCGTCCAGCTCCGCCATGCCGTCCCCCACCACATAGCGCGTCCCGTCCTGCATCAGCAGGATCGTCGCGCGGTTCTCGCGCATCACCATGGCGATCTGGGGAATGTCGATAAAGCTGATGCCGTCCCGGTGCTTCAGCATCATCCGGTCCGGCACCGGCTCGAAGCTTTCGCCCCACCGGTCCGCCAGCCCCGGCGCCTGGATGGCCTCGGGCAGAGCGCCGCGCAGCCGGTCGCGGATGCGCTCCAGGGTCTGCATGGCCCGCTCCACCTTGAAGGGCTTCACCAGATAGTCGAAGGCGTACACCTCGAACGCGCTGGCCATGTACTCCTCGTGGGCCGTGGCGAACACGATCACGGTGCGCGGGTCCCGGTCCTGGATGGCGCGGGCGCACTCGATCCCCGTCATGCCGGGCATCTCCACGTCCATCAGCACCACCTCAGGGTGCAGCCGGTCATACAGCTCGATCAGCTTTTCGCCGTCCTCAGCCTCGCCCACCAGCTCGTAGCCCTCGGCCTTTTCGACCAGCTTTTTCATCACCAGCCGCATGCCCGCGTCGTCGTCCGCGATCAGGATTCGGATGTTGTTCATAGTCACTCCTCTATATAAGTCCAAAAGCCTCCCTCTTCGAGGGAGGTGGTCCGCAGGGCCGGAGGGAGTTGGACTCCCTCGGTCGCCTGCGGTGACAGCTCCCTCGGGGAGGGAGCCTTTTGGGCTGCTTAGGCGGTGTACTGCCGCCCCTTCAATGCCTTCGGCCTTCCCAGCACCTCGGCCATCACCACGGCCCTGCGCAGGGCCTGGGCGTCGATGTGCTCGGGCAGCACGTCGTCCGCGCGTTCGTCGTCGACGGCGGTCATTCGGCGGGCCTGCTCGCTGCGGCTGACACCCTCGGTGTGGGTGTGCTCCATGCTGCCGCCGATGCAGTCCTCGTCCTCCAGGGCGCTGTCGCCCTCGGCGTGGGCATGGGGCATCGAACCGCCGTGGCAGTCGTCATCCGCCAGCAGGCTGTCGCCCTCGGTGGGAGCCGGCTGGAGCTTCACTTCCAGAAGCTCCTTCAACTCATTCAGCGAGGACTCAAAGCTTGCCCTGGCGTTGTCGGGCATCACGGACTCCGAGGCCTTGGCAGCACTCTGCGCCATGCGCTCGGCCCGCTTCTGCCTCAGCTCCGCCATCCGCGCCTGGCGCTCCGCCATGCTCATCTGGCGCGCGCTCCTGCCGCTTGCGACGGTCTTCTCCGCCGCCGTTGCGTCCGGGTTTGCGCGGTTCTGCGCCTGCTTCGCCGCCTTCTTCTTGCGGTCGCCGGCGCTCACCAGCGCGAATATGACCACCAGAATAAAGACGATGATCTCCACGCGCTCGCCTCCCTTCATTCCCCCGAAGGCGCGTTCAGCGCCTCCGGGGTCCGCTCAAGCGTCCGTCACTTCTTGCCCTTGTCCTCCTGCGCGGCAGGCGCGGTGCCGTCGCCGGCGATCGCCTCGCGCATGCGGGTATCGGAGATCACGTTCTGCATCTGGTAGTAGTCCATCACGCCCAGCTTGCCCTCGCGCAGCGCGGTCGCCATGGCCCGCGGCACCTCGGCCTCTGCCTCGACCACCTTCGCGCGCATCTCCTGCACGCTGGCCTTCATCTCCTGCTCGTGGGCGACGGCCATCGCGCGCCGCTCCTCGGCCTTGGCCTGAGCGATGCGGCGGTCGGCTTCCGCCTGGTCCATCTGCAGCTGCGCGCCCACGTTGCGGCCCACGTCCACGTCCGCGATGTCGATGGACAGGATCTCAAACGCGGTGCCGGCGTCCAGGCCCTTGTTCAGCACGGTGCGGCTGATCAGGTCGGGGTTCTCCAGCACGTCCTTGTGGCTCTCGGAGGAGCCGACGGTGGTGACGATGCCCTCGCCGACGCGGGCGATGATGGTCTCCTCGCCGGCGCCGCCGACCAGGCGGTCGATGTTGGCGCGCACGGTCACCCGCGCCTTGGCCCGCAGCTCGATGCCGTTCTTGGCGATGGCAGCGATGACCGGCGTCTCGATGACCTTCGGGTTGACGGACATCTTCACGGCCTCCAGCACGTTGCGGCCGGCCAGGTCGATGGCCTTGGACTGCTCAAAGGTCAGCTGGATCTGCGCGCTCTGCGCCGCGATCAGCGCGTCCACCACGCGATCCACGTTGCCGCCCGCCAGATACAGCGTCTCCAGCTCGTTCATGCTCACGTCGATGCCGGCCTTGCGGGCCTTGATCATCGGCGGCACGATCCTGCGCGGGTTCACGCGGCGGAACTTCATGCCCACCAGGTTGAAGATGCTGACGTGCACGCCGCTCATCAGCGCCGAGAACCACAGCCCCAGCGGGAACAGCGAGAACAGCGCGATCACCAGAAAGACGATGATGACCGCAATCGCGATGGTCATGACATTGCTCGGAAACATAATTTCTACCTCCCCCATTATTCTCCCTTGTCGATGATTTCACTCACCAGAATCCGGTTGCCCTTCACCGAGAGCACGCGAATCGGCTTGTCCTTGCCGATGAACTCGCCGTCGGAAACCACGTTCAGCTTCACGCCGTCGAATTCGCCGATGCCCGCGGGCCTCAGCGCCGTGTGGGTCACGCCCTCGCGGCCGATGAAGTAGTTCAGGTCGTTGTTTTCGGCGTTGTCAGCCGGCACCGCCACGTCGTTCAACACCAGCTTTGACTTGCTCAGCCGCCCCTTCGACGCCGAATACAGGCAAATCGACAGCGCGACGCACAGGATCGCCGCCAGGATCGCGAACAGCACCAGCCCCTGCGCCAGCGTTGGCTTCAACAGCCAGAAGCCCACTCCCAGCAGCGCGATGCCGGAGATCCCCGGCACGCCGAACCCCGGCACGTACATCTCAAACACCAGCAGGCCCACGCCCACCAGCATCATCACCATCACCGGAATGTTGTTCAGCAACAGGCTGCCCAAACCGTCCATGGGCTGCACCTCCTTCTTCCGGGGGATCGCCCCCCGTTCATCACGTCGTCAGTATACCAATAATCCGCGCTTCTGAAAACCCCAAACCGCCGAATCATACGTTTTCACGGATGAAATGTCACAATAATCGCTCCACAAACACCCGGTCCGCCCCGGCGAAATCAAACCCCTTCAACGCCTCGAACGCCACCCAGCGGATGTCGTTGCAATCCACCCGCCTCGGCTCCCCCTCGATCCTGCACATGTAGAACAGCACCAGCACGTCCCGGTCGGGATACCGGTAATACACGGCGTCGCAGACGCGGCCCACCTCGCATTCGACGTCCAGCTCTTCCCGCATTTCCCGCTTCAGCGCCGCCTCCGGGCTCTCCCCCGGCTCGATCTTCCCGCCGGGAAACTCCCACTTCAAGGCGTTGTGCGCCCCGGGCCGACGCTGGCAGATCATCACCCGGTCGTCCCGCAGCGCCACCGCGGCCACCACGATCAGCGGCTGCTTCGGCCTTCCTTCACGCTCCACGTTCCACGCTCCTGATGTGCCTGCCAAAGCAATCCAGCCGCACCGTCTCGCCAGCCTCCGGGAAGCCGTCCCGCTTCGAGACGTTCAGGTACACGATGCGCTCGTCCCCGGTATCCTCCTTCGATTCCAGGTTCAGCCGTCGCGACGCCGCGGAGCCCGCCGCGCTGTCCCGCGCCTCGTCCGGCGCCAGCCGCACCCGCACCGGCAGCACCCTCGCGCCGTCCTGAAGCTCCTCGGTCCTGGACACCTCCACGATCGTGCCCCGCACCTCGCGGCTCAGCCCCTGGTCCATGTCCTCCAGGAAGCCCTTGTAGCGCATGTTCGGCCACAGGTGGGCCAGCACGCCGTAGCAGCCCACGACGAACAGCAGCGCACCCGCCGCGAAGGCCAGCCACTTCACCCGCGCCGCGAACCCATACACATAGGCCCCCAGCAGCGCCGCCAGCACCGGCGTCAACACCAGCCAGTTCCTCCGTATCCTGCCTTTGATCTGCGCAAAGTCCTTCTCCGTATACATGTCTTTCCCTCTCACATCCCGTGTCGCCCGGTCCGCTCTATTTCTCCCTCGCCATCTCGATCACGTCCCAGATCCGCTGCAAATCGTCGGCGTTGTAGTAGAACAGCGTGATCCGCCCGCTCTCGGTGGTGCCGTCCAGGCGCACGCGGGTGCCGAACAGCTCCCGGGCCATGCTCTCCAGCTCGCCGATCTGGGCGTCCTTGGGCACGCGGGGCTTCCGCGTCTCCTCCTTCACCGGCTGGGCGCAAATGCGCTCCAGCTGGCGCACGGACCAGCCCTGCTGCACGGTCAGGTTCGCCAGCTGCACCTGCCGCCGCGCGTCCACCGTCACCAGCGCCCGCGCATGTCCGGCGGACAGCTTCCCATCCACCAGCAGCTGCTTCACGCTGTCCGGCAGATTGAGCAGCCGCAGCAGGTTCGCCACCGCCGGCCGGCTCTTGCCCAGCCGCTCGGCCACCTTCTCCTGGGTCAGGCCCGCCTCGTCCATCAGCCTGCGAACGCCCATCGCCTCCTCCAGGGGGTTCAGGTCGTCGCGCTGCAAATTCTCGATCAGCGCCGCCTCCAGCCGCTTCTGGTTGTCCCAATCGCGCACGATGGCCGGGATCTCCTCCATCTCCGCCAGCCGGGATGCCCGATAGCGCCGCTCGCCCGCGATGATGGTATAGCGCTCGCCGTTGGGCGACACGATGATCGGCTGCAGCACGCCCACCGCCCGGATGGACGCCGCCAGCTCGTTCAGCGCCGCCTCGTCAAAGCGGCGGCGGGGCTGCTCCAGGTTGGGGTCGATCAGGTGGATCGGCAGCATCCGCACCGCGTCCGCCGGTGCCTGCTGGGCCTGTTTGGCCTGCTCGGCCTCCTGGGCGGCCTCCGCCACCACGTCCTCGCCCAGCAGCGCGCCGAGCCCCCGGCCCAGTCCCCGCTGTATTTTCTTCGCCATACGCTTAACCTCCAAGGTATTTTCGCCTTCCCCCCTGGGGAAGGTGGCTCGCCGCAAAGCGGCGAGACGGATGAGGTCTTTCACCCGAAAGCATTTCCTATCTGTTTCTCTCCATCAATTCCTTCGCCAGCTCCTGATAGGCCTTCGCGCCGCTGCACCGCGCGTCGTACAGGTGTATCGGCAGGCCGTAGCTGGGCGCTTCGCTCAGCCGCACGTTCCGCGGGATCATGGTCTCAAAGGCCTCGTCCCGGAAGTGGCTGCGCACCTCCTGCACCACCTGGGCGCACAGGTTCGTCCGCCCGTCAAACATCGTCAGGAGGATTCCCTCCACGGCCAGCTCCGGGTTCAGCTTCCGGCGCATCAGCTTCACGGTGTTCACCAGCTGGCCCACGCCCTCCAGCGCGTAGTATTCGCATTGGATCGGGATCAGCACGCTGTCCGCCGCGGTCAGCGCGTTCAGCGTCAGCAGGCTCAGCGAAGGCGGACAGTCGATGAAGATGTAGTCATAGCGCGCCTTCAGCGGCTCCAGGGCCGCCTTCAGCAGCTTTTCCCGGTCCTCCACCGCCACCAGCTCGATCTCCGCGCCCGCCAGCTCGATGGCGGTGGGAATCAGATCCAGCGGCCCAAAGCCGGTCTCCACCACGGCCTCCCCCGCGGTGGCCTCTCCGATCAGCACGTCATAGATGGTCGCTCCCCCGCCGTCCGCCTGGGCCGGGTCGGGCGCCTTCCCCAGGCCGCTGGTCGCGTTGCCCTGGGGATCGATGTCCACCAGCAGCACCTTTTTGCCCAGCGCCGCCACGCAGGCGCTCAAATTCACGGCGGTGGTGGTCTTGCCCACGCCGCCCTTCTGGTTTGTCACAGCGATGATCTTTGCCAAGGTAAACTCCGATCCGTAACCCCGCCCACAGGCGGCGAGTACACATTTTATCTATTATATTATAAGCCATTTTATACCTGGTGGCAAGGCTAAAATCGAATTTAGTGGACACCCGCCGAATTCTGCGCTATAATGGAATCGACAAATTACACGCGAAGGAGTGCTTCCCATGGAGAACAAGATCAAGCGCATCGGCGTCCTCACCAGCGGCGGCGATTCCCCCGGCATGAACGCGGCGGTTCGCGCCGTCGTCCGCACCGCCATCGCCCACGGCGTCCAGTGCATCGGCATCCGGCGCGGCTGGCAGGGCCTCATCAACAGCGACTTTGTCCAGCTGGACGCGGCCAGCGTGGGCCACATCATCTCCCGCGGCGGCACCATGCTCTACACCGCCCGCAGCAAGGAATTCATGACCGAAGAAGGCCGCCTGAAGGCCGTGTCCACCTGCAAAATGCTGGGCCTGGACGGCATCGTGGCCATCGGCGGCGACGGCACCTTCCGCGGCGCGCTGCAGCTGTCCCGGCTGGGCATCCCCGTGGTGGGTATCCCCGCCACCATCGACAACGACATCGGCTGCACCAACTACACCATCGGCTTTGACACCGCCTGCAACACCGCCATCGACTGCATCGACAAGCTGCGCGACACCATGCAGAGCCACGAGCGCTGCTCCGTGGTGGAGGTCATGGGCCGCAACGCCGGCTTCCTCGCCCTCTACGTGGGCATCGCCGTCGGCGCCACCGCCGTGCTGGTGCCCGAGCGCGACCTGGACTTCCAGAAGGACGTCGTGGAGCGCATCCGCAACGCGCGCCTGGCCGGCAGCACCCACTTCATGATCGTCGTGGCTGAGGGCGCGGGCAGTGCCGTGGAAATCGGCAAGAAGATCCACGAGGCCATCGGCATCGAGCCCCGCGTGACCGTCCTGGGACACATCCAGCGCGGCGGCGCGCCCAACGCCCGCGACCGCGAAACCGCCACCCGCATGGGCTATTTCGCCGTCAAGGCACTCGTCGAAGGCCGCGGCAACAGCATCATCGGCACCCACGAGGGCGAAATGGTGGAAATCCCCATCGAGGACGCCCTGGAGATGAAGCGCCACCTGCAAATGGATCGCTATGAGGTGCTGGAGACCGTCTCCATCACCGCCCCCCATCCTCAGCCCTCCCCGGAGGGCAACTGACCGGAGCCTCCCTGCCACAGTGAAATGGCGCCGCACAGCGCCGGCGGGGCTCCCCCTCCCCACGCAAAAACCGCCCCATGCGCTTGCATGGGGCGGTTTCACGTCGCTCATCCGAATCAGATGAACTCCAGGATCACCATCTCGGCGGCATCGCCGCGACGGGGGCCCTTCTTGACGATGCGGGTGTAGCCGCCGCCCTGGCCCTTTTCCTCGGCGCGCTTCTTGTACTTCGGCGCGATCTCGCGGAACAGCTTTTCGACGACCTGATGCTTCACGTCCTTCTGGCGCTTCTTGAAGTCGTCCTTTTCCTCGCCCTCTTTCTGAACGGCGGGAATGTCATACAGGTAACGCATCACCTGACGACGGGCAGCCAGGCGAGCGGGGCTGTCGTTCTGCACGGTCAGCTCTTCCACCTGCTTCTTATCGTTCATGTGCTTCTTGGTCACTTCGATGGTATTATCACACTGACGCATGGCGATGGTCACGAGGTGCTCAGCCAGAGACTGAACCTCCTTGCCGCGGGCCAGAGTGGTCTCGATCCTGCCGTACCAGATCAGGTTGGTCACCTGGTTGCGAAGCATCGCCATCCTCTGGTCGGTCGGCCGACCCAGCTTGCGATTGGCCATTTCTGGTTCCTCCCTTGATGCTTATATCGGTAATGCCTCGGGGTTATTCCTCGCTGGTCTTGAGGGAGAGGCCCAGAGCGATCAGCTTCTGCTCCACCTCTTCCAACGACTTCTTGCCGAGGTTGCGCACCTTCATCATGTCCTCCTGATTGCGCTGCACCAGCTCGGCAACCGTGTTGATGCCGGCGCGCTTCAGGCAGTTGAACGGAGAGATCCAACTCCTCGATGGTCATCTCCAGGACCTTGCTCTTGTCGTCGATTTCCGGTTCGTTGTAATCGACGCGGACGACGTTCACCGTCAGGTCAATGAACAGGCGCATGTTGTTGGTGAGAATTTGCGCCGCGGAAGCCAGAGCCTCCTTGGGCAGGATGCTGCCGTTGGTCCAAACCTCGATGGTCAGCTTATCATAGTCGGTAACCTGGCCCACGCGGGTATCCTCAACGGCGTAGCTCACCTTGCGGATGGGGGTAAAGATGGAGTCGACCGGGATCACGCCGATGGGCATGCCGGCGACCTTGTTGCGTTCCATTGCGAGCTGCTTGTTGCGCTCTGCGGAAACATAGCCTCTTCCCTTCTCAAGGGTGATCTGGCACTGAAGGTGCGCGCCCTCGGAAAGCGTCGCGATGTGCAGCTCGGGGTTGACGATTTCCACTTCGTCGTCCGCCTTGATGTCGCCCGCGGTAATCTCGCAGGGACCGTGCGCATCGATGGAGACAGTCTTGGGCTGCTCCGTGAAGAGTTTCGCAGAGAGAAGCTTGATGTTGAGAATCAGTTCCGCAACATCTTCCTTCATGCCGGGAACGGTCGAAAACTCATGCTGAACGCCCTCGATACGGACGCTCGTCGCCGCCACGCCGGGCAGGCTGTTCAACAGCACTCGGCGCAGGGAGTTGCCCAGCGTCTGGCCGAAGCCGCGCTCCAGCGGGTTCACGACAAACTTGCCATAACGGTTGTTCTCGCCGACTTCAACACGCTCGATTTTGGGTTTTTCGATTTGATCGATCACTCAGCGTTTCCTCCTCTCCTGTCGCTTCACCACATGGGGTTGAAGCGGTGCTTGGCCCATGGCCGCGCGGCGCGTTTCGAATCGCGTCCCGCGCGCCAGGGGCGCCATCTGTTACAAACAGCAATTAGCGGGAGTACAGCTCGACGATCAGGTTCTCGGAAACCTCATAGTCAATGTCTTCACGGTTCGGCATCGCAACGATCTTGCCCTCGAAGGCATCCTGGGCCTTCTCGATCCACTGCGGAACGGACTTCTTGCCGTATTCCTCCAGCAGGGTCTTGAACTTCACGGAAGCCTGGCTCTTCTGGCACACGGCGATCACGTCGCCGGGCTTGACCATGGCGGAGGGGATGTTGCAACGCTTGCCGTTGACGGTGAAGTGGCCGTGGTTCACCAGCTGGCGCGCCTCGCGACGGGTGGAGGCGAAGCCCATGCGGAAGACCACGTTGTCCAGGCGGCGCTCCAGATACTGGAGCATGATCTCGCCGGTAATGCCGCGCTTGCGCTCGGCCATCTCATAGTAATGATAGAACTGCTTTTCCAGCACGCCGTAGATGAACTTAACCTTCTGCTTTTCCATCAACTGCTTGCCGTATTCAGACTGCTTGCGACGCATCTGGGGCTTGGGATTGCGATTGGTCTCCTTGGAGTAACCAAGCACCGCGGGAGACAGACCCAGCGCCTTGCATCTTTTCAGAACGGGCTGCGTATTCTTAGCCATGTTCGGTTTCTCCTCTCAATTACACTCTTCTACGCTTGGGCGGGCGGCATCCGTTGTGCGGGATGGGCGTCACGTCCTTGATCATGTTCACTTCCAGACCGGCGGCCTGCAGCGAACGGATGGCGGCCTCACGTCCGGAGCCCGGGCCCTTGACATAGACCTCAACGGTCTTCAGGCCATACTCCATGGCGGCCTTCGCGGCGGTCTCCGCGGCGCTCTGGGCGGCGAAGGGCGTGGACTTCTTGCTGCCGCGGAAACCCAGTCCGCCGGCGGAGGCCCAGCTCAGCGCGTTGCCGTTCGTGTCGGTGATCGTCACGATCGTGTTATTGAAAGAAGAGCGAATATGGGCCGCGCCGCGCTCCACGAGCTTCTTCTCGCGGCGCTTGCGGGTAACCCTTTTCAGCTTCGGCTTTGCCATACCGGCAGCCTGCTTCTTCGGGCCCTTGCGGGTACGGGCATTCTGCTTGGTATTCTGGCCGCGCACGGGGAGACCACGGCGATGACGCAGGCCGCGATAGCAGCCGATCTCCATCAGGCGCTTGATGTTCATGGAAACTTCGCGGCGCAGGTCGCCCTCTACCTTGACGTTGTGGTCGATGTAGTCGCGCAGCTTACCGATATCCTCTTCGGTCAGGTCCTTCACCCGGGTATCCGGGTTCACGCCCGTGGCCTCGATGATATCGTCCGCGATGTTGCGGCCAATGCCGTAGATATACGTCAGGGCGATCTCGATCCGCTTCTCCCTGGGAAGGTCGACACCAGCAATTCGTGCCATGTGTTGTTTGCACCTCCAAATAACTTCTATGCTTTGCTGTGAAATCGGCGATATTGCCCGTACATAGATTGGGCAGCATCAGCTTTGCCTCGCGGCAAAGCCGGGAATCCGTTCGGGTTCCCGCCTGTGTCCATCCGTCTGGCGTAACGCATGGACGGGTTCGTATGATGAAATCCCGGAAAACGCGCGGGTTGCGCGCGTCAGCCGCTCCGAAATTCCGTCAGACTAAATGATTATACCACATTCCGCCAAACGCTTCTTACATCTTTTAAGTATCAATCGTTAAATCATCGGTCAAATTCTGTTAATTCTTAGAATCCTGCCATAGTTTGACCGCTGTCTCTGCAATCCTGCATCAAATATGCAGGGCAGCGTGCACGGTACATCAAACGCGCTGCACGGGAAGCCGGGGAATGAGGCAGGTGACTTGCCGGTTTTCTCTTTCAATGCGGTTCGCCGCGGAACAAACAGACTGCGCCGTACCAATCCCTCAACTTTTGGCTCTTCACGGATACTGAGGGAATCGAGAACCCTCTCTCCGCCTGACAGGCACCTCTCTCCCCCCCTTGCGGGGCGAGGCGAGGTTCATCCCTGGCTCGCCCCCGTGAGGGGGAGAGCTGGCAGCCGCAGGCTGACTGAGAGGGGCATTCCCCAGAAAACATGAAGAGCCCAACTCTTCGCGCAGAACCCATGAAAAAGCGGGGTCGCTTTCGCTCCCCCGCCTTTCACGCATCATCAGCCCTGCTTCTGCTTGTGCTTGGGATTCTCGCAGATGACCATGACGCGGCCCTTGCGCTTGATGATCTTGCACTTTTCGCAGATGGGCTTAACGGAAGGTCTCACTTTCATGATGACAGTACCTCCTATCTTCATCGGATCGCGCCAGCCGTTCAACCGTTCGGCTGAAACGATCTGACAGGAAACTGGGTTTACAATCAGCTCTTCGAACGCCAGGTGATCCGGCCGCGGGTCAGATCATAGGGCGAAAGCTCAATCGTCACCTTGTCGCCGGGATAAATGCGAATGTAATTCATGCGCATCTTGCCGGAAACGTGTGCCAGGATTTTGTGCCCGTTGGGCAGCTGGACTTCAAACATGGCGTTCGGGAAGGACTCCGTGACAACGCCTTCAACTTCGATAACATCCGACTTGGACAAGCTATTCCTCCTCCTCGCTCAACCAGGTTCGCACTTCGTGATCCTCAATCGACCGGCCTTCAGCCAGCCGCTTCGCCGCTTCCGCCACCTTCAGGCCCGTGGGCTTCAGGTGCTTGCGGCGCTTCTTCTTCTGGCGATCCATCTTTCGCAGGTCTCCGTTGGCGACCATCACGAAATCCTCGTCCACTTCCCCCACGACCAGAAAGCGCCTTCCTTGGTCGCGGCCTGCCTTTGAAATGACGATGCTTCCAATCTCTATGGGCATCTTATTCATTTCAGAACCTCCGAAACCCTCATGCCGGGCCAGGACAGCAGCTCCGGCTCGCCGTCGGTGATCAGCAGCGTGTGCTCATAGTGGGAGCAGGGCTTGCCGTCCCTCGTGACGATGGTCCAGCCGTCGTCCTCCTGGTATACCTTCCAGGTGCCCATGGCAATCATCGGTTCGATGGTGATGGTCATGCCCGCCTGCAGCCGCACGCCGCGATGGGGCCTGCCATAGTTCGGCACGTTGGGGTCCTCGTGCATCTCGGTTCCGATGCCGTGGCCGCACAGGTCGCGGATCACGCCGTAGCCGAGGGATTCGGCATAGGTCTGAACCGCGCAGCCGATGTCGCCCAGGTGATTCCCCGCCACCGCCTGCTGAGCGCCCAGCCAGAAGCACCTCTCGGTGGCCTCCACCAGCCTTTGCGCCTCAGGATTGCCGCCGCCGACCACCACGGAAAACGCGCTGTCGGACTGCCAGCCGTCCAGTATGCAGGTGCAGTCTACGGAAAGCAGCTGCCCCTTGCGGAGCTTCTCCTTGTTCGGGAAACCGTGAACCACCTGATCGTCGACAGAAGCACAGATGGAATACGGGAATCCGTTGTACCCCTTCGAAGACGGTATCGCGCCGCGCTCGCGGATCAACCGGTCTGCCAGCTGATCCAGATAGTGCGTGGTCACACCGGGCTCAATGGCCTCGCGCACCAGCCCCAGCACTTCATGCAGAAGCGCCCCGGCCTTGCGCATCTTCTCTATCTGTGATTCATTCTTGATTGTGATCATGTGCTACTCCAGCGTTGCGAGGATGGCCTTGAACACATCCTCCAGTTGACGGTCTCCATTCACCCGCCGCAGCTTGCCCAGCCCCTTGTAATAGCCGATCAGCGGCTCGGTGGAGGCGTGATAGGCCTTCAGCCGGGTCGAGATCGTGTCGGGGTGGTCGTCGCTGCGCTGATAGAGCTCGCCGCCGCAAATCGGGCAGGTGTGCTCGTCCGCGAGCTTGGAGATGTGGAACGTGCCGTGGCACTTTCCACAGATCCGACGCCCGGTGAGGCGGCTCATGAGCCGCTCATCGGGAACGTCGATATCCACCACGGCGTCAGGCGCGTCGATCTCATCGAGCGCGATGGCCTGGTCGACCGTGCGGGGAAAACCATCCAGCAGGTAGCCGTTCGCGGCATCGTCCATCGCCAGGCGCTCACGCACCATCGCGATGGTCACGCTGTCGGGAACCAGCTCGCCCGCATCCAGATACTTCTTGGCTTCGATGCCGGTGGGGGTCTGGTTCTGTATGGCGGACCGGAACATATCGCCCGTGGAGATGTGCGCCACACCGAGGTGCGCGCTCACTCCCGCCGCCTGTGTGCCCTTTCCTGCTCCGGGAGGGCCCAAAAAGATCAGTTTCATGTGGTTTCCTCCAGGGATCAGTTCAGGAATCCCTTGTAGTGGCGCATCAGCATCTGGCTCTCCAGCTCGCGCATGGTCTCCATCGCAACGGAAACCGCGATCAGCAGGGAGCTCGCCGCGAAGGGCAGGCTGACGCCGGCAATCGCGTAGATGATCATCGGGATCACAGCCAGCACCGCCAGATAGATCGCGCCAAACATCGTGATGCGGCGGGTGATCTTCTTGATGTAGTCGCTGGTGGGCTTGCCCTGGCGAATGCCGGGGATCATGCCGCCGTTATTCTGGATGTTCTTGGCAATCTCAACCGGATTGAAGGAAATCTCAGAATAGAAGAAGGTGAAGCCGAAAATCATCAGGGCGAAGATCAGCTGATACAGCGCGTGCGTCGAGGAGACGTGCGCGGTCCACCAGGCGTTCGCCGCGGAATTCGGGAAGAACGCCAGGATGGTGGCCGGGAACTGCATGATCGCGTTGGCGAAGATCAGCGGCAGCACGCCGGAGGCGTTCAGCTTCAGCGGGATGTGGGTGCTCTGGCCGCCATACATCCTGCGACCCACCATGCGCTTGGCATACTGGATGCGGATGCGGCGCTCGGCCAGGTCAACCAGCACGATGCCCACGACCAGGATGATGAAAACCAGCAGGGAAGCAATGACAGCGGGAATGCTGACCGCTTCGGGATGGGTGAAGATGTTCACCACGTTGGTGCCCACGCTGCGCGCCAGGTTGGAGATGATGCCGGCGAAGATCAGCAGGCTGATGCCGTTGCCGATGCCGTTCTCCGTGATGCGCTCGCCCATCCACATGGCAATCGCCGTGCCCGCGG
Organism: uncultured Eubacteriales bacterium; assembly: GCA_902799045.1. Classification (GTDB taxonomy): domain Bacteria; phylum Bacillota; class Clostridia; order Christensenellales; family Aristaeellaceae; genus UBA2862. The sequence continues at coordinate 119,198 of CADBZH010000011.1, forward strand.
CCAGGCAGAAGCCGATGGTCATCAGGCCCAGGAAGCCGTTGGTGGCGTTGGCATGGAGGCCGATGGTCAGCGCGATGGCCTGGATGAAGCCCAGACCCACCGTCACGTAACGGGTGATCTGCGCGATCTTCTTGCGGCCTTCCTCGCCTTCCTTCTGCAGCTCCTCCAGCTTCGGAATCGCCACGCACAGCAGCTGCATGATAATGCTCGCGTTGATGTACGGGGTGATGCCCATCGCCATGATGGTGTAATTGGAAAGATCCGAGCCGGTCATCGAATTGATGAAGCCCAGCAGGGAGTAGCGCTCCAGCGCCGACGCGATCAGGCTCGTATTGACGCCCGGGGTCGGCACGTAGCACAGCAGCCGATAGATCAGCAGCATGCCCAGCGTGTACAGGATCTTCCTGCGAAGATCGGCGATCTTCCAGGCGTTCTTCAATGTCTCAAGCATATCAGAACACCTCGACTTTCCCGCCTGCCGCCTCGATCTTCTCCTTGGCCGTGGCGGTGAACTTGTTCGCCTGCACGGTCAGCTTCTTGGTGATCTCGCCGTTGCCGAGGATCTTCACGCCGTCCTGAACGTTCTTCAGGATGCCGGCCTGGATAAGCTCGACCGGGCTCACGACCTCGCCGTCCTCAAAGATGTTGAGGCGCTCGACGTTCACGGTCGCGTATTCCACGCGCCACTTGTTGGTGAAGCCGCGTTTCGGCAGGCGCATGGTGAGGGGCATCTGGCCGCCCTCGAAGCCGGGCCGCTTGCCGCCGCCAGAGCGGGCCTTCGCGCCCTTGTGACCTTTACCGGAGGTCTTGCCCAGACCGGAACCCGTGCCGCGCCCCAGGCGCTTCGGGGCCGTGGTAGCGCCCACGGCGGGTTTGAGATCATGAAGTTTCATGGTGTTCTGACCTCCTTATTCTGCAACTTCTTCGACCTTGACCATGTGCTTCACCTTGAAGATCATGCCGCGGATGGCGGGATTGTCTTCCTTCACGACCGTGTGGCCGATGTGGTGCAGGCCCAGCGCCTCGATCGTGGCGATCTGGTCCTTCAAGCAAGCGATGGTGCTCTTGGTCTGCGTAATCTTAAGCTTCATATCGTGTTACCCCCTTAACCGAGCAGCTCTTCGACGGTCTTGCCGCGCATCGCCGCAACCTGTTCGGCGCTGCGAAGCTGCTTGAGTCCTGCCAGGGTGGCGCGAACCATGTTGATCTTGTTGTTGCTGCCGATGGACTTGGTGACGATGTCCTTGATGCCGGCAGCCTCCAGGACGGCGCGCACCGGGCCGCCGGCGATCACGCCGGTGCCCTCCGGAGCAGGCAGCATCTTCACCCTGCCGGTGCCGAACACGCCCACCACCTCGTGGGGAATGGTCGTGCCGTTCAGCGGAATCGTGATCATGGACTTCTTCGCGTCCTCCAGGCCCTTGCGAATGGCCTCGGGGATTTCAACCGCCTTGCCCATGCCGCAGCCAACGGTGCCGGGATTCTCGGTGTCGCCCACAACCATCAGCGCGCTGAAGCGCATGTTGCGGCCGCCCTTGACGGTCTTGGACACGCGATTCACGGCAACCAGCTTTTCCAAATATCTGTTATCTTCTTCTCTGCGCTGCATTGCGTATAAACCCTCCTAATCAGAAGTCCAGACCGCCTTCGCGAGCGCCAGCTGCCAGCTCGGCCACGCGACCGGTGTAGATATAGCCGCCGCGATCAAAGACAACTTCCTTGATCCCAGCCTTCAGGGCGCGCTCGGCCACGATCTTGCCGACGATCTTGGCCTCGCCCTTCTTGTCGCACTCAGCCAGCTGAGCGGCGATCTCCTTCTCCACCGTGCTGGCAGCCGCCAGGGTGTTTCCGGCTACGTCGTCAATGACCTGAGCATAGATGTGCTTGTTGCTGCGGAATACGCACAGCCGGGGACGATCGGGCGTCCCGCTGATCTTTTTGCGTACGCGCTCATGACGGATCTTGCGAACCTCGTTGCGATCACGCTTATTAAACATTTGCGGTTCCCTCCCTCTTTACTTCTTACCGGCTTTGCCTTCCTTGTGACGGACATACTCGCCCTCATAGCGAATGCCCTTGCCGTGGTACGGCTCCGGCTTGCGGATGGCGCGGATGTCTGCGGCGATGGCGCCGACCAACTGCTTGTCAATGCCCTTCACGGAGAAGTTCACGTTGCTCTTGTCAACGTCAAACTCGATCCCCTCGGGCGCGTCCACGATCACGGGATGAGAATAGCCCACGGAAACCGTCAGCTGGTTCTTGTTCCACTCGGCAATACGCCAGCCGACGCCTTCGATATGCAGCTTCTTCTCGAATCCCTGGGTGACGCCAACAACCATGTTGTTGATCAGGGACCGGTACAAACCATGCATCGAGCGGTGGGGCTTGCTGTCGGACGGGCGGCTCACGAGCACTTCGCTGCCAACCTGCTCGACTTTGATATCCTTGTTAACCTTCTGACTCAGTTCACCCTTGGGGCCCTTGACAGTCACGGTGTTGTCGTCCGCGATGGTCACGGTCACGCCGGCGGGAACCGGAATCGGAAGTCTACCGATTCGACTCATTCTAGTGCACCTCCAACTTTTTTACCAGATATAGGCCAGAACTTCGCCGCCGATACCCGCGTTGCGGGCTTCCTTGTCGGTCATCACGCCCTTGGACGTGGACACGATGGCGATTCCCAGGCCGCCCAGGACCTTCGGGATCTCCTCGTTCCTGGCGTAAACGCGCAGTCCAGGCTTGGAAATGCGCTTCAGTCCCTTGATGACGGATTCCTTGCCCTGAACATACTTCAGGGTGACCTTGATCTGGCCCTGGATGCCGTCGTCGATATAATCAACAGACTTGATGTAGCCTTCGTCCAGCAGAATCTTCGCGATCGCCTTCTTCATGTTCGAAGCGGGCATCGTCACGCTGTCGTGTCTGGCAATCAGGCCATTGCGGATCCTGGTGAGCATATCCGCGATGGGATCATTAATAACAGCCATTTTGTTACCTCCTAATTACTGCCGGATTACCAGCTGGCCTTGCGAACCCCCGGAATCTGGCCCGCGTAGGCCAGTTCACGGAAGCAGATGCGGCACACGCCATACTTGCGAAGCACGGAATGCGGGCGGCCGCAGATGCGGCAGCGGGTATAGGCGCGGGTAGAAAACTTCGCGGGACGCGCCTGCTTGACCTTCATGCTTGTCTTAGCCACGTTGAATTTCCTCCTTCAATCAAGCATTCTGGAACGGCATGCCCAGCAGGCGCAGCAGTTCCTTCGCTTCCTCGTCGGTCTTGGCGGTGGTGACGAAGATCATCTCCATGCCGCGGATCTTTTCAACCTTGTCGTACTCGATCTCGGGGAAAATCAGCTGCTCGCGAACGCCCAGGCTGTAGTTGCCGCGTCCGTCGAAAGCCTTCGTGGAAACGCCGCGGAAGTCGCGCACGCGGGGCAGCACGATGCTGACCAGCTTGTCCGCAAACTCATACATGCGGTCGCCGCGCAGGGTCACCTTCGCGCCCACGTTCATGCCTGCACGCAGCTTGAAGTTCGCGATGCTCTTCTTGGCCTTGGTCACCAGGGGCTTCTGGCCCGCGATGGTCGTCAGCTCCTCCACAGCCAGTTCCAGCGCCTTGGCGTTGTCCTTGCAATCGCCCAGGCCCATGTTGATAACGATCTTTTCCAGGCGCGGAATCTCCATCACGTTCTTGTACTCGAAACGCTGCTTCAGCGCCGGAGCCACTTCCGCGCGGTACTTATCCTTTAATCTAGCCACTGTGTCCGTCCTCCCTTAACATCAGTTGTCGAACACCGCTTTGCACTGCTTGCACACGCGGCGCTTGCGGCGGGACTGCTTGCCCTCGCCTTCGATAAACACATGGCCGATGCGGGTGGGCTTGCCGCACTTGGGGCAGATCACCATCACGTTGGAGGCGTCGATCGCCGCTTCCTTCTCGATGATGCCGCCGGGCATGCCCTGTCCACGGGGCTTCTGGTGCTTCTTCACCATGTTGATGCCTTCGACGATGATGCGGCCCGTCTCCGGAAAGACCTTCTGAACCTTGCCAGTGTTGTCCTTCTTGTTCTTGTCGGTGCCAGCGATCACCTTGACGGTATCGCCGACCTTAACCTTAAGCTTAACTGCCATGGTGCACCTCCATTAAAGCACTTCGGGCGCCAGCGAAACGATCTTCATATAATCCTTTTCGCGGAGCTCGCGAGCCACGGGCCCAAAGATGCGGGTGCCCCTGTCGGGACGACGATACTGCTTGCGCGTGCGGACGATCACGGCCTTCACCACGTCGCCCTTCTTCACGGCGCCGCCGGGCGTAGCACTCTTCACAGACGCCACGACCACGTCGCCTACGCTGCCGGTGCGGCGGAAAGAACCGCCCAGCACGCGGAAGCACATGATTTCCTTAGCGCCGGAATTATCGGCTACCTTCAAACGAGTTTGAGGCTGAATCATTGTTTTCTTCCTCCTTGCCGGCGATTACTTCGCCTTTTCGATGATTTCTACCAGACGCCAGTGCTTTTCCTTGGAAAGCGGGCGGGTCTCCATGATCTTCACGGTGTCGCCGATGCCGCACTGGTTCTCTTCGTCATGGGCCTTGATCTTGTTGGTACGGTTCATGATCTTGCCGTACAGCGGATGCTTCACGCGGGTGCGAATCGCGACGACGATGGTCTTGTCCATCTTATCGGAAACAACCACGCCGATACGAGTTTTGCGCATGCCTCTTGCTTCAGCCATTTTCAGTTGCCTCCTTTCGCCTTACGCCTTCCCGGCCAGCTGGCGCTGACGGATGACGGTCTTGACCCGCGCGATGCTCTTCTTGCAGTCGCGGATGGCCGCGGTGTTCTGCAGCTGGCCGGTCGCCAGCTGGAAGCGCAGGTTGAACAGCTCGCTCTTCTTGTCCTTCAGATCGGTGTCGAGCTCAGCCATGGTCTTGGCCTCCAGGGCCTTCAGTTCGTCCTTGGTTTTCACTGCTCTTCACCACCCATCTCAGTATTGGCTTCTTCCTTAACCGCCTCGCGCTTGATAAACTTGGTGGTGATCGGAAGCTTGTGGGCCGCCAGGCGCAGGGCCTCGCGAGCCAGCTCCTCCGGAATGCCGCCCATCTCGAACAGCACACGGCCGGGCTTGATGACGCTCACCCAGTACTCCGGAGCGCCCTTGCCGGAACCCATTCGGGTCTCAGCGGGCTTGGCGGTAATGGGCTTGTCGGGGAAAATCTTGATCCAGACCTGGCCGCCACGCTTGGTGCGGCGGGTCATAGCCTGACGGGCAGCCTCAATCTGGTTGGAGGTCACCCAGCCGGGCTGGGTCGCTACGAGACCGTAGTCGCCGTAAGCGAGGAAATTGCCGCGCTGGGCCTTGCCCTTCATGCGACCGCGCTGCTGCTTGCGGTGCTTGACTCTCTTCGGCATCAGCATAGCTTAATTGCCTCCTTCCTTACGCTCAGTGCGCTCGCCGCGTTCCCTGCGCTCGCCGCGCGGGCCGCGATCGTTTCTGTCGTTCCTTCTGCGGTCACCGCGGCCGGCAAACGGGCTCTTGATGTCGGTGTAACCGGCGAGCACCTTCTTGCCGTTCTGCGGCAGGACCTGGCCCTTGTAGATCCACACCTTCACGCCGATGCGGCCATAGGTCGTCTTGGCCTCGCAGAAGCCATAGTCGATGTTGGCGCGCAGCGTCTGCAGCGGGATCGAGCCCTCGTGATACCCCTCGGAGCGGGCGATGTCCGCGCCGCCCAGGCGGCCGGAAACCGTGGTCTTGATGCCCTTCGCGCCGGCCTTCATGGAACGGGCGATGCTCTGCTTCATGGCGCGGCGGAAGCTGATGCGCTTCTCCAGCTGCTGGGCGATGTTCTCGGCCACCAGGGTCGCGTCACAGTCGGGGTTCTTGATCTCCATGATGTCCAGGGCCACCTGGCGGCCGGTGAACTGCTCCAGCTCCTTCTTCAGGGCCTCGACGCCCGCGCCGCCCTTGCCGATCACGATGCCGGGCTTGGCGGTGAAGACGCTCACGTGCAGCTTGGCGCCGGTGCGCTGAATGTCAATCCGGGAAATACCGGCGGAGTTCAGCTTCTCCTTCAGGAACTTGCGAAGATTGTAATCTTCGATCAGGTTGTTGGAAAAATCCTTTTTCCCTGCGTACCACTTGGTGCTCCAGTCCAGGATGACACCAACGCGGGCGCCGTGGGGATTAACTTTCTGTCCCATTTTATATCCTCCCTCACTTCTGGTCGAGCACGATCGTGATGTGGCTGGTGTGCTTCTTAATCATGTCGGCACGACCGTGGGAACGCGCCCAGTAACGCTTCAGGGTCGGGCCCTGGTTGGCGTACACTTCCGCCACGTACAGGCTGGAGCGATCCATCTCCTTGTACTCGGCGTTGGCGATCGCGCTGGTCAGCAGCTTCTCAACCACCGGCGCGGCGCTCTTGGGCGTATACATGAGGATTGCCAGCGCATCGTCAACCTGCTTGCCGCGGATCAGATCCACAACGATCTTCGCCTTGCGGGGAGCAACGCGGACGTACTTGGCAGTCGCGCGCGGGCGCTTGTCGGCATTGGCCTGACGCGCCGCGGCCTTCTCTTTGACACGAGTTGCCATAATCTCTTACACTCCTTCCGTTACTTGCGGGACGACGCTTTTTCACCGGCGTGGCCCCTGAAGGTACGGGTGGGGGCGAATTCGCCGAACTTGTGTCCGACCATATCCTCGGTTACATAGACCGGAACATGCTTGCGGCCGTCATGGACGGCAACCGTGTGCCCGATGAAATCCGGGAAGATCGTGGAGCTGCGGGACCAGGTCTTCAGAACCTTCTTGTCGCCGCTGGCGTTCATTTCCTGCACGCGCTTGAGCAGCGCGGGCTGAATGAAAGGACCCTTTTTGACAGATCTGCTCATTTGGTTTGCCTCCTTTCAGGCCTTACTTGTTCTTCTTGGGACGGCTGATAATCAGCTTGTCCGAGTACTTGCGATGCTTGCGGGTCTTGACGCCCTGCGTCTTCTTGCCCCACGGAGACATCGGAGCGGGCATGCCCACCGGGGAACGGCCTTCGCCGCCGCCGTGCGGGTGGTCCACCGGGTTCATCACGACGCCGCGAACGGTGGGACGGATGCCCATGTGGCGCTTGCGACCGGCCTTGCCGATGCGCACGTTGCTGTGGTCGGTGTTGCCAACCTGGCCGATGGTCGCGCGGGCGTTCAGGCTCACCTTGCGAACCTCGCCGCTGGGCAGGCGGATCTGGGCGGCGTCGCCCTCCTTCGCCATCACCTGCGCGGCCGTGCCGGCGGAGCGGACCATCTGGCCGCCGCGGCCAACCTTGATCTCGATGTTGTGCACCAGGGTGCCCAGCGGGATGTTGGCGATCGGCAGGCAGTTGCCGGGCTTGATGTCGGCGGTCGGGCCGCTCATCACGGTGTCGCCCACCTTCAGGCCCAGGGGGCTGAGGATGTAGCGCTTCTCGCCGTCGGCGTAAACCAGCAGGGCGATGAAGCAGGTGCGGTTGGGATCGTACTCAATCGCCTTCACGGTGGCGGGGATGCCGTCCTTCTGGCGCTTGAAGTCGATGATGCGATACTTGCGACGCGCGCCGCCGCCCTGGTGGCGAACGGTGATCTTGCCCTGGTTGTTGCGGCCCGCCTTGTGGCGCAGGTCCGTCACCAGAGAGCGCTCGGGCGTCTTCTTGGTGACCTCTTCAAAGGTCAGAACCGACATGAAGCGCCGCGCGGGCGAAGTCGGCTTGTACACTCGAATTGCCATTGTCTTTTCTCCCTTTCTTTCTTTGGCCCTTTTTCGGCGGGCCTTACCATTGTGGAAGCCCTTTCAGGCTTCAAAGGGTAATCTCCCTGATTACTCTTCCTCGGCCATGCCCTCGAAGAACGGAATCGGCTTGGAATCCGGCTTCAGGGTGACGATGGCCTTCTTGATCTCAGGGGTGCGGCCCTGATAGCGGCCCTGGCGCTTGATCTTGCCGATCGTGCGCATGGTGTTGACGTTCTGAACCTTCACGCCCTCGAAAATGCTCTCGATGGCCTGCTTGATCTCGGTCTTGTTCGCGCCGATAGCCACCTGGAAGGTGAACTTCTTGTCGGCCATGTCGGCGTAGCTCTTCTCGGTCAGAACCGGCTTGATGATGATATCATAGGGGCTCTTCATTCCGCGTACACCTCCTCAACCAGCTTCACGGCGTCCTGGGAAATGATGAACTTGTCGCAGTTCAGGATGTCGACCACGTTCAGGCTGCCCACGAAGGTGGTCTTGACGCCCTGGATGTTGTTCGCGGCGCGCACGACCATGGGCTCCACGTCCTTGGTCACGATCAGCGCCTTCTTGTCGGCGCCCAGCGCCTTCAGCATCTTCACGACGTTCCTGGTCTTGGCCTCGGCCTCGGTCAGGGTGATGTTGTCCACCACCACGATCTCCTGCTCGGCAGCCTTGCTGCTCAGCGCGCTCTTCATCGCCAGGCGACGAACCTTGCGCGGCACGGAGATGCGATAGTCACGGGGCTTCGGGGCGAACACCACGCCGCCGTGGGTGAACTGGGGAGCTCTGCGGCCATGATGGCGCGCGTTGCCGGTGCCCTTCTGGCGATAGATCTTACGGCCGCCGCCGCGCACCTCGGTGCGGGTGAGGGCGGACTGGGTGCCCTGGCGCTGCGCGTTCATGTAGGCGCGCACCACAGCGTGCATGGCGCTGATATGGGGCTCGACGCCGAAAACCTCGTCGGAGAGAGCGATCTCACCAACCGCGGCGCCCTGCATGTTGAATACTTTCACATTTGCCATTGTTGCGTCCTCCTATTAACCCTTCACGGCGTCGCGCACCATCACCAGGCTGCCGTTCGCGCCGGGGATCGCGCCCTTCACCATAAGCAGGTTGCGCTCGGCGTCCACCTTGACGATCTCAAGGTTCTGCACCGTCACGCGGTCTCCGCCGTACTGGCCGGGCATGTGCTTGTTCTTGAACACGCGGGAAGGATCAGAGTTAGCGCCCATGGAACCCACGCCGCGATGATACTTGGAACCGTGCGCCATGGGGCCGGTGTGCTGGTTCCAGCGCTGGATGACGCCGCTGTAGCCGTGGCCCTTGCTGGTGCCGATCACGTCGATCTTGTCGCCTTCGGCGAACACGTCGCACTTGATCTCGTCGCCCACGCTGTAGCCGCTGATGTCCTCAAAGCGGAACTCGCGCAGGTGCCGCGCAGGCTTCACGCCAGCCTTGGCGAAGTGGCCCTGCTCCGGCTTGTTCAGCAGCTTCTTGGCCCGCTGTTCGCTGAGTTCGTCAAAGCCAACCTGTACCGCTTCATAGCCGTCGGTCTTCACGGTCTTCACCTGCGTCACAGTGCAGGGGCCCGCTTCCACGACGGTGACCGGCACCAGACGACCGTCAGATACGAAAATCTGGGTCATGCCGATCTTCTTGCCGAGAATTGCTTTCTTCATGGTTACACCTCTCTACATGTTGTACAAACCGTTTTACAGTTTGCTCGGAGGTTTCTCACGCCTCCTATTGATAAGCCGCTTGGCTCCGGGCTTCAACCGGACGATCATCCGCGGAAAACGCAGGATTCCGCAAAGAGCGCGTCCGTCCGCCGTTCGTCTTACAGCTTGATCTCGATTTCAACGCCCGCCGGCAGATCCAGCTTGGTCAGAGCGTCCACCGTCTGGGGGGTCGGCCGCAGGATGTCGATCAGGCGCTTGTGCGTCCTCATCTCAAACTGCTCGCGGGAATCCTTGTGCTTGTGCGGGGAACGCAGGATCGTCACGATCTCCTTCTCGGTCGGCAGCGGGATCGGGCCGGACACGCGGGAACCGGTGCGCTTGGCCGTCTCCACGATGCGCGCTGCGCTCTGGTCGATGATGGAATGCTCATAGGCCTTGAGCTTGATGCGGATCTTCTGGTTTGCCATGTTCTTTCCTCCTGTTGAACTCATGCACACGCTGCCGGGCGTGTTCTGTGTTTTTTTCTCGGCGATTGCTCTCGCAATCGCCGCGCGACGGGCATGAGCTCCGTCGTCCGATTGTCGGACATAGTCCCCGGAAATTCCCGGCTGTGCGCCTCGCGTTGGTTCAAACGCCAGCCGCGTTTGTGCCGCAACCTTCCGGTTCATCCCATTTGTCACCGCCGTGCCTGGCCTTCGCAGCCCCGCGATTCCGGCAAAATCGCGCATGGATGCCCCAGCACACAGCTTTATCATTATACCCTATCCGCCCCACAGAATCAAATTAATTCTGTGATTTCAATGTTATTTTTTAGCTAAATGCGTTCCAGTGGTTCGGGATTCGTCATATTTACTGCCTTCTACATCAAGAGTCCCTTGTTTTGTAACTTCCACTTCTTCAATGTCAGCAGACACTCCATTGACACAGTACATGAATAGCTTTCCTTCGCTGACAATGCCCATCATTATCACACTCAATTCATTCCGTTTGATAATCTCCTTTGCATATTGAATGTCGCCTGGTGACAAGCTGTTCACTTTTGGTGGATGAGAATGTACTATACCCCGGAAAGTTATTCCTTCTCGCTTCCATTTTCCAACAATCTGCTGTATCTGATTGCTGAAACGGCAACCAAATCGTGTGGAGTATGCCTTAAAATCCTTCTCAAAAGCATCAATACCGTCTTCATATGTTGAACCAATAATGCCACACGTCTCGACCTCGAAGTACTCCAGGGATGCTATTATTGAATCGAAAACACTATCGCAAATTGTAATCTTCATATTTAGATAGATGGGGCTGTGAAACAAAAGCATTTGAAAAGTGCTTGAGCTTCACAGCCCCTTCATCTACCATTTATCACATATAGCGTTCATAGAACTCCGCCACGGTCAGCACGATCTCATCTCTGGGAAAGTGCTGGCCGTTGCCCGTCACCAGGGGCGCGTGACAGTATCGGGCCACCTCGTAGAACTTGCGGTCCGATTCGTCGGTGAAAGGCATGTCTGTAATCGGCGGCGCGACCACAGAAAAACCCTGCTTCAAAAGCGGCTCCAGCAGCGCGCTAACTTCCCATTTCTGAAAGCGAAACTTGGGATAGCGCAGTACCCGCCGGTATTCCTCCACGATACGGAAGTCATAGCACAGGTTGAAGCGGCCCGCGATGGCCGCGCTGACGATGGCTCCCGGCTTGCGCCCAGGCGACCACAGCGCCGAAACGAGCACATTGGTGTCCAGCACGACGTTCATGGTGTCTCCGTCCCCCGCGCCTCGGCAATCGCCGCCTCGATCTCGTCATCCGTCATGAAGCCCTCCGCGGCAGCCCGACCGCGCATATTGTTGAAGGCGGCCATAGCCCGCGCCTGACGCACAGCCTGTACAGTCTCATCGAAGCCGCCTTCCGGAATCTCAATCATCAACGCGGCGGGCTTGCCGTTGTTGGTGATTACGACCTCGCCCCCACGCGCCAGGCTTTCCCACACTGCCTTGGACTCCGTCCGGAAGTCTCTCACTGAGTAGAACTCCATGTACATCGCCTCCCATATCAATGATACACGATTGTGTCCGTTTTGTCAACGTTTCATGTTAACAGTCGCGCATTTTTCTATGTTAAACCGCTCAAACCCGGTAGACAAAACCAGCGCGCAGGTATATAATTGAAGATATTACGAAAATGCTACAAATGTTTATATACGATTCACAATTAGCTGTCATAATAGCTGTAACTGTGAGTTTCCAGACAGAGCGCAAAACGGGAGGCGCGGCATGTTTTCCAAATTCAGCGTCAAAAAGCCCTACACCGTCATCGTGGGCATCATACTGGTCATCGTGCTGGGCTACATCTCCTTCACGAAGATGACCACCGACCTGCTCCCCAGCATGAACCTGCCCTACGTGGTGGTCTACACCAGCTATGTCGGCGCGACGCCGGAGCAGGTGGAATCAGAGGTCACGCGGCCCATGGAGGCCGCCGTCGCCACGCTGACGGACGTCAAGAAGATCACGTCCTCCTCCCGGGACAACGTCTCCGTCGTCATCATGCAGTTCAACGACGGCGCGAACATGGACACCGCCCTCATCGAATTGAATTCCCGCCTGGAGCAGCTGCGCGGCGGCTGGGACGACGCCGTCGGCGCGCCCGTGGCCCTGAAGCTGAACCCGGACATGCTGCCCGTGGCGATCCTCTCCGTCTCCCGGGACGACATGGACATCCTCGCCCTCTCCGAATACGTGGAGGACGAGCTCGTCCCCTCCTTTGAATCGCTGAACGGCGTGGCCTCGGCCAGCGCCTCCGGCGTCATCGAGCAGCGGGTGGATGTGGTCATCGAACAGAGCCGCATCGACGTGCTCAACAGCGCCATCCTTCGCGACGTGGACGCCGAGCTTGCCGACGTGGAGCAGGAGCTAAACGACGCCCAGGCCCAGCTGTCCGACGGCAAGCGCCAGCTGGCCCGCGCCCGCCGAACGGCCTTCCAACAGATCGACGACGCCCTGAACGCCATCGACCAGGGCGAGCAGCAGATCCAGCCCGCCATCGACCAGCTCACCGCCAAGCGCGCCGAGCTGCAGGCCCAGCGCGACCAGCTGGCCCAGGCCGTCGCGAGCATGGAAGCCCTCGTCAACATGGATGACAACCAGCGCGCCGCTCTCGTTCAGACCCAGCAGGCGCTCGCCGCCCTCAAGCAGCAGCAGTCGGCGCTCCAGCAGCAGCTGGACGCCCTCGAGGCCACCGGCGAAAGCGATGCCCTCAAGGCCGCCCGCTCCGACCTGGAAAAGCAGGTCGAAGAGCTCACCCAGCAGCGCGACGCCCAGAAGCAGTACCTCGACGACCTCGCCCTGCTCAGCACCGACGCCCTTCGCGGAGAAATCGAGGGCCTGGAGGCCAGCGTCGCCGAAAACGAAGGCGCTCTCTCCGACGCCCAGGCCGAGCTCACCCGGATGCAGGGCGAAAAGGCTTCCCTGGAGCGGCGCGTCGCCGAGCTGGAGGCCCTGATCCGCGAGGCCGAGGGCACACCCACCGAAGCGCCCTCCGAGGAACCCACGGAAGCGCCCTCCGGGGAGCCCACTGAAGCGCCCTCCGGGGAACCCACGGAAGCGCCCTCCGAAGAACCCACGGAAGTGCCCTCCGGGGAACCCACCGAAGCGCCCTCCGGGGAACCCACGGAAGCGCCCTCCGAGGAACCCACCGAAGCGCCCTCCGAAGAACCCACGGAGCAGCCCTCCGAAGCGCCTGCCGGGGAAAACGACGAAAACGCCGATCCCGCGGCCGCCGGCCTCGAAGCCACCCCCAGCCCGGAGGCGACGCCCGAGCCCACCGACACCCCCGCGCCCGACGCCCTCGCCCTGTTCCCGTTCGCCGCGGCCCAGGCCGAGGAGAGCGACCTGAGCAGCCTGCGCAGCCAGCTCGACCAGGCCAGGCAGGATCTGGCCGACCTGAACGCCGCCATCGACAGCCAGACCGGCAGCGTCGACGCCCTCAGCCAGACTCTCGCCGCCGACCGCCAGCGCCTCGCCGCCCGGCAGCAGGCCCTGGCCACGCTGACGGGTGAAAACGAGGACATCGCCTCCCGCCAGGCCGAGGCCCAGCGCCAGGTCGAAGCCCTCGACGCGCGCATCAGCGCCCTCGGCGAAGAGCTGGACCAGCTGAACGCCTCAACCGCCGACACCGAGGCCCTGCGCCAGCAGTCCGCCGCGCTCCAGGCCCAGATCGACGCCATCGAAAACTCCGATACCTACAAGGCCGCCGCCCTCGCGTCGGATCCCGAGGCGCTGAACGCCCAGTACACCGAGGCCCAGGCGGGCCTGGCCCAGCTGGACGCCGGCATTGCCCAGATCGACGGCACGCTCGACAAGCTGAAGAAGGGCATCATCCCCGCCGGCTACATCGACGGCATCGACGAGGACACCAAGCTCTCCGACGCCCGCACGCAGCTGGAGGCCGCCCGCAAGCAGGCCGAGAGCGCCTTCTCCAACGCCTCCCAGAAGCTGCGCGACGGCGAGGCGGAGCTGGCCAAGGCCCGCAAGGAATTCAACGAAAAGCGCGACGAGGCCCTGGAAAACGCCGGCCTCGACGGCGTCATCACGATGCAGATGGTCTCCGGCCTCATCGGCGCCCAGAACTTTTCCATGCCCGCGGGCTACGTCTATGACGCCGAAAACGAGCAGGTGCTGGTGCGCGTGGGCGACAAGTTCGACACGCTGGACGCCCTGCGCCGCATGAAGCTGTTCGAGCTCGGCCTCGATTCCATCGACGAGGTGCGCCTGCTGGACGTGGCCAGCGTGGAGCTGACCGACAACCGCGACGAGGTGTTCACCAAGCTGAACGGCGCGGACGGCATCCTGCTGTCCCTGGACAAGCAGTCCACCTATTCCACCGCCGACGTGGCCAAGACCATCCTCGCCCGGGCGGACGCGCTGATGGCCGAAGACCCGAACCTGCACATCGTCGACCTGATGAACCAGGGCGAGTACATCGACATCATCGTCAGCTCCGTGCTGAACAACCTGCTCACCGGCGGCGGCCTGGCGATCCTGATCCTGCTGCTGTTCCTGATGGACTTCCGGCCCACCGTCACCGTGGCCTTCTCCATCCCCATCAGCGTGGTCATCGCCTTCGTGTGCATGTATTTCTCCGGCATCACGCTGAACGTGCTGTCGCTGAGCGGCCTGAGCCTGGGCATCGGCATGCTGGTGGACAACTCCATCGTCGCCATCGAAAACATCTACCGCCTGCACGACGAGGAGGGCGTGCCCCTGCTGCGCGCCTGCGTGGAGGGCGTGAAGTCCGTCTCCGGCGCGCTGTTCGCCTCGACGCTGACCACCATCTGTGTGTTCCTGCCCATCGTGTTCGTGCAGGGCATGGCCCGCGACCTGTTCGCGGACATGGGCCTCACCATCGCCTTCTCGCTGCTGGCCTCGCTGCTGGTGGCCATGACGGTGGTGCCCGCCATGTGCTCGTTCCTGATGCGCCACTCCAAGCCCCACAGGCATCGCGTCTTCGGCGCGATCCAGCGCTTCTACACTTCGCTGCTGCGCGGGGCCCTGAAGGCGAAGCCGCTGGTGCTGCTGGCGGCGCTGGCGCTGCTGGCCTTCGCGGCGATGCAGGTGCCGAAGATGGGCATCTCCTTCATGCCGCAGGTCAACTCCCGCCAGATGAGCGCCGACCTCGCCTTCGCCCCGGAGATGACCGACGACGACCAGAAGGCGCAGGCCATGGCCATCATGGACGGCATGATGGCGGTGGAAGGCGTGGAGTCCGTCGGCCTGATGGGCGGCAGCGGCGGCATGCTCTCCGGCCTGTCCGGCGGCAGCGGCATGAGCTATTACATCATGGTGGACGAATCGTCCGGCCGCAGGAACGTCGACATCGCCTCGGAGATCAGCGCCATCGGCGAACGCCTCGGCGCGGACCTGTCCGTCCAGGCCAGCACCATGGACATCTCCATGATGACCGGCAGCGGCATCTCCGTGGAGATCACCGGCGACGACATCGAAACCCTGCAGTCCATCGCGCTGGACGTGGCGGAGATCGCCCGCGGCACCGAGGGCGTCATCGACGTGGAAGACGGCCTGGAGGACGCCGTGCCGGAGCTGCGCATCGAGGTGGACAAGGAAAAGGCCATCGAAAACGGGCTGACCACCGCCCAGGTGTTCCAGTTCGTCGCCCAGAAGGTCACCGGGCGCACGGAGATCACCCAGGTCACCTTCGACGGCCGGGAATACGGCGTCTTCGTGGCCGACGGCGCCAACGCCGACCTGCGCCCGGAGGACCTGGAGGACCTGGAGATCGAGGTGGACGGCGAGGAGGAAAACAAGCTGGTGCGCGTGGGCGACGTGGCCGACATCCGTCAGACCAGCAGCCTCTCCACCATCAACCGCGCCAGCCAGCGCCGCAACGTGACGGTCACCTTCGGCGTGGCCGACGGCTACAGCGCCAACCATGTCAGCGATGCCTTCGAGGCCCGGCTGAAGGACTATGACGTGCCCGCCGGCTACAACGTCACCCTCGGCGGCGAAAACGAGACCGTCATGGCCATCATGCAGGATCTGATCTGGATGGTCCTGGTGGCGATCCTGCTGATCTTCCTGATCATGGTCGCACAGTTCCAGAGCTTCAAGTCGCCCATCATCGTCATGTTCACGATCCCGCTGGCCTTCACCGGCGGATTGCTTGCCCTGCTGCTCACCGGCATGGACCTGTCCATCGTCAGCATGCTGGGCTTCCTGGTGCTCTCCGGCGTGGTGGTGAACAACGGCATCGTGTTCATCGACTGCGTGAACCAGCTGCGCATCGGCGGCATGGAAAAGAAGGAGGCCCTCATCGAGACGGGCCGCATCCGCCTGCGCCCGATCCTGATGACAGCCCTGACCACCATCCTCGGCATGTCCACCATGGCCCTCGGCCAGGGCACCGGCGCGGAGATGATGCAGCCCATGGCCGTGGTCTCCATCGGCGGCCTCACCTACGCCACGCTGATGACGCTGTTCGTGGTGCCCGTGCTCTACGACCTCGTCAACGGCAAGACCATGAAGGCCCGCGAGATCCAGATGATCAAGGAAGCCGCCGGCATGACCGACGACTCCGTGCTGGACGGCGAGGACCGCATCGATGCCGAAGCCCCGACGGAGCCCGCGCCCGCCGCGGAAGCCCCCGTAGTGGAAGCCCCAGCGGAACCCGCGCCCGCCGCGGAAGCCCCCGTAGTGGAAGCCCCGACGGAGCCCGTGCCCGCCGCGGAAGTCCCCGCCGCGGAAATCCCGACTGAGCCCGCGCCCGCCGCGGAAGTCCCCGCCCTCTCGCCCGATTTCAGCTACACGACCCCGTCCAGGCCCCTGCGGATCAAGCTTGGCAAGCGGTAGTTCAAACACAACCCCACGACAGATACGCAATGGCAGGGGCGCCGTTGCGCCGCCCGCCCAAAACAAGACCCGGATTGCCACGTCGGGACATTTCATGTCCCTCGTCGCAATGACGTGTTCGATCAGGAATCGTCGTACGTCATTGCGAGGAGAACCCGAAGGGTTCGACGTGGCAATCCGGTCTCTTCTCTATTTGCAAAATGTGACACTTCCTGCAGGCAGTTGCGCCGCCCCCGCAAAAGCGCGGCAGCCGCTATCCCTCTACTCCCTCTCGAATACCACGCCCGCGTCGCCCTCCGGCCAGACCTGTACGCTCTGGGCATACTGCCCCGGCGACCCGGCCAGGCTCAGGTACCAGCGTACGCGCCGCGACACATACACATACAGCTCGTTCAGCGTCACCGCGCCGTCGTAGTCCAAGTCGGCGCGCATGGCGGCCCGCGCCGATCGCTCCAGGCTCCAGCCGCCCGCCTCGCACAGCGCCCGGGCAAACACCGTCGCCATGGCGGATTCCGCGCCCTCGCCGAAGCCGATGCGGTGGCTGTCCTGCTCCAGCGCGGCGCTGGCGATCACCCGAAAGCGGCTGCCGTTCAGCTGCGCCGGTCCGACGCCGCCGCCGAACACCGCGTCGATGCCCCGCAGGATATCGTCGGTGCCGCTGGCCCTGCCGATCACGCCGCCGCTGCCGCAGCAGTCGACGACGACCAGGATCTCCCCCGGCACCTCGCCCAGCGCCTGCGCCAGCTCCGCCGCCGTCAGCACCGAGCCGTCGTACATCCGAAAGGACGTCATGCCGCCCTCGTAATAGCCGTGGCAGGTGATGTAAAACAGCGATACGTCCCCGTCCCGCGCCTCCCCGAAGGCCTGAGCGATGCCCGCCAGGATGCCGTCGCGGGAGGCGTCCAGCAGCGTGTTCACCCGAAAGCGCGCGCCTCCGAAGGACAGGCCGGACAGCATGCTGCGCAGCCCGGACACGGAGTTGATCGAGCCCGTGCGCACCGCCGCCACGGTGGAGGCGTAGTTCTGCTCCCCCACCAACAGCGCCCGCCAGCGCTTCGGCGCGGGGCCCACCTCCACGTCCAGGGCGTCCGTGACGCCGCCGTCCACGCTGCGCACCGTCACGGTGCACGCGCCCTCGGCCAGGGCCCGCACCACGCCGCGCCGGTCGATCTCAACGATCCCCTCCGGCTCGGCCGCATAGGTCAGCCGCGGGTCGCTGGCGTTTTCCGGCAGCACCTCGCACTCGATGGCCGCGTCGTCTCCCACGCTCAGCGAAAGTCGCCGGGAGAGCAGGCTCACGCCCTCCACCGGCACATAGCGCACCGACACCCGGCAGCTGGCCCAAGCGCCACCCGCCGCGTAGGCGGTGATCACGGCCTCGCCGGCGCTGCGGCCCGTCACCAGTCCCTCGGCGCTCACCCGGGCGGACGCGGGGTTCGAGCTCTCCCAGTAGACCGGCCCGCCCGAGCCCTCCGGCAAGAGCGCCGCCTCCAGCTGCACACCGGAGCGCCCCGCCACCAGCAGCGCCTCGCGGGAGAGCGTCACGCTCTCGGCCAGCGCGCCCTCCACCCGCGTCAGCCGCAGGCTGTACAGGCCCGTCGCCCCGTCCAGCGAGGTCAGCCGCAGGCGATAGCGCCGCCCGGCCTGCGGATCGAAGCTCAGCAGGCACGCGCCGCCCTCGGTGCCCCCGGATTCCGCCAGCAGCGTCCCGTCCTCGTCAAACAGCTGCGCCAGCAGCCGCACGTCCGTCTCCGCCGGAACGCCGGTGATCGCCACCGTCCGCCCGTCAGGCGACTCGAAGGCATACCAGTGCGCGTCCCCCCGGCGGGCGAAGGCCTTGGAATACGCGTCCCCTTCGGCGTCCAGCGCCATGGGCATGTCAAAGCACCGGCTCAGCGCGTGGCGGGCGATCTCCAGCCGCGCCGCGCCCTCGCCGGTCAGGCGCAGGGTGTAGGTCGTTCCCGCGGTCAGGCGCAGGCTCAGCGCGGGCATCGTCCCTTCGCCCTCGCCCACCAGCGTCTGACCCTGCCAAAGCTCGGCGCGCGCCGACACCGGCCCCTCCCCGACGGGAAACAGCCAGACGTCGTACACGCTGCCGCTGGGAGGCATGAACGTGAACGCCGGCGAATCGCCCAGCTCCGCCACGGCCAGCTGCCCCGGCTCAAGCGCCACCGGCCCGTCGGCTCCAAAAACGCCCTCCGCGCCCGCGCCGGCGGCCAGCGCCAGCCCCAGGGCCGCCGCCAGCAACACCAGCGCCCGCAGGCGCGGAAGGATTTGCTTCATATCTTTATCCTTTGTTGATGAGAGCGCAGGATGAAGGGAACAGGGAGCAGGAATGGCCGCTGCGGGCATCTCCCAACTCCTCACTCCTCACTCATACTTCAAGTATTCCTCTTTGACGTACCCCTCCAGCTCGGCGGTATGCACGCTCACCCAGCCGTTTTCGTCCGGCTCGCCGCGCACGATCAGCCGCCGGTCCCGGGGCAGCTGCGCCAGCGCCATCGAGGCGGTGGTGGGCTGCTGGCGAAGGTTCAGCAGATCCGCCGTCACCTTCGCGTAGCGCTCCCCGTCCTCGAGGGGCGGCAGCGGCGCGGGCGTGGGCAGCGGCGTGGGCTTGGGCCGCGCGGCCCCTACGCTGTCCGGCAGGGCGTCCAGGTCGGTCAGGCTGTATTCCGGCCACTGGATCCGCTCGAACGACAGTCCCGGATAGTAAAACGCCAGGATCTCCTGCCAGTTCTTGTTGTAGTGGCCCGCCATCCACTGCGCGCCGCGCTGGCTCATGCCCACGCCGTGGCCGAAGCGCCTGAAGCGGATCGTGAACCGCGCCGGCTCCCCTTCCGCGTCCGCTTCGGTGTCCACGCTGACGAGCTCGAAATCGGCGCTGTTCAGGCCCAGGCCGAGGCCCGCCTTGACCTGCTTATACACGTCCAGCGTCACGGTCCGCTCCGTAGCCACCCATTCCCGCGGCACCTCCGTGGGCGTGGGCAGCGGCTCGTCCGGCGCGGTGGGCATGGCGGACGCCGCTTCCGCGGGGGCTTCGGTCGCCGCTTCAGCGGTCGGTTCGGCAGTCGCTTCGGCCGTCGGTTCCGCCGTCGCCCCGGCGGTCGGCCCGGGCGTCGCCATCGGCTCCAGCACCTTCACCCGCAGCACGAAGGCCAGGCCGTCGCACATCAGGCTCCCCTTGAAGCGGGGCTTCACCGGCTCGATCGACGCGATCTCCGCCAGCTCCCATTCGCCCTCGCCGTAGCCCTCCTCGGCCAGCACGTCCCCCAGCTCCGCCTCCAGCATGGTCCTCAGCGCCTCGCTGCCCGCGCAGTCCGGCGCGATCGTCAGCTCGCTCTGCAGGCTCTTGGGGTTCTCCAGGTCGTAGGGGTCCTCGGTCATGGCCAGGTAGCCGTCGCTGCCCTCGATGCCCCAGAGCTGGCTGGGCAGCGCCGTCTGGCCGCCGTTGCTGGCGGTGTAGTAGCACACGGCAAACGCGCCTTCATACAGCCCCACCACGCCCCGGGTGGCCTCCACGGCCTCGATCACATTCGCGTACCCGGGATCGTAGCCCTTGAACACCTGGTCGGCGGTGGTGTCCACCACGTCGTATTCCCGGTCCGCGGCCTGCCACTTTCGCTGCAGCGCGTAGGTGCGCGCCGCCACGGCCTGGGCCTTCAGCGCCTCCACCGGAAAGCTGTCGCTCATCTCATAGGCCACCACGCCCAGCAGATACTCCTCCACCGGCAGCTTCAGCGTCGCCCACAGCGCGCCATCCCTGGCGGTCACGGTCAAATCGCCCGCGTACAGCGTGTCCTTTTCGCTCTGGTCGATGGTCAGCCCGTTCTCTTCCCCGTCCCCGGCCGCGTGCCGCGTCAGCGTCAGCGATGCGCCCATGTCGATCGTCAGCCCGCTGACGGTCAGGTACACCTCGCCCGCGCCCTCATACAGCGAAAGCCGCGCGCCGCGCTCAAACCGGAAGCCCGCGTCGCCGTCCACGGCGTAGACGCCCTCGACGGTGATGTCCAGCTGCTTCGGCGCGCCCAGCGACATCAGCGCCACCCGCAGCAGCCCGTCGTCCGCGATGGTCGATTCGGGCACCGGCGCCAGCGTCGCCACCGGCTCCGGCGTGCTCTCCAGCGCCTCCGCCGGGGGCAGCGTCACCCTGGCGGACGCCTCCGTCGCCGCCTCCTCGCCGCCAATCAGCCAGTCCAGGAAACCACCCGCGCTCGCCGGCATCGCCAGCACCAGCGCCAGGGCCAGCCCGAGCGCCATCGCCCGCGCCAGCCGCTTCATCCCTCTATTCATGTGCATCAAAGCCCTCCATTGGCAGGTCTTGCCTGCGTATTTCCAATTCTTGCCAGTATTGGTCCCGGCTATACATTCGCCGCGAATCCAAGCCCCTCCCGCATGATTATAACACGAATCAACCGCGGATGTGGGGAGAAATCGGTACTTTTCCGACAAATATGCGCATGTTTCGTCATAATTTCGATCCAAAGCCTGTACACAGCCCGCCTTGCAAGTTGTGCGAAGCCGGGCTATAATGTATTTTGGTAAGTTGTCCCCATTATGCCGCGAAGGGAGGCCGCCCGATGACGCAGAGCCTGTACGAGATCCTCGCCCTCGGGGCGCGCTATGTGTTCGCGGGGCTGATGCTGCTGATCGTGCTGCGCGCCTGGCGCATCACGCTGGTGGACAGCCGCCGGGCCTCCACGCTGCGCCACCTCTCCCCCCAGACCGGCATCAGCGGCGAGCTGGTGGTGCTGGAGGGCGACGAGAAGGCCCGCCGCGGCATGAAATACCCGGTGATCCGCGAGGGCATGATCGGCTCCTCCCGCCGGGCGGACATCCGCGTGCGCCACTCCAGCGTCCGTCGCCGCCACGCCTATTTCCAGCTGACGGAGGACGGCCTCTACATCCGCACCCACGCCGGCGCCCCGATGCGCGACGCGGAGGGCCGGCCGGTGCGCGCCGTCACGCTGCCCGACGGCGGCGAATTCGCCCTGGGCCGCGTGCGGCTCCTGCTGGTGCTCACCGAAGCGCCCGAGCCGCCGCTCCGCCATCCCCGCGAGGATGAGGAGGCGGGCTATGCCGCGGACGAAGCCGACGCCTTTATGCCCCGCGACGGCGCCGGGGACGAATGGTTCGACGTGAATGACGACTATGAATAGGCTCCCGCCCAGAGGGTGATACCATGGCACGAAACAAACTGGACCGGATGAAAAAGGCGCTGATGCGCTCGAATACAAATCTCTTGCTGTCGGCGGTGATGGTCTTCCAGGCGCTGGCGATGCTGCTGATCGCCTTCCAGAAGGAAGCGGTCAACCCGCAGGCGCTGGCGATGGCCGTGGCGCTGCCGCTGGTGACGTGGCTGGTGACGCGGCTGATGGGCCGCGTCTGGCCGGTGGACCGGGCCATTCTGATCCTGGTGATGTTCCTGTGCAGCGTCGGCATCATCACGCTGTCCGACATCGCCAAGTCCGACATCACGCCGCGCACCCAGGGCCTCTACGCGCTGGGCGGCATCGCGGTGATGTTCGCCGGCGCGGCCTTCATCCGGCGCTGGCGCCACTGGAAGAAGCACACGCCGCTGTTGATGGCCCTTTGCCTCGTGGCGCTGGCCTCGCCGTTTCTGCCGGTCGTCGGCATCTACAAATACGGCGCGCGCAACTGGGTGGGCCTCGGGCCCATCTCCGTGCAGCCCAGCGAATTCATGAAGCCGATCATGATCCTCTGCCTGGCCAGCGGCTTCTCCAACCGCCCTCGCTTCGCCCGGTGCGTCCCCACCATCGCCTTCGCGGCGCTTTGCTGCGGCATCCTGCTGGCGGAGAAGGACCTGGGCGCGGTGCTGCTGTACTTCCTCACCACCGTGTTCATGTACTACGTCGCCACCTCCAACGCCTTCATCAGCCTGGCGGGCCTGGGCATGGGCGCGGCGGCGGCGGTGATCGCCTATCGGGCGCTGCCCTACGTGCAGGATCGCGTGGCCATCTGGCAGAATCCCTGGAGCGACCCCCAGGAGAGCGGCTACCAGCTGATCCAGTCGCTGATCGCCATCGGCTCCGGCGGCCTGTTCGGCATGGGGCTGGGCATGGGCATGCCCAGGGACATTCCCCTCTACCACTCCGACTTCATATTCGCCTCGATCACCGAGGAGTTCGGCCTGATCTTCGCCATCGGCCTGCTGGCCGTGTACGTGCTGATCATCATGCGCGGGCTGATCGTGGCGTTCAACGCCCGCACGTCGTTCCACTCGCTGGCGGCCTTCGGCCTGGTCATCATGCTGGGCCTTCAGACCATGCTGATCGCCGGCGGCAACACGAAGCTGCTGCCCCTGTCCGGCGTCACGCTGCCGCTGGTGTGCTACGGCGGGTCGTCGCTGGTGTCCACGTTCTTCTCCATGGGCCTGCTCCTGGGCCTGTCCTCGATGAACGCGGAGGACGAAGCCCGCGATATCGAAACCCTGGAGCTGCGGGAGGAAACCGTTTAGTGGAGTGTGGAGTGAGGAGTTCCTGTGGAAATCCTTCGGATTTCTCTGATTGATTGGGGAAACCGGTTTGCCCCGTGATAGAAATGAACCCCAGGCTCAAACGAACGTCATTGCGAGGAGGGCGCAAGCCCGACGTGGCAATCCGGTTCCCCCGAACCAACAAATCCCGCAGGGATTTGCACCGCAACTCCTAACTCCTAACTTCCCCACTTCCAACTCCCCACTCCAACCCCTCGCTCCCAACTCCCCGTGGAGGTGATTACCCTTGAAGGAATTGCGCCGAAACATGCGCTTCGTGGGCGCGCTGGTGGTGGTCCTGTTCGTGGGACTGGCCGCCTGGTTCGCCATGACGGCCTTCACTCAGGGCAGCATCTGGGCTTCCGACGTGCGCAACAGCCGCCTGCGGGCCACGAACAGCCTCCGGGGCGACATCACCGACCGCGACGGCAACGTGCTGGCCACCACCGCCGAAGACGGCACCCGGGAATACGCCGCCAACGCCATCGCCCGCCGCGCCCTGTCGCAGACCGTGGGCGATATCGCCGGCATGAGCGGCACCGGCATCGAGACCTTCTACTCCGCCACGCTGCTGGACATCTCCACCTCCCTGCTGGACCGGCTCAGCGAGCTGTTCCACAGCCGGGACCACGTGGGCAGCAGCATCCAGATCACCGTGGACGGCCCGCTGCAGGCCTGGATCGCCAGCGAATTCCCCTCGGGCTACCGCGGCGCGGTGTGCGTCACGAACTACAAGACCGGCGAGATCCTGGCCATGGTCTCCATGCCCAACTACGATCCCTACGACCTGTCGAACCGCTCCGACACCCAGGTGGAGGACACGGCCTACCTGAACCGCTGCCTCCAGGGCCTTTACACCCCCGGCTCCGTGTTCAAGATCATCACGCTGGCCTCCGCCATCACGAACGACTCCGCCGTGATCGACCAGGACTTCAGCTGCTCCGGCGAGTGGACCTACGAGGGCGGCCGCATCGTCTGCGCCGGCGGCACGTCCCACGGCGCGCTGAATCTCAAGACCGCCTTCAAGCGCAGCTGCAACGTCACCTTCGGCAAGCTGGCCTACCAGCTGGGCCCCGAGCGCCTCACCCGCACCGCCGAGCGCTTCGGCTTCAATGAAAACTTCAAGTTCGGCGATTTCCTGATCTACAACTCCGCCTTCCCCACCGAGTTCAACGGCATGAACGGCCTGGTCTGGGCGGGCATCGGCCAGGGCGAGGTGCTGGTGACGCCGCTGCACATGACGATGATCTCCGGCGCCGTCGCCAACGGCGGCGTGATGATGAAGCCCTGGCTGATCCAGCGCGTCGCCAATTCCCTCGGCAAGCCCACCGCCACCGGCGTCCCCACGGTCTATCGCCAGGTGCTCAGCGCCTCCGAGGCCGGCCTGATCGCGGAATACATGTACGCAACCGTCCAGAGCGGCACGGCCACCCGCGCCGCCATCAAGGGCTACACCGTCTGCGGCAAGACCGGCTCCGCCGAGGTCAGCGACGACAAGTCCGTCGAAACCAACGCCTGGTTCACCGGCTTCCTCTACGACGAAGCCCATCCCTACGCCATCTCCGTGGTCATCGAGGGCGGCGGCGCCGGCGCCCGCATGCCCAGCGAGCTGGCCGCCAAGGCGCTGAAAAAGGCGATTGAGTATGTGGGATAGCAAACCTCGGTATAGCGTTTGCAAACATCGGTTGCTTGCAATTATCGGTTGAATCCGTTATCCTGATATGGATCGCATCAAGGAGACCCCATGCCCAGCATCATCACCCAGGACATACTGTTCTTCTTCGACGGCAGGCCGGCGGAGCTTTCACTGTACGGACAGCTGGCGGCTGAAATCGTCGCGCGCTGGCCGGACGCGCAGATCCGGGCGAAGAAGACCCAGATCGGCTTCTACTGCCCCGGCCTGTTCTGCTGCGTGAGCCTTGCGCCGGTGCGGTCAAAGGCCGAGCGGCCCGCGCACTTCATCACCGTCACCTTCGGCCTGGATCATCCGCTGGACGATCCCCGGGCGCTCATCGTGCCCATTCGGTCGAACCGATACACCCACCACGTCCTCCTTGGCAGCGCCGGGGAGATCGACGGAACCCTGCTGGGCTGGCTGGACGCCGCCCATCGATTCACCATTGAAAGGACCGTGAACCATGCTCGAACTTAAAAACGTGACCAAGAGGTACCTGCGCCGGACGGCGCTGGACAACGTGTCCCTCGCGTTGGAGGAGGGCAAGACCTGCCTGCTGCTGGGGCCGAACGGCTCCGGCAAGACCACGATGATGAAGCTGATCGCGGGCCTCTCCCGCCCCACCGACGGCGAGATCACCTTCGACGGCCAGGCCATCGGCAAGGTCACCAAGGCCCTCGTGGCCTACATGCCCACGGAAAACTATTTCTACAGCTACATGACCATCCGCGACATCGGCCGATACTATGCCGACTTCTTCACGGATTTCGATCCCCGCTCCTTCGCGCGCCTGCTGTCGGAGATGGAGCTGGACGAGAAGGATCGCATCCGCCAGCTCTCCAGCGGCATGGCAGCGAAGCTGCGCCTGGCGCTGACGCTGAGCCGCGAAGCCAAGCTGATGATGTTTGACGAGCCGCTGAACGGCGTGGACATCCTCACCCGCACCCAGACCATCGAGGCCATCCTTGCCGGCCGCCGGGACGGCCGCACGATGCTGATCTCCACCCACCTGGTGGACGAGCTGGAGGACGTGGTGGACTACACCGTCTTCCTGAAGAAGGGCCAGCTGGTGATGGCGGGCGACAAGAGGGAGATCTGCGCGGGCCGCACGCTGAAGGACCTCTACCTGGAGGTCTATGGCCACGTTTCCCAGGAATCCGCGGAGGAGGTGCGCGAGCATGCTTAAGCTGATGAAATACGAATTCCGCAAGCTGCGGACCACGCTTCTGGCGATGTTCGGCGCGCTCGTCGCGCTGGAGATCGGCTTCCTGGCAGGCATCGCCCAGAACAATGACAAGTTGACGGGCATCTGCATCGCGCTTTTGATGCTGCTCACGTTCCTGGTCTACGCCTACATCATCCTGGCGGGCATGGCCAGCTATTCCCGCGAGCTGAAGGAAAAGTCCGGCTATCTGATCTTCATGACGCCGGTCAGCACGCCGGGCGTGGTGCTGTCGAAGCTGCTGTTCACGGGCCTGGCCGCCCTGGTGGTCACCACCGTTTTCGGCGGCGTCGCCTGGCTGGACATCCGCCACCTGATACAGCGCGCACACCTGAGCGCCAGGGAACTGGAGCAGGTCAACATGATCCTGCGCTTCGGCCTGAACGCCAACGCCGATGTCTGGCAGATCATGCGGGTGATCGGCTACTACGCCGGCACCATCCTCATCCAGGTGATGCTCACCATGTGCACCGCCTATCTGTCCATCACCCTGGCCGCCACGCTGCTGCAAAACAAGAAGGGCTTCCTGCGCGCGCTGATCAGCCTGGCGCTGTTCGTCGGCCTCACCTGGGGCTCCAGCTGGCTCACCCAGCGCCTTATCTACAACCGGATCGACACCACCGCCACCCTCGCCCAGTTCATCAGCACCCTCGGCTGGTCGTTCCTGCTCAACGCCGTCCTCAGCGTCGTGTTCACCGCCGCGTCGGTGTGGCTGCTGGAGCGGAAGGTAAACCTTTAAGCGTCAGGAGGGCAACATGACGGAATCCCTGAAGCGCCCCTTCAACGGCGCGCGCATGTCGCCGGAGCTGGAATTCAAGATCGCGAACCTGCCGGACTCGCCGGGCTGCTACCTGATGAAGTCGGAGGGCGAGATCATCTACGTGGGCAAGGCCAAGAACCTGAAAAACCGCGTCAGCCAGTATTTCCACTTCTCCGCCCAGCACACCCCCAAGGTGCGCGCGATGGTGGAAAAGATCGACGATTTCGACATCATGCTGGTGGACAACGAGCTGGAGGCCTTCACGTTGGAGTGCAACCTCATCAAGCTGCACATGCCCCACTACAACATCCTCCTGAAGGACGACAAGACCTATCCCTTCATCCGGGTGGACCTGCGGGAAAGCTTTCCCCGGGTGGCGCTGGTGCGCCGCCAGGAGAAGGACGGCGCGAAGTACTTCGGCCCCTTCCAGGGCGCGACGGTCGTGCGCGAGGTGCTGGACGTGGTGCGCATGGTGTTCCCGATCCGGGTATGCTCGAAGAAGCTGAACCCCGAAAAGCCGCTGCGCCCCTGCGTCCACCACCAGGTGGGCCAGTGCCCCGCGCCCTGCGCCGGCCTGATCTCCGAGGAGGATTACCGCGCGACCATCTCAAAGGTCATCGACTTCCTGAACGGCAAATACGCCCCGGTGCTCTCCGAGCTGAAGGAGCGAATGACGGAGGCCTCCGCCGAGATGAACTACGAGCGCGCCGCCCTCTACCGCGACCGCATCCGCGCCGTGGAGGCCGTGATGCAGAAGCAGAAGGCCATCTCCACCGCCCAGGCCGACCAGGACATCATCGCCGTCCTCCCGCACGACGCCGACGCCATGGTGCAGCTGATGTTCGTGCGCTCCGGGCGGATGATCGGCTCCGAGCGCTTCACGCTGGAAGGCGCC
This sequence comes from uncultured Eubacteriales bacterium, assembly GCA_902799045.1. Classification (GTDB taxonomy): domain Bacteria; phylum Bacillota; class Clostridia; order Christensenellales; family Aristaeellaceae; genus UBA2862. Next base: position 147,041 of record CADBZH010000011.1, read on the forward strand.
GCCGACGAGCCCCAGGGCGAGATCCTGACCCAGTTCATGCTGCAATACTACGGCCCGGAGATCACCCCGCCGCGCGAGATCCTGCTCTCGGCCACGCCGCCGGAGCACGACGTGATCGAGCAGCTGCTGTCCGAGCAGCACGGCGCGCGCACCTACCTCCTCACCCCCCGCCGGGGCGAAAAGCTCAAGCTGGTGCGCATGGCGATCAAGAACCTGAAGGACGAGGCCCACAAGCTGGACCGCAGGAACGCCGGCAGCCGCGCCCGCACCATCGGCGCGCTGGAGGAGCTGCAGCAGGTGCTGAACCTGCCCACCCTGCCCCGGCGCATCGAGGGCTACGACATCTCCAACACCCAGGGGGCCCAGTCCGTCGCCAGCGAGGTGGTGATGGTGGACGGCCTGAGCGCCAACAAGGAGTATCGCCACTACCGCATCAAGACCGTCGAGGGCGCCAATGACTTCGCCTCCATGTACGAGGTCATCACCCGCCGCCTCTCCCACGGCCTGGACGAGCTGGCCGAGCGCCGCGAACAGGGGCTCGATCCCCAGGGCGGCAAGTTCTCGTGGCTTCCGGACCTGATCCTGGTGGACGGCGGCCGGGGCCAGCTGGCCGCGGCCATGGAGGCCATGGAGGCCCAGGGGCTGAGCATCCCGATAATCGGCCTGGCCAAGCGCATCGAGGAGATCGTGCTCCCCGGCGAGGCGGAGTCCATCCTGCTGGACCGCCACTCCAACGCCCTGCACCTGATCCAGCGCGTGCGCGACGAGAGCCACCGCTTCGCCATCATCCACCACCGCGCCCTCCGCGGCCGCGCCTCCATCGCCTCCCGGCTGGACGGCATCCCCGGCGTGGGCGAAAAGCGCCGCAAGGCGATCCTCAAGCACTTCAAGACCGTCGAAGCCCTCCGCGCCGCCAGCCTGGAGGACATCAAGAGCGTCCCCGGCATGCCGGAAAAGGTCGCCGAGAGCGTGTATCGGTTTATGCGGGAGGATGCAAACCATGAGTGATCTCTAGGTGTCTGGGCCGAGCTGCCCCATCACTTGACAGATCGTTGTATCTACTATAAAATAAACGTGTTCCGAAAGGGACCGAGGACGGACAACAAACGCGCATGGCGGTTGCAAACTGCCTCCGAAAGGAGGTGGTGCAATGCGGATTACATTCCACATCGGAAGATTCACCATCACGGTCATCGTGAGGGATCGCAAAGCAAGCAGCCGCCACTCGGCCAAGTGACGGCTGTAATGCGGGCTTAATGCCCAAGTTCAGCTAAAGGAGGTGCAACCGCGTGCGTGGTTCGTCCTCCGTATCTATTATATTACGGTCTTGGCCGCCTGTCAAGACATCAACGATGGAGGTCAATATGCCCATCCGCCCCGCCACGGAAGCCGATGTCTCGCGGATCGCGGAGATCATCGTGTTCAACAACCGGCTCAACTTCTTTCCGATCTTCAGGGACGAGTCCTTTTCCTTCGGCACGGTGCAGGTGCTTCCGCTGGCGAGGCAATACCTGAACGACCCGGATCTGCTGCACAGGGCCTGGATATACGACGACGGCGTCGTCAAGGGGTTGACCGTGGTGAAGGGACCCGAGATCGAAAAGCTGTACGTGGAGCCCGCCTTCCAGGGCCGGGGCATCGGCGCGGCGCTGCTGGCATATGCCGTGGACGCGCTGGGCGCCCGATGGCTGTGGGCGCTGGAGAAGAACGAAGGCGCGCTGCGCTTCTACGCGCGCCACGGCTTCACGCCCACCGGCGCGCGCATGCTGGAGGAGGGGACGTCGGAATACCTGGTTCAATTGCAATATCATCCATCTCATGGGAGGTCATAGAAATATGGACTACGCCAACCTGGACAGGATCGTGGATTCCTACCGCGAGGAACTGATCGAAAACATCCGCAAGTGGGTCGCCATCCCCTCGGTGCAGGGGAAGCCCGCCGGCGCAAACGCCCCCTTCGGCGCCGAGGTGCGCCAGATGCTGGACACGGCGCTGGAGGACGGCCGCCGCTTCGGCTTTGAGGTGCGCGATATCGACGGCTATGCCGGCGACATCAGCTATGGCTCCGGCCCGCAGACCATGGGCATGCTGGCCCACCTGGACGTGGTGCCCCTGGGCGACGGCTGGACGCACGACCCGCTGGGCGGCGAGATCGAAGGCGGGCGGATGTACGGCCGCGGCACCACCGACGACAAGGGCCCGGCCCTCTGCGCCCTCTACGCCATGCGCGCCGTGAAGGAGGCGGGCATCCCGCTGAAGGACGGCGTGCGCCTGATCCTCGGCTGCGACGAGGAGACCGGCATGAGCGACATGCGCCACTACGCCTCGAAGATCCGGATGCCCGATTACGGCTTCTCCCCGGACGCGGAGTTCCCCGTCATCAACATCGAAAAGGGCGGCGTGAACATGCGCCTCAGCAAGGTCACGGGCGGCGAGAGCGGCGCGGCGATCCCGGTCTATTCCCTCTATACCGGCGAGCGCCCCAACGTGGTGCCCGCCGAAGCCACCGCCGTGGTCGGCCTTGACTTTCTGACGCTGGACGCGCTGAACGAAAAGCTCGCCGCCATCGAGAAGGCCCACGACCGCTTCCGCCTCAGCGCCGCCGCCGAGGGCGAAGGCGCGGCGAAGATCACCGCCGCCGGCAAGGGCGCCCACGCGGCCATGCCCGAGGGCGGCGTCAACGCCGCGGGCATGCTGCTGATCGCCCTGAAAGCGCTGGGCGCGGGTGGCGAAGGCGCCCGCGCGGCCATCGCCATGCTCGCGGACGCCGTGGGCATGGAGTACACCGGCAAGAGCCTGGGCATCGCCTGCGCGGACGAGCTGTCCGGCGCGCTGACCTGCAACCTGGGCATCCTTCGCTACGACGGCAATGAGCTCTCCGCCCTGCTGGACATCCGCTATCCCCTCTGCGGCAGCGAGGAACTGATGCTGGGCCAGGCCGCCAAGCGCGTCGCCGAAGCCGGCATGAGCGTCTGCTGCGCCGCCAGCCACACCCCGCTGCACGTGCCCGCCGATAGCAAGATCGTGCGCGGCCTGCTGAAGGTGTATCACGAAGTCACGGGCCTTCCGGCCTACACCATCGCCATCGGCGGCGGCACCTATTCCCGCATGATGCCCAACACCGTGGCCTTCGGCGTCTGCTTCCCCGGTGACATGGACGTGTGCCACATCGCCGACGAGTACATCGACGTGGAGAAGATGATGCTCGGCGTGAAGATCTTCGCCCACGCCATCGCCGAAATCGCCGGCGGACAGATCGAGGATTAGAAATCCGGGAAGAGGGAGCAGGAAATGCCGAAGAACGCGCAACGCATCCCTACTCCCTACTCCCTACTCCCTACTCCCCCAACGCAACAAAAGGAAGGATACATTCCCATGTCTGCCAAACCTTTTTCCATCGCCATCGACGGGCCCGCGGGCGCGGGCAAATCCACCATGGCCAAGGCGCTGGCGAAGCAGCTGGACGCCATGTACCTGGACACCGGCGCCATGTATCGCGCCTTCGGCCTCCACATGCTGCGCAGGGACGCCGTGAACAACCCCGCCGCCGTCGCCAAATGCGTCGAGGACGTGGACATCGCCGTGCGCTTCATCGACGGCGCGCAGCACCTGTTCCTGGGCGACGAGGACGTGACCCGCGCCATCCGCGAGCCGGAGGTGTCCATGGCCGCCAGCACCGTCTCGGCCGTGCCCGAGGTGCGCGAGCGCATGGTGGCGCTGCAGCGCAAGATCGCCGAGGGCCAGAACGTCGTCATGGACGGGCGGGACATCGGCACCAAGGTGCTGCCGAACGCCACGCTGAAGATCTACCTCACCGCCTCCGCCGAGGAGCGCGCCCGCCGCCGCTGCAACGAGCTGGCGGAGAAGGGCATGCCGGAGCCCTACGAGCAGGTGCTTCAGGACATGATCCGGCGCGACTATCAGGACACCCATCGCGCCGCCTCCCCCCTCCAGCCCGCCGAGGACAGCGTCCACGTGGATTCCTCCCACCTCACCATCGACGAAACCGTCGCACTGATGAAGGAACTCGCCCTGAAGGCCATCTCCTCGGCCGCCGACCGCTGACCACACATCAGGTGATTGCATGAACAAACGCTTCTACCGCTTCATGTGCGCCTTCGTTCGCCCGTTCTACGCGCTGTTCTTTCCGGCGCGGGTGACGGGCACGGAGAACATTCCCCGCGAGGGCGCCTTCATACTCTGCTGCAACCACTGCAGCAACCACGATCCCTTCTACCTGGCCCTGCGCGAGCCGCAGCGCTATTTCCACTTCATGTCCAAGTCCAACCTGTTCAGGTGGAAGCCCGCGGCGGCCTTCTTCACGGCGCTGGGCGCCTTTTCGGTCGATCGCGGCAACAGCGACCTGGCCGCCATCCGCATGGCCCTGAGCCTGCTGAAGGAGGGCCACGGCCTGGCGATCTTCCCCCAGGGCACCCGCGTCAAGGACAACCACCCCGCGCCGATGCTGGAGGGCGTGTCCATGATCGCGCTGCGCTCCGGCGCGCCGGTGATCCCCGCCTACATCGGCGGCCCCTACCGCCTCTTCCGCAAGACCCAGCTCTCCTTCGGCCCGCCCGTCAGCTTCGAGGGCCTGCCCAAGCGCATGGACAGCCTCACCCTCGACGCCGCCACCCGCCGCATCGAGGCGGCCGTCTGGGGCCTCAAGGACGACTGATGCCGTTTTCATTCAAAAGCCGGATCCTTCGCCAGGGGATGGCGCCCATCGCTGTCAGCACTGCGCCGCCATCCCCTTCAGGGCGGTGCGCCCATCGGCGTCATCCTGAGCGAAGCGAAGGATCTTCTCCATTCCGCAAGCGCCAAAAAGCGGCGCAAATCACGTTAAAATTGCATTAATTCCAAAAAGTATGCAGGAATTATAAACATCCCAATCGAAATTACACGGATAGCGTTAATAGGTTATTTATGGCTGTACCCTGTGTACGGGATGAATAACCGTTGTGGAGGCGAAGGGCAATCGCGCGCGTTTTGTTGGCGCAGCACGCTGGTTTTTGCTTCGGCGTGCGCCGCGCCGTGGAGACCGCCGAGCGCTCGGCCCCGGCCTTGACGCTGGGCCCCATCATCCACAACCCGCAGGTCGTGGAGGCCCTGGAGGCGATCGGCGTTCAAAGCGTCCACTCCACGGAGGAGGTTCCCCCGTCCGCGCGGGTGGTGATCCGCTCCCACGGCATCGGCCAGGGCGCCCACCGGGCGCTGGCGGAGCGTGGCTGCGAGATCATCGACGCCACCTGCCCGTTCGTGCGCCGCATCCACGACATGGCCCGCGCCGCCTCGGAATCCGGCATGCCGCTGATCGTCATCGGCGAACGGGAGCATCCGGAGGTGCAGGGCATTCTGGGCTGGACGGACGCGCCAGCCTTCGCCGTGATGACGGAGGAGGATGTCAACGCCCTTCCCCCGCTTCAGGAGGCGCTGGTCGTGGCCCAGACCACCCAGGTGCAGGAGCGCTTTGACGCGCTGTGCGCGCTTCTGAAGGTGCGCGTCCCCCGCCTGGATATCCACGCCACCATCTGCACCGCCACGCGCGACCGGCAGGCGGAGGTCGTCGACATCGCCCGCCGCGCGGACGTGATGCTGGTCATCGGCGGGCGGGACAGTTCAAACAGTCGCAAGCTGTACAGGCTCGCTGCTGATATATGCCGCAGGACGTATTTCATCGAATCCGCGGCCGAATTGGACGGAATCGACATTGCACCGTCCGATGCGATTGGGATTACAGCCGGTGCATCCACGCCGGATTGTATCATTAAGGAGGTTGTTGCAAGAATGAACGACATCGAGAAGAAAGTCACCCCCGAAGAGAACCAGGAACTTGAAGTCATGTCAGAAGAAGCCATTGACAAGACCATAGTTCAAATTCGCCCCGGCCAGATCATCACTGGCAAGGTCGAAATGATCACCGACGATGAGGTTTGCGTCAACATCGGCTATAAGTCTGACGGTATCGTAAAGAAATCCGAGCTTTCTTCCACCGATGTCAAGGAAGGCGATGAGATCGAAGTCGAGGTCGTCAAGGTCAATGACGGCGAAGGCAACGTTCTGCTTTCCCAGAAGAACATCATCAACCGCAAGGCCTGGGAAGAGATCTGCGCCAAGGAAGAAGCCGGCGAGTTCGTCGAAGGCGTGGGCAAGGAAGCCGTCAAGGGTGGCTTGCTGGCCGACGTGGCGGGCATCCGCACCTTCATCCCCGCGTCCCAGCTCTCCCTGCGCTATGTCGAGAAGATCGATGAGTTCGTGGGCCAGCCCATGACGCTGAAGATCATCGAGATCGACAAGGCCAAGAAGCGCATCGTGGCTTCCCGCAAGGCCGTCCTGATGGCTGAGGAGGCCGAGAAGAAGAAGAAGATCTGGGAGAACCTGGAAGTCGGCACCGTCGTGAAGGGCATCGTTCGCCGCCTGGCGGACTTCGGCGCCTTCGTGGATATCGGCGGCGTGGACGGCCTGGTGCACGTCACCGACCTCAGCTGGGGCCGCGTGAAGCATCCCTCCGACGTGGTTTCCGTCGGCCAGGAGATCGACGTGAAGATCCTGAACATCGATCCCGAGCGCGAGCGCATCTCCCTGTCCTACAAGCAGACCCAGCCCCGCCCCTGGACGGTCGCCGGTGAGAAGTATCCCGTCGGCTCCGTGGTGGAGGGCAAGGTCGTTCGCATCACCACCTTCGGCGCGTTCGTCGAGCTGGAGCCCGGCCTGGATGGCCTGGTGCACATCAGCCAGTGCGCCCTGACCCGCATCGCGAAGGTCGAGGACGCCGTGAACGTGGGCGACATCGTGCGCGTGAAGGTGCTGGACGTCAACACCGAAGCCAAGCGCATCTCCCTGTCCATCCGCGAGGTGCTGGAGGACGAGGCGCTGGCCAGCGACGACGGCGAGTATGACATCGACGAGATTCCCGCCGAGGAAGAGTACGTCGAGGAAGCCCCCGCTGAGGAAGCTCCCGTCGAGGAATAATCCCACAGATCAAGAGCGGCACGTCTGTGCCGCTCTTTTGTGGTTCATCACGGAAACCTGGGGAATGAGCGAAATGCAGTCAGCTTCCCCTGCGTACAGATCCTGAGCGGAGCGCAGCCGAAGGCCCGCGAAGCGCAGGATCTTTACGTTCCGTTAGTGAACAGCATCGAAAGAGAAAACCCGCAAGTCCCTTCGTCTCATTCCCGAGCTTCCCGTGAAGAGCAATTTATTACAGCAAACATGATACTCTGGCAGCAGCAGGGGCGCCGTTGCGGCGCCCGCCCACAGCGCAGCGATTCGCGATTGGGCAGACGCGAAGGCAGATCCTCCGCCATGCCGCTGCCCCGCGAACCATGGAGGCATACCATGTCCAAAATCGAAACCTTCACCCTCCCCTCCCGCGCCGACGGCCTTCCGCTGTCCGTCTGCGTGGTGACGCCCGACGGCCCGCCCAAGGCCCTCGTGCAGTTCGCCCACGGCATGGCCGAGCACAAGGAGCGCTACCTGCCCTTCATGGAATTCCTGGCGGAGCACGGCTTCGCCTCCGTCATCAACGACCACCGCGGCCACGGCGCCAGCGTGAAATCCCCGGACGACTTGGGCTATTTCTACACCGGCGGTGCGGACGCGCTGGTCACGGATTTGCACCAGCTGACGCTCTGGTTCCGCCAGCGCTATCCGGGCCTGAAGCTGATCCTGTTCGGCCACAGCATGGGCTCGCTGGCCGTGCGCGTCTATCGCCAGAAATACGACGGCGATATCGACGCCCTCGTCGTCTGCGGCAGCCCCGGCGCGAACCCCGTCACCGGCGCGGGCCTCTTCCTGAACAGGCTGATGACCCTCTTCAAGGGCGAGCGCTACATCAGCAGGCTGTTCGTTCAAATGACCACCGGCAGCTTCAACAAGGGCAACCCCAAGTCCGGCAGCGCCAACGCCTGGCTGTCCACCAATCAGGACAACGTACAGAAGTACGACGCCGACCCTCTCTGCGGCTTCCCCTTCACGCTGAACGGCTACCGGGCGCTGCTGACGCTGATGCGCGACGCCTACCGCGCCGTGCCCGCGGGGCATCCCGACCTGCCGGTGCACTTCATCTCCGGCGAAAACGACCCCTGCGCCCCGGACAAAAAGGGCTTCGAAAGCGCCGTGGCCTGCCTGAAGCGCGACGGCTACCGGACCGTCACGGCCAAGATGTACCCGAATATGCGCCACGAGATCCTGAACCACGCCGAGCACCAACTGGTCTACGACGAGCTGCTGGAGCTGTTCGAGGGCTGGATCCAGTAACCCCCGAAGCTGTCTCAAAAATGAACAGGCATCCATAAAGCAGATGAATCGCTTCGTTTTTTCCTGGCGGGCGGCGCAACGCCGCCCCTACATATGCATCCCTGCTGTATGGTAATCCGTTTTGAGACAGCCCCTTTTGTTCTTCACGGAAACCCGGGAATGAGTGAAATGCCGTCGGCTTGCAAAGCGCACAGATCCTGCGCTTCGCGGGCCTGCGGCTGCGCTGCGCGCAGGATCTGTGCGCAGCGTCAGAAGGCTCCGTTCTACTTATCCCCCAACACTCCTTGATGAGCCTTTTATTATGTATTCGTTAATTCTTGTTTCGGTACCTTGACATTTATCCTTCTCCCCGCTATTATTTAGGTACCAAAACACGAAAGGACGGATGAATCATGTTCAACCATTTCAATCGAATGAATCATCATTTCGACGCGCATAATCCCATCAACGAACAGGAGCTCTTCCAAGCGGAGCATCGTCACGGCGGTCCCCGCCACATGCCCCGCGACTTCGGCCCGGGCCCCAGCCCCCGCTGCATGCCCCGCGGCATGGCCCCGGACGGCTCCGGCTTTCCCCCCTTCGACGGACCCGGCGGCATGCCTCCCTTCGGCCATGGCCCGCGCGGTCCGCGCCGCCCCGACCCGGAATTCCTCCGCCGCCGCGTGGAGGACGCCGACCTGGCGGAGCTGATCGACATGGCAGGCCGCATGCTGCGCCGCCGTCCCCAGGGCGGCCCCGCCCAGGGCCAGGCGCTGGTGCTGTCGATCCTGCTGGGCCGGGATGCCCTCTCCCAGCGGGAGCTGCAGCAGATGCTGGGCATCCAGCCCGGCTCCCTCAGCGAGCTGGTGAGCAAGCTGGAGGCCAAGGGACTCGTCACCCGCGAAAAGGCGGAGGATCGCCGCGGCAACCTGCTGCGCATCACCGACGCGGGCCGCGCCGCCGCCACCGAAGCCACCGACACCCCCCGGGACGATCCCTTCTCCCCGCTGACCGACGAACAACAGGACGCCCTCGCCGACACCCTGCGCACGCTGCTCACCCAGTGGATCGCCCAGCTGGACGAGGCTCCCCGCCTCCCCCGCGGCCAGAAGCCGGTGGAGCTGTAGAAGGTTCAAGCCGACGGACGCGGAGACATCCCACCGCTTGCCATGAAGAGCCAAAAAAGGTTCTTCACGGAATGTTGTGGGATTGGTATAACGCAGTCTGTAGACGTTGCGCACCGATCCTGCGCTTCGCGGGCCTGCGGCATTGAGGGTGGTATTCTGCCATGCGTTTCCATGCAGCCCTCAACTTTCCATCAAGAGCCGAAAAAACAGATTGCCACGTCGCTCCTTCGGAGCTCCTCGCGATGACACTGTGTACGCTTTTTCGCGGTACGCCGCGGTGACGCAGAACGTCATTGCGAGGAGGGCGCAAGCCCGACGTGACAATCCGGTTTCCCGTCCTCAATTAATCCTCAATTCCCATGATCCGGTTGCTGTTCTCCCACAGCTGTTCGGCCAATTGGTCCGGCCCGACGCCCCTCAATTCCGCCACCTTCGCGAAGGTATGCGCGATGAACGCCGGTTCGTTGCGCTTCCCGCGAAGCGGCACGGGGGCCATGTATGGGCAATCGGTTTCGATCAGCAGCCGGTCGGCGGGCACGTTTCGCGCCACCTCCGAAAGCTTCGGCGCGTTCTTGAAGGTCACCGCGCCGGACAGGCTGATGTAAAGCCCCAGGTCCAGGTACACCTTCGCGCTCTCCCAGCTGCCGGTGTAGCAGTGCATGATGCCCGCGGGCATCCGTCCCGCCCGGGCCCGCCCGCGCAGCATGTCCAGGCAGTCGCCGTGGGCCTCGCGGATATGCAGCTGCACGGGGATATGCCGCTCAAAGGCCATGTCCAGCTGTATGTCGAACACTTCCCGCTGCACATCCCTCGGCGAGAGATCGTAGTGATAATCCAGCCCGATCTCCCCCAGCAGGCGGCACTTCGGCTTCTCAAGATACGCCCGCACCGTCGCCTCGGCCGCGCCGTCCCAGCCGCTGGCGTTGTGGGGATGCACGCCGATGGCTCCGTACAGGAAATCCCGCGACTCGACGATTTCAAACACCTTTTGCTCGTTGCCCACGCCAATCAGCCTGCCGCCCTCGTCCGGATCCCCGTCATAGAGCTTCTCCCGCGGGTCCGCCACCACCAGCGCCCGCGCCACGCCGGCATCCAAAAACCGCCGGATCACCTCGTCCAGGTCGGCGTCAAAGCGCGGGTCCGCGATGTGGCAGTGGGTGTCGAACAGCCTCATATCCTAATTCCTCGTATCCTTGCAAACTTGCCGGGGGGATCGGGGGCGGCAGCGCCCCGATTAAAATCCGTTCCAGGCGACATGCGCGCCTGGACGGAATGTAATTTTGTTTTACAAAATTCATACCTTGCAGATTTGACGGCCAGAGTTCCTCAGGAACTCAAGTCAAATCTGTCAGGGGGGAGCATTGAGGGGGGACCTGTCCCCCCTCAACAGGCGTTAGCCGATCTCGCTGCCCGGGGCGACATCCCCGTCCACGGTCAGCAGCCGCACGCCGCCGTCCGGGTCCTCGGCGCAGAGCAGCATCCCCTCGGACACCTGCCCGGCCATCTTCCTCGGCGCGAAGTTGTTCACCAGCACCACGGTCTTGCCGACCATCTCCTCGGGGCTGTAGAACTTCGCGATGCCGCTGCACACGGTCTTGGTCTTCCCGCCTCCGATGTCCAGCGTCTCCTTCAGCAGCTTGTCGCTCTTTTCCACCTTCTCGCAGGCGATCACCTTCGCCGCGATCAGCTTGATCTTCATGAAGTCGTCGAAGCTGGCGATGCCGTCGTCGGCCTTCTTTTCAGCCTTCTCTTCCTTCTTTTCCGCCTTCTTTTCGGCCTTCTCCGCCTGCTTCAGCTCCTTCTCCTTCGCGGCGGCCATGGCCTCCAGCTCCTTCTTGATGTCCACGCGCGGGAACAGAGCCTCGCCCTTCTTCACCACGGTGCCGGCGGGCAGCCGGCCAAACGTCTGCACGCTCTCCCAGGTCTGAAGCGCCTCGTCCGTCACGCCCAGCTGGGCATAGATGCGCGCCGGGGTGGAGGGCATGGTGGGATAGATGTACACGCTGATGGCGCGGATGCACTCCGCCAGCACGTACATCACGGTCTGGAGCCTGGGCAGGGTCTCCTCGCTCTTGCACAGCACCCACGGCTGGGTAATGTCGATGTACTTGTTGCATTCGCCGATCAGCTTCCAGATCTCGGAAAGCGCCACGGAGAACTGCAGCCGGTTCATCTGCTCCTCCACGGCCTTCGGCAGCGCCTCGAAGGTGGCGATCAGGCTGCGGTCCGGTTCCTCATAGGCGTTCGGGGCCGGCACCACGCCGCCGAAGTATTTCTCGATCATCGCCACGGTGCGGCTGACCAGGTTGCCCAGGTCGTTCACCAGGTCGGCGTTCATGCGGGTCAGCAGCGCCTCGTTGGTGTAGTTGCCGTCCGCGCCGAAGGGCATCTCCCTCATCAGGTAATAGCGCAGCGTGTCCACGCCATAGCGCTCGACGATCGGCGCGGGGTACACGATGTTGCCCTTGCTCTTGGACATCTTGTCCTCGCCGAACAACAGCCAGCCGTGGCCGAACACCTGCTTCGGCAGCTCAAGCCCCAGCGCGTGCAGCATGATCGGCCAGTAGATGGTGTGGAAGCGCACGATCTCCTTGCCCACCAGGTGCACGTCCGCCGGCCAGAACTTTTTGAACTTTTCGTCGTGGTCGGTGCCGTAGCCCAGGGCGGTGATGTAGTTCGACAGGGCGTCGATCCACACGTACACCACGTGCTTCGGGTCAAAGTCCACCGGCACGCCCCACTTGAAGGACGTGCGGCTGACGCACAAATCCTGAAGCCCGGGGCGCAGGAAGTTGTTCAGCATCTCGTTCGCCCTCGACGGCGGCTGGATGAAGTCCGGGTGCTCCTCAATGTACTTTATCATCCAGTCCTGATACTTGCTCATCCGGAAGAAATAGCTCTCCTCCTTCATGGGCTCCACGGGCCGGCCGCAGTCCGGGCACTTGCCGTCCTTCACCTGGGTGGGCGTCCAGAAGCTCTCGCAGGGCGTGCAATACAGGCCCTCATACTCGCTCTTGTAGATGTCGCCCTGGTCGTAGAACTGCCTGAAGATCTTCTGCACGATCTTCTGGTGGCGGTCCTCGGTGGTGCGGATGAAGTCGTCGTACTCGATGTTCATCAGCTTCCACAGTTCCTTCGTCTCCGCCACGATCTTGTCCACGAACTGCTGCGGCGTCACGCCGGCCTCGGCGGCTTTGCGCTCGATCTTCTGGCCGTGCTCGTCGGTACCGGTCAGGAAGTAGGTGTCATAGCCCGTCTGCTTCTTGAAGCGGATCATCGTGTCCGCCGCGACGGTGGTATAGGTGTGGCCGATGTGCATGTTCCCGCTGGGATAGTAGATCGGCGTCGTCAGATAGAACGTGGGCTTTGCCATGGTTATCTCCCCCTCTGAATAAAAATCGCGCCCCCTGTTGCAGGGGCGCGGTGTGCGCGGTACCAACCCTATTCACGCGACCTGATGAATCGCGCCTTCTTGCCTGTAACGTGGCGGCAGGTCTGCCTACGTCGGGCGCTCAAGCCATGCGGCACTTCACGTCCGAAGCTCCGGAGCCATGTTCACGCGCCCTCGGTTGTCGGCTCCCACCGTCCCGACTCTCTTTGAACCCCGGCGTCGCGCTACTCTCTCCTTCAAAGCCGTTGCAACCATTATAATGCCCCGCCGTGTTAAAGTCAAGCCTATGGCGGGATATAGGCCGGTTTTCATGTCCACGCGCATTTTGTCTTTCCATTTTTCCCGGATTGTGCTATGATATGCACAACCCAATTTATCCGGAAAGGATGTGCCACCATGCCCGCTAAGTGGTTGAAAGACGCCGTATTCTATGAGATCTATCCCCAATCGTTCAAGGACACCAACGCCGACGGCATCGGCGATCTGCAGGGCATCATCGAGAAGCTGGACTATGTGAACTCCCTGGGCTGCAACGCCCTGTGGATCAACCCCTGCTTCGATTCCCCGTTCCGCGACGCCGGCTACGACGTGCGCGACTACAGGAAGGTCGCCTCCCGCTACGGCACGAACGCGGACCTCATCCGCCTGTTCGACGAAGCCCACAAGCGGGACATGCGGGTGCTGCTGGACCTGGTGCCCGGCCACACCAGCGAGCAGCACGCCTGGTTCCGCGCCAGCCAGAGCGAGGACCAGCCCAACCCGTACACCAACCGCTACATCTGGACCGACCAGTGGTTTGCCGGCTGCGACCTGAACTTCATCGCCGGCGAGGCCGAGCGTCCCAACGCCTACATCGTCAACTTCTTCAAGTGCCAGCCCGCGCTGAACTACGGCTTCCTGAAGCCGCGCGCGCCCTGGCAGCTGCCGATGGACCACCCGGACTGCATCGCCACCCGCGAGGCCATGAAGGACGTCATGCGCTTCTGGCTCAGCCAGGGCTGCGACGGCTTCCGCGTCGACATGGCCGCCTCGTTGGTAAAGTACGACGACGATCAAAAATCCGGCACCTGCGCCATCTGGCGCGAGGTCCGAGGGATGCTGGACGCGGAGTTTCCCGAGGCTGCCCTCGTGGCGGAGTGGAGCCGGCCGGACCTGTCGCTGCCCGCGGGCTTCGACATGGACTTCATCCTCAACGATCCCCACACGAATTACGCCACGCTGCTGCGCGACTACAACGCGCCGGTGGACAACACCTATTTCCGCCGGGACGCCCCCGCCCGGGACGCCCGCCGCTTCCTGGACATCTATCTGCCGTGGTACGAGGCCACCAGGGGCGTGGGCTACATCTCGCTGCCCACCTGCAACCACGACACGCCGCGCCCCCGCTGGCACCTGACCGAAACGGAGCTGAAGCTGGCCTACGCCTTCCTGTTTACGATGCCGGGCGTGCCCTTCCTGTACTACGGCGACGAGATCGGCATGCGCTACCGGATCCTGCCCACCAAGGAGGGCGGCTACCAGCGCACCGGCTCCCGCACGCCCATGCAGTGGGACGACACGGCGAACCTGGGCTTCTCCGAGGCCGACCCCCAGGTGCTCTACCTGCCCGTGGACCCCGCCGACGACGCGCCCACCGTGGCCGCCCAGGAGCGGGACCCGCACTCGCTGCTGCGCTTTGTGCGCGCGCTGCTCGCCCTGCGCCACGGGGAGCCGGATCTGCAGGCCGACGCCCCCTTCGAGCTGCTCTGCGCCGACCCGGACCGGCCGCTGATCTACCGCCGCGGCGGCCTGCTGCTGGCGATCAATCCCTCCGGCGAGGCCCTCTCCGCCGAAGCTCCCATCGAGGGCCGCAAGCCCCTGTTCACCTTCGGCGACGCGACCCTCGACGGCGGGCGCCTCACCCTCGACGCGCAGTCGTTCGTGATCCTGAAATAGCGTCGGAACCGCATTCCCGCGTCGAATCCATCCGGCTCCACAGCCGCAGCGCCCGATTGCAGAACAGGCATCACGTGCGCCGCTGCGCCGCCCGCCCTTGCCTTCCCCTGTGTAGGGGCGGCGTTGCGCCGCCCGCCCAAAACGAGGGCCCGGATTGCCACGCCGCTTCGCTCCTCGCAACGACGTACAACCAAGCGTTATCGCACTGCGTCATTGCGAGGAACCCTTTAGGCCGACGTGATAATCCGGGCTCCCGTTTCTCATTTCCGATTTTCCATCCACCTCACGCCCACGCCAGCCAGATCACCAGCGCGCCGGAGGCGGCGGCGATCAGCGTGAACGGCACGCCGATGCGCAGGAAATCCTTCGTCGCCACGGTGTAGCCCTCCTTCTGGAGGATGCCGATGCCGGCGATGTTGGCGCTGGCCCCGATGGGCGTGATGTTGCCGCCCAGGGTCGCGCCGATCAACAGCCCGAAGGCCAGCAGATAGGGTTCGACGCCAAGCATCCCCGAGATGCTCCCCACCACCGGCAGCATCGTCGCCACATAGGGTATGTTGTCGATGAACGCGCTCAGCGCCACCGACACCGCCACGATCATCCCATACATCAGCGCCTTGCTGCTGCCGCCGACCTGCACGAACCCCTGGGCCACCGCGTCGATCACGCCCGCGGAAGTCAGCCCCTGGATCACCATGAACAGGCCGGTGAGCAGCAGCAGCGTCTTGTAATCGATGGCCTTCGCCACGCTCCTGACCAGCGAAGCGCCGCCGGCCCCGCGCAGCGCCTCATAGGCCACGCCGATCACGGCCAGCGCCATGCAGATGATGCCGTTGGTCAGCTCCGGCTTGTTCTCAAACTGGCTCGCCGCGATCAGCAGCAGCACCGTGCCCGCCAGCAGCGCCGTGGGCACGTAGTCCTTCACCTCGGTCAGCCTGCCGGGGGTCACCCTGCGCCCCTTTTCCGCCCGGAACAGCCACAGCAGCACCGGAACCGTCAGCAGCGCGCCCGCCTCCACGGCAAAGAAGATACCCAGCCGCCCGCGGAAGAAGAAGAAATCGTTGAAGCTCATGCCCGCGTAGCCCGCCAGCAGGATGCTCGTGGTGTCGCCCACCAGCGTGGCCGCGCCCTGCAAATTGCTGGACACCGCGATGGCGATGATCACCGGGACCGGGTTGGTCTTGATCTGCTTCGCCACCGCCAGGCCCACCGGCGCCACCATCAGCACGGTGGCCACGTTGTCCACGAAGGCTGAGATCAGGCCGCTGAACAGGCTCAGCGCCACCACGGCCCAGCGCACGTCCGGCACGACCCTCAACAGGCCCTCCGCCATCCGCTGGGGCATGCCGCTGCGAATAAACAGCTCCACGATCGCCATCGTTCCCGTCAGCATCATCAGCACGTTCCAGTTGATCGCGCCGAGGGCGTCGCCCACGGGCAGGATCCCCAGCACGAGGAACACGGCCGCCCCGCCCAGCGCGATGATCCACCGCTGCTCCGAAAACTTCAAAAGCAGCGCGTACATGACGGCGAACAGCACCAGCGCCAACACCATCTGGTTCAAGTCCATCGGCCTCCTTTTTTGCCAAAAACACAAGAACAGCTATAGCCGCGCTATACCTGTTCATCCGCGAGGGCATACGCACAGCAAGGCTATGCGAGTCTCACAATTTAAAACCGCGCCGGGACAGGATTCCGTGATGACGGCTTGGCTCCGCGCTTGGCGGCTGTTACTCCCTCACGCCCCCATTATAACACCCGGTGTCGCGGCTTTGGCTATCTTTGGGTTAAAACTGCAGCGCGGCCAGCTCCGCGTCGATGTTCTCATAGAATCGCGCCGCCTGCAGGCCGTCCACCAGGGCATGGTGGGCCATCAGCGTCACGGGCATCATCAGGCGTCCACGGTGGTCTGCCTCGAACCGTCCCCAGGAGATGCGGGGGTTCGATTCGTCGCCCCCCGCCGTGGGCTGGATCAGCTGCACATAGTGCAGCCAAGGCAGGCTGGTCACAAAATACAGCCCCTCCACGTCCGCGTCCTCCTCGATGGAGCCGCCCTCCCGGCTGCGCCGCCGCGCCGCCTCGGCACAGGAAAGGTATTCGTCCCAGCCCATATCGTGAAACAGCGTGCAGTACACGTAGGTGCCGTTCTCCAGCAGCTCCACGTGGCTGGTGCCGCAGGCGTCATACTCCGCGATCCCGCCGCCGTGGATGCGCCGCCGCAGCTCCGGCACGGCGTTGGCCGCGCGCGCCGCCACGTGCATGAACGCCAGGTAGAACGAACAGCCCCGCGCCCGGCAAAACTCCCGCAGCGCCGTCACGTCCACGTTCACCGTCACGCCCATCATCGGGTTTTGAAGACTGCGAAAATATTCAAAATGCGCCCGCCGCGGGTCGTTTTCCAGGTCGATCATCCGATAGTTCATACTAGAGTGTGTTTCTAAAGTCGAGGATGTGCAGTTTCGAGGGTATCAGGCTGCATTTCAAGGCGCTTTTCCGAAGGCTTACTGGCTGCAAGTCGAGACACACTCTAATATCATGTTTTCCTCCGCGGGATATCCCCTGTTGGCGCTCCTTCGATCCTGAAACAGCGCGGCAGGAGCGCCCTTTCGCCGCCCGCCATAAGCCTTCCCCCGGGGAAGGCGGCCGCACGTCGCGCCGACGGATGAGGCCGTTAGCCCATGTGACGCGCTTGCGTGCCGAGGCGGACGCCGCAACGGCGCTCCTGCTGTCGGGTTATCCGCTATGTGCAGTTGTTACGCCATCGGCTCCGCCTTCACCTTGGCCAAGCGCACGAAGCGCGGCAGGCTGTTCTCCTTGGGCAGCTGGGTCTCGCCCTGGATCAGCGGCAGCGCATAGTCGATGAAGTCCTGGGTCAGGCCGTCGCCGGTCTCGTTGATCCACTCGACGGGCACCTTCTTCTCGGTGTTGGCCACGTCGGTCAGGTTGAACAGCTTGATGTTGCAGACGTACTTGCCGTCCACATAGGTGCGCTCGAAGCCCACCATCTTGTCGGTGATGCCCGCGACGGCGTTCTCCACGGCGGCCTTGCCGGCGGAGAAGCTCTCGTCGATGTCGGTCTGGCTGGCGCAGTGGGCCGCGCAGCGCTGCAGCAGGCTCAGCTCGATGCCGCGCACCTTCGCGCCGGTCTCGGCCTTCAGGTGATTGGCCAGGAAGGAGGCCAGGCCTCCCAGCTGGGTGTGGCCGAAGGCGTCCTTGGCGGCGTTCGCGCTGCCGTACTCGCTGATGAACTTGCCATCCTTGTCATGGATGCCCTCGGACACCACGACCAGGCACTTCTTCTGCCTGGCATAGATCGCCTTCACCTTCTCGGTGAACGCGGCCAGGTCGAAGTCCTTCTCGGGCAGGTAGATCAGGTCGGCGCCGTCCCCGGCGAAGCCGGCCAGCGCGGCGGCGGCGGTCAGCCAGCCGGCGTGACGGCCCATGCACTCCACGACGGTGATCATGCCGGTGTCATACACGGTGGAATCGCGATACACTTCCATCACGGAGGTGGCGATGTACTTGGCGGCGGAGGCGAAGCCCGGGCAATGATCGGTGCCGTACAGATCGTTGTCGATGGTCTTCGGAATGCCCATCACGCGGCACTCATAGCCGTTCTTCAGCATGAACTTGCTGATCTTGTTGCAGGTATCCATGCTGTCGTTGCCGCCGTTGTAGAAGAAATAGCGCACGTTGTACTTCTTGAAGATCTCCAGGATGCGCTTGTAGTCGGTGTCGTCCTCGTCGGGATCGGCCAGCTTGTAGCGGCAGGAGCCCAGCGCGGAGGAGGGGGTGTATTTCATATAGGCAAGCTCCGTGGGATCCTCCTTGCCCATGTCGATCAGGTCGTCGTCCAGCACGCCCTTGATGCCGTGCAGCGCGCCCAGCACCTGGGTGATGTCCGGGTTCTCCAGCGCGGTCTTGATCGCGCCGTAGGCGGAAGCGTTGATGACGGCGCTGGGGCCGCCGGACTGACCGATGATACATGCGCCTTTCAGCTGGCTCATTGTGATTCATTCCTTTCAAAGTCGATGTATTGTTTCCGCGCGGAAGCCCTCCGCGCACACACGATCAATATAGCATAAAACCCGTCGCCTGTCTGACTCGCTGACGTTAAATCTGGGCTCTTCACGGAAACTTGGGAAAACGGGACGAGGGAACTTGCAGGTTTTCTCTTACGATGCGGTTCTCTGGCGGCATGGCAAGCCGCCTGCATTTCGCTCATTCCACAGGTTTCCATGATGAACCCAAATCCATGTCCGTCGCCAATTTCATTCCTGCTGAAAAGAATTGCGTCCGGCATCCTCCCCGGGCCACTGGTTTTTCGCCGGCCAGCGCCTCCGCGCCGCGCCCAAAGCCCAAAATGTGACGGCCCTCTTACGGAAATGTGCCCGAAATCAGACAGATTGCATAAATTGTGAGATATACAGCTGCATATTCGATGCATATATTCATTTGTTTTCACAATGCAACGCAGGATTTGCAGGAAAAATGTCGTATAATTATTAGCATATGCAATGCATATACAGCGACCGAAGCACATATAATGTATCACAGTACCGACCATCGGGAGGGTGAAATCCATGGAAAACGTGAAGTCAGGCCTGCGCGATTTTTCGGCGCTGAGCGCTCGAAAAAAGGCGATCCTGGTCGCCTGTGCCGCCGTCATGCTCGCGCTGCTCATCGCTCTTTGCATATCCATCAATATGCGTTCGAATATACAGCGCGAATATACACAGGCCCGCGACGCCGCGGGCGAGGCGCTGTATTCGAACCTGTACATACTGATGCAGACCTTCGACATGACGAGCGTCCCCAACACCGACGTGCAAAACGTCATACTGCCGCAGATGCGGGAATACTACATCGCTTCGGTCACGCTGAACAACCTGATCACCCAGACCTACGGCCCGCGCTACACGGTGCTCACCGAGACCGACATCAGCAACCTCACCGCTGCCTTCACGGCCTATGAGACCGCCTATCGCAACAGTGCCCCCACCGACCTGGCCCAGAGCAACATGCGCGCCTGCATGGATCGCATCAAGGAGCTGCTGAACACCCGCTACAGCCAGGGCGTGCTCCGCGCGGGGCGCTGACCGGACGCAGGGAGCGGCACATCGCACAGAGCCGGCGGATTGATCCAACGCAATCCGCCGGCTTTCCACAGAGAACCCAAAAGGGTTCCCCCAACCAACGCATACACGCAAAGGCCCGGATCGCCACACCCTTCTGATTTCCCCGCAATGACGTTTACGTTCGCGCTTTGTCGCGCGTCATTGCGAGGCCGAAGGCCGTGGCGATCCGGGTCTCTTTGCGCGGGGGCGGCGCTTCGCCGCCCCCGCTGTCGCTTCGCATCGCTCAGAACTGGATCCCCGCGACGATCTGGCCGATGGTCTCCATGTCCAGGTTCGCGCCGTAGATGTTCAGGTTGCAATAGACGTCGTTCTCCAGCAGGTTGATGGACACGTCGCCGTCGCCAAAGTCGGTGACGTCGATCTGCCGGCCCTCGACGGGCGTGATGTCGCCGTTCTCGCCGACCACATAGCTCGTCGGCGTGCTGCCCGACTCGTAGAAGTACACATAGCACATGCCGCCCGCGCCATTGGTGAAGGTCATGCTCACCGAATCAAAGGCGGTGTCCACGTCGCTCTGCTCCAGCGCCCAGCCCTCGGGCAGCCAGGTCAGCTGCGGCTCGTTGAAGGCCAGGACGCCGTCGTCCTCCGGCTCCTGATACTCATAGTCGCCGGTCTCCTCGCCCTCGAAGCTGTCGTCGCTGTAGTCGTAGGCCTCGACCTGCGCCTGTCTCATCGCGGCGAACAGGCCCACCAGCTTCTGCACGCTCTCGTCGGCCGTCAGGGCCTGCGCGTCGGACATCAGGGAGCCGTAGACCTGCATCAGCGCGGCCTGGAAGTTCTGATCCTGCTGCAGGTTGGCCATGGCCTCCTGGGACAGGTCGTCGATGGTCAGGGCCGCCTCATGGCCGGTGGCCAGGTCACCCAGCTCGCCGGTCTGAACGTCCACGTCGAAGGACACGCCCAGGGTCGCGCCGTTGCTGGTCATGGAGAACGCCACACTGTTGCTGGAGGTGCCGTCGGCGCTGCTGGTGCCGTTGTTCTGCAGCGAGGCATTCATGCCGGGAGCGACGGGCTCAACGCCCTTGGACTCAAAGTTGAAGGCAAAGCTGTGGGTGCCGTCGCCGGTCTCCTCATCCACGGTATTGCCGGCGGTCATGGACATGTTGCCAATGGTTTCGCCGTCCTGGAAAATGTTCATGATCACGTCCATGCTGATGTCATTCTCGCTCTCGGAATGGCCCGTCATGGTCATGTCGAAGCCCGCGTTCTGGCCTTCGGCGTTCACCTCATACTGGCACTGGACGCTGGTATCCTTCAGATCGCCCACCTTGCTGGTGGAGATGTTCATCTCGATCGGGGCAATCTGCACGTCCGCCGGAACCTCGGCTTCGCCGTTCTGCGCCGCAATGTTGGCGATCATGCCGCTCATGTCGATGGTCATCACGGCGTCCATGAGATCGACGACCTCGTCGTCGGACAGCTGCTCGGTCACATCCATGGTCATGGCCATGCCGGTCTTGCTGAACAGATCCTGGAAGCTGGTCAGATTCTTCAGGCCGGACTCCTCGGGCATCAGGCTGTAGAGCTTGAACATGGCGTCGTAGTAGTTCTTCAGCACGTCGTTGGCGCTGAACACTTTGTCGCACAGCTCGGCCATCTGCTCGGAGGTGATGGTGTAGGTGTACGTGTTCAGGGCATACTCCGTGCCCTCGATATCCACGGTCACAGGCGTGCCCTCGCCCCGGTCGATAACCTCGGCGAAGATGGCATTGCCCTGGGCCTCCAGCTCCTTCTTGAACTCGGGATCCTGCACGGCGTTGAGCAGTCCGGTATAGGCGGGGATGAACTCCTGCATGATGAAGTTCATCACCTCGGCGTTCTCGCCGCCGGCCATCTGTGCCTGCATGGCCTCCATGGCCTGGTTGAGCTGCCCGGTCAGGGCTTCCAGCGCCTCGGCGGACACCTTCACGGCCACGTCGCTCTTCTCGAACAGGGCGGTGATGCCGGTGTCGTCCACGCCCAGCTGCATCGGGAACAGCGATTCGTTGTTCACCTGCAGGCTCAGGTCGTACACGGCCTTTTCGCCGTTGGCATATGCCCCCAGCCACAGCGCGGGATCCAGGGTCACGCTCTCGTCGTTGTATGTAATGTTGACATCGTGGATCACCATCATTCGCGAGGCTTCCGCGGGCTGCCCCTCGCCGCCGGCGCCGGTCAGCATCATGGCGAGGCTGATCAGGATCGCAAGGATACTCATGCTCATGTTTTTTCCTCCTTCTATGCTCGTGCGGGCCCCGGCCCGCGTTTTGGTACATTCTCATATTACCACGAAAACGTCTCCGTTGCAACTCGATTCTCCCGAAAAGCGACGGTCGCGGTCCAAAATGTCGCTTTTCGACGCCCAAATCGCAACCGATGCGGTATTTGGACGCGCCGCCGGCGCGGAAGGTTGCGCCGCCGCGTAAAATTCACGCGTATTGCATAGTTATACATAAATGGCCGCCATTTTGCGCATATTTTTACATTTTTGGCATTGCATTGGCCGCGCCCCTGCGCTATAATGATGAAAAAATACGCAACTCGGAGGCGCGCTATGAATCTCAAAGGCAGAAGCTTTCTCACTCTGATGGACTTTACCCCCGCGGAAATCGAGGGGCTGCTGGATCTGGCGGCGGAGCTGAAGGCCAAGAAAAAGGCCGGCATCCCCCACGCCGATTTTGCCGGCAAAAACATCGCGCTGATCTTTGAAAAGACCAGCACGCGCACCCGGTGCAGCTTCGAGGTCGCCGGGCACGATCTGGGCATGGGCGTCACCTATCTGGACCCCTCCGGCTCCCAGATCGGCAAAAAGGAATCCATCGCGGACACCGCGCGGGTGCTGGGCCGCATGTTCGACGGCATCGAGTATCGCGGCTTCGGCCAGGAAATCGTCGAGACCCTCGCCAAATACGCCGGCGTGCCCGTCTGGAACGGCCTGACCAACGAATTCCACCCCACCCAGATCCTCGCCGACTTCCTCACCATTCAGGAACGCTTCGGAAAGCTCGGGGGCGTGAAGCTGGTCTACATGGGCGACGCGCGCTACAACATGGGCAACAGCCTGATGGTGGGCTGCGCGAAGATGGGCATGGATTTCGTTGCCTGCGCCCCGAAGAAATACTTCCCCAACCCCGGGCTCGTCGAAAAGTGCCGCGGCTATGCTGCACAGAGCGGCGCGACCCTGAGCTTCATCGAGGACCCGAAGGAAGCCGTGCGGGGCGCCCACGTGATCTACACCGACGTGTGGGTCTCCATGGGCGAGCCGGACGAGGTGTGGGTGGAGCGCATCGCGGACCTGAAGCCCTATCAGGTGAACGCCGCGCTGATGGACGCCGCCGGCCCGGACGCCGTGTTCATGCACTGCCTGCCCGCCTTCCACGACCTGAACACCGGCATCGGCCGGAAGATCCACGAAAAGTTCGGCCTCACCGCCATGGAGGTCACCGACGGCGTGTTCGAAGGCCCCCGGTCCATCGTGTTCGACGAGGCTGAAAACCGCATGCATACCATCAAGGCCGTCATGGCGGCGACGCTGTAGTATAAAAGGGTGATAATATGTCCAAACGCTATCTAATCCTGGCCGACGGCACCGTCTATGAGGGCGAGGGCTTCGGCGCGTCCGTCGAAGGCGTGGGCGAGCTGGTGTTCAACACCGGCGTGGTGGGCTACATCGAAACGCTCACCGACCCCAGCTACTTCGGCCAGATCGTGATGCAGACCTTCCCGGCCGTGGGCAATTACGGCATCATCGAGGAGGACTTCGAGGGCGAATGCCACGTCAAGGGCTATGTGGTGCGCGAATGGTGCCGCGAGCCCAGCAACTTCCGCAGCCAGTACACGCTTGACGAATTCCTGAAAAACCACGGCGTGCCGGGCATCTGCGGCGTGGACACCCGCGCCGTCACCCAGCGCATCCGCGAGAGCGGCGTGATGAACGCCATGCTCGCGGATCGCGTGCCGGAGGACCTGTCCGCCCTCGGGGCCTACGCCGTCACCGGCGGCGTGGCGAAGACCTCCGCGAAGGCAGTCACGGTCTATCCCCCGAAGGGCGGGAAGGTCTGCGCCGTCACGCTGGTGGACTACGGCACCAAGCGCAACATCGTCCGCGAGCTGTGCGCCCGGGGCTGCGAGGTGACGGTGGTGCCCGCCGACACGTCCGCCGAGGCCATCCTCGCCGCGAACCCCGACGGCGTGATGCTGTCCAACGGCCCCGGCGACCCGGCGGAGAACACCGCCTGCATCGCCGAGATCAAAAAGCTGCTGGGCCGGGTGCCGCTGTTCGGCCTGTGCCTGGGCCACCAGATGATGGCCCTCGCCGCCGGCGGGCAAACCACCAAGCTCAAGTACGGCCATCGGGGCGGCAACCAGCCCGTCACCGACCTTGAGACCGGCCACACCTACATCACCAGCCAGAACCACGGCTACGCCGTCGTCTCCGACAGCCTGCCCGTCGGCAAGGTGCGCTACGTCAACGCCAACGACTCGACCTGCGAGGGCGTGGACTACCCCGATCTGAACGCCTTCTCGGTGCAGTTCCACCCCGAAGCCTGCGCCGGTCCGAGGGACACGAGCGTTTTGTTTGACAGGTTTGTTGGGATGATGAAGGGCTGAGAGTCCAAACTCCACACTCGCCAACCTGCCTTCCAGCGGAAAGGAAGTAAATGATATGCCACTGAACAAGTCCATCAAGAAAGTCCTCATGATCGGCTCCGGGCCCATCGTCATCGGCCAGGCGGCGGAATTTGACTATGCCGGCGCCCAGGCCTGCCGGGTGCTGAAGGCGGCAGGCGTGAACGTGGTGCTGGTGAACAGCAATCCCGCCACGATCATGACCGACAACGCCCTGGCGGACGAGATCTACCTGGAGCCGCTGACGGTGCAAACCGTAAAGCGCATCATCGAAAAGGAGAAGCCGGACAGCATGCTGGCGGGCCTCGGCGGCCAGACGGGCCTGACCCTGGCCATGCAGCTGGACAAGGAGGGCTTCCTCGCCGCCCACGGCGTGAGGCTGATCGGCACCAACGCCGACGCCATCGACAAGGCCGAGGATCGCCAGCTGTTCAAGGACACCATGCAGCAAATCGGCGAGCCGGTCATCCCGTCGGACATCGCCGGTGACGTGGACGCGGCCCTCGCCATCGCGGACAGGATCGGCTATCCCGTCATCATCCGCCCCGCCTTCACGCTGGGCGGCACCGGCGGCGGCGTGGCCCACGATGAAGCACAGATGCGCCTCGCCGCCCGCACGGGCCTGGACGCCTCCCCCATCACCCAGATTCTGGTGGAAAAGTACATCGCGGGCTGGAAGGAGATCGAGTTCGAGACCATGCGCGACGCCGTGGGCAACTGCATCGCCGTTTGCAGCATGGAGAACGTCGACCCCGTGGGCATCCACACCGGCGATTCCATCGTCGTCGCCCCGGCGCTCACGCTGTCCAACAAGGAATACCAGATGCTGCGCAGCGCCTCGCTGAACATCGTGGGCGCCCTGGGCATCGTGGGTGGCTGCAACTGCCAGTTCGCCCTGAACCCGGACAGCTTTGAATACGCCGTCATCGAGGTCAACCCCCGCGTCAGCCGCTCCTCCGCCCTGGCCAGCAAGGCCACCGGCTATCCCATCGCGAAGGTCACCACCCAGATCGCCCTGGGCTACACGCTGGACGAGATCAAGAACGAGATCACCGGCAAGACCTGCGCCTGCTTCGAACCGGCGGTGGACTACATCGTCGTGAAGTTCCCCAAGTGGCCCTTCGACAAGTTCACCACCGCCTCCCGCAGACTCGGCACCCAGATGAAGGCCACCGGCGAGGTGATGAGCATCGCGCCCACGTTTGAGATGGCCCTGATGAAGGCCGTGCGCGGCGCGGAGATCAAGCTGGACACGCTGAACAAGCCCGCGAGCGACGATCGGCCCGTGCTCGAGCGCCTGGCCGACGGCGACGACAACCGCATTTTCACCGTGTTCGAGGCCATCAAGGCTGGCGTCGCCATCGACGCGATCCACGCCATCACGAAGATCGACCGCTGGTTCCTGTACAAGCTGAAGCACCTGGCGGACTTCGAGGCGAAGATCGCGGGCGGCCTCACCGACGAGGACTATCGCCTCGGCAAGCAGCTGGGCTATCCGGACGCCGCCCTCGCCCGCCTCTCCGGCAGGAAGGACCTGCCGAAGTGTTCCTCCACCTACAAGATGGTGGACACCTGCGCCGCGGAGTTCGACGCCGAGACCCCCTATTTCTACGAGACCTTCGACGCCGCCTGCGATTCCCGCGGCTTCCCCCGCAGCGGAAAGCCCGTCATCATGGTGCTCGGCTCCGGCCCGATCCGCATCGGCCAGGGCATCGAGTTCGACTATTCCAGCGTGCATTGCGTGTGGACGCTGAAGCAGCTGGGCTACGACGTGGTGATCGTCAACAACAACCCGGAGACGGTCTCCACCGACTATGACACCGCCGACCGCCTCTACTTCGAGCCGCTGACCGACGAGGACGTCATGCGCATCATCGAGGTGGAGAAGCCCGTGGGCGTGGTGGTGGCCTTCGGCGGCCAGACCGCCATCAAGCTCACCCAGCATCTGGACCGGGCGGGCGTCAGGATCCTCGGCACCAGCGCCGAGGGCATCGACATCGCCGAGGACCGCGAACGCTTCGACGCACTGCTGGAGCAATTCAGCATCCGCCGCCCGAAGGGCATGGGCGTGCGCACGCTCGACGAAGCGCTGAACGCCGCGAACGCGCTGGGCTATCCGGTGCTGCTGCGGCCCAGCTATGTCATCGGCGGCCAGAACATGACCATCGCCCACGACGATCACGACGTGACCACCTACATGAACCGCATCCTCTCCGGCGGCATCGAAAACCCGGTGCTGGTGGACAAGTACATGCCCGGCGTGGAGCTGGAGGTGGACGTCATTTCCGACGGCACGGACGTGCTGATCCCCGGCATCATGCAGCACGTGGAGCGCGCCGGCGTGCACAGCGGCGATTCCATCGCCGTCTACCCGCCCTTCAGCCTCGACGACGCCATGATGGACACCGTGGTCAGGAGCAGCGAAAAGCTGGCCCTGGCCCTGGGCACGAAAGGCCTGGTGAACATCCAGTACCTGGTCTATCACGGCGAGCTCTACGTCATCGAGGTCAACCCCCGCGCCTCGCGCACCATCCCCTACATCTCCAAGGTCACCGGCGTCCCGATGGTGGACCTGGCCAGCCGCGTGATGATCGGCCAGCCCCTGAAGGGCCTCGGCTACGGCACGGGCCTGTACAAGACCCCGCCCTACTGCGCCGTGAAGGTGCCGGTATTCTCCTTTGAAAAGCTCTCCGACGCCAACAGCTATCTCGGCCCGGAGATGAAGTCCACCGGCGAGGTGCTGGGCATCGGCAAGAACCTGTCCGAGGCGCTGTTCAAGGGCCTGGTCTCCTCCGGCATCCACCTGCCCCTCCCCGGCGAGAGGACGGGCGTGTTCATCTCCGTGGATGAGTACGACTACCTGGAGGTCGTGGATGTGGCCCGCCGCTTCAGCGACCTGGGCTGCGCCCTCTACGCCACCGAGGGCACCGCCGAGACCATCCGCACCCTGGGCATCCCGGTCACGGCCATTCCCGGCATCCGCGAGAGCGATCACGCCTTCGACCTGCTGGAGAGCGGCCACGTGCACTACATCGTCTACACCGGCGCGCTGCTGGACAGCACCATCGAGGATTACATCGCCCTGCACCGCAAGGCCCAGCTGCTCGGCATCGCCTGCCTCACCTCGCTGGACACCGCGCGGGCCCTGGCGGACATCCTGCGCAGCCGCTACAGCCAGCAGAACACCGAGCTGGTGGACATCAACCACATGCGCGCCACTCACGGCACGCTGCGCTTTGCCAAGATGCAGGCCGCGGGCAACGATTACGTGGTGATCGACAACCTGGACGGCGCCATCTCCTGCCCGGAGAGCCTGGCCGTGCGCCTGTGCGAGCAGCACTACGGCGTCGGCGCGGAGGGCATGACGCTGATCGAAAAGAGTGACGTGGCCGACGCCAGGATGCGCCAGTACAACCGCGACGGCACCGAGGGCGGCATGGGCGGCAACGCCCTGCGCTGCGTGGCGAAGTACCTGTACGACCGCGGCCTCGTCGACCGGGCGGATATCACCGTGGAGACCGTCGGCGGCGTGAAGCGGCTGCACCTGTACACCCGCTACGGCCGCGTCTCTTCCGTGGCGGTGGACATGGGCCCCGCCTCGTTCGACCCGAAGGCAGTGCCCTGCACGCTCGAGGTCGACCGGGCCGTGAACGTCCCCGCCGAAATCGGCGGCGAGGCCTACTCCATCACCTGCGTCTCCATGGGCAACCCCCACTGCGTGGTGTTCACCGACCGGGTGGACCGGCTGGACCTGGAGCAGCTGGGTCCCGTGTTTGAAAACGCGCCGCTGTTCCCCGAGCGGGTGAACGCCGAATTCGTGCGCGTCGTCAACCCCACCACGCTGCGCATGCGCTGCTTTGAGCGCGGCAGCGGCGAGACCATGGCCTGCGGCACCGGCGCCTGCGCCGCCGCGGCGGCCGCCATCGAAAACGGCCTGTGCCGAAAGGGCGCGGAGATCACCGTGCAGGTGCCCGGCGGCACCCTGCGCGTCCGCTACACCGACGAGACGGTGATCCTCACCGGCAGCGTCGCCCAGGTGTTCGAGGCGGAGACGGAATACTGATCCGCTCGACCGGCGGGGTTCATCACGGAAACCTGGGGGAATAAGCGAAAGGCAGTCAGCCAATCATGCGTTGCCAGCCAGCCACGTCCTGTTCATTCCCCCAACCTTCCGTGAACGCCTTCTTTCTATTGACTTCCCCCACGAAATCCATTAGAATACACTCAACCAAATAACATCACAAGGGGGAAACACCCATGCAAAAGCTGTCCCTGAACGGCGCGTGGTCCCTGGACGTCATCGCCCGGGACGGCGCGCCCGTGTTCTCCGGCGTGCCGGCCACAGTGCCCGGCTCGGTGTATCACGACCTGCTGACCGCCGAGCGCATTCCGGATCCCTTCTGGCGCGACAACGAAAACGAGGCGCTGAAGCTGATGGCGAACGACTTCGTCTACACCCGCGCCTTCCAGGTCCCGGAGAGCCTGCTGGCCTGCGACCGGGTGCTGCTGCGCTGCGAGGGCCTGGACACATTGGCGGAGATCCGCCTCAACGGCACGCCGGTGGGCAGCGCCGACAACATGCACCGCACCTGGGAATTCGACGCCAAGGCGCTGCTGAAGGCTGGCGAAAACACCATCGCCGTCCTGCTGCACTCGCCCACGGAATTCATCCGCCAGGCCTATGAGGCCGACCCGTGCGAGGGCTCGTCCGACGCCATGCGGGGCTTCCCTCACCTGCGCAAGGCCGCCTGCATGTTCGGCTGGGACTGGGGCCCGCGCCTGCCCGACGCCGGCATCTGGCGGGACATCGGCCTGATCGGCCTCACCCGCGCCCGCATCGGCGGCGTGCAGATCCACCAGCGCCACGAGGGCAGCCGGGTCGTCTGCCGGCTGGACACCCACGTCGCCCGCTGGGGCGGCGGCGAGCTGCACGTGGACGCCGCCATCACCGCGCCCGACGGCCGCGTGTTCACCGGCACGGGCAGGAATTGCGAGATCGCCATCGAGGACCCGCAGCTCTGGTGGCCCAACGGCTTCGGCGAGCACCCGCTCTACGGCGTCTGTGTGGCGCTGAGCCTGGACGGCGTGGAGCTGGACCGCTGGGAGGGGCGCGTCGGCCTGCGCACGCTCACCGTGAAGCGCGAAAAGGACGAATGGGGCGAGAGCTTCTGCTTCAACGTCAACGGCGTGGACATCTTCGCCATGGGCGCGGACTACATCCCCGAGGACAACCTGCTGCCCCGGGTGACGCCCGAGCGCACCCGCCGGCTGCTGGAGGACGCCGCGGCGGCCCACATGAACACCATCCGCGTCTGGGGCGGCGGCTACTACCCGGACGACTTCTTCTTTGACCTCTGCGACGAGCTGGGCCTGATGGTCTGGCAGGACTTCATGTTCGCCTGCGCCGCCTACCGGCTCACCGACGCCATGGAGGAAAACCTTCGCGCGGAGTTCACCGACAACATCCGGCGCCTGCGCCACCACGCCAGCCTGGCGCTCTGGTGCGGCAACAACGAGATGGAGGGCTTCATCGGCGCGGGCCTGTGGGTCACCGAAAAGCGCCAGCAGGCCGACTACATCAAGCTGTTCGAGTACATCATCCCCCAGGTGCTGAAGAAGGAGGACCCGGACACCTTCTACTGGCCCTCCAGCCCCTCCAGCGGCGGCAGCTTCGACGATCCGCAGAACCCGGATCGGGGCGACGTGCACTACTGGGACGTGTGGCACGGCATGAAGCCCTTCACCGACTACCGCAACCATCGCTTCCGCTTCGTCTCGGAGTTCGGCTTCCAGGCCTTCCCCTCCATGGCGACCATCGAGGGCTTCACCCTGCCGGAGGACCGCAACGTGTTTGCCTACGTGATGGAGAAGCATCAGCGCAACGCCTCCGCCAACGGCAAGATCGCGGAATACCTCTCGCAGACCTACCGCTTCCCCCGCGATCTGGACGGCTTCGTCTATGCCAGCCAGCTGCTGCAGGCCCAGGCCATGCAGTACGGCGTGGAGCACTGGCGCCGCCACCGGGGCCGCTGCATGGGCGCGGTGGTGTGGCAGCTGAACGACTGCTGGCCGGTGGTCAGCTGGGCCAGTATCGACTACCACGGCCGCTGGAAGGCGCTGCACTACTATGAAAAGCGCTTCTTCGCGCCGGTGCTGATCTCCTGCCACGAGGAGGGCGTGCTCAGCCAGGACACCAACGTCAACGCCGAACCCTTCGAGCTAAAGAAATCCGCGCGGCTGAACGTCTCCAACGAGACGACGCGCCCGTTCACCGGCGTCGCCCGCTGGTCGCTGCGCCGGCCGGACGCCTCCGTGATCGCCGAGGGCGTCTTCGACGTGAACGTGCCCGCGCTCAGCGCCGTCTGGCTGCCGGAGCAGGATTTCTCCGACCAGGACACCTACGGCTGCTACTACGCCTACGAGCTTGCCGACGCCGCGGGCAACGCGGTGGGCGGCGGCACGGTGCTGTTCTGCCCGCCGAAGCACTTCCGCTTTGAGGACCCGAAGCTCACCGCCCGCGTGGAGGGCGACGAGATCGTCGTCTCCGCCAGCGCCTATGCCCGCAGCGTGGAGATCCTTTGCGGCGCGGACACCCTCCTCTCCGACAACTACTTCGACATGAACGCCGGGGAGCGGCGCGTGAAGATCCTCCGCGGCACGGCGGAAACCCCCGTCGCGCGCAGCGTGTACGACATCGGCTGACCCGCAAAACCCGGAACAGGTCCTTCACGGAGCCTCGCGGGATCAGTCCGGCGCAGCCTGCTAACGCGTTTCACCGGCCAAAGCCATCGGAAGAGACAACCTGTGGTATCAGCCCAAAAGGGGGGCGCTGCCTTTCGGCAGTGCCCCCCTGATTCATTCCTTACAGCTTCCGCGCATTCAGCTTAGCGGCCAAACTGGCAGTCGTTGTTGCCGGAATCGGTGGTCCACATCTCCAGCATGTTGATGGGATCGTTGAAGTCAGCGATCCAGCCGTTGCGGGCGATGTCATAGTTGCCGGCCTTGCGGTCATCCAGGAACACGTTCCAGTCGCAGGTGCGGATGGTCATCTCGATGCCCACGGCGGCCAGGTCCTGCTGGATGCACTCGGCGATGGCGACATGGCCGGAAGACTCGTTGGTCAGGTACTCGAAGCTGATGGGGTTGCTGGCGGACAGCATCTCGCCGTCGAACTCAAAGCCGGCTTCCTTCAGCAGCTCGATCGCGCCTTCCACGTCCACTTCGTAGCCGTAGTAGCCCACGTTCTCCTCGTCCGGATAGGTGTAAGCGTCGTCGTTCTCCTTGAACACGCCGCCGTTGCCATCGGCCATACCCTCGGGGATGAAGGCGTTGGCGGGCTTCTGCTCGCACTGGCCCACGGTCTCGATGATATAGTCGCGGTCGATCAGCTTGGAGAAGGCCAGGCGCATGGCAGCCGCCTGCTCCACGGTCTTGCCGGCGAACAGGTCGCTCTTCACGTTGAAGCCCACATAGTAGGTGCCCAGGTTGTCGATGATGTGGAACTCGGGGTTGTCCTTCAGGTTCTGGATCTCATCGGTGGGAACGCTGTCGATGAAGTCCACGTCGCCGGCCTGATAGGCGGCATAGATGGCGGTGTCGTCAGCGGAGAGCATGAACTCCAGCTTCTCCAGCTTCACGTTCTCGGCAGGGCCGGAGGTCACGAAGCCGGCTTCGTTGGCCCACGCGCCGGGATTCTCTTCCCAACCCTCGGCAGCCTCAACGGCCTGCTGGGGCACGGCGTAGAAGGCGGGGAACGCCATCAGGTCCAGCATGTAGGCGCAGGGCGCGTCCAGCTCGACGGTCAGGGTGGCGCCATCCTCAGAGGCGGTCACGGCCAGGTTGTCCGGATAGCCCTTGATGCCGTTGAACATATAGCTGTAGTCCGCGGCGGTCGCGGGAGCGGCGGCGCGCTTCCAGCTGTACTCGAAGTCCTTGGCGGTCAGGTCGGTGCCGTCGGACCACTTCAGGCCTTCGCGCATGGTGAAGGTGTAGGTCAGGCCGTCCTCGCTCATCTCATAGCCGGTGGCGAAGTCGGGGGCCAGGTTGCCCTCGGCGTCATAGGTGTACAGGCCGCCGAAGGAGGCGATCGCCAGGCAGGCGCCGTCCACGGAGCTGTTCAGAGCGGGATCCAGGTGATCCGGCTCGGAGGCCAGGTTCAGGCGCAGGGTGTCGGAACCCTCGACCGTGGCATACTGGAAGAACTTGAAGCCGAACAGGTTGGCATAGATGCCGTCCACGGTGGGCTTCTGCATATACAGGTCGTTGTAATAGTAGATCGGCATGATGGCGCCGGTGGCCATCAGGATGTCCTCGGCCTGATGCATCTTGGCTTCACGGGCCGCGAAGTCGGTCTCGCTCTTGATCTCGGCGATCAGAGTGTTGTACTCGGTCCAATCGGGCTCGGAGCCTTCATCTGCCATGGCGACGACGGCGCAGGAAAGCAGCATCATCATGGCCAGCAGCGCTGCAAGCAGCTTCTTCATAGGGTGTCTTCCTCCTAAATGATATTATCTGAAACGGCTTGGCCGTTAGAGATCCAAACGATGGCTATTCGTGCGGATTCCAGCAGGCGATCTGGTGGCCGCCGCCGATGTCCACAAGGCCCGGGCACTCCTTCGCGCAGCGCTCGGTGGCATAGCGGCAGCGGGGCCGGAACGCGCAGCCTGCGGGCATGTTCAGCGGGCTGGGCACGTCGCCCTCCAGCGGAATGCGCTTGCGGGTGCGGGCGGTGTTCGGGTCGGGGATCGGGATGGCGGAGATCAGCGACTGGGTGTACGGGTGCATCGGATGGGTGATCACCTCGTCCGCGTCGGCGATTTCCACGATCCTGCCCAGGTACATCACCGCGATGCGCTGGCTGATGTGCTGCACCACCAGCAAGTCGTGGGCGATGAACAGATAGGCGATGCCCAGCTGCTTCTGCAGGTCCTCGAACGTGTTGATGACCTGCGCCTGGATGGACACGTCCAGCGCGCTGACCGGCTCGTCGCAGACGATGAACTTCGGCTTCACGGCCAAGGCGCGGGCGATGCCAATGCGCTGGCGCTGGCCGCCGGAAAACTCGTGGGCATAGCGGCGCGCGTGGTCGCTGTTCAGGCCGACCAGGTTCAAAAGCTCCGTGATCCGCTCGGCCCGCTCCTGCTTGGAGCTGTACAGGCCGTGGATGTCCAGCGGCTCGCCCACGATGTCGGAGACCGTCATGCGCGGGTTCAGGCTGGAATAGGGGTCCTGGAACACGATCTGCATTTCCTGGCGGAAATTGCTGATGTTCTGGCTCGTCACCGGCGTGCCGTTGTAGATGATCTCGCCGGCGGTGGGCTTGTACAGGTGCAGGATCGTCCTTCCCACGGTGGTCTTGCCGCAGCCGCTCTCCCCCACCAGGCCCAGCGTCTCGCCGGCCTTGATGTTGAAGGACACGCCGTCCACGGCCTTCAGCGGCTTGCTGGAAAACCAGCCGGTGCGAATCGGGAAATACTGCTTGAGGTCCCTGACTTCAAGGAGGTATTCGCTCATTTGTTCTCCGCCTCCTTTTCCCGGGCGGCCTCGTCATACACCTGCTTGACGTTCATCCAGCAGGAGGCCTTGTGGAAATCGTTGATGTCCAGCTCCTCCGGCAGCTCCGTGAGGCAGATCTTCATGCACTCGTCGCAGCGGGAGGCGAACGCGCAGCCCTTGGGCATGTTCGTCAGGTCCACCGGCGATCCGGCGATGGGGATCAGCCGCGCGTGGTTGGTGTCCAGCCGGGGGATCGAGCGCAGCAGGCCCTTGGTGTATTCGTGGCGCGGGTTGTAGAAGATCTCGTCGGCGGTGCCGCGCTCGCAGATGCGGCCCGCGTACATCACGATGATCTCGTCGCACATGTCCGCGATGACGCCCAGGTCGTGGGTGATCATGATGATGGCCATGCCCATCTTCTTCTGCAGCTCCTGCATCAGCTCCAGGATCTGTGCCTGGATGGTCACGTCCAGGGCGGTGGTGGGCTCGTCGGCGATCAGGATATCCGGCTCGCAGGCCAGCGCCATGGCGATCATCACGCGCTGGCGCATGCCGCCGGAAAGCTCATAGGGATACTGCTTCAGCCGCTTCTCCGGCTCGTTCACGCCCACCAGCTGGAGCATCTCCAGCGCCCGGGCGTTGGCCTGTTCGCGGTTGCGGTCCGTGTGCAGCAGAATGGCCTCGCGCAGCTGGTTGCCGATGGTGTACACCGGGTTCAGGCTCGTCATCGGGTCCTGGAAGATGATGGAGACGCGCTTGCCGCGGAATTCCCGCATCTGCTTGTTGGAATATTGAACGATATCCTCGCCGTTGAACAGGATCTGGCCGCCGGTGATCTTGCCCGGCTCCACCAGGATGCGCATGATGGAATAGGCCGTGACAGACTTGCCGCTGCCGGATTCGCCCACGATGCCCAGCACCTTGCCCTTGTCCAGGTTGAAGGAGATGCCGTTGACCGCGCGGACCTCGCCGGAATCGACGTTGAAGGACGTGCACAGGTTCTTCACCTGCAAAAGCGGTGTGCTCATGTCGGTTACCTCCTCAGCTTCGGGTCAAAGGCGTCGCGCAGGCCGTCGCCCAGCAGGTTGAAGCTGAGCACGATCAGGCAGATGATGATCGCGGGGAACACCATCTTGTAGGGATAGCTCTGCATGCCGCCGCGGGCCGCATTCGCCAGCGAGCCCAGCGAGGGCATCGGCGCCTGCACGCCCAGGCCGATGAACGAGAGGAAGCTCTCGGTGAAGATGGCCGAGGGGATCTGCAAGGCCACGGAGATGAAGATCACGCTCATGCAGTTCGGCAGGATGTGCCTGCGGATGATGCGGCCGGGCTTCGCGCCCATGGCGCGGGCCGCCAGCACGTATTCGTTGGTTTTGATGGAGAGGATCTGGCCGCGCACCAGGCGCGCCATGCCCACCCAGTAGAGCACGCCGAACACCACAAACAGCGAGATCATGTTCGTGCCCACCTTGGCCAGCACCGTGCCCTGCAGCGTGTTGCCCAGCACCTGGGTCAGCACCACGCTCAGAAGCACCACCATCAGCGTGTCCGGCAGGGAGTAGATGATGTCGACGATGCGCATCATCACCATGTCCACCTTCCCGCCGAAATAGCCGGATATGGAGCCGTAGAGCAAGCCGATCACCAGCACGATCAGGCTCGCGAACAGGCCCACCACCAGCGACACCCGGGCGCCGTAGAGCACGCGGATGAAGTAGTCGCGGCACAGCTCGTCCGTGCCGAAGATGTGGGGGAAAACCTTCGTGCCCTCCTCCATGGCCTTCAGCTCGTTCTTGGAATAGGTGAACGGCGCCAGGTTCTTGGCCGTCTTGTCGCGCTTGCCGTTCACGGTGATCATCTGCTCGTAGCTGTAGGGATAGAACATCGGCACGATGACGATCGTCAGCACCAGGCACAGCAGCACCACCAGGCTGATCATCGCCAGCGGGTTCCTGCGCAGCTTGCGCATGCCGTCGCGAAAGAACGTGGTGGATTCCCGCATCGTCTCGTGCTGGGCCTTCTCGTCCTCCGAAGCCTTCTCGAATTTCTTCAGGTCAATCTGCAGGCTGAGGAGGTTTTTCTTCGGGAGCTTGTCCGCGTTGTAGGTCATGTTCTCCGCCTCCTCAATCAAAGGTAATCTTCGGGTCGACCAGCTTGTACACCAAATCGCTGATCAGCGTGGCCACCACCATCAGCACCGCCAGGAAGATCGTCGTCGCCATGATCAGCGGATAGTCCTGGTTGTTGATGCTGCGCACGAACTCCGTGCCCAGGCCGCCGATCGTGAACACCGTCTCCACCACCATGGAGCCGGTCAGGATGCCGGCGATCATCGGGCCGACATAGGTGATGACCGGGATCAGCGCGTTCCTCAGCGCGTGCTTGAAGATCACGAAGCTGTCCCGCACGCCCTTGGCCCGGGCGGTGCGGATGTAGTCCTGGCCCAGCACGTCCAGCATCGAGGACTTGGTGAGTCGGGTGATGTAGCTCATCGGATACAGCATCAGCGAGATCACCGGCAGCACGTAGCTCGGGCTGTTGGCGTTGAACACGCCCACCCACTTCAGCGTCAGCGCGAACACCAGCAGCAGAATCGTCGCCAGTATGAAGCTGGGCACCGACACGAACAGCGTCGTCAGGAAGATGATCAGCCGGTCCGGCCACTTGTTGCGGCACAGCGCCGCCACGGAGCCCAGGATCAGCCCGAACACGATCGCGAAGCCCGCCGCCATGCCGCCCAGCTTGGCGGACACGGCAAACTTCTCCCCGATGATCTGGGAGATCTCGCGCCCGGTCTTCAGCGAAATGCCGAAATCCCCCCGGGCAAGGTTGCCCAGGTAGATGATGAACTGCTGCCCCACGGGCTTGTCCAGGTTGAAGCGGGCCTCCAGCGCCGCCTGCACCGCGGGATCGGGGGCCTTCTCCTTCGAGAAGGGGCCGCCGGGGATGGCGTTCATGGCAAAGAACGTGACCGCCGCGATGATGAACACGGTGACCACGGCCAGCAGAACGCGCTTGACGGTGTACTTGAGCATTGAAAACAACCTTTCTTTACTCGCGGGGCGGATGCCGGCGCGCGCGAAATATCGCTCTCGCCTGCTTTTTGAATCTTACCGTACAATAAAATGCAGGATAGCCCCTTTTTAATGCTGAAAATAATTATATCACAATCCATTTGCAAAGTCTACTGCTTCAGCGGTTCAAATTGCGTTACTATGGTAAAAAGTTTGCGCTTCGCGTAACCGTTTCGGCCTTCTCCCCCGCCACACCGTGCGCTTTCCCCTCCCGGCAAATGACGTCCGTCGGATTCGCGTCGCACCAGCGTCATTGCGAGGCCGCTGGCCGTGGCAATCCGGTCTCCCGGCAAACTCCAACTCCGCTCTCCTCTCTCCCCCTTTTTCCCCTTGCCAATTCTTCCGTCATGTTTTATAATTCCCATAGCACATATATAATGGAGGAAGCCCCCATGCCCACACTGAACCTGCCCTTTCTGGGCCACGGCGCCGACTACAACCCGGACCAGTGGCGCGACCGCCCGGACATCCTGGAGGAGGATGTTCGCCTGATGAAGCTGGCGGGCTGCAACCTGATGAGCGTCGGCATCTTTTCCTGGACCGCGCTGGAGCCGGAGGAGGGCCGCTACGACTTCGACTGGCTGGAAGCCGTGCTGGACCGACTGCACGGCGCGGGCGTCTCCGTGTTCCTCGCCACGCCCAGCGGCGCGCGCCCCGCGTGGATGAGTCAAAAGTACCCGGAGGTGCTGCGGGTGCGTGCCGACGGGCTGCGCAACTTCCACGGCGAACGCCACAACCACTGCTTCACCTCCCCCGTCTACCGGGGCTTCGTGGGCCGGATGAACGCCGCCCTGGCCGGGCGCTTCGGGCATCACCCGGCGGTGGTGGGCTGGCACATCTCCAACGAATACAGCGGCGAGTGCCACTGCGAGCTGTGCCAGGCTGCCTTCCGCGATTTCCTGAAGGCGGAATACGGCACGCTGGATGCGCTGAACGCCGCCTGGTGGACCGGCTTCTGGAGCAAGACCTACACCGACTGGTCACAGCTTCGCAGCCCGTCGCCGATGGGCGAGGGCGCGCTGCACGGGCTGAACCTGGCCTGGCAGCGCTTCTGCACCCGCCAGACCGCCGACTTCATCCGCGCCGAGGCCGCGCCGCTGCGCCGGCTGACGCCCGATCTGCCCGTCACCACCAACCTGATGGAGCTGTTCGGCCAGCTGAACTACTTCGAACTGGCGAAGGAGCTGGATTTCGCCAGCTACGACAGCTATCCCGCCTGGCACACGGCAAGCGACGAGTGGATCGCCGACGTCGCGGCCTTCAACTACGACCTGATGCGCTGCCTGAAGCAGCGCCCCTTCGCGCTGATGGAATCCACGCCCAGCCAGGTCAACTGGCAGAGCGTTTGCAAGCTGAAGAAGCCCGGCATGCACCTCCTGTCCTGCATGCAGGCGCTGGCCCACGGCGCGGACACGATCCAGTACTTTCAGTGGCGCAAGAGCCGCGGCGGCAGCGAGAAGTTCCACGGCGCGGTGGTGGACCACGTCGGCCACGAGCACACCCGCACCTTCCGAGACGTCGCGCAGGTGGGCGACGCCCTGAAAAAGCTGGACGGCGTGCGCGGCACCATGCCCCGGGTGGACGTGGCGCTGATCTGCGACACCGAAAACCGCTGGGCCGTGGAGGATTGCCAGGGTCCCCGCCGGAATCTCGGCTATATCCCCACGGTGCTGGAGCACTACCGGGCGCTGAGCCGACGCGGCGTGAACATCGACGTGATCGATTCCACCTGTGATTTCTCCGGCTACCGGCTGATCGCCGCCCCGATGCTCTACATGCTCCGCCCCGGCGTGGCCGGGCGCCTGGACGCCTTCGTCCGAAACGGCGGCGTGCTGGTCTGCACCGCCATGACCGGCCGCGCCGACCGGGACGACCTGTGCTTCCTCGGCGGCTTCCCCGGCCCGCTGCGCGACACGCTGGGCGTCTGGATCGAGGAGGTGGACGCCCTGGCGGACGGGGAGACCCAGTCCGTCGCCTTTGACGGCGTCGAATACACCTGCTCGACCCTCTGCGACCTGATCCACGCCGGGACCGCCCGGGTGCTGGGCGCCTACGCCAGCGATTTCTACGCCGGCCGGCCCTGCGTCACCCGCAACGATTTGGGCGACGGCGCGGCTTACTACATCGCCACCCGTCCCGACGCCGACTTCCTGGACGCCTTCTACCGCGCCGCCTTCGAACGCGCGGGCATCGCTTCGCTGGTCGGCGGCCTGCCCCGGGGCGTGCAGGTCACCCGCCGCGGCGACGCGCTGTTCGCCATGAACTTCTCCGGCGGGCCCTGCACCGTCACGCTGCCGGAGGGCGTCGACGCCCTCACCGGCGAACGCGTCGGGGGCGAAACCCCGCTGGGCCTGTACGGGGTCCGGGTCGTCAGGCTGCCGTAGCTTCGTCCCCCGGCGTTTCACCCCCTAGAGTGTGTTTCTAAAATCCCTGAAGCGCATTTTCGGCGTTTTTGACTGCATTTCTGTGTTGCTTTTCCTCGACTTGCAACCAGTAAGCCTTCGGAAAAACTGCATCTCCCGGGATTTAGAAACACACTCTAACTACTCCCGAATTTAATTTGACATATTCCCTGCGACGTGCTACAATCAAGCCAACCGATCAGAAGACGGGGAACACGTTCCGCGAAGGGCGCGCAAGAGAGCAGGGGTCAACGGCTGAAAGCCCCCGCCGCAGGCCGCCGCGGGATACCAGCCCCCGATGACAGGCGTTTCGCGCGCGTTACTGCGCGGCAAAGCGACGGCGCAGGCCGCCAGCAGGGTGGAACCACGGATGTACGCACGTCCGTCCCGGCATGGGACGGACGTGTTTTTATATCAAAACCCAGTCTGATCATCATAAAGGAGTGTATCTGAATGGATCGCGAACAGTTTAACGAAGTCTACCGCCACTCGCTGGCCCACATTCTCGCCAAGGCCGTGATGGAGATCTTCGGCCGGGAGAACGTGCAGATCGCCATCGGCCCGCAGATCGCCGACGGCATGTACTATGATTTCCTGCTGCCCCGGGGCATCTCCACCGAGGATTTCCCCGCCATCGAGCAGAAGATGAAGGAGATCATGAAGCGCAAGGAGGCCTGGAAGCGCCAGGAGGTCACCAAGGAAGAGGCGCTGGAGATCTTCAAGGGCCAGAAGTACAAGGAAGAGCTGATCAACGACCTTCCCGAGGGCGAGACCATCACCGTGTACTGGACCGGCGACGACTTTGTGGACCTGTGCCGCGGCCCTCACGTGGAAAATTCCGCGGAGCTGCTGTCCGTCGCCTACAAGATCCGCGCCGTCTCCAGCGCCTACTGGCGCGGCGACGAGAAGCGCGATTCCCTGCAGCGCGTCTACGTCTACGCCTTCCCGGACCAGCAGCAGCTGAAGGCCCACCTGGCCATGATCAAGGAGGCCCAGGAGCGCGACCACAAAAAGATCGGCAAGGAGCTGGATCTGTTCATGTTTGACGAGACGGCCCCCGGCATGCCCTACTGGCTGCCCCGCGGCTGGATCCTCTACCAGACGCTGCTGGCCTACTCCCGCAAGCTGCAGGCCAGGCACGGCTACACCGAGATCTCCGCGCCCCTGATCAACAAGAAGAAGCTGTGGATGATCTCCGGCCACTGGGCCCACTACCAGAACAACATGTTCATGGTGCCGGGCCTGGAGGGCTTCGTCTCCGCCGACGCCGAGATCCCCGGCATCCTGGAAAACCCGATGGACGGCCTGGACGAGACGGCCACCGTGTGCCTGGAGAAGGGCGCGCCGGTGTTCAACCGCGACGCGGACGACACCATGGGCGCCAAGCCGATGAACTGCCCCAACGCCATGATGACCTACAAGCGCACGCTGCACTCCTACAAGGAGCTGCCCATCCGCTACAGCGAGTATGACGTGCTGCACCGCAAGGAGAAGTCCGGCCAGATGAACGGCCTGTTCCGCGTGCAGGAATTCCGCCAGGACGACGACCACACCTTCGTCATGGAGAGCCAGATCGAGGACGAGATCGCCGACATCATCGCCATCGCCGACGAGATCTACGCCACCTTCGGCGTCAGCTACCGGGCCGAGTTCTCCACCCGCCCGGAGGACTTCATGGGCGATATCGAGGTGTGGAACCGCGCCGAGGCGGCCCTGAAGAAGATCCTGGACAAGAAGTACGGCGAGGGCCAGTACGAGATCAACGAGGGCGACGGCGCGTTCTACGGCCCGAAGATCGACCTGCAGATCAAGGACGCCCTGGGCCGCGAATGGCAGTGCGGCACCATCCAGCTGGACTTCCAGCTGCCCCACAACTTCGGCCTCACCTACGTGGACGCCGACGGCAGCCTGAAGCAGCCCGTGGTGCTCCATCGCGCGCTGTACGGCTCGCTGGAGCGCTTCATCGGCATCATCATCGAAAACTTCAAGGGCTCCTTCCCCTTCTGGCTCAGCCCCTACCAGGTGGCCGTGGTGCCGATCCGTCCCGAGCACAACGATTACGCCCGCAAGGTGGCCGAGCGCCTGGAGGACGAGGGCATCCGCGTGGAGGCCGATTACGCCGACGTGAACATGAACACGAAGATCAAGTTCTTCAAGACCATGAAGGATCCCTACATCATCGTGGTCGGCGACAAGGAAGCCGCCGAGAACACCGTGTCCATCACCGTGCGCGGCCAGAAGCAGCAGCTGCACGACGTGCCGCTTGAGACGCTGGTGAAAATGTGCAACCGCATGAACGAAACCCGCTGCCTCGACCTGATCGGCGAGATGCCGGAGGAATAAGCAGCGCCATAAAAACGAGGCTGCCTCATTGCCGGGGCAGCCTCGTTTCCGTCTTGGGTTTATTGATCTTCACGTTTTCCTGGGGGATTCAGTCAACTCCCACAGCATTCTGTGAAGCGCCGGTTTATTCGGGCTGGATGGAAGCGGTCACCGCGCCCCACAGCACCGTGGCGTTCTCATCGCCCATCGGCCAGCAGGTCACTTCCAGCACATAGCCGGCTTCGGTGGTGAAGGCGATGCTCAGCGAGCTCTGCTCGGGAATCTCATAGGTGACGCAGGGCAGGCCGTTCACGGTGCCAAACTCGATCCCGGTCACGCCTTCCTGGGCGGACAGGGA
Source organism: uncultured Eubacteriales bacterium (assembly GCA_902799045.1). Taxonomy (GTDB): domain Bacteria; phylum Bacillota; class Clostridia; order Christensenellales; family Aristaeellaceae; genus UBA2862. Next base: position 189,126 of record CADBZH010000011.1, read on the forward strand.
CTCGCCATACTCCTCCAGGGTCATGCCGTCCGTATTGACATAGACGACGGACAGCGAAGCGGACTGATCTTCCGGCGCAAAATAGCCGATGAAGCCCTTGTCGATGTCCTCCTGCGTAAGCTCCCCGGCGACCATGCCATCGGGAATCCAGATCTTCACGGCGATCTCGTCGAAGGTGACGAACTCACCGGTCACGCCGCTGGCTTCCATGATCGGCTCAAAGTCCTCCCAGTTCAGGGCGGGAAGTTCCTCGGCCAGAGCCGCGGTCGCGCTCAGCAGCAGGCACAGCGCCATCAGGATGCACAGAAACTTTTTCATGGGTTATAACCTCTCTTTCTGATTTGTCCCTTGTGGAACTGAAGCCATTATAATCCCATCTCCCGAAGCTGTATACTGTCCTTTGGTACAGGTTTGGCCTCTCGTCCGAACCTATCCTACACCTCGAACGGGATCATCTCGGTCATGCTGTACTCGCCGAACACGTCGTTCAGCACGAAGCAGAACAGCATTTCCAGCGTTTCCCCGTCGTCGCCCAGTTCCTTATAGGTCACCGTCATGCCCGCTTCCCACAGGATCTCATCCCCGTCAAACTCCGATTCCTTCAGGTCGCCGCCGTCCCCCGGGTCGAAGTATACCGTGTAGACGGGCACAATGCTGTCCCCCTCCTTCAGCCGGGTGATGCCGCGTATGGGCAGGCCGTTTTCGTCGTAGCCCGCGTTGGTTCCCAGCACGCGGCCCTCCGACTCCCCGGCCCCGAATTCCACCACCAGGTAGGTGTGCTCGCCGTTCAGCTTCACCGGGATCAGGCTGCGCCGGCCGTATTCGTTGCTGATCTGGTCGTACAGCGGCACCAGCTGGCCGCCAAAGATGGGCCAGGTCCCGTCGAACAGGCTGTAGACCTCGCCGCCGCTCCAGTCCACCGCGTTATTCTGCATCAGGCCCAGATCCACGTATCCAAAGGATCCCTCGTCGCTGACATCCATCATCAGCATGCCCTCGACGTAATCCAGATACTGCATGTCCTCCGGGCTGAGGCTGGCGGAGAAGGCGTAATCGCCCTCGACCGCGGCGATGGGGCTCTGCGCGGGCGCGGCCGCCTCGTAGGCCTCCTCCGCCTCGTTCCAGCTCATGCCGCCCGGCAGCTCGAACGCGGCGGAAACCTGCGACAAAAAGCCCGTGCCCGCGAGGCTCTGGGGCGTGGTCTGGGCAAAGGTGTGGCCGTCGCCCTCCATCTGGCCCGCGCACGCCTTCACAAAGCCGATCCAGTTGGGAATGTAGAACGACAGGTCGAGCCCGTCGCTGAAGCTCTCAAACTCGCCCTTCGTGTCCTGGGGAATCAGCACCGACAGCCCGCAGCAGGGGTACAGGTTGTCCGTCTGACGGCTGACCACCACCGCCTGCGCAAGCGCCCTGCGCGCCTCGGCGGCGCCGTCCGGGTCGAATTGGGCGTAGGCGTCCAGCATGGCGCCCAAATCCACCATGTCCCAGCTGCCGTCGCGGAAGGAGCCGAAGGTATACATCCGGCTGCGCCCGCGGCGCACGTCCGCCGCGCGGCCCTGCTCGATCTCGTTCGTCAGCACCGCGCCCATGTTCTCCATGGCGCTCAGCAGCGGGTCGATCTGCTTCAGGTCGATGGCGCTGAGGGTCAGACAGTCGTCCGGGGCTTCCTTCAGCCCGGCCTCCATGTAGCCGTCGACGATCCGCCGGCACATCGCCTGCGTCGACATGTCGGGCTCCTCTTCAACGGCCTGCAGCCAGGATGTGTAATCCCACCCGGTGCCCGGCTCCAGCTCCTCGCTGGCCACATAGCAATCGATATCATAGTACGAAAGCATCGCGGCCATCTCATAGGTGGCCATCATGCAGGCATCGCAGCCGAACAGGTCGATGTGCAGGCCGCCCAGCGCCTCGTCCGCGTCGTACAGCGCGTCGTTGATCTCCGTCAGCGAAAGCCCGTCCTGATCCTCCGTCGTGTGGTCGAAGCACACTCCCGCCTCCGAACCCGCGCCGTGATCCCACAGGACGACCGCGGTTTTGTCGGCGGGATAGTTCGTCAGGCCGTACTCCAGGAATTGGCGCAGGCTGTCCGCGCTGCCCATCGACGCCCAGCCCCAGTCCGTTACGGATTCAAACGCGCCGTCGCGGATCTCGATGAGGTTGCGCGTGTTTCCCTGGATCTCGTCATATTCCCATTCCTGCGAGCCGCCCGCCAGCACGACGAGGTTGACGTCCTCCCCCGTCCCGGCGACGGCCATCTCGTAGATGTCCTCGCAGGCAGCCTCGTGCAGGTCGGCGCCGCACAAGTACATCAGCAGCGTCAGCTTCGCCTCGGCAAACGCACGGGCGCCCAGCAGCATGAGCCCTGCCAGCGCCGCGCAAATAACAGCCTTTTTCATTTGATATCCCCCAATTCCGCCGCGCGGCTCAGCGCCTCCGCCCGGGTCGTCACGCCCAGCTTCCTGTAGATCAGTCCGCAGAAGTGCTTCACGGTGCGCTCCGATATGTTCAGCACAGAGGCGATCTTCGCGTTTCTGTAGCCCGCGATCATCAGCGAATACACCTGGTACTCCCGATCCGTGAACACGGGCTTGTTGGCCGCCTGCTTCATGTAGTTGGGATAGTGCGCCGCCTGGGCGCGCGCCAGGGCCAGCACGCCGCGCTCCCAGGGCCCGTCCGGCAGCGCCATGGCGTTGAGCATGTCGATGATCGCGATGCCCTCGTCCGCGATGACGCGCGCCAGCCCGTAGCGCTTCGCCAGCGCCAGCGCCTCCCGCATTCGCTCCCGCCAGGCGTCGCTTCCCCGGCGATAGTGGAAAACGGCCTCCAGAAGGTTCAGCTGCGCGAGCATATAGGGCCTGTCATAGCTTTCAAAGTACTGCCGCAGCAGGGCCGCCAGGAACGGAACGCGCGACCACTGGGCCAGTATGATGTACAGCCGCAGCTTCATCAGGTAGCTGTAGCGGTCCATGATGATGAAGTCGCCCGTCTCGTCCGGCGCCTTCGACTCCAGCCATTCCCGCGCGCCCGCCACGTCGCCCCCCAGCAGCGAAAGGTTCAACCGGAACACCTCCAGGTTTTCCCGCAGCCGCCGCGGCCGGCGCTCGTTCAGGGAAGCGACGGCGTTGTCGATCATGCGCATGGCCTCGTCGAGATTGCCCCGGGCCGCCTCGATCCGGCTCTGGATGCCGATGGCGGCGTAGTGCATCTCCGGGTTGTCCGTCACGCGCTGCAGGCCCTGGCGCACCTTCGCCATGGCCTGGGTATAGTCGCCGTCCAGGTTGGCCTCCAGCTCCCGCTCGGCGATGGCGATGTCGGCCACGCCGCCGCCGCCCCGCCCCAGCCCCAGCTCCACGGGCAGCTTGAACAGCCGGTAGATGTGCCAGCCGTGGGGCACCCAGCGGCTGAAATCCAGCCCGCCGTTCAACAGGCTGACGCTGTTACCGGACACGTTGAAGCCGTTCTGCCAGGCGGCGGACTGCCTCAGCTCCGGGCTTTTCGCCGCGGCCAGGAGGCGCTTCAGCGTGTGGCGGCTGCCCCGCTGGGAAAGGCACAGGTCCAGATACGCCTTCGCCTCCAGCGCCGTCTGGCGCTGCGCGTTCCGGGCCGGCGTGTTGCGGATGAACCGCTCCAGCGCCTCGTACCACCGGTCGCTCTGCTCGGCGTGGCCCTGGAGGCACTCGATCTCGCACTTGCCCTTCATCAGCTCCGGGTAGGCCAGGATCGTCTCGTCGCTGAGCAGCGCGTAGCCCTCCCGCAGGTCCACATAATCCCCGTCCGCGGGCCGGTTGTACGTGTCCCGGATCAGCAGCTCGCGGATCTTCTCCACGTCGCCCATCTGTTTATAATAGGAAACCGCCCGGGGAATGTCGTTCTGCAGCTCAAAGTAGAGCGCGGCGCGCTTGTACTGGCCGTCGATGTAATCCTGGGTGTAGAGGTTGCGCATTTCGGCAAACAGCGCCTGGCGGACGATGGGAACGAAGGCATAGGTCTCCTCCCCCTCCCGCAGCAGCATATGGGTTCTCCCGGCGATGTCCTCCATGATGCGCGGGGCGTCGTTCCGCCCGGTCACCATGCGGGCCATCTCCTCGGTGAAGCGCTGGAAGGGCGACAGGTTGTACAGCAGCTGGCGCTCCCGCTCGGGAAAGGCCGGCATCAGGTCCTCGACCAGGATCTTCCGGATGTCCGCGCGGGTGGCGTCGATCAACGCGTGCAGGGAAGCGCCGCCATGCCGCTGGATCTGCTGGGCGAGCATGTGCAGGCCGAAGGGCCAGCCCCACAGCCTGTCGAGGATCAGCTGCACGTCCGAGGGCAGCAGCCCGATGCCGTACTCCAGCAGCAGCTGCTCCACCTCCTCCGCGTCGAACATCATGAACTGCCAGTCCAGCATGGCAATCGTGCCGACGGAGCAAAGCCGGTGCAGCGTCGCCGGGATCTGGGCCCGGCCCGCCAGCACGGCGCACTGCCCGTCCGGCAGCCCCGCCAGCAGCCCCGCCAGCTCCTCGGCCATGCCGGCGGGGGGATCGTCCACGCTGTCGACGACCAGAAGCGCGCTTCCCGCCGCCTCCGCCCGCGCCTTGAAGTCCGCCCAGTCGTCCCGGCCGGAATCATATCGCACGATCTCGCCGGTCCAGGCCTCGCAGAGCTGGTCGATCAGCATCGTCTTCCCGCCGTAGAAAAAACAGGACAGGTACACGACCCTGCGCTGCTTCAACAGGGCGGTCAGGCGGCGCAGCTTTTCCGTTCTGCGTATGATGGGCGGCTTTGCCATGATCAATTCCCCTTACTGTCCATGCTTCAACTGAATTGTACCACATGAACGAAAAAATAAATACTGTACAAAGGTCGTATTGCTTGACAACGCGGAAAAGCCGGGGCTAGAATAGAGCCGACCGATACACCGTGATAAAGGAGGCAACGCCTATGATCGCCCAATATCCCCCGATGGGCTGGAACAGCTGGGACTGCTACGGCGCAGCGGTAAACGAGGCGCAGGTGCGCGCCAACGCCGAATACATGGCAAGGCACCTGAAGCCCTTCGGCTGGGAATACGTGGTGGTGGACATCCAGTGGTACCAGCCCACCGCTTCCTCCCACGCCTACGAGCCCTTCTCCGGGCTTCGGATGGACGCCTTCGGCCGCCTGCAGCCCGCGGATAACCGCTTCCCCAGCGCCACGGGCAGCGCGGGCTTCAAGCCGCTGGCGGACTATGTGCATTCCCTGGGCCTGAAATTCGGCATCCACATCATGCGCGGCCTGCCCCGCATGGCGGCCCACGGGCATCTGCCCATCCTGAACAGCCTCTATGGCTGCCACGAGGCGGCGGACCCGAACTCCATCTGTGCCTGGAACCCGGACATGTACGGCCTGAAGTGCGACCATCCCGGCGCGAAGGCCTACTACGACAGCCTCTTTTCGCTGTACGCCGACTGGGGCGTGGATTTCGTCAAGTGCGACGACATCGCCCGGGAATACCCCCGCTGCCAGCGGGAGATCGAGCTGATCTCCGAGGCCTGCCGGGGCTGCGGCCGCGACATCGTGCTGAGCCTGTCCCCCGGCCCCGCGCCGCTGGAGCGGGCGGAGCACCTGAAGGCCTTCGCCAACATGTGGCGCATCACCGACGACTTCTGGGACGACTGGACGCTGCTGCGCGGCATGTTCGAGCGGGCGGAGAAGTGGTGCGTCCACGCCGCGCCCGGCCATTGGCCCGACGCCGACATGCTGCCCGTGGGGGCGCTGCGCCAGTGCTACGAAAACCATCCCGCCGGGAAGTGGACGCAGTTCACCCAGGCCGAGCAGCGCACGATGATGACGCTTTGGTGCCTGCTGCGCAGCCCGCTGATGATCGGCGGCGACCTGCCGAAGAACGACGCTTTCACGCTGTCGCTGCTCACGAACGCCGAGGTGCTCGCTATCGAGCGCGAGAGCTGGTGCGCCCACCCGCTGTATGCCTCGGAGGACGCCTGCGCCTGGATCGCCCCGCGCAGGGACGGCACGGGCTGCTACGCGGCGCTGTTCAACCTGTCCGACAGGGCGCAGAGAATCGCCCTCGATCCCGCGAACATCGAGCGCGATTTCCGCGCCGCCACCGAGCTCTGGACTGGCAGGGCCGCCCGCGGAGGCCGGCTCGCCGCCCGCCTCCCCGCCCACGACGCAGCCGTGTGGAGGGTGGAGTATTAGAGTGTGTTTCTAAAATCCCCGAAGCGCATTTTCGGCGGATTTGGCTGCATTTCTGCGTTGCAAAGCCATGACTTGCAGTCACCCGTCGAGCCCCCTGTACGCCGCGTACCACTTCGGCACGGTCCTGCGAAACCCGTCGTAATCGGCCATCGCCGTCCTGTACCGCCGCACCATCCCGGCCACATCCGCGGGGCCGAACCGCTCCGCCCACTGGATGGAGAAGAGGGCGGCGTGGGCGACGTACACGGCCAGCGCGGCCCAGAAATCCCCGGGCGCGGCGTCGCCAAAGTAGGCGTCGATCTGTCCGACGCAGTAGGGCACGCTCACCTCCCGCCCGAAGCTCTCCAGCTTGTAGAACTCCTCGTAGGGGTCCCCCACCTCCCAGCGGTTGAAGTCGATCACGCCGAGGTTGCCGTCCGGCCGCCAGATCAGGTTGCCCGGGTGAAAATCGCCGTGCTGGCAGACGGGCGGCTGCCGCCAGATGCAGTCGATGTTGTCCTTCACGTATCGGATGGCCGCTTCGTCGCCCTCGACGCGCACCGATGAGGCCTCGTAGGCCGCCAGCTGCGCGAGCTTCCTGTCGCGCTTGGTCCCGGACGGCAGGTCCTCCGCCGCCACCGGGACGCCGTGGATCCTCCGCAGGATCCCGCCCGCCTCCCGGCCCAGGCGATACTGCTCCGCCTCCGAAAGCCCCGGCAGCACGGCCTCCAGGTCCGCGCCCTCCACCCAGCTCAGCAGCATGTAGACGGACCGCCTGTCCTCGCAGACGCCGAATTCCAGCGGCATGGACATGGCAAAGCCCAGCCGGGAATACCTCTCGATGATCCCGAACTCCCTCGCCTTGGCGTCGTACCGGTCGATGTCCGCCAGCCGAAGCAGCCGATCCTCTCCGTTCCGGGTCCTGATCCGATACTTCCGATCGCTGGACCAGCCTTTTTCGACCGGCGTCACCGATTCCCAGCCGGCGCTGGACGCGATGCCAAAGAACATGCTCCCACCCCCACGCGTCACAGGCCGTGCCAGTTTGTGCCTGCCTCGATGACCCGCGCGAACGCCTCCAGCCCCGCCTGGTCCGCCGCCAGGAAGCGGTTCAGCACCGGGCTGTCGATGTCCAGCACCGCGACCACCCGCCCGTCCCGGTGGATCGGGATCACGATCTCGGACCGGGACGCGCTGTCGCAGGCGATGTGCCCCTTGAAGCGGTGTACGTCCTCGACGCGCTGGGTCGCGTCCTCCGCCGCCGCCGTGCCGCAGACGCCCCTTCCCAACGGGATGTGGATGCAGGCCACCTTGCCCACGAACGGCCCCAGCACCAGCCTGCCTTCGCGCATCAGGTAAAAGCCGGCCCAGTTGACGTCCTCCAGGGCGTCGTACAGCAGCGCCGCGGCGTTCGCCATCAGCGGCACATACCAGGCCTCCGCCTTCGCAAGCTCCGCCATCTGGGCGCAGAGAAGATCGTAATTCATATCGCTTCCCTCCATCTCAAAACAAGCATATAGAAGAAACCGGACTTTGTCAACCCATCCCCTTTCGCGTCAAGCTTCTGTAAATTCCGGCTCCTGTCAATCAAATTTGCTTGACAACGCCTTCGGAATCGCGTATAATGATCAGGCTGTCAAGCGTTTTTGCTTGCTTCAGCGAAGAACCTTCGCGGAGGCGCGGTATGGCGGACATGGAAGAGCGGGTGGCGCTGAATTATCTGCTGGACTTCTACGGCCCGCTGCTGACGGCGCACCGGCAGGAGGTCATGCGGCTCTACTGCGAGGAGGACCTCTCCCAGCAGGAGATCGCCGACCAGCTTCAAATCACCCGCCAGGGCGTGTTCGACACGCTGGCCAAGGCCAGGAAGCAGCTTACGGACTACGAGGACAAGCTGGGCCTGGTGCGCAGGCATCGCGAACAGCTGACGGCCGCGCGGCAATGCCTGGAGGCGCTCTCCGGCATCACGCCCGCCGAGGGCGACGCGCCGGCGCTGGCACGGGCGCGGCAGGCGCTGGAGGGCATGCTGGCGAAGGATTGACATGTTTTCGGAGGGCATTCCATGGCATTCGAGGGATTGACCGATAAATTACAGGGCGCTTTCAAAAAGCTGAACAGCAAGGGCAAGCTGAGCGAGGCGGACGTCAAGGCCGCGATGCGCGAGGTGCGCATGGCGCTGCTGGAGGCCGACGTGAACTTCCTCGTCGTGAAGGACTTCGTCAAGAAGGTCACCGAGCGGGCCGTCGGCGCGGACATCATGCAGAGTCTCACCCCCGGCCAGCAGGTCATCAAGATCGTCAACGAGGAAATGACGAACCTGATGGGCGGCACCAACGCCAAGCTGACCTACTCCCCCCAGGCCCCGACGATCTACATGATGGCCGGCCTGCAGGGCGCGGGCAAGACCACCATGTGCGCCAAGCTGGGCAACATGCTCAAGAAGGACAACAAGAAGCCCCTGCTGGTGGCCTGCGACGTGTATCGCCCCGCCGCCATCAAGCAGCTGCAGGTCGTCGGCGGGCAGGTGGGCGTCGAGGTGTTCGAGCGCGGCCAGGGCAACCCCGTCGAAATCGCCAAAGAGGCCGTGGAGTACGCCCGCTACTATGGGCGCGACCCGGTGATCATCGACACCGCCGGCCGCCTGCACATCGACGAAAACCTGATGCAGGAGCTGCGCGACGTCCGCGCGGCGGTGAAGCCGAAGGAGATCCTCCTGGTGGTGGACGCCATGACCGGCCAGGACGCCGTGAACGTGGCCAAGACCTTCAACGAGGCGCTGGGCATCGACGGCGTGATCCTCACCAAGCTGGACGGCGACACCCGCGGCGGCGCGGCCATCTCGGTGCGCGCGGTGACGGGCAAGCCCATCAAGTTCGCCGGCATCGGCGAAAAGCTGACGGACATCGAGCCCTTCCACCCGGACCGCATGGCCAGCCGCATCCTCGGCATGGGCGACGTGCTGACGCTGATCGACAAGGCCCAGGAGAACTTCGACGAGCAGGCCGCCATCGACCTCACCCGCAAGATGCGCACCAACTCCTTCACGCTGGAGGATTACCTGGAGCAGCTCAAGCAGATGAACAAGATGGGCTCGATCACCGACCTTCTGAAGATGATCCCCGGCCTGGGCAGCAAGATCAAGGACGTGGACATCGACGAGGAGCAGGTCAGCAAGGCCCAGAAGAAGAACGAGGCCATCATCCTCTCCATGACCCGCATGGAGCGCCGCAACCCCGATATCCTCAACGCCAGCCGCAAGCGCCGCGTGGCCGCCGGCAGCGGCACCACCGTGCAGGACGTGAACCTGCTGCTGAAGCAGTTTGAGCAGGCCCGCACCATGATGAAGAGCATGATGGGCGGCGGCAAGCGCGGCCGGATGCGCATCCCCTTCGGGAAGATGCCCAAGTTCTGATTTCCGGTGGAAATCAGAACAGGGAGTAGGGATAAGGGAGTAGGGAGCAGGAATAGCGCTCCCCGCTCCACACAACAGCATCTCCTACTGCCTACTGCCTACTGCCTACTGCCTACTCCCTACTCCCTCAATAAATCCGGTACACCACCGTATTTATACACCAACATCCGATAATCATTAAGGAGGACACTCAAAATGGTCAAGATTCGTCTGAAGAGAATGGGCATGAAGAAGAAGCCCTTCTATCGCCTGGTTGTCACCGACAGCCGCAACCCCCGCGACGGCCGCTTCATCGAGGAGATCGGCTACTACAACCCCGTTTCCGAGCCCGTTGAGATGAAGATCAACGACGAGCGCGCCAAGTACTGGCTCGGCGTGGGCGCCCAGCCCACCGACACCGTCCGCGCGCTGCTCAAGAAGGGCGGAGTCCTGTAATCATGGTTGAATTGGTCAAGTATATCGCCCAGGCCCTGGTGGAAAAACCCGAGGCCGTGGATGTCCGCGAGGTCGAAAACGAAGACAGCATCGTCATCGAGCTGCGCGTCGACCCCGACGACATGGGCAAGGTCATCGGCAAGCAGGGCCGCATCGCCAAGGCGATTCGCACCGTGGTGAAGGCCGCTTCCGTCAAGACCCCGAAGCCCGTCTTTGTGGAGATCATCTGATGCTCCGCCACGCGGCGGGGAGCCAACCGGTTCCCCGCCGCGTTTTTGCATTTTTGCATTAGTTTCATGCAACTAACGCCCTCTGTTAGCGGAATTAAACCCCCATTATTGACTTTTTTGCAGTTTTCGCGATTGGATATTGCATTTCAGCCGATTTGGGTGTATAATACACTCAACCACAAAACAGGAGGTACTTATCATGGCATATCAGATCAGTGACGAGTGCATCGCCTGCGGCGCGTGCGCTGAGGAATGTCCCGTTTCCGCCATCTCTGAGGGCGAAGGCAAGTTCAACATCGATGCGGACACCTGCGTGTCCTGCGGCGCTTGCGCCGGTGTGTGCCCCGTGGGCGCGCCCGCCGAGGCCTGATCATCGAAACCGATAAAAACCCCGCTTCGGCGGGGTTTTTATCGTCCATGCGTGGCAAACCATCCCATTATCTTGCAAATCATTTTCGATATTCTTACAATTATATACACCGGCAGGAAAACAGCGTCTCAAATCGAATTGATAACAGGTGGGCCTTTATGGGTTTGTCAGGCCTGCCTACCGAAGATGAAATCGAACGAGGGTCGCATGCGAATGACGATTCAACGGAGATTGCGCAACGCCTGCGCGCGCACATGGATGGCCGCGCTGGCGCTGTTGCTGTGCCTGTGCGCCGTCGGCGCGAATGCCGAGAGCGACGGCACGCTGCGGGTTAAGCTGACGCGCCTGGGCTCCCCGGCCGCGATCCAGCTGACCGCCGACTGCGACTACGTCCTCGCCTCCGACCCCGATCTGCGCGTTTCCGCCGGGGAAACGCTGACCGTCTCCGCCCATGGCGGCAGCCTCACGCTCAGGACGCGCCAGGCCACCCTGGACGTCGGCCCCTCCGTGCGACTGCGCCGCGAGGGCAACGGCAGCGTCGGCGCGCAGTTCGCCTCCCCCGCCCTCTCCAACCGCTTCTGCGGCGACCTGGACTTCACCGCCAGCGGCGACGTGGTGAACACCGTGCTGCGCATCTACGTGGAGGACTATCTCTACGGCGTGGTGGGCTACGAGATGCCCCCCTCCAGCGACCTGGAAGCCCTGAAGGCCCAGGCCGTGGTGGCCCGCAACTACGCCCTGCGCCAGAAGGCCGCCCGCGCCGGCGCCGCCTACGATCTCACCGACACCGGCGACGCCCTCAGCTATCGCGGCTACAGCGGCGCGTCCGAGTACGCCAACGTGCTGCGCGCCGTGGACGAGACCCGCGGCCAGACCCTCTACTTCGAGGGCAGCCCGGCCACCTGCTATTTCTGCGATTCCAACGGTGGCCAGATTGAATCCGCCGCCAACGCGCTGGACACCGCGCTCCCCTACAGCGCGGTACGCGACGATCCCTACGACCTGGATGGCGCGGGCGTCAAGAAGACCGCCGCGATCCGCAAGGACGCCGCGGAGCTGGATTCCCGGCTGGCCCAGGCGCTCCAGGGCGGCCTGGACGCCCAGCTGGAGGCCCTCGGCTACACCGCCGCCTACATCGACGGCATCGAGGCCATCCTCCCCGGCGCGGCCCGCTTTGACGCGCCCAGCCGCCTCTACGCCGCGCTCGTCTTCCAGCTCGACATCACCGGCCGGACGCCCGAGGGCGACCTCCGCGAGGATCAGGCCCGGGTGGAGATCCCCACCTACGGCGGCCTGGAGGCCTGGTACGATCTGTCCATCAACGCCGCCGACAACGAGACCGTCTGGCTCTCGGAGACCGACCGCGCCTTCGAGGTCACGTTCCGCCGCAGCGGCTCCGGCCTCGGCATGAGCCAGCGCGGGGCCCAGGTGATGGCGAAGAAGGGCTTCGCCTGCCGCGAGATTCTGGAATACTACTACCCCGGCACGGCGCTTCGCACGCTGGAGCTGACGGACGCGGCCCGGGACGGCCAGGGCGTCGTGAGCCTGGAGGCCGAGCCCATCGCCGCCGCCCGCCTCAGCCAGAAGGCCCGCCTGTACGAGGGCGCGGACGAATCCACAGCCGTCATCAGCATGCTCCCGGCCGGCGCCACCGTGGAGGTCTACGCCGTGCAGGGCGACTGGGCGGCGCTGGGCAGCGGCGGGGTCTACGGCTTCGGCCACACCGACGCGCTGGCGGACTTTGCCCTTTCGGGCGTCCCCGTCGCCACCGTCAAGAACGACACCGCGGCGAAGGTGGGCATGCCCGTGGACGTGCTGCAGCTGCCCGTCGCCGAGGCGAAGGTGCTCTCCAGCCTGAACGGCGGCGACACCGTGCGCCTGCAGGCCTACTCCGACGTGTGGGCGCAGGTGCGCACCGCCGAGGGCGTCGTGGGCTTCATCCCCCGGGGCGCGCTGACGCTGCAGGCCGAGGACGGCGAGGGCGACGGCGAAATCGTCACCGCGCCGGAGAACATGATCGCCCTGCTCACCGCCGACGCGGGCCTCTACGTCAACGCCGACGACTCCATGGCCCCGCAGGTCACGCTGCCGGAGGGCAGCTACGTGCAGGTCCTCGCCTACAACCGCGCCTGGGCCTACACCCGCACCGAGGACGGCCTCACCGGCTATGTGAAGCTCAGCGGCCTCTCCGCGGTGGAAGCCGCCCCGACGGAGGAACCCCTCCCGGACGCCGACGAAGCCGGCGAAAGCAACGGCGATATCACCGTCGTCGATGGCGTGGAATACCGCTATGTCAGCGCCGAGGCCCTGCCGATGTTTGAATCGAACGACTCCGCCTCCCCCGTGCTGGCCACGCTTTCCGCGGGCACGGAGGTGCGCCTGGGGGCCTACGACGCCGAATGGGCCTGCGTCCGCGTGGACGGCGTGACCGGCTTCGTGCTGCTCAGCGGGCTCACCGATGTCGCGCCGGAGCCGGAGGAAGGCGACATCGACGGCGGCGAGGTCACCGTCATCAAGGGTACCCAGTATGCCACCGTCGTGGCCGACTGCCCCGTCTATCCCACCTACGACGCCTCCCAGACGCCGCTGACCCGGCTCACCCAGGGCGAGCGGGTGCAGTTGGGCGCGTACAACCGCCGCTGGGCCTGCGTCCGCGTGGACGGCGTGACCGGCTTCATGCCCATCGAGGCGCTGGAGCTGGAGGCCGTGGACATCCCGCCCATGGACGACGGCGTGAACTACCTGGAGTGCGAGGCCGAGGCCACCGCCCGGGTGGAGCTGTACGCCAGCGCCGAGCTCACCGGCGACGTGCTGGCCGAATTGAACAAGGGCGACCGCCTGCACGTCTATGCCTTTAACCGCGCCACCGCCTACGTGGAGGCCAACGGCGTCCGCGGCTTCGTGGCGCTGAGATACCTGAACAAGGTCGATTAGGTTTGTTTCCAATGGTTGCAAGTCGAAAAAGCAACACAGAAATGCAGCTAAAGGCGGGAAACCCGAAAGGTTTTCCGGTCAGCGCTGCGCTGACTGCATCGTTGCAATCCGAAGGATCGGGACGATGCACCTCAGGCTCCGAAAATGCGCTTCAGGGATTGTGAACCACGCCCTGGCAAGAGTGGGAAGATATGACCATCAAGAAGACACTTTCGATCCTCCTGGCCTGTCTGCTGGCCGCTTGCGCCCTCGCCGAGCCGCTGGACACCGAATACCTGGTGGACATGACCGCCGAGGAGATCAGCGCCCTGGAGGAGCGCCTCTGGGAGCTGGGCTACCTCGCCGCCGAGACCGACGGCGTGTTTGACGCGGAGACCCGCTCAGCCCTGGAGAGCTTCCAGCAGGCCAACGGCCTGCAGGTGAACGGCGCGGCCGACGAGGAGACGCTCGCGCGCCTGAACAGCCCCGACGCCCTGTCGCGCCAGGGCTACTTGACGCGCTTTGCCAACGCCTACGCCCAGATGACGCCGCTGGAGAAGGGCTCGACCAGCAACGACGTGCTGTCGGTGCAGCGCAAGCTGAAGGAATACGCCTATTTCGACGGCAACCCCGACGGCGTGTTTGACGACGCGACCGGCGCGGCGGTGGAGCGCTTCCAGATGGTGAACGGCCTGCCCGTGAACGGCGTCGCCGACGGCGCGGTGCTGATGCGGCTGATGGCCGATTCCCCGATCACCTGGCCCGCGTTCCTCACCGAAATGGCTGCCGGCGAAGGCGATTCCGGCCTGAACGTCTATGTCCTGCAAAAGCGGCTCTCCGCCCTGGGCTATTTCACCGGCAGCTGCACCGCCTCCTTCGGCGACCTGACGCGGGAAGCCGTGCTGGCCTACCAGCGCGCCAGGGGCCTGGAGGCCACCGGCCGCGCCGACAGCGACACCTGGGCCGCGCTCTACGCCGACGCCCGCGCCGATGACGGCACGCTGCGCGTGGGCGACTACGGCGACGACATCCACGCCATCCAGGAGCGCCTGAACGCCCTGGGCTTCTTCGACCACGACACCACCGGCATCTACGGCTACACCACCGAGACCGCCGTGCGCCTGTACCAGATGGCCGCGAACCTCCCCGCCACCGGCGAGATCGACGCCGCCACGCTGAACCACATGAACGGCAATTCCGCCGTCTCCACGCTGGACGGCATCGTGCAGCAGCGCTTCCAGCTGATGCTGGACGGCGCGGGCGAAGCGGCCCAGATCCGCATCGCGCGCATCGCCGAGGGCCTGCTGGGCGCGGGCTTCGGCAGCGGCGACGACGAACTCTACCCCGGCTTCGCCTTCGTGCAGTACGTGTGCGTCTCCGCGGGCCTGCCCGTCACCTTCCCGGAGGATCTGATCCGCATGGCCGACCGCCAGGTGGAGACCATCGAAGCCGTCGATCCCGGCGACATCGTGGCCTTCCAGAGCGCCAGCGCCGACGCCGTCACCATCCAGCTCGCCATCGGCGCGGGCGATGGCAAGGTCTTCTGCGCCACCGAAAGCGGCGGCTGGGTCGTGCTCAGCTACATGGACCAGATGGAAGGCGCGACGATCTACTGCTGGGACGCGGATTAAAATGTGTTTCCAAAATTCCTGAAGCGCGCAGCATCAACAGACTACGATCAACCAATACCACAGGTTTCCGTGAAAAAACAATTTCCTGGACGGTGAGCAAACCCGTGGAACCTTCCCTCCTCCCCGGCGAGCGCCTGGACGACCTTCAGTGCCGCGGCCTCAAGATCATCCAGCGGCCGGACGCCTTTCGCTTCGGCACGGACAGCGTGCTGCTGGCGGATTTTGCCGCGCCCCGCAAGGGCGACAGGGCCGTGGACCTGGGCTGCGGCACGGGGGCCATCGCCCTGCTGATGGCGGGACACCGGTCCGAATTGAGCGTCGAAGCGGTGGAGCTCCAGCCGGAGATCGCCGACATGGCCCGACGCAGCGTGGCGCTGAACGGGCTGGAAGCGCGCGTCCACGTGCACAATCTGGACATGCGCGAGGCCTGGCGCACCCTCGGCGCGGGCCGCTTTTCCCTGGCCGTGTGCAACCCGCCCTACGGCAGGAGCGGCGCGGCGCTGGAGAGCCTCAGCGACGCCAAGCGCGTCGCCCGCCACGAGGGCGACCTGACGCCCGCCGCCCTGGCCCGCTCCGCCGCCATGCTGCTCAAGAACGGCGGCCGCTTCAGCTGCATCTATCCGGCCCCCCGGTCCTACGAGCTGATGCGCGCCATGGACGGCGCTTCCATCGCGCCCAAGCGCCTGCGCATGGTGCAGGGCGTGGCGGGCCGCGCGCCGAAATTCGTGCTGCTCGAGGGCGTGAAGGGCGGCGGCGAGGGCCTGCACTGGCTGGCGCCCCTCGTGCTGCGCGACGAAAGCGGCGCCTTCACCGAGGAATGGCACCGCATCTATGATCCATGCCCATGAATTAACATATCGCGCTTGACAGCCGCGCGCGAACCGTATAGAATAATACCAGCGCAAAACAGGGGAGCTTAAAGCTGAGATTTACGCGGAGCGTATAAACCCTTTTACCTGATCCGGACAATGCCGGCGTAGGGAGTTTGGCAATTCACAACTTTATGGGTTCGCGCCTGCTTTGCCAAGCAGGCGCCTTTGTTTGCGCGAATACACCGATGGAGGACGATACCATGAACCAGACCTACTCCAAGACCCGCATCCTGGTGGAGTGCGCGCTGATGATCGCGCTGTCCACCCTGCTCTCCATGATCAAGCTGTTCCGCATGCCCTATGGCGGCAGCGTGAAGCTGATGGCCATGGTGCCGCTGGTGATGATCAGCTTTCGCCACGGCGTCAAGTGGGGCACGATCACAGCCTTCGCCTACAGCCTGCTGCACCTGGTGCTGGGCATCAGCGATGTGGCCAGCTGTCCCACGCTGCTCAGCCAGATCGGCTGCATCCTGCTGGATTATGTGATCGCCTACACCGTGTTGGGGCTGGCCAACGCCATCGCCAAGCCCTTCAAAAATCGCATCGTGGGCGTCTGCGTGGGCACGGGCGTCGTTTGCCTGATGCGCTTCGTGTGCAGCTGGCTGTCCGGCATGCTGGTCTGGGGCGCGTACCAGTCCTACTATGACTGGGCCGTGAACATGCCCACCTGGCTCTACAGCCTGATCTACAACGGCAACTACATGCTGCCCGATACGATCATCAACATCATCGGCGCGGCGCTGCTGGTCAAGTTCGCGCCCAGGCTGTTTGACCGCCAGGCAGCGTAAGCACTTCATTTCGCTCGTTCCACAAGGTTCCATAAAACGCCAAACCAATGCAGGGGCGCCGTTGCGGCACCCCTGCAGTTCTATATTATATGCTCATCCCTCTTTCGGCATCAGCACGTCCTCCCGCCCCTGCTCCAGCAGCATCAGCGCCGCGGAGATGAGCAGCGCCAGGTGCTGGTTCGGGTCGTCGATGGGAATGTCGAAATCCTCCCGCATGCGCTTGACGCGATAGAGCACGGTGTTGCGGTGGGTGTAGAGGCGGGCGCAGGTCTCCTGCAGCGAGTGGTGGCAGCTCAGATAGGTGTACAGCGTCAGGCAGTAGAGCGTGTTCTCCGCCCGGTCGCGCTCCCCCAGCGCCCGCACCGACGGCAGCGCCAGGTCCTTCCGCGCCTCCAGCTGCTTCAGCTGCAAGAGCGCCTGGTAATCCTCGGCCACCGCCGCGAAGGGATGCGGCATCCGCGGCAGCAGCAGCTCCATCAGCTCCCGCGCCGCGGCATAGGCCTGGGGTAAATCAAACATCCTCTCCACCGGCGCGGAGATCACCACGCGCAGGTTGAAGCGCTCGGAGAGCTCACGGAACAGGTGCCGGTCCGGGTCGCTGTTCAGGAAGAACACCACGCCGCCGTCGTGCATCAGCGGCCGGGACATCGGGAACACGTCCAGGATCGTGCCGCGCAGCGCGTTGTCCGACCAGCTGGCGCTGCGATACAGCTCCAGGTTCGCCAGCGCCAGCCGCCGCGGCGCCATATACTTCAGTCCCGCGCTGGCCGCCTGCAGTTCAAACAGCGATTCATCGGTGAACTTGCCCTCCAGCAGGTGCTGCAGCACCGATTCCTCGGTGCTCTGGATGCTGCTGCCCCGGCTTTCCTCCAGCAGCAGCTGCTTTGCCAAGGCCGACTCCACCGCCGAAAAGCGCCGCGCGTCCTCAAACTCCAGCCGGTTGCCCACGTCCACCAGGATCAGGTAGCCCACCGGCGCGCCGCCCGTCACCAGCAGCGAAAACCGCCGCCGGAAGGGGCTGTCCACCAGGCTGACATAGTGGGCCTGGGCGTCGCTGGCGGCCAGGACGCTGCCCGTCTCATAGCTCAGGCTGCCCCCGTCCACCGAGGCGTCGAACGGCGCGTCCACGAAATCCGTCGGCCGGTGCCAGGAGACCACGCGAAAGGCCATGTCCACCACCATCGCCGGACACTCGAACAGGGCGCTCGCGTCCCGGACCAGCAGGTCCAGGTCATCGCTGTTCATAAAATCGTCCAAAAAAGTTTTAAGGTCCGTAACGCTCACCCCCTATGCTGTGCTGTCAGCACAAATCCCTTCTCCAATATTATACTCAAAGCATGGTGCAAAATCAAGGGTTTCGGCTATAATATTATTCGTGCCGGGGAGATACGGCACATCAAGCGGCCGCTCCGCGAAGCGCGGACGGGCGCGACGCAGAAAGGATGCGATAGTATGATGCTTCTGAAGAACGCAAAGGATATAGATAATCTGGTCAAGGCCGTGGATCGCTGCCGCGACGACGTGCTGCTGCGCTCCACCGACGGGCGCGAGGAGTTCAACCTGAAGAGCGTGCTCTCCCGCTACGTCGCCATCGGCGAGCTTTGCAAGGACCACGGGGACGAGTACGAGGTGTTCTGCATGAACCGCGCGGACGAGAACTACATGATGCAGTTCTTCATGAGCCTGGGCCATGTGAACGCCCAGTGCGCCTGAGCACTGAATGACACCAAGCGCGTCCCCGCACGAACCGGGGACGCGCTTTTCCCTGAATGGAAGGAGGTTTCACCATGAACACAATGATGCTGAATGCCGAAAGCAGCCTGAACCTGAGCACCCTGCTGGCGGAGGACGTGGCCGCGCCGGAGCTGCGCAACCCCAGGAACAGCGCCATGCGCGCCCGCGGCTGGTTCGCGCGGCTGTTCAACAGGAATCGCTGACACAGGCACACAAGCGCCCCGCGACGCCGTTTTTGGCGTCGCGGGGCGCTTGTGTGTTCTTCACGGAAAACCAGGAATACAACTCCCTCCGTCAGCCCTGCGGGCTGCCACCTCCCTCTGTGAGGGAGGCTCAGTGACTTGCTTTCGCCGCCAAAAGGCTCCCGTCCTGGCTCCCTCTTTGAGGGAGCTGGCTGGCCGAAGGCCAGACTGAGGGAGTCAGGGAGCTGGCTCCGAAGGCGACTGAGAGAGTTCTCTGAGATTCCCCAACATTCCGTGAAAAACGCTCTCGTCACACCTCCACGCTGGTGCGCGGCGGCTGGATCAGGCAGTGCACGTCCCGCGCCTCGCAGGCCTTCGCCAACTTGAAGAACGCGACCTCCGTGTGCTCGATCAGCCTGGGCATGCCCCTCACGGGCTTGTCCAGCCGGGAGAAGAAGTTGTCCCAGTGCAGCGGGATCACCAGCTCCGGCCGCACCTTGTCCACGGTCTCGGCGAAGAAGCGCGTCTCCGTCTCCGCGTCGGCCTTCGCCAGCCCCGCCACGCCCAGGAACAGCACGTCCGCGCGGATGCCGTCCAGCTGGCCCTCGATGTAATTGAAGCTGGGCCGGATCAGATAGCGCCTTTCCCCGTGGACCACCAGGAAGTCGAAGGAGCCGCCCTCCTTGTAGTCCTTCAGCCGGGCGGGCTGGCGCAGCGGCGCGTCGATGGTCTGGCCCAGGTCGTTGTTGAGGATCGTGGGCTTGGAGTGCAGCGACGGGATCACCGTCACGCGATTATCCCCCACCTGAAAGGTCTCGCCGCCGGAGAAAGCCGTCAGCCGCGCCTGCGGCACGTCACCGCCCCGGGCCACGTTCAGCGCCGAGGCGCTGCCGTAAATCGTCGCGCCGCAGCGGTTGGCGATGTACGGCGCGTCCATCACGTGGTCGTGGTGGGAGTGGGAGATGAAGATCGCCCGCAGCCGGTCCACCCGGTGAAGGCGCAGCAGCTCGTCCGCCAGCGCCGCGTCCGTGGCGCCGCGTCCGCCGATGTAGCGCCAGAGTGAGGGCCGCGTGAAGTGGGCGTCGAACAGCACCTGGTCACGCCCGTCGTCAAACAGCAGCGTGGTCGTTCCGAAATAGGTCACCTTTATATCGATCCCCCCTCATCGTGCCAGCCGGATCTTCCGGCGCTCCAGCGCGGCGGCATATTCCCGCATTTCGGCGTCGGTTTCCGGCGTAAAGGGCGGCACCTCCGCCGGGTTGTCGTGCTCGTCCAGCGCCACGAACACCAGATAGGCCCGGTTGACGGGCTTGCGGGTGCCGTCCAGCTGCTCCACGTAGCTGTCCACCCGCACCTCCAGCGACGTACGCCCGGTCCAGGTCACCACCGCCTCCTGCACCACCGTGTCGTTCAGATAGGCGGGGTTCAGGAAGTTCAGGTTGTCCACGCACACGGTCGTGACAGCCTTCTGGGTGTAGCGGCGCGCCGCCACCGCGCCCACCACGTCGATCCATGCCATGATCTGCCCGCCGAACAGCCTCGACTTCTTATAGCCATTGCAGTGCTGCGGCAGCACGATCTGCACGCTTGTGGTCTTCTCCGGCATATGCATCCCTCCGCTGAGTCGTTCTCCTACCATCATAACTCGCCCCGCCCGCGAAATCAAGCGCGGATCATTGCCCCGCCCGCTGGCGCTCCAGCAGCAGCTGGCGGCCGATCTTCCCGGTCATGTGGTCGATGGTAATCTCCACGCAGCACAGCGTGCCGTTTCGAATCGTGTCCTCGGTCTCCTGCATGTACAGGTCCTCAAATCCCCTGGAATACTTGGCGCCCACGGCGTTGGCGGCGCGGCGCAGCTCATCCTCGTCCTCGATGATGCGCGCCCGGCCGAAGGCGATCACGCTGGCAAACTTCGTGGTGCGCTCCTTCGGCATCACCTCGTCGCGGTCGATGACCGTGAAGGAAACCTTTTCGTTCCGGCGAATGGCGTCGATCTTGTGGCCGACCTTCGCGCAGTGAAACCCAATGGTCCCGAGCCCGTCGCCGCCCGCCTCATACACAAAGCTGACCGGCACCGTGTAGGGATAGCCGTCGTCCCCGTGCAGGCCCAGCACGCCGGAGCTGGCCCGCCGCAGGATCTCCGCGCACTCCTCCCGGGAAATCTGCTGCCTGAACCGCCGCATCTCTCTGAACATGTTTTCCCATACCCCTTTCTCATATCAACAGGGATGGCCTCGCGGACGCCCCGTCAAACCGGCGCGCCGCGGAAAGCCATCCCTCTTCTCATTGCCCTTTTATGGATTCTACACCCCGGCCCAAAATCCTGCCTGGATTATTCGATTTCCCCGCGCGCCCGCTTTCTCAGCAGCAGCGCCAGGGCCAGCAGCGCCAGGGCTGCGCCGCCGACGCAGTAGAGCGCCGTGCCGCTTCCGCCGGTGGAGGGCAGGGTCACGCCCTGTTCGTTCTGGACCGTGAATACATGGCCGACCAGGCCGATCATCTCATTCTCCACCGTGGTCTGATCCAGGCTTATCGTGCCATTTTCCGCAACCGTGAAGCGGCACTCGCCCTGTGCCTTGATGTAGCCGTCGGGCACCTTCGTCTCGTCCAGCTTGTACAGGCCGACCGGCAGCGCGCTGAAGGTCACCTTGCCCTGGCGGTTCACCGACTTCTTCTCGAAATAAACCGGCTTGTCATCCGCGTCGACGACGGGAGTGCCGTCGTCTTTGATCCTCACGACGGTGAACTCCGCGTCGGGCAGCGGCATGCCCGTGCCCTTGATGACCTTGACGACCTCGATCTCGATGGGCGTGTTGACGATGGTGATCGGGGACGTCTGCGTATCTTCGCCCTGCTTCACGCTCATCGTGAAGGTGGTCGTGGTCACGTAGGCGTCCATATCCAGGTTCAACTCCTCCGTATCGGTGACCGTCTTTGTGACGGTGATCTCATAGACGTCGTCCGAACCGATGTAGCCCGCCGGCGCCGCGGTCTCCTTCAGGTAGAAGGTCTTGGATACGTCCTCTCCCAGCAGATTCCCCAGCGTGGTCGCGGTCTCGCCCTCTCCGGCAACGACATCGCCGGTGCTCACTTCGAAGCTGCCGCCGGTGTAGGTTTTGACGACCTGCGTGAGCTGCGCGTCGCTGTACAGCGTGAACGTCGCGCCATCCAGCGTTTGGCCATTGTTATCCTGCTTGTTGAACGTCACCGAGGCGGGAGTGACGAGCGTTTTGTGTTCCTTTGCGTTGTCGATGTACAGGTTGTAATAGCCTTCGCTGTCGATACGCCTCAGACGCGAATAGTTCTCGCCGGGCAGCTGGTACTGCAGGCCGTTTTCGGTGACCTCGATCTTCACCGCGCCAGCCAGCGCGCGGTAGCCGGCGGGCTTTTCAACTTCCACGATGTAATACGTGCCCAGCGGCAGATAGCCGGTGTAGAATAGGCCCTCCGTATCCGAGACAAACAGCTTCTTCGAGGAATTGTAAGTATCGTTTTCCAGCCAGAAGGAGACGTTGGTCTCGATGACGGACTTCTCGGTTCCCCGATAGCCCTGCGCCTCATACTCTCTCGCGGTATAGATCTTGAACCCGACGCCCTGCAGGTTTCCATTGTCGGTGCCGTCCCGCTTCCTCAGCTCGACCTTGATGGCCTGCAGGGTGTTGCGCACGGAGATCGTGCCGCCGCCGCTGAGGCCGTCGCTGCTGTAGGTGGTGACATAGGCCGGCACATCGGTGAGCAGCTGGTGCCCGGACAGATTGGACGTGCTGCTGATCTCCTTGACGTAGTAGTAATACTGCGTGTTGTTCGCCGCGGTTTCCAGGTTCGTCCACGTATGCTTCCAGCCATTGCCCTTATTCAGCGTAGCCTGCAGGTTCTGGCCGTTGAATGCGGTATCCTCCGACTTGACAGATTGGGTTCCCTCGCCATTCGTCATTCTGATGTCAGAGAGCGTCATGCCCATGCTTTCGGCGGTTCCGGGCGTGCCGATATAGGTGATATAGATGTCCGTATCGCTCTGCACGTTGGAAAGCGTATAGGTGCCGCTCTTCGTGGCTTCGCTCCAGCCGCCGTTCATGTAGAAATGCTGGCTGCCCGTGCCGGTGGTATTGCTGGCGGTGACATAGCCGTGGTTGGACGCCACGGACGCGATGCCCACGCCGCCATTCGTCGCCGACGCCGCGAAGGTGATCGAGCCGCCCTTGGAAACCTGCTCTGTACGAATGTCATACACCCGTATGCTGTCGGTGTCCCGTTGGCTGGGCGCATCGCCGTTGGCGTAGTAGCGCTGGATGAGGCGCACGGTCTTTGTCTCCGCATTTCCTTCGCCCGTGGTCAGCGAATACCTTTGCAGCTTCACGGTCACTTCGCAATCCTCGTTGCGCGAATACTGGCTGCCGTCGATCATCGCCCAGATCTTCTGCGCGGAGATATTGGTCTCCTTCCGGTTCTTGACCGTCATGTACAGCATGAACGTGCCCTTCTCCGTGGAGCCCTCCGCCTCGGAGGACCTGACTTCCGCCATCGTCCACGCGCTTCCGCCGGTCGTGTCCGCCGTACTGGAAACCGTCGGGTTGCCGTAGGCATCCAGCGTCAGCGTGAGGACCTCCTCGGACACGTCCGGGTAGCCCGTCGGCGCGGACAGCTCCTTGATGTAGTAGGTCTTGCCCGCCACCAGGCCGGAGCAGTGCACATAGCCGCTGTCGCCCGTCGTGAAGATGTTGGTCCTCGCGCCCGTGTAGGTGCCCCACACGTTCGCCGCCACGGTGCACTCCGGGTCGGTGTAGACGCCGAAGGTCGCGCCGCCCAAGTCCGCATTGCTGCTGGCATCCACCTTGTGGAATTGCAGCGCATACCTCGGCGCGAGGTTGAAGTAGATCGCGCAGTTGGACTGGGAAGAACCGCGTTCCAGGTAGTAAAGGGTCAACGTGTGGTCGCCTTCGTCGAGGTTCAGAGTGTCGGTCGTCTTTCTGCCGGTGCCATCCTCGTAGCTCATAATGCCCCGCCCATCGTTGACCTTATTGGCTCCGTCGGACACCACGGTCCAGGTGCCCTGCGAGAAGTTGATCTCGCCGTAAACCTTGCCATGGATGCCGCCCATGTCCAGCACGAGCTTGCCGTCTACAAACACCCACACGTCGTCGTCGCCGGCGAACTTGTAGACCATCTCGTCGCCCTTGATCGATCGGTTGCCGGTATTGCCGTTCCCATCCTTGTAACCAGCGGCATTGGGCAGGAAGAAGTTAATCTGAGAGAACATGCCGAACCAGTAGTTCGGCGCGCCCCAGGCTTCGGTAAACGTTGAATTGCCATAGTTGTAGGGCAGGAAATCTCCATCCAAGCCTTTCGATTTGTCGGTCGCATTTGTATAGCTATAGACGTAGAACCTTTGCCTATCCTTATTATATGAAGCAGCGTTTTTATCACTGTCGTAATAGTAATAGCCGGTCGTGTTGTCGTACTGATACAAGTAGTTTGCCGTGCCCAGATAGCGCTTGCCCAGCCCATCGGATGTCCCGAACAGCCTAGATTTGAGGCTCTCGCTCAGTAATCCAGGAGAGACCTGGCCCGAATAATACGTTCCGTTGGTAGTCGTCTCATTGTTCGTATTGTTCGAGGTTCTGCCATCCGGCATCACACTCTTTCCCGCGCCGGCCTGCTTCGTGATGAAGACGAAATCGCCCGCAGTCCCCTTCATCTTCCATCTTTCACTGTTAACGAACATGTTGACATAGGTTCTCTCTGAATCCAGCTCTATGCAGTCCATATTGAACAGGTTGTTGTAGTCAAACATCCTGGTCGTTATGAAGTTGTTGGTGTTCAGGCTGGAAACAGAACTCGCGGACGATGCATTATAGCTCGTCGGCATCCAGTCAGCGTAGAATACGCTGTCTGATGTGATCGTAACCGTAGCGCCCTTGGCATACCACGTTTTGTTATAGATATCATACCAGCCCTGGAGCTCGAAGTGGTTGTCTCCCTGGCTTTGCGGGGCGACGGCAGTCGTGGGAAGGGTAAACGTTGCGCTGCCACTGTTGCCGTTGCTCTTGTATACCTGCTGGAGTACCGAGGTGCTGCCCTGCACGTTGCCCGTGCTTTCGATGCGGGTGTAAAAGGTATTGTTGGGCGCTTCGCCGCCGTAAACACCGTTGGTTCCGTCGAACCAGACGTCGTAGTAGTTGCGATGCTCCTGCTTTAGCTCGTATTTGGGTATAAGAATGGTGTGTTCTGTTACATCTGACAGCTTGAAATTGTGCTTTATAACGCCATAGTCATTGATATCATAGCCCTCGGAAATATATCTGTTCTGGTTATACCAACCCAGGAAATTATACTTTTCCCTGTCCCCGGCATCATCAAAGGAAGTTTGCCATACTATGGTCCCATTGCCATCTGTGGAGTAATTATACCTCGGCACATCATTACGCTGATAGGTATAGTATACATAACGGACCACATCAGGGGGCGTATAATGCCATGCGGAAGAAGGCTGGGGCACACCCCGAATAATCAGCTTGGCGCCAGTCGGCGCAAAGCAGGGAATATACAGGGCGTTGGCATAAGTCATTTTCTCCGTGCCCAACGTAGCATCCTTAATGGTGAGCATGGTTCCATCAGACTGAACGACCAGCCAGAACACAAAATCATAGCCCGACTTCGCAACCGCAGACAGGCTGCCGGCCTTTTGACCGGATTTATGCCTGAAGAATTGAACATGGCCTTCCCAGTCTTTTTCGACATCCTGGACAAACATGTATCCGCCATTTGTCCATTCCTGAAAAGCGTTCACAGTACCCGCAGTACCGATATAGCCTCCGTTCCTGTCGTTGACCAGCACCGTGTAATCCGTAGCGTCGTCCTCCACCTTCACCTCATAAACCGTTCCGTCGGCCATGGTGATGGTCAGGCTTTCCTCTGTGTTAAAGGGCTGCAGGCTGATCAGGACCCAGTCCCCGGCGTCGACGGGCGTCTCGTTGATCTGCTGGACGTCGTCTTCAGACAGCGAGGCGCTGTAGACGCTCTCCAGACCCAACTCAGCCCGTATGGCCTCTACA
This sequence comes from uncultured Eubacteriales bacterium, assembly GCA_902799045.1. GTDB lineage: Bacteria > Bacillota > Clostridia > Christensenellales > Aristaeellaceae > UBA2862. The sequence goes on from CADBZH010000011.1 coordinate 214,901, forward strand.
GTGGTGTCCAGGTCCACCCGATTGACAGCCATCAGCTCGGGCGAGCTGAACACGACATCCTGGACCTCCAATACGAATGCTTCCTCATCCTCCGCGATCTGGAGCGCCTTCACCAGCTCCCGCAGGCTGAGATACGTGCCGCCCTGCAGGTGATATTCATAATTGCCATAATAGAAATCGACGGTATAGAGCACGCCCCAGACGGAGAAGCCGGGCGCGTCGAACACCACGGCGTCCTCATTTTCCGAAGCGGCCACGACCTGCGGGGTCTCGCCGTCGAAGTGCACGGCGCAGACGGAGGTTTCTCCGCTGTCCACCACGTGGTCGTCGGCCGCGTCGATGGCCTCGATGCCGGAATTGTCCAGCGTGATGCTGACGGAGACGGGCCGCTCGGGCTGCACCTCTTCCCCGTCGTTCATGATGCGAATGTCGAAGAAGCGGGCCATCGTCACGCGCTGGCCGCCCTCCAGGGCCGCTTCGGCGTCCGCGAGATAGCTTTCGTCCTCAACCTCGCTCACCTCCAGCGTTGCGCCAGCGGGAATGTTCGCTTCCTTGGTGAAACCGACGGAGATGTTCCAGGTCTCTCCCCCGGCGTCGATGAACTTCGTCTCGATGGTCTCGGTCACCACGACGGCATACACGGAGAAGCTGTCCGCCGTGAAGGCCACGGATTCCGCTTCGGCTTCCGGCTCGGTCACAGTCTCGGGCTCGACCTCGGGCTCAGGCTCGTCCTCGGCTTCCGGCTCGGCTTCGGGCTCAGGCTCGGGTTCCGCTATGGGTTCGGCCTCGGGTTCGGCCTCGGGTTCGGCCTCGGGTTCGGCCTCGGGCTCAGGCTCGGCATCCTCCGGCTGTGTTTGCGCGGCGTCCGCCGGAGCTTCCGTCGCCGGCATCTCCACCGTCAGCTCCGTTTCGCCCGCGGGCGCGTCCGACTGGCTCTCCACCACCTCGGCCGTACCCTCGCCATCCACGTGCACCACGACAGCGTCCTGCTGCTTTTCGATCTCGTCCACCGTCATGACGACGGCGATCGGCACGAGGGGCTCGATCTCATTTCCGTCGGCGTCGAAGAAGGTGATATCCACGGCGTGAACGCGCTTGATCGCGACGAAATCCTCGGACACGGTGTCTTCGATGTCCGTCAGGGTCTTTTCGTCCTCCACGTCCACGACGGTCATCGTCGTGCCCTCCGGGAACGCGCCCTCGGGGGCGGACACGGAGATGCGCACGTAGTCGGTGCGGCCCTCAAACTCCTGGGCGGGCATGGCGATGGCCGGCGCGTCCTCAGGCTGGTCCTCGCCGTCTTCCTCCGCCTCGTCGGCCTGTTCTTCACCCGCGTCCGGCACAGGCTCAGATTCTTCTCCCTCTGCCTGCTCCTCTTCATTCTCCTCGGTCACAGTCTCAGGCTCAGACTCGGATTCTTCCTCCTCCGTCTGCACCTCTTCATTCTCCTCGGTCACAGACTCAGGCTCAGACTCTTCTTCCTCCGCCTTTTCCTCATTCTCCTCAGTCACAGTTTCAGGCTCAGACTCAGATTCTTCTCCCTCCGTCTGCTCCTCTTCGTTCTCCTCAGTCACAGTCTCAGGCTCAGACTCAGACTCTTCTTCCTCCGCCTGCTCCTCATTCTCCTCAGTCACAGTCTCAGGCTCAAACTCTTCTTCCTCCGCCTGCTCCTCATTCTCCTCAGTCACAGTCTCAGGCTCAGACTCAGACTCTTCTTCCTCCGCCTTTTCCTCATTCTCCTCAGTCACAGTCTCAGGCTCAGGCTCAGGCTCTTCTTCCTCCGCCTGCTCCTCATTCTCCTCAGTCACAGTCTCAGGCTCAGGCTCAGATTCTTCCTCCGCCTGCTCCTCATTCTCCTCAGTCACAGTCTCAGGCTCAGACTCAGACTCTTCTTCCTCCGCCTGTTCCTCATTCTCCTCAGTCACAGTCTCAGGCTCAGACTCAGACTCTTCTTCCTCCGCCTGTTCCTCCTCATTCTCCTCAATCACAGTCGCAGGCACGGCTTCCTCGTCCGCCTGTTCTTCTTCATTCTCCTCGGTCTCAATCACAGTCGCAGGCGCGGCTTCTTCCTCCGTCGCCACGCCGTCCGCCAGCGCGACGATCAATATGTCGTCGGCGGTGATCAGAGCCAGCTCGGCCTCGACGAAGTCCTTCCGGGTCCTGACCCTGAAATCCTCCTCCGCCCGTTCCACCGCGATCAGGCCGGTATGCGCCTCGTCGTTTTCCACGGCACCGACCTCAATGATGTCCTCCAGGCGCACGTTGATCTCCATGACCTCGATGATCCGGCTGAGCATCGCCTCATTGCCCAGGGCAAACGCCACGGGAGCCGTGCTCTCCGGCGCCATCCGGGCGGTTTCCGGGGCGGCGTCGTCCGCGCCGAGGTTCCATTCCACTTCCTCGGGCACCGGCTCCTCCGTAACGGGCAGGTCGATCTCGTCCTCCTCAAAGGCCGCGATGGCCTCCGCGTCCGGGCGCTGCTGGTAACAGGCGTCGGTGTGAACGTGCGCCTCCTGACCGCAGATCAGCGCGTCCCCGTCATAGCAGGACGGATCATGCTCGTGCTCCGCATAGCCGCACATGGGGATGCGCTCGAGCGTATCCGCGTTCCTCTTCAGCGTATGAATCGTGAAAAGCATGACAAAGGCGCAAAGCAGGGCGCTCGCCCGCTTCAACAGCTTCCTCCTGCTCCGCTTCGTTGAAAGCTCCTGAATGAATTTCTGCATAATCTCTATCTCCCCGTCACAGGTCGGCGGATGGTATACTTATAGATACTATACAGTATAGCGGTTTCACAGAGCGCGTGCCACCATCAATCATCCAGTTTAACCAGAAATTCAGGACATTTTTAGCTATTCATAATAAAAAAACAGTCCTCGACCGTGCAAGTCAGCACAGCCGAGGGCCGCGTTCCTCCAAAAACAATGCTCCGTGGGATTACTTCACCTGGGCCGCCATCACCACCGCGGCGATCATGTCCAGCGCCGAGACCGCAAGCACGGCCCACCTGCAGCTCCACATCGAGCCCAGCATCAGCGCCACGACCACCCCGACAAAGACCAGGTTGATGACCGCGACGGCCAGCCCCTTCTTTCCCGCCTCGCCCCGCACGCTCAGCAGCGCCCAAATCAACAGCGCAGCCTGGTCCAGCGACAGCAGGATCCGCGCGACGAGGGTCTGGGAGGCAAAGTCCGTGATGGTCCAGTAGGTCTTGGACAGGTAGTATTCCCCGGTGTAGAAGTAGTCGTCGTTCCCCGCGGGGGCGACGTAATCCGCCGCCGGATAGCGCGGCGCGATGACCGGCACAAACATCGACACAAAGCAGAACAGCGCCAGTATGCTGCAGATCAGGTTGATTGCCTTATTCGTCATACGCTTCCGCCCCATTTGACAGCCATCCAGCCCCGTCTCCGGGGTGTCCGGCTGGATTTCCCTGGCCTTCTTCGACAGGATTATAACACATCCCGCGGCGGAAGACAAGTCCAAAGCCCGGGAAAGCGCCCGGTCGCCCTTGATCGCGCCGCCGGTTTATGGTAAACTGTTGCCATCACAACGGGTTTCCCGGGATTTGCGAGGAAAGCGGCATGGATATCAACATTCTCTTGTGGCTTCAGGATTTCAGGAACGGCGCCGGCGCGTTCCTGGCGGATTTTCTGTCGAAGATGACCTTCCTTGGAGAGCTGAACACGGCGCTCGTCATCCTGGCCGCCGTCTATTGGTGCGTCAGCAAGGAATTTGGCAGCTACCTGCTGATGGGCTGGAGCGGCAACCGGCTGGTCAACGGCCTGTTGAAGGTGACGGCCTGCGCCTACCGGCCGTGGATTCGCGACGCCCGCGTCGTGCCCTACGGCAATTCGATGGCCACCGCCACGGGCTATTCCTTCCCCAGCGGCCACACCATGAACGCCGCGACCACCTTCGGCGGCGGAGCCGTCCGAAAGGACCTGCCGCGGGCGCTTCGGATCGCGCTGGGCCTCCTCGTGGCGCTGGTGGCGATCAGCCGCGTCTACCTGGGCGTGCACACCCCGCAGGACGTGCTGGTGGGCGCCATCGTGGGAACGCTCGTGATGGCGCTGACCGTCGGGCTGATGCGCTGGGTCGCGGCCCATCCGGAAAAGGACCTGCTCGTGGCCGGGATCGGCCTGGCCCTCGCCGCCGCCGTCGCCGCGTATGCCGCGCTCAAGCCCTACCCGATGGACTATGACGCCGAGGGCAAGCTGCTGGTGGACGGCGCGAAGATGGCCAACGACACCTTCAAGGGCGCGGGCTGGTGCGCCGCCTTCCTGGTCGGCTGGGTGCTGGAGCGCCGCTTCGTCGGCTTCTCCACCGACATCGCCATGCCCCGGCGGATCGCCCGGCTGACGATCGGCCTGCTCAGCTACTACGCCGTCAGCCTGATCCTCGTCCCCCTGGTCAAGGGCGCGCTGCCCGGCGCGGCCGGCACGTTCGCCAGCTGCTTTGTGCAGATGCTGTACATCTCGTTCCTGTTCCCCTGGTGCGTCAAGCGCCTGGAGAAGGCCCCCGCGTCGATTAGAGTGTGTTCCTAAAATGCCGGAAGCGCATTTTAGGGCCCTCGAACTGCATCCCCCGGCATTTAGAAACACACTCTATGTAGACGATGATTAATTCGAGCATCGAGGCTGCGAGTGCATTTTTCGGCAGGTGGCCTTGCAGATTTCGAAGGTTTACTGGGTTCGAGCGCCCGGAAAA
>CADBZH010000012.1 GCA_902799045.1 uncultured Eubacteriales bacterium
ATTCGACGTTTACTCCCTGTTTTCCTTTTGGTTTTCTCTGCCTAACTGCATATTCCTTCAGCTTTCGCTTGGATTTATGCTTTTGGAAACACACTCTAATGCCGCAAGGAGGTATGGAAACATGAACATTCGCAAGATCATTCCGGTTATCCTGATGCTGGCGGTCGTCGGCCTGGCGCTGGCGGCCTGCATGAACAACGACGCGGCGGTGCAGCCCGCCCCCACGGCGAGCTTTGAGCCCAGCGCCACCAACGGCGCCGCGCAGAACGGCGCCACGAACAACAACGGCTCCATGAGCAACAGCGGCGACAACGGCGTCACCGGCCCGACTACCGAGGGCGGCATGAACGGCAACACCACCGCCACCGCCGACGGCGCGCTGAACCCCTTTGACTGGGCTAACGGCGCGGCGGACATCGAGAAGGCCATCAGCCGGATCAGCGAGCTCTCCGACGCCCGCGTGGTCGTGACCAACACTACCGCCCTGGTGGGCGTGAAGTTTGACAGCGCCTACAAGGGCGAGCTGACCGAGCGCATCCGCGAGATGGTGGCCGCAGAAGTGCTGAAGGCCGATCCCGCCATCCAGACCGTGGCCGTCACCAGCGCGGACGAGGACGTGCGGAAGGTGTGGGATCTGTCCGAGAAGATCCGCGCCGGACGCACCGCCGACGAGCTGAGCGCCGAGATCAACTCGATCGTCCGGAACGCGACGACCCTGAGGTAAGGCAATAGGCAGTAGGGAATAGGCAATAGGGTAAGCTGCTGCCGCCCGTTCTCTTTTCAATTCTGCAATAGAAGTCGCGGCAGCCGCTATTCCTATTGCCTTTTGCCTAGGTAGCCGCTGATTTATTCCCGCACCGATTCTGCGGCGCCTTTTCCGGCATCTGTCTCTTGCAAATTTCTCGATTTACCTCCAGTAAACCTTCGAATAATCATCGTCTACCTATTCCCTATTGCCTGACGGAAACGAAAGGATATACACATAATGTTTGCACACCTGCACCTACATACCGAATACAGCCTGCTTGACGGGGCGTGCAAGATCAAGGAGCTGATGACCCGGCTCAAGGATATGGGCATGACCTCCTGTGCGGTGACCGACCACGGCGTGATGTACGGCGTGGTGGATTTCTATCGCGCCGCGAAGGAGGCGGGCATCCATCCGGTGATCGGCTGCGAGGTGTACGTGTGCCCGGACATGGACAACAAGACCAGTACCACCCGCGACTACAGCCACCTGATCCTGCTGTGCGAGAACGAGACCGGCTACCGGAACCTGTCCCGGCTGGTCAGCGAGGGCTTCATCCGCGGCTATTACTACCGTCCCCGCGTGGACTACAAGCTGCTTCAGGCGCACAGCGAGGGCCTGATCGCGCTGTCGGCCTGCCTGTCCGGCGATCTGCCAAAGCTGCTGCTGGACGGGCGGGAGAACGAGGCCCGGGCCATGGCCCAGCGCTACCTGGACATCTTTGGCCGGGACAACTTCTTCATCGAGCTGCAGGACCACGGCCTGCCGGACCAAAAGGCGGTGAATCCCCGGCTGGTGAAGCTGGCGCGGGCCATGGAGATCCCGCTGGTCGTCACCAACGACTGCCACTACCTGACCCGGGAGGACGCCGAGGCCCAGGAGGTGCTGATGTGCATCCAGACCGGCAAGACGCTGTCCGACGAGCATCGCATGCGCATGGACACAGACCAGATGTACGTCAAGTCCGAGGCGGAGATGCGCGCGCTGTTCCCGAATTTTGCCGACGCCATCGAGCGCACGGAGCAGATCGCCCGCCGCTGCCAGGTGGAGTTTGACTTCTCCACCACCCATCTGCCCGCCTTCCCGCTGCCCGAGGGCAAGACCGACAGGGGCTACCTGCGCGAGCTGTGCGAGGCGGGGCTCCTGCGCAAGTACGGCCCCGACCGGCCGGACGCCCGGGCGCGCATGGAGTATGAGCTGGGCGTGATCGAGAGCATGGGCTATGTGGATTATTTCCTGATCGTCTGGGATTTCATTCACTACGCCAAGACCCACGGCGTGGGCGTCGGCCCCGGCCGCGGCAGCGGCGCGGGCAGCATCGTGGCCTACGCGCTGGACATCACCGAGATCGACCCGCTGAAATACGCGCTGGTGTTCGAGCGCTTTTTGAACCCGGAACGCGTGTCCATGCCGGATATCGACTGTGACTTTGACTACGAGCGCCGTGGCATGGTGATCGACTATGTGAGAGGGCGCTACGGCGCGGACCACGTGGCCCAGATCATCACCTTCGGCACCATGGCGGCGCGCGCCGTCATCCGCGACGTGGGCCGCGTGATGGACCTCAGCTATCAGGAGGTGGACGCCATCGCCAAGATGGTGCCCTTCGAGCTGAACATGACGCTGGAAAAGGCGCTGAAGATGAACGCGGAGCTGCGCGGCGCGTATGAGAGCGACCCGAACGTGCACCGGCTGATCGAGATGGCCCGCAAGCTGGAGGGCATGCCCCGCAACGCCTCCACCCACGCGGCGGGCGTGCTGATCACGGCCCGGCCCGTGGTGGACTACTGCCCGCTGCAGACCAACGACGACGTGATCACCACCCAGTTCCCGATGGGCACGGTGGAGGCGCTGGGCCTTTTGAAGATGGACTTCCTGGGCCTTCGGACGCTGAACGTCATCATGGACACCATCGAAATGGCCCGGGACCGCCTCGGCCCGGACTTCCAAAGCTCGGATATCCCGCTGGACGAGGCGGGCGTCTACGAAATGATCTCCTCCGGCGACACCACCGGCATCTTCCAGCTGGAATCCACGGGCATGACCCAGTTCCTGACGCAGATGAAGCCCTCGAACTTCGAGGACATCATCGCCGCGATCTCCCTCTACCGGCCCGGGCCGATGGAGTCGATCCCCCGCTATGTGGCGGGCAAGCAGAACCCGGACAGCGTGAGCTATCTGACCCCGCAATTGAAGCCGATCCTGGACGTCACCTACGGCTGCATGGTCTATCAGGAGCAGGTGATGCAGATCGTGCGGGACCTGGCGGGCTATTCCATGGGCCGAAGCGACCTGGTGCGCCGCGCCATGGCGAAGAAGAAGCACGACGTGATGGCCAGGGAGAAGGAGGTATTCATCCACGGCCAGGTGGACGCGGACGGCAACGTGGTGGTGCCCGGCTGTGTGCGCAACGGCGTCAGCGAGGACGCGGCCACGCGGCTGTTCGACGAGATGACCGCCTTCGCCTCCTATGCCTTCAACAAGTCCCACGCCGCGGCCTACGCCCTCGTCGCCGTGCAGACGGCGTGGCTGAAGCTGAAGTTCCCCGCGGAGTTCATGGCGGCGATGATGAACTCGATGCTGGGCCACACCGAGAAGATCGCCTTTTACATCCAATACTGCCGCAAGCAGGGTATTCCGGTGCTGCCGCCGGACGTGAACCGGTCGCTGTCGAGGTTCTCCGTGGACGAGACCGGCGGGAAAAAAGGCATCCGCTTCGGCCTCGGCGCGGTGAAGAACCTGGGGCTCAGGGCCGTGGACGCGCTGGTCGGGGAGCGGACGGACAACGGCCCCTATCGCGATCTCTATGATTTCGTGGGCCGCGTCACCGGCGGCGACATGAACAAGAAGGGCGTGGAGAGCCTGATCCGCTGCGGGGCGATGGACGAGCTGCCCGGCAGCCGCAGCCAGAAGCTGCACGTGTACGAAAGGGCCATGGACGGCGTCAGCCGCCGCCAGAAGAGCATGGTCTCCGGCCAGATTTCCCTGTTCGGCATGACGGACAGCGCCGTCGAGGCCCCGCCGCCGCCGATGCCGGCCATGCCGCCCTTTGACAAGAACCAGCTGCTGCAGATGGAGAAGGAGACCACCGGCGTCTACATCTCCGGCCACCCGCTGGACGCCTACGCCGACCAGCTTTCGAAGCTGCCGGTGAACGCCCGGTTTCTGGAGTCGCTGGCCGAGGAGACCCCGGACGGCGGCATGAGCTGGGACCAGAAGGTGGTGCGCATGGGCGGCATCATCGCCGAAAAGAAGCTGAAGGCCGCCCGCAGCGGCAACATGATGGCCTTCGTGCAGCTGGAGGACATGTACGGCGTGACCGAGGTGCTGGTGTTCCCGAAGGTCTACGAGCGGGTGAGCCACCTGCTGAACCAGGACGCGCCGGTGGTGATGACGGGCAAGCTGTCCATTCGGGAGGAGGAATCCCCGAAGCTGCTGCTGGACCGCGTCGCGCCGCTTTCCGAGCTGGACAGCCTGGACGACCGGCCCCCGCGCGAGCGCTTCGATCGCCGGCCGCCCCGCGCCGCGCGCAAGCTCTATCTGAAGCTCACCGCCGAAAAACGGGAGGCCGCGCTGAAGATCCTGGCGGAGACCCCCGGCGGCATCTGCGTGGTGCTGTACATGGCCGACGAGAACAAGGCCTACCAGGCTCCCCGGGAATACTGGGTGGACGAGGGCTATGACTTCGGCGCGCTGGCGAACCTGCTTGGCGCAGAGAACATCGTGTTGAAGGGGTAAACCGGAACACCGCGAGGGAGACATATGAAAGCACCGAAACTATTCATCATCATCCCCTGCTACAACGAGCAGGAGGCGCTGCCGATCACGGCGAAGCGGCTGAAGGAACTGACGGACGACATGGCCTTTCGCGAGATCATCGACCCGGCCAGCCGCATCATGCTGGTGGACGACGGCAGCAAGGACGATACCTGGCGGGTGATCGAGGGCCTGCATATGAGCGATTCGCGCTTTGAGGGCGTGAAGCTGGCCCACAACGCCGGGCACATGAACGCGCTCTGGGCGGGCATGACGCTGGCGGTGGACCGCTGCGACTGCATCATCAGCATCGACGCGGACCTGCAGGACGACGTGAACGCCATGTACGGCTTCCTGGAGGAATACCGGAAGGGCGCGGACGTGGTGTCCGGCGTGCGCTCCAGCCGCAAGAAGGACACCTGGTTCAAGCGCACCACGGCCCAGGGCTTTTACCGGCTGATGGGCAGGCTGGGCGTGGAGATGGTGTACAACCACGCCGACTATCGCCTGCTCAGCCAGCGCGCGCTGAAGGCGCTGCTGTCCTTCGGCGAGGTGAACATGTTCCTGCGGGGCATGGTGCCGATGCTGGGCTTCAAGACCGCCGAGGTCTACTACGAGCGCGGCGAGCGCGTGGCGGGGGAGAGCAAGTATCCGCTGAAGAAGATGGTGGCCTTCGCCATGGAGGGCATCACGTCCCTCAGCAACAAGCCCATACGCTACGTGCTGGCGCTGGGGGCGCTGTGCGCGCTGCTGGGGCTGGCGATGGCCGTGTACGTGGTGATCGCCTTCATCAACCATCACACCGTGGCCGGCTGGGCCTCGCTGATGATGTCCGTCTGGCTGCTCGGCGGCCTCCAGCTGATGGCCCTCGGCCTCATCGGCGAATACGTGGGCAAGATCTACATGGAGACCAAGAGGCGGCCCAAGTTCATCCTGGAGGAGCATTTGAAGTAGCGGGCGGCTTGGCCTTCCCCAAGTGGGAAGGCAAGGACCCGGATTGCCACGTCGCTTCGCTCCTCGCAATGACGTACAACACTGCCCTATGGCATCACGTCATTGCGAGGAGAACCCGGAGGGTTCGACGTGGCAATCCGGGTCTCTTTCTATCCGGAAGACGTGCCATATCCCTGCGGGGACGCCGCCCCTTTGTGTCAATTCCGTGTTATAATTGGTTCTTTTTGAAATACAATTGAAACATGTGAAATAGTGTGCTAAAATATATTCGGATACCTGTCAACGCGCAGGCGTCCCACACAGGCAAAAACACCCGATTGGGTTTGGAGGAGCACACTATGAAACCGAGGCTTTTCATGAGGGGACTGGCCCTTTTCGCGGCGCTGGCGCTCTGCCTGCCGGGGCTGGCATCCGGCGGCGCCCTGGCGGAGGAGCTGGGGGAGCTGGATCTCTTCGATCCCGCGATCTACATAGAGGACGGCGAGCCGACCCCCGTCCCGACGGAGGACCTGTTCGTCGAGGAGGAGCCGCCCGCCGAAGAGCCGACGCCGGAGCCTTCCGTCGAGCCGACGCTCGAATCCGCTGACGAAGAAACGCCGGAGCCTTCCGTCGAACCGACGCTCGAGCCTATTGATGAAGCGACGCCGGAGCCGTCCGTCGAGCCGACGCTCGAATCCGCTGACGAAGAAACGCCGGAGCCGTCCGTCGAGCCGACGCCCGAGCCCGCTGACGAAGAAACGCCGGAGCCGTCCGTCGAGCCCACGCTGGAGCCGCTGGCGGCGGACGAGGACGCGGAGATCGCCGCGCCGGAGGCGGACCTGCGCCTCGGCCTGGGCGAGACGTTTGCGCTGGACGGGGCGGCGATCCTCGGCGGCGGGACCCCGACGCAGATCGCCTCCGACGCGCCGGCCGTCGTCTCCGTGAACCCGGTCGCCGGCACGATCACCGGCGTGGCGCTGGGCACGGCCACGCTGACGCTCACCGTCGACGGGGCCAGCCGGGTGTACACCGTGGCGGTGCTGGAAGGGCCGAAGACGCTGGCGTTCCCGGCGGCGACCCTGGAGCTGGGCAAGGGCGAGGCGCGGGCTTTCGCGGCGACGGTCCCGACGGGCTTCGGCGCGGCGGGGATCACCTATGCCAGCAGCAAGCCCAGGGTGCTGCAGGTGGACGCCCTCGGCAACCTGGTCTCCAGGCGGACCGGCACCGTCCAGGTGACGGCCACGGCCTACAACGGCGCGAAGGCCACCTGCACCGTGCGGGTGCTGAAGGCGCCGTCGAAGGTGAAGCTGCCTGCAAAGACGGGCGTGCTGAGCCTGGGCGAGACGCGGGTGCTGACGGCGACCCTGCCGAAAAAGAGCGCCTCCGCCATCACCTGGACCAGCGACAACCCCGGCGTGGTGTCGGTGGACGCCGCCGGCAGGCTCACCGGCGTGGGCGCGGGCAAGGCCACCGTCACGGCGCGCGCCTTCAACAACAAGAAGGCCAGCTGCGTGGTGACGGTGCTGAACGGCACGGTCCCGACGACGCTGGCGCTGAACGCGACGAAGCTGTCCCTGGGCGCGAAGGAGACCTTCCAGCTCGTCCCGGCGCTGGGCGAGGGGGAGGCCGCGGCGTTCACCTATTCCAGCAGCAAGAAGAAGATCGCGGCGGTGTCGGACAAGGGCCTCGTCACCGCGAAAAAGGCCGGCACGGCGGTGATCACCGTCAGGACCCAGAACGGGCTGACGGCGACGGTGGCGGTGACGGTCAGCAAGGCCCCGAAGAAGCTGACGCTGTCCCACGCGGCCAGGACGCTGGCCGTGGGCGAGACCTTCCAGCTGAAGGCCGCGCTGCCCGCCGGCACCGCCTCCGCCATCCGCTGGGAGAGCAGCGACGCCTCCGTGGCGGCGGTGGACGGCGACGGCCTGGTGACGGCGGTGAAGGCCGGCACGGCGATCATTCGCGCCACGACCTTCAACAGGAAGACCGCCCAGTGCAGGGTGGTGGTCTCCGCCGTGGCGGGGGAGAACATCGACCTGCCCGATCCCGACGCCAGCGCGCCGGACCCGACCGCCCAGCAGATGCTGGCGAACCTGAAGAAGAGCAGCGTCCTCGGCGGCAAGCGTGACGCCATACTGAACGTGATGGCGCTGCTGATGGCCAACGGCTTCGAGCCCGCCTTTGCCGCGGGCGTCGCCGCGAACATTTACTCCGAGGGCACCTACGGCCTGTTCGAGAGCAGCAGGTACGTCAGCAACTACCAGAAGCGCCCGAAGTACTTCTGCTATCTGGACGGCGGCAACTACTACACCCAGGTGAACGGCAAGTACGAGGTCAGCGCCGTGTACCTCTCCCAGGAGGAGTACGACGCCTACACCGGCAAGGCCGAGAAGCGCCTGCGCTTCGGCGAGGAAAACTTTTACCTGGACAACTATTCCGGCAAGTATGCCCAGAACGTGGACCTGGATGCGCTGGAGGCCCTGATGACGACGCTGGCCGAGGGCAAGTGGCAGGGCAAGTTCGGCCTGGGCATCGTGCAGTGGACCGGCGCGCGCACCCGCGTCCTGGTGGGCTTCTATCGCAAGCACGCCGGTGAGGGCGGAAAAATCACCGCTTCGCAGGTGGTAGCCGCCGAAAACGAGATGATCCTCTACGACCTGAAGGGCAGCTACGCCAGCGTCTACACCGGCTGGAAGAGCGCCAACAAGGACCGCAACACCGCCGAGGCCGCCCGCACCGCCGGGGCTGCGGTGTGCCTGAAGTACGAGATCCCTGCCAACAAGGAGAGCAAGGCCGTCACCCGCGGGAACAAGGCCGCCGAGATCTACAAGGCGATGGTGGGGAAGTAGCGCATGGTGGCTCCTCGCCCCTGCGAAAACCGGAGGCCCCCGGATGGCCACGTCGCTTCGCTCCTCGCAATGACGTTGTGAAGATTCGAATCCGTTTTACGTCATTCCGGGGAGGAGCGCAGCGACGACATGAGAATCCGGCCCCCCGGTTCCGTGAAGAGCAAAAAAACAGGGGGCGCTTCTGCGCCCCCTGTTTTTGCGTGATACGGTGTATTCCCTTCCCGTCATCCCACGTGCAGGATCGCGGTGGCCAGCCCGAACAGGACCAGCAGGCTGAGCACGTCGACGATGGTGGTGATGAAGGGGCTGGCCATCACGGCCGGGTCCAGCTTGGCTTTCTTGGCCAGCATCGGCAGCGTGCAGCCCACCAGCTTGGCGATCACCACGGTGCAGAACATCGCCAGGCAGATGGTGGCGGCGATGGGCACGGTCAGGTCGGGATTGATGAAGCGCCGGTCGATCAGCATCAGCTTTCCGAAGTTCACCAGGGAAAGGGCCGCGCCGCAGAGCACGGACACGCGGAATTCCTTCCACATCACGCGGAAGATATCGGAAAACTCCAGCTCGTTCAGCGAGAGCCCGCGGATGATGGTGACCGACGCCTGGCTGCCGGAGTTACCGCCGGTGTCCATCATCATGGGGATGTAGGCGGTCAGCACCGTCACCATGGCCAGCGCGTTTTCAAAGCGGGAGATGACGATGCCGGTGAACGTGCCGGAGACCATCAAAAGCAGCAGCCACGGGATGCGGTTTTTCCAGATGTCCAGCACGCCGGTGCGCAGGTAGGGCTTGTCGGAAGGCGTGATAGCGGCCATCTTCGCGATGTCCTCGCTGGCCTCTTCTTCCATGATGTCCAGGGCGTCGTCGACGGTGATGATGCCGACCATGCGGTTTTCGGCGTCCACCACGGGCAGCGACGTGAAGTTGTACTTCGACATCGTCTGCACGGCGGTCTCCTGGTCGTCCTGGGTGTTGACGGACACGGCGTTGCCGGTCATCAGGCTTTCGCAGGTTTCGTTCGGGCGGGCGAGGATCAGCGTGCGGATGGTGACCGTGCCCAGCAGGTGATACTTCTCATCCAGCACGTAGCAGGTGTTGATGGTCTCCTTGTCCACGCCGGTCTTGCGGATCTCCTCGATGGCGTCCTCGGCGGTCATCCGCGGGGTCAGGGCGACGAACTCCGTCGTCATCACGCTGCCGGCGGAATCGTCCTTGTATTTCAGGATTTCGTTGATCTGCTTGCGGGTGTCGGCGTCGGCCTGGGCCAGGATGCGCCGCACCATGTTGGCGGGCATTTCCTCGATCAGGTCCACGGCGTCATCCATGTACATCTCGTCGATGACGGCCTTCAGCTCGGTGTCGGAAAAGCTCCGGATCAGTGCTTCCTTCACGTCGCTCTCCATTTCGACGAAGGTCTCGGCGGCCAGGTCTTTGGGCAGCAGCCGGAAGATGGCCGGCATCAGCTTTTCGGGCATGTCGCTGAGGATCGCCGCGATGTCTGCGGGATAGAGGGTCTGCATCAGATCCCGCAGCGAGGCATACTTCTTCTCTTCCGTCAGCTTGCGGAAGGTCTCCTCGAGAATTTCGGTTCTCTCCCTCATGGGTCACTCCTCCAATCAATGCGTTCGATGAAAGGCGCGGCGCGCCTTCCCTGACAGGAGCAGGACACGGTTGGGATCATATGGGACGGCGCCGCCGGGCGCCGCTGCTCAAATGCCGGATACGGGGCAGGTGAAGGCAGCCGCCGGACGGGAGTGCCGTCGTATGTGATCCGCGTATGTGCCATAGCTACTACCGCCAGCGTCCATTCCATTACCTCCCTTTAAATGTGATCCAAACGAAAATCCGCACCCAAACGGATGCGGATCAATCGCCATGAAGGATGATTCACTGCACCGTTCGAGCTTCAGCTTCGCAGGGCAGTGTAATTGCGTTAGGTGATACCTTGTGCTTCGATATCCCCTGTTGACCCTCTAATGGTGTCTCCACCATTTCGCGGCAGCAATCCATATCCCTACGGTAGCCTTACTTACCGGATTTTACCCTTCTATTTTAGGCCACCGGGGACGGTTTGTCAACCGGTTTGGGGGAGTTTTTTGGCGCTTCAAGGAAAGCGGGGAGGATAGGCAAAGCGCAGACGGCTGATAACAGGCACAGATCCTGAGCGGAGCGAAGGATCTGTGTCCATCGATGCCTGGCCGCAGGGGGTTCATGCCGAAAAGTCCCGCGCGGAACCGCCGCCTATTCCACTCCGTGGAAATACTCCTTGGCTTGGGCATCGGAGAGGCCGAAGGCAATCGTCAGGTATTCCACCATCTTCTTCGGGCGGCTCTTGGCGAAGCTGACGAACTTCGCGCCGGCCTTCTGCCAGGTGGACAGGCTCCAGCCCCAGCGGGCGCAGTTGGCCTCCATCTCCGGCGCGATCAGGTTGTAGCGCGCCTCGATGCGGGCGACCACGTTTTCGGCGCTGAAGGTGGTGCGCAGCAGACCGCCCATGCGGCGCAGGAAGGCGTCGCGCGTTTCGGCGTTCTCCATCAGCTTCACGAACATCGTGTTGTCCTGCTGGGTGATGGTGCCGACGCCGCCGGGCGTCAGCCAGTCGCGCGGGGTGTTGCGGTCCACGCGATAGCTGAGGTCCAGGTCAAACAGGATCCACTTCCACTTCGCCCCGATGGACGGGCTGCAATAGCAGCGCACGTTGGACAGGTCCAGGTTGCTCAGGTACATCTCCAGCGCCACGTAGTCCAGGTAGTTCTCCACGTCCACATACTGGCGCAGCGTCGCCATGTCGCCGGGGTCGGAGAGGTTCGCGCCGGCCAGCCACTTCATCATCTTCACATAGGAATCGCTGCTGCCCTGCTCGGGGCTGGTGCGGCGCAGCAGGATGATGTCGTCCGGGTCGCTCCAGCCCTCGAACTCGGCCACGGCCACGGGGGTCACGCGCTCGCGCAGGTTGTAAAGCCCCCAATACTGGCCGTCGATGTAGACCACGGCCACCTCGCTCTCCAGGTACATCACGCCGGTGTCCGCCGCCAGGGCCTGCAGCACGGAATCCTTCATGTGCGTCTCCTGGTTGTCCTGGCCGGAGGCGCGCAGCGTGAGCGATTTGAACACCGTGTAATCGCGGTTTGAGAACAGCTTCGCGCGGAAGCGGCTGTCGCCGTACTCGGCCCGGGCCTTCAGCCGGAAGGCCTTCTGGGGATACTTTTCCCGGCTGGAATGGCCGCTGACCATGAAGTTGCAGGCCTGGCCGATCAGCCGGTTGCCGTCGGCGTCGTAGATTTCCACGTACACGTCGCAATCGTCCGCCTTGAGGCCGGTGTTCATGCAGCCGTTCGGGCCGATCAGCTTTTCATAGTCGCCGGAGACGCACACCGTGTACATGCCCGGATGGCTCTCGCCCAGCACGTAGGTGGCGGCCGTCGGCTCCGAGGGCAGCAGGCCGTCCCGGCTGGCGATGGCGCGCACCGTGGTGGTGGCCCCGAGGATCAGCGGGCCGGTGTAGCGCGGGGAGGCGGTCGTCGGCTCCGAGCCGTCGGTGGTGTAGAAGATCGCCGAGCCGTCGGGGGTGGACAGCTCCACGGTCAGGGTGGCCTCGGCGTGGAGGCCGCCGCGCTGGGAGAACGCCACCTTCTGCGCCTGGTTGGCGAAGGACTGGCTGGCGTTGGGCGCGCCGGGGGTCGGCTGGGCGAAGTAGCGGTAGCGGGCCTCGCCGCCGGCGCGGCCGTAGCTGACGTTCAGCGGCTGGGCGTACAGCTTCACCCGGTCGATCACCGCGCCGTCCGCCGTGGACAGGCACAGCGTCTCGCCGGTGGCCAGCTTGAACGAGGCGTTGCAGGCGGCCTGGGTCGCCGTGCCCTCGCCTGCCAGGGAGACGAGCAGCGTGCCGCCGGCGGGGAGGCGCGTGCCGTCGGGGAACTGCCACTTCCGGGGGCGGGCCGGGTTGTCCGAAAGGCCCATGCCGGCGAGGTCGATCTCCGCGGGCGAGGCGTTGACGATCTCCACCCAGTCGTCGCCGCCGTGCACGTTCATCAGCTCGTTGATGTACAGCCCCATGGCGTTCTGGCTCACGGCCGGCAGCTCCACCGGGATACCGTCCGGGCTGTTGGCGTAGCCGGGGGTGGGGGCGTAGAGGGTGGTGGTTTCGCCGCCATCGGTGACGCAGACGGACACGTCCGCCTCGGAGACGGCGCAGCCCAGCCGGGAGACCTCGCGCTCTTCGGCGTCGTACAGGCGCACCGCGCCGTCGTCTGCGGAGAGCTTGAAGTTGGCGTGCAGCTCGCCGTCCGCCTCGCGGCGGTTCTTCCCGGAGGCGAACACGATCCGGTATTCGCCGCTCTCGAGCGTCACGGCGGGGAAGCGCCAGCGCCCCGGCTTGCCCTCGGTGTCGGAGAGGGAGAAGCCCTCCAGGTTCACGGCGGATTCGCCGGCGTTGTAGAGCTCGATCCAGTCGGAATAGTCGCCGTCCCCGTCGGGCAGCGTCTCATGGTTCATCGGCATGACCTCGTTGATCCGCAGGCCGCTCCTGTTCGCGGAGACGGCCTCGCCGCCGCCCTCCGGCGGCACGTAGGCCTCGGACCACGCGCCGTCCCCGCCCCGCGCGTACACCCAGTCGCTCTTCAGCGCGGGCACGTCCAGCGCCTCCGCCACGCGCTCGCGCGGGTCGGCCAGGATCACCAGCTCGCCGTCGCTGGACAGCTTGAAGCCGGTGAACAGGGCGTCCTCCGGGGCGTCGGCGGGGCGGGGGGCGCAGTACACGACCAGCGTTTCCCCGGCGGGCAGGGTCACGTCCCCGAACACGTAGGCGCCGCGCAGGTCCACGTCGTCACACAGCCGCCAGCCCCGCAGGTCGATTTCGGCGTCGGTAGGGTTCTCCAGCTCGATCCAGTCGTAAAACTGGCCGTTCACCGGATAGCAGGCCGCCCGGTTGGAGGTCATCACCCGGCTCAGTCGCGGTGCGTTCGCCGCGGTGGCCGCGCGGCCGCCGCCCAGCCACTGGCTCAGGCCGCCCACCGCCAGCAGCGCCAGGCCCACCAGCGCCGTGACGATCAGGTCCCGCCGCTGCTGCCGCCGCCTCTTTATGCTCGCTTTAGACATATCGTATTCTCCCGCGCGTCCCCGGACGCGCTGTCATGGATTGAATTACAAAATACACCACTTTGGATTGTATCATCTATGGGCGAAGAGGTCAAGGGAAATGGTTGTTACGCCCCGGAAGACCGGATGTCGATATTTTACAATTCCGGCCCTTGACAAATTCCCGCCCCGGGTGTATTATAATTAAGCGTTTTGCGAGAGCAAAGCCATGGTCCCTTAGCTCAGCTGGATAGAGCGTCTGGCTACGGACCAGAAGGTCAGGGGTTCGAATCCCTTAGGGTCCGCCAAGAAGCCCGCCGCCCTGTACAGGGGTTGGCGGGCTTTTTCTGTTTTCCGCTCGGGAATGACCGACGCTTCCGGCTCTGCTTTTTTACTTCAGACCACTTTTGTAATGGCCCCGGCCATGCAGAAAGGATGAATGCCCCATGGAAAAACGCTTTCACCTGAAACAGAACCACACGACCGTTCGCACGGAGCTGATCGCCGGCCTGACCACCTTTGTGACGATGGCCTACATCATCGCCCTGAACCCCAACCTGCTCACGAACTTCGGCGCGGAGGGAACGAAGCTGTGGAACGGCGTGTTCATGGCCACCTGCATCGCCTCCGCCATCGGCACGTTCTGCATGGGCCTGCTGGCCAACAAGCCCTTCGCGATGGCGCCCGGCATGGGCCTGAACAACTTCTTCGCGGTGGTCGTGGGCAACCTGGCCGCCATGAGCGGAATGACCTATCTGGAAGCCTACCAGTCGGCGCTGGTCGTCATGTTCGTGGAAGGCATCGTGTTCATCGTGCTGTCGCTGTTCAACGTCCGTGAAAAGATCGTCCACGCCATCCCGCTGGGCATCCGCCTGGGCATTGGGCCCTCCATCGGCCTGATGCTGATGAACATCGGCTTCGGCAGCAACGTGGGCATCTACTCCGAGAACGGCGGCCCCTTCTACGCCATGCGGGATTTCTTCGGCGCGCTGACGGCGTCCTCCGCGAAGGAGCAGATGGGCAGCGGCCACGCGATGATGGTGCTGACCGTCGTGACCATGTTCCTCGGCCTGTTCGTGATCGTGGCCCTGGAGCACAGGAAGGTCAAGGGCTCCGTGCTCTACGGCATCCTGACAGCCTCCGCGATCTACTGGGCGGCCGAGGCGCTGCTTTTGCACATCAATCCCTTTGAGAGCCTGATGACCGCGTCCTTCATGCCGCCCATTGCCGACATGGTGGAGACCACGCTGTTCAAGCTGAACTTCGCGGGCGCCGCCCGGATCGGCTGGTTCACGATGATCACACTGATCGTCACCTATTGCCTCATCGACATGTTCGATACCCTCGGCACCCTGGTGGGCGCCGCCTCCCGCGCCAACATGCTGGACGAGAAGGGCGATATGCCCCAGATGAAGGAGGCGCTGCTGTCCGACGCCCTGGGCACCGTGACCGGCGCGCTGACCGGCACGTCCACCGTCACCACCTTCGTGGAATCGGCCTCCGGCGTGGAGGTGGGCGGCCGCACCGGCCTGACCGCCATCACGGCGGGCGTGCTGTTCCTGCTGAGCATGTTCATCGCGCCCGTGGTGGCCATCATCCCGGCGGCGGCCACGTCCTCGGCGCTGATCTACGTCGGCATCCTGATGCTGTCCAACCTGAACCGCGTCGACTTCACCGACGTGTCCCAGCTGCTGCCGGTGGCGGTGATGCTGCTGGCCATGCCCATCTCCGGCTCCATCGGCCACGGCATCGGCCTGGCGCTGATCTGCTACACGGTCATCAAGCTGTGCACCGGCAAGGCCCGGGAGGTCTCCGTGCTGACCTACATACTGTCCCTGATCTTCGTCGTCAAGTTCTTCGCGGCGGTCTGATCCTGGAGTGTGAACGGGGACGGCCCTCGTGCATGAGGGCCGTCCCCGTTTTATGCGTCACCACAGCGTCTCCCGGTGGTATTCGCCGCCGTCCAGGTCCTTCCAGCGCATCACGCCGTTCTCCAGCGTGCAGTAGCTGTGGGGCGTGCCGTTCTTCGGGATGGCGACGGAGCCGGGGTTCAGGTAGGTGAAGGTCTCGTGGCGGCGCCAGGCGGGCACGTGGGTGTGGCCGCAGAGCAGGCAGTCGCCCGGCATCAGCGGCGGGGGATTGTCCTTGCCGAAGCGGTGGCCGTGGGTGGCGTAGAGCACGTGGCCGTCGATCGCCAGGGCGCAGTATTCCGCCATCACGGGGAAATCCAGCACCATCTGGTCCACCTCCGCCTCGCAGTTGCCCCGCACGCACAGCAGAAGCGGCGCGACGCCGTTCAGCATTTCGATGACCTGCTTCGGCGCGTACTGCTCCGGCAGGTCGTTCCGCGGGCCGTGATAGAGCAGGTCGCCCAGCAGCAGCAGCCGCTCCGGCGCCTCCTCCCGGCAGCGATCGAGCATCCGCGCGCACCATTTCGCGGAGCCGTGGATGTCCGACGCGATCATCAGCTTCATGGCGGGCCTCCCAAGCATACAATTCTCGTTGCCTTTCATCATACCATTTTCACGGCGGAAGCGCAAGCGTGATTTGCCTGATATGGTACAAATAACCGCGTAATATTGTACATATAACCATATTTACATTAAATAAACGTTAATTTCTGGGTCATTTTGTCCGTAATTGGCAAATTCGAAGGGTTTTGCGCTGGAGAAATTAGCATTGCCGTGATAGCATAAAGTGGATGTGGTTATACGGGAGAATCCGCGAGGGAGGAACGACCATGGACAAGCTGAAGAAGCGCAGGGGGGACCGCTTCGACGCGACGCTGGTGCGGGACATCGATCCGCTGCACTGGTTTGTGCCCTACCTGTATCCGAATCGCGCCGACAACGAGGCGTTCGTCCGGGAGGAGTTCGACCTGACGAACCTGGAGGCGTTTCTGGCGAAGAAGAACGAGGGGCTGGATCACGCCCATCGCTACACCATCTTCCACGCCGTGTGCACCGCCGTCGTCAAGGCCATCACGCTGCGCCCCAAGATGAACCGCTTCATCCAGGGCCGCAGGCTGTATCAGCGCGACGAGCTGAGCCTGGGCTTTGTGGTGAAGAAGCAGTTCAAGGACAACGGCCAGGAGGGCCTGGCCTTCATCAAGTTCCCGGAGGACACCACCATTGATTCGCTGCACGGGCGGATCATGAAGGAGATCTTCGAATGCCGCCGCGAGGACGTGATGGACAATTCCACCAAGGGCATGGAGTTTTTCACCCACCTTCCGCGCTGGCTGATGCGGATCGTGATGTGGGGCCTGCACCGGCTGGACTTTTACGGCCGCGTGCCCTACGACTTGATCAAGGCCGATCCGAACTACGCCTCGGTGTTCCTGACGAACCTGGGCAGCATCAAGCTGAACGCCGGGTATCACCACCTGAGCAACTGGGGCACCACCTCGGTGTTCGTCATCATCGGCGAAAAGACGCGCAAGCCCGTGTTCAAAGAGGACGGCTCCTTTGAACTGCACGACGTGCTGCCCATCGGCATCACGCTGGACGAGCGCATCGCCGACGGCTACTACTACGCCAAGACCGTCCGCCTGATCAAAAAGCTGATTGAGAATCCGGAGCTGCTGGATTTGCCCGCGAATGAGGAGGTTGACTACTGATGAGCGAAATCAAGACCCCGTGGGAGCCGTGGATGGGCCAGGTTCCCATGCACCTGGACTATTTCCAGGGCACGATGGCCGAGGCCGTCGAGCTGATGGGCGTGAAGTACGCCGATTATGACGCCTGTGAGTTCCAGGGCAGCCACATAAGCTACAAGAAGCTGGTGGAGCAGATCCACGAGTGCGCCAAGGCGCTTCGGGCCATCGGCATCAAGGAGGGCGACAAGGTCACCATCTGCATGCCCAACGCCCCGCAGACCGTCGTGATGTTCTACGCGGTGAACATGGTCGGCGCGATCGCCAACATGGTGCATCCGCTGTCCGCCGAAGGCGAGATCGAGTTCTACCTGAACGATTCCGAGTCCGTGGCGGCGCTGACGCTGGACCAGTTCTACGGCAAGTTCGCGAACATCCGCAGGAACACGCCCTGCCTGAAGCACCTGATCATCGCCAACGTGAAGGACGCGCTGAAGCCGCTGCTGAAGATCGGCTACGCGCTGACCCAGGGCCGCAAGATCCCGAAGGTGCCCAAGGACGCGGACGTGCTGCTGTGGAAGGACTTCATTGCCGGCGGCAAGCGCTTTGCCGGCGATCCCCGCGTGTCCCGCGAGCCGAACGCCCCGGCGGTCATCCTGTATTCCGGCGGCACCACCGGCATCACCAAGGGCATCCTGCTGAGCAACCTGAACTTCAACGCCCTGGCGAAGCAGATCATCGCCACGAACCCCATCTACAACGAGGGCGACAAGATGCTGGCCATCATGCCCATGTTCCACGGCTTCGGCCTGGGCGTGAGCATCCACTCCATGCTGGCCAACGGCGGCTGCTGCATCCTGGTGCCGCGGTTCACCCCCGCCACCTACGCCCAGCTGCTGCGCAAGCACAAGCCCAACTTCATCGCCGGCGTGCCCACGCTGTACGAGGCACTGCTGCGCATCCCAGGCCTGGACGACCTGGACCTGAGCTGCCTGAAGGGCGTGTTCTCCGGCGGCGACAGCCTGCCCGTGGAGCTGAAGAAGCGCTTTGACAAGTTCCTGAAGGACCACGGCGCGAAGATCGAGGTCCGCGAGGGCTACGGCACCACCGAGTGCGTCACCGCCTCCTGCCTGACCCCGCTGACCAAGGCCAAGGAGGGCTCCATCGGCATTCCGTTCCCGGATACCTACTACAAGATCGTGAAGGTGGGCACCGAGGAGGAGGTTCCCTACGGTGAGGAGGGCGAGATCTGCCTGTCCGGCCCGACCGTCATGCTGGAGTATGTGAAGCATCCCCAGGAGACGGCGCAGACCCGCCGCCTGCACGCCGACGGCCGCATCTGGATCCACACCGGCGACCTGGGCGTGATGGACGAGGAGGGCTTCATCTACTTCCGCCAGCGCATCAAGCGCATGATCGTCACCAGCGGCTACAACGTCTATCCCTCCCAGATCGAGAACATACTGGACGCCCACGAGGCCGTGCACCTCAGCTGCGTCATCGGCGTGCGCGATCCCTACAAGATGCAGAAGGTCAAGGCCTTCGTGGTGCTCAAGCCCGGCTTCGAGCCCAGCGACACCACCCGCGACATGCTGATGGACTACTGCCGCAAGCACATCGCCAAGTATGCCATGCCCTATGACATCGAGTTCCGCGACGACCTGCCCAAGACCCTCGTCGGCAAGGTGGCCTATCGCGTGCTCGAGGAGGAAATGGAAAAGGCCCAGCCGGCCACGGCCTGAGCCTCGATCGCTGATCCCCATTGAAAAGGAGACCGGATTGCCACGTCGGTCCCGCCGGGACCTCCTCGCAATGACGCCGCACAGTGCCGAATGGGAGCGCGTCGCAGAACCGCGGGACGAACCGGTAGCGAACCACGTCATTGCGAGGAGCGAAGCGACGCGGCAATCCGGATCCCCATTTTTCCAGGGGCGGCATCTCGCGCACACCGCGCACGAGATGCCGCCCCTGCGATTCTCTATTGTCTCGATCGCTGATCCCCACTGGAAAAGGCGGTTTGCCCGTAAAACGCAACCCCGTGCGCTGGAATCAGCGGCGCACGGGGTTTGTTCATACCGCGGCAGCGAACGGGGTCCGGGGGTCCGGGGCGATGCCCCGGCGCGGCAGCGAACGGGGAAGGGGCTCAGCCCTTCTCCTGCTCGGCCTGCACGTCCGGGAAGGCCGAGTACATCGGCTTTTCCGTGGAGCCGTGGAAGGTGCGGTTGACGTAATTCTTCGTGATCTTCGCCACGACGCCGGACAGGGCAATGACGCCGATCAGGTTGGGTATCATCATCAGGCCGTTGAAGGTGTCGGCCAGGTCCCAGGCGAGGTTGTCGCCCATCACCGCGCCGCCGAACACCAGCAGCACGAACAGGATGCGATAGGGCACGGTGCGCTTCTCGCCCAGCAGGTACTCGGCGGCCTTGGTGCCGTAGTGGCTCCAGCCGAGCACGGTGGAGAAGGCGAACAGCGCGATGGACACGGCGATGAAGGCCGAGCCGATCCAGCCGAAGCGGATGGAGAACACCGTGGAGACCAGGTTGGCCTTGTTCAGCACAACGGCTTGGCCGGCGCTGTTGACGTATTCGGCCACGGTCTCGCCGGTTTCAAGGTTCACCAGGCCGGAGCTGAGCACCGAGAAGGCGGTGAGGGTGCAGACCACGATGGTGTCCGCAAACACCTCGAAGATGCCCCACATGCCCTGCTTCACGGGCTCCTTGACGTTGGAGTTGCTGTGCACCATGACGGAGGAGCCGAGGCCGGCCTCGTTGGAGAACACGCCGCGCTTCATGCCCTGTTCGATGGCCAGCTTGATGCCGTAGCCCACGATGCCGCCGCCGGCGGCCTTCGCGGCAAACGCGCCCTTGAAGATGGCCCCGAACACGCCGCCGATCTGGTGGATGTTGGCGACGAAGATCACGATGGAGCCCACCATGTACAGGATCACCATGAAGGGCACGATCTTCTCGGTGACGGCGGCGATGCGCTTCAGGCCGCCGACCACCACCAGGCCCACCAGCACCATCACGATCACGCCGGTCACCCAGCTGGGAATGCCGAAGGCGGTCTCCATGTTGCCGGAGATGGAGTTGACCTGCGTCATGTTGCCGATGCCGAAGGAGGCCAGCAGGCAGAACGCGGAGAACAGCGTTGCCAGCACCTTGCCGATGCCCTTGCAGCCCTTGAAGCTGCCCAGGCCGTCGCGCAGGTAGTACATCGCGCCGCCGGACCACTCGCCATGGCTGTTCTTGCGGCGATAGAAGATGCCCAGCACGTTCTCGGAGTAGTTCGTCATCATGCCCAGGAAGGCCATGACCCACATCCAGAACACCGCGCCGGGGCCGCCGACCATGATCGCGCCGGCCACGCCTACGATGTTGCCGGTGCCGACGGTGGCCGCCAGCGCCGTGCAGAGGCTCTGGAACTGGCTGATGCTCTTGTCGGCGGTGTGGCCGGTGACGTGCTTGTCATGGAACACCGCGCCGATGGTCTTGGAGAACCAGTGCTTCAGGTGCGTCAGCTGGAACACCTTCGTCAGCACCGTCATCAGCACGCCCACGAAGGCCAGCAGGATCAGCGCCGGCACGCCCCAGACCACGCCGTTCACGGCGTCATTCACCTTTGCCACGCCGTCCAGGAACCCGCCGGAGGCCTCCTGCGCCTCCTCGATGGCGCTTTCGACGGTCTCGTTGATCTCCTCCGCGGCCTCCTCCACCGTGTCGACGACGGATTCCACCTCCGCGCCAGTGGCGGTCTCCGCCAGGGCGACGGTCCCAAACGCCGTCAGACCCAGCAGCAGCGTCAGCACCAGCATCAGGCCAATCAGTCTCTTCATGCAAAATCCCCCTTGTGATAGCTTCATCCCGGAGGGAACCGGGCGGATTCATTCTGATAGTATGATAAAGTCAAAATCAAAATGAATGTTGTGTATAATTATAAATTCATATTTGACTCATGTCAATGAAAAATCGCGCAAAATGCGCGATTTTAACTTGATGATAATGCAGTTTTGTATTTCGTTGGTCTTTTGAGTGGAGGAACACGCCGACAATCAGAAGAGACGCTACGCCTCGGCCTGCGCCTCCGCTTCGACGGCCACCTCCACGCAGTAGCCGTGGTGGCCGCAGTCCGGGCAGGTCAGCTTGCGGGTGTTGGGGGTGTGGGACGCCCAGAACGCCTGCTTGAACGCGGGCTTGAACACCTTGTGGCACTTCGGGCAGATGTAGTTCACGTGGCCAAAGTAGTATTTCGACGCCCAGATGGCGTAGGGGATGGCCAGGACGGCCCACGCCGCCACCAGCCACCACCATCCCTTGACGATGCCCAGGGCGATGCCGCCCCACTGCAGCACGCCCAGCGGAAGGGCGATCAGCAGCAGCTTCATGTGGATCTTTTTCAATGCCTTCTTGTTGTTCATGGTATACGCTATGTCGCCGATGGATTCGACGGAGAAGGCCTCCACGCCCTTGAGCTCCCGCTTCAGCGCCGTCAGCCTGTCCAGCTGCTCCTGCCGCTCGCCGATCTCCTCCCGCAGCGCCCGGGTCTGCTGATCGATCAGCAGGTCGATGACCGCCGCCGGGTCGTCGTCGGAGAGCAGCTTGCCGATGGCGTCGATGGAGAAGTCCAGGTTTCGCAAAAAGCAGATCACCCGCATGCGCTTCAGGTCGTCCTCCGAGTACAGCCTGCGGCCTCCCTCCGACAGCTCCGCCGGAACCAGGATGCCGCGGTTATCGTAGTACTGAACGGTGCGCACCGTCACGCCGCAGAGCTTTGCGACCTCTCCCGTCGTGTATTTCGACATAGCATTTCGCCTCCTTGACCCTGACAATAGCACATGACGCGGCGTCACGAGCAACCCCTGACGCAGGAGGATTTTTCAAAAAAAGTCTGTTATGGGAAGAAAAACTACTTATGGTAGGGTTCTCCGGTGCGGAGTCAAGGGGACAGGTTCCTTGACTCATTTATGGTACGGCTCTCCGGTGCGAATGCGCTCGGCGCGGTAGAGCTGCTCCAGCAGGATCACCCGCATGAGGCCGTGGGGGAAGGTGAGGTTGGAGAAGGACAGCTTCAAATCCGAACGGGCCAGCACCGCCTCCGACAGGCCGTTGCTGCCGCCGATGACGAACACGTTTCGGCGGCCGTCGCCGGAGAGGGCGGCGAGCTGCCTGGACAGGGCGACGGAATCCGGCGCGGGGGCCTGGATGCACAGGGCGATTACACGATCCGTGGGCCGGATGTGGCGAAGGAGCGCCGCGCCCTCCTTGTTCCGGATCTGGGCGAGCTGGGCCTCGCTGGGCCGGTCCGGCTCGCGCTCGTCGTCCACGGCGAGGATCTCATATTTTCCGTAGCGGGACAGCCGCTTCAGGTATTCCGCGCAGCCCTCCTGCTGCCACTTCTCCTTCAGCCGGCCCACGCAGAGGATCGTGCCGTTCATGCCGCGCCACCCCCGGAAAGCACCAGCAGGATGGCCGTCGTGCCGATCATCGCCAGTACGGCGGCGGCCAGCCACAGCCGTTCGCCGGCCTCCAGCGGCGTCCGGGCGCGGGGCAGGGCCCCGATGTCCGGCTGGTTTCTGCCCCGCAGCCAGAGGGTGG
Source organism: uncultured Eubacteriales bacterium (assembly GCA_902799045.1). Lineage (GTDB taxonomy): Bacteria > Bacillota > Clostridia > Christensenellales > Aristaeellaceae > UBA2862. Next base: position 22,555 of record CADBZH010000012.1, read on the forward strand.
CGAGCGCCACGCCCGTCAGGCCCAGCATCATCAGCGTCTGCAGCGCCAGCGAGATCACCCGCGCCGCGTCGAGGAACAGCTCCGCGCCGTCGCCCTGGCCCTGGCCCATCAGATAGGGGATGACCAGGCAGGCGGCGTTGTAGACGGTGTGATAGACCATGCCGGCGTAGACGGAGCCGGTGGCGAAGGTCACGAAGCCCGCGATGCCGCCCACCAGCAGGTACACCGGCAGGCCGTAGAGGTTGCCGTGGAGCAGCGCGAACAGCGCCGAGGAAACGCCGATGGCGAAATACGTGCCCCGCGTCTCCCACGCGGCAAGCACGAACCCGCGGAACAGCAGCTCCTCGCACACCGCCGGCAGCGCCGCCATCGTCAGGATGGACAGCGCCAGCGCGCGCTCGTCGCCGGGCACGGCCACGCCGGCGGGGCTGTGCAGTCCGATCCCATCCAGCAGAGCGCCCCAGACCGCGGCCATCGCGCTGGCGATGTACACGCTCAAAAGCCCCAGCAGCCCCAGCGTCAACACCGACATCACCGGCAGCGGGTTCAGCCGCATGGCGCCGGAGAGGCCGCGATGCCGGCGGGCGTAGAGGGCCATCGGCAGGGCGACGAAGGGCAGGTAGTACAGCGCGTTTTCAATGGCCCACATGGCCTCCGGGCCGGCGGAAAACAGCCCCGCAGCCAGGGACGACAGCCACAGGCCCGCCGTCGCCAGCAGCACAAAGGCGCTCGCCGCACAGAGCGACGGGCGGGACAGGAGGCCGGTTTGGCTGTTGCTAGATTCGTTCATATACATCCTTGGGGGAAACGGGATTCAGCGAAGAGCGAGGAGCTGAGCGCCTGGCTCCTCACCGGTTCTGGTTGTCAGACGTTGAAGCGGAATACCGTCACGTCGCCGTCCTTCATCACGTATTCCTTGCCCTCGCTGCGCAGCAGCCCCTTCTCCTTGCAGGCGTTGACGCTGCCCTCGCGGACCAGGTCCTCGTAGGGGACGATCTCGGCGCGGATGAAGCCGCGTTCGAAGTCGGTGTGGATCTTGCCGGCGGCCTGGGGGGCCTTGGTGCCGTTCACGATCGTCCAGGCGCGCACCTCCTTGGGCCCGGCGGTCAGGAAGCTGATCAGCCCCAGCAGGCGGTAGCCCAGCACCACCAGGCGGTCCAGGCCGCTGGTGCCGATGCCCATGTCCTCCAGGAACATGGCCTTTTCCTCCGGCTCCATCTGGCTGATCTCCTCCTCGGCGCTGGCGCAGATCACCAGCACCTCCGCGCCCTCGCTGTCGGCGATCTCGCGCACGGGCTTCACCAGCTCCAGCGCGCTCTCGTCCTTGCCGAGGTCCTCCTCGCCGATGTTCGCGGCGTAGATCACCTTCTTGCCGGTCAACAGGAACCAGTCGCGCACCACGGCCTGCTGATCCTCGTCCAGCGGGCAGGTGCGGGCGGGCTTGCCCTCGTTCAGGTGGTTCAGCAGCAGCGCCCCGGCCTCGGCCTCCACGGCGTATTTCTTCTCGCCCTTCTTCAGCATGGCGGCGGCCTTCTCGGCCCGCTTCGTCACGGTTTCGATGTCCGCCAGGATCAGCTCGGTGTTGATCACGTCGATGTCCCGCGCCGGGTCCACCGAGCCGTCCACGTGGATCACGTTGTCGTCTTCAAAGCATCGCACCACGTGCACGATGGCGTCCACCTCGCGGATGTGGCTCAAGAACTTGTTGCCCAGGCCCTCGCCGCGGCTCGCGCCCTTCACCAGGCCCGCGATGTCCACGAATTCCAGCGTGGCCGGGGTGTACTTCTCCGGGTGATACATCTCCGCCAGCACGTCCAGCCGGTGGTCCGGCACGGCCACGATGCCGGTGTTCGGCTCGATGGTGCAGAAGGGATAGTTCGCCGCCTGCGCTCCCGCGCAGGTGATGGCGTTGAACAACGTGCTCTTGCCCACGTTCGGCAGGCCTACGACGCCCAATTTCATATGTCCTCACATCTCCTTATTTTCAGGGGTTTTCAAGTGTTTGCTCGGTGGATTTACACCAATTCTACACCAATTCTCATCAATCCGTTCTCCTTCCGTTTGAAGCAAAGGCTATCAGGCGTTTGCTTCAAAGAGCTGTACTCCGCTCAGCAGGGAATCATCCGTCACGTGTACGTATCGATCCATTGTGGTCTTGATGCTCGCATGCCCCAGCAGCTTTTGCAGCACCTTGGGCGGCATGCCGCGTTCGATGGCTCGCGTCGCATAGGTGTGGCGCAGCGCATGCATGCAGAATCGCTTGATGCCTGCTCCGTCACAGAGCTTGTACAGGTGCGTGTCATACGAACTGTTCTTCGCGGGCTCACCCGTCCGCCAGTTGATGAACACCAAATCCCGCATACGAAGCGTCGCCGACTGCCCGGTCTTTCGATCCATGTACTCCAGTTCCAAAGCCAGTGTGTCCGATTCCTTGCGGGTGTCGCGTTCCGCGTACAACTCCTTCAGAATCTCAACAGCTTTGGTGGTCAGCGGAATCGTGCGATAACTTCAGTAGAAAGCGCAACCTCGCCATGTCGTTCAGCGTACTTGGCATCTTCCAGCCAGTTCCGTGCCTCCGGCAGAGTCTTGAAGTACTTTTCCTGACGTTTTCCGGTACTGTCTAAAAACCTTGCGGAGTATAATCCGTCCTTTCTCTGGCAAATCTCCTTGCCAATTTCCTTTCCTTTGAGATTCTTTCCCATATCGAACTCCTTTCCCGCAAGAGAAAAAGAGCACTTTGCAACAATTCTATTGTAACATGAAAGTCTCTTTTTCTCAATAGCGGGGATGTAATCATAATACTAATTTCTCTCTGATATAATCTTGGGAGAAGGGGATGACCTCTGTGCCGATGGTGGCATATCAGCTTTCCGATCAGAGCACCCACAAGAAGCTTCGTGAGCATTTCGGCTATAGAAACTAAAGAATGATCCTTTGATGTGAGAAGAGGATTATTACAGCAAACAAAATCCCATGCCGTAGTCATCATAACGGTCATGGGATTTTCTTTTGCGGTTGTAAAGCTTTTTGCTTTCGACCTTTTTCGTCACCGGCGAGAACGCCCAGGTGGTGCGTTGCTCGCTGTCGAGCTGCTTGCGGGCCTTCTTGCCCAGCTTTTCCCGTGGGACAAACCTCTTCATGTTCATTCCTCCTCGTCTTCCCATTTCTTGTAATAGAGCCATGAGTTGTAGCGGGCCTGCGCCTCCTGGCTCTCCTTTTTCTGCCGCCAGGTCTCGATCTCGGCGCAGATGGCCAGCATCTCGTCCACCAGCATTTCCTCCGTGCGCGGTTGTGCCTGGCGGATGTAGGAGACCATGCGGTCGATGGCTTTGGGGCTTCCCAGCTGTTTAGCCATCAGCTCGGCCAGCTCGGCAGAGAAGCCGATGCCAGTGACGGCGGCGACCAGTCGGTCTCGCGCCTGCGCCCAAAGATACTGGTTCGGTGTCATGGATGCGACCTCCGTTTGAGATGCTGGGTCATTATATCATAGACAGGATGGGTAATCAAGAGCGAAGACATGGGTCGGAAAAAACTCAACTTGACCTCGCTGTTCGACTTAATCGTGTGAATATGAATAACGGCCTATATTGTTGGTAGTGCGAATCACAGGTATAACTGTCCAGGCAGGGGAACCCTGCCTGGTATGTCATAGGCGCTATTTCTTGGCGCGGAGCGAATCTTCTATGAGCATCAAATGCACTTCCAGGTCGCTTGCATCGGTGATATCATGATAGCGGCGGGGCGGTTCACCATTGCGCGCCCGGCGTTCCTTGTCCCTTTGCTCGCATACGAGAACGATGATCATGATGACCGCGAAGATTGGACCTACGAGAAAGATACCGATTCCCATAATGCTTCCTCCCTGATGGGCTTGGCAGTAGAGTTATTTTCTGCCCTTCAGCCAGGTCGTCGATCCACCGAAGAAACCCGGCTCCGAATGGCCGACCTTCCGACCCTTTTCGTCGTAATGATTGGTGCCACCGAAGAAACCCCAATCGGAGTGCCCGACCAACTGGCCGCTGTTGTTGTAATGATTCATCCCGCTGAACAAGCCGGGATCGGAGTGGCCGACCTTTCGTCCGCTGGCATCGTAATGATTGACGCCGCCAAAGAAGCCGGGCTCCGAGTGGCCGATCATCTTTCCGTGCTCGTCATAGTAATTCGTGCCTCCAAAGAAGCCTTCGACGGCTCTGATCTTCTTCGCCATGATAACGCCTCCGATCTGGCCTGCATCAGACGCTTATGTTTCTTCGAGAAAAACCTCAATAAAGAAGCTGGGGAATGGTGCAGGTGGGGGACCGCCTGCACCGTTTGAGCGGGTCATTCTTCTTCTTCCGGTTCGGTCACTTCATCGGCCTCCGCGGTAAGCTCGTCAGATACATCGGCCTCGACGGCCTCCTCCGTGGGAGCCTCCGGGGCGGGAGCTTCGGCGGCCTCCAGGGCCGCCTTGCCCACCAGCCCGCCGGTGGAGACGTCCTTCAGCATCTTCGGGATGTCCAGCCCCACGGCCTGCTTGATGGCCTCGAAGCTCTGCAGCATCGTGCCGGCGGTGTCGCGGGCCATGGAGGTCGCGCCGCCCTCGCCGAAGAGGATGATCTTCTCGGTCTTGCTCAGGGGCTCGGATACGGCCTGGGCGATCTCGGGCAGCTTGTTGACGACCATCTCCAGCATGGCCGCCTGCCCGTAGCGCTGCATGGCCTCGGCCTTGCGCAGGATGGCTTCGGCTTCCGCCTCGCCGCGCATGCGGATGGCGTCTGCTTCCTTTTCGGCTTCGTACAGCTGGGCGTCGGCCTGGGCCTGGCGCTCGAACTTTTCGGCCTCGGCGGTGTACATGCGGGCGTCTTTCTCGGCGGCGGCCTTCTCGCGGATCTCCACGTTCAGGCGCTCGCGCTCGATCTCGACCTCCTGCCGCTTCAGCTCGGTGGCCTTCTCCAGGCGGGTCATTTCGGCGGCGGCGCGCTCGGCCTCGTAGGTCTTGCGCACGCGCTCCTGCTCGATCTTGTAGGCCTCGTCGGCCTTCGCCTTCTCCTGGTCGGACTCGATCTTGTAGCCGGCCTGCAAAAGCGCCAGCTGCTTGTTCTGCTCGGCGATGGCGGCCTGGGCCTCCACCTCGGCCTTGTGGCCTTCCTGCTGGGCCCTGGCGCGGGCGATGGCCGCGTCGCGCTCCTTCTGCACGACGTTCTGGATGGCCATGGTCTCGATGACCTTGCCGTCCTTGTCGGAGAAGTTCTGGATGGTCAGGTTGATGATCTCAAGGCCCATGTTGCTCATGTCGCTCATGGCGGCCTTGATGGATTCCTGGGCGAACTTGTCGCGGTTCTGCACCAGCTCGGCGATGGTCATCTGGCCGATGATCTCGCGCATGTTGCCCTCCAGCACGTCTTTGGCCAGGGCCTTGATCTGCTCCGCGTCGTAGTGGAGCAGCTGTTCGGCGGCGGTGGCGATGGACAGGTCGTCGGAGCCGATCTTGATGTTGGCCACGGCGTCCACGAGAACTGAGATGTACTCCTTGGTGGGCACGGGCTGGGCCGTGCGGATGTCCACCTGCATCAGGCACATGTCCAGCTGGTCGATGCGCTCGATGGCGGGGATCCAGAAGGTGGCGCCGCCGCGGACGATGCGATAGCCGAATTTCTTGGTGGCTACGCTGCCGTCCGGCGTGCGGACCTTGTAGCTGCGGCGCATCAGGCCGGAGATGATCAGCGCGGTGTCCGGCGGCGCGATCTTGTAGCGGGGGACCAGCTTGATCAGGGCGATGATCGCCGCGATGGCGACCAGTATCAGCCACCACTTGGTGGCGAGAAACTGCAGAATGTCCATGGCGTCCTCCTTTCGGTCGGTTGGGGTGCAGGCGGCTCGGTTTGCCTGCCGTGAGAAAAGCGTAGCAAACGGCGGCCCGCCGCGCAATCTCAAACCGCCAAGTTGTCGGCGGGGGAATCCAAATTGTCGGGCGGGAGCGATGAAGGCAGGACCGGGGCGCGCAGGACAGCGGTTAAAACGAAAGGCTGTTGTCGTCCGCCTTCTCCAGCGGCGGGGTCCAGATCAGATCCTTCTGCCGCACAGCACAGATGACGCCCTTGGGCGTGGGCAGCTTCACCTTCGCGACGGCCTTGTCGCCGATGCGGTCGTAGAGGCGGCCGGCGCTGAAGCACTCGCCAAGCACGGTATATATGCTGTTGGCGACGTAGCCGATCTTGCCCAGGCCCTCCATCTCCACCCGGATGGCCTCGTGGTCGTACTTATTGTCTGGATCCTTGACCAGCAGTACCTTTGTGCCCTTCTTCAGGAATTCGTCTCCTAGATAGTGGTTCGTGCCGGTGATGGTGACGTAGACCTTCTTGCTCATGTAAAAACCCCCTTTGGTCGACTGCCGAAAAGGTCAAATCCTTCTCTCTGAAAACAGTCTACCAAAGGAGGTGTCCAAAAATCTCCACTTGTAAGCAGAAGGCGAAAAGCGGCCGCTGCGAGTCCAAAAATTTACCCTTAAACTCTATGGCTGCCGGTATTGTTCACCCAGGCGCTGGATTTCCGTCCGCATGCGCTCCACCACCGCGTCGGGCCCGACGATGCGGATGGCGCTTCCGAGAGCGATGACCCATCCGATGAACTGCTGGCTGACGGTGACGTTGACGGTGGTCTGGAAGCGGCGGTCGTCCACGATGTTGACGGGGATGTCCTTGCCGAAGCGGTCGATCAGCACGCCGATCATGTGGTTTTCCGCCTCCAGCGTCACCGCGGTTTCCTCGCCGGTGAACATGCCAAAGACGCTCTTTGAGTATTTCGCCATGTCGAAGGCCTTGAAGGTCTCCCTGCCGAGGCGGGGCACATCCAGGGAACTGATGCGCAGCATCTTGTCCACGCGGTAGTGCTTGATCATGTCGGCCTCCGCGTCGTAGGCTACCAAATAGTAATTCTCGTCGTCCCAGGTGAGCGCCCAGGGACTGACCTGGTACCACGCGCCGTCGCGCCGGAGCTCGATCTCCTTATTCAGGTTCCACTGGCCGTACTGGAAGCGGATCTGCACGCCGGCATTGATGGCCTCGTGCAGTTTATCGATGTTGTAGTAGATCGATTCATTCATCGACTTGACCCTGCCCGCGATGAACACCTGCCGGTGGAGCTGTTCGGCCTGGTAGCGGCTCACGAAGCTCTCCAGCTTCTTGATCAGCTCGCGGGACTTGCGCGTGGTGATGAACTTGGCCGCCTGCACAGAGTCCACCAGCAGCTTCAGCTCCGGCAGCTCAAAGTCCCGCGCGCCAAGGTGATAGTAGGTGGTGTGATTGCGCTGCTCGGCGATGATGTCAAAGCCGAATTGCCGCAGCTCCTCAAAGTCCGCGTAGAGGGTCTTGCGGTCAGCCCGGATGTTCACGGCGTCCAGCTTCGCGGCGATCTCCTGCAGCGTCAACGCGTGCTCGTCGTCGGTCTCCTGGGTGAATATGCGGATGATATAGAGCATCTTGAGCTTGCCCTTTGCCATGCTGAACCCTCCCAACCTTCGCAGATGTGGACTCAGTATAGCATATGGGTTTCCCAAAAGCCATAGTGCCGATTCGACAAGGGAGGATTATTGGACTTGCAAGCGAGAGGGACTGATAATTGTGGACTTTGAATGAGGTTTGTGGTACAATTTACATTACGTTCAAACGGATTTAATACTCTGCAGCGCGGCGAATGGGAGACCTTGAGGCTCCTGTAACAGGGCGCTATGGTTGAACCAAAGGAGGAAAGCAGATGAAGGGATCGATACAGATACGTCTGAGACTCGCGGCATTGTTGGAGGAAAAACGGGTGACGGCGGAGGAACTGTCGCAGGCATCGGGCATGCCGCTTCAGAGGATACTGGAGTATTGTGACAGGGAAGCGGACGCGGTTTCCCTGAAGGAGCTGAGCGCCATCCTCTCCACGCTGGAGTGCGGCCAGATCTCAGACATCCTGGAGGAGGTTGTCGGGGAGGGAATCTCCGACGACATCGAGGCCATGGCACCCTTGTCGGAGGGGGAATGGTACACCCCGTGTCCTGCCTCCCCGGACGGCAGGCACCGGTGGTACAAGGATTTGAAGGTCTCCGACACGGTCTACCAGGAGTTCTGCTGCCAGGCCTGCAGCAAGCGGCTGTCCGTGATACTGTAAGGAGGTGCCGACATGCTTCACCTGTCAAAATCCAGATACTGCCAGGCGGTTCAGTGCCCGAAGATGCTGTGGCTGCACCGGAACCTGCCGGAGGAATTCGATGATTCCGCCGTCAACCAGGCGGTTTTGGATCGGGGCAACGCCGTGGGCGACTTGGCGATGGGCCTGCTGGGGGATTATGTCGAGGTGCCCTTCGGCGACCTGTCGGAGATGATCCGGAGGACGCGGGAACTGATCGACGCTGGTACGCCTGTGATCGCCGAGGCCTCCTTCGCCTTTGAAGGGCTGTTCTGCGCCGTGGACATCCTGAAGGTGCTGGGGAAGGGGCGCGTGGAGTTCGTGGAGGTGAAGAGTTCCACCCACGTGACGGACATCTACATCCACGACGTGGCCTATCAGTACTATGTGCTGACGAAGCTGGGCTACGCCGTCGAGCGGGTGCGGATCGCCCATATCGACTCCGGCTACGTCCGCCACGGCGAACTGGAGCTGGACCAGCTGTTCGCCATGGAGGAGCTGACGGAGCAGGCCCGGGCGCTGCAGCCGGAGGTGGAGAAGCGCGTGGCAGAGCTGGCGGCGTACATGGAGCAGGTGGACGAGCCGGCATGTGCCGTCGGCGGCCAGTGCTTCTATCCCTACGCCTGCGGCTTCTTCAAGTACTGCGGGCGGGACCTGCCGAAGCCGAACATCTTCGACGTGGGCGGCATCCAACTGCGCACGAAGCTGGCCAACCTGGCCAAGGGCATCGTCTCCTTCCAGGACATCGAATTGAAGCAGGCGCTGAAGTCGGACAAGCTGATGCAGATCCAGCACGAGCTGCACGACCTGCCCCCGGCCATCGACCGGGAGAAGATCGCGCAGTTCCTGAACGGGCTGTCCTGGCCGTTGTACTTCCTGGACTTCGAGTCCTTCCAGCCAGCAGTGCCGCTGTACGACAATTCCTCGCCCTACGAGCAGATCGTGTTCCAGTATTCGCTGCACTGCATCGAGGAACCGGGCGGGGCGCTGAAGCACAGGGAGTACCTCGCCCAGCCCGGCGCGGACCCGCGGCGGGGCGTGGCGGAGCAGCTGTGCAAGGACATTCCGCGGGACGTCTGCACGCTGGCCTACAACATGTCCTTTGAAAAGACGCGGATTCGCGGCCTGGCGGCACTGTATCCCGACCTTGCCGACCACCTGATGAACATCCACGACAACATCGTCGACCTGATGGTGCCCTTTCAGAAGCGCTGGTATTACACGAAGGCCATGCAGGGCTCCTACTCCATCAAGTTCGTGCTGCCGGCGCTGTTCCCAGACGACCCGGAGCTGGACTATCACAACCTGGAGGACGTGCACAACGGCACGGAAGCCTCCGCGGCGTTTGAACAAATGGCGAACATGGAGCCGGAGGAGCGGGAGCGCTACCGCGCCAACCTGTTGAAATACTGCGGGCTGGATACGCTGGCCATGGTGAAGGTGTGGGAAAAGCTGCGGGAATCGGTGGCGCAGGAAGTGTAAATTCAAGAAGAAGGAGTCGCTATACATGAAATGCCTGCATTTGTCGGACTTGCATCTGGGCAAGCGGTTGATTGAGGTCTCCCTGCTGGAGGACCAGGCGTACATCCTCGATAAGATCGTGGCCATTGCCGAAGCAGAGAGGCCCCGGACGGTGCTCATCGCCGGGGACGTGTACGATCGCAGCAACCCGCCCGCGGAGGCCATGACGCTTTTTGGACAGTTCGTCCGCAGGCTGACGGCGTTGGGCTGCAGCGTGCTGGTCATCAGCGGCAACCACGATTCCCCGGAGCGCGTGGCCTATTTCGGCGAGTTGGTGCGGGAAACCGGTGTGTACCTGTCCCCGGTGTACGACGGACACATCGAGCCCGTGGCGCTCAAGGACGAGTTCGGCGAGGTGCGCTTTTATCTGATGCCCTACGTCCATCCGGAGGTGGTGCGGGGGCTGTTCCCGGAGGAGACGGTGGCCGACGCCAACGATGCCGCGCGGCTGGTGCTGGGCGCGCTGCAGCCGGACGCGTCCTGCCGGAATGTCATACTGTCCCACCAGCTGATCCTGGGCAGCGCCTTTGACGAGCGGGAGCAGAAGGCCGTGGGAACGCTGGACAACGTGGATCCCCGGCTGTACGACGCCTTCGACTACGTGGCGCTGGGCCACATCCATAAAGCCCAGTCCGTGGGCCGGGAGGACGGCACCATGCGCTATTGCGGCACGCCGCTGAAGTACTCCAGAAAAGAGGCGCTGACGGAGAAGACCGTCTCGCTGGTGGAGCTGGGGACAAAGGGCGACGTGACCTGCCGGGAGATCCCGCTGCGGCCCATGCGGGAGATGCGGCTGGAGCGAGGCAACTTCGACGCGCTGATGGCCAAGGGTCCGGACGCGGGCTGCGAAGACGACTACTTCTTCATTACGCTGACAGACGAGGAGGACATCCCAAACGCCGCCGCCCGCCTGAGAGGCCGCTTCGGGAAAGTGCTGGCGGTTGACTTTGACAACGCCCGGACCCGCGCCGGAGAGACCGTCGAGCTGGGCGCGGTGGACGCGGAGGAGAAGTCGCCCATGCAGCTGCTGGAGGAGCTGTACCGAAAGATGCGCAACCGGGACATGAGCGACGAGGCAAAGGCCTTTGCCATGCGGGCGATGCGGGAAACGGAGGGCTTTGAGGAATGAGACCGATTCGATTGGTGATGCAGGCCTTCGGGCCCTACGCGGAGTATCAGGAGCTGCGCCTGGACGACCTGGGCGAGACGGGCCTCTACGCCATCACCGGGGAGACCGGCGCGGGCAAGACCACTATCTTCGATGCCATCGTCTACGCCCTCTACGGAAGCGGCAGCGGCGAGGACCGCAGTACCGGCCGGGATTTCCGCTCCGTGGCGGCGGACCCGAGCGTGGAGACCTACGTGGAACTGGAGTTCGTCAGCGGGGGGAAGACCTATCGCATCCGGCGCAGCCCGGACCAGTCTCTCACCGGCAAGCGCAAGACCGACCTGGTTCCCAGGCCCGCCGCGCAGACGCTGACGATGCCGGACGGGACAAAGCATACCCGTGTGAAGGAGATCAGCGAACGCATCGAGCGGGACATCCTCGGCGTGACGAAGGACCAGTTCTGTCAGATCGTGATGATCGCCCAGGGCGAGTTCCGAAAGCTGCTCCGTGCCGACACCCAGGAGCGGACGAAGATCCTGCGCAGGATCTTCAAGACGGAGCGCTTCGACGCGCTGGCCCGCCAGATGGACAAGCTGTGCAAGGACAAATACCAGGAGTTGGCAAACGCCCGGGGGCAGATCGCCTTTGCCCTCAAGACAATGGATGTGGAGTGGGAGAGCGATCTGCGCGCTGAGCTGGAGGAGATGCGCCAGGTCGAAGTCAGGGCGCTCAATGCGGAGGACGCCTTGGCCCTCGCCGAGCGGATCGAGGCGGACGACCGGGCGGATTACGATGCCGCGAAGGCCGCGTTGGACCGGGCGACGGTGGAGCGGGAAAATGCCAGGTCCGCGCTGGAGAAGGGCGGCGACCAGCTGAAAAAGCAGGCGGACAGGGATCGACTTCACGAGGCGCAGGCGCAGCAGGAGGCGCAGCTGGCTGAAGCCGGCGAAGCCCTGGAGCGGGCGAAGGGCCGGCAAGTCGAGATTGACCGGCTGGATAAGGAGATCATCCTGGAGAGGAGCGCCCTGCCCAAGTACGACGCCCTTGAGGCCCTGCAGCGGGAGCGCGACGAGCGGCAGGCGACGCTGAAGGACCAGGAGGACGCGGGGAACAAGGCGAGGGACGCTGTCGCTCAACTGAATCAGAGGAATGACGCGCTGGACCGGGAGGGCGAGGGGCTCCGGGACGCCGGGGACCGGCTGCTGGAGGCCAGCAGAGCGCTGAGCGAAGCCCAGGCTGTGGGCAAGCGGCTGGGCGAGCTGAATGTCAGGACGGAAGCCCTTGACAGGGCCCGGATGCGCCTGAAGGACAGCGACGAAGCCCTGGCGAAGGCCCGCGACGGCGAAAGGGAAGCCGGGGAGAAGCTTCAAAAGCTGACCGAGGAGCTCAATGCGCTGGGCAACACCGAACTGGCCCTTTCCCGGCTGAACGAGGAGCAGGGCAGGCTGGACGCCGAGGCGAAGGAGCTGGGAGGGCTCGCAGAATCCCTGAAGAACTACCGGACCACCCTTTCGCAGCTTGACTTGGCCAAGGATGCCTGCGAGGCCAGGAAGCGGGAGGCGAAGGAGCGCCGGGACGAGGCCGGAAGGCTGCGCAGCGGCTACAACGACAGCATCGCCGGAATCTGGGCCGCCGAGCTGGAGGAGGGGCGACCCTGCCCGGTGTGCGGCAGCGTCCATCACCCCCATAAGGCCCAGCGGGCCGAGGTTGTGACGGAGCAGGCAGCAAAGGACGCCGAGGCTGCCGCCGCGGATGCGGAGCAGTTATACAACGAACAGGCCCAGGTCTGCGCCGCAAAGCGGGAGAACTGCGACGGCCTGAGGCGGCAGATCGCGAGTCTGCTTCCAGGGATCCCGGAATCGGATTGGGAAGGGGAGACCGCGAGGCGGCAAGCGGAGAACGCGCAGGATCGGGCTGCGAAGCAGAGCGACTTCCAGAGGGCGAAACGGGCGGACGAGCGGCACAGGCAGCTGGAGGAAACCGAGCTCCAGCGGGCTCGGGAGACGGCGGAACGGGCGCGGCAGATCCGGCAGGACGCAGAGACTGCGCGGGCGACGGCCGGAACGGAGCTGGACGCCGCCGGGCGCGAGGTCGCCGCGGTGGCCGATGGGCTTATGCCCCAGGGCTGGACGGCCCTTGACCTCAGCGACGCGATCTCCGGGAACGGTGAAGCCCAAAGGAAGCACAGGGAGGACGAGGCACAGGCCCAGGCGGACCAGGGCCGCCTTAAGCAGATCGCCGATGAGAAGAAGGACGTCGCCGACCAGATGAAGTGGGCGGAGGAGGCGGGCCACGAGGCCGAAAAGCAGGTGGAGCGCCTGTCTGCCGAGCTGAAGGTGGGCGAGGAGCGTTTGGTTGCCCTCAGGGCCGACCTGCCCCATCCCAACCGAGAGGTCTGCGAGGCATCCATCCGGAAGAAGGCCGAGGAGAAGGATGCGCTGGAGCAGGCGATCTCCGAGGCCGCGAAGGCGGTGAACGAGCTGGAGATGGCTGTGGCGCAGACGAAGGGACAGGTCCAGTCGCTGGAGGAGGCGCTGAAGGGCCTGCCGCCCGTGGATCTTGCGGCGCTTCAGGCGGCATATGGCGAGAAGAACGCCGCCCACGCCGCCGCCGGCGAACGGGAAAAGGCCGTTCACGCCCGCAGGAAGAACAACGCCGGCCAGATCAAAAGCATCCGGGAGCAGGCGGAGGCGTCGAAGACGCTGGAGATGGAATACCGGATGATGAAGGACGTCTCCGACACCGCCCGAGGCGAGGTGACGGGTCGGGAGAGCGTCACGCTGGAGACCTACGTGCAAACCTCCTACTTTGACCGGATCATCGGCTATGCCAACCGCCGCCTGATCCACATGTCCCGCAACCAGTACGACCTGGCCCGCCAGGACGCGGCTCGCGGCGACAAGCGCTCCCAGTCCGGCCTTGGGCTGGATGTGGTGGACCATGCCAACGGCACCCGCCGCGCCGTGACCACCCTCTCCGGCGGCGAGGGCTTCCTGGCGGCCTTGTCGCTGGCGCTGGGCATGTCCGACGCCATCCAGGCCAGCGCCACCTCCGCGGTGCAGCTGGACACCATGTTCGTGGACGAGGGCTTCGGTTCCCTGAGCGAGCGGTTCCTGGCGCTGGTCATGGACGAGCTGAACGACACCGCCAATTCCGGCCATCGGCTGATCGGCGTCATCTCCCACGTGGACGACGTCAAGGAGGGCATCGAGCGCCGCATCGAGGTGACCAAGGACGAAAACGGCGTCAGCCAGGCGGACATCCTCTGACCGGTGAGCGGGCTGAAAGACAAAGGCTGCGAAGGAGAAGCACCATGGAAAACAGATATACGCCGAGACCCCTGTCCACGTCCAGGGAATACCCCGGCTATCAGTTCTTCGCGCGGCTGCGATTCGACGGGCACTCCGCGGACGAGTGCCTTCGCTATGCCGCGCTGACGGTGCAGAACTGGCTGTGCGAGCGCATCCGGAAGGCGGGCGGGGCGCTGCCGGAGGCCGTACGCTGTGTGCCTGCGGCCGAATTTGAAAGCATTGCGTCGGATGCGCTTCATAGCTGCAGGCTGCCCTTTTCCGAGATCATCTCCCTTCCGGGGGAGGGGATCTGGACCCTGATGGTGCGCGAGCCGCACCCTGAGATCGCCGCCCGATCCTTCGTCACCCATGTGGGTCTTCGGATGATGGACGAAGAGGAGGTGGAATTCGGCGTCTGCATCGACATCGTCGACCGGGACGCCGGGCTGCCGGAGCAGGACAGGGCGTATCGGCCCCAGTTTGTCCGGCTGCTGTTTGAAACCGAGGAAATGACCCTGTGCCAGGCGCAGCCCCTGGCGTTCCGGCGGTATGCTGAAATCAGGAACAAGCGGGATGTCGCAGGGCTGAAGGCGCTGGCGGACGATGGGGAGAACCAGTTGCCGCTGGTCGTGTTTACCCACGCGCGGCGGGAAATCGACCGGCGTGCCGAAATGGAGCGCGTCATGGCGGAGATCCGGGACCTGCCGCCCCTGCGATTCGCCGGCCCGCAGTTTTCCCAGTCTCCTGTCGTGGAGAGCAACCCGGCACCAGAGTTCGACCTGCCCTATGACACGGTGGAATTCGCCCGGCACATCTATGGCTATGCCCAGGCCTGCGTCGTCTCCCCGGAGGCCTTCGGCGAGCTGCGGGCGAAGTACAGCCGCAGTCAGTTGAGCGAAGGGGATATTCTCATCATCGAGCCGAAGCGGTTTGGCGGCGGTACGAAGGCGATTCCCTATCGCCAGGGTCTGAAACCGGAATGGTACCGGGACGTCACGGACAACATCCAGGCGTCCCTTCAGTGCTACTCCAAGCACAAGCCCTTCCGGTTCGGGAACGTGATGTTCCTGGAGGACGCCCGCCAGCGGGAGCGGGAGCTGGAGCTACAGGCACTGCGTGCCTCCATCCGCCTGGAGAGGGGAGGGGAGCAGCAGGCGCTGCTGGAGCAGTTGGAGAAGGAGCGCCAGCTCAGCGAGGCGCTGAGCCGGCAGAACAGGGAGCTGCGCGGCCAGATGCGGGAGGAGTACCTGCGCGGCGCGGAACACGAGCAGCAGCGCACCAACAGCCTGGAGGATTCGGTGAACAAGCTGCGGGCGGACGTGGCGGCGCTGAGCTCGAAGAACGAGACCATGCAGCGGGGCTTTGCGGAGCTGCGCGACATGCGCCGGATCGTCGGGCGGGTGCAGGGGATCCCGGACATGCCCCAGACCAATGCCGACGTGGTGGCATACTACCGGCTGATCTTTGCCGACCGGCTGGCCTTCACCCCGCGGGGCGCGAGAACCGCGGAGAAATGCGACATCAATCCCCCTGTGCTGTGGTCCTGCCTGTACCGGGTGGCCACCGTGTTGGTAGACCTGTATCGCTCCGGGGCCCTGGACACCGAAAGACGGTTCAAGGAGGCCACGGGCTGGGATCTGGCGGTCTCGGAGGGTGCGGAGACCCGGAAAAACCCGGAGCTCATGAACCTGCGCAAGGACATTTATGAGGGCCGGGAAATCTCCATAGAGCCCCATGTCAAGTTTCCCAGGTCGTCGCGCAGGACGGGCGCTCAGTACCAGAGGCTTCACTATGCCTACGATCCGTTGACGAGAAAGATCGTCGTGGGCTATGTGGGGGACCATCTTGAGAACTACCTTTCGCTGAGCGCGCACTGACCGGCGCTCGATTTGTCGTCTGACGGGCGACCAAACCTCGTGATTTCGTGCTACAATGGCATCAACAGGAACGCAAGGAGGGATTGGAATGTATCTGCTTTTCAAGTTGATTCGACTTTCAAGAAAGCGGAGAATTACAGTAATACCCTGATGTACGGTGTGGCGACCGGCAGGAGTCGCATTTCGGAGCTGTCTGATCTGTCCGGCTTTCCGAACAACAAAGTGGACACGTATCTCAAGGCACTCGAAGCGCATGGCTTGATTGTCCGTGAAAAAGAAGCGGGCAGTTTTGCACGATACAAACCAGCGACCAACTACTTGCTGCTCTGGTTCCGTTTTCTGTTTACCGCCAAAGCAACCAATGATGGCAGCTTTTCGGAGCGCGCTCTTTCGGCCTTTATGGATTACTGTGACAATGTGCTGCTCCCGGTGACATTCAGACAGACGGCGCTGAAATGGCTGGATCATCATCAGTTTCATTATCTGCGTACGCAGATCGATGTACAGAAGCCCATTAAGCAGGATGTTGTCGTCAACGGAATACGGTTTGACTATGTTTTCAAGACTAGAGTGTGTTTCTAAATCCCGGGAGATGCAGTTTCGAGCGTAGTTGGCTGCATCTCAAGGCGGTTTTCCGCAGGTTTACTGGCGGTAAATCAAGGAAAAGCAACGCAGAAATGCAGCCAACAGATACATCGTTATAAAGCTGTTTGACAGGCCAAACGAACGCTGCGGCAAAGAGGAATGGCGTGCGATAGAAGACGCCGCGCCCTCCGTCGTGCCGTACTATTTCACCACGTTGATCCTGGCATCGGTTTCCCGCTTCAGCGATTACTGCTGGGAGGCGACCAGCGGGGAGAAAAACGTGAAGCTGGTGCAAATCCAGACGCTGAATCAAGTGTAAAACATGAATTCTCAACGGAAATCACTTTGTCCCATAGGTATGGTTGCTGTAAAATAGACTTACGATTGAAACCTTCTCTCCAGCCCTTGGAACCATGCGAGAAACCGTTTCTCATCAACCCTTCGGCAGTAGCAAAAAAAGTACTCCACGGCGGCATTGCCTGAGATGGGCACATAGGCGCGCTGGGGATTGCGCCCGTACAGGCGAAGCGTCAGGTCCGTGGCGAAGTGCGGCAGGGACGAGGCGCGGACGAGTTCATGCAGTGCTTCCAGTCCGTTTTGCAGCAGGAAATGGGAGTTGGGCATCTGCTGACGGACAATGTGATCCCAATAGCCCACCTCGCTGGCCATCAGGAAGCTCTCGCCGTCCATGTCCTTAAAGCTGCATTCCTTCATGCCCGCGATGCGATGCTCCGGGGGGACAGCGAAGAGCAGCCGCTCCGAACCGCACGGATGACAGGACAGGCCGTCGTCATCCAACTTGTGATTGAGGATGATCATCTGATAGATGCCTTGATTGAGCCCCTCAAGCAGTTCCTCCTCCGTGCGCAGCTCGGTGGCGATGGTCATGTCCGGGTAGAGGGACGCGAGCAGCGGATTCAGCTCCAGCATCGGCCCCGGCGAGATCATCCCCACCGCCAGCATCCGGGAAGAGCGATCCAATGCCCGCACGCGGTTGACCATGTCCTGCTCCTGTATCAAAATCTGCCGAGCACACTCCGCTGCCAGGCGTCCATTCTCATTGAGATGGACGCGATTTTTTGTGCGCTCAAACAGCTTGACCCCGATGATGTCCTCCAGCTTCTGCATGGAGCGCGTCAGGGTCGGCTGGGTCAGGTGCAGCTTTTCAGAGGCAGCGGAAAGCGTGCCGCACTCGTAGACGGCGGTCAGCTGCTCCAGCAGATAGGTGTCGATCATGCGCTCATCCCCCATGTATACGTCATACGTATATTAGAATACGACATTTGCATTGTACTTTCCTTCAAGACCCTGTTAAAATATATACAAGCCAAGCATGGAAATTCTGAGGGAGGGCAACCGAATGAAGACCCTGATCGCCTGGTTCTCCTGGAGCGGAAATACCCGGGAAATTGCGGAGCGTATCGCCCGGAAGACCCGTGGCGAGTTGTTCCGGATCGAAAGAGAGGTCCCTTACAGCACGGATTACAGCATCTGCGCGTACAGGGAGGCCAGGGAGGAAGCGGACAGGCAGCTGAGGCCTGCCATCCGGGGGCCTCTGCCGGATATCGCGGATTACGACGCGGTGATCGTCGCCTTTCCGATCTGGTGGTACACCATGCCCGCGCCGGTCAAGACCTTTCTGGAGCGCTGGCCGGACTGGCAGGGCAGGCGGCTGTATGTGTTCGCCAATTCCTACACCGACGACAGGAGCCAGTTTTTGAACGCTATGGTCGCGGCAATGGAATGCGCGAATGGCGCGGATGTGCGTCCTGGTCTATACAATAAAGACATCGACAAGCTCTGTAGTTGGGTAAAAGAGAATGGATTCACAAGGAGGCGGCAATATGATAAAGCTGATAACAATGATCCTCGCGGCGCTGGCACTGACGGAAGGCGCGCTTGCGGAAGGAGCCGCACAGACGGGCATGACAAAGCCGGTTCCAGCGGGATATACCGCGCCGTCTGAGCATCCCGGTACCGTCGTGCAGGTGGAGTACGATTCCCAGGACTATCTTCGGGGCGACGAGCCGGTGAGCAAGACCGCCTGGGTATACCTACCCTATGGCTACGATGAAAACGATGCCGAGACCCGCTACGACATCCTCTACCTGATGCACGGCTGGGGCGGCGCTGCCGGGGAGTACTTCTACATGGGCAACGGCATGATCAAAAACATGCTGGACCACATGATCGAGAATGGCGAGATCAGGCCCGTCATCGCCGTGTCCGCCACCTTCTACAACGCGAACAGTGACAGGGATTTCGGCGCTTCCGAGGACGCACTGAGGGAGTTCCACAGGGATTTCACCGATCACCTGATGCCTGCTATCGAGGGAACGTTCCACACCTACGCCGCCTCGACCTCTCCGGAGGATCTGGCGGCGTCTCGGGATCACCGGGCGTTCGGGGGTTTCTCGCTGGGCAGTGTGACCACCTGGATGGAATTCTGCCATGATACGGACTATATCCGGTACTTCCTGCCCATGAGCGGCTCCAGCTGGTACTACGGCACCTATGGCGATTTCCAGACCGTGCGCAACGTGGACTACGTCCAGCAGATCGTCGAGGAGAACGACCTGAACAATCGCGGATACTTCATCTACCACGCGGTGGGCACAGAGGATGTGGTCAAGAGCCAGACCCTGATGATGGCGGAGGAGATGCTGTCCAGGGACGGTGTGTTCCCGCCGGAGCACTACGTGTTCTATCAGAAGGCGGGCGGCCACCACGACTTCGACGCCGTACAGGAATTCATGTTCAACGCCCTGCCGCTGTTCTTCGGGCAGGACTGAGAAGAGATGAGGGCAAATCGATGAAACGGACGACAGCGGTGATTCTGGCGCTGCTCATGGTGGCGCTTCTACCGGCGGAGGCAGAACCGATGAACTGGAACGAGAATACAAGTATCGATGCGGTGATGGCCTACCCTGGCTTCGGGGATTGGGGACGGCTGATCTTCCCGGCGGACGAGGGCTACTACAGCGGCAGCACGCTCAAGGACCTGCGCCTGACCTGGTACAGCAACATCCAGCCCGCAAAGACGGTGGAGATCGTCAATTATCTCAGGGCAAAGGCAGACGCTGGCGAGACAGTCTTTTACGACATCTACACCGACGCGGAGAAAGCTGCTGATCCATGGAAGGCGGACACGGGACTGTTCTTCTTCAAGGCCGATTGTCGGCGTGATAATGATCCCGCCGACCCGCGCGACGGCGGCGATGCCGCCCGTCCGCTAATCGCCCAATCCCTGGCGAAGTTCGCCATCTGCAACGCAGGCGGCGGGTTCGCCTACGTCGGGGCCATGCACGACAGCTTTCCCCACGCGCTGGAACTGAGCAAGAAAGGATATAACGCCTTTGCGCTGATCTACCGTCCCGGCGCACAGACTGCCTGCGAGGATCTGGCGCGGGCCATCGCCTTCATTCACGAGCACGCGGAGGAGCTGGAAGTGGATATGAATGACTACTCCCTCTGGGGCGGCAGCGCAGGCGCGAGGATGGCGGCGTGGCTGGGCAGCTACGGCACAGCGGCCTTTGGTGAGAAGGAATATCCCCGCCCCGGCGCAGTGATCATGCAGTACACAGGTCTCAGCGAGATCTACGGCAACGAGCCGCCCACTTACAACTGTGTGGGCACGAATGACGGCATTGCCAGCTACCGCACCATGGAAAGGCGTATCGCGGCGATTCGGTCAAACGGCACCGACGCCATGATTGAGGTGTTCCCCGGCCTTTCCCACGGCTTCGGGCTGGGCACGGGTACGGTCGCCGAGGGCTGGATCGACAACGCGGTGGCATTCTGGGAAAGGAATATGAACCGATAAAGGGGAGAAAAACATCATGAAGGAACAGGTATTGAAGCAGTCTCAGGTATTCTGGAAGGGCCTTGAAAAGGCCGACACAGCAGTCATGCGCTCAGTGTGTGACGATAAGTGCTTCTTTGTCCATATCGGCGGGAACTGCGATCTGGACAAGGAGATGGAAGCCTTCGACAAAAAGATCTTCCAGCCCACAGAGATCACCCTGCACGGCCAGGAAGCCCGCCTGTTCGGTGACGCAGCCATCGTCATCAGCGACGTGGATTACGGCCTGCTGCTGGGCGGCCAGCCCACGACCCACCATTTCACCACCACGGAGGTTTTCCAGAAACAGGGCGACGCGTGGAAGCTGATCCAGTTCACTTTCACGGCCTTGGTGCATTGAGGCGCGGTATGGACAGGCCGAAGATCATCTGCCACATCCTGCAAAGTGTGGACGGCAACATTGACGGCGACTTTTTTACCGTTCCGGAGATTGGCTCCGCGTACCGGGAGTTTTCCCGCATCCGGGAAGAATTCGCCTGTGACGCCGTCATCAGCGGGGCGACGACCGCCGCGGAGATCTATCGCGGCGGGTTCATCGGAATCCTGCCGCAAGCCTCCGAACGCTGGCCCCGCACGAACTGGAAGGCCGCAAGCGCGGAGAAGTACGCGGTCGTCATCGACGGCACAGGCTCCGTGCGCTGGGAAAGCGGCAACGTCGAGCGCAGGGGCGAGAAGCTGCACGTCATCGCCGTCTTGCAGGAGAATGCCAGCGACGCCTACATAAGCCACCTCTGCAAGGCGGGAATATCCTATATCTTTGCCGGGAAGGACGGCCTGGACCTGCCGCTGGCGGCGCGAAAGCTGAAGGAGCTGTTCGGCATAGAATCCATGCTGCTTTCCGGCGGCGGGGTCGTGGACTGGTCCTTCCTGCAAGCTGGTCTGATCGACGAGATCAGCCTGGTCGTTCCGCCGGTGATCGACGGCGGGGTCAGGCTGCCCTCCGCCTTCGACGATTCACCGTTAGCTGTCGGCCACGCGCCGGTCGCGCTTAAGCTGGCGGACGTACAGCGCCTGGAGGGAGACGCTCTGTGGCTTCGTTATGTGTCCACATAGTACCATCTATATACGTGAAGCGTATACCGGTATTGATAATAAGTAATGTACATTCGCGGAAAACTCTGATATAGTATTCACAGAAACAATAGGCGACGTGAATACAAAAGGAGGAAGCACCCATGGCACAGAAACAGACCGCAGGCCGGGATCGTCTCGGCAAGCTCGCGCCTCAGTTCGCGGCGCTCAATGACGATGTGCTCTTTGGTGAGGTTTGGGCGCGGGAGGAGCAGCTTTCCGAGAGGGACCGCAGTATGATTACCATAGCGGCTCTTTTCTCGGCGGGGCTGTACCCTCAACTGAAATCCCACCTGATCCTGGGCAAGGCCCACGGCATCACAAAGCAGGAAGCCGTCGAGATCGTGACCCAGCTGGCATTCTACTGTGGCTGGCCCAAAGCGTGGAGCACCTTCCCGATGATCGACGAAGTCTGGCCCAACGAGGAATAAGGAGGTACAACATGGAATACTTTACCCTGAATAATGGCATCAAGATGCCGATGGCGGGCATCGGTGTGTTTATGATGAGCCCCGCGGAGGCGGAGGCCGCCGTAGAGAGCGCCCTCAAAAGCGGCGTGCGGCTGATCGACTCGGCCAACGGCTATATGAACGAGAGCGGCACTGGCCGGGGCATCAGGAACAGCGGCGTCGCGCGGGAGGACATCTTCCTGGTGACGAAGCTGTGGCCCACGGTATATGAGAAGGAGACCGCCATCGACGAGACGCTGGCGCGTCTGGGCACGGACTATATTGACCTGCTGTTCCTGCACCAGCCCACCGACAACTGGCGCGAGGGCTACAGGGCCATCGAGAAGGCCTGCAAGGCGGGCAAGGTGAAGGCCATCGGCCTGTCCAACTTCCCGGATGAGCTGCTTATGGAGGCCATCGACACCATGGAGATCAAGCCTCAGGTGGTACAGGTGGAGGCCCATCCCTACTTCCCGCAAACTGAACTCAAGCAGCTTCTCGCCAAGACCGGCATGGCGCTGATGGCCTGGTATCCGCTGGGCCACGGCGACAAGACGCTGATCCAGCAGCCGGTGTTCACCGAGCTGGCGGCGAAGTACGGCAAGTCCAACGCCCAGATCATCCTGCGCTGGCACGTGCAGAGCGGCAACATCGTCATCCCCGGCTCCAAGAACCCCGCCCACATCCGGGACAACTTCGATATCTTCGACTTCGCCCTGACCGAAGAGGATATGGCCGCCATCGCGAAGGTGAACAGCGGCGTGCGCTACTATACCGCCACGCCGGAAACCATCGCCGCCTACGCGAAGATGGAGCTGCAGCCCGACCTGTGAGGTGTAAAATGAGCGACAAGCTGGTACTCTATTTCTCTGTCTATGGTACCGCAAGGGCTGTAGCGGAGGAGATCGTCCGGCAGACTGGCGCAGACATCGCTGAGATTAAGCCCGCCGTGCCGTATGACAATGATCGCTCTCACTACAACGCTTTGGCAAAGCTGGCCAAAAAGGAACACGACGAGGATATGCGTCCGGCCATTGCCTGGACGCTCCCTGTCGCGGAACATGAAACGATCTACATTGGTTATCCGATGTGGTGGTACACCTTCCCGATGATCATCTACACACTGTTCGATCAATACGACTTCAGCGGCAAGACGATTATTCCTTTCAACACCCACATGGGCAGCGGCGATGGCGGCACCTATGCCACGATCAGGAAGCTTGCTCCGAACGCCACCGTGCTGGACGGCCTGCCGGTGGAGATGAAGCAAGCCGAACGGGGCGACGCACAGCGCATCGTACAATGGTTGAAATCAATAGGACAGATTTGATCCCTCTGCAGGAAGGCGCGCAGTACCAATGCCGCCTTCCTGTTTTCGCTAAGGCAGCTGCATCAGTAACCAGGTGGTTATAGTGCCCAAGGACTGGATAGGTAGGGTGTTATGAGGTTGACCGACGCAAAGACCTCATCCGAAAACATATTGCCGACCACGATCTCATCGACCAGCGTTGCGATGATCTCCAACAGCACGCCCGCGGTCGCCCCGAGGAAAACGGGGAAAAACCGCACGTCCTTCCTGTCCATCGCGTTTCATCTTTCCTTCTGCTGCAAGATTAAATGGATCTTTATTCAATGCCGATATACCAATGGGCACGAATTTGCTAATGCAAGTCGAGGAAAAGCAACACAGAAATGCAGTCAAAAACGCCGAAAATGCGCTTCAGGGATTTTAGAAACACACTCTAAAGTCATTTTATCAAATAAATCCGGAATGTTTAAGAGGGAATCCAACAATTGTGCGACAAACAGGGCCGCAGTCAGGCGGCGGGCCGGGCGCTTTTCGCGCCGCCCGCACGGGATTGGAGGGGAAATGCCCCGCCGAACCGGATATTCACAGAAAAGCCGCATAATATTGTAAAAAAATTCCCTGAAATTGTTACTTGAAATGTAGACAGATAGAGGGTTGGATGTTATAATAAGTATGGATTATAGTAGGGTGGTATCAGGTGGAAAAGACAGCCTGTCTGGCGGCCCGGCCGATGCCCCCGACCCACAAGAATGAAAGCCGCTTCGGGGAGCAGGCCCCGGGAGGAGCGGGACGAATAGAACGGCTGCGCGGAGCAAAGCGCCGCGTCGCGACTTGGGAGAGCGTCTATGAATAACTTCGAGAAAAACAATCAATCCATCAATGCGCGGGACCTCGGCGTCGACGCGCAGCAGGGCGGCGCGCGCCTGAACCGGCGCTTCCTGAAGCGCCTGCTCAGCCTGCTGCTGGCCGTCTATCTGGTCATCAATTCCTGCGCCTTTGCGACGGATGACGGCGACCTGCTTCCCGGAACCGCGGCCGGCACCGTGACGAGCATCCTGGAGGAGCTGCCGGAGGAATTCCCGGAGGAGGTCACCGACCTGGCGCTGGGCGACGACGTGTCGGCCGCCGAGACGTTCGATCCGAATACCTTCATCTATATTCTCGGCGAGGACGAGACGGAGCTGTCCCTCAACGGTCTGATCGAGCTGCTCAAGATGCCCGTCAAGCCGGAGGATATCCAGAGCGTGAGCGTGCTGGGCAGCGAGGACGACCTGGTGGCCGACCTGTCCGAGCCGCTGACCGTGATGGCCGTGGAGGAGGACCATATCATCTACGTCAACCGCTTCTTTGCCGAGGCGGGCCTGGCGATCTATACCCTGGACGACATGTATACCCTGAAGCTGCGCAACGTCCTGGCGGACGGCAGCGTGGACCTGCCCGTGGAGGAGCAGGGCGAGCTGGAGCTGGGCGACGAGGGCACCGGCCTGGAAACGACCATGGACACCCTCTACAGCTATTCCATGGAGGCGACCGACGGCCATGTGACCCTCGGCGAGCTCCTGAACGCGGTGCGGCTGCAGCTGCTGCTGCGCAGCGTGGAGTCCGTCGGCGTCGTCGAAAAGTATGGCGGCGAGGCGCAGCGCGTGTCCGTGGCCCGGGTGAACGACGATTTCTCCATCACGGTGCTGGCGGATTTCGACGAGCTGGAGCTGGCCGTCTGCACCGCGGACGACATCTATACCATCGCGCTGCTGAATGGCAGGGCGGCTGAGGCGACCGAGGCCCCCACTGAGGCGCCGACGGAACAGCCCACCGAAGAACCGACCGAAGAACCCACCGAAACGCCTGCCGAAGAGCCGACGCCCGAGCCGGTCGAGGAGATCGAGGCGGAGCTGACCGAAGCGCCGACCGAGGAACCCACCGAGGCGCCGACAGAGGAGCCGACCGAGGAACCCGCCGAGGCGCCGACGGAGGAGTCGACCGAGGAACCCACCCCGGAACCCACCGAGGAACCGACGCCGGAACCCACCCCGGAACCGGTTGAGGAGATCGAGGTGGAGCTGACCGAGGCCCCGACGGCCGAACCGACCGAAGCGCCTGAACCGACCGAAGCGCCCAAGCCGGAGCCGGTCGCTGAGATCCTCTATCCGGCGCAGACCTTCACGGGCCGCACGGCCCGCGTCCGCGTGACCGCCGAAGCGCCCGAGGGCGCGTTCCCGGAGGGCACGCGCATGGTGGTGCGCCCGGTTTTGAGCCGGGTGACGCTGGACACCATCGCCGACACCGTCTCCGACGACTTCGTCGAGGTGGAGCAGGTCTACGCGGCGGACATCGCCTTCTACAACGCCGAGGGCGAGGAGATCGAGCCGCTGCTGCCCATCTCCGTGGTGATGACTGTGGACGAGATCGAGGACGAGCTGGACGCTGTCGTCGTGCACATGGACGACGAGGGCGCGACCGAGATCGTCGAGCAGAGCGACGCGCCGGAGGCCGACGGCGGCAAGCTGGCGCTGAACGTGGAGCTGCCCGCGGCTGAAGCGACCGAAGTCGGAAACGAACCGACCGAGGTCGGTGGAGAAACGGCGCTGACCATCGAGGCGGACGGCTTCTCCGTCTACGCCGTGGTGGTGACCCGCACCATCGAGACCCGCTACATCGACGCCGACGGCGCGACCTACGCCATCGAGGTCGGCTTCGGTGCGGAAGCGGGCATTCCCGCCGACGCCGAATTGCAGGTTGCCGAGCTGACCGGCGACGAGGGCGAGGACTACGTCGCCCGGGCCGCCGAGGCGCTGGACGTGAATGGCAGCCAGGTCGCCTACGCCAAGGCCCTGGATATTTCCATACTGGTGGACGGCGCGCCCGTCCAGCCCGACATCCCCGTGTCCGTGTCCATCAGGCTGATGGACGCCCCGGACCTGAGCGCGCTTGAAAATGTCAATGTGGTTCACCTGGGCCGCAAGGCTGAAGTCATCGACTGTGAAGTACGGCAGGAATCCGTCGGCTTTGAGGCGGATGGCTTCTCGGTGTACGTGGTTGTCGCAACCACCCTCGAACAGAAGCTCACAGCATCTGATGGAAATGAATATTTAGTTACCGTTACATACGATTCCGCCTCCGGTATCCCGGAGAACGCGGAACTCATTGTCTCTGAAATCAAAGAGGGGGACGATGGGTACGATCAGTATGTAGCCGAAAGTGCCGAAAAACTGGATATTTCAGCCGAAAATGTGTCGCTTGCGAGACCTTTTGACATTACTCTGAAGAATCCTGAGACAGGCGAGGAATATCAGCCGAATGAGGCTGTCAAGGTCAGTATTGAATTATTATCCGAAGATCTGAATGAATATGCAAATATAGACGTCGTCCACTTTGGTGAAGAGACCGAGATCATGGACGCAAGCATAAACGGAGATGCCGTTGAGTTTGAGACGGATGGGTTCTCGGTGTATGTTTTGTGCGCCTATACGGTGGACTTCCACTGGGGCGATTATACCTATTCCATCGCGGGCGAGAGCGAAATCGCCCTGTCTGCCCTGCTTGAAAAGCTGGGCGTGACCGAGATCGCGCTTAATGATATCAAGGATGCCACCTTCTCCAACCCGGAGCTGGTCGGGGTGGAAAAGCTGGATGCCGATTGGCTGCTTCGCTCCCTCGCGCCCTTCCATACCGAAGAGGCGCTGGTTCTCGCGCTCAAAAATGGCGAGACGGTGGAGATCAAGGTCACGGACGCGGTGACGCTGCCTGCCAACGGAACATGGGATAATGGCACTAAAGGAAGCGGAACCTGGGAAGTGGATGAAAACGGTGTGCTGACTCTCTCCGGATCCGATGAAATGAAAGATTACACAAGAAATAATTATTGGGTTAAGGATACTCCTTGGTTTAATTATATAGTTAAAGATAGTACTCATCCTGACCCACCTGTCACCAAAATAGTGATAACAGGCGGGATTACGAGAATAGGAACCAATTCATTTACTAGGACCTACAACCTGAATGAAATTGATGCATCAAATTGTTCTTCACTTACTACAATAGGCGAGGCTGCTTTTAAACAACAAAGCAGCGGTTCCGCATCAAATAACCCGACGGTCACTAAAACTATCAATTTTTCCGGTTGTGTTAACTTAGGATTAATAGAGAAAGAAGCCTTTAGGGATTGCACCGGTATTGAAGAACTTGATATTTCAGAAACAAAGTTGCAAGCAAGCTATATTACGACATTTGGAAATGGAAAAGCTGGCTTTGGCGATAGTAAGGGTACCCTTAAAATACTAAGGGCAAATGGATGCACAACGAATTTTACAACACTGGATCTTACTGGATGGAATAAGCTGGAGACTGTTGAGCTTTCCGGCTGCACCAATCTGACCAGTCTGACCCTTCCGAGCAACGTAACGACGCTGGATGTCTCCGGCTGCACGGGTCTGACCAGCCTGACAGTTCCGAACAGCGTAACGACGCTGAACGTCTCCGGCTGCACCAACCTG
Source organism: uncultured Eubacteriales bacterium (assembly GCA_902799045.1). Taxonomy (GTDB): domain Bacteria; phylum Bacillota; class Clostridia; order Christensenellales; family Aristaeellaceae; genus UBA2862. The sequence goes on from CADBZH010000012.1 coordinate 50,268, forward strand.
ACCAGCCTGACCCTTCCGAGCAATGTAACGACCCTGAACGTCTCCGGCTGCACGGGCCTGACTGCGCTGGATCTGAGCGGGACTTCTCTGACGGATATCGACGTATCCAATAATACTTCCCTTACCACGCTCAAGCTGCCCGCGACGGTCACCGAGCTGAATATCACCAACTGCCCGAATCTGGTGATCTATTTTGACGGGAAGGCCGAAGACCTCCCCGATGGGATACTGGACGGTGCTTCTGTAGTCTGCTGGGGCGACTATACCTATGCCATTAAGAAAAACACTACCGCAGCGCTGGACGAGATTTTCACGGCCTGCGGCATCACTGCCATTGACAGCACGGATGTTGAGAGCATTTCCGCTTCCGACCCGAGCGTTCTGGAAATCACCGACCTGACGGTGACGTGCCTGGATGCCTTTACCGATACGCAGACGCTGACGGTTACGCTCAAAAATGGCTTAACCGGCAATATCAGCGTTGAATGCCAGATGGTGGCGGAAAAGGATAATCTCAACCTGTTCCTGGATTCCGGCACCGTTTACAGCTATGAGGGCGAAACAGAAACACATGCGCTGTCGGTTCCCGCTATCCTCAAAGAAGGGGATACACTCAATCTGACCCTGTCCTTCTCCGAAATCCCAGAGGGGGAGGAGGGCGAGCGCCAGATGAAGCTGCTCTCACCGATGAAGTATACCTTCCCGGAGGGACTTACGGTTTCTGATGTTCCGGATACCGTAACGTTCAGCGTTCAGAGCGGCGAGCAAACTCTCAGCTTCACGGTTTCTGCGTCTTTCAACGAGGAAACGCGCGAGCTTACGATAACAGGAAACTATGGCGATCAGGAATCCGCGGTCAGCGCGTCCGACGCGGTCAGCTTCACCGTCCCCGTCTCCGTTCAGGTGAACACCGTACCGGGCGAATATGACCTTGGCAACGACATGACGTTATCAACGGTCAAGCCCCGCAACGTAAAGGTGTCCTCGATGAGCGCCGATGCGTTTGACAGCGAAAGCGGTACCGTTCAATATACCGTGACCGTGGAAGCGGAGAGCAATCTTGACACTGACGAAAAGGAATACCCGGTTATCATCACGGACTCCGCTACCGACTTTGTGTCCGGCAGCTATACCTATACGCAGGAGAACAGGCCCGAGGGTGCGCCCGCCACGCAGGTGAACGGGGCGGAAGTACAGCCGGGCACTGAGATCGTCTTCAACGGCTTGCCGTTGACCGTCGCCCACATGTATGACGGCGACAAAATTACTCTGACCTACAGGGCAAAACCTCAGCATGGAAGCTATGACGCGGCAACGCAGATGGTCAGCCTTGAGAACACCGTCACGATCGACAACAACGGCAACCCCTCCAACGACCCGGAGGACGATACGTTCAGCGCCACCTGTGGGAGTATTTCCTATGCGCCGCTGAAAAGAGAATACGTATCGCTGGACGGCAGCTGGGCTTACTGGCGCGTTACGGTGAACCCCAATGGCTATGCGTTGAACGGCGGCAAGGCGGTCACCCTCGCTGACACCTTCCACGACGAGGTTACGGGGGATGCCAAACAATCCATCGACTATTCCAGCGTCGCCATAACGGGTTCGGGCAGCGTCACTTATGATTACAGCGGCAATACCGGCACCTTCGTCATACCGGACAGCACGCCCGTGACCATCACCTATCGCACGCGCATCACGGCCCAGCCGGGCGAGGCCAAGACCTTCCGCGGCACCGCCGTGCTGAAGACCGCCAAATATGGGGATGAAATTGCCAGATCCACGGCGGGCGTCACCGCGGAGCCGGTTGTGATCTATCCCAGCGCCTCCGATGTGGCGGGCACCGGCAACTACATGGTGAAGCTCTTCGTCTATGCCGAAGGGATGATGCAGCAGGGCATCGAAGGGGCGACGTTTATCCTCCTCGACGCCAACCAGCGCCCCCTGGAATATAAGCTGGGCGATAACAAGGGCCAGCCCGTCACCTTTACCACCGGCAGCAATGGCTATGTTAACATCGAACTCAATGAGGAGCCCGGTGATGTTTCCATTGAAAAGAATACCGGTTACTATCTCGAAATGATGCAGGCAGTGCCCGGATATCAGAAAGATAACACCCTCTACAGTTTCATGATTACCGATGATCCGGATTATAACTCCGGCGGTTTCTATACTTATTACAACGGCGACACGATGAAGGTGCGCCTCTACGCGCCTACCCCCGGTTTGAGCGTCTCCATCCGCTTCTCCGGCAGCTATGCCCTGCGGCAGGATCAGCAGGACGAGGTAACGGCGGTTCTCCAGAAGCTGGACGAGCACAATCACTGGGTCGAAGTTGAGCGCCACCCCTATACGGATACGCAATGGGGCGCGATCGTATTCAACAAAACGCCGTTGTATGATCCGGCTTTGGGGCAGTATCAGAACCGATTCCGCGTCGTCGTAGCCAACGAGAGCCCGTGGGATCTGCCGGAGAACATTCATGTCGAAACCACTTATTACAGCATGGTGAATACAAATGGCTCCAATCCCGAAACGACGCCTCAGGAATTCGAGGTCGAGAACGCAAAAGACACCGTCAACGTCGTCATTGTCAACCGCTACGAGGATCCGCAGCTTACCATCATCAAGATGGACAAGAGCAACGGCGAGGCGCTGCCCGGCGCAGTCTTCTCGGTATACAAGATCGTGAACGGCGCGGAAACCGGCGAGCCCGTAAGGACGTTTACGACGGATGATAATGGCGAGCTGGTGATTCGCGGCGGTGATGCCTTTGAATCTGAGACGCTGTACGGGATCAAAGAGACCGAGGCGCCGGACCTGGTTGATCCGGACACCTCTACCAAGGTGCATTATCTGTTGCCGCAGCAGCCGGAATGGCACTATTTCTACTTCTGCAACGACGATTATCTGGAGCCGAGCATTCTGGCGAACCTTCCCGAGGACGCGACGGCGGTCAACCTGACGAGCAACGGCGACAGAATCATCATCGGCAACCAGAAGGAATTGATCACCATCCCCGTCATGAAGCTCTGGCAGGGCAATGTCTGGCCCGAGGGCGCTGAGGTCGTGGTCGGGCTGTATCGGTCTGTGGAAGGCGTGGAGGGAGAAGAAGCTGTTAATTATATCGACGGCACTCCGCGAACCGTCACCCTGAACAGCGGTATGCCCTACAACAACACGGCTTTCAAGGACCTGCCTTCGCGGGACGATCAAAACCGCAACTACATTTATTCCATCAGGGAGGTAAGCGTCAACGAAGAAGACCCGCTTGAAGCAGGGTACAACCAGGAATATGGCATTTCCAGCGCTGGCGTGTATATCGTGCGCAACAAACCGGCCACCACGCTGACAGTCAGCAAGGAGTGGTATGATTTCCAGGGGAATAAGGTTGAGGATGAAAGCGTGCTTGCTGTGCAATCCGCTGTCACCTTCGATGTTTACCGCTCGACCACGAAATTTGAAGACAGCACCCCGGACGATGGCATCACCAACACGGATATGACGACCTTTGTCGGCGGTCTGGTGAAGGTGCGGGAAAAGCTGAGCTTTGGCGCAGCGAATAATTGGACCATATCCATCCCCGACCTGGACGAAAAGGATGACCTGGGCAACGACTATTACTACTATGTCCTGGAGGATATTCCCTCCTTCGGCAACGAGCTGTATGAGGTGAACGAGGATGCCGGAACCATCCTGATCAAAAACAGGATCGCACCGGAAACCGTGAACCTGACGGTGACCAAGGCCGCCCTGGTGAAAGACCCCCGCCCGGAGTCCCTGGACAGGGATTTCGAGTTCACCCTGAAGCTGCAGGCAGATGACACCCATCCTATCCGAAGCTGGCAGGTTTATACTGACGAGGAGCATCCGGAGAATAATCTGGTGACCGACTGGAACGGCGAAGCAGTGTTTACCCTCAAGCCGCAGCCGACAGAAGGGTCCTCCATCACCCTTAGCCTGCCTGTGGGCGTGACCGCATCCGTCACCGAGACCTATAACGCCGAGTACACGGTGGAGACAAGTACGGACGGCGGCACTACCAAGACGAGCGGCAGGACCTTCACCTATGCGGTAGACGAAACTGCCGTCGACCTCACCTACATCAACACCCTCCATGTCGTCTGCAAGGTTGTGGATGATAATGGCGTTCAGACGCCCTTTGAATCCCTGAAGAGCGCGCTGAAGCATATTCACGATCATTCTGACGCCTTCACCGCGCCCTGGACCATCTACATGCTGGAGGATTACACCATTCTCCCGACGGATGGGATCACGCTTGTGGACGGGGAGAGCCTGACCCTCACCACGGCTTCGACCACAGACGTCCTGTTCCCCTTCAACCGTGGCGAAGAAACTGGCCGCGCCGTCATCACTCGCGGCGGGGCTGGCGACAGCATACTCAAAAACGCGGGCACGCTGACGCTTGAGAACATCGTCCTCGACGGCGGAAAGGACAATTACTCCGCCACCGGCGACGGTGGCCTGGTGAACAGCACCGGCACGCTGAACCTGAACGACAAGACCACCCTGCGCAATTCCGCCGCCGAAGGCAAGGGCGGCGCGGTGTATGCCGAGGGCACGGTGAACATCGTCGATGGCGTCGAAATTACCGGCAACAGCGCCCCCAGCGCCTCCGCACTGTATCTGAGCGGCAGGCTCGACATGACCGGCGGCAGCATCACCGAAAACACCGGCGCTTCTGACGGCGCGGTGGTGGCCATATCCACCGGCGATCAAATCAATCTCTCAGGCACTCCGGTCATTTTTGGCAACACCAACAAACCGGGCAAGGATGGCAAAGCGGCCAACCTGTATATCGGCGCTGACAGCGACAACGTGGTCAATGTCGTCTATCCCGGCCTATCGGAAAATGCGAAGATCGGCGTCACCGCCATGGAGGGGCATATGGCGATTGGCGAACAGTTTGCTTCGGCGGGATTCGGGCAGACGGCGAACCTCAACTGCTTTGTCAACGATACATACGGCTATCGCGGCAAGCTGAAGGACGGCACCTCCACCAACATCGTCTGGAACGGCCTGACGCTCAAGATCAAAAAAGTCGTTGAAACGGTTGGGGCCAATCCCGACGACCGCTTCACGATCAACCTCTCTTCCATGTCCATCATGATGAGCACCTATATCATCGATGGCACGATTGATTACACGGTCACGGCGGCAAGGACGAACAGACCCGGCAGAATCCAGCTCAGAAACGTGAAGGCGGATGATGAAATCACCATCTCCCCCCTGCCCGTGGGCGACTATACCATCGCCGAGGCGGATTCCAACTATGCCCCGACCTATACCATCGTCGAAACCGGAAGCGGTGAAGACCCCACAGCCATTGAGAACGGCAACTTCCACGCCGAGAACAGCAGCAGTGTTACCGTCACCAATACCCGCAGGCTGGCGGATGTGAAGCTGACGAAGACCCTGGACGACCGGCTGAAAGCGGCGGATGAGACGCAGACCTTCGAATTTACCTTCAAGCTGACCGATGAAGACGGAACGGCGGTTTCGGGCTTCACGCTTGCGGAGGGCGTTACCACGAATGCAGAGGGCGCGGCGAGCTTTACCATGTCGCCGTCGAATGCGGCGGAGGCGATCCGCGAATTCAAGGCTCCCGTCGGCGCGACCATGACCATCACAGAGACCATTGATCCGAATTACGAGATCACGGCCTCTGCCCTTACCATGCCCAAAACAGGGGAGGGCACGGCGATCACGGATGCGGACGCGGACAATCCCAATATCTTTGAGTTCCAGGTGACCGATGACGGCGCTGACGTCACCTTTGACAACGTGCGCAAGATGGCGGAGATCGAGCTGCGCAAGAATCTTACGGGCAAGGTCTCGGCTCCGGAATCCTTCACCTATACCGTCACGCTTACCCGTGCCGACAGGACGCCCGCGGCGAACTTTACCATGTACAGGGACGAGGCGCACCCGGAGAATAACATCACCACCGATGATGAAGGCATTGCGACGATCACCCTTGACCTCCAGGCCGACGAAACCACCAAGACCATCCTTCTGACCATCCCCGAAGGCACGAAGCTTGTCGTTGCGGAGACGGAGGTCAAGAAGCTTGTTAACGGTTCGGAACAGGCGATCTATACCACAAAATACAGCGTCAATGGCGCGGAAAAATCCGGCAGGACGGCGACGATCAACAAGGTTTCCGACAGCGATCACAGCATTGTCTTCAACAATACCCGCAAGACGAATACCATCGTTGTAAAGAACACCGTCAACGGCTATTCCGGCAACGTGGTGCCCTTTACCTATACCGCCACGGTGACGGACTGGGTCGGCGAGAATCCCGAGGACACCAAGCCCGAAGGATACGACGATTATGACCTGAACGGCTTTGCCAACGGCACGATGACCTTTGAGCTCACAACCGGTCAGACCAGGACACTGACGGTGCCCTACGGCGCGACGCTGACGGTAACCGAGGGATTTATCGTCGGCTACGGAACCACCGTAAAACGCGGTGGAGCCACTGCTGTCGAGGCATTGAGCGATACCTTTGTTGTGAATGCAAACATGGCGTCATCCTCACCGCTCCTGTTCACGAACAGTCAGTTGATTGGTTTGCGCCTGGTAAACAATACCTCATCAACGCTTGAAAATGTTACGGTTACAGCGGAAAAAAAGAACAAAATATATCGTGTAAATAGTGATCAGACCGGACAGGCATTGATTGGCAGCAATAAGACAGCTACGCTGAGTATTGCCGCTGGGGAGACTGCCATACTGGAAATCGAGCATGATACCGGTACGACTTACGAACAGCTTTACACAGTCACAGGTAGTACGCCTATAGAAGGCTATTACTACACCATCAACAACGAGCCGTCCTTCCATGAAACCGCTGATCCGGCGATTCTGCGAATTTACGATACAGGCAGTTTCACAGTCAAGGGCAAACTTCGTTACAGCGTGCAGGATTCGATTGTCACCTTTACCGAGCAGCCGCTGGTCAGCTTTGACGCCAACGGCGGTTCCTGGACGACGGAAATGGACGGCTACCATGACCAGGATGGCAACCGTAAGGTTTATCAGTTGGCTGTCGATAGCGGGGAGCAGGTTGCCAAACCGACGCCTGATCCGGTCTATCCCACGGCAGAGGGAATCACGTTCCTCGGCTGGACGGAGGACAAGGGATACGCTGACCAGGATCATTCTGCCGATACAGAGATTGATCCGCAGAAGGCGTATGACTTTAATACCCCCGTGACCGCCCCGATTACACTCTACGCGGTTTGGGCGAAGCCTGCCCGCGATGAGCGCGTTGTGACCGTCAGAAACGGACACACCGAAAGCCTGACCGTCACCGCGACGCTGACGCTAAGTGGCCCGGCAGTAGCTGAATATGTTGTCGCCGACGGTCTGACCACCGACGCAGACGGAAAAGTAAGCTTTAACCTCCCGGCGGGTGAGAGCAAAAACCTGACGGTTCCCGACGGCGTGAAGCTTGTTTTCGGCCTGGACAAAGAATCTCTGGCGGTATCTTCGGAATACGCGCTCACGGCCTCCGCGGACAACAAGAGCCACACCATTGAATCTGTCGAACGCGACGGCACCGTGACCTTTATTCCCGGCATCTGCAAGATCACGGACGACGCCGGTAACGTGCTCTATGATAACAACGGCAAGCCCGCCGTGTACGGGAAGCTTTCTGATGCCTTCACGGCCTATGCCGGAACGCTCTATACCGATGCGTCCCACACGACCGCGGCGACCCAGGCGGCGGTGAAGATGTTGGTGGATGAGTATACCATCCAGCAGAGCGCCGCGCTGACCTTCCCGAACAAGACCATGACACTGACCACCGCCGGGAAGAATGATACGGACTTCCCGTATATGGGCGGGCGAGACTGCAGCACCATTTATCGCGCTTCAAACGGAGTCGATAATTCCTGCTTTATATTAAACAGCGCTGCGAATACGCCCGGTACGGTTACCCTTACCAACATTATTCTGGATGGCGGCAGCGAACGCGGCATCAAAGTCAATGACGGCAAAAACGGCGCGCTCATAAATGTTACCGGCACCGGGGCCACGCTCAACATCACCACAGGCGCAACGCTGCGCAATGTGGAATACAAGGCGTATACCAGCAACGCGAACGGCGGCGCGGTCTACCTGACCTACGGCACTCTGAACGTGAATGCAGCCCTGTTCTCCAACCTCCACGCCTATCAGGGCGGCGCGATCTGCGTAACGGGCGGCACGCTGAACCTCACGGGAACGGCGGGAAGCACACAGTTTGAAGATTGCAGTTCGGAAAGACAGGACGGCGGCGCAATCTACTATAACAAAAAGCAAGACGTTGTCATTGACGGCGGCACAGAGAAAAATAACCCCGGCATCATCTTTACGAGATGTGTTGCCGCATACACCACTGGTACAGGGGATGGCGGCGACGGCGGCGCGATTTTTGCCCAGTCGGACTATCAGAACACCGTAACGGTCAAGGGTTGTTCGTTCATCGAGTGCAGCGCCAGAACCGGAAATGGGTCATCAACTGCCGGCTACGGCGGCGGCGCTATCTGTGGCTTTAGGTTGAAGGGACTTACAGTTGAAGCGTGTAAGTTTGACACCTGCGATACCCTTTGCGGCGGCGGTGCTATTGTTGCTATGGTAAAATATACGGAGAACGTCGATAACGAAACCGTCACCATCAAAAACTGCGTTTTCAATCAATGCAACTGCAAGGGCCAGGCTGGCGCGCTAGGTGTATATCAGGATAATAACGGCGCAGCCAATAGCGCAACAAAACTGTCCGTTATTGGCAGCACCTTTGATAACTGTTCCAGCGGTACGAACAATGGTTCCGGCGGCGCGGTTCAGTGCTATCTGCCCTGCATGGTCTTTTCCGGCAGCAGCTTTACTGACTGCTGGGCAGGCAAAGAGGGCGGCGCGGTCAACAACTTCTATGGCAGCAATTATACACAGGAATGGTCGAAATCCTATATGACGGTCACGAACTGCCGCTTCATCCGCTGCCGCGCGGAGGATCGTTATGATACCACCGCGCTGCAGCACTACGGCGGCGGCATCAACACCAAGGTCAAGACCGTGACGGTGACAGGCAGCTATTTTGAAGACTGCGTTTCCACCCTGAAGGAGGGCGGCGCGCTTCACATCGGTGGTCAGGGCGGCGGCAGCACGGCGTCGATCAAAGGCAGCACCTTCAAAAACTGTTCCGCGAAAAACGGCGGCGGCGCGGTGCTTTCCTCCCATGAGACGCTGACCATCGAGAACTGCTATTTCTACGGCTGCAGCACCTCCGCCAGCAACGGCGGCGCGGTATATCATTGCAAGAACAGTCGAGGCGATTCAACGCAGAAGAATCTGACAATCAAAAACAGCACCTTCGGCGTTGCTCCCAATGTTGAAAACGGCGAAGGCTGCAGCGCAGCCAGTAACGGCGGCGCGATCTGGGCGAGGGCAACCACAAGCATCACCCTGGAAGGACTGACGATCAATAAATGCTCGGCGAAAAACGGCGGCGGTATTTATCTGACTGACACGGCTGCGGCAGCAAAAATCACCGGCGGCGCGATTACCGAAAGCACGGCAGAAAACGGCAGCGCGGTCTATGTCGGCAATACAGCCACCTTCTCCGGCAACCTCAACGTCTCCGGCAACACGGTTTCCACCCTCAACAGCGGCGCGATCCAGACCGTTGACGCGGGCACGCTCAACTTTGAGGGCAACGTGAAGGTGGAAAACAACACCTGCTCCGTCGATTCTGTCAACAAGCACGATGTGCTCATGCAGATCGACGGCAACACGATCATCAACACCACGAGCAATGGCCTTGGTCGTGAGGCGCATATCGGCGTGTATGTGCCGGGCGTAGATGGCGACGATTACTACGGCAAGCACGGCAAGTATAACCAGCCCTTCGGCACCTATAATAACAGCGATGCGGGCAGCCGCTTCCTCGACGCCTTCTTCAACGATCGCGACAGCGAGCTTTACGGCTATCAGGGCACGGATGATGTTTTCATCCATTGGGGCTTCTATGTCTGCAAGATCACGGACGCGGAGGGCAACACCCTCAAGCGCCTCAACGGCAGAGACGCCGTCTACCAGAGACTGTCCCAGGCGTTTGATGAGTTCACGATCGTGAAGGACGACAACGGGGAAACCGGCAAAGCGGTCTATATCAAGATGCTGGTGGAGGACTATGCCATCCGCCAGGAAGAGGCAATCTCCAACTTCCCCGCCGCGGACATCACCCTGACCACGGCCTCCAAGGATGACGCCGAGCACCCCTACCGTGGTACGGAGGGTACCGTCAGCACCATCTATCGCACTAACAGTGGAGACCCGCTGTTCAACCTGAGCATGGCAGGCGCGACCTTCCAATTGAAGGACATCACCCTGGACGGCCGCAAGGATAAGACAGCAACGGAGGGCGACTACAAGCTCATCACGGCCAACACCGGGGAAATCATTGTCAACAGCGGCACCACGCTGCAATACGCGAAGGGCGACACCGGCGCGGCCATCGATGGCGTGACCGTGACGATCAACGGCATCTATGACGCGGAAAATAAGCAGCCGACCGTCAAAATCGCCAACTGCACCGCCACGGGCAACGGCGGCGCGATCAGTGCGCAGAACCTGACTATAACCAATACCAGCACAACGCAGGGAGAATATGGCACGGCGTTCAGCAACTGTGCCTCCGCCAACGGCGGCGTGATCTATGCCACCGGTACGGCGGTCAGCATGGCCGGGGCCTCCTTCACCGATTGCCAAAGCACGGGCGAGGGCGGCGTCCTGTTCCACAACTATACCGGAACGGAGTCGGCAACGACTGCGATCACGAACTGCGCATTCAACGACAGCGAAGCGACAGGCGGCGCGGGCGGCGCGGTCAGCTCCAAGGCCGGGACGCTGACGGTTGAAGGCAGCAGCTTCGATACCGTCAAGGCTTCCGGCAACGGCGGCGCGATCAGCCACACGGGAAGCACCGCCGCGACCATCACCGGCACCACCTTCAATGCCTGCCAGACCACGGGCAACGGCTTCGGCGGTTCGGTTTACACCCAGGCTGAGACGGTTGACATCGTCGGCAGCAGCTTCAAAGACAGCACGGCCGCGAACCACGGCGGCGCGCTGTACTGCGCAAGCAGTGGCGAAAACTCCGCCGCCACCATCTCCGGCACAAGCTTTGCAAACTGCGCCAGCACCCTCGAAAACGGTAATAATCACCTCGAAAAAGGCTGCGGCGGCGCGATCTACAGCAGGACCATGGCCCTGACCCTGCAAAGCCATACCCCGGAGGGCGGCAAGACCGTGAATACCACCATCAACGGCTGCTCGGCCCCCGGCTCAAGCGGCGCGGTACACATGGAGACAAGCGGCAGCGCCCTCACCGTTAAGGACGGCACCGTGATCAGCGGCTGCTATGCCGACATGGGCGGCGCGATCTACCTCAAGCCCGGCGTGACCATGAACATCCAGGACAGCCCGGAGTTCAGCCAGAACGGCTATACGACCATAAATGGCAGAGTTTTCGACGCTACAGAGGGCGCGTGCATCTATCTGGCCGAGGGCGGCAGGATCAACTTCAAAGACAGCCCGAAGTTCAGCCGCAACATTTTGCCGAACAAACCCAGAGTGACCAACCGCGGAATCACGGATTTTGCGCGTCAGGATGTATTTCTTGCCGGTTACTATTCCGGTAATGTCCTTGATACCAATGCGGCGTCGATCTACGTCGTCGGCGAATTGACGGGCGATTACATTTGGGTCTGGCCGGAGCAGAGCCCCCACAGACAGCCCAATGAACAGTTTGCGAAGATTGCCAACGGCGTAACGGTCAGCTCCGACAGCCTGAGCAAATTACTCAACGCACTGGGCGACGAAGAAACGCATTGCACGAACGGCGAATATCTTGCCGGTGTGCAGGTAGGTACGGATGCCGAGAATATCTACTGGGACAAGATGTATATCATCGACTTCAAAAAGAAGGATAATAAGGGCGTCGCGGTGCCCGACGCAGGGTTTACGCTCTACAGGGACCTTTCCTGTACGGAACCGGTGGCGACGGCGGTATCCGCGGATGGCGAGTTCGATGTCGACGCCCAGGGCAAGTACCTGCAAAGAGGCACGGTGGAGTTCAGCTCCATCCGCATCGGCGCGTATTACATGAAGGAGACCAAGTCGCCTCTCAGCTTCAAGGAGAACAACGCGACTTACCTGGTGCTGGTCGGCACGCCGTATCTGAGCCCCAATGACGGTAACAGATACCTTTGGGAGGGCGACGGGCCGCTCAACGTGGCGGACGCCGCGACGCTGGTTGCCCGGTATACGACCGACGCCGGAAAGTTTTACGGCATCTTCCCGCTGGATGAGAACCACAAGGCGGTGCTGCGCGCCAACCTTGCCAGCAACAATGTGGGTATCGAAAACATCCGCAACGACTATCAGGTCGCCTTTATGAAGGCAGACAGCAGCGGCGCGGCGCTGCCCGGCGCGGCGTTTACGATCTATACGCAAATGCTGGACAGCGAGGGACAGCCTGCGACCTTTGAGGACGGTTATCCGCAGCTCATGCGCTGGAGCCGCGACGGCGAGAACTATCCTGATCCCATCGTATCCGCCGACGGCAGCGCGGCATACAAGGATAAGGGCGGCAATACGCTTCCCAAGGGCATGGTCTACTTCCGCGAGCTGCCGCTGGGCACCTATTACCTGTTGGAAACCGGATACCCCGAACGAAACGGCGATGGCCGCCGTACCTATTACCTGGAGAGCGATCGTGTGTTCAAGCTGGAGGTCACGGAATACCCGGAAAATCCGGGCGTGGCTGTTCCCACGCTCAGCGAGTGGAAGCCCGCCACTGATGACAGTGAAGCAGGATACAAAGAGCTTCCCACGAACAAAGCAGGCTATTACGTCATTTCCAACCAGGAGGTTGTCTGCAAGCTGACGGATGCCGAAGACGTGCTGCTCTATACGCAGGGACATCAGATCTGGGAAAATAAAGATGAAGAAAGCTTCAGGCTTTTCCCGGCGATCTATCCCACACTGAAGGAGGGCTTTGACGCCGCGCGGAAGGGGACCTTCGTCTACGCTAACGGCGGTGAAGCCAACGTAGATGCCACCGATCCCGACAATGCCATCAAGCTCAAGGTGCTCAAGGATTTCAACCTTGCTGAGCCGATAATCTACAACAACAGCGAGCGCGCAATCACCTTTACCACGGCGGAAGCCAAAGCCAGTGAGTCAAAGGACAGGTATATTTTCAGCACCACCCGCACTTCGGATACCTCCAGGGCACTGATCAACCGGAATTACGACGACGCGGATATTTCCAATAACGCCAATAACGGCGCGCTGATCACCCTTGATTCCGGCGCTGCAATGACCCTGGAAAACATCAGGCTCAATGGACAGAAGACCAAGTACAACGGCAGGGCGATCCGCGTAAAGGACGGCAGTACCCTGAACATCAATCGCAGCACGAAGATCGAAAACTTCAGGCAGGAGGCGAAAGCAGACAGCGCGGGCAACAGCGATCTCAAGGGCGGCGCGATCCTGTTGGATAACGGAACCTCCCTCTTCATCGACGGCGGCTACAACAGGACGGCTGAATTCTCCGGCAATACCGTTGTGAACGCGCGCAAGGAAGACAAGACCGGCGCGGACGGCGGCGCGATTGCGGTCGGCGCAAACTGTACCTTCAGCATCACCAATGCCCAGTTCAACAACAACAGCGCCACGGCGACAGCGGGAAACAAGGGCAACGGCGGCGCGGTCAGCATCAACGAGACCATGGACGCTGAAAACATGATGGCACTGCCCATAAAGAACGTTGTCTTTTCCGGCAACTCGGCCAGTTATCAGGGCGGCGCGCTTCGAACCGCGGAAAAGGTCACTCTGTATGTTGACAACTGTACTTTCCAGAGGAATACCGCACAGACCGGCGATGGCGGTGCGATTGCCGCGCTGTCCAAGCAGGGGAACGAGACTCAGCTGACGATTAAAGGCGGCACCTTTACCGGCAATAAAGCCAATGACGGCAAGGGCGGCGCGGTCAAGATCGGCGGTTGCGGTACGCTGATTCTGGATAACAGCCCGACCATGAGCAGTAACTCCGCGAATAACGGCGGCGCGATCACGGTGGCCCCGGGCGCGACGGCGACCGTCAATAGCGGAACCTTCAACAAGAATACGGCTACTGCCGACACGGCTACTGCCGACGGCGGCGTATTCTATGTGGAGGGCGAAACGACAGCCGCGGACGACCAGGCTTTGACCCCGGAGGCCAAGGTCCATCTGACTGTCGTGGACGGCAGCTTTACCGGGAACAAGGCGGATCAGGGCGGCGCGATCTACGCGGCTGAAAACGCAGTCATCGCCATCTCTGGCGGCAATATCGCCAATAACGCGGCATCCACCAAGGGCGGCGCGATCCACGCGGCTGAAAACGCGGCGGTCACCCTTACCGGCGGCGAGATCAGCGGCAATACGGCGGCGCTCGGCAGCGCGCTCTGGGTAGAAAACAACGCAGAGGCCACCATCACCAATGCCGTATACACCGACGAAGAGGGCAAGACCACGACGACCAATGTCGTTATCACCGGCAACAAGGCCAGCGATAGCAACGGCGGCGCGATCAACGTCGGCAACGGGAATGCGCGCCTGATCTTCTCCGGAAATCCCGTGGTTTACGGAAACCCGGATACGAGCGGACAGCAGAAGAACGTGGTGCTGAGCGTGGACACCAACGGCG
>CADBZH010000013.1 GCA_902799045.1 uncultured Eubacteriales bacterium
TCACCGCCACGGACACGCCCCCGATGGCCACCGAGCCGAAGACGACGTAGTACAGGATCATCAGCAGCACCACCATCGGCATGCCCTGCACCAGCCACAGGCAGAAGCGCGTCACCAGGTTCGCCGCCGCGTTGCCGTTCCGGCACAGCATGAACACGCCAAAGCCCAGGATCGTGCCGAACAGGATGCTCAAAAGCGTGATCAGCAGCGTCGTCAGAACGCCCTCCACGAACAGTTTCCACCGGTCCTCGCGGATGAAGGTCTTGCCAAAGCTGGCGACGATGCCCGACTGAGCGTCGGAATCCTCAGTCTCATTTGCAGCTGCGGGCGCCTCGGCCTTCAAAACCGCCATGAGCGTGCCGCCGGAGAAGTTCGGTTCGGAGAACAGCACGTTTTCGGCGCGCTCCTCGGTGATGGTGATTCCGGTGCCTCCGAAGTCGCACTTGCCGGACTGCACTGCCGACAGCACGGCGTCGAAGCTCATGTCCACGATCTCAAGTCCGTAGCCGTAGGCCTCGCAGAAGCGCACGGCGATGTCGATGTCATAGCCCACGATCCCGTTGTTCAGGATGTAGGCGAAGGGCTCGTACAGGGCCTCGGTAGCCATGCGCAGCGTGCCGTTCGTCGCCGGGAGGGACTTGTAGTCCGCGATGGTCTTTTGGCTGTCGTCCTCGCCGAACCACTTTGCCTCGATCTGCGTCATCGTGCCGTCCGCCCGGATGGTCTTCAGGTATTCGTTGAACTGGTCGCACAGGGCCTGCCCGCCGTCGGTCTTGGAGAACACATAGGCAAACTCGAAGCTTTCCATGTATTCCGGGATGTAAGTCAGCCTGTCGTCCTGCTCCATCTCCACCTTGAGCACGGGCTCATCCACGATATAGGCGTCGATCTTGTAGGTCGTCAGGGCACTGATCAGGTCCGCCTTGGTGTTGTAATAGGATATCTCCGCATTCGGCAGCCGCTCGGCCACCGTCTTGTCAAAGGAGGTGCCGGTCTGCACGCCGATGCGCTTGCCGTCCAGCTCGGAAATCGTCGTAAAGACGCCCTGGGCCGCAGCCTGGTTGGAGCCGTCCCTGTTCCACACCGCCATGCGGATGCCGCCGTAATAGTCCGGCGTGCCGAACAGCACGGCCTCGGCGCGCTCCTCGGTGACGGTGATGCTGCTGGCGGCGAAATCGACCTTGCCGCTCTGCACCGCGGGCAGCATGCCGCCAAAGCTCATGGACACGACCTCGAGCCCGTAGCCGCTGGCCTCACAGAACCGGGCGGCCACGTCCAGGTCGTAGCCCACGGCGCGGCCATCCTTCATGTAGGCGAAGGGCGGGTGCATGAGGTCCGCTGCCATGCGCAGCGTGCCGTTGGGGGCGGGCAGGTGCTCGTAGTCCAGCACCGTGCGCGCGGAATCGTCCGTGCCGAACCATACGGCGTCGATCTCCTTCATCGTGCCGTCGGCCCACAGGCCGTCCACGAACGCGCTGTACTCGTCGCACAGGGCCTGCCCATCCTCCGTCTTGGCGAACACGGCGGCCAGGTTGCTCTCCGCCAGGCGGCCCTCCAGAAGCTGCAATTCGGGGTTTTCGATCTGCATGAAGCGGATGACGGGCTCGTCCGAGGTCCAGGCGTCGACCTTTCCCGCCTTCAGCGCGGCCAGGGAATCGGTCTGGGTTTCAAAATAGTTCACCTGGGCGTCGGGATAGAGCTTTTCGAGCATCTGTCCGCTGATCGTGCCGGTCTGAACGGCAATGCGCTTGTCGGCCATGTCGTCCAGGGTGAGGGTCGCGACCGGCTCGTCGGCCTGCGCCGCCGGCTCGTCTCCGGCATCGCGAATGACCAGCGTCGTGCCGCTATGGTAATTGGGGCTGCTGAACAGCACGCTCTCCGCGCGCTCCTCAGTGACGGCGATGCCGGTGGCCGAAAAATCCACCTTGCCGCTCTGGACCGCGGGCAGTATCCCCGCAAAGTCCATCGGAACGACCTTCAGCCGATAGCCGTTCGCCTCGCAGAAGCGCGCGGCGATGTCCACGTCGTAGCCCACGATGTCGTTGTCCTTTACATAGGCAAAGGGCAATATGGAGGTATCCACCGCCATGCGCAGCGTGCCGTTGGTGTCCGGCAGCGCCTCGTAGTCCAGCACCGTGCGCCTGGAATCGTCCGTGCCGAACCATACGGCGTCGATCTCCTTCATGGTGCCGTCTGCCCACAGGCTGTCCACGAAAGCGCTGTACTGTTCGCAAAGCGCCCGCCCGGCATCATTCTTCGGGAAAATCGCGGCGAGCTCGCTGCTGTCCAGCTTGGCCGTGATCCGCAAGCCCGGGTTCTCGATCAACATGAAGCGGGCGACGGACTCGTCGGTCGCCCAGGTCTCCACCTTCTTCGCCCGAAGGGCGGCCAGGCAGTCCGTCTGCGTATTGAAGTATTCGATCTGCAGATCGGGCACGACGGACAGCGCCACGTCGCCGCTGATCGTACCCGTCTGGACGGCGACGCTCTTGCCGCGCATCGCGGCGATTTCCGGGGAGAGGTCGCCCTCCGCCAGGGCCATACCGGCGAGCGCCATGAGCAGCGCAAGCAGCAGGGTCAGTTGCTTCCTCATTGCATTCACTCCTGTCCCGGCGGTCGCGGCAGGTCGGGTCAGGCAGGCCGACCGCCAGTTCCGCCGAGATTCCATTTATAAATATTTCTACATTTCCCCTCTATTTTCCTGCCTCACTGGAAAAATTAGACTCATCACGGAAGCTTGGGGGTGGGATGGATGGTTTGGGCGGAATACTGCCCTCAATGCCACAGGACATCGAAACGCACAGATCCTTCGCTGCGCTCAGGAAGACAGCATTGCGTCGTTTGTCGTCCCGGGCGCAGTGAAGGATCTGCATGAAACGTCAAGCGGTCATCCCTCCCGCAGCGTTCCGCAAAGGGCCAAAGCACGACCGCTTCATTCTGAAAGGTGCTCCGCGTCGTCCCGGGTCGGTTCGCTGGCAGCGCGCAGCTCCTCATGCTTTTTGCGCACCAGCCGCTGGATGTACATCATCTCGCCGAGGCCGATGAACACCACCAGCAGCATGATCACGCCCTCCAGCCCCAGCGTGTCGCGCACCGTCTGCACGCTCTCGGCGGCCATCAGGCGCTTGCCGAGCCACATCAGCGCCGAAAACAGCAGCAGCGCGAACAGCGCCACGCCGGTGGACGACGTGCCGTCCTTGGAGGCCGCGCCGGAGCGGGACACGATGCGCAGGTAGAACATGAAGCCCAGCAGGCACCACAGCGACAGCAGCAGATAGGCGCTCGAGCCCATCATCTCGATGGCGGTGAGTCTCGGAACCAGCTGCGCGACGACAAAAGCCACGGAGATGACGACGCCCGCGATGCCCAGCACGACGAACTTTCGGTTGCCGGTCTGCTTCGCCAGCCGCCAGGCGGAGGCGGAGGTATAGCCGAAGCCGATGATCGCGCCCAGCGAAGTCAACTCCATGAAGCATTGCAGCGTGCTCCTGCCGAAGATGGAGATGACGATGGAGACCAGCATGATGAACAGTATGCTGTAGGTGGTGCCCTCGAACTTCTGGGACAGGATGCGATCCTCGGCCATCGTGGAGAGCACGCGGGTGATGGCGCGATAGGCCGCGATCATGCCCGTCAGTATGGCGGCCAGGGCGGCCACGGCCATGATCAGCATTCCTCCGCTGCCCATGACGGAGCGGGCGGCGTTGAAGGTGGGCACCGAGGCCACGCCGTCCAGCTGGCCGAGGTCGGCGATATAGGCCTGCCAGGAGGCGTAGCCGTCCGGCACGGAGCTCACGCCCACCAGCGCCAGCGCGGCGTAGACGAGGCCGCTGAGCAGGATCGCGGCGAGCAGGATCCAGCGGGAGCGGTGGATCTTGAAGTCAAAGTGGGCCGTCTCCAGTGAGATGACCTCGAAGCCCACGAAAGCCCACGGCGCAAGCATCACGATCGTGAACACGGCGAAGGGCCGGCTGACGCCCCGGATGCCGAAGCCGTCGCCGAGGCTCTCCAGGTTGATCCGCGGCAGGCAGAAGGCCGCGACGATCACGACGCCCACCAGCATGACCACCGCCAGGATGGTCTGCACCCGCTGCAGGAAGGGCTTGGCGTTGATGAACAGCAGCGCGATGACCGCCAGGGCGACGATGGAAGCCCCCACCTCGCCCATGAAGATGTAATTCCCGGCGATGTTGTAGGCGTAATAGCCGATCTGCAGCCGCCGTCCAAACACCATGCGGATCACCAGGAACAGCGACGTGGCGTTCATGAACAGGATCGTCAGGTAGCTCAGCGAGAGGAACCAGGCGCACAGGAAGGCGTGGTCCCTGCCGAAAGCCTCCTTCGTGTAGGCATAGACGCCGCCGGTGCCCGGCCTTCGCCGCATCAGAAAGAAGAAGTTCGCGCCGATGACCAGCATGGACAGCACCATGAAGGGCACGGCGAGGAGCGTGCCGAGGGGGCCGCCCACGGGCAGGAAAGTGGTCCCCGGCATCATGAACGCGCCCCAGCCGATGATGCAGCCGAAGGCGATCGCCCAGACGTCCAGGGACGACAGGTATCTGTCGTATTCGCCGCTGATTCTGTTGTCCTGCATAATGAATCCCTCCGCCAATCTTTGCACGTCCGGTCAGTGCCGCTTCGCGCGCAAAACCCCGTTTAAGATAATTATAACACAGAAAGTGCCGCTTGAAAAGGCTTCTTTTCAAGCGGCGTTCACCGGCGGAAGATATTCGATCCTCCGTCCCGGCGGCTTACTTCAGTGAACAGACCCAAAAGAACATGGAGAAGCAGAGGCTGTCCTGCGGCGCGGATGAGCTGGCGGAAAGGGTGGCCATGTTGGATATTGATGGATCGAATGCGATTCAGTTTATGTCGTGTGTTCGCTATGGCGACAGATGGTATAACCGCACCCCCATGAGCATCCTGGCCATGATCGCCGGGACAGAAACCTATTCCGGCGGATTGGTGTGGCAATGAAGAGAATCCTTGTCATTTACACCGGCGGAACGATTGGGATGGTCGGTACACCCAACGGCTACGCGCCGGAGAAGGAACTCTGCTGAAATCTGATTTCATGTCATGTTGCAGTTCAAATATCTCACGATTCATTTTCCCTCATCCTGTGGTATGAATATTGTTACCCTTGTTCCACCCGCTTCGCGCTCTTCGATTTCCAGCGTCCCGCCGCACATCGTTTTCAGCCGCTCGCGGATGTTTTTGAGCGCGTAGTTCGGCTCATCGTCGTCCGTCGGCGCGAAGCCGGGGCCGGTGTCCTCCACGGTGATCTTCACGCCCCGAGCCGTGTCCCGGGTGACAACAGAGACGTACAGCGGCTCCAGATCCGGGTCCATGCCGTGCTTGACGGCATTTTCCACGATGGGCTGAAGCGTCAGGGGCGGTATGCGGAAGAAGGTGTCCGGCGTGTCAAACTCCACGAACAGGCGGCCTTCAAAGCACGCTTGCTCCACCGCGAGATACGCCCGGGTGTGCTCCAGCTCCTTTTCAAAGGGAATCGTGTCCTCCTGTGCGATGGCTGTGAAGTTGTTTTGCAGGTAGCGGGTAAAATCCCGTATGATCCGCTGAGCCCTGGGCGGATCCTTTGCGCAGAGGTAATAGACGTTCATCAACGTGTTGTAGATGAAATGTGGCCGCATTTGCGCCACAGCGGCGCGCGTCCTCTGCTGCGCCGCTTCATCCCGCTGCATCAGATAGCGCCTGACCAGCTCCGCCATCAGGTACAGCTCCACGAGGATGATCTGTATGACGTCCACGGCGAAAAAGCAAACCAGAAACATGACGAATTGCGCGCCCGTTACCCTCTTGCGTCTCAGAAACAGCGCGATCAGACAGTTGACCGTGAGCGCCGAAATGATGACGACATACACATAAGACCAGCGCCCGGCGCGCGTCGCATAGTCCGGCGTGATGCTGACCGCGCCGGTGAGATGCGCCAGCCACTGCGCCGCGATCAACGCCGCCGTCAGCGCACACTGGATGCGCATGGCCGCGCTTTTGAGGTAGTTTTCGCCGCAGCATTGGAGGAAATAGGCGAACACCAGCAGCGACGGAAGCGGGGTGATCAGCGCCTCGGCACAGAGCAGCGCCCGAAACAGGGAATGCGAAACCTGATTCTGCGCGGCAGCGCGTTTCAACAGGGCGAGCGCCGCGCTGAGAAGGGCCGAGGACAGTATGGCAATGCACAGGCGCGCGGGCCATCGGTCGATGTCGCGGGCAAGGAAGACCAGAATCAACCCGAATATGCCAAACAGAACCGCCGACGCCTCCGCCGCCGCCCAAAAATCAAACCCCAACATCATATCAGCCCCCTCACGGGATACCGCAGCTTGGGAATCTGCCGAAGGATCTCCTCCGCGTCCAACGGCTTGAGCAGAAAGCCGCAGGCGCCGGTGTCCCAGGCGTCGAAGGCGTATTCCCGATAGCCGGTCAGATAGATCACGTTGGTGCGCGGGCGGATGCGCAGCAGCTCCCGGCACAGGTCAAGACCGCTGCTCCTGCCCAGCTCAATGTCCAGGAACGCCAGCGATACCGGGTTCTGCGTAAAATACTCCACGGCCTCCTGCCGCCTTGTAAAGCCGACGATATTCGCGCCTGGCAGTGCCTGGCGCAGAATGGGGAGCCCTCCTTCAAGAACGATGGGGCTGTCGTCCACCAGCAGTACGTTGGGCGCTCCGTCAGATTTCTCCGCAGCCGCCAGCAGCGCCGCGGTATCCACGCCCAGGGTCTCCGCAATCAGGGCAACCGTAGCAACGTCGGGCATGCGGCGGCCCACCTCCCAGTTTGCGACACTGGGGCGGCCTACATGCAGACGATCCGCCAGCTGCTGCTGGGAAAGCCCGCTTTCAATGCGGAGACGGCGCACCGTATCTCCGAAGGATTTCGTCATGGCGATTCTGCCCCCTTCTCATAGAGTGTGTTTCTAAGTGCCGGGAGATGCAGTTTCGAGTGGATTTGGGCGCATTTCAAGGCGCTTTTCCGCAGGCTTACTGATTGCAAGTCAAGGAAAAGCAACGCAGAAATGCAGTCAAAGACGCCGAAAATGCGCTTCAGGCATTTTAGAAACACACTCTAATAATAGCATACAGAATATGGATTGAAAATACAAGCGCAAGCGCCTTAATCGTTGTGTCTTTCTGAAACGTCCCTTTTCTGACGCTGCTCATTTGGATATAATGGAAACGGGTGCACAATGACAAAGGTGTTATTGTGAAAGCACATCCACACAAAGGAGGAACGAACAAAATGAGCCTTGACAACGCAAAGAAGTCGATCACCATCCTCGGCGTGCTGAACATCATCCTCGGTATCTTCGGAATTGGTCTGGGCGTCGCTTTCCTTTCGGGCGGCAACATGCTCGGCAAGAGCGTCATTGAAACGGCCGCGCCCGCTGCTGAAGGCGCGGCGGAGGCGCTCACCATGTCGGGAATCATGCTCGTCCTGGGCGTCTTCGTGCTGGTCGCGGCCGTCGTCGACCTGCTGCTGGGCATCTTTTCGATCATCGGCGGGAAGAACTCGGTCAAGATCATGCCCGCCTATGTGCTCTCTATAATCGCGATTATCCTGTCGGTCGTTACCATGATCCTCGATTTCGCGAATGGCGTGAATGTCTCCACCATACTTGACGGTATCGTGGGCATCGTCTTCAGCGTGACTTCGTTCGCCTGCGCGAGGACCATCCGCAACAGCCTTTGAGTCCGGTGGCAGACATCTGAGATAGCAGTCGCGCCGCTGCACATCCGTGAAGGCGCAACCAGCCCGCGCGAATCCTTCGGATTCCAGCGCGGCGCTGCCGGCGACCCGCTTGCGCGGACGCCGGTGCGTCAAACCATCTGAACAGTGACAACCTCGCCCGGCCTTACACCGGGCGGTTGTTGTAAAGGAGGAAGAAATACCCATGAAGAAAATGATTTCAAGCGGCGTTCACCGGCGGGATCGGCGGCGGGAGCGCTTCGCGGGGCCACCCCGACTCGGAGCGCCGCCCTGGCGATGGCAGGCGTCGCACAGCGCGTAGGGCCAGTTCCAGGGCAGGGCCCGCCCGCAGACGCGGCAGGTCCTCTGCTGCAGCTTCTGGGTGGAGAGGATGTGGATGATGCCCTGGGAGATCAGGTACTTGCGCCGCTGGATGGCGTCCAGCAGCGCGTCCGGCTCCTCCAGGAACAGGCGCGTATAATTATAGTAGAGATCGCAGCGGCGATAGTCCGCCTCCAGCCCGTCCAGCATGGCCGCCGTGCAATCCTCCGGGTCCAGGTAGGGCGGGATCTCCGACAGCACCTCCACGTGCTCCGAGGCGCACTCCGCGTGGTACATGGCCTTCCAGCGGGCCAGCAGGTCCGGGTCGGTCTCGTCGAAGGGGATGCACAGGAAGCGGTAGAGCAGCTGCTTGTCGGTGTGGCGCGTCTCCATCATGGCCGCCAGCGAGGCCATGCGCACGGTGGAGGCCTTGGAGAAGCAGCTCCTGTCCTTCATGGCGAGCCACTGGTCGATGATCTGCGTCAGCGGCAGCGGAATGCCCAGCAGCGATTCGGGGAAGCGGATCACCGCCTCCGTCAGCGGCAGCAGCGGCTTGGCCAGGGCGCGCTCCACGGTGCTCCTGAAGCCGTGGGCGTTCACGTAGCCCACGTCATACTGCCCGTAGCGGCCCGCGCGACCGGCGATCTGCTTGATCTCCGCGTCGGTCAGCGGCCGGGTGATGTCCCCGTCGTACTTCTCCGACTCCAGGAACACCACGCGCTCGATGGGCAGGTTCATGCCCATGGCGATGGCGTCGGTGGAGACCACCACGTCTGAATCGCCCTGCTGGAAGCGGTCCGCCTGGTCGCGGCGCACGTCCGGCGGCAGCGCGCCGTAGATCAGCGACACTCGGTGTCCCAGGCGCTTCAGCTCCGCCGCCACGGCGTGCACCCGTGCCTTGGAGAACACGATCAGCGCGTCCCCGGGGCGCACCGACTCCGGGAAGCGGAAGCCCTCCTTCTCCACCACCAGCGGCGTCATGCGCTCGTGGCGCACGATCTCCAGCTCGTCGCCGCACTCGCGGATGATGCGTGTGAGCAGCGTCTCGGCGTCCGGGGAGGCGCAGGCGTGGATCTCGTCCGCGCACAGGCCCAGGATCGCCGCCGTCCAGGCGCCGCCCCGGTCCCGGTCGCCGATCATCTGGCACTCGTCGATCACCGCCACGTCGTAGCGGGTCTTCAGGTCCGCCATCTCCACCGTGGAGGATTGCACCCGGCTGCCGGGCACGCGGATCTGCTCCTCGCCGGTCACCAGCGAGCAGGGCACGTCGTTCAGGTTCAGCGTCTCAAACTGCTCCGCGGCCAGCAGGCGCAGCGGGCCCAGGTAGATGCCGTTGCGCGCGCCCCGAAGCCGGCCCACGCCCTCGTAGGTCTTGCCGGAGTTGGTGGGGCCCAGGTGAAGGATGAAGCGCCGCTTCATCTGCCGCGCCAGGGGATAGAGGTCGCGATAGTGCTTCGGCACGGCGTTCAACAGCGCCGTTTGCAGCCTCTTCTCCCCGGCGAGGGCTACGTCGGTCTGGCGCTGGATCGCCTTCAGCGAGGCGTTCTGGTTCAACAGCGCGCGAATGCGCCCGGGATGAAAGCGCTTGCGCACCGCCGCGCAGACGCCGCCCTTCGCCTTCTGCACCGCGCGCCGAAGCGCCGAGGAGACCGTGTCGCCGGACGCCAGGGCCACCGGGCCGCAGGCCGCCAGCTCCGGAAAGGCGCGGTCCAGCTCGCCGCGCATCGCGCCGGCCAGCGTGTCGGGCTGCCAGGCCGCGTCGATCGTCCCGGCGGAGACGCCCCGGGCGAAGGCCGCGGTCATCAGCGCGTCGACCACCTTCCCCTTCGCCGGCCTCTTCTCCAGACTCCGGGACAGATCGCCCTTGCGCAGATAGCGCGCCACCCTGGCCTCGGTCTCGTCGGCAAAGCGCTTCTTCTGCGCCTCAAGGTGCCTTGCCGCCGCGCCGCGTTCGACCGTCTCGATCGCCGATCGCGCCTTCTTCAGTGACACGCGGCACTTGTCCACCGAGCGCAAAAACGTCAGGTCCACCGCGTTGCCCCGCTCCAGCTCCGCGCGGATCATCGGCTCGAGGCGGGCGAACTCCGCCTGGTGGAAGTCCAGCGTCAGCTCGCCCTTCTGGAGCGACTGATAGGCCCGATCCCCGCGCCGGACGTGATAGAGCGTGCTGGCAAAGGCCTTGCCCGAGAGGTAGGCGGCCCGCTCGTCCTCCGACATGCCGCGGGTGATCGCACGGACCTTGTTCAGCGCCCGCTGGTAGAGATAGTCCTCGCGCTCCGGCAGGATCGCCCGGATATAGGCCTCGAGCGCCGCCCGTTCCTCCATGCGATCCCCTCCTTTCGCGTGACGCCTTCTATTTTACCACGGAATCGCCCGTCCGGCAAGCCCGACGCCAGCGCCGACCCCCGCCGCAAGTTTTTTTCACCGTGACGCGCCAAAGGGCTGGACAGGAAGCCCATGTAACTGATA
Organism: uncultured Eubacteriales bacterium; assembly: GCA_902799045.1. Classification (GTDB taxonomy): domain Bacteria; phylum Bacillota; class Clostridia; order Christensenellales; family Aristaeellaceae; genus UBA2862. The sequence continues at coordinate 10,498 of CADBZH010000013.1, forward strand.
TAATAATGCCAGTTATATCTTATAAACCGGTTATATGGGAGCACGGAACGCGATGTACACCAGGGAACAGCTCACAAAATACACCTATTTCGACGAGACGCTCGGCAGACGGGACGTCTCCTTTGTGCTGGACCCGCTCACCGGGCTCGTCGCCCGGCAGTACATCCTGGGCTTTGTGAAGTCGCTCATCGAGTCGGGCACGCCCTTCACCTTCGGCATGCTGGACCTGGACAACTTCAAGTTCGTCAACGACGCCTACGGCCACCACGCCGGCGACCAGGTGCTGATGCACGTGGGCAAGACCCTGTCCGACAGCCTGGACGGTCTGGGCATCGCGGGGCGCTTCGGCGGCGACGAGCTGCTGTGGGTGAACCTTCGGGACCTGGAATACGCGGACAAGAAGGCGTTCCTCAACGAGCTGTACACCGAGCGGCGGGTGCTGCGCATCAACATCCCGCTGGACGGTTGCTCGCCCTTCGTCACCGGCACCATCGGCTGCGCCACCTTCCCCACCGACGCCGGGGACTATGAGGGCCTGTTCGCCACGATCGACAAGACCCTCTATCGCGGCAAGACCAAGGGCCGAAACTGCTACATCATCTACGTCAAGGAAAAGCACGCCGACATCGAGATCCGCCAGATCGCCCGCAAGGGCATCGCCACCTTCATGTGCAACGTGGTGCGCCTGTTTGAGCTCGCGCCGGGGCTGAAGAACAAGCTCTGCTCCGCCGCACCGGTGCTGATCGACGAGCTGCGCCTGACGGACCTGTACTACGTGGGCGAGAGCCGCGTGATGCGGGCCATCCGCGCCCAGGGCGTGGAGGAGCGGGTGGACGACATCGACAACCTGATGAACGACGAGATATTGGCCACCAACGAGCCGGAGCGCATCGAGGCCCGCTGCCCGGTGTTTTACGGGGTGTTGAAGAAGCGGGAGGTCGAGACGCTGATGGTGGTGCGCATCGGCATGGACAACGCGCCGACGAACGGCTATCTCCTGTGCGCGGAGCCTCACAGCCGCCGCATCTGGCAGGAGGAGGAGTGCGCCGTGTTGTTCTTCCTGGCGAAGATGATCGCCGCGCGGATCCGAATCGACGGCGAAGCGCTGGAATAACCCAAAACAGACCGAAGTCTAAACAAACTTCGGTCTGTTTTTACTTAATTTCCTTTAACCGACTCGACAAAATATTGACACATCATTCATAGGATGTTATAATCCTATTGTCATATTGGACTTATTAATTGCCGTCTTGCGACAATTTTCGTGAATATCTGGTTTCACCTGGAGGTGGGCGCTTGAGGGGACAGCGGACGGTTGGGCAGTACCGGTGGATGGACCTGGCGATGTTCGCCGTCATGCTGGCGATATTCGAGACGCTGGTGGTCGTCGCCGCCCGCAAATGGTTTCCCAACGAGCCCTACACCGTTTCGGTGACGCCCGCGATCACCGCCATCGTGATGATGCGCTGGGGGCCCTGGGCGGGGCTGCACGCCCTGCTCGGCGGCGCGGTGTTCTGCCGCGCCAGCGGAGCCGGAATCCCCCACTACGCCATCTATTGCATCGGAAATCTCTTCAGCCTGGCCGCGTGGCCGGTGCTTAAAAAGCTCACCCCGGAGGGCGTGCGCGAAAGCGTGACGAAATCGCTGGGGCTGGCCCTGGGCGTGACGCTTTTGATGCAGCTGGGGCGGGCGCTGGTCTCGCTGGCGTTCAAGACGCCCCCGGCCCTGGCGCTGGGCTTTTTCACCACGGACGCGATCACGCTGCTGTTCACGCTTGTGCTGATCTGGATCGTTCGCCGGCTGGACGGCATGTTTGAGGAACAGAATCACTACCTGCAAAGGCTTCACGCGCAGGAAGAAGAGGAAAGAGGAGGATTTTATGAGAGATAAGGGAGCGGATTATCTGATTTACGATCAGGCCAGCGGCACTTATCGCGAAAGCCCCGAACAAGTGGTGCGCGACGATGTGGAAAAGCACTACTGGCTGCACGTGGGCCGCACGATCCTCAAGGACTGGCGTCTGTACGTGATGCTGCTGCCCACGATCCTGGTCTTCCTGTTCTGGCGCTACCTGCCCATGTACGAGTTGCTGGGCGCGTTCAAGGTGGGCGACCAGGTGAAGAGCGTGTCCGAGCAGTATTTCGCGGGCTTTTCCTATTTCAAGACCCTGCTGGTCGGCGGCGGCACCGGCGGCTTGTCCATGGAGTTCTGGCGGGCCCTGCGCAACACGTTCCTGCTGAGCTTCTACGGCCTGCTGTTCGGCTTCCCGATGCCGATCATCCTGGCGCTGTTCTTCAATGAAGTGCGCTCGAACCTCGCGCGCAGCGTCTATCAGGTGCTCACCTACCTGCCCAAGTTCATGTCCACCGTCGTCATGACGTCGCTGGTGATGATGCTGGTGAAGCAGGGCTCGCTGACCAGCGGCGCGGGCATCGTCTCCCGCTTCCTGGCGCGCATCGGCCTGATCACCGACGAGATGGCCAACGCCGGCCTTCTGAACAACCCCAGCTTCTTCCGCGGCATCTATCAGATCAGCGGCATCTGGGAGACGGCGGGCTACGACAGCATCGTTTTCTTCGCGGCGATCATCGCCATCTCCCCCACCAGCTACGAGGCGGCGCAGATCGACGGCGCGGGCAAGATGGCCCAGATGCGCTACGTGGTGCTGCCCAGCATCCTCTCCACGATCGTCATCATGCTCATCATGCGCATCGGCTCGCTGCTGAACATCGGCTATGAGAAGGTGCTGCTGCTGTACAACAACAATACCTACGTGACCGCCGACGTGGTTTCCACCTTCGCCCAGCGCTACGGCCTGGCGGGCGCCCAGAAGGGCATCGCCTCCGCGGCGGAGATGATGAACAACGTGGTGGGCATGCTGCTGGTCATCGGCGCGAACACGGTCGCCCGCAAGGCGAGCAACGTGTCGCTTTATTAAGGGGGGTCGATCCATGAAAAGAAAGCTTGAAGCCTCCGAACTGATCTTCAAGATCATCAGCTACACGCTTTTGACGGTGTTCGCCCTGGGCTGCCTCTATCCGTTCGTCTACGCCATCTCGGCCTCCATCTCCGGCCGGCACGCGGTGGACTACGGCGAGGTGGTGCTCTTCCCGAAGGACGTGCAGTTCGACGCCTTCCGAAGGATGTTCAACGACAACATGTTCTGGAATTCCTATTCCAACACGCTGTTTTTAACGGTCTACGGCACGGTGTGGGCGCTGGGCGTGGCCATCCTGGGCGCCTACGCCCTCAGCAAGAAGCGCCTGCTGTTCCGCAAGTTCTTCAACTTTTACCTGGTGTTCACCATGTGGTTCTCCGCGGGCATCGTGCCCCAGTACCTGAACTACCTGGCCACCAAGAAGGTGTTCAATGGCATCGGCATCATGGACGACAAGTGGCTGGTCGTCATCGCGATGGGCATGGCCGCCATGAACATCATCCTGCTGCGCAACGCCTTTGAAAACGTGCCCAGCGAGATCGAGGAGGCCGCCATCGTGGACGGCGCGACGGAGTTCGGCGTGCTGAGCAAGGTGTTCATCCCGATGAGCAAATCCACCATCGCGACGGTGGCGCTGTTCTTCGCCATCTCCCGCTGGAACGGCTATTTCTGGGCACGCCAGATGATCTCCAACGCCCACGAGCATCCCCTGCAGGTGTTCATACGATTGACGCTGGAGGATTACACGAACTCGGAGACCATGGCGGGCTGGAACGAGGTGTATGCCTCGGATTCTGTCATCTACGCGCTGATCGTGTGCTCCATCGTGCCGATCCTGATCATCTACCCGTTTATTCAGAAGTACTTCGCCAAAGGCACAAACGCCGGCGGTGTGAAGGAATAATATGAAGGAGGAACCCCACATGAAGAAACTCTTGTCGATCCTGCTGGCCTGCGCGATGCTGCTGAGCTGCGCCGCGATGGCCGAGGGAACCGTGCTGCGCATGGCCACCGGCTACAACAGCACCAAGACCGGCATCGCCTTTGACGCCGAGACGGCGGGCAGCGGCGTGACGCTGGCCGACGGCAACACCTACAACACCGGCGACCTGAAGCCCACCTGGGTGGAAATGGAAAACATTCTGGGCGTCAAGTTCGAGGACAAGTACCAGGGCAACGGCGCCGCGAAGGAGTTCGAGTTCTGGAAGGATCGCCTGAACGAGGTCGACATGATCAGCGGCACCGCCGCCACGCTGTCTGAGTACGGCGAGGCCGGCAGCCTGGTCAACCTGGCCGAGTACCTGGACCAGATGCCCAACTTCAAGGCCTATCTGGAAGCCAACCCGATCGTGCGCCTGTCCATCACGGGCAACACCTCCACCGGCGCGATCTACTTCAGCCCCTACTTCGACGGCGTCAACGACATCGAGCGCATGCCCCTCATGCGCGCGGACTGGGTCGTGAAGCTGCTGGACGGCGAGGGTGAGTTCACCGCCGACGCCTGCAACGACCTTGCGCCCGTGGTCTACGAGCCCTACATGCCCGTCGGCGGCTCCATCGATATCGAGACCGTGACCCTGGACGGCACCGGCACCGAGACCGTCACCAAGAACTACGACGCCTTCGGCAATGTCGTGGCCATCATGAACGACGCGGGCCCGCTGACCGGCGTGGACGCCGTGAACCTGCTGCGCGACTACATCGACGCGGCTTACGGCGGCTATTACGGCACCGAGCGCTCCAACCTGTTCATCGGCCAGAACGCCGCGTGGGACGCCGACGAGATGGTCGCCCTGCTGCGCTGCGTGGTCGCCAACCCGCAGACCCTCAACGGCACCGATTCCGTGCAGGGCCTGTTCACCCGCGAGGAGAACAACAACCAGCGCCGCGTGGATATGATCCGCCTGGCCGGCCACCTGTTCGGCGTGCGCGGCATGGAGTCCCGCCAGGACTACCTGTATGTCGGCGCTGACGGCGAGCTGCACGACGCCCGCCAGGATGTCGCCGCCTACGAGGCCATGGGCCGCATGCACGACATGGCCCAGGAGGGCCTGATCTCCAAGGCGTTCATGGACGCCTCCGAGGAGAACAGCGGCACCTACCTGGAGAACGACATGGGCTTCATGTCCTATGACTACAACCAGACCCAGACCATCATGAACGCCACCAAGCTGCAGGACGGCGAGAAGTACATGGCCGTGATGGTGCCCGTGGCGCGCTGGTATGACGGCACCGACGAGAACGGCGTCTACATGCGCTTCACCGAGTCCTGGCGTTCCGTCAAGACCGACGGCTGGGCCATCTCCAAGGCCGGCGTTGAAGGCGACGAAGCGAAGCTGAACGCCGCCCTGGCGCTGATCGACTACGCCTTCTCTGAGAAGGGCCAGATCCTGATGAGCTACGGCCCCGACGCCTTCATCAAGACCAAGGACGACGGCTCCTACGAGACCTTCACCTTCAACGGCAAGGAGATGCCCGTCATCGCCGACGCCACCTATGAAGAGCTGTGGGAGAAGGCCAGCGGCAACTACACCAACTACGCCCGCATGTACCTGGGCTCCACCCTGTCCTTCGCCAAGAGCCAGGCCTTCGAGTATCAGTGCACCCACGAGGTCGGCAAGGAAGGCGCGGGCCACATCTCCGTGGCCATCGGCCTGGGCACCATCAAGCATCCGGAGCTGGCTCTGGCCGAGAATCCCTGGTACACCTCCGTGCCCACCGTGCTGCCCAACACCAAGGTGGAAAACGACGAGCTGAACAGCTACACCGAGCTGACCGCCAACGGCAAGTTCGGCTTGGCCCGCGATGGCGAAAACGCCTTTGTGAACATCATCGTGAACGGCTTCACCCTGGACGGCATGACCAGCCCTGAAGAGGCGGCTGAGACCGTGGACGGCGCCTGGTACGGCTTCGACTACCTGCTGCTGAAGGGCGACGCCTGGACCCGCCTGCTGGACTACTACGTCAGCCTGAGCTGATCGATTGACCTATTCGCTCCCCTCCCGCCGGGAGGCGGGAGGGGGCGCCTTACCTTAGTTAGGATCGGGGGAAGTTCGACATGTATAAGAAACAGATGAAGCTGCAGCGCATCGCGTGCTTTCTGTGCATCGCGGCCGGCGCGCTGGTATTTTTGTACGTGCTGGGCATGATGACGGACCTGTACGACATGCTGTATACCATGGTCCCCGTGCCCGACGACCCGTCCTCGGTCAAGGTGGCCGGCGCCATGATCTACTATGACATGCAGGGCTTCAACCGCACGTTCCTGCGGGTGTCGATCGGGCTGCTGCTGGCGGCCTGCCTGCTGTTCGTCACCAACACCCATACCCGAAGGAAATACTATATCGGCAACTATTGCGCGATCGGCCTGAACGCCGTCGCCAACGTCGCCGCGGCCGTCTGGGCCCACGGCCAGATCGCGGCCTTCAAGACCCAGTATCTCACCACCGTGGATTTTGAACAGCTGGAGCGCCGCCTCTCGAGGGCGGGCACCTACACCGATTCAACCTTCTGGTTCGACGCCCACCTGGGCGTGTTCGCCGTATCGCTGCTGGCGGTGGCGCTGCTCGTGGCCTGCGCGATATGGAAGCAGTCGCTGATGAAGAATGAAAGTAAGCTGATTGAAGCTGGAAAGGCGGCGAAAGCATGATGAATGAACAATCCGTCCGGCTCGACCGCATGCGCTTTACAAAGAACACCACGTCCTCGCGCCTTGCGATCCTGGCCATTGTGTTCGACGTGCTCTACTTTGTCAGCCTCTATAAAATCAACGTCGATTATTACTACACCCTCATCATGGGCGCCTCGATCCTCTACAACCTGGTGTTCATGCTGGCGGCCTTCCTGTCCAGCGAGGGTGTGAAGAACTATAAACAGAGCTACTCCTGGGTGCTCTGCGTCCTCGGAATCATCCAGATCGCGAGGATCTTCATATTGCCCGTGCCCGCCCACGCCACGACGCTGACGGTCGGCGGCGCGGAGCTGCTGGCCATGAGCGACGGGCAGTTTGTCCGGGTGATCGTGTATCTCGCCGGGTCGGCGGCGTGCCTGTTCGCGGCGGCGGCGGTAAACCTGGTCAAGAGCCGCGCCCTGAAGGCGCATATCGCGAGTCTTGAAGGCCAGCAGGCATAAGGAGGGCGCACGATGGCAGAGCTGAGTTTACATCACATCGATAAAATATACGACAACAACGTCCAGGCGGTATACGACTTCAATATCGATATCAGGGACGGCGAGCTGATCGTGCTGGTCGGGCCTTCGGGCTGCGGCAAGTCCACCACGCTGCGCATGGTGGCGGGCCTGGAGGACATCTCAAACGGCCAGCTGCTGCTGGACGGGCGGGACATCACCCGCGTGCCGGCCAAGGACCGCGACATGGCCATGGTCTTTCAGAACTACGCCCTCTACGGCCACATGACCATCTATGAGAACATGGCGTTTTCGCTGGTGCTGCGCAAGGAGGATCCGAACGTCATCCACAAGAAGGTGCTGGCCGCGGCGGAGATCCTGGGGCTGACCAGCCAGCTGAACAAGAAGCCCGCGCAGCTCTCCGGCGGCCAGCGCCAGCGCGTGGCCATGGGGCGCTCGATCGTGCGCAACCCGAAGGTCTTCCTGTTCGACGAGCCGCTTTCCAACCTGGACGCCAAGCTGCGCGGCGCGACGAGGCGCGAGATCCTGCTGCTGCACAAGCGGCTGAACGCCACGATGATGTACGTCACCCACGACCAGACCGAGGCGCTGACGCTGGCGGACCGCATCGTGTGCATGTCCATGGGCCACGTGCAGCAGATCGGCACGCCGCTGGAGCTGTACGATTCCCCGAACAACACGTTCGTGGCCGGCTTCATCGGGCTTCCGCCGATGAACTTCTTCGACGTGGTCTTTGAAAACGGCGCGCTGCGGGGCAAGGGCTTTGAGGTCAGCCTGTCCGACGCGGAAAAGGCCGCCCTGGCCGATTACAACCGCAAGGAGATCATCCTGGGCGTGCGTCCCGAAGACATCGCCGAGGGCGGCGATTTGCCCGTGAAGGTGTTCTCCAATGAAAACCTGGGCATGAACACGCTGGTGCACGGCCGCATGGGCGACGGCCTGCGGGTCAGCGCAAAGCTGCGCGGCTGGAGCGACTACAAGGCCGGCGACGTCGTGTCGCTGGGCTTCACGCGCAAGCACTTCTTCGACAAGGAAACCACCAACGCCATCCGGAAAGGGGATCGATGAGTCATGGCAAGCCAGCCCAAGGGCATTAAGGAATTCCTCCGCAAGCGCGTGGTGGCGCTGAAGCGCAAGCCCCAGACCATCGCCCTCGTCGCGTTCGCGCTGGCGTTCGTCTATTATTCGCTGAACCTGACGAAGATCTCGGACACCACGGCCTACATCAACCTGCCGGGCATGGGCCTGGCGGGCTTCGCCACGATGCTGTTTTCCATACTGCTGATGGTCTGCTTCATGAACGCCTTCCCCCATCGCAAGAAGGTGAACGTGCCGATGCTGGCGCTGATGTTCGTGCTGGTGGGCATCATCATCTATGCCGGGATCTACTATCAGGGCCGCATCACCGAGGCGCTGACCCGCGAGGTGAACCCGATCACCGTCAGTGCCGACAAGAGCTACATCAACGCGGCCATGCGGATGCTGTCCGTCCATCGCATCCTGCTGATCGTCGGCACCGCGCTGGTCATCACGCTGCCGGTGTACTCCAGGCTGCTGAAGAAGATCAACACCAACGTGGACGTGGCCGACAACGGCGGCATGGAAGCCATCGACATCAGCGGCGAGGACGCCTGACGCCCGATCATCATGGCTCGCAACAAGAAAACCCCGCCGCGGGAGGCGCCAAAATCCACCGCCGATTATTATAAGCTGAACGTCAAGGCCGTGGAGGACCTGGTGAACGCGGACGCCTCCAACTCCCCGAAGGTCAGTGAAGCGGAGCTGCGCCGGTACCGCTCCGGCCCGAAGGTCAGGCTTTCGGACGCGGTGAAGGCGCTGCTGATCAAGTTCTGGTTCGCCGGGGCGACCTGCTTCTTCTTCCTGTGGGGCCTGGGCACCTATCTGAACCACTGGCTGGATCAGATGGTGGTGCTGGGGCTGGCGCTGGGCGCGGTGACGGATCTGCTGACCAACAACCTCTTCCGCTTCATGGCCAAGAGCCCCGGCGCGAACGATCGCTGGATGATGTTCCCCGGGAAGGGCTTTTACACGCTGCCGCTGAACCTGCTCTACGCGTTTTTGCTGCTGTTCCTGGTGGTGACGACCTACAACGTCGTCAACGCGGCGATCCTGGGCCTCGGCATGGCCGAAGGCGGCACGCCGCTGGGCGTGGGGCCGATCCTGTTCGGCGTCTTCACCGCGGCGTGGGACACGCTGCTCATCCAAATCAAGCGCACGGCCCAAAGCGTCCTGTCGGATGCCAGGCGCCGCGCAAAGGGAGCCTGAACCCGTGTTTCATTGCATTTACGTCGGCGCCACCTCCGCCTGCTTTGAGCTGGACAACCGCGCGCCGTTCCACTCCCCCGTTCCCTACGCCGTCAGCCTGGACGGCGAGGCCGTTCTGGAGGGAACGGACAACGTGTTCTCGCTGTTCGGCCTGATTCCGGACCGTGAATACGCCATTTTTGTCCGCATGAACGGGGAAGAATCGACTCTCGCCCTCCGCACCCTGCCGGAGGCCTGCGCCGTCAGCGCAAGGGCTTTCGGCGCGGTCGGCGACGGCGAGACCGACGACACCGCGGCCCTCCAGCGGGCCATCGCGGCGCTGCCGGAAAACGGTCGGCTCGTCGTGCCGGAGGGCGTCTACCTCACCGGCCCGCTGCTGCTCAAGAGCCATATGACGCTGGAATTGCGGGCCGGGGCGACGCTGCTGGGCCGGACGGACAAGGCCGCGTACCCGGTGCTTCCCGCCACGGCGAAGGATTTGGGCGGCGGCCATCCCGTGCACTTCAGCGCGTTCGAGGGCCTCGCGCGGGACATGTACGCCTCGCTGATCACCGCCGAATACGCGCGGGACATCGCGATCATCGGCCCCGGCAAGCTGGACGGCAACGCCCTGAACGCCGACTGGTGGCAGACCTTCCAGAGCGATCCCGTGGCCCGGCCGCGGATGATGTTCCTGAACCGCTGCGAGGGCGTGACGATCCACGGCGTGTCCGTGGCCAACTCCCCCTCCTGGCACCTGCACCCCTACTACTGCAGGGACGTGGCGTTTTACGACGTGTCGGTCGCCGCGCCGAAGGACAGCCCGAACACCGACGCGCTGGACCCGGAGTGCTGCGACGGCGTGCAAATCATCGGCTGCCGCTTCTCCGTAGGCGACGATTGCATCGCCATCAAGTCCGGCAAGCTGGAGCTGTACAGAATGTGCCCCGCCACCGCCACGCGCCACACGATCCGCAACTGCCTGATGTCGTTCGGACACGGCGCGGTGACGCTGGGCAGCGAGATCTCCGGCGGCATTCGGGAGCTGTCCGTCAGCCAGTGCCTCTTCCGGCAGACGGACCGCGGGCTGCGCATCAAGACCCGCCGGGGCCGCGGGCAGAGCTGCGACATCGACGCGATCGAGTTTGACAACATCCGCATGGAGGGCGTCGTGACCCCCATCGTGATGAACATGTGGTATCGCTGCGTGGACCCGGACGGCGATTCCGAGTACGTGCAGAGCCGCGCGCCGCTGCCGGTGGACGAGCGGACGCCCCGCCTGGGCCGCTTCCGGTTCGCGAACATGGAGTGCTTGGACGCCCAGGCCGCGGCCTGCTATTGCGACGGCCTGCCGGAACGCCCCATCGACGAGGTGACGTTTGAAAACGTGCGCGTCGCCTTCGCCAAGGACGCCAGGCCCGCGGTGCCCTCGATGTTCACCGGCGCGCCGGAGCGCTGCCGCCTGGGGCTGTACTTTGAAAACGTGCGCCGCGTGGTGCTGCGGAACGTCACCGTGGAAGGCCAGGCGGGCGAGCGCGTCGTCGCCAACAACGTGGATGAGATCGTCTCGGAATGACGGAGGGAACCTATGTACGAAGCCATCGACCGCTATGTGTTCAGCCTGATCGAGCGCTCCTCCCCCGAGCGCACCGCCTGGAACATCGAGAAGGCGCGGGAGGGCATCCCCACCAATTGGAATTACATCGACGGCTGCATGATCACGGCGCTGCTGGCCATGGCCGACATCTCTAAAGACGCGCGCTATTTCGACTTTGCCCGCCGATTCATCGACGCCTTCGTGGGCGGGGACGGCGCGGTGCGCACGTTCAAGCCGGAGAAGCACACGCTGGACGACATCAACGAGGGGCGCGTGCTGTTCACGCTGTATGACCGCACGGGCGACGGAAAATACCGCCTCGCGGCGGACGCGCTGAAGCGGGCGCTGGACGCCCAGCCGCGCACACCGGAGGGCAGCTTCTGGCACAAGCAGATCTATCCCAACCAGGTCTGGCTGGACGGCATCTACATGGCCATGCCCTTCCTGGCCCTTTATGAAGGCCACTTCGGAGGCGGCGACTATTCCGACATCCTGCGCCAGGTGCGCGTCGTGCGCGAGCATATGCGCGACGCGGCGACCGGCCTCTACTACCACGGCTACGATGCCAGCCGCAAGGCCTTCTGGGCGAACGCGCAAACGGGCCTTTCCCGGAGCTTCTGGCTGCGCAGCATCGGCTGGTTCGCCGTGGCGCTGGCCGATCTGGTGGAGCTGGTGCCCGTCGACGCGGGCCGGGACGAGCTGACGGCCCTCTTGTCGGACCTGGCGGAAAGCGCCTGGCACTTCCACGATCCCAAGACGGGCTTGTACTGGCAGGTGCCCGATCGCCCCGGCGAGGCGGGCAACTACCTGGAATCCAGCGGCAGCGCCATGCTGGCCTACGCCATGCTGAAGGGCGCGCGGCTGGGGGCGCTGGCGCCGATCTGGGCCGAACGCGGCCAGCAGACCTTCGACGGCATCGTGAAGCACCGCCTCGCCATCGACGCGGACGGCCAACTGAGCCTGAGCGGCATCTGCCTGGTGGCGGGCCTGGGGCCGGAGGACAATCGGCGCCGCGACGGCAGCTATGAGTATTACATCTCCGAACCCGTGGTGCAGAACGACGCCAAGGGCGTGGCGCCCTTCGTGCTGTGCTACACGGAAGTCAAGCGCCGCCAGAGCGCATAGGAAACCTGGCAAGAACCATTGAGCAACACGCAAGGAGGCGGCGGTATGGCGTATTTGACGCTGAAGAACATCAACAAAATCTACCCGAACGGCTATCACGCGGTGCACAACTTCAATCTTGAAATTGAAAAGGGTGAGTTTGTTGTATTCGTGGGACCCTCGGGCTGCGGCAAGTCCACCACGCTGCGCATGATCGCCGGCCTGGAGGACATCTCCAACGGTGAGTTCCTGATCAACGGCAAGCGCGCCAATGAGATGGGCCCCCGGGAGCGCGAGGTGGCCATGGTGTTCCAGAGCTATGCCCTCTATCCGCAGATGACGGTCTATGACAACATCGCCTTCGGCCTGACGCTGCAGGGCGTGGACGAGGACGTGATCGAACAGCGCGTGCAAAACACGGCGCGCATCCTGGGCCTGACGGAATACCTGGATCGCCTGCCCCGCGCCCTCTCCGGCGGCCAGCGCCAGCGCGTGGCCATCGGCCGCGCCATCATCCGCAAGGTGGGCATCTTCCTGATGGACGAGCCGCTCTCCAACCTGGACGCCAAGCAGCGCGTGACCATGCGCTATGAGATCGCCCAGATCCACCGGGAGACCGGCGCCACCACCATTTACGTCACCCACGACCAGACCGAGGCCATGACGCTGGCGGATCGCATCGTGGTGATGAAGGACGGCTATGTCCAGCAGATCGGCACGCCCTACGAGCTGTACTACAAGCCGGCCAACGTGTTCGTCGCGGGCTTCATCGGCGAGCCGCCGATGAACTTCGTGCGCGGCACGGTGAAGGGCGGCTGCCTCGCCATGGGCGGGAATGCGCTGGATCTGAGCAGGAAGCTGCCGGACATCGGCAAATACGAGGGCAAGGAGATCGTGCTGGGCTTCCGCCCCGAGGCCGTGGCCCTGGGCGAACATGAGGACGGCTACCACATCGCCTGCCGCGTGGAGCTGACGGAGATGCTGGGCGACAACACCAATGTGTACGTCACCGCCGGAGACACCCAGGCCATCCTGAAGATCGATTCCCACGACACACCCCAAACCGACGCGGACATCACCTTCTCCATCCCGCTGGAGAGCGTGTACCTGTTCGACGCCGAGACGGAGAACGTGATCGGATAAGGGCTGAATAACTGAATGGATTTGGATTGCCACGTCGGTCACGGCTTCGCCCTGACCTCCTCGCGATGCGGCGGGGAGAACCCCATGGGTTCGGCGTGGCAATCCGCTGCCCTGGAAACGGATATTGGAACACGCGGAAATCGAAAGGATGATCCCATGAACATCGGCATTCGCCTGCACGACACCGCGCCGGGCACCCTCGAGCAGCGGTTGGACTTCGCCCGGGCCCAGGGCTTCACCTGCGCCCACCTGGCGCTCTCCAAGGTGATGGACGGCTTCTCGATGGCGGACGCGCCGCGCCTGCTGGACGACGATCTGGCCGGGCACGTCCGACACGCCTTTGAGGCGCGCGGCATGGGCTGCGCCGTGCTGGGCTGCTATCTGAAGCTGGCCACCCGGGACGAAGAGGCCCTGGAGCGCACCCGCGACATCTACCGCGCCCACCTGCGCTTCGCGACAAGGATCAGCGCGGGTGTGGTGGGCACCGAGACGCCTGCCGCGCCGGGCCTCGGCCTCGCGCCGGATTCCGAGGCGGCGTTTGAGTGCTTCCTGGACAGCGTCCGGCCTCTCGTCCGCTGCGCCGAGGAGGAGGGCGCGATCCTCGCCATCGAGCCGGTGGCCTGCCACATCGTGAACACCCCCGAGCGGGCCGAGCGGATGCTGGAGGCGCTGGAATCCGAGCATGTGCGCGTCATACTGGACGCCGTGAACCTGCTGACCCGGGAGAATTGCAGACGCGCCGACGCCATCGTGGACGAGGCCATTCGCCGCCTGGGCGATCGCGTGAGCGTGCTGCACCTGAAGGACTACACCGTCGATCCCGACGCCTTCATGACGAAGGCCTGCGCCTGCGGCACGGGGCGGATGCGCTACGACGCGCTGCTGGCCTTCGGCAAGGCCCGGGGGCTGCCCATGACGCTGGAGAACACAAAGCCGGACAACGCCGAAGCGGCGCGGCGATATCTCGAAAACCTTGCGGGAGGCGAAGCATGAAGCATGTGATTGCGCCCAACGGCGGCGATTTTGCCACCATCCAGGCCGCGGTGGACGCCGCCGCGCCGGGAGACACCCTGCTGATCCGCCCCGGCACCTATGCCGAGCGGGTGGTGATCCATCGAAGCGGGCTGCGCCTCCTGGCCGAGGACGGCGCGGTGCTGACCGGGTCGGGCTGCGCGAAGGACCTCACCCCCGACGGCCGGGAGAAGGGCACGTTCCTCTCCGCCACGCTGCTGGTGCTGGGCGACGACGTGACCGTCGAGAACCTCACCGTGCGCAACGATGCCGGCGACGGGCGCGAGGTGGGCCAGGCCGTGGCCGTCTACGCCGCCGGCGACCGGGACGTCTGGCGAGGCTGCCGGTTTATCGCCCACCAGGACACGCTGTTCTGCGGGCCGGTGATGCTGAAGGTGCTGGCGGAGATCGCACCGCGGGGCCTGGAGAGCGTGGAATGCGTGCCCTCCGTCGGCGACTGCCCGCCCACCCGCTCCCGCCAGTATTTTGAAGGCTGCTTCATACAGGGCGATGTGGACTTCATATTCGGCCCCTATCGCTGCTGGTTCGAGGGCTGTACGCTGTTCATGAATGCCCGCGGCGGCTGGTACACCGCGGCCAACACGCCCGAAGCGCAGCCCTGGGGCCAGGTGTTTCACCGCTGCCGCCTGACCGGCGAGTGCGAGGAGGGCGCGGGCAAGCTGGGCCGGCCCTGGCGCGCCTTCGCGAGCACGCTGTTCCTCGCCTGCGACATGGACGCCCACGTCAGCCCCGCGGGCTTTGAGGACTGGCACAACTGGGACGGCGTGCGGGAGATCACCAGGCGCTGCGGCGAATGGGGCACCACCGGCGCGAGACGCGACCTGTCCGTCCGGCATCCCAGGGCGCGCCGCCTGACCGAAGCCGAGGCCGCGGCGATCACGCCCGAGGTTGTGCTGGAGGGATGGCGCCCCTGAGAGGGCCGCTTTGAAGGAGGCTCCTTTTCGAAGGCGGTGAACCGCACACGCAGACGCCGCGTGCGATGTTCTCGCGGAGGAATGACACGTCTTGGTGGCAAATCAAGGAAAAGCAACGCAGAAATGCAGCCAAATCCGCCGAAATTGCGCTTCGGGGATTTTAGAAACACACTCTAAGACCCGGATTGCCACGTCGCCCCAAAGGGGCTCCTCACAATGACGTTGCAGGATGCAGCATGGTTGTGCGTCATTGCGAGGAGGGGCTTGAAATGCCCCGACGCGGCGATCCGGGTCCCTGTTTTTCAGGGGTGCCGTTGCGGTTCATGGCACGGTTGAGCCTATGCAAACCAGCCCTTCGGCAGGTACTCCCTCTGGTTCTCCAGCATGTCGTCAAACAGCTTCTGCCCGTCCCCGGCACGGACGCCCGCCAGTTGTGGATCGTTCATGAACGTGGTAAAGCCCAGCCTCCGATCGCAGGCCAGCGCGGCGGCGAGGGTATTCTCCTGGTTGTGGACGTGACGCGCGACGAGGGGCAGCAGGTTTCCCGGCAGCGGCCCGGCAAACACCGGCTCGATGCGGTTCAGCCCGAACAGGGCGTTGGTCTCCACCACGCTGCCCAGCGGCAGGTTCGGAATCTGGCCCCGGTTGGGGAGGTTCACGTTGGACACCAGATCCCCCAGGCCCAGCAGCGCCTTGAGCAGCAGGTGTCCCTCCTCGCCGGAGGGCTTCAGGGTCAGCGTCTCCTCGCCGGAGATCAGCGCGTCAGAGCGCCGCAGCCTCTCCCCCAGGTCCTTCACGCGCCAATCCACGCTTGTCAGCTGGAATTTCCAGGCGCGCACGGTCTCCGGGTCGCGGGTGTAGGTCGGCGCGGTGAACTCCGCCAGGTGCCGGTCTCCCGCGGCGGCGATCGCGCCATAGCGGCGGAACAGGTCGAACTTCACCCTATGGGCGCAGGCAAAGTGATTGTTCATCCAGTTGTCGTCCCCGCCGTCGTCAAAGCCGGTCTCGAAGTACTTGTCCGCGAACCGGGCATACAACGGCATCAGGTCGACGTCCCGATAGCTGGCGCGGGTCAGCCAGGTGAAGTGGTTGATGCCGGTGACGGTGGTGTAGAGCTGCCGCCGCGTCACACCGGAAATGCCGTATTCCCGCTCCAGCATGTCGCAAAGCAGCTTCTGCGTGCCAAACACCTCGTGGCAGCAGCCGAAGGCCCGAATCCCCGGAAACACGTGATAGAGCGTGCGCACGCACAGGCTCATCGGATTGGTGTAGTTGATGACCCATGCCTCGGGCGCGAAATCGCGGATGGCCTCGCCGATCTCCACGAACATCGGGATCGCGCGCATGGCCCGCATGAAGCCGCCCGCGCCCACCGTGTCGCCCACGGGCTGCCAGACGCCCAGGCCCTCGGGCAGGTGCACGTCCGAGCGCATCTCCTCAAAGGTGCCGGGGAGGATGGAAATCACCACGAAATCCGCGCCGGTCAACGCGTCCTTCAACGTGGCGCTCACCTCGTAGCGCCAGCGGGACACGGCGTCCGGATGGGCGCTGATTTTGTTGCCGATGATCTCGTTGCGCCGCGCCGCGGCTTCGTCGATGTCATACAGCCGCACGGTGCCGCACATATCGCCGTCCATGGCAAGGTCCGTCATCAATCCCCAGGCCCAGCCGCGCGAACCCCCGCCGATGTACGCAATGGTCAGTTCCCGGGCATGCCGCCCCATTTCAATGCTCATGAAAACCTCCTTCTGATACTAAACTCAATCTAAAAGTGAACATATGCGGAGCGGATTTTTCGTTCTGCCTAAGCAGAGCGGAGGGAGGCGATGCAGCGCGTCGTTGACCGCAGCGAGGCGACGGCAGGGCGGAAAAGACGCCCGCAGATGGTTGCAATTTAGATTGAGTTTAGTATAAATCCTGAAACATGCAAATCCCCCGGCAGGCGTTCCTGTCGGGGGACATATGCGGGCTTACCAGATCTCCACCGACCCGGTCTCGCCGTCCTTCCTGACCCACCAGAGCTTGTTCTGGTCGACCCGGACGAACACGCTCTCCGCGTCCGCAGGCAGCTTCGCAGCGATCTCCTCGGGGGTGATGTTGCCGCCCATCGGGGACTGGATCACGATGTTCAGCTTCGCGGCCTTCAGCTTGCGGGCCGGGGCCTTCGCCTTGTCAGCGGCGGTCTTCACGGCTTCCTTCGTCTCCGCGGCCTTGCGGGTGCGCTTGGCCTTCGCCTTGCCCGCCTCGATCTGGGCGGTGACCTTCGCCTGCTCCGCCGCTTCCTTCACGTCGCCGATGACGGCCTCCACCTTTTCGGCGACGGCGTCCTTGGCCTTGCGGGCCGTAGCGCGCGCCTTGCGCTGGGTGCCGATGGCGGCGCCCGTCGCGGCCTTCCCGGCCTTGGCCTTGGCGTCGGCGGCGCTCTTTCCGGCGGTCGCCTTCGCCTTGCGGGCCACGGTGCGGGTCGTCTTCTTCGCTTCAATTTCGGTCGCGATCAGCGCGTCTTCGGCCTTTTCAATCGCGGCCTGTACCTTTTCCTTTGCCTTGGGCATTTCAAACAACTCCTTTTTTTCTTAATCATATCACACGGCGCGCGCCCTGTAAAGGGCATCTGTGGTCACCGCTTGTCCTTGTCGATGAATTCCAGCGTGATCGTCGCCAGCGCCGCAAAGGCGAATATGAACAGCAGCAGGCTCAGCCAGTAGTCGACCACAACCTCCATCTTGTTCTCGTAATCCTTCACGTAGCTCGCCTCGGCGGCCTTCTGCTCGAGGAAGGACATCACCTTGTCCTCGCCGACGAGGTCGATCAGGCTGCCAACGGTGGTCTTCAGGGTGATCTCCTGGTCGCGCCGGGCCTGCACGTCCTCATTGCCCGCCAGCAGGTCGACGATCTCGCCCACGGAGAAGGTGGCGTCGATCTCCTTGTCCGCGTACTGATCCAGTATGCCGGCCGCGTCGACGGCATCCAGCACGTCGCCCACGGTGGTCAGATGGCTGATCTGCGTTTCCAGCAGCGGCTTGGCGCGGGCCGAGGCGGTGATATCCTCAAGCAGCTTGCCCAGCGAGACGCCCGGCAGGCCGAGATCCTGGTCGCGAAGGTTCGCGAACTCATCCCCCTTGAGGATGATATCGACGATGTCGCCCACGGTGACGTTCTCGACGATGTGCTCCTGCTTGAAGGTCTCAAAGGTGGCGGAATGCTCCAGCGCGTTCCGGATCTCGCCCAGCGTCACCACGCCGCCCAGCTCCTTGGCGCGCAGCTCGGCGATGGTGGGGTTGTCCTCGTTGGTGAGCAGGTCCATCACCTGGCCGAGCGTCACCGTGCCGCCGAGCTCGCTGTCGCGCATCTTGCCGATCATGCTGGAGATCGTGGCGTAGGGGCGATGGTTGGTGTCGGCCTGGGCCGCGATGACCTTCAGGCCGGGATTGGAGATGGTGAAGTGGGTCAGCGGCTCGGTCCAGGCGGGCAGCGTCAGCATGCCGCCGGAGAACACCAGCTGGAAGATCAGCACGAAGGGCATGATCGTCATGGCCGTGGTGGTGGTCTTGGCCAGCGTGGAAACCCACAGCGACATCATGTCCGACGCGAAGGTGATCAGGAACATGGAGATGCCAAAATCGACATAGAACAGGCCCGTCACCGTTCCCTCCGCGGGATACTGCACGCCCACCCCCGTCGTCACGATCAGCGTCACGACCGTCTGCGCCAGGCACAGCAGCGCCTGGTAGAGCATGTGGGAGAATATGTAGGAGGTGAT
Organism: uncultured Eubacteriales bacterium; assembly: GCA_902799045.1. Classification (GTDB taxonomy): domain Bacteria; phylum Bacillota; class Clostridia; order Christensenellales; family Aristaeellaceae; genus UBA2862. The sequence continues at coordinate 29,400 of CADBZH010000013.1, forward strand.
GTGCATGCCGGAGCGATGCTCGCGCTTGATGACGTCGCGCTCGCGGCAGATGACCTGGATGGAGTTGAAGCAGCCGTTCCAGATGCACACGCAGACCATGGCGAACGCGCCCATCAGCGTGCCCTCCATGTTGATGAAGAAGCGTCTGCGAATCACCATGCCCACCAGGCCGGCGATCAGCGCCGCCATCGGCAGCACCTTCCAGTCGCTCTGGTACACGAACATGCGCAGGAGCTTACCAAAGTAGATCCACACCTGGGCGCCGCGTCCGCGGTGGCGAACCCTGATGCTGCGCGTGGGCTTCACGTTCTCAGTCATCTCAGGCCACCTCCTTCGCGTACTTCATCACAAACTCATCGGCCAGGCCGTCGCCGCCCTCTTCCTTGCGGTTGACGGACTTGACGATCTGCTCCATCTTGTCGCGCCCGAAGAACTTCCTCGCGCCCTCGATGCTGCCGTACCATGCCAGGCGGCCGGTGCGGGCGGAATCCTTCGCCAGCACGATCACGTCGTCAAACAGGTCGATCACGCGATCCGGCGTGTGGGTGATGACGATGACGATCTTGCCGGTGTCGGCAATCTTGCGCAGCTGTTCAAACAGCTCGCGGGCCATGACGCCGTCCAGGCCGGAATCCGGCTCGTCCAGTATGAACAGCGAGGGGTTGCTGATAAACTCCATCGAGATGGACAGGCGCTTTTTCTGGCCGCCGGAGAGCTTTTCGACGAGGTTGTTCTTCACCGGCTTCAGGCCGAAGATGTCCATCACCTCGTTCACGCGCTCGCGGCGCTGCTTCGCGGAAACGTCCTTCGGAAGGCGCAGCTTCGCCGCGTCCAGCAGCGTGTTCAGCACGGTGTCCTTGCCGCGCATCATCTCCGACTGCGGCACGAAGCCCACCTCATACTGCATCTTTTTGTACTGCCTGTACATGTTGCCGCCGTTCAAAAGCACCTCGGCATGGGCCTTCTCGTAGCCGTTGACAGCGTTCAGGAACGTGGTCTTGCCCGCGCCGGAGCCGCCCAGCAGCAGCACCATGTGGCCCTGGGGAATGTTCATGTGGATGTCGCGCAGCAACACCTTTTTCTGGAAGAACTCCGTGACGGTGCGGTCCGTCAGGTTCACGGACAGGCCCTCGTCCATGACGGTGGCGCTGCCGCTGCTGGCCAGGCGCGCCATCTCCGCCTTGATGTCCTCCACCTGCCACTCGGGCTGATACTTCCTGTTCCAGCCCCAGATGAGCGCGGGAATCCAGCGGGTGTAGCTGATCATGCAGAGCCAGATCCAGCGCCTGCGAATGCCATACACCTCGATCAGGCCGCTGAAGATGCGAATGGCGTAGACGAAGCGCACGAACATCAGCAAAAACACGAGGAACGCCGCGATGAGCATCAGCGTGACGGCGTCCTCCGAGAAGGACTCGAACAACGTCACGGCCAGGTTGAGCAGGAGCATCGCCACGCCGGTGAGGCTGTAGACGCGCCCCTCGGACTCGCGCCCGGCGCAGCGGGCAATCTGATAATCCCTCGCGCCGGGAATCAGCGCCCACCAGCCCTTGAGGCCGGATTTTTCCAGCAGCCTCCACAGCCCGACGATGTACAGGGCCATGGCAATGACGCTGACCAGCGACGACGTTTCAAACTCCAGGGTCAGCAGGATATCCAGAAATCTGTTCACAAGCTTTCCTCCTCCATTCTATGCTCCTCGGGGTCACGGGCGCGTCAATTGTCCTTGTTCCCCGCGAACTGCATCAGCAGGTCCAGGATCTTCAGGTAGATCCAGATGACCGTGAACACCAGGCCGAAGGCCGCAGCCCACTCGTACTGCTTCGGATAGCCCTCCTGCACGCAGGTGTCGATCAGGGAGAAATCGCTGATCAGGAACAGCGCCGCGATCACCAGGCCGATCACGTCCAGCGCGATGCACAACCCCGCGTTCTGCATCATGGCCTGCACATAGGGACGGGTGGCGGGAATCAGCGAGCCCACAAAGCCGAGCAGGCCCACGCCAACGGAGCCCAGGATCAGCGCCAGCAGCACGGCGCGAAACTTCTTGCCGCCGCGAACGAGCCCGGAGGTGTAGAGCCAGCTCATCGCCAGCACCACCGCCACGGTGAGCAGCAGCGCCTCGAGGCCCAGATGCTCATAGCCGTTCAGCACCTTGAACACCAGGAAGGAGATGAGATAGCCCTGGCTGGCGGAATACACGGTGCCGGTCACGGGAATCGTCCTGCGGCCGAAGATGGCCGCCAGCTGGCAGATAAAGCCCACCGCGAGCACGGCGAGCAGTATGACGCCCTCCGTCTTCGAGAGGGACAGGGTGAACCTCTTGTAGATCGTGAAGCTCTGCCAGACGGGCTCGCTGGCCAGGGCCGCCTTCACCAGCAGCTGGCCCAGCATGCCCGCGAGGGTGACCAGCAGGAAATAGGTGGTCTTGGAGGCGATGCCGCCATAGGTGGCCGCGTCGGTGGTCGCGCGCTCCTCCACCCGGCTCAGGCGGCTGAGCACCGGGTTGGAGTGAAGGAGGGTGCGGTTGCTGTTCCTGGGTTGACGGGTAAGCGTCTGGCTCATGTTGATCTCTCCTTTGTATTGTCCTCATTCATTCGGCTCGACCGTCTTCGGTCGGGACTTCCTCGGTTCGGGCACTTCCTCCGTCTCGTCGCTTTCCACGTCGAGTATATCCAGCACCACGGGCTCCATGCTGTCCAGGCCCTCCGTGGGCAGCTCCACGATCGCGCCGCCCTCGACGCGGAAGAAGAGCACGTCCAGCACGTCGTCGATGCTGGTGAAGTTCACGATGCGGTCCACCACGCTTTCGATGACCGCCTTCGCCTCGTCGCTGAGCTCGACGTCGCTACCCTCTTCCGTCGCCTCGCTCTCAAGCAGGATCGCGTTCAGGTCGATCCAGCGTCCGCCGAGGCAGGCGAGCACGTTGGTCTCTTCGATGTCGTCGGTGGCCGAATTGTAGATGCCGTGGATCAGCACCGGCACGGCGTGGCCCGGCAGGCTCACCATGCGCATCGTGCGCCCATCCTGACCGGCGTTGGTGCTGGCGGAATAGAACACGCCCTCCAGCTTCTCCTTCGCCCACTCGATCAGCTGCTCCCGCATCTGCTGGAAGGCGTCCTCGTCCGTCAGGAGGATCTCCTCCCCGTTGGCGTCGGGATTCAGCAGCGCCTGCACAAACCCGGGCAGGCCGTCGAAGTTCCCGGCGCTCACCTCGCCGATTAGGCCCATCACGGTGTCGATCAGCCGGCCCACATCCACGCTGAACAGGTACAGTATCCACTGTTCGTCGTCAAACGCGGCGTTTTCCGGCAGGGTGAGGGTCAGAAGCGCCCGGTTGTCGTCGAGCATTTCGGGCAGCGCAGCCCGGCCCAGCCGCGTGGCGTCCAGCGCGCGCTGAAGCTCCTGCCCGTAGGCCTCGAGTCCCGCGACCCGCAGCGCCCAGGGCAGCAGCTCGCCCAGCTGGGCATAGTCCGTGCCGGGCACCATGGCGCAGTCCACGGTGAACCAGAACGACCGGCCCTCCTCCAGCGTCATGCCGCCCTTCTCATAGAGCCGCCAGGCCAGGACGTTCAGCAGCGAGGAGTTGTTGTGCACGCCGCCCTGGTCGTTCAGCACGGTGGGCGTGCGAACGGCGGGCATGTAGTAGATATCCCAGGTGAACTCCGGCTGCTGGAAGCGATGCGGGTCGCTCATGTCGCGAACCTGCATGGCGCTCTTGTCGCCCAACACCCAAGAGACGTTCTCCGCGCCCTCCATCATCATCTGGCAGGTCTTGCCCTGGATATCGCTGATGGCTTCGTTGATGGCGCCATAGTCGTTCATGTAGGCGTTGTAGGTCATCACGGAGCCGGTCACGCAGTGGGTGTACTCGTGGGCCAGGATGTCCAGGCACTGGGAGAAGTCGTTCCCCTGGCTGGCCAGGAAGATCTGCCAGCCCAGATAGCCGCCGGCATAGGCCGCGTTGTCCACCGGCACATGGTCGATGTCGCAGAAGTTGTTCAGGATCAGGATCGGCGTGTCCAGGCCGTCGCCGCCCGACCAGCCGATCGCCCTGTAATAGTCATAGGCGCGGCAATAATTGTACAGGCTGAGCAGCCCGGTCTGATCCCATTCCAGGTTGTCTGGGCTGGATTCCAGCACCACGCGGTTGCCGTTGTAGAGGAACTCCCAGCAATCCGCCACGACGATCCGACGCTCGAGGTTGGCCAGGTAGTACATGCCGGTGCGCTTGTCCCGCATCACGTCGACGGTGATTTCCATCTCTTCGCCGGAGGAGAGATCCACGAAGCCGGTGTATGGCACGCTCTCCATGAACTCAAACACATAGCTGGCGTCAAAGCCGCTGGTGCCGGCCTCATCCCCGGGGATGATGGTGGGCAGGCTGTAGAGGTATTCCCCGGCGAGCGTGACATAGTGCGCCAGGTACGGCAGATCGGAGGACAGGGGCTGTCGGCTGTCGGGGTTGTCGGTGTACACCACCCACACATAGCGGCTGCCCTCGTCGTCCTCGCTCTCGATGTCCACCTCAAGGGCCAGGGGCAGGATCATGCGGTCGGTGTGCCCCTCCACGAGGGTCAGCGCCTGCTGGCGCGTCCGGCGGGCGTGCTCCAGCGCGATGCGCTCGGCCTCTTCGGCCCCGATGCTTTCGGAGGCCTCCTGTTCGGGCAGGTCAGAGACGATGCTGCTGGTGAGGCCCAGCATATGGCCCGACCCGTCCGTAATCACCTTCACGGCGCCGCCCAGCACGGTAGTGCCGTCGAGCATCTGCTGAAAGACGAAATAGCGGTTGCCGCAGGCGTCCGACAGCGTGCGCCAGGGCTCCAGCCGGGTGCGCTCGTCGCCGCCCAGGCGGTCCAGCGCGCTGTCCACCACCGTTCCGGCTGTGTCAAAGTCCGTCACGGGGGTGTCGACCGTCGCGCCGTCGATCAGCGTCACGCGCCCGTCGTGGGTATAAAACCGCGCCGTCGCTTCGTCGGCGGCCTCCGCCGTCCCGACCCCCGCCGCGCCCGTCAGCAGGCACAGCGCGAGCATCGCGCTCAGCGCCCGCGCCAGGCCGCGCCTCAGCCGGGAAAAGGGTGCCTTGTCCATCATCCCTACAGGACTCCTTCCGAATTCGCGTTCACAATATTTCTAATACTGTATAATACCATAAATCCGCCGTGCTTTCAATCTTTTTGATCATTAAGTAGACGATAATTCATTCAAGCGCCGAAGCAGCGAGTGGATTTTTCGGCAGGTGACCTTGCAAATTTCGAAGGTTACCTGGAGGGTAATCGGGAAATCTGCAAGTGACAGACGCCGGAAAAGGCACCGCAAAATCGGTGCGGGCATGAATCAGCGGCTGCTGAATCGTTGGTCGCCGGGGCGATCGCGCAGCGCGTCACTCGGGCCTCACTCCGCTTCCACGATCCCCACCAGCTCCCAGGGGGTATCGATGATCGCCCCGGCCCCGGCCTCCAGAAGCTGTCGGCGGGAGCGAAAGCCCCAGGACACGCAGACGCAGTCGATGCCGGCGTTGGCGGCGGTGTCGACGTCCACCTCCGAATCCCCCGCGTACAGGCAGCGGCAGAGCGGCACGCCCAGCGCGTCCGCCGCAAGGCGCAGCATGTCCGGCTCAGGCTTTCGGCGCACGCCCTCCCGTTCCCCGGCAGACAGGTCCACCAGGCCCGAAAAATACGCCCGGGCCAGCGGCTGCACCGCTGCGTCCGGCTTGTTTGAGAGGATGGCCAGCGCAAGCCCGTCCGCCTTTAGCCGCTCCAGCATGGGCACGACGCCCTCGAACGGGCGGCTCTTGTCCCCGGCGTGTGCGGCGTAATAGGGCCGGTAAAAATCAAGGATCTCCTCCCGCCGCGCCTCGCCCGCCTCCGGCAGGATGCGCCGCATCAGCGTGCTCACACCCCAGCCCAGGTGCGGCTTCAGCGCCTCCGCCGTCCACTGCTTCAGGCCGAAGTGGCGCATGGTGTGGTTTACGGCGTCGGCGATGTCCTGCAGGGAATCGATCACCGTGCCGTCCAGGTCAAAAAAGATGGCGTCGTATTTCATAGCTTCCTCTTTTCGCGATGGGTTGGTCTCAAAATCCATTTCCGGGCCAATATGTATTTGTAGGGGCGCCGTTTCGGCGCCCGCCCAAAAACGAATCGTCCCGTTCAGGGCGGGTGCCGCAACGGCGCCCCTACGGCTGTGTTATGACCCTTTCCCGTCACAGGGAGGGATTACAGGTTCTCCTCCATGAACTGCTTCAGGCCCGCGCACGCCTCTTCCTCGTTCGCGCCCTCGCAGGCGATGGTGA
>CADBZH010000014.1 GCA_902799045.1 uncultured Eubacteriales bacterium
TTCTTCTGCATTTCTATGGTTTGTTACACACAGGTTAAATGCCGCCCGCTGCCTCTCTCAACCCCTTTAAAGGGGTTGACTTTTCATAGTTGGTCTTCCATGGGTCGGGCGGGCTGTCCTGTTGTCGACTATTATAGGGCATCGGGCTTCGGATTGCAACATTCGGATGCTTTTATCCCGGTTTTTTGCGGGAAACGCCCGCTGTCCGGGCCAGGTAAACCAATTTTCTACCTGTTGTCGCAATCGATTTCGCTTGCATTGGTGCAATTTGTATGTTATATTATATGGAGGGAATCCATTAATTGCCATGGCCTGGCGCGGCGCGTCGGCCATCGCGGAGGGGAGGGCGTTGGCATGAGCACAGAATGGTTGAACCTCGGGCATCAGGGTAGCGATTACGAGCCGCTTGTGGACCGGCTGAACGCCTCGCCCTTTGACGAGCTGGTGGAGATCGACCTGTACAACGATCGCTGCCGCAACATCTACCACGTGGAGGGCAAGTATTTCGTGCCCTTCATGGAGGGCACCTGGACGAAGCTGTATCGCTATGCCTCCGAGCACATGGTGCATCCGTCGGACCGCGGGGCCTATTCCGCGCTGATGGACCCGGACAAGCTGCAATCGCGGCTGGACAACGCGCCGATCCCCGGCGTGCGCAGCGCCGAATTCCGCTTCCGGGCCATGGACAGCAGCTGGATCTGGACGCGCCAGGTGATGATCTCCGGAACGAAGAACGGCCTGGACGAGGGCATCGTCCGGTGCTACATCTACGATATTTCCGTGCAGAAGCAGCGGGAGCAGGGGCGCATCGCCCCGGTGAATTCCACCGCCGCGTCGGTGCGGCGCGACGACCTGACCGGCCTGCTGTTTGATCGCGATTTCTTCAACTTTGCCCAGCGCAAGCTGCCCACGCTGGTGGGCCAGTGGTGCGTCGTGGCGGTGGACGTGGAGAACTTCAAGCTGTTCTGCGACTGGCACGGCCAGCAGGAGGGCCATTTCCTGCTGGCGGCCATCGGCGAAAAGCTGCAGCACCTGGAGGAGGAGACCGGCGGCCTGGCGGGCTATCGCGGCCAGGATGACTTTGCCCTGCTGATCCCCTATGATATCCAGCGGCTGAACGCGCTGTTCAGCGAGCTGCAGGCGCTGATCGTGGCCCAGGGCGATTCCGTGGGCTTCCAGCCCATCTTCGGCGTCTGCATGATCGAGACCGGCAACGACGATATCATGGAGCTGTACAACCACGCCGCGCTGACCGCCGAGCAGATCAAGGGCGATTTCCGCAACCGCATCCGGGTGTACAACCCCGCCACCTACAAGAAGAACACCGAGGAATACAAGATCCTCGCGGCGTTTCAGAAGAGCCTGGAGGACGGCGAGCTGTTCTTCTGCCTGCAGCCCCAGTGCCGGGTGTCCACCGGCAACGTGGTGGGCGCGGAGGCGCTGGCCCGCTGGCGCACGAAGGACGGGCGGATGATCCCGCCGGCGCGGTTCGTGCCGATCCTGGAAAAATACGGCATGGTGACGAACCTGGACAAGTTCATCTGGGAGAGCGTGTGCCGGTGGCAGCGCAAGTGGCTGGACGAGGGCCACACGGCGGTGCCGGTGTCGCTGAACGTGAGCCAGATCGACATCTTCACCATCGACGTGCCGAATCACTTCGCGGAGCTGCTGGAGAAGTATTCCCTGCCCGCCAGCCTCATCAAGATCGAGATCACCGAATCGGCCTACGTGGAGGACACCGCCGTGGTGCGCGAGACGGCCCGCCGCCTGCGCGCCGCCGGGTTCCTGGTGCTGATGGATGACTTCGGCAGCGGCTATTCCTCGCTGAACATGCTGCGCAGCCTGAACGTGGACGTGCTGAAGCTGGACGCCCAGTTCCTGCACATCAGCGAAAAAGAGTCCCGCAAGGGCATCAGCATCCTGGAATCCATCATCAACATGGCCAAGTCCATGACGATCCCCGTGATCGTGGAGGGCGTGGAGACGCCGGAGCAGATCAACTTCCTGTCCGACCTGGGCTGCCGCTACATGCAGGGCTATTACTTCTACCGCCCCATGCCGGTGGAGGAGTTTGAAAACCTGATCCGCGACGAAAAGCGCATCGACACCCGCGGCTTTGAGTTCAAGGCCAACGAGCAGTTCCACACCCGCGAATTCCTGGACGCCAACGTGTTCAACGACGCGATGCTGAACAACATCCTCGGCCCGGTGGCGATCTATCGCCGCAAGGGCGACACGGTGGACATCATCCGCTACAACCAGCAGTTTTACCTGATGGTGGGGCTGGAGCTGAGCCAGCTGAACGAGCGCATCCTGGGCATGCAGGATTACCTGTTCCCCGAGGACAAAAACAAGCTGCTGGACATGATGGATCGCGCCGTGAAGGACCGGCTGAACGGCACCAGGGGCGTGCTGCGCGCCTACAAGCCCAGCGGCGTGCTGGTGTGGATCGCGCTGCAGCTCTACTTCATGGACGAGAACGACCAGGGCATGAACTTCTACGGCTCCTGCGAGGACGTGACCGAGCTGCAATACCTGAACGAAGACCTGCCCGGCGGCTACTATCGCGTTGCCGCCGACGGCAAGGGCACGTTCCTCTATGTCAGCAAGGGGCTGACCGAGATGGTGGGCTACACCGCCAATGAGCTGCGAACAGAGTTTGACAACAGCGTGATGAAGCTGGTTCACCCCGACGACCGGAAGACGGTGCTGGAGGGCGCGGCGAGCATTCGCAGCGGGAAGGAAAACGCCGGCAAGCCCATCCGCTTCAAGCGCAAGGGGGGCGGCTGGATCAACGTGGTGATCAAGAGCCGCCTGTCCGACCTGGACGGCATGCTCTGCTTCCAGGCCGTGGCTGTGGATGTGACGGACATGGTGAAGCTGCGCAACCAGATGCGCCTGCTCAGCGAGCACGTGTCCGACGACGTGGTGTTCGTCAAGCGCAAGGACAAGGGCGTCAAGTATCGCGTGGTGATCCACGGCCTGGAGAAGAAGCTGGGCATTACGGCCAAGCAGTTTGAAAAGCTGCTGAACAGCGGCGAGTTCTATCGCCAGATGGATCCGCAGGAGGCCAAGCGGCTGGAGGAAGTGACCATCAACGCGCTGGAGCACAAGCAGCCCTTTGAGTTTGATTTTGCCGTGCGCACCCCGGACGAGCGGGTCGTGCACCTGCACATGAAGAACGACCGCGTGGACGACGCCAGCAGCAAGGTGGAATATATCTGCATCTTCCGCGCGACCTGAAAAATAAGCGCTTGCCTAAATGCGCCTTCCCCTGTTCAGGGCGGGCGGGCACTGATGCCCGCCCGCCCTTGCCTTCCTCTCTGGGGAAGGTGGCCGAGCGCTTCCAGCCAAGAAAAGGGACCGGATTGCCACGTCGCTTCGCTCCGACGCGGCAATACGGTCTCTTTTTTGCGAGGCGCGGCGGCCGTTACCGCTCCACGCTCCACTCGGTCAATTTCTCCCCCTTGACCAGCCACGCCTTCTCCGCCAGCTCGGCCAGGGGGGCGTCGGAGCGGGAGTCGGAGAAGAACTCGTCGATCCTGCCGCCGGGGAAGCGGGCGCGGAAGCGGCTGACCTTCTCCCGGCCGTGGCAGTTGGGGCCGAGGAACAGGCCGGTGCGCTTGTCCACGGGCGAGCCGATGACGCAGCTGACGCCCAGCTTCAGGCAGGCGGGGCGGATCAAAAACTCCGGCGAGGCGGAGATCACCACGTCGTCGTCCCTGTGGCGCGGGGGATACCAGGCCTTCACGCGGGCAAAGTTGGCCTGCCAGAAGGCGTCCACGGCTGCGTCCACATCGCCGATCAGCGTCAGGAAGTGGAGCATGCGCTGCTTGAAGGCCTGCTTTTTGCGCAGCTTCAGCACAAACAGCAGCCCGTTGACCGCCTGGGCGGGCACGTCGCGCCACATCCTTTTGCGGTGCGCCAGGCACCAGAGGAAGAAGCGGGCGGTGCTGTCGCCGCGGAGGATGGTGTTGTCAAAGTCATAGACGTTCATGAGCCTCGCCCCTTCGATGGGAATGTTTGGTATTCTATTCGCCCCGGGGGCCGGGAAATCCTGCGTTCGCCCTGAAAATACGGGCCTGCCGCAATTTCCACGCAATTATGAACGGGGGTTTATATGTACTTTGAATTTCACCGGAACGATTGATTTTATAACCTTGCGCTGGTAAAATGAGAGCAACCCGTTTGAAGGAATACATAGTATGGAGGCAAACCCATGAGACATATGCGGAAATGGATCGCGGCGCTCGTCGCGCTGTGCCTGCTGACCGGGGCGCTGGGCGCGCTGGCCGAGGAGAACCGTATGAACGACCTGCTGGGCTTCTACCAGCGCGCCACCGGCCAGGTCGAGGCCGTCGAACAGGCCGAGCCGACCAGTCAGGCCGAGCCGACCGAACAGGTCGAGGCGACCAGCCAGGCCGAGCCTGCGGCGGACGAATTCATCCCCGGCGGGGAAGCGCCCGCCGAGGAGGAGGAGATCGTGCCGCCGGAGCAGCTGCTGACGGTGGAGGACCTCGCCATCAACCAGGGCCTGCCCGGCGAGTGGATGAACATCCTGCTGCTGGGCACGGATTCCCGCACCACCCAGAACTACACCCGCACCGACACGATGATCGTGCTGTCCGTCAATCCCACGGCAGGCCTGGTGAAGCTGACCTCGCTGATGCGCGATCTGTGGGTGGACATTCCCGGCCACGGCGGCGCGAAGCTGAACGCGGCCTGCGTCTACGGCGGCCCCGCGCTGACGGTGCGCTGCATCAACGAGAACTTTGGCCTGAACATCGACACCTATGTGCTGGTGAACATGCAGTGCCTGGCCACCATCGTGGACAGCCTCGGCGGCATCCCCATGGACGTGACCGACAGCGAGGCCAGCGCCATCAACAAGCTGTTTGAGAGCGACCTCAACGCCAACGATGAGAACACCTATTTCGTCGGGGACGCGGTGTCCGCCGGGACGCAGGTGCTGCTGAACGGCAAGCAGGCCCTGGCCTTCGCCCGCATCCGCAGCCTGGACAGCGACTATGCCCGCACCGACCGCCAGCGCCGGGTGCTGATCACCATCGCAAAGCGGATGCAGCAGCTGGATCTGGTCAGCCTGGGCGCCATCCTGATGAACATGCTGCAATACGTGGAGACGAACCTGACCTTCGATGACATCATGGCCCTGGCTTCCGCCTGCATGAACGCCAACCTGGACGACGTCGCCGACCTGCGCCTGCCCGCCGAGGGCACCTACCAGTCCGGCACGTTCGGCGGCACCTGGTGCATTAAGGCCGATTTCGCGGCCAACACCGAGCTGCTGCATCAGTTCATCTATGAGAACGGCGTGAACTGAGGCGCATCGCTGTCCTTACGAAAAGAGGAACCGGATTGCCACGTCGGGACATGATATGTCCCTCCTCGCAATGACGTACAACACAGCTCCATCGCACTGTGTCATTGCGAGGAGGCCCTTGGGCCGACGCGGCAATCTGGTTTTTGGAAACACGACAGCCTTCCCCGCGGGGCGGCATCTCGTGCGCGCTGCCCCTGCGAAAAAAGGGCCCGGATTGCCACGTCGGGACATGATATGTCCCTCCTCGCAATGACGTACAACCATGCGTTATCGTACGATGTCATTGCGGGGAGAATCCCAAGGATTCGACGTGGCAATCCGGGTCTTTATCAGGCGTCCCTCTCCTCCGGCGTCACGGCAGCGTCACGATGAAGGTGGCGTCCTGGCCGAAGCGGCTCTCGGCGCGGATGTGGCCCTTGTGCGCCTGGGCGATGGTGCGGGCGATGGCGAGGCCGAGGCCGTTGCCGGCCACCTCGCTGTTGTGGGACAGGTCCTCGCGATAGAACCGGTCGAAGATCTTCTCCAGGTTTTCCGGCGCGATGCCCATGCCGGTGTTCCAGACGGTGATCGTCGCGCCGCGCCCCTTCTGGGCCAGTGACAGGCGGATCCGCCCGCCCGCGTCGGAATACTTCAGCGCGTTGCTCAGCAGGATCACGGCCAGCTGCTGGAGCATGGCCTCGTCCCCGCGGATGAACACGTTCTCCGGGATCTCCGTCTCCAGCGTCCGGCCCGCCTCGAACACGGTGCTCTCAAACGGCAGCGCCACGCCCATCAGCGCGTCCGACAGGTTGAAGCGCTTCATCTCCACCGCCACGGTGCCCTTGTCCATCCGCGCCAGCGTCAGGAGGTTTTGCACCAGGGTGTCGGTGCGCTTCACCTCGGACTGGATGTAGCCCAGGTATTCGTTGGGGCCGATCTCGCTCTTCAGCACCTCGGCGTTGGCGGAGATCACGGCCAGCGGGGTCTTGAATTCGTGGCTGGCGTCCCACACGAACTGCTTCTGCCGGTCGAAGGAGGCCTGCACCGGCTGGAGCATCCGCCGGATGAGCAGATAGGCGCCCACGCTCAGCAATACGCAGGCCAGCGAGGCCACCAGGATGGTCGCGCGCAGCATCCGCCGGGCGGAGAGGAACTCCAGCCGCGCGTCCAGCGCCACCAGCAGGCGGCTGTCGCCCGAGCCGGTCAGACGGAAATACTGGGTGTCCAGGCAGCCGTCGCTCGCGCCGGTGGCCAGCGCCGCGTCCGCGAAGGCCTGGATCTGCTCGTCGCTGTACAGGTCCGCGCGGTCGCTGGTCCAGGCCGTCACGCCGCCCTGCTCGTCCAGCGTGATCGTGTAGGCGTTGGCCAGGCTCGCCAGCGAGGCGGCGCCTCCCTGCAGGTCAAAGCCCCGCCGCCGCTCGTTCCGACGGCGCGGCTCCTCCTGCAGAGCAGGGGGGACGGTGCCTTCGGGCTTCTCGGGGGGGTCCTGTTCCTCGGCGGGGACGGTGCCTTCGGGCTTCTCGGGGGGCTCCTGACCTTCAGGCGGCTCCTGTTCGAGCAGGTCGGGGCGCTGGCCGCGGTTTTCGGCGAGGATGTCCAGCGCCGCCCGGGCGGAGGCATCGATGTTGCGGCGGTTCACGATGTCGATGGACAGCACGATGCCCGCCGTCACCAGCACCAGCACGCCGATCACCAGCAGCGTCAGCCGCCGGCGGAGCTTGTTGATCATTGCGGGCCCTCCTGTTCGAGCGAATAGCCCAGGCCCCGGGTGGCCTTCAGCTTCACGCCCGCGCCGATGAAGCCCAGCTTCTTGCGCAGGAAGGAGACGTAGACCTCCAGGTTGTTGTATTCGGCGTCGCTGTCATAGCCCCAGACGCGCTCGATCAGCGTCTCCTTGGGCAGGATCTGGGCGGGGTTGCGCAGGAACAGCTCCATCAGCTGGTATTCCTTCGCGCCCAGCTTCACCGACTGGCCGGTGGCGTCGTTTTGCAGCTTTCCGTCCTTTTCGGACAGGGAGACGCCGCCGAAGCTGAGCGCCATCACCGGCGCGCCGTCTCCCCGGCGGGTGATGGCCTTCAGGCAGGCGATCAGCTCGCCCATCTGGAAGGGCTTGGGAAGGTAGTAGTCCGCGCCGCCCTCCAGGCCGCGAATGCGGTCCTGCAGGTCGCCCCGGGCCGTGAGCATCATCACCGGCGTCTTCACGCCCTCGCCGCGCAGCCGGTTTAGGATGGTAAAGCCGTCCATGCCGGGGAGCATCACGTCCAGTATGATGGCGTCGTAGCCGCCGGAGAGGGCGCAATCCAGCCCGTCCGGGCCGGTGTAGGCCGGGTCCACCACGAAGCGCTCCTCCCGGAGCAGCCGGCACACCGCGGCCGACAGGTTCTTTTCGTCCTCGACGAGTAGTATGCGCATGGGAGCCTCCTTGCCGTGGGTTCAACAAAGCATCCGCCCGAATCACGGGCGGATGCTTTTGCGGGGTGCATCAGAAGCGGTCGATGTGGTAGACGGGGCTGGCCTCCTCCACCCATGCGGCCACCTGGTTGTCGTAGGTCTCGTTGACCTTCTCCTCCAGAGCGTTGCGCTCGCAGGCGTCGGCGATATCCTCAAAGGGCACGTCGCCGGGGGTGATGTCCGCCAGGTAGTAGATGATGTGGATGCCGTTCATGCCGTACACCGGCGCGCTGATCTGGCCGATGGCCTCGATGGACATTGCGCCCTCGGTGAAGGCGGGGTCCCAGGTGGTGGAGTCGGCGGACACGGCGTAGCCGTTGGTGGCGGTGGGCTCGTTGGCCATGCCGGGGTCGGCATTGTACTTTTCGATCAGGCTGTCGAAGTCCGCGCCGGCGTTGAATTCGTCGACGACCTGCTGGGCCTGGGGCAGCAGCTCGGCGTGCAGCGCCTCGATCTCGGCGGTGACGGCGGCGATGTCGGCGTCGATCTCCTCCGCGGTGCGGGGCTCGGGGGTGGCGGTGGGCTCGGGGGTCTCGGTGGCTTCCGCGGCTTCCGCGGCTTCATCGGTCGCGGTCTCTTCAGCGGGCGCCTCCAGGGCCTCCTTCTCTGCCTCCAGGGAGGAGAGGGTGGACTTCAGCTCGTTGTACTTCGCGCTCTGGTCCGCGTCAAACTGGATCAGCACGTGCTTCACGGCGCGATAGCCCTCGGGGTTCCAGGCGATGGTCTCACCGCTGTTGCGGGCGGAGTTGTAGCTGTGGTCGTTGCCTTCGAAGTTGGCCTTGTCGTCGGCCACCATGGCCTCGTACTCGGCCTGGATGTCGGCGTCATCCACGGTCACGTCCTGGGTGATATAGCTGTGCAGCTGCTCGTCCACGAAGTCCTCCAGCAGCTGGCTGGTCATGGATTCCTGGGTCAGGCCGTAGTTCGCCAGGGCGGCGATGGTCTGCTCGCGGGCCTCCTCGTCGGTGGCCTCGGGATCGGCGAAGTATTCGCGGTAAGTGTCCACGTAGTTTTCAAAGGTGGACGCGGCCTCGGCCTCCAGGTTGGCACGGGCCTCGTCGTCCATCTGATCCAGGCCCAGCTCGGCGGCCTTCGCGTCCAGCACCGCATGCTGCACCAGGGTCTGGAGGATGTCCTGCTTGATATCGGCGGCATAGTCGTCGATGCTCAGGCCGTACTGGGCGTAGGCGTCGGACGCGGCCTGGTACTCGGCCAGGGCGTCCTCGCGCCAGATGATGCCGCCCTCGCCGAACTCAGCCACGATCTGGCTCTCGTAGTAGGGGCGGTACTGCTCCACCTCGGCCTCCAGCTCCTCGATGCGCGCGTTGGCGGCGTCCAGCTGGGCCTGCAGGTCGTCCTCGGCCAGGGCACTCACGGCGCTCAGTGCCAGCAGCATGGCCAGCGCCACGCTCAGCCATTTTTTCATATTCATGTGCGTTTGCCTCCATTTCGTTGTCCGCGGATGGCGCGGAGATCGATTTGAATTATAGCACATGAACCGGGATTTCTCAATGGATGGGGCGGATAATTCAAAGTACGTTTACAAATGGGGGAACGGCCGCCGCGCCTGCGCCGGGGAGAAGGGAGCGCCTCATCCCTTCTCCAGGCAGGCGTCGATGGCGGAAAACAGCTTTTCGACGAATATGGGCTTCTCGGCGAAGGCGTCCATGCCGGCGTCCAGGGCGGCCTTCCTGCCCTGTTCGCTGACGTTGGCGGTCATGGCGATGATCGGCAGAGCGACGCCCTGCCTGCGCAGCTCGCGGGTGGCCGTCAGGCCGTCCATGACGGGCATGGCGATGTCCATCAGGATCAGGTCGAAATAGCCGGCGGGGACCGAAAGGACCCGCTCGACGCAGCCGCGCCCGTTCTCGGCGAACTCCACCGCCGCGCCGGTGTCGCGGAGCAGCTCCGCGGCGATCTCCCGGTTGACCTCGATATCCTCGACCACCAGGAAGCGCTTCCCGGAATAGTCCGCCGAAGCGCCGGGCCGGGCCGGGGAGGGCTTTTGCTGCCGGAGCAGGTGGTGCAGCTCCCCGGCGGTCTGCGCCTTTTCCAGGATGGACAGCAGGTATTCGCCGGAGATGCGGATGCTGTCGAGATAGCGGGTGAACAGCTCCGCATCGTCCCGATAGCGGTTCACCAGGTCCACGCAGCCGAGGATGATGTGCAGCGGCGTTCGCACGTCGGCGGATTTTTCATAGATCTTGAAGAGATGGCCGGGCGTCTCGTCGTTCGAGGATTCCACCAGCAGGTCAGCCACCGACACGCCGAGGGCGCTGGCCAGGCTGGGGAAGAGGCAGATGTCCGGCACCGAGAGGCCGCGCTCCCACTTGGACACGGCCTTGTCCGTCACATGCAGCTCCTCCGCCAGGGCCTGCTGGGTCATCCCCCTCTGGGTCCTGAGCAATCGAATGGCAGCGCCAAGCCGAACGGGCGTCATGCGTATCACCTCCACCACCAGAATAGCATATGCCGATTGGGCGCACAATCTACCAGTGGTTGAGACACGCCGGGCCGAACGGGCACAGAGAAAGCCCCTTCCGATTCCTCGGAAGGGGCTTCATTCTGGCGATGCGGAAGGGGCTCGAACCCTCGACCTCCAGCGTGACAGGCTGGCATTCTAACCAACTGAACTACCGCACCATGGTGGGCCTTCAGGGACTTGAACCCCGGACCGATCGGTTATGAGCCGACTGCTCTAACCACTGAGCTAAAGGCCCTTAACCTTTACCATGAAAGAAAAAATGGCGACCTCTACGGGACTCGAACCCGTGTTACCGCCGTGAAAGGGCGGTGTCTTAACCGCTTGACCAAGAGGTCGCAAATGGTCGGGGTGACAGGATTCGAACCTGCGGCCCCATGCTCCCAAAGCACGTGCGCTACCA
This sequence comes from uncultured Eubacteriales bacterium, assembly GCA_902799045.1. Lineage (GTDB taxonomy): Bacteria > Bacillota > Clostridia > Christensenellales > Aristaeellaceae > UBA2862. Next base: position 10,657 of record CADBZH010000014.1, read on the forward strand.
AACTGCGCCACACCCCGGCAATGGAGGCTGTGCCTCACAAGCAACAGAAAGATTATAGCATGCGGGCGGCTCGATTGTCAATACCTTGGCGCGTTATAATTTTGAAATTCCCCGTCGGAGCGGGCTTTTGGGTGCTTTGCGGGATGCCGTGGGACGGGGGAGTGCGTCGTCTGTTGACGCTGCGCACAGATCCTTCGCTTCGCTCAGGATGACAGCGAAGCGAAGGACCTGTACGTTTCGCCGGCTGCCAGCGCCGAAAGGGACAGGCTGGGGATCGTCTGGGCGCCGTCCCGCCGCTTTCTGCAATTTGAACCGCATTTTGGCGGGGGGAGGAGGGGCGGAATGCTTCCGGTATCACCGATGGCGCCGGGTCGGGCCGGAGGTGTCGCCGGGGCCCGGCGCGTAGATCGGGAATAGATCGGAAACCGGCCATATTTGCCAAAAATTGAGTTTGAAAAGCCGGTTTTTCATGAAGTAGACGCTGATTTGCGGCCTTTAGGCCAAAAGATAGAGCGCCGATTTCCGGATTGCCCGAATGTGCCCGAATCTTGAAGGGCGCTTCAACGGTTTGTCGGATTCGCGCGCTTTTCCAGCTTAGTTGAGACACAATCCGGCGCTTTTCGCCAAAGCAGATGCCGGGAGGCGGAAAACCCTGTTAAAAGAGACGTTTTTCGCCCCGCCGCGACGGGCCCCAACAGGGAGGAAGGCGTGGCCTGCGCTTCCGGAAGTTGGCAAAAGTTGACGGGAATCGGACGGAATCGGCGGGGTATCCGGGGAAGTAGACGCGAAATTCACGAAGTAGACAGCGAAAAGAGGGCGATCAACAAAAAGTAGAGCCGTTCGCGACCCGGTCATCCCTCCAGATTCAGCCGCTCCGCGTCAAACGCCGCGGCATCCTCGGGGTCGTGGGTGACCAGCAGCACAGTGCGCCCGGCGAGGCGCGGGCGGGCGAAGTCGATGGCGGCGGCGCGGGTGGCGGCGTCCAGCCCCTTGAAGGGCTCGTCCAGCAGCACCAGCGGCGACGGGAACAGCAGCGCCCGTGCCAGGGCGACCCGCCGCCGCATGCCGCCGCTGAATTCGCGCACGGGCTGGTCCAGGGCGTCGCCGAGGCCCAGCGCGCGCAGGGCGTCGTCGATCTGCGCCTCGCGGTCCGGCGCCTTTCTGAGCACCATCCGAAGGCACCCGGCGGCGGTCAGCTGCGGGGGCAGGCGATCCTCCTGAAACATCATGGCGATGCCGTCGGCGGGCACGCCGAGGACGCTGCCGCCGTCCGGGGTCTCGAGCCCGGCGATCAGGCGGAGCAGCGTGGTCTTGCCGCAGCCGGAGCGTCCCTCGACGGCGGTGATCCTTCCGTCCGGGAACACGTGGCTGAACTGGCGCAGCACGGCGTGGTCGCCGTAGGCCTTCGAGAGGTTCCTGACTTCCAGCTTCACAGGCGATCACCGATCCTTTCCACCCGCTTCAGGCCCAGCCGCAGCAGCCGCGCGCACCCGGCGCTGATCAGCACGATGGCCAGCGTCCAGGCGAACAGGTCCGGCGTGGCCAGGTAGACCTTGGCCTTGTACAGCTTTTCGCCCACGGAGCCGCCGGGGATGCCGATCACCTCCGCGGCCACGCCGCTCTTCCAGGCCAGCCCGATGGACACCGACAGCGCCGAGGCCACGCTGGGCAGCGCGGCGGGGAGGTCGACGGCGCGCAGGCGGTCGAGGCGGGACACGCGATACACCCGAGCCATCTCCCGCAGGCGCGGGTCGATCTGCCGGATGCCGTCCAGCGTGCCGGCGTAGATCACCGGCAGCACGATCACGAACGCGATCAGCACGCTCAGCCGCTTCGAGGGCACCCAGATCAGCGCGGCGATCACGAAGGATGCCACCGGCACCGAGCGCATCGCCGCCAGCAGCGGCGACAGCAGCGCCGAGACGAGCTCAAACCGCCCCGCCAGCATCGCCAGGGCGATGCCCGCCAGCGACGCCAGCGCGTAGCCGGCCAGGATGTGGCCCAGCGTGAACAGCAGCGACCGCCAGAAATCGGCCGTGCCCATCAGCGAAAACAGCCGCGCCAGCGACGCCGCGGGGGAGGCCAGCAGGATCGGCTGGCCCACGGCCATGCTCGCCGCCTGCCACACCGCCAGCCAGAACGCCGCCGCCAGCACGGGCTTGAGTTTCGGGGGAATCTTATTCATGGGGATCACCTGTAAATGGGAATGGTTTTGAGAGCCGGATTGCCACGTCGCTTCGCTCCTAACGATGACATGATTCGTTGCTGGTTCGTACTGCGCCTGTACGATGGACACGCAATCGGTTTTGTACGAATTCATTGCGAGGAGGCCCCAACGGGACCGACGTGGCAATCCGGCACTTCGGGCGATTTTCGATACCAGCAGGGGCGGCGCAACGCCGCCCCTGCACTTCGGGAAGAGGGGCGGAGCCCCTCCGTAAATCATTCTAGTATCAATAATAGAAATCCTCGCCCGGCAGCGCGCCGCCCACGGAGGCGGGCTCGGCCTCGAACAGCACCTCCAGGTAGCCGCTGAGCCTGGTCTTCAGGTCCTCGCCGTCGATGAAGGTGATGTTGCAGTAGGGCAGGGCCATCTCGGCGGGGCCGGCCTCGGCGATGCCGAACTGGCCGATCAGTTGGGCGGCGTCATGCACGTTCTGCTGCACGAAGATCACGCTTTCGCGATAGTCGTCCATGAACTTCGCCACGGCCTCGGGGTTCTGCTCGATGAAGTCCGCGCGGGCCACGACCACGCCGGTGACCATCGTGGAGGGGGCTTCGGCATCGGCCTGCAGGGCGTCCCAGGCCTCGGTGAGGTCCAGCGCCGGGCGCAGGTCCTCGGCCTTGGTCATGGCCACGGTGGCGAAGGGCTGGGGCAGCATGGCCACCAGCGTCTCGTCCTGCAGCAGGGCCGCCAGGCACTCGGTGTGCTCGCTCTTGTATTCGATGGTCAGGTCCTTTTCCGGGTCCAGGCCGTTGCCGCGCAGGATGTAGTTCAGCGCGAATTCCGGGGTCGCGCCCTTGCCGGAGGCCACCAGCGTGCGGCCCTTCAGGTCCGCGACGGAGGTGATGGCCTCGCCGCGCTCCATGATGTAGAGCACGCCCAGCGTGTTGATGGCCAGCACGCGCACCTTGCCCTCGGTGTTGTTGTAGAGCACGGAGGCCAGGTTGGCGGGCACGGCGGCGATGTCCAGATCGCCCTTCACCAGCAGCGGCACGATCTCGTCCGGCGCGCCGGCCAGCGTGAATTCATAGGCGTCGGCCTTGTCCTGCATCATTTGCACCATGCCCATGCCGGTGGGGCCCTTCAGCGCGCCGACGCGCACGGGGGCGGCGTCCGTCACGGGGGCGGCGTCCGCCACGGGGGCGGCGTCCGCCAGGGCGACGGCGGGCAGCAGCGCCAGAGCCAGGATGACGATCAGGGAAGTGATTTTGCGAAGCATTGTTTTTTCCTTCTTTCTATAGGTTGGGATCCTTCGCTATTATAACACGCTAACCGGGCGAATGCAATGCTTCGGCGCGCCGGTCCGGGCGGAAAAAAGGGGAAATGGAGCGCTGAAATACGACGAAAACGTGACAAAGCCGGGCCGAAACTTCGAAGATTGTAATAAAATTGAAACAAATTGCCCGAATCCATGGACAGTCCCCCGGGGCTGTGTTAGAATATTCAAGTAATATTGCAAAAGATATGTACAGCCATTATTCGCGCCTGTCGGGCGACGTGCGCGGGTGTGAGGAGGAAATATATGAAGCGCAATCGATTCCTTGCGATATTGTGCGCACTGGCGCTCTTGCTCATGAGCGTCGGCACGCCCATAACGGCCTTCGCCGAAGAGGAGCCGGCCCAGGAACAGGTGCAGGAGCCGCAGCCGCAGCCCCAGCCTGAACCGCAGCCGCAGCCCCAGCCCGAGCCCCAGCCGCAGCCGGAGCCGGAGAAGCAGCCGGAACCGGAAGCGCAGCCGGAGCCGGAGCCGGAGAAGCAGCCGGAGCCCGAAAAGCAGCCGGAGCCCGAAAAGCAGCCGGAGGCGGAAGCCCAGCCGGAGCCGGAGAAGCAAGAGGACGGGCCGACCGAGCCCGTTGAAAAGCCCGAAGGCGAGTCGACGGAAGCCCCCGAGGAGACGCCCGCCGAGGCGCCGACGGCCGAGCCCACGGCGGAGCCGACTGCGGAGCCGACCGCGGAGCCGACGGTTGAACCGACCGCGGAGCCGACGGCCGAGCCCACGCCGGAGCCGACCGCGGAGCCGACGCCGGAACCCACGCCCACGCCGGTGCCGCCGGTGGCCCTGAAGAACCTGGCGGCCGATCGCGTGGAGGTGAACGTCGGAGACCTGATTCACTTCAGCTATGCCGCGGAGAACGCCGATTCCGTCAACTGGCTCGCCAGGCGCACCGACAACATGGAGGGCGGCAGGGGCCAGGCCGGCAACGGCGGCTTCGACTGGATCCCCGCCGTGTCCGGCGTCTACAACGTCGAGGTGACGGCCATCGGCTTTGACATGGGCACTTCCACGCAGATCCTGCAGGTGATCGTCCGCTCGGGCAAGCTGGCCGCGACCGCCAAGGCCGCCACGAAGTACGGCAAGGTGGGCGAGCGCGACCTGGTGTGGGACATCACCGTCACCGGCGGCGCGGAGCCCTACGACGTCACCAGCACCATCGAGTGCGACCGGCGCAAGGTGTACACCGGCAAGGGGCTGGTGCCCCAGGTGGTGTTCGCGCCCGGCAGCTTCGGCGAATATCTGCTGCGCGTGCGCGTGGTGGACGCCACCGGCGCGTCGGTCGAGGCCCAGAGCACCCTCATGGCCGCCGACAACGCCACAGACCCGGCGCCCCCCCTGCCGAAGCTGACCCGCGACATGACGTTCGCCGAACGCCTGACGGCGGTGGCCAGCTCCCAGCTGGGCTATCACGAGAGCCTGACGAACTTCATCGTCCGCGACGACAAGTCCGTGCAGGGCTGGAGCTTCTACGGCAAGTGGGCCGGCATGCCCTATGAGGAATGGTGCGCCATGTTCGCCAGCTATTGCCTGGAGATGGCCGGCATCCCCGAGTGGATGATGCCCCGCAGCTCGAACTGCAACCGCTGGAAGATCCGCCTGGGCCATCGCTACATAGACGACGAGGACGACTACATCCCCGAGCCCGGCGACATCATCTTCTTCCACCACGACCGCGTCTCGAAGGACCCGAACTTCCCGAACCACGTGGGCATCGTGGTGGCGTACGACCCGGAGAAGGAACAGGTCACCACCGTGGAGGGCAACTCCGGCGCGGCGGTCAGCTGCCGGATCTACAACCGCGGCGACTTCGTGATCGTCGGCTATGCCAGCATGAGCTATTGCATGCGGCGCTGGGACAAGGTCTACAAGCTGCGCGTGCGCGAGCGGCTGGCCAACAGCCGGGCCGAGGAGAAGATCGACGATCGGTCGGAAGCCCACGACAAATTGAACGCGGCGGACAGGCTGTCGTGATCCATAGAGAGGGGGCCGTTCCGGAACGCACGCTTTGCGGTTTCGGAACGGCTCCTTCTTCATGCCCCGATCAGGTCGCGCACCACCGCGGAGGCGATGGCCAGGCCCATGGCGGCGGGCACAAAGGCCGTGCTGCCGGGGACGCTGCGGCGCGGGTGCGCGCCCTCGGGCTCGTTCAGCGCGCCCTTCGCCTCCGTCGGCGGCTCGTCGGACCAGGCCACCTTCAGCCTGCGGACGCCCCGCTTCTTCAGCTCCCGCCGCATCACCCGCGCCAGCGGACACACGGAGGTTTTGGAGATGTCGGAGACGGCCAGCCGGGTCGGGTCCAGCTTGTTGCCGGCGCCCATGGCGCTGATGATCGGCACGCCCGCCGCGGTGGCGCGCACGGCCAGCTCCAGCTTCGCGGCCACGGTGTCCACCGCGTCGACGACATAGCTGTAGCGCGTCAGGTCCACCTCGTCGGCGTTTTCCGGCAGGTAGAACATCCTGTGGGGGACGACCTCGCAATCCGGCGCGATGCTGTGGATGCGCGCGGCCATGGCCTCGGTCTTGTCCAGGCCGAGCGTGTCGCGGGTGGCGATGATCTGGCGGTTCAGGTTCGTGAGGCTCACGTCGTCGTCGTCGAACAGCTCCAGCGCCCCCACGCCGCTCCGGGCCAGGGCTTCGGCCACGTAGCCGCCCACGCCGCCCACGCCGAAGAGCGCCACGCGCGCCGCGGCGAGCTTCGCCATGGCCTCGCCGCCCAGCAGCAGTTCCGTTCGCGCAAATGGATTCATGTCGCCTCACCTCGGCCTCATTATACCGCCGCCACATTAAATCCGTGCGGTGGTTGAGGCTTGCGTTTTTGCCGCTTTGGTACTATAATAGTGGTGAAAAGCGCGGCTCGCGCGATGAAAGGAGACGACGCCATGGATATTCAGAAGATCATCGGCGACGTGGTCGCCAAGCTGACGGGCAACCCGGACCTGATCAAGTCCTTCCTGTCCAACCCGGTGGAGCTGCTGGAGAAGACCTTCGGCATCGACCTGCCGGACGACCAGATCAACCAGGTCATCGAGGGCGTGAAGGGCAAGATCGACCTGAGCAACATCGACCTGGGCCAGGCCGCCGGCCTGCTGGGCAAGATCAAGGGCATCTTCGGGAAGTAAGCGATTTACCGAAGGATCGCCATAAATGCCGTTCGCGGACGAAATGGACAGATCCCTCGCTGCGCACAGGATGACACGGATTCGCTTCGATGTCCTCCAGGGCGCGGCGGGGGATCTGTTCATATTTCCGCTTGACCCCGCTGCGCTTTTCCCCCAAAGCCCCCGTGAAGCATTCTTTTAATTCATATCAACAAAATAAATAACATAACGCGCTTGAAGGAAAGGATTGTGGTGCTATAATAGCATTTGGCCCTTTCGGGCTGAATGTATGGAAAGGTTCTGAAAGCAATGCAATCCCTGCTCCCCGTCGCCTTTGCCCTGTTTGCGGGCCTGATCATGACCCGCGTGTTCAAGAAGCTGAACCTGAAGTTCCCGGACGTCACGGCGTTTCTGATCGCCGGCGTGCTGGTCGGGCCGTATGTGCTCGGCGCGGCGGGCATTCCCGGCCTGGGCTTCGATTCGATGGAGGCGCTGGGGAAGGTGAGCGCCTTTTCCACGGTGGCGCTGGGCTTCATCGCCTTCGATATCGGCAATGAATTCCGCCTGGGCCAGCTGAAGAAGACCGGCAAGACCGCCACGGTGATCGGCATCGTGCAGGCGGTGACGGCCACGCTGCTGGTGGACGCGGCGCTGATCGCGCTGCACTTCATCCTGGGGCCGGAGGTGCTGCCGCTGCCAGTGGCGATCACGCTGGGCGCCATCGCCTCGGCCACGGCCCCGGCGGCCACGCTGATGGTCGTGCGCCAGTACAAGGCCAAGGGCCCGCTGACGGACCTGCTGCTGCCCATCGTCGCCCTGGATGACGCCGTGGGCCTGGTGGTGTTCGCGGTTTCCTTCGGCATCGCCCAGGCCATGGAGGGCGGCACGCTGAACGTGGTTTCCGTGATCGTGAACCCGATGCTGGAGATCGTGTGCTCGCTGCTGCTGGGCGCGGCCATGGGCAGCCTGCTGACGCTGCTGGAGAAGCTGTTCTTCTCCAACAAGAACCGCCTGTCGCTGACCATCGCCTTCGTGGTGATGACCATCGCGCTGTCGTCGCTGGAGTTCGACCTGGGCGGCGGGGTGCACCTGGCGTTTTCCTCGCTGCTGGTGTGCATGATGCTGGGCACGATGTTCTGCAATCTCAGCGAGTATTCCGTGGACATCATGAACCGCTCCGAGCAGTGGACCGCGCCGCTCTACGCCGTGTTCTTTGTGCTCTCCGGCGCGCAGCTGGATCTGAGCGTGTTCCGCTATCCCTCGATCCTGGTGATCGGCCTGGTGTACATCCTGGTGCGCTGCGCGGGCAAGTATCTGGGCGCGCTGGGCAGCAGTATGCTGATGGGCTGCGACGAGAAGGTGAAGAAGTATCTGGGCGTCACGCTGTTCCCGCAGGCGGGCGTCGCGCTGGGCATGGTGGTCACGGCCCAGGCTCTCGGCGCGGAGCAGGGCGGCATGATCCGCAACATCATCCTCTTCAGCGTGCTGGTGTACGAGCTGGTGGGCCCGATGCTCACCAAGCAGGCCCTGATGGCCGCCGGCGAGGTGCAGACCAAGCCCAGCGACCAGCAGCACCGCGCGCGCTTCCAGAAGAAGGCGACGGCGTGACGGCCGCAAAGACAGCCCCCGGTCTGCTTCGCAGAAAGCTCCCCTTGCACAGGGGGAGCTTTTTTGTGGTTCTTCGCGGAAAAGTGGGGGATGCCGACTTCCTCGGGGAGGGAGGCCAATGGACTTGCCCTCGCCGCCAAAAGGCTCCCGTCTTGGCTCCCTCTTTGAGGGAGCTGGCTGGCCGAAGGCCAGACTGAGGGAGTCAGGAAGCTGGCGCCGAAGGCGACTGAGGGAGTGATTGGGAGATTCCCCAACATTCCGTGAAGAACCTTTTTTAATTCTTCGCGGAGAGTTGAGGAACAGGCGAAATGTGGCTGGTTGACGACAGGTACGGATCCTTCGCTGCGCTCAGGACGACAGGATTCCGGGTTGCTGTCATCCTGAACGCAGCGAAGGATCTGTACGTTGTGTGTCCTTGCGCCGCGGTGGGAATTATGCTATCATAATGTCAGCCAGTATAGCAGAAAAGGAGTGGCAACCATGGCAGAAAAACCCATTCGCGTCGGCGTGGTCGGCTCCGGCATGATCAGCAGCATCTACCTGAAGAACATGACCGAGCGCTTCGACATCCTGGAGGTGGCGGGGCTGGCCTCGGCGCACTACGACAACGCAAAGCGGCGCGCGGAGGAGTTCGGCATCCCGGCCTATGAATCGGTGGAGGCGCTGCTGGCGGACGAGACGGTGGACCTGATCGTGAACCTGACGCCCGCCCCGGCCCACGAGGGCATCATCCGCCAGGCGCTGCTGGCGGGCAAGCACGTGTACACCGAGAAGGTGATGACCACCAGCCACGAAAGCGCCCGGGCGCTGGCCGATCTGGCGGCGGAAAAGGGCCTGTGGCTGGGCTCCGCGCCGGACACGTTCCTGGGCGCGGCGCTGCAGACCGCCCGGCAGGCCATCGACGGCGGGCTGATCGGCGAGGTCACGTCCTTCGCCTTCGCCGCCAACCGCGACAACTGCTTCCTCACGCCCTTCTTCCGCTTCCTGAACCAGCCCTTCGGCGGCGTGGCCTATGACTACGCGCCCTATTACTTCACGGCGCTGTGCGCGCTGCTGGGGCCGGTGGAAAAGGTGGCAGCGGCGGTGCGCGCGCCCTATCCCACCCACCTGGACGTCAACCCGAAGTCGGCCACGTTCGGCCAGAGCATGGATACGCCCAACGAAAGTGAGATCAGCGCCGTGCTGACCCTGCGCAGCGGCGTCAGCGGCACGGTCCACCTGAACGCCGACAGTGTGATCGAGGACCAGCACTTCTTCGCCATCTTCGGCACCAAGGGCATCCTCTACCTGCCGGACCCGAACGGCTTCGGCGGCGAGGTGCGCCTGCAGCCGAACTGGGCCTTCGACCAGCCGCCGGAGGCCGCGCGGACGCTGGAGAACGCCTTCGGCTTTACCGACAATGCCCGCGGCCTCGGCCCGGCGGAGCTGGCCTGGTCCATCCGCGCCAACCGCCCGGCCCGCGCGAGCGCCGACATGGCCTGCCACGTGCTGGAGGTGATCGACGGGATCATCGAAAGCGGGAAGACGGACCGCTTCGTGACCATCGAATCCACCTTCGAGCGCCCCGCGCCGCTGAACGCGCCTGCCGACGGCGAGGAGAGCAGCATCATGTAGGGCGGTTGATGATGCCAGACCATGGCAGGGGCGGCGTTGCGCCGCCCCTGCTGGGGTATGTGCGCGACAGAAATGCAGAAGATCCTTCGCTTCGCCCAGGATGACACCGCTGTGCTTGTCATCCTGAGCGGAGCGAAGGATCTTTTCCGCTTCTTATACTAAATTCCATCTAATCCATGCACATCTGCGTGCGTCTTTTCCGCCCTGGCTGTGCTTCGCTTCAGTCAACGATGCGCTGCATCGCCTCCCTCCGCAAAATCCACTCCGCATTTGTACATGTTTTAGAAGGAATTTAGTATTATTTGAAATCAGTATTATTTCTTCTTCACCTTTCCGGCGATGGCGAACGCGCCGAGCAGCACCCACACGCAGACCAGCGTGATGAGCAACGCCTTTGACCCGGCGGGCAGGGGACCGAGGTCGCCGCCGGAGGTCATGCCGCTGCGCCCGGAGGACTGGTTCAGGCGGTAGAGGGAGGCGGTGTCGTCGTAGAGCTTGGCGATGTAGGCGTCATCCACGGTCTGCTTGCGGCGCACGGACTTCGTCACGCTCTCGATCAGCGCGCCGGCCGCGTCGCGCAGGCTCGCCGAGCCGTTGAACACCGGCGTGGTGAAGGTGTTTTCCGTGTTGTCCAGCAGCAGCTTCGCGGCCTGCAGCTTCACCGGATAGTGCAGCGCGTCGCCCGCGTCGCTGTTCAGGTAGGCCTGGTAGTCGGCGTCGTTCTGGGCCTTGGCGGTGACGGGCACGTAGCCCTCGGTCTCGGCGTAGGCGATCTGCACGTCGTTGGTCAGCAGATACTGGGTGAACAGCCAGCTGGCCAGCACCTCCTGGGGATCGGCCTTGTTGAACACGCACACGCTGGGCCCCTGGGAGATCATCTGAGGGTGCTCCGGGTCGAACTGGGGAACCATGCGCACGGCGGTTTCAAACTGCACGATGTTTTCCGGGCTGATGTCCACCAGCGGCGCCTCCGAGCCCATCCAGGTGGCCCCGGCGGTGGAGTCCACCGCGAAGATGCACTGGCCGGCGTTCAGGAAGTTGGCCGGGTAGCTGGAGATCTTGAACGTGGAGAACGCGCCGGTCGCGGCGTGCTGCGCGATCTGCTCAAGCAGCGCCTTCGTGGTGTCGTTCAGGATCAGGATCTCGCCCGCCTCGGTGGAGTAGGGCGCGTCCAGCTGCCGGAGCATCTGGATCATCATGTTGTCGGTGCTCTTGTAGATGAAGGGGATCATCACCTTCTGGCCGTTCACCTCGAACACGCCGTTTGCGTCCTTCTTCGTCGCGGCCTCGGCCACCTCCCACACGAAATCCCAGGTCACGACGTCCGGAAGCTCGTAGCCCAGGGCCTCCACATAGGTCCTGTTCACGTACATGGCCTCGGTGGAGCGCATGTAGGGCACGGCGTAGGTGGCCCCGGAGAAGGCGCATTCCGCCAGGAACTGGGGGATCAGCTCGTCCCGGGTCGGGCCGTCGAAGCGCACCTCGCTGCCGCCCAGGCCGTACCGGGGGTCGTCAAACAGCGCGTCCAGCGGCACCACCACGTTGTCGCCGGTCAGGTAGGTGGCGATGTGGTCCGGGTAGGTGATGCACACGTTGGGCGTGGTGTTGGTGGAGATGTTGGTGATCACGTCGTTGTAGATGCGGCCGTAGTCGGTGTACAGCTTCATGCTCACCGTGATGTTCGGGTAGAGGGCTTCGAAATCGGCGATGGCCTTCTTGTAGATTTCGGTCTGGGTGCGGTTGGTGTCGTTCTTGGCCCAGAAGGTGATCTCATAGCTCCGGGAGGCGTCGAACTCCGCCGGCACCTCGAAGCCCGCGCGGCCCTGGCTGCCGTGGCAGGCGGCGAGGGAGAGGGCGACGAGGAGCAGCGCCAGGAGGAGGGAGAGGCGCTTGACAGGCCTTCCCCCCTGGGGAAGCCTTTTGGCGGGCGCCGCAGCGGCGCCCCTGCGGGAAACGAACGGGCGATGCTTCATGCTCATCCCTTGATCCCTCCCCTCGAAACGCCGGCCATGACCTTGTTGCGGAAGACGAGGAACAGGATGATCAGCGGCACGGAGATGACCACCACGGCAGCCATCATGGCGGGGATGTTCTCGCGCCCGAAGCCGTTTTCGCGAATCTCCTGGATGCCGTTGGAGACCAGGAAGAAGGCGGGATCGTCGGTGATCAGGCGGGGCCACACGTAGCTGTTCCAGCATTCGATGACCTTCAGGATCACGATGGTGATGATCGTCGGCTTGCAGATGGGCATCATCACGCGGGTGAGGTACTTGAAGTCAGTGGTGCCGTCCACCTTGGCGGCGCTGTACAGCTCGTCGGGGATCTGGGCAAAGTTCTCGCGCAGCAGGTAGATGTAGAACACGCTGGTCACCGAGGGCAGGATCAATCCGGCGAAGCTGTTGCGCAGGCCCCAGTTGGTGATGGTCTGGAAGTTGGTGATGATCACCAGCTCGTTCGGGATCATCATCAGCGCCAGGAACAGCGAGAACACCAGGTTCTTGCCCTTGAACTCCAGCCGCGCGAAGGCGAAGGCCGCCGGGACGATCACCGCCATCATCAGCGCCGTGGTCACCACGGTGAAGATCAGCGAATTCAGGAAGTAGCGCGCCAGGGGCACCCCGGAGAAGGCGCTGACATAGTTTTCCAGCGTCGGCGCGGCGGTGAAGAAGGTGGGCACGTACTCGGCGTTGTAGGCGCTGTAGCTCTTCACGCTCGTCAGCAGCATCCAGTAGTAGGGGAACAGCACCATCAGCGCCCAGAACGTGAGCAGCACATAAGTGACGGTGCGCACGACCTTCCGGCGGGTGCGGGAGGCGCGCTCGATCTTGTCAAAGTGGTTTGCCATGCTCCGCACCTCCTCAGTAATGCACGTTCTTCTTGCTGATCGACAGGTTGATCAGCGTGATCGTGAACACCACGGCGAACAGCAGGATGGCCGCCGCCGAGGCGTAGGACGGATAGCCGCCGGAATCGCCGTAGAGCATGTCGTAGACATAGCCCACGATGGTGTTCATCTCCGCGGCGTTCAGGTTCGTGCCGAACAGGGCCACGGCGTCGCTGTAGGCCTTGAAGGCCCCGATGAAGCCGGTGATGACCAGGTAGAAGATCATCGGGCTGATCATCGGCAGCGTGATCTTCCGGAAGATGCGGAAGGAGCTCGTGCCGTCCACCTTGGCGGCGTTGTAGTAGTCCTGGTTCACGCTGGCCAGGGCGCTGGTGAGGATCAGCACCTTGAAGGGCATGACCACCCAGATGGTGTAGAAGCACAGCACGAACATCTTCGCCCAGTAGGGGCCGTCGATGAAGTCGATGGGCCCGCGGCCGAACCAGGCCAGCACCAGGTTCGCCAGGCCGTCGGTGTAGGCGGTCTTCTTGAACAGGATCATGAACACCAGGCCCACCGCCAGCGTGTTGGTGACGTAGGGCAGGAAGTAGACCGTCTGATAGAGCTTCTTCACCGCCGTGATGCTGTTCAGCCCCACGGAGATCAAAAGCGCGATGATTGTGCTCAGCGGCACGGTGATGATCACCAGGATGAAGGTGTTCTTCAGCGCCTGGAGGAAGTAGGGGTCGTGCAGCACGTAGGAGTAGTTGTACAGGCCCACGCCGAAGAATGTCTGGCTGGCGGAGTTGTAGCCCTCCTCAAAGGAGTAGATGAACACATCCACCAGCGGATAGACCATGAAGAACCCCAGGAACAGGATCGCGGGCAGCAGGTAGAGCCAGCCCTTCAGGTTGTTTTCCTTGTTCATTTGCCAACCACCTCGATGCGCGCTTCTGTTTCGTGGTCGAACAGGAACACCTTGTAGGGCTTGAGCGAAAAGCGCACGGTCTTCGCGCCCTCGGCCGGGCGATGCTCGGCGGAGATGATGGCGCGGATGGCCCCGGCGCCGGCGTTCTTTTCATGGCCGCAGACCACGCTGATGTCCCGGCCCATGACCTCCACGCCCGTGAGGGCGCAGGTGAAGGGGCCGTTCTCGTCCAGGATGAAGCCCTCCGGCCGGATGCCCGCCCAGACGGGGCCGTCCTTCACGCCGGGGGCGTCCAGCACGGCCTCGCCGCCGATGAACAGCCGGCCGCCCTTCACCGCGCCGTCGAACACGTTGATCGGCGGCGTGCCGAGGAACTTCGACACGAACAGGTTCACCGGGCTGTCGTACACGTCCTGGGGCTTGCCGATCTGCTGCACCACGCCGTCCTTCATCACCACGATCATGTCGGAGATGGACATGGCCTCCTCCTGGTCGTGGGTGACGAACACGGTGGTGATGCCGGTGTCGCGCTGGATGCGGCGGATCTCCTCGCGGGTCTGCAGGCGCAGGCGGGCGTCCAGGTTGGAGAGGGGCTCGTCCAGCAGCAGCACCCGGGGCATCTTCACCACGGCGCGGGCGATGGCCACGCGCTGCTGCTGGCCGCCGGACATCTCGCCGGGCTTGCGCTCCATCAGGTTTTCGATCTGCACCAGCTTCGCCGCCTCCAGCACGCGCCGCTCCATCTCCTCCGGGGAAGGCCTCGCGCTGCCCTTCAGGTTTTGCAGCGGGAACATGATGTTCTGCTTCACGGTCAGGTGGGGGTAGAGGGCGTAGCTCTGGAACACCAGGCCCACGCCGCGGTTTTCCGGCGGCAGGTTCGTCACGTCGTCGTCGCCGAACAGGATCCTGCCGCTGGTGGGCTGGATCAGGCCGCTGATCAGGTTCAGCGCCGTGCTCTTGCCGCAGCCGGAGGGGCCCAGCAGGCCGATCAGCTTGCCGTCCGGAATCTCGAAGTTGAAGTTGTTGACGGCGATCACCTCGTCGCCCGACTTCTTGTTGCGGCTGGGGAACTTCTTCGTCAGGTTCTGCAATACGACTTTCATGGGGCTCAATCCTCCTCCGGTAGGTACTTCGGATTCCGTTGCATGTTCGCGATGTCCAGCGCCACGCGCGCCTCCAGCCCGTCGATTTCGCGCAGGTCGCGGCCCCAGAGCTCGCGGTCGGCCAGGGCGGCGTAGGCCAGCGCCTCCGGCGGCATGTCGTGGGAGAGGGTGGCGAACCGGCTCAGCGCCTGCGGCGATTCCACGATCGTATGCGCCTCGCTGCCCCGCAGCACCTCCCAGCGCCCCTCGGCGTTGGGCCGCGCCCCGGCCAGCAGCATGATCGTCGCCGCCAGCGCGAACGTCAGCCGCCGCGGCGGCTCGAAGCGCTCCTCCGCCCAGGCGGCAATCAGCGGCAGCGCCGACCGATTGAACCGGCGCAGCGGGTGATGGGCCGCGCGGAGGATGGCGTTGTCGTTCAGCGGGTTTTCAAAGCGCTCGAAGGCGCGGATCACCCGCGGGGCGTCCTGGGCGCGGGAGAGGTCGTCCGGGGCGATCAGCTCCTCCACGTAGGCCCTGCCCACGAAGGAGCGCAGCGCCTCGCTGCGCATGCAGTCCGAGAGCGTGTTCAGCCCCAGCAGCCAGCCGGGGGCCGCCATCAGGAAAAGGCCAGCGTCGAACAGGCGGCGCTTCGCTTCGAGGACCGGGCCGAGGTCGTCCACGAGGGCGACGCCCTCGCCGGCGGGCAGCGTTCCCGCCGGGGCCTCGACGGTCAGCGTCGCGCCCGGCTCCGCCAGGTGGATCATGCCGTCGGCGTAGTTCATCCGCTCGCAGAGGGTCGCGGCCTCCTTCGCCTCGGCCCGCAGGGCGATGCCGTCCGCCAGCGCGCGATGGAAACGGCAGCCCTCCTCCAGCCACCCGGCCAGCTCCGGCGCCAGGTCGAGCAGGCCCTGCCGGACGGCGTCGGCCCCGTCGCCCTCGCTGAAGCAGAGGAACGCCAGAGCGGGCAGGCCCGCCCGCCGCCGCGCCCCGATCAGCCGCGCCGCCAGGGGCAGCGCGTCCGCAAGGTCGTCGCCGTCCGCGTCGATCAGGCACAGCGAGAGCCCCGGCTCCGCCGCGAGGGCTTCCACCCCGTCCGCTTCGGCCACGCGCAGGATCGCCTGGGTCACCTCCTCGCGGTTCACCAGCTGCTCGCCCAGGTAGCCCCGCACGAAGGTGGTGTACATGCCGTCCTGCTCGCGAAGCAGCGCGGCCGGGTCCTGCCCGCGGTCCGCCGCGCCGAGCGGCACGGCGGCGATGCCCACGCCCAGCGGGCCCAGCAGCCGGTCGACCACGCCCAGCAGCGCCTCGCTCAGGCCGAGCTGCACGGCGGTGACGGCGGGGGGAAAGCGCTCCGGAATTTCATAGCGGCTCAGCATGCCGCGGTTCAGGCGCTGCATTGGGGTCATCCTCCTGTGTCGTCATTGCATACAGTATAGCAAAAATCGGCCCGGGATTCAATCGCGCCGGTAATGAATATTTAAATTGTAACCTGTGGCGATTTGTGCTAATATGGGTATGAGCCAATATGCGAAGAAGAAGGGTGAAAAATGGAAGCAATATTGAGATTTGACAGTTCGATCCTGCTGTGGATACAGGACAACCTGCGCGGCGGCATCCTGACGCCCATCATGCAGGTCATTACCCATCTGGGCGACAAGGGCGCCTTCTGGATCCTGCTCACGCTGGCGCTGCTGATCTATCCGAACCGCAAGAGCCGCCGCCTGGGCGTGTTCTGCGCCTGCGCGATGGTCGTCGGCCTGGTCGTGACGAACCTGGTCATCAAGAACTGGGTGGCCCGCGTGCGCCCCTACGACATCGACCACCCGCTGTTTGAGCGCCTGGTGCTGATCGTCGGCGCGGAGCACGACTACTCGTTCCCCTCCGGCCACACCACCAACTCGCTGGCCTGCGCCTGGGTGCTGTTCCGAAAGGCCCCGAAGAAGTGGGGCATTGCGGCGCTGGTGCTGGCGATCCTGATCTCGCTGTCGCGCCTGTACGTGGGCATCCACTATCCCACGGACGTGCTCGCCGGCGTGGTGATCGGCATCGGCAGCGCGTGCCTGTCGCTGTGGCTGGTGCCGAAGCTGGAAAAGAAGTTCCCGATCGTCAAAAGGTTCTACGGGCCGAAGAAGCCGAAGGCCGCCAAGCCCACCGCCGCGCGGTAAAAAGCGCAGCGTGCCCATAGGCTAACGTAAAGATCCTTCGCTTCGCTCAGGATGACAAACGACGCCATGATGTCATCCTGAGCGAAGCGAAGGATCTTTTTGCGGGATCAGCCAAACGGGATTCCGCTGGTTTCCCGGGTCTCCGAGAAGAAGCCTATCGCTCCAATTCCCCGGTCCAGTCCACGATCCCGCCGACGTTTTCGGCCTCGTAGCCCTGGCCCCGCATCCAGGCGGCGGCGCGGGCGCTGCGGCTGCCGCTGTGGCAGTAGGTGAGGATGGGAGCGCCGTCGGGGATATCCTGGACGGTCAGCCGCTCCAGCGGCCAGTTCACGCTGCCGGGCACGTGGCCCAGCGCATACTCGTCCGGCGTGCGCACGTCGGCGATGATCGCCCCCTCGGGGGCGTTTTTGATGGCTTCGTTGATGTTCATAAAACTCCTTTGTGTGCCAGGAGGGACCGGCCCCCCTGACACATCGCTCCCGTCAGAGGTTGTACAGCTTTCCGTATTTCTCCTTCAGGTAGTTCACGTAGCAATGGGGGTCGAACGGCCCGCCGCAGCCGCTCTCGACCAGCTCGCCCGGGGTCAGCAGCTGGCCGTGGCGGTGGATCTTTTCGCCCAGCCAGGCGGTGATGGGCGTCAGGTCGCCGCCGCGCACCGCGCCCCAGACGTCGATGTCCTTTTCCATGTTGGCCAGCATCTGCACGCCGTAGGCGCTGCCCAGGGCGTAGCTGGGGAAATAGCCGATGGCCCCGAAGGACCAGTGGCTGTCCTGCAGGACCCCGCGCCGGTCGTCCGGCACGGCGACGCCCAGGTATTCCCGGTACATGCGGTTCCACTCGCCGGGGATGTCCGCCGTCTCCAGGTCGCCGGAGATCATGGCCTTCTCCAGCTCATAGCGGATCATCACGTGGATGGAGTAGGTCAGCTCGTCGGCCTCGGTGCGGATCAGCGAGGGCTCGGACAAGTTCGCCGCGCGATACAGCTTTTCCACGTCCACGCCGGCCATCTGCTCCGGGAACAGGGCCTTCAGCTCCGGCAGCAGCACCTCGCAGAACGGGCGGCTGCGGCCGATGAGGTTTTCATAGAAGCGGCTCTGGCTCTCGTGGATGGACATGCTGCTGCCGCCGGCGAGCGCGGTGCCCTGCAGCTCGTCGCCCACGCCCAGCTCATACAGCGCGTGGCCGCCCTCGTGCACCACGCTGAACAGGTTGGAGAGCACGCTGTCCTCGTGGTAGTGGGTGGTGATGCGCACGTCGTGCTTGTTGAAGCCCTCGGTGAAGGGATGCTCCGTCTCGCCCACGGCGCAGTCGTCCCGGCTGATGCCCATGATCTGCATCACCCGGTCGGTGAAGCGCCTCTGCAGGTGGATGGGGTAGGATTGCTGCAAGAACGCCGTGTCCGGGCGCGGGCGCTTCGCCACCTCCAGGATGACGGGCGTCAGCTCGTCCCGCAGCAGGGCGAAGAACGGGTCCAGCGCCTCGTGGGACAGGCCCTTTTCATAGCCGTCCAGCAGCACGTCGTAGGCGGGCTTATTGGCGTCCTTGCGCGCGGCGAAGCGGCGGTTGTAGGCGATGATTTTGTCCAGGTAGGGCGCGTAGGCGGCGTAGTCGCTGGCCAGCTTCGCGTCGTGCCAGACCTGCATGGCCTCGGCCATCAGCTGCTGGTAGGCCATGTATTCCCTGGCGGGCACCAGCGTCAGATCGTCCCGCTGTTCCTTCAGCACCTGGGCGCGGCGGCGATCCTTCAGCGAAAGACCGTCCCCGTGGGCCAGGATCGTGTCCAGCAGCTCGCCGGTCTCCGGCGCGGTCACCTTTTCGTGGATGATGCCGCTCAAAAAGGCCATCGTCTCGCCCCGGGCGGGGGCGGAGTTGCGCGGCGCGACGGTCTCGCCGTCATAGTTCAGGCAGCCCAGCGCGTGGCCGTAGGCCTGCAGGGTGGATTCCAGGGCGGTAAGTGCGGAAAGCGCTTCAGTGACAGTCATGTCGGTACAGCCTCCATGTTATGTATTTTCTATTGTTGTGTGGGCTTTGCGCTTCGTAAAGATCCTTCGCTTCGCTCAGGATGACAAACCGGCGATTCGCTGTCATTCTGAGCGAAGCGAAGAATCTGTGCCGGACGCCTGGAGCGACAGGACGAAAAGCGATAAATGCCTGAATGGACGGCGTTCCCGTCCGGGGAAGGCGGTTGACCGGTCATCCAAACTCATACTCGTCGTCGCGCAGCATCTGCAGGCTGTAGGCCATGACGACGGCGTCGGGGTGGTACTGCTCAAGCCACCAGTCCAGGCTCTGCACGTCCCTTCTCAGGTCCACGCACAGCACGTGCCGCGCCATCAGCGACATGAACGTGCCGATGGGCGCGCTGTAGGAATCCTTCAGCAGCAGGACGGTGAAATCCGGCGCGTTCGGGTTCGTCAGCAGGTCGTAGGCCTCCACCTGGCCGTAGTAGGTGTAGGCCAGCTTGTTCCAGGTCCGGCCGGGGTCCGGCTCCAGGCGGTCAAAGCGGGTCACGGCCTCGCGGAAGCTGCCGGAGGCGTGGTCGACGGACACCACACGCTTAGTCTCGCGCTCGATCCAGGTGGGATAGACGGGCCAGTATTCCACGATGTCGTCCGGGTCCACCAGGCCGGTGCCCAAGCGCTGGCCATACTTGCCCAGGAACAGCTTTTCGTGGGTCAGGGTGTCGAACCTGTCCAGGTCCATCAGGCTCTCGTCCAGGCCCGCGCCGATCATTTCGTTCAGGCGGGCGGCGATGCCCTTTGCCATCGTGATGGCCGCCAGGGTGGACCAGTGCTGGTCCGTCACCATCAGCAGATCGTCCAGGCTGTGTCCGCTGGCGGGCAGCACGTCGCGGCTGTCCAGCACCTCGATGCCCCCGCTTTTCAGCACGTCCAGCACCTCGTCCGCCATCTCGGCGGAGTGGTCCAGCGCCTCGTAGCCCGCGGGCATCATGGCCGGGTCGTAGAGGGTGGGGTGCTCGTAGACGAACAGGAAGGGATAGCCCGCGAAGGTTCCCTCGCGCAGGGCGACGATGTCTTCGGCGTTGGCCGTCAGCGGCTTGTAGTCGCACAGGTCGTACAGGTGGCCGTCGGTGAGCCGGATCATGTTCTGGCTGCCGGTGTTGATCACCTTCTTGCCCAGCAGGTACTGGAAGGCGGAGTTGGCGTGGCCCATCTCGTCCTTCAGCCACATGACCTCCGAGGCGCCCGCCGTGAAGCCGCCGATGCGCGCGGCCAGGCGGTCCAGCCGGTTCGCGTGCTCCGGCAGGGTGGCCTTCAGCTCTGGCGTCATCAGCACGGAGTGCACCAGCTCCTGGTGGTGGTTGACCACCATCACGCCGAACGCGGCGAAGACGAAGCCCAGGAAGGCGATGGTCAGGATCAGGGAGGTGACGCGGTTCAAGCGCTTGGATTCTTTCATGGAAGTCCTTTCAAATAATGAGGAGTGTGGAAGCGAGGGGTGAGGGGTGAGGAGTGTGGAGTGAGGAGTTCAGGATGAAATCCTGACGGATTTCTTTATTAAGGGAGACCGGATTGCCACGGCCTGCGGCCTCGCAATGACGTGGCGGGAATGCGAGCGGGATCATTCCTACAGGAATGAATCATTGATCCCATTCGAACGTCATTGCGAGGAGCGAAGCGACGTGGCAATCCGGCTCTCCATGGATCAAAACAAATCCCGAAGGGATTTGCACCGCAACTCCACACTCCACACGCCTCACGGTTCCGTGACCAGCTTCACGATCATTTCCGTCATCGTGTCCATGTCCTCCACGGCGACGCACTCGAAGCGGCCGTGGCAGTTCATGCCGCCGGTGGCGATGTTGGGGCAGAGCAGGCCCTTGAAGGAGAGCATGGCCCCGTCGGTGCCGCCGCGGATGGGCTCGGCCCAGGGCTCCACGCCCACGGCGCGATAGGCCGCCTCGGCGCGCTCCACGATCTCCATGCGCTTTTCGATCAGCTCGCGCATGTTGAAGTAGCTGTCGCGAACGGCCACCTCCACCGTGCCCGGGCCGTACTTGCCGTTCAGGTAGTCGGCGATGCGCGCGAACCGGGCCTTCCGGGCCTCGAAGCGTTCGCGGTCGTGGTCGCGGATGATGTAATTCAGCGTGGCCAGGTCCTCCGCGCCCTGCATGTCGCTCAGGTGGAAGAAGCCCTCGCGGCCCTCGGTGTGCTCCGGGCGCTCGTGGGGCGGCAGCATCGAGGCGAACTCCATGGCCACCAGCGCGGCGTTGACCATGATGTTCTTGGCGGTGCCGGGGTGCACGCTGCGGCCGCGGACCGTCACCCGGCCGCTGGCGGCGTTGAAGTTTTCATAGTTGATGCCGCCCACCACGCCGCCGTCCACGGTATAGGCGAAGTCGGCCCCGAAGCCCTGGACGTCGAAGCGGTCGGCGCCGCGGCCGATCTCCTCGTCCGGGGTAAAGCCGACGCAGATCTTGCCGTGCTTCAATTCGGGATGGGCGAGCAGGATCTCGCAGGCGGTCATGATCTCGGCCACGCCGGCCTTGTCGTCCGCGCCGAGGGACGTATTGCCGTCGGTGACGATCAGGCGCTTGCCCCTGGCGCCGGCCACCGCGGGGAACACCGCGGGGTCCAGCACGAGGCCGTTTTCCAGCGTCACGGGGCCGCCGTCATAGTCCTCGACGATGCGGGCCTTCATCGGCGCGCTGGGCACGCAGTCCACCACGTCCATGTGGGCGATCAGGCCGATGGCGGGCAGGCGCTCGTCCGTGGCGGGGATGCTGCCGTAGACATAGCCGTCCCCGTCCACCCGGGCGTCGCGGATGCCCAGGGCGAGCATCTCCTCCACCAGCGCCTTCGCCAGCACCAGCTGCTTGGCGGTGCTGGGGCAGGTGGGGCTGTTCTCGTCCGAGGCGGTGTCGTATTGGATGTAATTCAGAAAGCGTTCGCAGGCGCGCATGGTATCCTCCTAATCAACTGACTTACCGGGGGTATCGGGGGCTGGAAGCCCCGATCTTCAATCCGTTCCCGGCGACATGCGCGCCGGGACGGAATGTAATTCAGCTCTGCTGAATTCATACCTTGCAGATTCGCCGCCCGGAAATCATTTGTGATTTCAGGCGAATCTGGAGGGGGTGGTATTGGCGGGGGAGCTTGCTCCCCCGTTCAAAGCATTACCGGCCCAGCATGGCCGCGCCAATGATCCCCGCGTCGTTCGTCAGCTTCGCCAGCTCGATGCGGGCATAGGGCATGGTCTTGTAGAACACCAGCTCCGGCAGCTTCGCGCGCACGGCGTCCAGCAGGAACGCCCCCGCGTGGGAGACGCCGCCGCCCAGCACGATCACCTCGGGGTCATAGAGGTTGATCAGGTTGACGATGCCCATGCACAGGTGGAAGACGTAGTCGTCAAACAGCTTCATGCAGTCCGGGTCGCCGGCCTTGGCCTGGTCGATCACGGTCTTGGCGTTGATCGCGGTGGGGTCGCCGTTCACGGCCTTCATCAGGGCGGTGTCGGGCTTCGCCTCGCAGAGCCTTCGGCCCTCGCGGATCAGCGCGGTGGCGCTGGCGTAGCGCTCCCAGCAGCCGCGGTTGCCGCAGGTGCAGGGCTCGCCGCCCACGACGGTGACCATGTGCCCGATCTCGCTGGCCACGCCGTGGCTGCCGGAGAACACCTTGCCGCCGATGACCACGCCGCCGCCCACGCCGGTGCCCAGCGTGACGAACACGCTGTTTTCACAGCCCGCGGAGATGCCCGCCACCGATTCGGCCAGGCCGGCCACGGTGGCGTCGTTGTCCACGAACACGGGCACGTGGGTGTACTTCGCCATCTCCTCGATGATTGGCACGTCGTGCCAGAACAGGTTGGTGCAGAAGGGCACGCGCCCGCTGCGGGGGTCCATCACGCCCGGCAGGCCGATGCCGATGGCCTTGATCTCGTCCATCGCGTGGCCGCTCTGCTTCGCCACGTCGATGGCCAGCGCGGCCATGTCGTGGATCACGGCCTCATAGCCGCGTTCCGGCAGCGTGGGGCAGCTGTCCTTGGCCAGGATCTTGCCCTTTTCATCCACGACGCCCGCCTTGATGCCGGTGCCGCCCAGGTCAATGCCGATGTAAAGCATGTTGATTACCTCCGTGTTGTATGTTCTGTGGTCAGGGTCGGTGATTCGGGCCCCTGCGGGACGACTCGGGATGCGACTTGCGCCAACCGCTTCTCCTAATCCCTATTCTTCCCCGATCGAATGCTGGAACCTTTCCATGTGCCGCCGGGTCAGCTCGTTGGCGGCGTTGTAGCCCATCTGCTTGAGGCGCAGGTTGCGGGCGGCCACCTCCAGCACCACGGCCAGGTTGCGGCCGGGGTGGATGGGCAGCAGCAGGTGGGGCACCTTCACGCCCAGGATGTCGATGTAGTTGTCCGTCAGGCCCAGGCGGTCATACTCCTTGTCGGCCTGCCACAGCTCCAGGTGGATCACCATGTCGATGTGCTTGGAGCGCATGATGGCGCCCGCGCCGTACATCGTCGACACGTCGATGATGCCCACGCCGCGGATCTCCATGAAGTGGCGCACCAGCTCCGGCGATTCGCCGATCAGCCGGTTGTCCTCCACGCGGCGGATGTCCACCACGTCGTCGGCCACCAGCTGGTGGCCGCGCTTCACCAGCTCCAGCGCCGCCTCGCTCTTGCCCACGCCGCTGTTGCCGGTGATCAGCAGCCCCGCGCCGAACACGTTCACCAGCACGCCGTGGCGCGTCTCCCGCGGGGCCAGCCGGTCGCGCAGGAAGGCGATCAGCTCCAGCTCAAACTGGGTGGTTTCCTTCCGGGTGGAGTAGATGGGCACCTTGCGGGCCATGGCCATCACCAGCATCTCGTCGAAGCAGGGATAGCCGCGGCAGATGATGATGCAGGGCACCGGATAGTTGAAATACTTCGACAGGCGCTCGCGGCGGGTCAGCTCGTCCAGCTGGCTGAGGAACGTCATCTCCACCTTGCCCAGCAGCTGCGGGCGCTCGTAGGGGAAGAAGTCCCAGTAGTTGGCGAACTGCATGCCCGGGCGGTTGGTGTTGCTGACCTCGATGTTCAGCTGCTTGCAATCCGTGTTCACCACGCGGGTCAGGCCCAGCGTCTTGACAAAATCGGCTTCGGAAATCATTTCAAATTCCTCCGGAATTTATACGAGTGAGGAGTGAGGAGCGTGGAGTTCAGGTTGAAATCCTGACGGATTTCCATGATTTCGGGGGACCGGATTGCCACGGCCCTGCGGGCCTCGCAATGACGTGGTACAGGCTGGGAGCTTGCGTTCCTGTAGAAACGCTTCAAACCATCCCCGTTCGACGTCATTGCGAGGAGGAGCGAGGCGACGACGTGGCAATCCGGTTCTCCGGGAACGAAGCAAATCCCGAAGGAATTTGTGCCGCCACGCCTCACGCCGGATTCCTCACTCGCTCAAAGTCGTCCCAGTTCTCCGCGCGCAAGATAGCGTTCGATCACCTGCGCCACGCCGTCCTCGGTGTTGGGTGGGGCGATGTTGGGGGTGCAGGCGCGGGCCTCGGCGCAGCCGTTCGCCATGGCATAGCCGTATCCGGCGAATCGGAGCATCGGCACGTCGTTCTGCCCGTCTCCGAAGGCCATCACTTCCTCCGGCTTCACGCCCAGCAGCTCCGCCAGGCGCTTCATCGACGCGCCCTTGTCCACACCCTCGGGCATGATCTCGATGTAGTGGGGCTTGGACTTCATGAACGACGCCCCGTGGGGGAAGGCCGCGCGCAGCTTCGCCTGCAGGGCGTCGGCGCGCTCGGGGCCGTCGTCGATCACCAGCAGCTTCTGCACGTCTCCCGGGTGCGCCTCCAGCCACTTCGACATGGGCATGTGGGTGGCCGTGGGGGCGACGCCGATCTGCCGGGCGTAGGCCTCGGTGCGCGGCAGGATCTCCGTGCAATAGTAGCCCCGGCCGGGGTAGACCTGCACGTAGCTGCCCGCCGCCTCGATCACCCGAAGCACGCCCAGCGCGATCTCAAAGGGCACGCGGTTGGCGTAGAGGGTCTCGTCCGTCGCGTGGTTCCAGAGCAGCGCACCGTTGTACAGCAGCATCGGCGCGTTCACGCCGATCTTCTGGGCAAAGGGCAGCATGGCCTCCACCATCCGGCCGCTGGACAGCGTGACGCCGCAGCCCAGGGCCATCGCGGCGTCCAGCGCCGCCTTCGTGCGGGGGCTGAGCTCGTTCATGCCGTTCAGCAGCGTGTCGTCCAGGTCCGTGGCGATCAGTCGTATCATGGGCGGTTTCATCCCTTTACAAATATCCGCCCTTTATTGTAAACCATTTTGGCCGGGTTTGCAATGGGTAGATTTGCGTCCCGCGCGCCAAAATGGTACAATGGTGGGCAAAGGGGGGAGGCAGATGACCGACACCATCCGCGCGGGGCGCTTTCAGATCCCCGTGCTCTACGAGGACAACCATCTGCTGGCCGTGGTGAAGCCGCCGAACCTGCCCGTGCAGGCGGATCGCTCCGGCGACGACGACCTGCTGAGCATATTGAAGCGCTACATCGGCAATAAATATGGTAAGCCCGGGAACGTGTATCTGGGCCTGGTGCACCGGCTGGACCGGCCCGTGGGCGGCGCGATGGTGTTCGCCCGCACGTCCAAGGCGGCGTCGAGGCTGTCGGCGGCCTTCGCGGCCCACGCCCAGGACAAGCGCTACCTGGCGGTGCTGCGCGGCGGGCCGGACGGGCCGCGGAGCCTGGCGGACTGGCTGAAAAAGGACGGGTCCACCGGCATGGTGCGGGTGACAAAGGAGGGCGAGGCCGGCGCGAAGCTGGCGCGGCTGGACACCCGGCCGCTGGCGGCGCGCGACGGGCTGACGCTTTCGGAGGTTACGCTGCACACCGGTCGGGCCCACCAGATCCGCGTGCAGCATGCCCACGCCGGCTGGCCGCTGTGGGGCGACGCCCGCTACGGCGGCGGCAGGCCCGGCCAGCAGATCGCGCTGTGGGCGGTTTCGCTCCGGCTGGAGCACCCCACCCGGCACGAGACGCTGCGCTTCACCGCGCCGCCGCCGGACGACGGCGCGTGGCGCGCGTTCCGCCCGGAGATCGAAGCATATATGGAGGCAATCGATTCGTGAAAAAGAAGCACGGCGCGAGCCGTTGGTCGATCATATTCCTGTGCTGCCTGCTGGCGGTGCCCACGGTGGCGATCATGATGGGGGAGTATACCGGCGCGCTCACGCTGAAGGCGCTGACCCCGGCGCTGGTCACTGGCGCGCTGCTGGGCGCGGCGCACCTGGTGCTGCGGCCCGTGCTGCGGCTGCTCTCCGCGCCGCTGGGCTGCCTCACGCTGGGCCTGTCCGGCATGGTGACCGACGTGGGGCTGATCTATGCCTGCGGCCACCTGGTGAAGGGCTTCGCCGTGCCGGGGCCGCTGTACGCCGTGCTCACGGCGCTGCTGATCAACGCCATCTGCGCCGTGGCGGCGCGGAAGTAGGAGGGGACGGCGACCTGCCGCTTCCTCCCTATTTTGTAAAGAGAGCTTAAATGCAACAGATTTGAAACAATTATAAACGATTTTGCAATATTTGTGCCCCGGAAAGGCGGGAAGCCGGCGGGGAGGAAGCGGGCGCAGGGCGGCCCAAACGGGCGGAACATGACGGAAATTTGACGGAATGGAATCGAAAAAGTCATATTCAAGCCGGAATTGCGAAGCAAATCCGACCATAACAGACCAAAGTCTGTGGAAAATTTTTATACATTGCCCAACAAACTGTGTAAAAACCCGAAAAATGCCGTCACAAGGGGCATTTTACCCCCAAAACCTGTGGATAACCGTGTGGAAAGTGTGGATTTCTGCATAGAGGATGCAGTGTATATACAGCGCGGCGTATGCAGTTTTTACATGAACTTTGTAACATATTCAGCCATCGTTTATGTTGACAGGGCGCGGGCGCCGGGTATAATGGAATCAGCGAAAATAGTGAGAAACGGAGTGTTTGCCATGACAGGAAGAGAGCTTGCCGCGTATATCGACCACACCCTTTTGAAGCCCGACGCCACCGCCGCGCAGATCCTGAAGATCTGCGACGAGGCGAAGGCATACCACTTTGCCTCCGTGTGCGTCAATCCCAGCCGCATCGCGCTGGTGGCCGAGGCCCTGAAGGGCAGCGGCGTGACGCCCTGCTGCGTGGTGGGGTTCCCCCTGGGCGCGATCCCCAGCCAGAGCAAGGCCGCCGAGGCCGCCGTGGCCGTGGCAAACGGCGCGCGGGAGATCGACATGGTGATCGACATCGGTGCGGCCAGGGACGGCGACTGGGAGAAGGTCGAGCGCGACATCGCCGCCGTGAAGGCCGCCTGTGGTGACGCAAAGCTGAAGGTGATCATCGAGACCTGCCTGCTCACCGACGACGAGAAGGTGAAGGCCTGCCAGGCGGCGATGCGCGCGAAGGCGGACTTCGTCAAGACCTCCACCGGCTTTTCCAAGGGCGGCGCCACGGTGGAGGACGTGGCCCTGATGCGCCGGACCGTGGGGCCGGACATGGGCGTCAAGGCCTCCGGCGGCATCCACAACCGGGCCGAGGCCGAGGCCATGATCGCGGCGGGCGCCAACCGGATCGGCGCCAGCAGCGGCATCGCCATCGTCACCGAGTAGGCCTCCCCTTTCCCCTCACGAGGAAGGCGCTGAGGGCCCCAACCCCCTGCAAACGCGCGTTTTTCCGCGCGTTTTTTCGCCATATTTCCGTCCAATCCCGGCCCAAAACGACATAAATTAGACTTTGGGATTTATAAAAAATGCAAATATTCCAAAAGTGTATAATTACTGTTTTGTTTTGAAAGATTTGTTGCCGTGTGTTAAATCGAGGTGTTATAATTTTCCCAGAAGTCACAATTTGACAGGGAGGAATTACAAATGAAAAAGACGATGATTGCCGTTCTGGCCGCAATGCTGATGCTGGCGCTGTGCTGCGGCTCCGCGCTGGCCTATAACGGGGATATCACCACCTCCAACGCCAAGGCCTACGCCGACGCCGCCATGACGCAGCTGGTGGGCGCCATTCCCGCGGGTACCTCCGTGCTGGTGCGCAGCTATGACAGCTATGCCGATGTGTATTACAACGGCAAGGTGGTCTACGTCGCCCCCTCGGACCTGCTCAACGGCGATATCACCGGTGATTACAACGCCACCCTGCCGAAGGGCACGAAGATCTATCAGCGCGCCGTCACCTCCGCCAAGAGCAGGAAGCTGAAGAAGGACGTGTTCGTGAACGTCTGCGCGGTGTCCGGCGATTGGGCGCTGGTGCGCACCACCGGCGACGTGACGCTGTTCGCCTTCTGCAAGGTCAGCAAGCTCACCAACATCACCGCCCGGTAGGCCTTTTCACAAGCCGTGCCAAGGGGGCTGTCTCAAAACAACGCATAACCCTGCAGCGGGGTACATTTGTAGGGGCGGCGTTGCGCCGCCCGCCAGGGGAAAACGATGCGATTCGTGCCTTGGCGGGCGCCGCAACGGCGCCCCTGCTACAGTGTATCAGCAAAAACATGACAATCCCTCCGCAGTCTGCGTCAGCGCCTCCCCTTACACAGGGGGAGGCGTGAGGACGTTTCCGGGGCTCCCCTGTGCAAGGGGGACCAAGCGCCCGGGAAACGGTCCAGTGGACCGTTTCCAGCGCAGGTCGGGCTGGCAGCCGCAGGCTGACTGAGGGGTTGTTTCATGGTATACGATTGGCTGTTACGCTGTACTGCATCTGCTTTATGCACGCATATTGACGCCGTTGCGGCGGCGTGCCGGCGCGGCGTCTGGTATCATGCAGACGGCAAACCCACGACGAAGGAAGAATCGAAATGGACGAAAGACAGAGCGGCGCGGGGCGGGTCAAGACCCTGCCGCGCTACGAGGTGAACCTGGCGGCCCAGCGCTTTCCGCGGGTGCTGCTGCTGGGCAACGGCATACTCAGGCTCCGGGGCGGCGTCAGCTGGGAGGCGCTGCTGGCGCGCATCGCCGTGAACGACGAGATCCCGGACCGCGTGCTGCGCGACATTCCGCTGGCCATGCGCGTGGAGGCGCTGTGTGGCGCGGACGTGGAGGGCGCGCGGCTGCGGGCGGCGGCGGAATTCGAGCCCACGGACGCCTGCGTCACCGACACGCTGCGCCGGCTGCTGCGCCTGCCCTGGGACTGCGTGCTGACCACGAATTATACCTACGAGGTCGAGAGCGTGCTGCTGGGGAAGGACCGCTTCGACCGGGAGGATCGTCGGCACACCCTGGCCTGCATGGACGGCTCGGTCTATCGCAAGGACAACCTGCACTTCTGCTATATTATGGAAAGAAAGGGGCTGCCGCCGCTGCCGGTGTGGCACATCCACGGCGACCTGGGCCGCCCCGAATCGATGATCCTCAGCTACTACAGCTATGCCAAGGCCATCTCCCGGCTGCAAAAGTACAACCGGCAGCTGAAGAACGCCTTCCAGGACGCCGTGGAGGCCCGGCGGATGGTGACGCCCCGCAGCTGGAGCGACTGGTTCATCCTGGGCGACGTGTACACGGTGGGCTTCGGCTACGATTTTTCCGAATTCGACCTGTGGTGGGCCGCCGAGCGCAAGGCCCGGGAAAACGCCCGCGTGGGGCGGCTGATCGCCTGGCAGGACCGGCAGGCCAAGTCCGACCCGGTGTGCGCGCTGATGAGGTCCATCGGCGGCGAGGTGAACCGCGTGTACGACTACGCCGATTACACCGAATACTATCGCATCGTGATCGACGAGATCGAGCGGCGGCTGACCTACGAGCGCCTGAGCTTCGAGTACGAGGAATGAACCCAGCCTTCCCCGGCGGGGATGGCCCGGAGTGAATATTCATGCCCAATTCGGTATGTTTATACAAATAATGTGCATATTAGGTTAAATATCGTGAATATCCCTTGCCTTTCAGCGCATATGGATGTATAATCAGGCCAATTCAAACGGAGCAGACTCCGCGATATTATGGAGGGAAATAAAATGAAGAAGCTTTTCGCACTGCTGATCGCCGCCATGATGATCCTGTCCGCCTTCGCCGCCCTGGCGGAGAACGGCACCCTGACCATGTGCACTAACGCCGCCTTCCCGCCCTATGAGTTCTACGACGAGGACGGCAACGCCACCGGCATCGACGTGGAGATCGCCAAGGCCATCGGCGCCAAGCTGGGCTATGACATCGAGATCGTGGACATCGAGTTCGCCCAGTGCATCCCCGGCGTCCAGTCCGGCAAGTATGACTTCGCCGCTGCTGGCATGACCGTCACCGAGGAGCGCAAGCAGATGGTGCAGTTCACCGACACCTACGCCACCGGCATCCAGGTGGTCATCGTGCCGGAGGATTCCACCTACGAGAGCCTGGACGACATCGTCGAAGCCAACGGCACCGTGAAGGTGGGCGTGCAGATGGCCACCACCGGCGACCTCTACACCACCTGGGACTATGAGGACGAGGGCAAGGGCACCGTGGATCGCTACGCCAACGGCGCGGCGGCCGTGCAGGCGCTGCTGACCGGCAAGGTGGATTGCGTGGTCATCGACAACGAGCCCGCCAAGAACTTCGTCGCCCAGAACGAGGGCCTGAAGATCCTGGAGACCGCCTACACCGTGGAAGACTACGCCATGGCCTTCGCCAAGGAAAGCGCCATCTATGAGGACTTCAACGCCGCGCTGAACGAGCTGATCGCCGACGGCACCGTGCAGGGCATCATCGACCAGTTCATCCCCGCCGAATAAGCTGAATATCCCGCGAGCAGACAGGGGGGCGTAACGCCCCCTGTTTGCGCGTTACAGAAGGCCTTCCCCCCCGGGGGAAGACATTCCACACCCTAAGGAGGGGATCGCCATGCCCGCATGGTTGGAAGACATCCGATACCAGTTCAACCTGAATTTCGTGGAGCGCAACCGCTGGCGCTTTATCACCACGGGCCTGGGGAACACGCTGCTGATCACGCTGTTTTCGCTGATGCTGGGCGTGCTCATCGGCGTGGTGATCGCGGGCGTGCGCTCCACCTATGACAAGACGGCCGACACCGCCCGGCCCACCTTCGGCCGCAAGGTGCTGGGCTTCTTCAACGGCTTCTGCAAGGTCTACATCACCGTGCTGCGCGGCACGCCGGTGGTGGTGCAGCTGATGATCATCTGCCTGGTGATCTTCGCCTGGAGCGACAACGGCGTGGCGCTGGCCTCGCTGGCCTTCGGGTTGAACTCCGGCGCCTACGTGGCGGAGATCATCCGCGGCGGCATCATGTCCATCGACAACGGCCAGTTTGAGGCGGGCCGCAGCCTGGGCTTCAACTATTTGCAGACCATGTGGCACGTGGTGCTGCCGCAGGTGATCAAGAACGTGCTGCCCAGCCTGATGAACGAGTTCATCGCGCTTTTGAAGGAGACGTCCGTCGCCGGCTATGCGGCCGTGCGCGATCTGACCTACGGCGGCAACACCATCGCCGGCCAGACCTATTCCTATTTCATGCCGCTGATCGCCGTGGCGCTGATCTACCTGGCGCTGGTGATGTCGCTGACCTGGGTGGTCGGCCGGGTGGAAAGGAGGCTGAGGAGCAATGACCACTGACGTTTTGATCCGGGTGAAGGACCTGGAGAAGCACTTCGGCAAGGAGATCCACGCCCTGAACGGCGTCAGCGCCGAGATCCGAAAGGGCGAGGTCGTCGTGATCATCGGGCCCTCCGGCTCCGGCAAATCCACGTTCCTGAGGTGCCTGAACCTGCTGGAGATGCCCTCGGCGGGCACCATCACCTTCGAGGGCGTGGACATCACCGACCCGAAGGTGAACATCAACCAACACCGGCAGAAGATGGGTATGGTGTTCCAGCACTTCAACCTGTTTCCGAACATGACCGTGCTGAAGAACATGACCTGCGCCCCCGTGACGCTGCGCAAGAAGACGAAGGAGGCCGCCGAGGCCACCGCCAAGCAGCTGCTGGAGCGCGTGGGCCTGCTGGACCGCGCGGGGGCCTATCCCAACCAGCTCTCCGGCGGCCAGAAGCAGCGCATCGCCATCGTCCGCGCCCTGTGCATGGAGCCGGACGTGATGCTGTTCGACGAGCCGACCAGCGCCCTTGACCCCGAGATGGTGGGCGAGGTGCTGGACGTGATGAAGCAGCTGGCCCGCGAGGGCATGACCATGGTGGTCGTCACCCACGAGATGGGCTTCGCCCGCGAGGTGGGCGACCGCGTGATCTTCATGGACGGCGGCCGCATCATCGAGCAGGGCACCCCTGAACAGGTCTTTGAGCATCCCCAGAACGCGAGATTGAAGGAGTTTTTGGGGAAGATACTGTGAGAGCTCAGAGTTGAGATTGAAGAGCCTTTCCCCGCAAAGGCTTGCGCTCGTATAATTGAAGAATCGGATTGCCACGTCAGGCTCGACGTGGCAATCCGGGTCTTTTTCTATGCCATCCGTCCCTCCCCGCCCATTAGCCGGGTCAGCTCCTCGATGCGCTCCAGCGGGAACGGGGGCTGGCCCAACGGGGTGAGGGCGAGGGACATTAGCTTCATGGGGTTGTCGTCCGCGGCGACGCGGTTGGCGCTGATTTTGCCGCAGCGGGCGCAGCGGTGGACGATGGCCCACTCGCCGTTCTTCTTCACCCACACCGCCACCGCCTCCATGCGCCCGCCGCAGTCGGCGGCCCGGTCGCCGGGCGCGTCGTCCACGTGCAGGGAGGTCAGGCAGTTGGGACAGTGGTTTCGGTGTTGCGTGCCTGCGCCGTCGGGCGTCACCAACCGGCCGCACTGGCGGCAGGTGAACACCTCGTCGCAGGGGTGATTCCTGTAGTAGCCCTTTTCAAAGGACCGTCGCTTGTTCTCTCGGTTCATGGGATGCCCTCCTCGCTCCAGTCGTCGGATGCTTCGGAAGGCGCGCCGTCCCGAAGGATGCGCTGGATGCTCTTTTCGGACAGGTAATAGCGCGCCGCCAGCTCCCGCACCGTGCGGCCCGACCGGCGCTCGGCGCGAATGCGCTCGTCGCGGCGGCGGAGCCGCAGCCGCGCCCCGCTGAGCGAGCCCCAGTCGCTGCGCTTGGCGTCCCGGCGGGGGATGTAGAGCAGCTGGCCCTCGGCGTAATCCTGGATTCGGCGGAGCAATTCGGGCGGAAGCAGCGCGTCCGCCTTGATATAGCCCATGTATGCCCTCCTGATGTTGGTGGCAGGAAAGCGACGGCTATATGGGTCGGTATTCACATAGCCATCGCTATGCCGCCACGGTCTCCTTTTTCTGCTTCATGGTTTTGTACCTCCGTTGTTGCGTATTGTGAATCCCCGATCCACGGTTTTATCATAGCATGTCGCGCCGAGGTTGGCAACCTCGAAATCAGGTTTAGATAATTTTGGGCGGAAGAACTCCCGCGCTGGAATCAGTGGCGCGGGGAATCGTGTCAGGAGGGGCGGCAGCGAAAGGGGTCCGGGGCCTTGCCCCGGGGTTCTGCCGGTACAAAGATTCCCCGCGCTGGAATCAGTGGCGCGGGGAATCGTGTCAGGAAGGGCGGCAGCAGTTGGCCTCAGGCCTCCTGATCCCAGGGGAAGACGTACTTGCCGTCCAGGCCGGTCTCGTGGCGGACGAAGTTCAGCTCGCCCTGCATGGATTCGTTGATGGGCACGCCGTCCGCGCGGGCCAGCCGGATCTCGTATTCCTTCTCGCCGGCGGTCCAGATGCGCTCGGCCCCGGGCATCTTGCGGGAGGCGCGCACCTCGCGGAGGATGTCGCCGGCCTTCCTGCGGCAGAGTTCCTCGCCCAGGAAGTGGTCGGTGTCGATGGCGATGAAGAAGTGGCCCAGCCGGGGCGCGCACTTTTCGCCGTTCTCGTCCACGCCGTTCAGCTGCTTGCCGAAGAAGCCGTCGGAGAGCACCGCGGACAGGAACTCCACGAACATGGCAAAGCCGTAGCCCTTGTAGCCGCCCAGCGCCTCGCCGACGCCGCCCACCGTCACCAGCGCGGCGGTGCCCTGGCGGATGCGCTTCAGCGCCGCGCCGCCGCCGCCGGTCACCAGCTCGCCGTCGTCGCCGATCACCGTGCCGGGCACCACGTCGTGGCCGATGCGCTCGTAGTACTCAAACTTGCCGTTCTGGGTGATGGAGGTGGCGCCGTCAAAGTTGAAGTCGAAGGGCTCGTCGGTGGGCACGCCCAGCGTGAACGGGTTCGTGCCGAACATGCCCTCCACGCCCCAGGTGGGCGCGACGGACGGCCGGGCGTTGGTGCCGGTCATGCCGATGCAACCCGCCTTCGTGGCCATGGAGGTGTAGTAGCCCGCGATGCCGTAGTGGCAGGAGTTGCGGGCCACGACCATGCCCATGCCGTATTCCTTGGCCTTTTGGATGGCCAGCTCCATGGACCTGTAGCCGATCACCTGGCCCATGCCGTCGTGGCCGTCCACCACGGCGGTGGTGGGGGTCTCCCTGATGATCTCGTATTGCGTGACGGCCTTCTGCACGCCGCTCTTGATGCGATCCAGGTACATGGGCTTGAAGCGGTTCACGCCGTGGCTCTCGATGCCCCGGCGGTCGCTCTCCAGCAGCACGTCCGCGCAGATCGCGGCGTCCGCCTCCGGCACGCCGTATCGAACGAAGGCTTCGGTGACGAAGCCGGTGATGGTCTTCCAATCCACTACACAGCTGGGCATGATGGGTTCCTCCTTGTTTCGTTTTTTGCTGTCAACAGTATAGCAGATCGCGGGGATTGGGGCAAGCCGCGATTCGGCAAACCGCGTGGTTAGTTGTTTATAATCAGTCTATATTCCCGGCTATAATGGGATTTGACAAGAACAGATTGCCGTGTATAATATAATTGGACAGGTGTGGCAGGAAGGCCGCGCCGCGGAAAGGACATATTCTATGGCAACGAAAAAGACGAGCATCGGCGGCCAGGCGCTGATCGAGGGCATCATGATGCGCGGCCCCCAGAAGACGGCCATGGCGGTTCGCAATACAAAGACCAACGAGATCATCCTGGAGGAATACCCCACCAAGGGGGCCAACCGGGCGAAGATCCTGAAGCTGCCCTTCATTCGCGGCATCTTCAACATGATCGACAGCCTGTCCTTCGGCTACAAGTGCCTGATGCGCTCGGCGGAGCTCTCCGGCATCGAGGACGAGGAGGACGAGAAGAAGAAGGCCAAGGCCCCCGGCGCCTGGGACAAGCTGTTTGAAAAGCTGATGATGCCCATCGCGACGGTGCTGGCCGTGGCGCTGGCGCTGGGCCTGTTCGTGTACCTGCCCATGCAGCTGTGGAAGTGGATCACCTTCTCCGCGCCCGCCGTCGCCCAGAATTACTATCTGCGCGCATGCTTCGAGGGCGTGCTGCGCATACTGCTGTTCGTGGGCTATGTGTGGGCCACCTCGCTGATGAAGGACATCCGCCGCACCTACATGTATCACGGCGCGGAGCACAAGACCATCTTCTGCTATGAGAAGGGCCTGCCGCTGACGGTGGAAAACGTGCGCCCCCAGACCCGCTTCCACCCCCGCTGCGGCACAAGCTTCATGATCCTGATGCTCATCGTGGGCATCGTCGTGTCGATGTTCATCCGCGTGGACAACCTGCTGCTGCGCACGGGCCTCAAGCTGCTCACGTTCCCCATCGTGGTGGGCGTCGGCTATGAGCTGATCAAGTGGGCCGGCCGCAGGGACAACGCCTGCACCCGCGTGATCTCCGCCCCCGGCAAGTGGCTGCAGCGCCTCACCACCCGCGAGCCCGACGACAGCATGATCGAATGCGCCATCGCCGCGATGGAAAAGGTGATCCCCGAGGACGGAAGCGATAATTGGTAAGGGAGTAGGGAGTAGGGACATCGAGCGCCCGGAAAACAGCCCGGCGGACTGTTTTCAGCGAGATGGGGCCGGCAGGCCCTTGGGATTGGGGATCAGGGATTAGAGATAGTGGCTGCCGCGGCGTCTGCCGTGATGACCGGATCAAAAGTCGGTCAATGGCATTCCCTGATCCCTGATCCCTGATCCCTAATCCCTCTTTGAACATCAGTGATACCGGGGGGAGATACCCATGCCTGCCAAATCCCGAAGGTCCAAGGCCCGGCGGAAGGTCCCATACGATACCGGCAGCGTTCGATCGAGGCTGATCGCACTGCCGGCGATTGCATTGGGGCTTTCGCTGGCGGTGGAGCTGCTGAACCGGGGGCTTTCCCCGGCGCGGCTGTTTGAATTCATCGTCCGGCGGCCGGTGGCGTTCCTGTTCAGCGCGCTGGTGATCCTCACCACGCTGGTGCTCTCGGAGCTGTTCAGGCGGCGTCGGGCGGTGCTGGGCACGACGGCGCTGGTGTGGCTGATCCTGGGCGTCGTGGAATACATGGTCATCAAGGAGCGCACCCAGCCCTTCTGCTCGGTGGACATCCTGATGCTGAAGGACGCCTTTTCGCTGATGACCGTCTACTACTCCTGGACGAAGATCATCGTCATATTCTCCGCCAGCTTCCTGGCCATCGCGCTGGTGATCATGCTGTTCGCCCGGCTGCCCCGGCGCAGGCGCTTCAACTTTCCCCGGTCGCTGGCGGCGTTCGTGGGCTTCGTGCTGCTGACGGCCATGGTAGCGGCGCTGGGCGTGCGCGGCGGGGCGCTGCCGGCGAAGTTTGACAGCCTGGTGGACGCCTACGACGACTATGGCTTCGTCACCTGCTTCACCTTCACGTTCGGCCGGCAGGGCATCGTGCGGCCGGAGGCGTATTCCGCCGAGACCGTGGCGGAGATCCTGGACGACATCGGCGAGGAGGACGGCGACGAGCTGGTCTACCCGGTGTTCGGCGCCGATGACAACCTGGCCCACCCGAACATCATCTTCGTGCAGCTGGAGAGCTTCTTCGACGTGGGCACCGTCGTGGGCGGCGCGTATTCCGCCGACCCGACGCCCTGGTTCAACCGGCTGTGCAGCCGCTTCCCCAGCGGCACGCTCTACGTGCCCACCATCGGCGGCGGCACTGCGAACACCGAGTTCGAGATCATCACCGGGCTGAACCTGGATTTCTTCGGCGCGGGCGAGTATCCCTACAACACCATCCTGCAGGACACCACCTGCGAGAGCATGTGCTACAACCTGAAGGAATACGGCTACGCGGCCACCGCCATCCACAACAACAGCGCCTCCTTCTACGGGCGCGACAGGGTCTACCCGAACCTGGGCTTCGACCGCTTCGTGCCGCTGGAATACATGGAGGACGTGAAGTACACCCCGCTGGGCTGGGCGAAGGACGCGGGCCTGACCGACGAGATCCTCGCGGCGCTGCAGACCACCGCGGAGCGCGACCTGGTGTACTGCGTGGCGGTGGAGACCCACGGCAAGTACGCCGAGACCTACGAGCCGAAGCCGGGGGACATCGAGGTGCTCTCCCTGCCGGAGGCCATTCCGCTGGCCCCGTTCCAGAACTACATCAACGCCCTGCCGGGCACCGACGCCTTCCTGCGCGGCCTGACGCTGGGCCTTCTGAAGTTTGACGAGCCGACCGTCGTGGTGGCCTACGGCGACCACCTGCCCGCGCTGGAGCTGGAGAACGACCTGCTCTCGACCGGCAGCATCTACGCCAGCCGCTACGTGATCTGGAACAACTTCGGCGGCCGGTTCGAGGCCCCGGACCTGCAGGCCTACCGGCTGAACGCGAACCTGCTGCGCCAGCTGGGCTTCTCCGGCGGCGTGGTGGCGAAGCTGCAC
The DNA here is from genome assembly GCA_902799045.1 of uncultured Eubacteriales bacterium. GTDB lineage: Bacteria > Bacillota > Clostridia > Christensenellales > Aristaeellaceae > UBA2862. The sequence continues at coordinate 48,101 of CADBZH010000014.1, forward strand.
CAGTCCGTGGACGCCCAGGAGGCCGGGGAGGCCTACCTCGACCGGCTGCAGCTGCTGGAGTACGACATGCTCTACGGCAACCGCGAAGCCTTCGCGGGCGAATTTCCCTACCAGCGCACGGACATGCGCCTGGGCAGCCGCAACATCCTCGTCACCGACGCCCGGCTGGAATACCACCGGCTGCTGGTGACCGGCGAGCACTTCACCGAATTCAGCCGCATCGTCGCGGGCGACCAGGCGCTGGACACGCTGTACATCGACCCGCAGCATATCGCCGCCCGCGTGGAGGACGGCGGCGCGTTCGACAGCTTTTGCGTGGCCCAGGTCGGCAAGGACGGCGTCGAGCTGGGGAGGACGGCAGAGTTTCAGCTGTCGGACGAGCAGCGGCCGGGGCAGTGACGGCGCGCCCGCCCCGGATTTGTGCCAAAAACAAGACATTTCACATTACCTGACTTGACAGCCCCTGTGAAATCCCTTATACTTATAAGGCTGTTACTTTGGCATGATTCGTCGTGACGAGGCCCGATGGCCCATCCGGGGCAGGGGCGGCGGCGCGATGAATGCGACATATTAATTTGTAAGGAGTGTTCCAAATGTCTGTCCGTACCTATCAGCCCAAGAAGCGTCAGAGGAGCAAGGTGCACGGTTTCCGCGCCCGCATGAAGACCCGCGCCGGTCGCAACGTCCTGAAGGCCCGCCGCGCCCGCGGCCGCAAGGTCCTGTCCGCGTAAGGGGCGGCCATGGAGGGGAAGCGCGAGGGCGCGCGGCGGGATGAATCCTTCCCGCGCCGCTATCGACTGGGCGACAACCGGAACTACCGGGCTGTCTATCGTCGGGGCAAGTCCACCCCCTCTCGCAACCTGGTGTTGATCCACATGAAGGGCCGGGACCTGAAGATCGGGTTCTCGGTGTCCGGCAAGGTGGGCAACGCCGTCACGCGCAACCGGATCCGGCGCTGCCTGCGCGAGGACGTGCGAAGGCTGCGGCCGGAGATGAAGTGCGGCCGCTATGTGCTGATCGCCAGGCCCACCATCGTGGGCGTGCCGCACGAGGCCGTCACGCGGGAGCTGCGAAAGCTCCTCTCGCGGGCAAAGCTGCTGAAGGAAGCGCCCGACCGCTCGAACGAGGGAATGTGAATGCGTTGGCTGCGTACATTTCCGAAGCGCGCGCTGCTTTGGATGATTCGCTATTACCGCGCGTATCTGTCGCCGCTGCACCCCGGCTGCTGCCGCTTCATACCGACCTGCTCGCAATACGCGCTGGAGGCCGTGGAGAAGTATGGCGCGCTGAAGGGCGGCTGGCTGGCGTTGCGCCGGATCTTGCGCTGCCATCCGTTCCACGCGGGCGGTTATGATCCCGTTCCGTAAAGGGCTCCCCAGAGGAGCCGCAGAGGATGAAGCGCCCCGCAGCCATTGATGTGCGGCGGGGCGCTTTACTGAAACGGGCGCAACATGCCCCCGGGGGGAACCCCAAACCGACTTGGAGGCTATCGAATGACTGGTTTATTTATCAATCTGCTGAACTGGATCAACGGCATCGTGGGCAACTACGGTTGGTCCATCGTGGTGTTCACGCTGTTGATCCGCATGGTCCTGCTGCCGCTGGACATCAAGAGCAAGAAGAGCATGCGCGCCATCAGCAAGATCCAGCCGCAGCTCACGGCGCTTCAGAAGAAGTATGCCAATGACAAGGAGAAGCTGAACCAGAAGACCATGGAGCTCTATCGCAAGGAGCACGTCAGCCCCACCGCGGGCTGCCTGCCCATGCTGATCTCGCTGCCGATTTTGTGGATCATGTTCTCCGCCATGCGCACCGTGGGCAATGAGATGACCATCCAGATGCTCCTGAACATGAAGGAAACCGGCTCGCTGCCGCAGCTGCAGAGCTGGCTGTGGGTCAAGAACGTGTTCCAGCCGGATTCCTTCGCGGCCACCATCCTGCCCGCCGTGAACAGCACGCTGGCGATGATCCGCCCGGCCAATGGCTCCGCCATACTGACCGAGGCCAACATCAACGCCGTGCTGGAGTACCTGAAATCCACGGAGTATTCCCACCTGGCGGCGAACCTCGCCCCGGCCAGCGCCTTCAGCATCGTGCCGATCAACTTCCTGTTCATCCACAGCACGTGGACCATGCCGAATTCCCTGGCGAACGTGTTCCAGTATGGCAACGGCCTGTTCATCCTGCCGCTGCTGGCCGGCGCGAGCCAGCTGCTGATGACGAAGCTGATGAACGGCAAGCAGACCAAGGAACAGAAGGAGCTCGCCGAGGCCCAGCAGAACGGACAATCCCAGAGCAACCCTATGAACAGCCCGGTGATGAAGTGGTTCTTCCCGATCTTCTCCGTGTGGATCTGCGCCACTTCCAACGCCGCGTTCTCCATCTACTGGATGGCCGCCAACGTCATCCAGATCGCGCAGCAGCTGGTCGTGAACTGGTACTTTGACCGCCAGGACGCCCAGGCCGCCGCGCAGACCAGCACCCAAGAGTAACAGTAATAAGGAGGCAACGTGCCTTGAAATCCATTGAAGCCAGTGGCAAGACGGTGAAGGACGCCATTCGCAACGGCCTGGCAGAGCTGGGCTGCGATTCCGATGACGTCGATATCCAGGTTGTAGAAATGGGCAGCCCCGGGCTGTTCGGCATGTTCGGCAAGCCCGCGAAGGTGCGGCTGACCGTCAAGGCGGACGACCCCGCGCTGGACATCGAGATGCCGGTGCTCTCGCTGGACGCCGGAACGAAGAAGAACAAGAAGGCCAAGGCCGAAAAGCCCAGGGCGGAGAAGCCCGCTGAGGAGGCCGAGGCGGAAGATACCGAAGAGGAGACCCGGGAGGAAGCCCCAAAGGAGAAGAAATCCCGCAATCGCCGGCGTCGCAGGGGCGGCGCGAAGGGCGAGGGCGGCGAGACGGGCGAGACCGCGGAAGCCGACGAGGCGTCCATCGCGACGCCCGCGCCGGTGATCGAGCACGAGCCCTTCGTGGCCACCGCCGAGGCCGAGCAGTCTGAGGACGCCAGGAAGGCGGCCGCCTTCCTGGCCGGGTTGACCGAGCGCATGGGCGTGCCGGTTGAGATCGAGCTGATGGAGACCGCCGAGCAGCTGCGCGTGCAGATGGCCGGCGAGAACATGAGCCTGCTGATCGGCCGCCGCGGCGAGACGCTGGACGCCCTCCAGTACCTCACCAGCCTGAACATCAACCGGGGCCGCGAGGAATACCTGCGCGTCTCCATCGATACCGAGAACTATCGTGCCAAGCGCGAGGAGGCCCTGCGCAAGCTGGCCGTCCGCATGGCGGGCCGAGCCAAGAAGAGCGGCCGCCGCGTGGCGCTGGAGCCCATGAACCCCTACGAGCGCCGCATCCTGCATTCCGCGCTCCAGAACGACCCGGACGTCACCACCCATTCCGAGGGTGAGGAGCCCTATCGCCGGGTGATCATCACGCTGAAGTAACGTCAGGATTCAACAACGAGAACCGGATTGTCACGTCGGCTCCGTTTGGAGCCTCCCCGCAACGACGCATCCCGCATTGCGAGGCGAACCCGAAGGGTTTACGGACCATCCGGTTCTCCTTGTGTTTTGGTGCTGCATGGCGTCCTGTGGGGATAGTCCGGTGACGCTGCGTACAGATCCTTCGCTGCGCTCAGGATCTGTACCTGTCATTGACCGGTCACGCTTCGCTCATTTCCCGGATTCCCGCGAAGAGCCCGAAATTGCCCCTTGACAAATAGCCCCCTGGGGTATATAATGTCCTTCAGAAGATACCCATCGGGGTATACATCAAGGGGTGGATCGACATGGGAGAAGAGCACGTCGGCGAAGGGCGCATGAACTATCCGGAAGGCCATCAGCGGCACACGCCGCGAAGCGAGGCGGAGCTGCGGCAGCTGAAGAACCGGCTGAACCGCATGGTGGGCCAGATGAACGGCATCGGGCGCATGCTGGATGAGAACCGCTATTGCGGGGATATACTGGTACAGGTGAGCGCTGTGGAGCGCGCGCTGGAGAACTTCGGCTACGCCGTGCTCCAGAGCCACATGGAGGCCTGCGTGGCCGAGGAGCTGCGCCAGGGCAACGCGGGCATCATTCCCGAGACCATCGAGCTGATGAAGCGCCTGAAGTGAGGAAAAGCGATGACATTCGACGTGAAGGGCATGACGTGCGCGGCGTGCAGCGCGCACGTGGACAAGAGCGTGAGGAAGCTGGAGGGCGTGAAGGACGTCTCGGTGAGCCTGCTGACGAACTCGATGGAGGTGGATTTTGACCCCGCCGCCGTGAGCGCGGAGCAGATCTGCCGGGCGGTGGCCTCCGGCGGCTACAGCGCGTCGCCCCGGGGCGCGGCGGCGCAGGCCGCGGCGGCCCCGAAGGCCGACGACGAGGCGCGCGCCATGCGCAACCGGCTGATCGCCTCTGCTGTGCTGCTGGTGATCCTGATGTACGTGGCGATGGGCCACATGCTGCGCCTGCCGATGCCCGAGGCGCTGCACCGGCCGATGTTCAACGGGCTGGTGCAGCTGCTTATCGTGATCCCGGCCATCCTCATCAACCGGAATTACTTCATCAACGGCTTCAAGGCGCTGTTTCACCTGGCCCCGAACATGAACAGCCTGATCTGCGTGGGCGCGACGGCGGGGCTGGGCTACAGCCTGGCGGTGCTGCTGGGCGTGGCGCTGGAGCTGGATGCGGGCGGCAGCGTCGCCATGGCGGACTACTACTTCGACGCCTCGGTGATGATCCCGACGCTGATCTCCGTGGGCAAGTACCTGGAGGCCCGGGCGAAGGGCCGCACCAGCGAGGCGATTTCCCGGCTGGTGGACCTGGCGCCCAGGAAGGCCAACGTGCTTCGCGACGGCGTGGAGGTGGAGATCGACGCGGCCCGGCTTCAGGTGGGCGACGTGGTGATCGTCCGCGAAGGCCAGACCGTGCCCACCGACGGCGTCATCCTGGAGGGCCACGGCAGCCTGGACCAGTCCATGCTCACCGGCGAGAGCGTGCCGGTGGACCTGGGCGCGGGGGACGAGGTGGTTGGCGCGACGATCAACCGCGGCGGCAGCTTCACCTTCCGGGCCACGAAGGTGGGTGAGGACACGGCGCTGCAGAAGATCGTGAAGCTGGTGGAGGCGGCGGCGAATTCAAAGGCGCCGATTTCCCGCCTGGCGGACCGGGTGTCCGGCGTGTTCGTGCCGGTGGTGATGGGCATCGCGCTGGCGACGTTCGCCGTGTGGATGATCCTTGGCGCGGGGCTCCCGGCGGCGCTGAAGCACGCCATCGCCGTGCTGGTGATCTCCTGCCCCTGCGCGCTGGGCCTCGCGACGCCCACGGCCATCATGGTGGGCACCGGCAAGGGGGCGGAGCTGGGCATCATGATCCGCACCGCTGCGGCGCTGGAGACGGCCCACGCCATCGACTGCGTGGCCTTTGACAAGACCGGCACGCTCACCGAGGGCCGCATGACGCTGATCGACATGAGCGCTCCCGGGGGCGACGCGGCCGCGGCGCTGCGGCTGGCGGCGTCGGTGGAGCAGCTGAGCACCCATCCCATCGCCGCGGCCATCGTGCGGGCGGCGGGGAAGGGCCTGCCCCCGACCACGGACTACGAGACGTTCGCCGGAAAGGGCGTCGCCGCCACGGTGGAGGGCGCGCGGGTGAGCGTCGGCAAGGCCGATTGGATCGGCGGGCTGGGCGTGGACGTCTCGCCGTTGGAGGATTTTTCGGAAAGGATGACCGGCGAGGGCGCGACGGTGATGGTCGCCGCCGCGGACGGCCGGCTGCTGGGCGGCTTTGCCCTGGCGGACACGCTGCGGCGCACCGGCGGGCAGGCCGTGGCCATGCTGAACGACATGAACGTGACCAGCGTGATGCTGACCGGCGACAACGCCCGCGCCGCGAAGGCCATCGGCCAGCGCCTGGGCGTCGCCGAGGTGCGCTCCCAGCTGCTGCCGGAGGACAAGCAGACTGCCATCGCCGAGCTGCAGGGCGCGGGCAGGAAGGTGATGATGGTGGGCGACGGCATCAACGACGCGCCGGCGCTGGTGAAGGCTGACCTGGGCGTCGCCATCGGCAACGGCACCGACGTGGCCATCGAATCGGCGGACGTGGTGCTGATGCGGGACGATCCGCGGCTGGCGGCGGGCGTCGTCAAGCTGGGCCGCGCCGTGATCCGCAACATCAAGGAGAATCTGTTCTGGGCGTTTTTCTACAACCTGATCGGCATCCCCATCGCCGCCGGGGCGCTCTCCGGCCTGGGCGTGGAGCTGAACCCGATGATCGCGGCCGCCGCCATGAGCCTGAGCAGCGTCTGCGTGGTCACCAACGCCCTGCGGCTGAGGCGGTTCCGCCTGGACCTGGAGGAGCTGCCCCCTGAAAGTGAAAGCACCGCGGCCTGCGCCGCGGCGTCGATCAATGAAACCATCGAGGAGGAAACGAAGATGAAGAAGACCGTGAAGATCGAAGGCATGATGTGCCAGATGTGCGTCAAGCACGTGAAGAACGCGCTCTCCGCGCTGGACAGCGAGGTGGAGGTCTCCCTGGAGAACAACAGCGCCACCCTGGACGCCAGCGTGGACGACGCCGCCATCGCCGCCGCCGTGAAGGAAGCGGGGTACGAGGTGGTCGGCTGAACATTCAGCCATATCGAGGTCGTTGGGGCGGCGATGCGGCGCCCGCCCTTGCCTTCCCCTTTGGGGAAGGTGGCTGGCCGCAGGCCGGACGGATGAGGTCGTCGGGATCTCCCAGGCCCCGAGGAACGCGATTTTTTGGCGGTCTGCCCGTAAAACGCACCGGCGTCCGCGCAAGCGGGCCGCCGGCAGCGCCGCGCTGGGATTCGAAGAATCCGCGCGGGCTGGTCGCG
>CADBZH010000015.1 GCA_902799045.1 uncultured Eubacteriales bacterium
GTAAGCGCACAATAATCCCACGTACTGCAAGCATGCAAGAAAAATGAGACAATAGGAGAGGAAACTCAAGGAGTCTCAAAGATTCTCTGAGAATCCAAGAGAATCTCAGGGAAGGATGCAGAGTGGAAATGGATGTCAGGGCAATCAAGCGCGCGGCGAAGCTGTCAGAATGGAATGAACGCATACGGGCGTGTCGGTCGAGTGGGAAGCAGGTAAAGACCTGGCGCGAAGAGAATGGGATCAACATCAAGAGCTATCCAGGATGATATTCACCTGCTTATGTGAACCTAAGGAGAGACCCTCACAAACGTCGATAACGCGATAAAGCGCTGAATGGATACAAGTCCATCAAGGGCAACGCTGGAAGCCTGCTGAACGAGGACTACACCGCCTTTACCGTCAACAGCGAAGCGAACGTGGCGGTGCTGGACGCGATGCTGAATCGTGTGCGCGGTGAGGGCCATGTGCAGCCCACCGCCGAGGAGATGGCGGGCCGCGGCGACTGGGACCTGTTCACCGAGGGCAAGCTGGGCATGATCATCACCGGCATCTGGGCCTTCCCGACCTTCACCGAGAAGTGCGACTTCGATTGGGACATCGTGGTGGAGCCCGGCTTTGCCACGAAGAGCGCCTTCTTCTTCGCCAACGTGAACTGCGTCTCGCCCTCCAGCGACAAGAAGGAGGCCGCGGCGAAGTTCATCGACGCCATGGGCTCCGATCCCGATATCGTGCAGCTGCGCCTGGACGCCAGCTGGGAGCTGCCCACCATCGCCGACCAGAGCAGGCTGACCCAGTATCTGGACATCACCCCGCCCGCGAACCGCGCCGCCGTGTTTGACAGCATGGACTTTGCCGCGGCTCCGCCCGCGCTGAAGGAGTCCGGCGCGGCCAGCGAGATCATCAACAACGTGCTCAGCACGCTGGAGATGAACGACGTCACCGCCCGGGAGGCGCTGGACGACATCCAGAGCCAGCTGGAGGACGCGGGCTTGCTTTGATCGGAATCACATGGTAAAATGATGGCATCAACGGGACAGAGGGGGAAGGTTTCCGCCTTCTCCTCTGTTCACACGGAGGGAATCATGGACAGGTATCAAGTGACGGGCAACGAGTATGTCTCCCTGCCGACGATCCGGGAAGCGGACGGGGCGGTGGAGGGCATCTCCTTTCTGATGATGGGCCTCAAGGGCATGCTGGAGCTGAAGGGCGAAGACGGGCTGGTGAAGCCGTTTATGACCGTGGACGGCAAGGGGCAGAGGCTTGCGCCCCACTGGCGCAGAGATCACTGTTGGATTCCCGGCTTTGACTCTGACGGGGATGGGATGCGCTTCAGATGCACCTACCTGGCCCCGACGGGCGAGCGCGGGTTTGGCCTGCGCCTGACGGCGGAAAACCGGGGCGAAGGAGCCCATGAAGTGATGATCGGGCTTCGCGGCAGCTGGGACGAGACGCTGCACACCGTCAACGAGAGCCTGCCGCTGGAATCGGGCCGACAGGTGAAGCGCTCGGACTGGAACCACATGTTCGTGTTCCGTCAGACGCCGGGCGTGCCGCTGTTCGCCTTCGCGCCCATCGTGATGGACGACCTGCCCTTCAGCGAGATCGAACAGGGCGCGGAGTGGACGCAGGAGGGCTTCGCCTATTCCATTCGCAAGACCGCGGCCCTCGCGCCGGGAGAGGGCATGACGCTGGACGTGTTCTTCGGCGTCGGCTACGAGGAGGTGGCCGCCGCCGCCAGCGCCAAGGAGATGCTGCGGCAGGGTTTCAGTATCCTGCTGGAGAGGACAGCTTTATGGCTGGCCGCCAGGGAAAGGCGCGTTTCCGATCCGAAGATCGAGGCCCTGCTGAACACCAACCTGTTCTTCGCCTTCTTCTTCGCCTCCGGCAGGACCGTCGACACCGAGGAGCTTTGCCTGATGACCTCCCGCAGCCCGCGCTACTATGTGTCCGCGGCCTACTGGGACCGGGACAGCCTGCTGTGGGCGTTTCCGGCGATTCTGGAGGCGGACGCCGCCTATGCCCGGGAGCTGCTGCTGGCCGTCTTCCACCGACAGTCGCGGAACTTCGGCGTTCACAGCCGGTACATCGACGGCACGGTGCTGGAGCCGGGCTTTGAGCTGGACGAGCTGTGCGCGCCGGTGATCGCGCTGGCGCGATACATCGAGGCGACGGGCGACGCGGACATGCTTAAGCGGCCCGGGATACGCCCGGCGCTGGAGAGTATCCTGATGAAGCTGGACGCGCGCAGGCACCCTGATGTGGAGCTGTACACCACGTTCCTGCAGCCCACGGACGACCTGCACAATCATCCTTACCTGACCTATGACAATGCGCTGGTGTGGAAGGCGCTGGGCCACCTGGGCGCGTGGCTGAACCGGCCCGAGCTGATCGAACGGGCGGCGCGGGTGCGCGAGGCAGTCTACGCCCATTGCGTGGTGGAGCACCGGGGCAGGCGCGTGTTCGCCTGGTCGGTGGATCTGAACGGCCATTGGGACATCTACGACGAGCCGCCCGGCAGTTTGCAGCTGCTGCCCTTCTACGGCTTCTGTGCAGATGACGATGAGATATGGGTGAACACCGTTTCCGAAATCCGGGACGCGGCCTATCCGCTGTCCTTCGCGGGCCACGCCATCGCGGAGATCGGCTGCAAGCACGCGCCGCACCCGTGGGTGCTGTCCATGTGCAACAGCCTGCTGTCTGGGCACGGGGAGACCGCGCTTGAACACCTGGCCAGGACGCGGATGGACAATGGCATCGCCTGCGAGAGCGTCCACGAGGACACGGGGGAATGCACGACGGGCGCGGCCTTTGCCACCTGCGCCGGCTTCCTGGCCTACGCGCTGTGCCGGTACATGGAAGGGAAGCCGGGCAGTTGATGAGATACAGGGGGAATCATCTTCGGCCGCGGCAGTACGGTCACGGAAGCCGATCTGTCCAACGGCTTTCATGGGGCCAACTGCTTTTCCGAGCTGTTCCGGCGGGCGTACGACACGCTCCCGAGGGAATATCAGAGAAACGCGGCGCAATGATGATTGTTATAGAAACGATGCCAATTTGCGCAGAAAACCGGCCATCCCATCGACCCCCAGGAGCGCGCCAAGGGCGGCATGTATTCCTTCCCGATCACCATTGGCGACGGCGCGTGGATCGGCGCGGGGGCAATCATCCTGCCGGCCCATCCGAAGGATCGACGAGCGGGACAGGGCATACTACTGGAAGGACCGACGCTTGACAAACAACCGGGGGATTGAGCATGAAACTTGGGCACATCGCGCTGTATGTGGACGATTTGGAAGCCGCGCGGCGATTCTTCATGGACTATTTCGGCGCGCGCTCCAACGACGGCTACTTCAACCCCGGGACGGGGCTGCGCACCTACTTTCTGACGTTTGAGGGCGGTTCGCAGCTGGAGATCATGAACAGGCCGGCCCTGCCGGATACGGGGGAGAAAGCCTTTCGCGCGGGCTATGCCCACATCGCCTTCCAGCTGGAAAGCCGCGCGGCGGTGGATCAGCTGACGGCCCGCCTGGCCGCGGATGGGTACGCGGTGCTCAGCGGTCCGCGCGTGACCGGGGACGGATACTATGAGAGCTGTGTCGCGGGCGTCGAGGGGAACGTGATCGAGATCACGGCGTGAACGGAATAACGCAAAGCGTGTGGACAAAGTCCGCGCGCTTTGTTATAATACATGCGCCCAACAAACGCGAGAGGAAGCATGCCGCTATGAAGACCGCCCCCTTTCCCTGGCGCGACTTTCTGAGGAAGGTCGCGGTGATCGCCGTGCCCGTGGCGCTGCAGAACCTGTTGACCACCACCGGCTCCATGGTGGACACGATGATGATCGCGTCGCTGGGAAACCTGGAGGTGGGCGCGGTGGGGCTGTGCGCCCAGTTCTCGTCGCTGATGTTCTCGGCCTACTGGGGGTTTGTCGGCGGCGGCATGCTGTTCTTCTCGCAATACTGGGGCGCGAAGGACGATGACGGCATCAACCGCTCCTACGGCCTGACGATGACCTGCATGATGACCGTCGCGCTGCTGTTTTGCGCCTTCGCCACGCTGTTTCCGGAGCTGGTGATGAAGCTGTATACCGACAAGACCTCCATACAGGCCATCGGCGTTCAGTACCTGCGCATCGTGGGCTTCTCCTACCCGCTGATGGTGCTCTCCATGGCCATGTCCGCGCTGCTGCGCTGCACGGGCCAGGTGCGCTTGCCGCTGTACGGCTCCGTCAGCGCCGTGGCGGTGAACATCTTCCTGAACTGGGTGCTGATCTTCGGCCACTTCGGCCTGCCCGCCATGGGCGTGCGCGGCGCGGCGCTGGCCACGCTGATCGCCCAGGGCGTGAACCTTGTCGTGGTGGTGACGCTGGCGAAGGCGAAGGGGCATCCCTACCTGCTGGCGGTGCGCCGCCACTTCCGCTGGGACCGGGAGCTGGTGCGCACCTATTTCAGGAAATGCTTTCCGATCCTTTGCAACGAGGTGCTGATCGGCCTGGGCAACATGGTCATCAACATCGTGCTGGGCCGACAGCCGGAGGAGGCCATCGCCGCCATCGCCGTGTTCCGCACGCTGGAGGGCCTGGTCATCGGCTTCTTTGCCGGCTTCTCCAACGCCGCCTCGGTGTTGGTGGGCACGGAGGTGGGCGCGGGCCGGCTGGATGTGGCCTACAAGCGCGCGTGGCGGCTGGTGTACCTGTGCCAGGGCTTCATCGGCCTGATCGGCGCGCTGTTGATCGCGCTGCATACGCCCATACTGAACATGATGGGCATGCGGGGCGAGAGCTTTGGCATCGCCTTCGGGCTGATCTGCGTGTATGCCGCGGCGGCGCTGATCCGCATGGGCAACTGGACCCAGAACGACACCTTCCGCGCCGCGGGGGACGCCACCTACGGAACGGTGCTGGAGATCGTGTTCATGTGGCTGATGGTGCTGCCCTGCGTGTGGCTGACCGGCATGGTGTGGCGCCTTTCCACGCTGATCGTGTTCGCCTGCTGCTATGTGGACGAGCCCATTCGCTATGCCCTGATGCAGGCGCACCTGTTCAGGGGCAGGTGGATCAAGCCCGTCACGCCGGAGGGCCGCGCCGCCCTGGCGGCCTGGAAGCCGGAACGATAAGGGGGAAACTGAAGAATTTAAACGTTTAAATATTATACAAATCAAAACAATATAAACGTATTGACATAATACCACGACCTGTGGTATTTTGTTTTTGGATCGGGGGAAACCGGGCGGGAATGGGGTTTCCCAAGGATAAACGGAGCTCTGAAAGAGGCATTCATGCGGCCGAAGCGGCGATCATCATGTCTGTTTTATGGAGAGAAGATTTGAACGTTTAACGTAGATCCTGAGCGCGATCGTCCCAATCGTACCGTGCGCCACGTGCTGCACAGGAAGCTGTCCATGGATTACATCGGCCACTTCTCACGCTTCATCCGGCCCGACGCGGTGCGCCTGGGCGTCAGCCGGTTTGGCACGGCCATCGAGGCGACCGCCGCGAGGAATGCCGACGGCGGTGTGGTCGCGGTGGTGCTGAACCACTCCGATCGGGAGGAGCGCTTCTGGCTGCGCCTCGACGGGAGGTTCTACCCGGTGACGCTTCCCGCCTTCGCCATTGCCACCTGCCTGAAGGATTAGAATACATTTGATGACCCATTGAGCAAAAACTGAGGATAATACGGGGGACCCTGCCGGAATCACCGCATGGATGAGGCCGAGGGTCCTCTTTGTGTGCGGAAAACCGTGCTAAACTTGCGAAAACAGGTTAAATATCGCGTTGACGATTGACAAGCACCGGGAAAGCAATATAAGTAAAGTGGAGTTAAAAATCAATCGTTACATCATCGAGAACATCACCGAGGAAAACCTGGTGGTGAACGTCGTGGCGGCCAGGGAGGCCCCCCAAGACCGATTTCAGCTACGAGGACTCCGCGTGCGCATCACCGCCGTGGCCGATCCCGAGGCCAACCTGCCCCAGAGCGCCGAGCTGAAGGCGGATTACATCGCCCCCGGCACCGAGGCCTACGCCCGCTTTGAGGCCGCGACCCGCCGCCTCTACAACCTGGACGAGGACGCCGTTTTGAACCTCGCGCCCTACGACGTCTACTTCCTGGCCGACGGCGCGCGCATCGAGCCGGAGGACGGCCGGGTGCGCGTCAGCATGCGCTTCACCGCGCCCGTCGTCGCCGACGTGGCGGGCGAGGTGGAGGTGCTGCAGAGCGGCGTGGTGCATATCCGCCAGGACGGCACCGAGGAAAAGCTCGACGGCAGCCTGAAGCTGGACGCCGACGGCGCGATGACCGGCGCGGATTTCACCGTGGACAGCTTCTCCATCATGGGCGCGGTGGAGGAGATTGGCGTCGCCTTTGAGGCGGCGAATGCGGTGAGAGCCGATCTGGCGAGCTTTATCGAGTCGGTTTCGATCAACGGCGTTACCCTGGGGGAGGACGGTCAATATCACTTGGTTCCCGGCGCGCGCTACACGCTGGCGTTGGGTTTCCGGGAAAACGACGAAAACCAATTTGCCGAGAGCAACCTCACGCTTCAGCTGCCTGACTGGCTGAACTCAAAGAATCTCAGCGGCACCTTCGACCTGGAGGGCGTTGAAGACAGCGCGGGCATTGCGCGCATCGTGGCCAACAACCGCTATTCAGTCGATTCAAACAATGTGCTGACAATCAACTGGAATACGAATGACCCGAATTATAATAATTTCCAGGATGCCAGGAACGCCTATTTCGACTTTGCCATCACCGGCAAGTAAAACGGTGAACAGAAACAGTGGGACGCATACGGCAAGCTCTATGCCTTCGAGGTGTACAACACCGCAACCGAGATCTTTAATGGTAATGAAGACACTAAACTATCCCAAGGTTGGCAACGCGGCGGAGCACTATTGCGACACGCTGTATATCTACCTGCCCCGCGAGAACCTGGCCCTGGGAGACGGGCGGCTGTCCGTGATGACGGAGGCCGGCGAATGGACGGGCGTGTCCTTCGCGGACGCGGAGCGCGTGCGCCTGTACCCGCTGGACGAGGAGACCCTGGCGGACGTGCGCTGGGGCGGCGGCGTCTGCGTGGAGGTCTGGCTGCCGGTTTCGCTGCCGTTGGGCGAAGGCGCGTGGATCGATATGGAGGACGCCTGTCTGACGCCTGAAAGCGGCGCGAGCCTGGAGGGACTGCCGAAGGGCAGCGAACAGTGGCGCGCGGCCGTGGCGGGCGAATACGGCGTGGCCGGCCTGCGGTTCACCGGCGAGGCGGACGACGCGCCGCTGTCGCGACCTGCGGCGGGCGATTATGTGAAGTTTGACCTGCGGCTCGGCGGCGGCGCGACGATGGCGGCCATCGAAAGCGCGAACGGCTCCGTCGTGTGTGACGAGGGAGACAGCTTCGCGGAATCCGGGGAAGTGACGCTGCGGCTGGAGCAGGACGATTTCCAGTGGACGATCTACTTCCTGGACGACGCGGGCAATGCCGTGGACGTGCTCGATTTCGACGCGGACATGGTTCGCCGCTGAGAGCGGAACCCCGCAATACGGGACGCCCGACAGGGCGTCCCGACGGGGGAGTGCCTGCCTGTACCCATTGGGCGCACAAACCCCAAAGGGGAAGGGCCGGGGACAACCCACCGGCCTGCGGTCGCGATGACGCGGTACGGGGCGGTTTCGACGCTGCAAATGAAGATTCCCCGCGCTTGAATCAGTGGCGCGGGGAATCGTTTTTTGCCGGTGCGCGGGAAAAGAGATGAAGCATCCCATCTTCCGCGCGGCAGCGAACGGGGTCCGGGGCGATGCCCCGGCGGAAGCGAACGGGGCCGCGGGGCGATGCCCCGGCGGCAGCGAACGGGGTCCGGGGCGATGCCCCGGCGGCTTACATCAGCACGTCCATCCAGATATCGTCGTACAGCCAGCCGTTTTCAAAGGTGGAGATGTCGATGTAGAACTCGCAGCGCTCGAGCATCTCGTCGGTGGGACTCATGGCGGTGCTGGCCATCTCCTCCTCGGACAGGTTTTCAGCCACCTGCCGGATGGGGGAGGAGTAGTAGATGTAGTCCATGTTCATCCGGGCGATGTCCGGGCGGCACATGAAGTTGATGAAGCACTCGGCCGCTTCCTTGTTCTGGGCGGACTTGGGCACGCACATGCCGTCCACCCACACGTTGCTGCCCTCGTCGGGGATGACGTAGGCCAGCGCGTCGTTCTTCTCCATGGCGTACAGGGCGTCGCCGGAGTACATCACGGCCATGGCGGCCTCGTTGCCGGCCATCATGTCCTTGGCCTGGTCCAGGATGTAGCCGTCCAGCACGCCGGAATCCTTCTGGGCCAGCAGCCATTCGCGCGCGGCCTCCAGCTCCTCGGCGTTGTCAGAGTTCAGGTCATAGCCGTTTACGATCAGGCCGATGGCCAGGGAGTCGCGCATGGAGTCCATCATGAAGGTCTTGCCGTTGTGCTTCTCCAGCAGGGCGGTCCAGCTGGTGACGGGCTCGGTGACCATTTCGGTGTTGTAGACGATGCCCAGGGTGCCCCACATGTAGGGGATGGAGTGGGCGTTGCCGGGATCGTAGATGGGATCGCGCATGCTGTCCACCACGTTTTCCAGGTTCGGGATATTGTCCAGGTTCAGCTCGGCGATCAGGTCCTCCTTGATGAGGCGCTCGATCATGTATTCGGAGGGGATCACCACGTCGTAGGATTCCGCACCGGTGGAGAGCTTGGTGTACATGTCCTCGTTCTGGGAGAAGGTGACGTAGTTTACGTGGCAGCCCGTCTCCTCCTCAAAGAGGTTCAGCACCTCGCGGTCGATGTAGTCTTCCCAGTTGTAGACCTTGATCTCCGTGCCGGCGAAGGGCTTGTCGGCCTCGGCCAGGCAGGCGGCGGACAGCGCGGCGACCAGCAGCGCGACCAGCAGAACGATGGCAAGTTTTTTCATGTGCAGCTTCCTCCAGATCTTCAGGTAGTGATGTATGTGCAAACCCCGGAAGGGAAATGCGCGGGGGAGGGTGAGGCGTGTGGAGCGAGGCGTTGAGGTTGAAATCATGGAAGCCGTCAGCTGCTGACTTTGAACTCCCCACTCCTCGCCCGATCAAAGGTTTTCCAGCTTCGTCCGCCTGTTTACCAGCACCAGCAGGATCAGGATCGTGATGAACATCAGCGTGGAAAGGGCGTACATCGTGGGCTTGACCCCCAGCTTGGTGGAGGAGTACACGATGCGGGACAGGTTCGGGTACATGTCCGAGGACGTGAAGTAGGAGATGACGAAGTCGTCCAGGGACATGGTGAAGGCCAGCAGCGCGCCGGTGAAGATGCCGGGGGTGATCTCCGGGATGATGACCTTCCACAGCGCCTGGAGGGGCTTGCAGCCCAGGTCCAGCGCCGCCTCGTAGAGGTTCGGGTTCATCTGCCGCAGCTTCGGCATCACCGAGAACAGCACGTAGGGGATGTCGAAGGCGATGTGGGCGAAGATCATGGTCCACTTGCCCAGCGGCACGTGGCAGAACAGGTACATCAGCATCAGCGAGACGCCGGTGACGATGTCGGGCGTGGTCATGGGCAGGTAGGACACGTTGATCAGCACGTTGGTCATGCCGCTGCCCATCGAATGCATGCCGATGGCGCCCAGCGTGCCGATGACGGTGGAGATGATCGTGGCGATCACGGCCACCTCGATGGTGGTCTTCAGCGCGCCCAGGATCGCCGGGTCATTGAACAGCTTCACGTACCAATCCAGCGTGAAGCCCGTCCACTGGCTGCGGGAAACCGAGGCGTTGAAGGACAGGGCGATCATGATCAGGATGGGCGCGTAGAGGAACAGCATCAGAACCGCCATCCACACGGTGCGGAAGGTCTTTGCCGCGCGGGTATTCTTCACCACATGCCACCCCCCTCGTTATCCGGGTCCACCTTGCGCAAAAAGCCGATGGAGATCAGGATCAGCACCAGCATGATCAGCGAGAAGGAGCTGCCGATGTTCCAGCGGGTGGGGTTGGAGGACTGGTTGAAGATGTAGTCGATCAGATCGCCCGCCAGGCGGATCTTGCCGTTGGAGAGCAGCGTGGAGATGGCGAAGGACGTGACCGCCGGCATGAACACCATCGTGATGCCGGAGACGATGCCCGGCACCGACATCGGGATCACCACCCGCGTGATGACCCGAATGGGGTTGCAGCCCAGGTCCTCCGCGGCCTCGATCACGGAATAATCCATCTTTTTCAGCACCGTGTAGATGGGCAGCACCATGAAGGGCAGGTAGTTGTACACCAGGCCCAGTACCACCGCGCCCTCCGTGCCGATCACCGTGATCTTGCCCAGGCCCAGGGCCGTCAGCGCCGCGTTCAGGACGCCGTTGTCGTCCAGCAGCGTCATCATCGCGTAGGTGCGCAGCAGCAGGTTCATCCACATCGGCAGCAGGATCAGCACCACCAGGCTCTGGGCGTGGTTGAAATCGCGCCCGGCCAGGAAGTAGGCCGTGGGATAGCCGATCAGCAGGCACAGCACCGTGCAGTACACCGCCAGCTTCAGGCTGCGCACGATCACCCCCAGATAGCGGGGCTTGACGAATTCCTGGAAGTTGGAGAGGGTGAAGGCCCCCTCCGGCGTGGTGAAGGCGTACCAGCACACGAACAGCAGCGGCACCACCGCGAACAGCAGCATCCACAGCGCATAGGGCGTGGCATACCAGGATCGCTTCATTGGCTCACGCCTCCTTATTCGTCTTGTCCTGAACGGGCACGGCGTCCGCCGTGGTGGCCTTGCGCATGATGTGGATGTTGTAGGGCACGATGGTCATGCCCACGCTGGTGCCCACCGGCTGCATCGTGGTGGAATGGACCTTCCACGTCCTCTCGCCGGATTCGACCATCATTTCATAGTGCACGCCCTTGAAGATCACGCTCTGCACCGTGCCGGTGAGCATGCCCA
The DNA here is from genome assembly GCA_902799045.1 of uncultured Eubacteriales bacterium. Classification (GTDB taxonomy): domain Bacteria; phylum Bacillota; class Clostridia; order Christensenellales; family Aristaeellaceae; genus UBA2862. The sequence continues at coordinate 10,914 of CADBZH010000015.1, forward strand.
CGTCCTCGCCGACGATCATGATGTCCTCGGGGCGAATCACCACGTCCACCGGCTCGTTGGTGTCGAAGCCCTCGTCCACGCACTGGAACTCCACGCCGGAGAACTTCACCAGGTCGTCCTCGAGCATGACGCCGTCCACGATGTTGCTCTCGCCGATGAAATCCGCCACGAAGGCGTTCACCGGCTCGTCATAGATGCGCTTGGGGTTGTCGATCTGCTGGATGCGCCCGCCGTTGATGACGGCGATGGTGTCCGACATGGTCAGCGCTTCCTCCTGGTCGTGGGTGACGTAGATGAAGGTGATGCCCAGCTGCTGCTGCATGGCCTTCAATTCCAGCTGCATCTCCTTGCGCAGCTTCAGATCCAGCGCGCCCAGGGGCTCGTCCAGCAGCAGCACCTCCGGCTCGTTCACCAGCGCCCGCGCGATGGCGATGCGCTGCTGTTGGCCGCCGGACAGCGCGTCGATGGAGCGCTTTTCATAGCCCTCCATCTTCACCAGCTTCAGCATGCGGTGCACGCGGCGGGCGATCTCTTCCTTCTTTTCCTTCTTCGTCTTCACGCCCATCTGCTCCGGCGTCTTCAGGTTCAGGCCGAAGGCGATGTTGTCGAACACGTTCAGGTGGCCGAACAGGGCGTACTTCTGGAACACCGTGTTGATGCGGCGCTTGTAGGGCGGAATGCCCGTCATGTCCTTTCCCTCGAACAGCACCTCGCCGGAGGAGGGCATCTCAAACCCGCCGATGATGCGCAGCAGCGTGGTCTTGCCACAGCCGGACGGCCCCAGCAGCGTGATGAATTCGCACTTGCGGATATACAGATCGACGTCGCGCAGTACCTGGGTGTCCCCAAAGTTCTTGCAGACGCCCTTCAGCTCGATCAGGCGGGTATCCTGGACCATATCAAACACTCCTGTCCGTGTTAGCTAATCATCGGGGAGGTATCGGAGGGGCGGAGTCCCTCTGATGTTCAATCCGTTCCCGACGACATGTGCGTCGGGACGGAATGTAATTCTGCTCGCAGAATTCATACCTTGCGGATTTTGCGGCCGGAGGCTTTCAGGCCTCAAGCAAAATCCGGAGGGGGTGGCAATGGCGGGGGAGCTTGCTCCCCCGTCCATATCAAAACGAGGGTGGCGTGGAGACCCACAGCACGCGGCAGGCGCCCTTTCCGGCGTTGACCAGCTTGTGGGGGGCGGTGGGGCGGAAGTAGAAGCTCTCGTCCTTGCGGACGCGCTCCACGCGGTCGCCCAGCACGATCTTGATCACGCCGCTGAGCACGTAGCCGAAGTATTCACCCTCGTGGGGGCCGTCTTCGGCCGTCTCGCCGCCGGGGCCCAGCTCCACCAGGATCGGCTCCATCTGGTTCTTCTGGGCGGAGGGGATCAGCCAGCGGATCATGCCCTTCAGGCCGTCCGGGTCCTCCTTGACGAAGATGTCCTCGGCGCCGAACACCAGCTTTTCGTCCTTCTCGCGAAAGAAGGTGGGCAGGTCGGTGCCAAGGCTCTCCAGCAGGTCCGACAGCGTGTCCAGGGAGGGGGAGGTCAGATCCCGCTCCAGCAACGATATGAAGCTCTTGGAAAGCTCGCACCGGTCTGCCAGCTCCTCCTGCGTCAGGCCCCGCTGCAGGCGCAGCCGGCGCAGCTTGTCGCCAATCCTCATGCTTTCGTCTCCCGTTCATCGAAGTTTAAGATTACTGAACTTCTGGGCGAAATATATTAAACCACCTTTCACCGGTCGTGTCAATATATACGGGCGGGTGAATGCGTTAAATGTATGTGATTAAATTATAGGACCAAAAGTTTAGTATCATTGAACCCCGCAGAGGGCGATTCACCCGCGCATCGGAAGCTGCAAAACGTTCACAGAAAATTCATCGAAAAAATTAGCACTCACATCTTGACAGTGCTAACAAAATGCGTATAATAATAATCGAGCGGAGGGAAAGAGATTCCCGGTGGGAATGAAACCGCCGCCCGATGGCAAAAACATAAGACGACGACTTCTGAGCCGCAACGTCAAAGGAGGTATGAGCTATGTTGATGCCGAGTCTGTTTGGTGAAAACCTGTTTGATGAGTTCTTTGAGGATTTTCCGATGCCGCGCGAGTTCCGGAACATCGACCGCCGGCTCTACGGCAAGAACGCCGCCCGTGAAATGAAGACGGACGTGCACGAGCACGAGGATCACTACGAAGTGGATATCGACCTGCCGGGCTTCAAAAAGGAAGAGATCACGCTGAGCCTGGAGAATGGCTACCTGACCGTGAACGCCGCCAAGGGCCTGGACAAGGACGAGAAGGACAAGAAGGGCAAGCTGATCCGCCAGGAGCGCTACGCCGGCTCCCTGCAGCGCAGCTTCTACGTGGGCGACAGCCTGACCGAGACCGACGTCACGGCCCGCTTTGAAAACGGCGTGCTGAGCCTGTGCGTTCCCAAGCAGGAGGCCAGGAAGGTGCCGGAAAAGAAGGTCATCATGATCGAGGGATAAACACACACCCCCTCGGCGTGCCCCAAAGACGGCTCCCCTCACGCAGGGGAGCCTTTCTTATGCCTCGAAATGGGGCTGCCTCAAAGCGCATACAGGCATTTGCAGGGGCGGCGATGCTGCCGCCCGCCGGGAAAAAGCGATGCGAGTCGTGCCCGGGCGGGCGCCGCAAGTCGCCCCCGGGCGCGTCCCAAATGTAAAGAAAACGCTATAACTGCCTTCGGGGGCTTGATTTTGACGCTTTAGCGGGGTATCATAATTTTAGTTTCCATAATATCATGCAGAAACGGAGCGATACACATGCTGAATATCCGCGTTGAACGCACCACCGCGCCCAAGGCCAAGCCGGCCCCGGGCCAGAAGCTGGGCTTCGGCCACATCTTCACCGATCACATGTTTATCATGAATTACACCGAAGGCCAGGGCTGGCATGACGCGCGCATCGTGCCCTACCAGAAGATCGAGCTGGATCCCTCGGCCATGGTGTTCCACTACGGCCAGACGATGTTCGAGGGCCTGAAGGCCTATCGCGGCGCGAACGGCGAGGCCTACCTGTTCCGCCCGGACATGAACGCCAAGCGCGCCAACAACTCCAACGACCGCCTGTGCATCCCGCAGATCCCTGAGGAGGATTTCGTCGAGGCCATCAAGGCCGTCGTGGCCATCGACAAGGACTGGATCCCCACCGAGCCGGGCACCAGCCTGTACATCCGCCCGTTCATCATCGCCACCGATGAGTTCCTGGGCGTGGCCCCCAGCAAGACCTATCTGTTCATCGTCATCCTCAGCCCCTCCGGCGCCTACTACGAGAGCGGCCTGGCCCCCGTGGGCATCTGGATCGAGGACGAGTACGTGCGCGCCGTGCGCGGAGGCATCGGCTTTGCCAAGACCGGCGGCAACTATGCCGCGAGCCTGATCGCCCAGGTGAAGGCCCATGACGGCGGCTACAGCCAGGTGCTGTGGCTGGACGGCGTGGAGCGCAAGTACATCGAGGAAGTGGGCGCCATGAACATCATGTTCAAGATCGACGGCAAGATCGTCACGCCCATGCTGAACGGCTCCATCCTGCCCGGCATCACCCGCAACAGCGTGCTGCACCTGTGCCGCCACTGGGGCATGGAGGTGGAAGAGCGCAAGGTGTCCGTGGACGAGCTGATCGAGGCCCAGAAGTCCGGCAAGCTGGAGGAGGTCTTCGGCACCGGCACCGCCGCCGTCATCAGCCCCGTGGGCAAGCTGCGCTACATGGACGAGGTCATGACCATCGGCGACGGCTCCATCGGCCCGGTGACCCAGAAGCTCTACGACACCATCACCGGCATCCAGACCGGCAAGCTGGCGGACGAGTTCGGCTGGCGCGTGCGCGCGGACTGACCCGGCAGGGCAAATCACACAAGGGCGGCGTTTTGCCGCCCGTGTTTTTTCAATAAAGGAGGAAAGCCATGCAGGGAGCCCTTTCGCGCTTCATCGACCCCAGCCCCGCCCTGCCAGAGAAGCGGCAGCTGTTTTCCAACCGGGCGCTGAAGGCCATGATCGTGCCGCTGCTGATCGAGCAGCTGCTGCAGCTGGTGGTGGGCATCGCGGACACGCTGATGGTCAGCTATGCGGGCGAGGCCACCGTGTCCGGCGTGTCGCTGGACACCATGATCTACACCATCTTCATCTACCTGTTCACCGCCGTGGCCACCGGCGGCGCGGTGGTGGTGAGCCAGTACCTGGGCCGGGGTGACCGGGACGACGCCAACCTCGCGGCCTCCCAGGGCTATTTCATCGCCGGGGTGCTTTCGCTGGCGTGTGTGGCGCTGACGCTGCTGTTCGGCAACGCGATCCTCGCGCTGCTGTATCCGCAGGTGGACGCCGAGGTCATGGAGGCCTGTCGGGTGTACCTGCGCATCGTGGCGCTGTCCTTCCCGGCCAACGCCGTCTACAACGCCGGGGCGGCGCTGTACCGCTCCATGGGCCGCACGCGCACGACCATGCGCGTCTCCGTGGCCATGAACCTGATCAACGTGGCGGGCAACGCCATCGGCGTGTTCGTGCTCCACGCGGGGGCTGCCGGCGTGGCCTGGCCGACGACGATTTCCTGGTGGGTGGCCGCCATCGTGATGACGATCCTGTGCCTGAACGCGCGCAACGAGGTGTACGTGAAGCCCGCCCAGATGCTGCGCCCCCGCGGGGCCATGATGGGCCGCATCCTGCGCATCGCCGTGCCGAACGCCGCCGAGCAGGTGCTGTTCCAGCTGGCGAAGGTGGTGCTGGGCGCGCTGATCGCCACGTTCGGCACCTCCCAGATCGCCGCCAACGGCATCGGGCAGACGCTGTGGTCGCTGGCGGCCTGCATGTGCACGTCCATGAGCCCGGTGTTCATCACCGTCGTCGGGCGCTGCTCCGGCGCGGGCGACGCGGACGCCGCGGCCTGGTACATGCGCAAGCTGACGCGGATGTCGCTCATGCTGTCCACGAGCTGGTGTCTGCTGGTGACGCTGTTGGTGCCGGCGATCCTGCCGCTCTATGCCGTCACCGCCGAGACGCGGCGGCTGATCTGGATCATCGTGCTGATCCACAACGCCTTCGCGGCGCTGGTGCAGCCCTTCGCCATGCCGCTGTCCTCCGGGCTTCGGGCCGCTGGCGACGTGCAGTTCAGCCTGTGGTCGTCGCTTCTGTGCACGGTCGTGGTGCGCACGGCGCTGTCGTTCCTGCTGGGCCTGTGGCTGGGCCTGGGCATCGTGGGCATCGCCTGGGCCATGGTGCTGGACTGGTGCCTGAAGGGCCTGCTGGACGTGCTCCGCTTCAGGGGCGGCAAGTGGCGGGAGAAGAAGGTCATCTGACGCGATTATCATTGACTATCCGCATACTCCATGCTAACATAGGTGCATACTCATAAAAAACATGGAGGTGCGCATTCATGGAATTCAAGGGTTCAAGGACCGAGGCCAATCTGATGGCCGCGTTTGCCGGCGAGAGCCAGGCCCGCAACAAGTACGATTACTACGCTTCCCAGGCCAAGAAGGACGGCTATGTGCAGATCGCCGCGATCTTCGAGGAGACCGCGAAGAACGAGAAGGAGCACGCCAAGCTGTGGTTCAAGCTGCTGCACGGCGGCAAGGTGCCCACCACCACCCAGAACCTCTCCGACGCCGCCGACGGCGAGAACTTCGAGTGGACCGACATGTACGCCAGGTTTGCCCAGGAGGCCCGCGAGGAGGGCTTTGAGGACATCGCCAAGCAGTTCGAGGGCGTGGCCGCCATCGAGAAGGAGCACGAGGAGCGCTATCGCAAGCTGCTGAAGAACATCGAGGACGCCATCGTGTTCTCCCGCGACGGCGACATGATCTGGCAGTGCAGCAACTGCGGCCACATCTGCATCGGCAAGAAGGCCCCGGAGGTCTGCCCGGTGTGCAACCATCCGCAGAGCTATTTCCAGATCAAGGCGGAAAACTATTAAGTAGACGATGATTCATTCAAGTATTGAGGCTGCGAGTGCATTTTTCGGCAGGTGGCCTTGCAGATTTCGAAGGTTTACTGGAGGTAAATCGAGAAATCTGCAAGAGACAGATGCCGGAAAAGGCGCCGCAGAATCGGTGCGGGGAATGAATCAGCGGCTACTTAAAGTATGGCGGGGGACCTGCTTCCCCCGCCATGGCCACCCCTTTGACAGATTTTGCTTGAACCCTGAAGGGCTCTGGCCGCAAAATCTGCAAGGACGGAATTTCTGCTTCGGATAAATGGGATTTTCCCCCGCATAAATTCCTGCGGCCCTGACGCACATGTCGTCAGGGCCGATTGTTGTCGGGGGCGGCTGCCCCCAACCCCCTGCCAAATCAGCTCACTTGCCGATGCTTCTCGATAAACCGCAGGATCAGCAGCATCACCAGCGCCCCGGTGAGCGCCCCGGCGGAGTCGATGCCCACGTCCAGCACGGCGGGACCGCGCTCCGCGACGAACATCTGGTGCCACTCGTCGGTGGCGGCGTAGAGCGTGGCGAGGCCCCAGGCCCGGGGCACGGCGTTTGCGCGGGGCGCTTCCGGCCGCCTCAGGCGCAGCCAGGCCGTCAGATTGAAGCCCAGCAGCGCGAATTCGCTGAAGTGGGCGCACTTGCGCACGACGAACCCCAGGCGCTCCATGAACGCCAGCTGCTCCGCATGGGGCAGCTCGCCGAAGCCCGGGCGCAGGAGCCGCGCCACGAACAGCGTCACGCCCTCGCTCATCGCCGAGGAATCCGGCCCCTGCTGGGTGGAAAAGAAGAAGATCAGCGCCGCCGTCGCGAGCGTTGCCGCGAGGAAAAAGCGCCGCCAGAAGACGCGGTGTGCCATCGGTGTGGTTCCTTTCAAGAGCTGGGAACATTATAGCTCATTTGCTTGCGGGCTTCAAGTGGGTCGTCGCGGCCCCGCCAGGGCTTGGAGGGATTGTCCCATTTCTTTTCTTGACAATCCGGCGGGTTCGTGCCATAATAGACAGGCGATAACCGCATATGCACCCATAGCTCAGCAGGATAGAGCGACCGCCTCCTAAGCGGTAGGTCAGGGGTTCGAATCCCTTTGGGTGCGCCACGCATAAGCAGCCCGAGGGGCTGCTTTTTGCGTGACGCACCCAGGCCGGGACGGGCGAAGGCCTGTGCGAGGCGATGCCATGCCTTTTGAACGCTCAATCTCAGCGCCATTTTGTCCTTCGCGTTAAATGTATATTTCAGCCCTTTCTTAACCTGTTTATGCGTGTCTGAGGGGGGCGAAAAGTGGTATAATTAATATAAGTAGAAAAAATATTCAGGGCCGCCGTTTCCGGCGGTGGGAAAGGCCAGAAATCATGCAGAGAGACAATCATTACGACGAGAGCCAGATACAGGTGTTGGAGGGCCTGGAGGCGGTGCGCCGCCGCCCGGGCATGTACATCGGTTCCACCGACGAGCGCGGCCTGCATCACCTGGTGTATGAGATCGTGGACAACGCCGTGGACGAGGCGCTGGCCGGCTTTTGCGACAACATCGAGGTCACGCTGAACAAGGACGGCTCCGTGACCGTGCAGGACAACGGCCGCGGCTTCCCGGTGGGCATCCATCCGAAGATGGGCCGCCCGGCGGTGGAGGTGTGCCTGACGGTGCTGCACGCCGGCGGCAAGTTCGGCGGCGAGGGCTACAAGGTCTCCGGCGGCCTGCACGGCGTGGGCGCGTCGGTGGTGAACGGCCTGAGCAGCCATTTGCAGGTGAACGTCTATCAGGACGGCAAGATCTATCAGCAGGAATACGAGCGCGGCAAGATCCTCTACGACCTGAAGGTGGTGGGGGAGACGGAGCGCACCGGCACCACCATCCGCTTCTGGCCGGACGTGAAGACCGGCGAGGACCCGGAGCCCGGCATCTTCGAGACCGGCGAATTTGACTTCGATACCTTGAAGACCCGCTTCCGCGAGATGGCCTTCCTGAACGCCGGCATTCGCATCGAGCTGACGGACGACCGCGGCGAGGAGCCGCACACCCAGGTGTTCCACTACGAGGGCGGCATCGTCAGCTTCGTGGAGTATCTGAACCGCCACAAGACGCCGCTGTTCGCCCCGCCGGTGTACATCTCCGGGGTGAAGAACGGTTCCACCGTGGAGGTGGCGCTGCAGTGGAACGACAGCTTCAACGAGAGCGTGTTCTCCTTCGCCAACAACATCCACACCCCCGAGGGCGGCACCCACCTGGCGGGCTTCCGCAACGCGCTGACCCGCGTCATCAACGACTATGCCCGCAAGAACGGCATGCTGAAGGCCGCCGACGCCAACCTGACCGGCGACGACGTGCGCGAGGGCCTGACGGCCATCGTGTCCGTCAAGCTGATCGAGCCCCAGTTCGAGGGCCAGACCAAGACCAAGCTGGGCAACAGCGAGATCCGCCCGCTGGTGGATTCGATGGTCAGCGAGAAGCTGTCCACCTACCTGGAGGAAAACCCCACCGCCGCCCGGGCGGTGCTGGACAAGTGCCTCTCCGCCGCCCGCGCCCGCGAAGCCGCCCGCAAGGCCCGCGACCTGACCCGCCGCAAGACCGCGCTGGAGAGCGCGGCGCTGCCTGGCAAGCTGGCGGACTGCTCTGAGCGCGACCCGGCCAAGTGCGAGATCTTCATCGTCGAGGGCGACAGCGCCGGCGGCAGCGCCAAGCAGGGCCGCGACAGGCACTTCCAGGCCATCCTCCCGCTGCGCGGCAAGATTCTGAACGTGGAAAAGACGCGCATCGACCGTGCCCTCTCCAACGCCGAGATCAAGGCCATGATCACCGCCTTCGGCGCGGGCTTCGGCAAGGAGTTTGACCCCAGCAAGCTGCGCTATCACCGCATCGTCTGCATGACCGATGCCGACGTGGACGGCAACCACATCCGCATCCTGCTGCTCACGTTCTTCTATCGGTTCATGCCCAAGCTGATCGAGGACGGCTATGTCTACGCCGCCCAGCCGCCGCTTTACAAGGTCACCCGCGGCAAGCAGGAACAGTACGTCTACTCCGATTCCCAGCTGCAGAAGCTGCTGGACGAGATGGGCCGCGACGCCAAGCCGGAGATCCAGCGCTACAAGGGCCTGGGCGAGATGAGCTATCAGCAGCTGTGGGATACCACCATGAACCCCGAGACCCGCAGCATGTATCGCGTCGAAATGAAGGACGCCATCGCCGCCGACGAGCTGTTCACCCTCCTCATGGGCGACCAGGTCGAACCCAGAAGAGAGTTCATCGAGCAGAACGCGAAGCTGGTGGCGGATTTGGATATTTGACGGAGAGGGAGTGGCAGGGAGTAGGCAGTAGGGAGTAGGGAGTAGGAATGGTGGAAAACTACAAGGATTTGATCGTCTGGAAAAGGGCGATGCAGCTGGTTGAAGCCGCATACAAATTGGCGAACAGACTACCCCGGGAAAGATGTTTGCTCTTTCCGATCAAATCAGGCGCTCAGCAGTCTCCATCCCTTCAAATATCGCCGAGGGATATGGGCGCAATTCCACGAAGGACTATATTCGCTTTCTGTCTATTGCCAGAGGCTCCCGCTATGAATTCGAAACCCAGTTGTTGTTGTGTGTGCGGCTGGGCTACATGAGCGAAAGTGATATTGATAAAGCAATTCAACTGGGTGAAGAAGTTGGGAAAATGCTCAATGTGATCATCTCGAAACTGGGATATCAATGATGAGCTGTGGAGCCAGGCTATTCCTACTCCCTACTCCCTACTGCCTACTCCCTGACAAGGAGGATGCCTTATGGCAGACGAATTCAACATCGGCAAACTGACTCCCCTCAACATTGAGGACGAGTTAAAAAAATCCTTTATATCCTACGCCATGGCGGTCATCGTCACCCGCGCCCTGCCGGACGTGCGGGACGGCCTGAAGCCGGTGCACCGGCGCATCCTGTACTCGATGAACGAGATGGGCATCACGCCGGACAAGCCCTACAGGAAGTCCGCGCGCATCGTGGGCGACGTGCTCGGTAAATACCATCCCCACGGCGATTCGAGCGTCTACGACGCCATGGTGCGCCTGGCGCAGGATTTCTCCATCCGCTACACGCTGGTGGAGGGCCAGGGCAACTTCGGCTCCGTGGACGGCGACGGCGCGGCGGCCATGCGATACACCGAGGCGCGCCTGTCCAAGCTCTCCATGGAGATGGTGCGCGACATCGAGAAGGAGACCGTCGACTTCTACCCGAACTTCGACGAGACCCTGATGCAGCCCGCCGTGATGCCCAGCCGCTTCCCGAATTTGCTGGTGAACGGCTCCAGCGGCATCGCCGTCGGCATGGCCACGAACATCCCGCCCCACAACCTGGGCGAGGTGATCGACGCCTGCGTGCACTACATCGACCATCCGGACTGCACCGTGGACGACCTGATGCAGTTCGTCAAGGGCCCGGATTTCCCCACCGGCGGCGTGATCCTGGGCAAGAGGGGCATCTATGACGCCTACCACGAAGGCCGCGGCCGCATCATCGTGCGCGCCAAGAGCGAGATCGAGGAGATGAGCCAGGGCCGCCAGAGGATCGTCGTCACCGAGATCCCCTACATGGTCAACAAGGCCAAGCTGATCGAGAAGATCGCCGAGATGGTGCATGAGAAGACCGTCGAGGGCATCAGCGATATCCGCGACGAGTCTGACCGCGCGGGCATGCGCATCGTCATCGAGCTGAAGCGCGACGTGAACGCCAACGTGGTGCTGAACACGCTCTACAAGCACACCCAGCTGCAGGACACCTTCGGCGCCATCATGCTGGCCCTGGTGGACGGCACGCCGAAGATCCTGAGCCTCCGGCAGATGATCCACCACTACCTGGAGCACCAGGAGGATGTGATCCGCCGCCGCACCCAGTACGACCTGAACAAGGCCGAGGCCCGCAGCCACATCCTGGAGGGCCTGATCATCGCCTTGGACAACATCGACGAGGTCATCGCGCTGATCCGCGGCTCCCGCACCGGCCAGGAGGCCAAGGAGGGCCTGATGAGCCGCTTCGGCCTGTCCGAGCGCCAGGCGCAGGCCATCCTGGACATGCGCCTGCAGCGCCTGACCGGTCTGGAACGCGACAAGATCGAGGCCGAGTACGCCGAGCTTCAGAAGCTGATCGCCTATTACAAGGCCGTTCTGGCCGACGAGGGCATGGTGCTGGGCATCATCAAGGACGAGCTGACCGAGATCAAGCGCAAGTACGCCGACGAGCGGCGGACCGAGATCTCCGCCCTGGACGGCGAGATCGACATGCTGGATCTGATCGCCGAGGAGGACATGGTCGTCACGCTGACGCACTACGGCTATGTCAAGCGCCTGCCCAAGGCCACCTACCGCGCCCAGAAGCGCGGCGGCAAGGGCGTCGTCGGCGCCACCACCCGCGAGGAGGACTTCGTGGAGCAGATGTACGTGGTGAATACCCACGACACGCTGATGTTCTTCACCAACCGCGGCCGGGTGTACCAGTTGAACTGCTACCAGATCCCGGAGGCCGGGCGCACCGCCCGGGGCACCGCCATCGTGAACCTGCTGCAGCTGGACGCCGGGGAGAAGGTGAAGGCGCTGCTGCCGGTCCCGGCGGAGAAGGTGGCGGGCCACTACCTGATCATGGCCACGAAGAACGGCGTCATCAAGCGCACGGAGCTTTCCGAGTTCACGAACCTGCGCAAGAGCGGCCTGATCGCGCTGGTGCTGCGCGAGGACGACGAGCTGATCGGCGTGGCGCTGACCGACGGCAGCTACGAGCTGCTGCTGGGCACCCGCGACGGCATGGCCATCCGCTTCCCGGAGAGCGATATGCGGCCCATCGGCCGCGCCGCCATGGGCGTGAAGTCCATCGAGCTGAATCGGGGCGACGAGGTCGTGGACATGTGCCCGGTGTTCGAGGGCATGAAGGTGCTCTCCATCACCGAGAACGGCTACGGCAAGCTCACCGAAATCGAGGAATACCGCGTGCAGAGCCGCGGCGGCAAGGGCATCAAGGCCATGAACCTCACCGCCAAGACCGGCCGGCTCACCTGCCAGCTGCTGGCGGACGAGGCCGAGGATATCCTGCTGATCACCGACGACGGCACGATCATCCGCACGCCCGTCTCCTCCATCTCCACGCTGGGCCGCGCCACCCAGGGCGTGAGGCTGATGCGCGTGGCCGAGGACAGCAAGGTCATCTCCGTCGCCCGCGCCGAGGCCGAGGAGGACGAGGAAGAGGGCGACAACGAGGAGGAGATTTGAAGAAACAGGCCACGGCGCACACATGCGTGACGAGAGTCACTGGGGACAGGTACCTTGACTCACTCCATGAAAGAATAATGAGTCATGGAACCTGTCCCCGGTGACTCTTTTCTCGTTTGGCAATTATTTCATTCCCGCGAACCGCCGCTCAACGTCCTCCCGGGTCCAGGTGCCGGCGTTCGCGCCGACGGTCTCCACGCACAGGCTGGCCGCGGCGTTGGCGAAGCGCCCGCAGTCGCGAAAGGAGCGCCCCTCCAGCAGGGCGGCGATGAACGCGGCGGCGAAGGTGTCGCCCGCGCCGGTGGTGTCCACGGGGCGGATGCCGGGAACGGCGGGGATGCGGCGGCGCTCCTGGTCGCTCGCCAGCAGGCAGCCCCTGCCGCCCAGCTTCAGCGCCACGTGCCCGACGCCGGCCCGCAGCAGTGCGTCCGCGATGGCGTCGGGGTCCGCTTCGCCGGTCAGCGCGGCGGCCTCGGCGAGATTCGGGAAGAAGTAGTCGAGCCTGGAGAGCGCCGCGCCCGCCTCCCGGAGCGTCTCGCCCCGCTTCGGCCGGGTGGTGTCGGCGCAGAGGACGACCCCGCGCGATTGCAGCGCGTCGAACAGCGCCTCCGTGTCCGCGAGCGAAAGCATCGGCGAGACGAACAGGCTGGCGAGGCAGGCGATCTTCACGCCTGCAAAGGCCGGGGATTCCAGCGCGGGCAGGATGTGCCCGGGGCCCAGCCGGCGCAGGCTGCCGCTGGCGTTCGTGAGGAACCGGCGCTCGCCGTCCGCGCCCACCAGCACCACGTTGACGCCGGTGTCCAGCCCCGCTTCCCGAACCACGCAGGAGGCGTCCACTCCGGCGTCCGACAGGGTTTTCAGGACGAAATCGCCCGCGGGGTCGTCGCCCACGACGCTCACCAGCATCGGCGCGCGGCCCAGCCGGGCCAGCACCAGCGCCTCGTTCAGCGCGTCGCCGCCCGCGCTCATGGCGATGCGCGCAAGCGGCGTGGAGCGCGCGGAAAACACCTCCGGGCCCACCGGGGCGAGGGGAATGTCCACGATGGCCGCGCCGACGACGGCGACTTCAGGCTGATTGGGCATGGAAACCTCCTTGTCGGGACGATGGGGCCTTTGGACGGGCGCCGCGTCAGCGATCCTGCGGAGAACTCCGCCAGTCAGCCTGCGGCTGACAGCCCCCTCGGGGAGGGGGCCTTTTGGGCGGGCGCCGCGTCGGTGATCCTGCGGATTACCGGGCACTTATCCAACTCCTCACGCCACACTCCTCCTCAGTCCTGCGGCCTGCGATAGAACCGCCCGGTGAGGGAGTCGGTGCGCTGGGTGTTGATGAAGGCGTGGGGATCGATCTGCCGCACGTCGTGCACCACGCGGCGAACGTCGTCGCCGGAGAGCACCGTGTAGATCATCGAGCGCGGCTGGTTCGTGTACAACCCCGTGCCGTGAAACAGCGTGGCCGCGTGGTGGGTGGTGTCGCGGATCACGGCGTACACCTCATCCGGCTTGTCGGTGACGATCCACACCGTGCGGTGCTGGTAGCGCCGGAACAGCGTGTGCAGCGCCTGGGTGGTGCAGAACTGGAAGATCATGGAATACAGCGCGCGCTCCCAGCCGAACAGCAGCCCCGCCACCGCCAGCATGCACACATTGCCGGCCAGGATGATGTTGAAGGCGTCCTTGCCGCTCTTTTCGGCCAGGTAGATGCTGATGAAATCGGTGCCGCCGGTGCTGGCGTCGCCCCGCAGGCACAGCGAGATCGAAAGCCCGTTCACCAGGCCGCCGAACACGCTGCACAGCAGCGGGTCCGAGGAGAAGGCGTAGGGCGGGATCAGGTCCGTCAGGACGCTGGAGATCACCACCGCCAGCAGCGAAAACAGCGCGAAGCGCCGGCCGATGTACTTGAAGCACAGCGCCGCGGCGACGAAGTTCAGCGTCAGGCTGAACAGCGAGTAGGGCGGGTTGAAACCCAGATAGCGCTGGCAGCTCTCCTGGATCAACAGCGAAAGCCCCGTGAACCCGCCGGGGAACAGGCCCGCGGCCCGCGCGAAGCACACCGTGCCCACGGCGTACAGCGCCGCGCCCAGCACGATCAGCAATGTCCTGCGCCACAGCGGGCGCTGCTTGAGGGGCATTCGATCACACCCTTTGTTCGTTGTTGCGGAAGGCCTTTCCGGGGGGAAGAAGGCGGCCGATCCGCTTCCCATATTTTACCCTTTCCATGAAAAATTCGCAAGGCCTTTTCTTTTTCATTACATTATGCTATAATGGTATATCCTTTATGCGCGCGCTTGCGCCCAAGGGGATATTGGTTTTCTGACCCGGAGGAATTTTCTATGGAACAGCTTAGGGAATTGGAACAGGAGCAGGCCTACACCGCGAAGGTGCAGCAGCTGCTGCTGACGCTGATAGAAAGGGCGCAGGTCATCTCCAATGACCATTTGCAGTCCATCCAGGCCATCGTGGCCGACGCCTGGGAGGACCTGCGCGTGAAGCCCACGGCCCTCTCCGAGGAGGACCTGGAGCAGCTCTCCACCGAGGTGGATCGCTTCGTGGTGCGCCGGCAGTTCGCCGACAGCATGGCCGAGCGCAGCCGCCGGATGCTGATGAACCCGTTCTTTGCCCGGGTGGATTTCATCGAACAGGGCGAGGACAAGGTGGAGAAGATCGTCATCGGCCTCTACAGCCTGAAGGACGAGAAGGGCGAATTGATGGTGCACGACTGGCGCGCGCCGGTGTGCAGCCTGTATTACGACGCCACCCCCGGCGAGGCGAAGTACGAAAGCCCCTCCGGCGAGATCTGGGGAAGGCTCACGCTGAAGCGCCAGTACCGCATGGAGAACGGGCGCCTGAGATACTTTGTGGACACCACGCTGAGCATCGACGACGCGATGCTGCTGGACATCCTCTCCGGCGCGACCAGCCGCCACATGCGCCAGATCGTCGCCACCATCCAGGCCGAGCAGAACGCCGCCATCCGCCAGGAGACGGCGCGGGTGCTGTCGGTGGTGGGCGGCGCGGGCAGCGGCAAGACCAGCGTGGCCATGCACCGCGCGGCCTACATGATGTATCGCCGCCGCGACCTGCTGGACGCCAGCCGGATCATGATCCTCTCGCCCAGCACGGCCTTCTCGGAATACGTGTCCGGCGTGCTGCCGGAGCTGGGCGAGGAGAACATCCGCGCGCGCACCCTTCGCGAGGTGGTGGAGGAGGTGCTGGGCAAAAAGGTGGAGAAGCCCTATCGCCAGCTGGAGGCCCTGCTGGACGGGGAGGACGGGCTTCGCCGCCAGTCCGTGGCCTACAAGGGCGGCGCCGAATTCATGGAGAGCCTGAAGCGCTACGCGGACGACTTTGCCGCCTATGGCCCGAGCTTCCGGGACGTGCGGCTGGACAACCAGGTGCTGATCCGCCGGGACGAGCTGACGCGGATGTATCGCGGCGAGCTTTCGCTGCTCACCCCGGCGCAGAAGCTGACGCGCATGGGCGTGACGCTGCAGACTCGCCTGTCCGGCTGGGAGGAGCGCCTGTACAAGCAGTATGAAAAGAGCTTCTCCGGCAAGTACAGCCAGCGGGAGCTGCGGCAGATGAGCAACATGGCCGTGGCCCAGCGGCTGCAGCCGGTGCGCGCCCAGCTGCGGAGCATGCTGGAGTTGAAGGGCGACGCGCTGCTGGAGCGGGCGCTCCGCGCCGCGCCGAAGCCCGTGCGTGACGCCTATCGCGACAACCGGGCCGCGGGCGTCACCTGGTGGGAGGACGCCGTGGCCGAGGCCTACCTGATGGTGCGGCTGGGCTTTGCCGCGCCGGACAAGATGATCTATCACCTGCTGGTGGACGAGGCGCAGGACTATTCCGACGTGGCGCTGGCCATGCTCAACGCCTATTTCCCCAACGCCGCCGCCACGCTGCTGGGCGATCCCAAGCAGCGCACCACGCCGGGCATGCCGCCCTGCGACCCGGCGCGCTGGGGGGCCTGCTTCGGCATGCCGGACGCGCCCATCGTGCCGCTGTCGAAGTGCTATCGCTCCACGCGGCCCATCGCCGAGCTGTGCAACCGCATCCTGCCGGGCGGCGAGCTGCTGCAGCCCTTCGGGCGCGAGGGCGAGGCGCCGCTGGTGGCGCAGTATTCCGAGCGCCTTTTGAAGGAGACGCTGGACCGCTTCCGCGCGGCGGGTCACAGGTCCATCGCCGTCGTCACCCGCAGCCAGGCCCAGGCCGATTCGCTGTCGACGAAGCTGGAGCACGTCTACCGCCTGGACGGCGGCGAGGCCGACCTGAACTACGAGGCCGGAGACAACGTGGTGGCCTGCTATCACCTGACCAAGGGCATGGAGTTTGACGCCGTGATCGTGGTCTGGCCGGAGGCGGAGCTGACCGACGACGAGCGCCGCCGCCTCTACACCGCCGCCTCCCGCGCGCTGCACGCCGTCGCGCTGCTGGGCGGGGGAAGGCTGGTCAGGGAGTTGACGGTGGGAAGTGCACAGGGGTAACGCTATGGCATATGATATCCTAATCATTGGCGGCGGGGCCTCCGGGCTGATCGCCGCCTGCGCGCTGGCCCGGAAGGGACGGCGCGTTGTTCTGCTGGAAAAGCAGAATCGCGTGGGGCGCAAGCTGCTCTCCACCGGCAACGGGCGCTGCAACCTGACGAACGTGAACGCCTCCGCGGCGGACTATCACGGTTCCCGCCAGGCGGCGCGGCAGGCGCTGAAGGCCTGGCCGCCGGAGAAGGTGCTGGCCTTTTTTGAGGCAATCGGCATTCCGTGCGACGCGGACGAGGCGGGCCGGGCCTATCCGATGAGCCGCCAGGCGGCGTCGGTGCTGGACGCGCTGCGGCTGGGCTGCGACGAGCGCGGCGTGGAGACGCGCACCGATTTCAGGGTCGTGGGGCTGGAAAAGGGAAAGGAGGGCTTCGTCGCGACCGGCGAGGACGGGCGGCGAGTCGAGGCCCGCTGCGCGCTGGTGTGCACCGGCGGCCTCGCCGCGCCGAAGCTGGGCGCTTCCGGCGAGGGCTACCGGCTGCTGGAGGGCTTCGGGCACAGGCTGTCGCCCCGCTTTCCCGCCATCGCCGCGCTCAAGACGCCGCCGGAGGCCGTGCGCGGCCTGAAGGGCATTCGCGCCGAGGGGCAGATCGCGCTGGTCGCGGACGGCGCGGTGGTCCGCCTGGAGGCGGGCGAGCTGCTGTTCGGCGAGGCGGGCGTGTCCGGCATCGCGGCGATGCAGCTGGCGCGCCAGGCCAACGAGGCGCTGCGCGAGGGAAAGCGGTGCGAGGCGCGGCTGGGCTTCCTGCCCGGCGGGGACGCCGTCGGGAGGCTCCGGGCCCGGAGGGAAAGCCTGCCGATGCGGACGATGGAGGACTTCCTGAACGGCATCGTGCCCCGGCGGCTGGGCCAGCGGCTGGCGAAGGTCGCGGGGCTGGACATGGCGCTTCCGGCGGGGGAGCTGACGGCGGCGCAGGTCGGAAGGCTGGCGGAGGCGCTTGCCGGCTGGACGCTGCCCGTCACCGGCACGATGGATTTCGACCAGGCGCAGGTGACCGCCGGCGGCGCGGTTTTGAAGGATTTCGACATCCGAACGATGCAGTCGCTGCGCTGTTCGGGGCTGTTCGCCGCGGGCGAGGTGCTGGACGTGGACGGCGATTGCGGCGGCTTCAATTTGCAGTGGGCGTGGAGCAGCGCCCTGATGGCCGCCGAGGCGATGGACGCGAGACTGGGCACGGGGGAGGAAGGACGTTGAAGATTCGCATCTCCCAGCTTCGCCAGAAGCTGGACGACTGGCAGCTTGCGCCGGAGGAGCTGGCGGCGCGGGCGCTGCGCGTGAAGCGCCAGGACATCGTCTCGGCGCGGCTGGCGCGGCGGTCCGTGGACGCCCGCGACAAGGGCGACGTGCACTTCACCCTCACGCTGGACGTGGAAACCGAGCGGCCGGTGCGATTGCCGAGGAACGCGGTGGAGGTGGGTGAGGAGCCCCCCTCCCAGTCAGCGCTTCGCGCTGCCGGCGCTCCCCCTCACGGGGGCGAGCCAGGCGGGGATGGCGTCGATCAACTCCCTTCGTCATCGCTGCGCGATGCCGCCTCCCTCAAAAAGGGAGGCCCGTTGGAGCGTGTCCGGAAGGCTCCCTCCAAGAGGGAGCTGTCAGGCGCATGCCTGACTGAGGGAGTTATGAATGCGGCCACGGTACAAGGCGGGTTTTCCGCGCTGGAAACCGATGACGGGAAGGCGGCAGCGAACGGGGGCGGGCCTCGCCCGCTGGTGGTCGGCATGGGCCCCGCCGGCCTGTTCGCGGCGCTGACGCTGGCCCGGGCGGGCATGAAGCCCGTGGTGGCGGAGCGCGGCAAGTGCGTCGAGGAGCGAGAGAAGGACGTGGCGGCGTTCTGGAACGGCGGCCCGTTCGACCCGAGAAGCAACGTGCAGTTCGGCGAGGGTGGCGCGGGCACCTTCTCCGACGGCAAGCTGAACAGCGGCATCAAGGACCCGCGCTGCCGCCGCGTGCTGGAGGAGATGGCCCGGGCCGGGGCGCCGGAGTCCATCCTCTGGCAGGCCAAGCCCCACGTGGGCACCGACCACCTGAAGACCATGGTCAAGAACCTGCGCGAGCAGATCATCGCGCTGGGCGGCGACGTGCGCTTTGAGACGACGCTGACTGGCCTGGACATTCGCGACGGGCGCGTTGTGGGCGCGCGGCTCGCCGGCCCGGAGGGCGAATACCGCCTGGACGCCGCGGACGTGATCCTCGCCGTGGGCCACAGCGCCCGGGACACCTTCGCGATGCTGCATCAGGTGGGGGCGAGCCTGTCGCGCAAGCCCTTTGCCATCGGCGCGCGGATCGAGCACAGCCAGAGGGCCGTCAATCGCGCCCAGTACGGCCCGGCGGCGGGGCATCCGGCCCTCGGCGCGGCGGACTACAAGCTGGCCGTGCACCTGCCGGGCGGACGGTCGGTGTACACGTTCTGCATGTGCCCCGGCGGCCAGGTGGTGGCGGCGGCCAGCGAGGACGGCGGCGTGGTGGTGAACGGCATGAGCCTCTACGCCCGCGACGGCGAAAACGCCAACAGCGCCCTGCTGGTGAACGTGCTGCCGGAGGACTTCGGCGGCGAGGGCCCGCTGGCGGGCGTTGAGTTCCAGCGGAAGTGGGAGCGCGCGGCCTTCGAGGCGGGCGGCGGCGACTTCCGCGCCCCGGCCCAGAGGGTGGGCGATTTCCTGAAGGGAAGGCCCAGCGAAGGCCCCGGGCGCGTGAAGCCCAGCTACCGTCCCGGCGTGAAGTGGGGGAGCCTGGACGCCTGCCTGCCGGCGTTCGTCACCGGGAGCCTGCGCGAGGCCTTGCCGCTGCTGGACCGCAAGCTGAAGGGCTTTGCCGACGGGGACGCGGTGTTGACCGGCGTGGAGACGCGCTCGTCCTCGCCCGTGCGCATCGAGCGCGACGAGGCCTGCCAGGCCAACCTCCGCGGCCTCTATCCCTGCGGCGAGGGCGCGGGCTATGCCGGGGGCATCATGTCCGCCGCCGTGGACGGCATGAAGTGCGCCGAGGCGATCCTCAACGGCCGGAGCTGAGCGTTCATCCAATACAGCGACAGAACAGGAGCATCTGCATGACCAATCCCACCATTCCCTTCCGCGCCGCCCTGTTTGACCTGGACGGCACGCTCCTGGACAGCGGCCGCGTCTGGCAGGACGTGGACCGCCGTTTCTTCGCGGCGCGGGGCATTGAAATCGACCAAGCCGGCTATGCCCGCGCCGTGCAGGGCTTGAGCTTCCGGGAGGCCGCCGTCTACACCGTGCGGCGGTTCGGCCTGGACGAATCCGTCGAGGCCGTGATGGCCGAGTGGATGGACATGGCCCGGGAGGAATACGCGCTGCATGTGGCGCTGAAGCCCGGCGCGCGGGGCTACCTGCGCTTTCTGAAGCGAAA
Organism: uncultured Eubacteriales bacterium; assembly: GCA_902799045.1. Classification (GTDB taxonomy): domain Bacteria; phylum Bacillota; class Clostridia; order Christensenellales; family Aristaeellaceae; genus UBA2862. The sequence goes on from CADBZH010000015.1 coordinate 30,975, forward strand.
CGGCGTCAGGCTGGCGGTGGCGACGGCGAACCGGCCGGAGCTGTTCATGCCGGCGCTGGAGCGCACCGGCGTCAGGGAGCTGTTCGACGCCTTCTGCACCAGCGCCGACGTGGGCGACGCCTCCAAGGCCGACGGTGCGCTCTACCGGCTGGCGGCACAGCGGCTGGGCGTCGCCGAGGCGGATTGCGCCGTGTTCGAGGACGTGCCGGAGGGCGTGAAGGGCGCGAGGAGGTGCGGCATGCGGGTCTACGCCGTGCGGGACGCCGCCACCGACCCCAGCGCGATCGACGCCCTGGCCGACGGCGCGATCGACCGCTTCGACGAAATGCGCCGCTACCACAGCCTGGACGAGCCGCCCCGCCGCTGCGTGATCTTCACCGCCCTCTGCGAGGGGGACCCGCGCCGCGCCTATGCGCCGCGGGCGGGGGACTGCGTGCTCTGCGCCGACGCCGGCTGGCGGCTGGCGCGGCGCCTGGGCGTGAAGCCGGACCTGGTGATCGGGGACTTCGATTCCTCCGAGGAGCCCGCGGACGAGGCCACCCGGCGCGTCCCGGCGGAGAAGGACGATTCGGACACGATGCTCTGCCTGAAGCGGGGCCTTCAGATGGGTTTGGACGACTTCCTGATCGTCGGCGGCTTCGGCGGGCGCATCGACCACACGCTGGCGAACCTGCAGGCGCTGCACTATGCCGCGCGGCGGGGCGCGTCCATCCGGATGCGCGACGGGCTGCGCTGGGCCGCGGCCGTGGCGGACGGCGCGCTCCGGGTGCACGCGAACGTGCTGGGCGACGGGCCGGTGAAGCTGTCGGTATTCGCCCTGACGGACGCCTGCCGCGGCGTGTCCATTCGCGGCGCGAAGTACGCCCTGGAGGACGGCAGCCTCACCAGCGCCTTCCCGCTGGGCCTGAGCAACGAATTCGCCTCCGACGCCGCCGAGATCTCCGTAAAGCGCGGCGCGCTGCTGGTGACGGTCTGCCGGGAGCCGGACGTTGACATTCCCTCGCGGCCATAGTAGAATGAAGGAACGGGAGGGATGACCATGTATCTGAAGCTGAACGGCGTGGAATTGAATTGCGCGGCGGGCGAGCGCTGGAGCGACGCGCTCGCGAAGCTGCCGGAGGGCGTGGAAGGCGCGCTGGGCGTGGTCGTGCGGGGCAGCACGAAGTCGCTGAACGACGAGGTGGAGGAGTATGCCCAGGCGCGGACGCTGACCTACGCCGACGAGGAGGGGCGCCGCATCTACGAGCGCTCGATCCAGTTCGTCTTCCTCACGGCGGCCCACCGGCTCTACCCCGGCGAGCGCGTGCGCATCCGCCATTCCTTTGCCCAGGGGCTGTACATCGACCTGCCGAACCTGCGCGTGAAGGAGCCCATCGTCAGGAGGCTGGCGGAGGAGATGCGGGCCATCGTGGACGCGGATCTGCCGGTTGAAAAGCTGAGCGTGTCCACCGAAGACGCCCAGGAATACTTCGCCCGCACGGGCCAGACCGACCGGCTGCGCATCCTGGGCTATCGCCGGTTCAAGCACTTCACCCTCTACCGCATCGACGGCCTGGAGGACTACTTCTACGGCGAGATGGTGCCCAGCACCGGCATGACGGACGTGTTTGAGCTCAGGGCCTATGGCGAGGGCATCCTGCTGCAGATGCCGGACGTGAAGAACCCGGCGAAGCCCGCGAAGTTCGTGGACCTGCCGCACCTTCTGCACACCTACACCGAGGCCGCCGAGTGGCACGCCATATTGAACGTGGAGAACGCCGCCGACCTGAACGACATGGTGGTGAACCGCAAGCTGCGCGAGTTCATCCGCGTGAACGAGGCCCTGCAGGAGCGCAAAATCGAGCGGATCGCCGACCAGTTCATCGCCTCCGGCGCGCTGCTGCTGCTGATCGCCGGCCCGTCCTCCTCCGGCAAGACCACGTTCTCCCACCGGCTGTCCATCGCCCTGCGCACCCAGGGGCTTCGGCCGGTGAAGGTGTCGCTGGACGACTACTACCTGGACCGGGATTCCATTCCCCGCGAGCCGGACGGCTCCGTGGACCTGGAGCGCATCGAGACGCTGGACGTGGAGCTGCTGTGCGACCACCTGCTGCGGCTGCTGCGCGGCGAATCGGTGGAGGTGCCGGAGTTTGACTTCAAGAGCGGCAAGCGCATGCCCCACACCCACACCTTCCGGGTGGAGCCGGCCCAGCCCATCATCATCGAGGGCATCCACGGCCTGAACCCGCGCCTGACGGCCACCGTGCCGGAGAGCCTGAAGTTCCGCGTGTACATCAGCCCCCTGACGATGCTGAACCTGGACGACCACAACCGCATCCGCACCACCGACGCCCGGCTGCTGCGCCGCATCGTGCGAGACAACCTGTTCCGCGGCACCAAGCCGGAGGACACCATGGCCATGTGGGCGTCCGTGCGCCGGGGCGAGGAGAACTACATCTTCCCCTTCCAGGAGAAGGCCGACGCGATGTTCAACTCCGCGCTCACCTACGAGCTGTGCATCATGAAGAAGTATGCCTATCCCCAGCTGCTGTCCGTCACGCCGGAGAGCCCCCACTACACGATGGCCCGCCGGCTGGTGAAATTCCTCAACTACATCCAGACCGCCGACGTGGAGGACGAGATCCCCGTCAATTCGATCCTGCGCGAGTTCATCGGGGGATGCTGCTTCTATAAGGACGAGGACTGACAGACCGAACGGAGTGCCGTGGGGGTATGGAGAGGTACGGATTCTTCGACTTCGGCTGCGCCTTCGCTCAGAATGACACGCAAGCGCATCGCCTGTCATCCTGAGCGAAGCCTTGCGCACAGCAAGGCGCAGTCGAAGGATCTGTATGCTTCGATACGGACCACATTGCGATAAATCGGCGTTTCCCGGTATGATTTCCAATCCTTGTGGCAAACTAGAGTGTGTTTCTAAATGCATATCCACCAGGATTATGCAAGAAGGATACGGATGCAGGCCAGATAAACGAAAGCAAGGAAACGGGGAGCGAGCTTA
>CADBZH010000016.1 GCA_902799045.1 uncultured Eubacteriales bacterium
CCGGTTTCGGGTCATTTCCCTTGCATCTATTATACCACATTTCTGGCTGGATGCCCTGTTATTACAGTGTATTTTGCCTTGGAAGCAGACACTAAATATGGGCTTTTTGCAAAGAAAATCCGTGCATTTCTGTACAAAATGCACGGATTTCGCGTGGCGCCTCAGGTAGGACTCGAACCTACAACCCTTCGGTTAACAGCCGTATGTTTGTGCAGCATCGAAAAACAGTTTCTACTATTATATGTGATGCAGAATTATGGCGTGTTTTGTGCAGAAGCCTGTGCAGTCTTTCATCATCGGAAATGCTGTTGCAGTTTTTCCTACTGAATGATTCATGCCTTTTGCCTGCATTTTCAAAGCCCTTGGGGTACGCCCGTCATTCTTTGGAGAGTTTCCGGATCTTCTCCTTCAGTTCCCTTGAAAAGAAAATCCCGTTCTGCTCCATCTGCTGAATCACAGGCATTACTGCCTCCAACAGTCCACGCTGTTTTGCCTTGATCATGACTCCAAGCGTTCCAGTCAGCGGCAGTCCCAGGTATTCGGCTGTCTTTCTGGCTGCTCCATCATCAATAATGACAGCATCCGCCCCGATTTCTTGGGCAAGGAGCATCACTTCTACCTCTCCATCGTGTAGCTTGGCTTTGTACATCCGGCGATCCAAATCGGAGTCGACCTTGCGCACCTCAATCCATTCCCGCGCCGCTTCTACGCGCTGTGAGGCAACATCATCCTTCTCTGTGACTTCTTTATACACAGCTTCAGGGATGATGATATGCTCATACATTCCCTTCAGAATCTCCAGCTTGTTGGCCTTTGCCAAAGCAATCAGCGGCGTAGAGTTCACGATGATCTTACGCATTGGCAATATCCCTCAACAATTCTTCCTCTGTCATGCGGTCAAAGATTCCCACACCATGACGTCCCAGAAACAGTATGAAGTCTTCTTCGCTCATACCGGCAATCCTAGCGCAATAACCTATTGACACATTGTTTTGCGTATAATATCCCAACGCGACCATCTGTCGTGCGAAAGCAGCCGCGTCAGATGGAGACATATGTGTATCATATAAAACCTCGTTGGGTATGTTCACAGAAACCTGGCACATACTTTCGCCTCCTCATCGTCAATGGTTCCCTCGTTTTGCATTTTAGCATATATCTTCTCTATTATCAAGTCGCATTTACAAAGCATTCAGCTCGTCCATCATCGCGCTTCTGCGCTTATACTGAACGCGCCAGGCTGCGACGATCTCTTCAACGACCTTTCCCCCGCCGGGCATTTCCCGCATGTGCTGTAGCGTCTGAACCCATTGCTGATAGGTCGAGCGATCCGCGGTACTCCGCGCAACCCGGTTGATTTCGCGGGCATACATATTCAGCACCTGATCGGGATAGCGCTTGAGCAGCTCGGTCTCATGGGCTCTCATGAGATAGAAACTGTCCGTTTCCTGCACCAGCTTTAGCACTCTGTCGTAGAACCCCTCGTCCGCGTAAAGCGCCGCGATGCCCGCGCCTTTCGGCAGCGTCGCGAAGAGCCGTTCCCGTTCCTCAGGCCAATCCTCCGGCTCGAACAGATCCCGGTATTCGTGATAGATGCCCAGGTCGGCCGGAGCGATGGCCGTGACGATCTCCCACAGCTTCTTCCGGTACTCGTCCTTCCAGCCAAGCTCCGCGAAGGCATCCTTCAGCTGCTTGTGATACTCCACCGCGCGGCTCCCTTGCCGGTCCGCAAGCTGGATAGTCTCCTCCAACGCGCGCACGACCGCTTCCCAGTCGCCCGCCTGCCTGCGCTTTTCGATGTAGTACCTGCGCACGTCCTCAAGCTGCCAGTACCGCCGAATGTAATCCTCTATCGCCCCATCGGAAGCGCCTATTCGCTCCATCAGGCGGATGCAGTTCATGGCGTATCGCCTTGCAGGGAAATTGTAGCCCCATTTGTCCGCACCCCGTTGCATCGCCCGATCCAACGCGCTCTGCTCGCAGGCCAGTATTTCCTTCAACGCCTCCGGTGCGTCAAAGCAGCGCATGAGGGTGTCCTCGCAGAAATCCTCCAAATAGTCGATGATCACACCGCCGCATCGCTCCATCAGCCAGTCGAAGATCTCCCGCCTCAGGGATTCGTCTGCGCGCTCCAGAATCGTTTGCCAAACTGACTGGCAATGATTCGCGATGACGGTGATGCCACCGTCCGAATCGTCCATCTCCACCTCATCCAGCGCGAGAAAGACGCGGCACGATATATCGAACGCCTCCCGATCCTTCGCACGTTCAAGTCGGGGATCCACTTCATTCGTGAGGATGTCGTCCAGCTCGCCGATGAAGCCGCCGGCCTCGTAATAGTCGATATAGCCGTCCTCCATGTAGCGATCCACGATGTCGTCCACCATGGCGCTGACCTGCCGCGCCAGCTCCGGCGAACGTTCCGGCTGGGCCTCGGCCAAAAAGCGGAGCCGCGCCTTGTCGTCCTGCCACAGAAGATTCGTCAGCGTGCGCCGCACCAGACTTTCGTCCGCGCCGTCCACACAGGCCTTCAACTGGACATAGGCTTCCTGCACCTCTTTGGAAGCGACAGGCTTCGGACTTCCGCCCTGCTCCCAGGCGTACAGCACCGCCGCCATGTGCTTGCAGTTTTCGCCGCCCTCGGCATAGGGGCAGGTGCATTCCATGTCCAACACCTTGCCCCTGTCCAACTCAATGAGGACATCGTAATCCTCCGTTCCCTCCACCACAGCGGTGATCTGTTCGTCGTCCACCTCGAGGGATTCGACGCAGCCCGCGTAGTAGTATTCCATCCCCCGCTCAAGGATGTGGGGTTTGAACAGTTGCTTCCATTTCATGGTTCAACCCTCGTTTTGTATTATAAAACCATCGATTCGCTTGGTCGTTTCCATTTATTGATCCTTCCCACAACTCTCATACAACCGCTCATACAACTGTTTCAGCAAATTTAGTTATGCTTTAGTTGCCTCTTGGTAAGCTTCACATTCGCTTCAAGCTGGATGTTTGCAGGACCATTCTCATCATCAAAGAATCGCCAACCGGCAGCTTCAAGAAGCTTGTTGATTTTGATTCTCGCTTTCGCTTCTTTTGCTTTCATCGTAGCACCTCTGATCTTTATCCGCCTAATTCGAATTGTGTTTCGCCTTTATGGATTCCAGATCTCTCAGATCAGAAAAGTCCGTTTCAAACAGGATTTCATCTGGCAGCTCCTTCTTTTCCAAGAACATGAGCATATAGATTGGGAAGTAAGTAATTTTCCCCGCTTGCTCAATGTTACCCCCGCAAAAAACATATCCTTCTTTAATGCCAAAGTCAGACTGGCTCAGCACATTGTCCATAGCGTTATGACGGTAATAATCTTTACCGGACTTGATCTCAACGGGTAAAACATATCCGTTTCTCTCGATCACAAAATCCAATTCACCGTATTTCTTGCTATTGTAGTAATAAAGTACAAAACCATGAGCGGTCAATTCCTGAGCTGCGACGTTTTCATAGATCGAACCGAAATTAATCGTTGTCTCGTGTCGCAGAATTTTGAGCTGTATCTCACCGCCATATTGTGCTGCCAACAACCCTACATCATTGGAAAACAGCTTGAACAAGTTTCGTGATTTGGAGAGAAGCAAAGGAACTTTCGGTTCATCAATAACATTGGTAGGCAAGGCAACACCGGCATTTTTCAGCCAAAGAAAGCTATCATAATACTTGTCAAATCGCGCTTTTTCATTCAGATTCTTAAGGATAAAACGTTTATTCTTGGCATTGAGTTCGCTGGGAATCAGATCAAAGATATCATTTAGATACAATCTGTCTTGCTCGTCGCATTTGGAAATGTCATGCCGATACAGCCGAAGGATCGCGTTTTGTTCGTCTGCGACACGGTGCAGATTTTTGGTTTCCAGGTACGTCGATACTGCCGCAGGCATTCCGCCGACGATGAGATACAACTCGAACAACTGCATCATCCGCTCGTGGATATAGGAATCCACCGGTGTCTTATTCTCGAATGATCCTCGCAGCACATTTATTACATTCGCTCCGACACCGTTGGCTGTGGCAAATTCCTCAAAATCCAGAGGGTACATCTGAATAATATCCATGTAGCCAACAGGAGCAGAAACAATATCACGGAAGACCGTCCCCAGCAGTGATCCGCTGAGAACGTAATCGTAAGTGCCATCTTGTACCAGATATTTGATCTGCGTGATCAAATCGCGGCATTCTTGCACTTCATCAAAGAAGATTATGGTCTTGCCAGGAATCATTTTATCGCCAAATAGTGCGGACAGACGCAAAAGAATCTCGTCAGCACTCTCTGCGCCGTCAAGTGCTGAGACGAATTCTGGATTCTCTATGAAGTCCATCTTGACAAAGCTTTCATAATGAGCTTTGCAAAATTCCTCTACGATGTAGGACTTTCCAACCTGGCGTGCTCCGACGATCATCAACGCTTTGCCTGGTCTTTCTTTATAAAACTCATTAATCCGTTTATATATTTTTCTTTGGAGCATCGTCACCCCTCCATTTACAATCGCAATATTACAATAGCACAAATCCGGAAAAAAATCAATCTGAATCTGCACTTTTCCGCGCATTTTTCTCGATAAATGGATCGATTAGGCTTACATTTTTCCAGAGGAAGCAATCGTAGTGATCTCATAATAGGATATAATATGAGAATCTACCCAACTTTCATCAGTTCTTCTTTTGCGTTTCCACGATATTCGCCACAAGTGATCAAATAGGATTGCAGAATGTTTATGCTATCCTCTTCCAACCGTCTTGCCCAGGAATGCTTCAAATGATAGCGCCGGGCGGTTTCAGCCTCACTGTGTTCCTGCCCATCCACAAATCCGTATCGATACAGCAGGTATTCCCTGCCCCTCGGCCCGCACTTTGCAAGCCCGGCCTCCAAACGCCTCACTGGTCTCCTTGCGCAAATAGATTTGCTCCGGCGTCATAGTGTAAACTTACATCCCCTTCTATCTTAAAGACGTTCCAAGACTTCATTTGGGGATAACCCCAATATGTTGATTTTAAGATTTGTAGACTACTATATATAGTGGTTTTGGGCTATGTTGGGCCTGAAAATGCTAGATGGGGATAATGTTCATTTTTGAGAAATGGGGATACACTAACGTAAATTTCATATTTCAGCGTCGTTTATTATCTCCTTCAAGCATTTCCTCTTGCCCATTTCAGAAAGGTCGAGTGGGCGATTTGAAGCTGCCGCGAAGCCTCTCGTGCGCTGAGCGTACCATTCTTCCAACGCCTCACATACTCGCCGAATTCCTCCGGCCTCTGCTTCGGCGGCGGCCCGAAACGCTGTCTCCTCGCCTTTGCCGCCGCGATGCCCTCGGCCTGTCGCTGTCGTATGAAGGCTCGCTCCTGCTCAGCCAAATAGCTGAGCCGTTGCAACACAATGTCCGCGATCAGCGTCCCCGTCAGGTCGCGCCCCTGCCGCGTGTCCAGCAGCGGCATGTCCAGCACCACGATTGCCGCCTGCTTCTCCTTCGTGATGACGCGCCATTGCTCCAGGATGTCCTCATAGTTGCGGCCCAGGCGATCGATGGATTTCACAACCAATACATCTGTCTGTCTCGCAGATTTGATACGGTGTTCCAGATGCAGCAGGAAGGCTACGACATCCCCGACATCATGGCCGAGCTGAACCTCTCCCAGCGCCGGGTCTACGACCTGGTCAAAATGGTGAAGACCATCGCGGCGGAAGTCCTCTAAACGCGAAAAGGCGGGACCGGAGCATACCGTTCCGGTCCCGTCATTCCCGCCGTACCCGTACACAATAAGACGATAACCTGTGAACCCTCCCTGGGCGAACGGCGTCAGTCAACTGCATAAAACAGAAAAACGGCCTTCGCCGAGCGCCGCGGAGGACGTGGCAAAAGCCGTAAAGTGCCTGATTTCAAGGGATTTCTGACATTGAATTTGCAGAAGCGGCTCAGGCTCCTTTTGCACATATTATTCGCGTTTTTAAGCGGCTTCAAGTCGCTTGACTTGTGCAGGATACACTATCATACCGGCTGTCCTTCGCCATGAACTTCGTCGGTTTGTATTTCTTCAGCTTGCGCATGGGCATCGCGCTCATCTCCTTCCTCATCGTCTTTGGGATCATAAACGTCTCCCTGCTGCTTCAAGGTTGAAGTGGGTTTTACCTCATTTTGTGCAGATTTTGTGCGTAAGCCAAAAGTCTGAAAACGTCTGTGCCGCAAGGGTTTTCAGCGCTTTTTGAGACTGGTTTTGTGCAAATTCTGTGCGTAAATCGCCCATCAGCGATTTTGATTGAATCGCGGTTAAGAGGCAACCGCCGATTTTTACCCCAAAACGCAAAAAGAAAACTGTGAAACCTTGTGCAAGTCTCACAGTTTTCGCGTGGCGCCTCAGGTAGGACTCGAACCTACAACCCTTCGTTTAACAGTTTCTTAAAATAGGGATTTTGCACCACTTTCTACCTATTATATGCGATCCGGATCCGGCTTTGTTTTGTGATTAATTTGTGATTATCGGTTCAGGAACAAATCATTTAGGGCCAGCGTCCCACTTCGCGCCGGCCCTTCTATTTTTTTGTGATTCTGCCCCAAGGGTACCAGCTTAATCTCATAAATAATTCTGCGGGCTCTAAAAGCATATACAAACCGGAATATCTCCCCTTATTCGTTACCTCGCTCTGCCTTCCCGGTGTTCTGTTGCCCCTGCTTTCCATGAATGGCCGTTAAGTGTCGTCTGTTTATTACCACGTCCTTGAATAAGACGTTAGGGATTTATAGAACAGGCAGCAGTAGCAATTTTGTCCCATCGAGTATTTCGATAAATGCATTTCGGAAACAATAAAATCAATAATATGAAAAAACATGATTGACAAGTTTGGATTATTGATTTATAATGCGTTCAGAAACGTTTATAGGAGAGAAAAATGATTCAGATTCGTGATATTCCCGCTTTGCTGGGACAGCTGGAAAACAAAATAGCCGATGAGCTGGAAGGACAGGAACTGGACTTCAAGCAATGGGAGGACAACTTCAAGGAAATGATGAAAATCCTTGTCCGCGCGGTCGTCAGCTTTGCGAACGCGGGAGAAGGCATGGTCATCGCGGGCGTCAAAGAGAGGGTCAAGGGCTGTGAAAAGGCGATCCTTGGCGTTCCGCGCTCTGTAGATGCTTTGAGTGTGCAAAGAAGCATCTATGACAACACCGAACCCCACATCACAGTCAGGATTCAGGAGGTTCCTGTGGAATACGGCACAGGGCGACTGCTGGCTATACAGGTGTTTCCGGGAATGCCGCCCTACACGACGAGCGACGGGGCAGGCTGGATTCGCGTGGGCAAGGAGAATAAGCCTCTCACAGGTTCGCGTAGGCGCGAAATGATGGAAAGCATGGGCTATCACGACGCGACAGCATCAGCCATCGCGGAACACTGGAAAGACGCTTATTCCCCTGCGGCGCTGGAACGGCTGCGGGAAATGATGAGTCAGGAAACCGCGCCGTTGGAATTGCAGCGCATGAGCGACGAGGATCTGCTGCAATCCATCGGAGCCCTGAAAGAAGGCAGGATGACAATCGCCGGACTGTTGATGGTCGGGAAATCGCAATTCATCGAAAAATACGTTCCCTGTCACAGATGGGCTTTCCGCAGGATGACTTCCGATACGGAGTACACGGCCAGGGATGAAGGGAATGACGCTATCCCGCTTGCGCTTTGGGAGTTGGAGCGGTACATCGAGGCCGATAACCCGGTTTCCACATTGGAGATAGGATTCTTGCACCCCGAGTTCAAGAAGTATCCTCAAATCGCGATCCGTGAAGGGATTATGAACGCATTTGCTCACCGGGATTATCGCGTACCTGGCGCGGTGATGGTAAAGCAGTATTCGGACGAATTGACCATCAGCAGCCCCGGCGAGCTGATCGGCGGCATTACGCCGGAGAATATATTGCACCACGCGCCGGTCTCCCGCAACAACGCGCTGGCGAATATCCTTGAAAAGCTCAGGCTCGTCAACCGGAGCAATCTGGGTGTGCCCCGGATTTACTCGTCGATGCTGGCGGAAGGCAAAGAAGCACCGATTTACGAGGTGTTGGGAGAAAACGTGGAGCTGACGCTGCGCGGTTCCGTGGTCGTGCCCTCCATTCGCATACTGGTCAAGCAGCTTTCTGAAAAGGGTGTGCGGATCGAGGTAGACGAGCTGATCATCCTGAACTATCTGCTGCGCCATCGGGAGATCACCGCACAAACATCGGCGGAGATATGCCAGCGCTCTGTACGACGGATATCTGAAACGCTGAACAGCATGGATGTGGACAATCATATCCTGACAGCGGCGGGAAAGGGCAAGGGGCGTTATTACGTCCTTTCCAATGAAATCCACAAGTTGCTTGCGGAAGATGTGCAGTATAGCCGAAACGAACAGGCGGAAGAAGCGGCGCTGAAAGCCCAGATACTGACACTTCTGAAAAAACAGCCACTTTCCAACCAGGAAATCCGCCAGATCACCGGCAAGACGGCTCAGCAGGTCAGAAAGCTGATGGCCGACATGGAGAAGGACGGCGTGATCCTGACCGGCAAGGGCAGAGGAAGCAAGTATGTGCTGAACTAAAAATATAAAAAACATTGGGCGGTCTGGAAGGCCCAATGGGAAAAGCAGCAATGGTAATCCTCCCAAAAAAGAGTTGACAATTCTGTATTCACATATTATAATGATTGTGCAAACGGTTGCATGGCATGCCGAGAGGAGGGAGACAGATGGCGGTGACGATCCATGACGTGGCAAAACTGGCCGGCGTCAATTCCTCCACAGTTTCTCGTGTGATCAACGGCAAGGCGACCATAACGCCTGACACGAAGGCGCGAGTCTATGCCGCCATGCAGGAATTGGACTACCATCCCAATTCCCTGGCGCGGAGCCTCGCCAGCGGCCTGAGAAGGTGGCTCAGGCCAGGGGCTACCAGGTCATCATCGCCAACGGCGCCCAGAGCAAGGGCGGCAACATCGAAACCCTGATGAAGGAGCACAAGGTGGACGGGCTGATCCTGCCCCCCACCACCGTCAAGCCCGCCCTGATGGAGGCCATCGGGGACTTTCCCTATGTGGTGCTGGGCACGCCGGACACCCTGCGCGGGGACACCAGCTGGGTGGACAACAACAACGAGCAGGGCGCGGAGATGGCCGTTCGGCACCTGCAGGAGATGGCATACAGCAACATCGCCTACCTGGGCGGCTACCAGAAGCGGGGCTTTACCAAGCGCCGCGTGAAGGGCTACCAGCGGGCGAACGCCGGGCGGGAGACGATCCTCGCCACGGACGGCACCTCTGAAAACGCCTACGCCGTTGCCATGGAGGCCCTCAAGCAGCGGGAACATCCGGATGCCTTTGTGTGCAATGACAACCTGGCGGCCTTCGGGCTGCTGAAAGCCTGCAAGCAATTGAAGCTCGATGTTCCCAATGACGTGGGCATCGTGGCGTTCGACAACTACCCACTGGCCGAGTATACCGACCCGCAACTGACGATCATCGACATCGATACCGCCATGCTGGGCGAGCAGACCGCCCAGCTGCTGTTCCGCCGCATCGAAAACAAGGCGGGCAACCAGCAGATCATGCTGTCCACCACCCTGGTGAAGCGGGCATCGACGGAGAGGAAGGCGAGATAAGTGAACGCATCTGCCGTGAGGCACCTTTCTTTTTACCCCTTTGTGCAACCGTTTGCACGTGATAGCGCGCGGTTCGTGCTGGAGGCAGCCGCGGGTGATCTCCTTGCCTGCGAGCTGATCTGGTGGAGGCGCTCCCTGCCGGATGAGCAGCATCGCGCCAGCTTGTCCAGGGGCCTGAGCAATGGCGCCGCGGAACAGTGGCAGGCGGAAGTCTGCTTCCCGGAGGAGATCCACTACATCAAATACGCCTTTTGCCTGACGGACAACGAGGGGAAACAGGCCTGGTTCAATTCCTATGGCATGAGCGATGGGTTCAACCCGTCCGGCAACTTTGAACTGCTGCAGGTCAACGCAACGGACGTGCTGTCCGTGCCGGACTGGGCGAAGGGCTGTATCTTCTACCAGATCTTCCCGGAGCGCTTCCATAAGACCGGCCCGGCCTGTGATGGCCTGGGCCCCTGGGACGCCGCGCCGACCCGGGAGAACTTCCTCGGCGGAAACCTGCGGGGCATCCTCGAAAAGCTGCCCTGGCTTTCGGAATTGGGCGTGGAGTGCCTCTACCTGAACCCGATCTTCGAGGGGGATTTCAACCATAAGTACGCCACTACGGACTACCTCAAGATCGACCCCGCGTTTGGCACGGAGGCCGACCTGATCGAATTGGTTGAGAAGGCTCATTCACTGGGCATCCGGGTGATCCTGGACGGCGTGTTCAACCACTGCGGCATCCACTTCCCGCCGTTTGTGGATCTGCTGGAAAACGGCGAAGCAAGCCGCTTCCGGGATTGGTTCTATCCCAAAAAGTATCCCGTCGAAATCGACGCAAAATGCTACGAGTGCGTGGGCGACTACCCCTACATGCCCCGGCTGAACGGCGCGAACCCGGAGGTGCGGGACTATGTGGAGAAGGTGCTGCTGTACTGGCTGGAGCGCGCTCACATCGACGGCTGGCGCTTCGACGTGGCCGACGAGCTGGATCGCCACGCGGTGACCCGCTGGCGCGAGGCCGTCAAGCGGGCTTTTCCGGACGCGCTGCTGCTGTGCGAGACCTGGGGCGACGCCTCGCGGCTGCTGGGGCCGGACGGCTTCGACAGCGCCATGAACTACCTGTTCCGGGACGCCATGGTGGACTTCTTTGCCCACAGTGCCATGAATGCCAAAGCCCTGAAAGTGCGCCTGGATGGCATGCTGATGCGCTACCCGAGGGAGATCAACCACGCCCAGTACAACCTGATCGGTAGCCACGACACCGCCCGCTTCCTGACGGAGGCCAAGGGCGAGAAGTGGCGGCTTCGACTGGCGATGGCCTTTCAGATGCTCTTCCCCGGCGCACCCGCCGTCTACTACGGCGACGAGATCGGCATGACGGGCGAGAACGACCCCGGCTGCCGGGGCGGCATGGCCTGGGAGCATCAAGATCCAGAGCTGCTCCAATGGCAAAAGGACATGATCGCCCTGCGCAAGCGGCATCCCGCGCTGCGCTTGGGAAGCTATCATGTGCTGGCTGCGAAGGGCGGGTTGTTCGCCTTCGAACGGAAGCTGGGCGACGACCGCGTGGCGGCATTCTTCAACGCCTCGGACACACCCGAACAGTTGGACTTCGCGGAGACGGGGGAAACCGTGCACATTCCGCCGCACTCCGTAAAGATCATAGAGAACCATTAAGGAGGAACAATTATGAGTACCCTTAGGAAGATTCTCGCCGTGGTACTGGCCTGCACGCTGCTGCTTTCAGCCTGCGCGGCACTGGCTGAAGGCGAGACCGTGACCATCAACTTCTGGCACCACTACAGTGCCCAGTCCGCCGAGAACGAGACGCTGATGAACGTGCTGATCCCCGCCTTCGAGGCGGAGAACCCCGGCATCAAGGTGAACGCTGTGTCCCACGAGTGGGCCGAGCTGCACGACAAGGTGCTTGTCAGCGCCAATTCCAATGCGCTGCCGGACGTGGCGCGCTGCGACATCGCCTGGCTGCCGGAGTTCCAGAAGATGGGCATCCTGGTGGCCCTGGACGAGGAGATGCCCGATTTTGACGAGGTCAGCGGACAGCTGCTGGACAGCGCCATGTCCACCGCCCAGATCGGCGGCCACTACTATGGCCTTGCCCTGAACACCAACAGCAAGATCGTGTTCTACAACACCGCCATGCTGGAGGCTGCGAACGTCGCCGTTCCCACCACGATGGACGAGTGGGTGGAGGCTGTGAAGGCCCTCTCCGGTGAGAACGAGAACGGCCAGCAGGTTTGGGGCTGGAACGAGCCCGCCCTGGCCGGCTGGAACATCTGCCCCTTCATCTGGAGTTTCGGCGGCGCGCTGACCAACGAGGACCAGACCGTGGCCACCGGCTACATAAATGGCCCCGCCACCGTGAAGGCCGTGGAGACCTTCGCCCAGCTGGTGCAGGACGGTGCGATCACCGGCTTCAACTCTGGCGACATCCCCATGACCGACGGCTTCGGCACCGGACGCTACGCCATGATGCTGGAAGGCCCCTGGAAGTCCGCGGAGCTGGCCGGCGCCTATCCCGACGTGGCCTATGGCACCGCGCCCATCCCCGCCGGCGAAGGCGGCAGCGTCTCCGTGCTGGGCGGCGAGGACATCGCCATGTTCAACACCGCCAACCAGGAAGCAGCCTGGAAGTTCATGCAGTTCATGACCAGCGAATTTGCCGAGACCGAGATGGCCAAGTGCGGCCAGATCCCGGTGAACGTGGCGGCGCTGGAGAGCGACACCGTGAAGAGCGCCGATTACGCGCCGTTTATCGACGCCATCCAGACCGCCAGGGTCCGGCCCACCGTCGCCGCCTGGAGCGAAATGGACAACGGCCTGCAGGTGGCCCTGACCGCCGTGGTCAGCGGCGAAAAGACTGCCCAGGAGGCCCTGGACGAGCTGGCCACCGAGTGGGACGCGCTGCTAAAATAAGGTAAAACGACGACGTCGGGGCTGCGTCAACAGTCCCGACGTCTATCCATGGAGGGATGGCTATGATTCAAAAATCGAGGATCAACCGGGCACAGCTCATCGCGCTGCTGCTGCCGGGGCTCATCGTGTTCGGCATGTTCACGGTGTACCCCATCGTGCGCCTGTTCTGGATGAGCCTGTGCGACATGCGCTTTTCCTCCATGCTGATCCAGCCCTTCGCGGGCCTGATGAACTACCGGGAGGTCTTTGCCGACGGCACCTTCTGGACGGTGTTCGTCAACAGCGTGGTCTACACCCTCGTCACCGTGCCGGGCCAAATGGCCATCGGGCTGTTCGTCGCCGTGCTGCTGAACGGCATCAAGCGGTTCAGCGTCACCTTCCGGGTCATCAACTACCTTCCGGTGGTGACCTCCTGGGTCATCGCCTCGCTGGTGTTCCGCTACATCTTCAACACGGAAGGCCTGCTCAACTACTTCCTGTGGAAGGTGCTGGGCATCACCTCCGGCAACATCCGCTGGCTGGACACCCGCTGGAGCGGCCTGACCGTGGCCATGATCCTGGGCATCTGGAAGGGCATTGGCTGGAACATGGTGATCTTCCTGGCAGCTCTCCAGCAGGTTCCGAAGGACCTTTATGAAGCGGCGGACATCGACGGCTGCGGCGCATGGAAGAAATTTGTCTACGTGACGCTGCCGGGCATCCGGGGCACGATCCTGTTTGCGCTGATCGAGCTGACCATCGGCGGCTTCAACGTGTTCACATCCATCAAGATGATCACCGGCGGCAAGCCCGCCCACCAGACGGATACGCTGCTCACCTGGATGTACTACAAGGCGTTCAGTACGGGCCAGTTTGGCTACGCGGCGGCGCTGAGCTTCGTGATGGCGCTGTCGCTGGGACTGTTGGCCATCGTGCAGTTCCGCATGATGCGAAACCGCGACGCATAAGGGGTGAGGAATATGAAGAAAATCAATGCGGCCAAACTGCGCTCGGTCATCGTTCGGTACGTGCTGCTGGCCATCGGCACGGTGGTGTTCACGCTGCCGATGCTCTACATGATCTCCACATCCCTCAGGCCCAACGGCGCGCTGTACGAATACCCACCCCGCTTCTTCCCCAAACCGGAGGCGCTGACGCTGGAGAACTATGACTACATCCTGCACCAGAGCAAGTTCTACCTGAACTTCCTGAACTCAGTGTTTGTCTCCGTGTCCACCATCCTCATCGCAGCGGCGGTGGCCTCAGCCATGGCCTTCGTGATCGGCAAGTTCAAGAACCGGAGCACCAAGACGCTGTTCGCCTTCATCATCATCACAATGATCATTCCCGGCACCACGATGATCGTGCCCCAGTTCGAGCTGGCGACGAAGCTGGGGTTGGTGAACAGGCTGTGGGGACTGATCCCCTTCTATGTGGCGTGGGTGATCCCGTTTTCCACCTTCATGATCAAGGGATTCATGGAGAACATCCCGAATGAGATCATGGAGGCTTGCTGGATCGACGGCGCGGACGTGTGGACTGTCTACACCCGCGTGGCCCTGCCGCTGGCCTCCCCGGCGCTGGCCTCCGTCAGCATCTTCAACTTCCTCACCGCCTGGGAGGAATACCCCTGGGCGAACACCGTCATCAACGACACAAGCCTGCGCACGCTGCCCATCGCCATCGCCGGCTTTTTCGGCCAGCACCAGTTTACCCAATGGGGCTATGTGTTCGCCATGTCGGTGCTGACGCTCATTCCCGTGGTGTTGATCTTCATATTCTGCCAGAAGTTCTTTGTGCAGGGATTGACCGCCGGGAGTGTGAAAGGATGATTTATCGCTTGTTTTTTTCGCTTGCGTTCTGTCGCAAGCGATAAACATATTGTCCAAATCATTTTTAGCTATTGATTCAATGCACTTCAATATGATTTGCTCATTCATTTCAACCGCGCGCCATTATGCGTTGTTCGCATTTACCGTTTCCTGAAAACGTATTTCCCTTTTCCCTTGCCCGTCACCGCCTCCGTCAGGCCCAGTTGAAGCATCTTCTTTAACAGCTCCGACGCGGGAGAAGCCGTCAGCCCCAGGATCCGCATAACGTCTGTCCTGCCGAATACCGCGTCGTGTCCAAACGCCGCAAACAGCTTCTCAATGTGCGCTTTCGTCTTCGGCTTTACGCCGTCCGGCATTCCAATGTCCTGTTTTTGAGTTTGAATGTCCTGTTTTTCCGGCTCAATGTCCTGTTTTTCCAGTACGCCGCTGATGTGCATATCCCGGTTGCGCAGTTCATTCCGCTCGCCCAATAGCAAATTCCTCAGGAAGCGTTCAAGGTATTCCGTGGTCTCCCAGATACCGCTGATTCATACAGCCGGATCGCTTGCCGGGCTTCAAATAACCTGGGGCGGCTTGGAACCCCCATGGCCTTGAGAGATGGACTGACGGCAAGGCAAATCGTCTTGTCGGTACGACTCTCATCAGCTATAATGCTTTGGGTAATCCACCACATCCCGCATCCACTCTGTCGTGCAGTCCTCCGGCCCCTTCAAACCGCAGAAATAGCTGTGGCCGATGCAGAAGCCCTTACCCAGCGCCTTGTCCTGGATGATGTCCCGGTTCAGCTCCCGGATGCGGTCGATCAAAGCGTCGAAGGTCTCGTTCTCCAGCCCCGCCTGATACTTCCCGAAGCCCTCGGAATCAAAGCCAGGCTCCATGTCGAAGAAGCTGAACCGGCGGCGAAGCGCATAGTCGATCAGCGCCAGACTGCGGTCCGCGGTGTTCATCATGCCGATGATGTACAGGTTCTCCGGCACCGAGAAGGGCACGTCGCTGTAAGCCAGCTTGACCTTTGTATTCCGGTAATCCTGCTCGATCAGCATCAGCAGTTCGCCAAAGACCTTGCTCAGGTTGCCGCGGTTGATCTCGTCGATGATGAAGAAGTGTGGCACACCCGGACGGTTGTTGGCCTTCTGGCAGAAGCGGTAGAACACGCCGTATTTCAGTTCAAAGCCGCTGCCCTCCGGCTTATAGCCCATCACGAAGTCCTCATAGGAATAGTTCTGGTGGAACTGTACGAACTCGATCCGGCTGTCGTCCTGCTCACCCATGATGGACCAGGCCAGTCGCCGCGCCGCGAAGGTCTTGCCCACACCGGGCGCGCCCTGCAGGATGATGTTCTTCTTGCGCAGCAGCACCGCCTTCAGGCGGTCATAGCGGGCTTCGCTGATGTAGACGTCGTTGAGAAAGGACGCTTTTGTGTAGGCGGTCTTCTCACGATCGCCGTCCCGCGAACCGGCAGAAATGTCTGACGATCCCGGCGCGCAATCGGCGTAAAGCCATTCTTCGGCACCGCGCTTGGGTTCGGCCTCGCCGCAGAACCGGCTGACATAGAAGCAGAACGTCTGCGTCAGCGTGCGATACTGCGGGTCAGGGTAGCAGGTCGCGGTCAGCTGCTCGCGGAACAATTCGATCAGCTCGTAATCCTGGATCAGCACATCGCGGATCTCGTTGAAAAACGCCAGCCAGTTCCGGATGTTGTCGGCATACGCCCCGTTCCGGAACTCGCAATCGCCGCCCAGCAGCCGGCAGGCCTTCCGCACCTCGCTGAGCTTGTAGATATAGTACTTGTCGGGATACCGCAGCCACAGATAGGTGGTGATCACGTTCTCGTTCTGGTAGTGCTGGCCCACATCCGGGCTGAGTCGGTCCTTGAGCCCGTTCGCCTTGCGCTTGAAGGCGTCGATGCGCTCCCAGACATCCGCCGTCTCGTCAAAGAGCGCGATGAACATCGCCCGAACTTCCTCGGGCGCTTCTTTGGCATAGCCCACGATCATCCTGCGGGGATAGTTGTTCATCGACGCCAGCAGGTTGAAGGTCTTTTTCAGCGCCTCCGACAGCATGCCGGCAAAGTCCGGCGCTTTGACATCCCAGTGATCCTGGAACCACTGGACGGCCTCCCACTTGTACCTCTCGTTCGGCCACTGCCGACCCACGAAATCCTGCTTGAATCCCGCCAGTGCGCGCTCGTATTTCTTCTGATCAAACATAGCTGCTCTCCTGTGTGCGGTCGTATGGGTGTTCAAACGATCCCGTATTCCCCTATTTCATCACTTTTTCAAACCGGAG
Source organism: uncultured Eubacteriales bacterium (assembly GCA_902799045.1). Classification (GTDB taxonomy): domain Bacteria; phylum Bacillota; class Clostridia; order Christensenellales; family Aristaeellaceae; genus UBA2862. The sequence goes on from CADBZH010000016.1 coordinate 16,694, forward strand.
ATTGTCGCGGATGAACTGCTCGCGATCGTCGGGCGTCAGCGAAACCAGCGATACTTCTGCCATCATAACACCTCTGTCCCTTGAATGATCTGCATCCTGCCCTCTTGATGCGCATCGAACGGGGCTTTCACTTTCCATTATACTATCGGCGTTTGTGTTATGCAATATCGGATGGCTGTCGACAGCGGCGGGACACACAGATCAGAAAAACACGTCGCATTCGCGCAAAAAGGCTGTCTTTTTGGCGACAATGGGTGTATAATGGAGCCAGATGAATTTCGGGGGAGACATGGCCATGAATCACTCCAACGCGACGGGCGCGGGCGCTCGCGCCGCCGTGCCGACGGAGACCTACGACTTCTCGACCCGCTTTGAGCTGGGCTCGCTGCTGGTATCGCCCGTGCACATGCGCATCGAGCAGCTGCGCCCGTTCATCGCCGCCCACAGCCACTCCAACGTGAGCTACGAGATCCACTACACCCATCGCGGGCGCGGCACCGTCACCGTCGAGGGAAACAGCTACGACGTGTATCCCGGCGTGCTGTACGTCACCGGGCCCGGCGTCGTGCACGCGCAGGTTTCCGACACCGACGACCCCGTGATCGAATACTGCCTCTACCTGAACTGCCGCCGCATCGCGCACCCAGCCAACGATCCGCTTTTGCTGTTCACGGACACAGTGTTCTGGATCGGCCGCGACGACGGCACGATCTTCAGCCTGCTCAGCCAGCTGATCGAGGAGAACCGCCAGAGCCACCGCGATACGCTGCTGATGTCGGAGACGCTGCTCCGGCACATCGTGTTGCAGCTGACGCGCGTCTACCGGCGCGATAAGACCACGCACGCGCAGACGCCGCCGCTTCTGACGCGTGACAGCTTCATGCCGATCCTCGAGGACGCCTTCTTCTACCGCTACAACACGCTGACGCTGAACGAACTGGCGCAGCTTTTGAACCTGAGCGTGCGCCAGACGCAGCGCCTGCTGCTGTCGCACTTCGGCAAGACCTTCTCCCAGAAGCTGACCGACGCGCGCATGGCCGCCGCGTTCCAGTACCTCGAAAGCAGCCGCATGTCGATCACCGAGATCGCCGAGCGCCTGGGCTTTTCCTCCATCGAGCACTTCTCCAACGCCTTCCACCGCTACACGGGGCGCTCGCCCCGCGCCTACCGCAAGGAGGTGTGGGCCCGCAGCGCGCCGGAGGACGGCAAGGGGACGTGAGCAACGCCGATTGGGGGCAGATATGAGCTGTTTTTGATTGTACAATCCTGAAAACTCGTGTATAATGAAGCTATGGAACCGACGACAGCCAATCTCTTTCGGGGAGGCGTTTCTATGAAGCACTGTTTGGCCATCGACATCGGCGCGTCCAGCGGGCGACACATCGTGGGATGGATGGGGGGCGGCGAGATCCGCACGCGGGAGGTCTACCGCTTCCCGAACGGCGTTCAGGAGCGCGACGGGCATTTGACCTGGGACCTCGACGCGCTCAACGCGCACGTGAGGGCGGGCATCGACGCGGCGCTGGCGGCGTATCCGGACCTCGACAGCCTGTCCATCGACACCTGGGGCGTGGACTACGTGCTGCTTAAGGGCGACGAGGAGATACTCCCCTGCTACGCCTACCGCGACGGGCGCACCGCCGGGCCCATCGAGGCGGTCCACGCGATCATGCCGTTCGAGGAGCTGTACCGGCGCACCGGCATCCAGTTCGAGCCGTTCAACACGATCTACCAGCTCTACGCGGACAAGCTCGCGGGGCGGCTGGAGGATGCGACGGACTTCCTGATGATGCCGGAATACCTGATGTACAGGCTCTGCGGCGCGAAGGCCCACGAGTACACCGAGGCCACCACCACCGGCATGATCCGCGCCCAGACCGGCGCATACGACCCCGGCATCATCGAGGCGCTGGGGCTTCCGCCGCGCCTGTTCCACCCGCTCTCGCAGCCGGGCACGGTGATCGGGACCTATAAGGGCGTGAAGGTCGTGCTCTGTCCCACCCACGACACCGCCAGCGCCGTCGAGGGCATCCCGATGGAGGGCGACGCGCTGTACCTGTCCAGCGGCACGTGGTCGCTGCTGGGCGTGAAGCTGGAAAGGCCGCTGACCGACGAGGCCAGCCGCCTGGCGAATTGCAGCAACGAGGGCGGCGTGGGCTATACGCGCTACCTCAAGAACATCATGGGCATGTGGCTGGTGAACCGGCTGCGCGAGGAGCTGTGCCCCGAAAAGCTCTGGGACGAGATCACCCGGGAGGCCCAGGCCGGCAACTTTGACGCCCTCGTGGACGTGGACGACCCGGCCTTCATGGCGCCCCGGAGCATGCGCGCGGCGTTCGACGGCCAGCTGTCCCAAAAACCCGAACAACCCGCGGACTACTTCCGCTGCGCCTATCGCTCGCTGGCGGAGGGCTACCGGCGCGCCATCGCGCAGATCGAGCGCAACACCGGCAGGACCTACGATAAGCTCTACATCGTGGGCGGCGGCGCGAAGAACGGTTATCTGAACCGGCTGACCGCCGAGGCCACCGGCAAGCGGGTCGTCGCCCTGCCCATCGAGGCCACGTGCCTCGGCAACCTGAAGATCCAATTGACCGACAAGGAGGCATAGACAATGAAGGATATCCTGACCGCGCCCTTTATGGTGGAGATGGTCCGCACGCTGACGAACATGTACGCCCACGGCTGGGATGAGCGCAACGGCGGCAACGTGTCGCTGATGCTGGACGAGGCCGACCTGCGCGACTTCCTGGATCTCAAAGCCGCGCCCATCCGCAATATCCCCACCGGCTTCCGGGCCCCGGAGCTCGAGGGCAAGTACTTCCTCGTCACCGGCACGGGCAAGTACTTTAAAAACGTGCAGTACGCGCCGGACGTGAACCTGGGCCTCGTGCGCATCAAGGACGGCGGCGAACGCGCCGAGCTGCTGTGGGGCTTCACCGACGGCGGCAGCTTCACCAGCGAGTTCCCGGCGCACATGATGAGCCACGTGGTGCGGCTGGGCATCAACCCGGAAAACCGCGTGGTGATGCACTGCCATCCCGCGAACCTGCTGGCGATGACGTTCGTCCACCCGCTGGACGAGCGCGAGTTCACCCGCTCGCTGTGGCAGACGTGCTCGGAGTGCATCGTGGTGTTCCCCGACGGCGTGAACGTGTTGCCGTGGATGCTCTGCGGCACGAACGAGATCGGCGAGGCCACGGCCGAGAAGATGAAGACGGCGCGCCTGGTAGTCTGGAGCCAGCACGGCATCTACGGCGTGGGCAAGGACCTGGACGAGGCGTTCGGCCTGATCGAGACCGCCGAGAAGGGCGCGGAGATCTACATGAAGATCGCGCACCTGCCGCGGCTGAACACCATCACCGATCCCCAGCTGCGTCAGCTGGAGGCCCACTACGGCGTGAAGGCGCGGGAGGGGTATCTGGACTGAGAAACGGCATGACAAAAGGGGCCGCCTCAAACGAGGCGGCCCCTGTATTTGCGTCCCTGTCCTACTTCACAACGCCCTTTTGCAGGATGATGTTGGCGTAGAGCGCGCCCTCGCCCGTGGCGACGATCGCGTAGGCCTTCTTCGCCACCTCGTAGAACTGGAAGCGCTCGATGTGGCCGATCTTCGTGTCGGGCTCGTGCTTCTCTACGATCTTGGCGTACTCGTCCCAGATCGGCGTCTCCACCGGGTCGCCGGGCACGACCTCCATCAGCGAGACGGGAGCCTCCACGTACGGGTCCAGCGGGAACAGCTGGAGGATCGCGTCGAGGACCTCCGGCACGCCGTGGCCGTCGAGGCGCACCAGCTAGCTGTTCTTCGCGATGGACGCCGCCGGGAAGTTGCCGTCGCCGATCACGATCGTATCGCCGTGGCCCATCTCCATCAGAATCTTCAAAAGCTCCGGGGTCAGGATGCTCGGAATGCCCTTGAGCATGTCAAACACAACCTTTCTTTATTTCTTGTAGAACGGCCCGTAGTTCGCGCAGGCGCGATAGTCCGCGCCCTCCTTGTCCATGCCGAAGGCGTTCCACGCCGCGGGCCTGAAGATCTTCTCCACGGGCACGTTGTGCATGGCCACGGGGATGCGCAGCATCGAGCAGAACGTGATCAGGTCCGCGCCGATGTGGCCGTAGCTGATCGCGCCGTGGTTCGCGCCCCAGTGGTTCATCACGTCGTAGGCGGTCTTGAACGGGCTGCCCTCTTTGCCGTCGCAGCGCGGGGTGAACCAGGTGCAGGGCCAGGTGTAGTCCGTGCGCTTCCAGAGGATGTCGGTCACCTCGTCGGGCAGCTTCACCGTCCAACCCTCGGCGATCTGCAGCATCGGGCCGAGGCCGTCCACCAGGTTCAGGCGGATCATCGTCGCGGGCATCTCGCAGTCGGTCACGAAGCGGCTGGAGTAGCCGCCGCCGCGGAAGTAGCCCAGGTCGGCGTAGTTCCAGGTGGTATTCTTCATGATGGCCTTCTGGTCCGCCTCGGTCACCTCGTACCAGGGCTTCATCAGGCGGTTGCCGTCCGCGTCCTTCGCCTGTCCGTTGGCGTCCAGGCAGCACGCGCCAGAGTTGATCAGGTGGATAAAGCCGCCGTTTTCCTTCGCGACGCCCTCCAGGTCGTAGCCCGTGCAGCGCTTCACGGCCTCGGGGCTCCAATAGGTGCGCACGTCCGCGAACATCTGCGCGCGGTTGGTCAGCAGCTTCATGAACAGCATGCCCAGGCCGTTGAGCACGTCGTTCTCGGTGGCGAACACGTAGGGCTCGCGCGCGCCATTGTGGTCGAAGGACGTGTTCAGCATGGCCTCGGGGTAGTCGCAGTTCGGATAGAAGTCCGTCCACTGGCGCTGGCCCTGGAAGCCGCCGGCGATGGCGTTGTGGCCCACGGCCTCCTCCTCGTTGCCCGCGGGCAGGTTGGGATTGCCGTTGAGCAGGTCCTTGATGATCAGGTACATCTTCAGCGTGAACTCCCAGTCCCTGTCCTTCTCCTCGCGGGACTTCTGCAGGGCCTCGGGGTTCTTGTCGAAGCCCTCGACCACGTTCTCGGCGGCCCAGGCCTTCATCTTCTCATATTCCTTCTCGTCGTAGATGCCCAGCGTCATGCGGCGGATGATCTCCACCTCGTCCACGGACTCCACGCGCATGCCCAGGTAGTCCTCGATGAACTTCGAGTCGATGATGGAGCCGCCGATGCCCATCGTGATCGCGCCGATCTGCAGATAGCTCTTGCCGCGCATCGTGGCGGCGGCGACGGCGGCGCGGCCGAACCGCAGCAGCTTCTCCTGCACGTCCTCGGGGATGGAGGTGTCGTCGGCCTCCTGCACCTCGTGGCCATAGATGCCGAACGCCGGCAGGCCCTTCTGGGCGTGCGTGGCCAGCACGGAAGCCAGGTACACCGCGCCGGGGCGCTCGGTGCCGTTGAAGCCCCAGACGGCCTTGATGGTGTTGCGGTCCATGTCCATGGTCTCCGAGCCGTAGCACCAGCAGGGGGTGACGGTCAAGGTGATGGCCACGCCCTCGCGGCGGAACTTCTCCTCGCAGGCGGCGGCCTCGGCCACGCGGCCGATGGTCGTGTCCGCGACGACGACCTTCACCGGCTCGCCGTTGGAGTAGCGCAAATGCTCCTCAAACAGCTTCGCGGCGGAGCGCGCCATGTTCATGGTCTGCTCCTCCAGGCTCTCGCGCACCTTCAGCACCCCGCGGCGGCCGTCGATGGTCGGGCGGATGCCGATGACCGGATAGCTGCCCAGGTATCTGTTCTTTGCCAAATCAATCAATCCTCCTCACGTCGTGTTCTTTGCCGCTTCCATCATACCACCAATCGCGCGACAGGGCAAGAACGGATGGAAAGCACGGGGCTTTCCATCCGTCTTCCCGATCCTTCAAATCACGCGATGCGCGCCATTTGAATTAGTCGTACAGGTTGTCGGCGATCTCGGGAGTGTCGATGTTGTCGATGGTGTAGAACGCGCAGCCAGTGTCGGTGTCCTCGACGGGCTCGCCCTTGGCGCTGGCCAGGAGCAGGTCGATGGTCACCTTGCCGATGCCCACGGGGCTCTGGGTGACGGCGCCGTACATAACGCCCTCACGGATGGCGGCCTTCAGGGTCGCGCCGGAGTCGAAGCCGACGGCGATGACGGTGTCGTCGCCGGTGCCGCACTTGAACAGGTTCTTGTCGGCGGCCACGACGCCCTCGGCGGCAACCTGGTTGGAGCCGAACACGGAGATCAGGTCTTCCTCGTTCAGCAGCACGGAGGCCTCGTTCGCGCACAGCTCAACGGTGGACTGAGCGGGCACCTTCGCCTCGATGATGATCTTGGCGTCGGCCTCGGCGACGGTCTCGCCGGAAGCGCCGTTCACATAGAACTCGTTGCCGATGACGGCCACGCCCCAGCCCTTTTCGCCAGCTAGCTCGATGATGCGATCGATGAAGCCGAGGCCGCGCTGGGTCACGGACTCGCCGGTGGCGTCCTGGTTGACCTCGCCGATGCGCACGGTGCCCTCAGCGGCATCGATGCGATCGACGATCTTCTCCCACATGCCGTCCGCAGCCACGGTGCCGGCGACATAGTTGTTGGTGGAAGCGTTGGCATACACAGCGCCTTCGGGAGCGCCCGGAACGCCGGAGTCGAAGCCGATGATCGGGATCTTCTTCTCGACGGCCTCGGCCAGCAGGTCGTTGAAGGCGTTCTGGTCCACGGCGGCGAAGCCGATGGCAGCGGGATCAGCGTTCAGAGCGGAGGTGAACTGCTGCACCTGCTGGGCCACGTCGGACTCGGAGTCGGGGCCGACGAAGTTGATCGTGATGGTGTCGGCGCCTTCGCCGTTGATCTTCTCCACCTCTTCGTTCGCGCCCTTCAGCACGGCCTGCCAGTAGGTGGACTGGAAGCCCTTGGACACGATCTCAAAGTGATACTCATCCGCAAAAGCGGCGGTGAGCCCCAGGACGAGAACCAGGGTCAGTACGAGTGCGAGAATCTTCTTCATGGTTGGTACCTCCTTATATTTATGTTCACGCCTCTCGGGCGCAACATATTCAAAATGGGATGCGGGCCCAAGGCCCGGGGGGATCACCTGCCGTTGCGCATCTTGTCGATGGTCACGGCGCCCAGCAGGATGCAGCCGGTGATCAGCAGCTGCCAGTCGGCGTTCAGGCCCACGAAGGGCAGGCCCACCTGCAACAGCGAGATCAGCAGCACGCCCAGGAACGTGCCGATCACGGAGCCGGAGCCTCCGGTCATGGCGGTGCCGCCGATGATGGCCGCGCCGATGGCGTTCAGCTCGAAGCCCGCGCCCTGGCCGGGCGTGATGTTGGAGAACGTGGCGGCGTAGGTGACGGCCGCCAGGCCCGTCATGAGGCCGGAGATCATGTAGGCCAGTATGTGCCACTTGAGCACGTTCACGCCGGAGAGCTTGAGCGCCTCCTTGTTCGAACCGATGGCGATGGTGTAGCGGCCCACGCGCGTCTTGTTCAAAACCAGCGTCATGATGATCACCAGCAAAATCATCCACACCATGCCCAGTGGGATCGGCATGCGCCCGGACTCCGTCTTGACGATCAGGCGGAAGGCGTTGCGGAAGCCCGCGCCGGGCTCCGCGCCGTCCGGCCAAGTGCCGGAGAAGCCGCCGGTGAGGATCGAACCGATGCCGCGGCAGAACATCATGCTCGCCAGCGTCATGATGAAGGGCGGCACGTCCAGCTTGGCCACGCCGAAGCCGTTGATGAAGCCCATCGTCACGCCCATCGCGATGGTGATCACGATGGCGGCCCACAGCGGCCAGCCATAGATGCGCATCAGGTAGGAGCCGATCAGCGAATAGCAGATCAGGCCCGTGCCCATGCTCAGGTCGTTGCCGCCGGTGATCAGCGGGAACGTGACGCCGATGGCCATCAGCAGCGTGTAGTACATGTTGCTGCAGATCTGCACCAGCGTGGTGTACTTGCGGAAGGACGTACTCGCGGCGTAGAAGTAGCCGTACAGAAGGATCAGCACCGCGATGATGATCAGCCGCTGGAAGGCGCTGGAGCGTATGAACGCCGAGCGGGCTGCTTTCTTGCGATCAATGGTGTTTTCCATTTGCATACCCCTTTCTTGGCGTCCGTCAGTTCTTGCGCCGGCGGCTGGTGACGTCTGCGATCACGGCGCCGAGCAGGATCAGGGCTGTCAGCGAGTACTGGAAGGCGATGTTGAAGCCCATCGAGAGGATGCCCTCCTGCATGATGGCGATGATGAACGCGCCAATCACGGTGCCCAGGATCGAAGCCAGGCCGCCCGCCATGGACGTGCCACCCATGACGCAGGCCGCGATGGCCTCGTTGTTGAAGGTGTCGCCCTTGACCGGCTGCACCGTGGTGTAGCAGCCCACGTAGAAGATCGCCGCGAAGCCCGCCAGCGCGCCGCAGATCACGTAGGCCAGCATCTCCCAGCGCCGGGTGTCGACGCCGGAGAGGCGCACGGCCTCGCGGTTCGCGCCCAGGCAGATCATGTAGCGGCCCGCGCGGGTCTTGTTCAGCACGATGGACAGGATGATCGCCAGAACGATCAGTATGATCAGGCCCGTGGGGATGTTCACGCTGCCGACCGTTAGGTTGGAGAGGCTGCGGTACCATCCGCCGGGATCGGCGCTGCCGGGCCAGGACACGTTCTGGGTCTTGGTGAAGATGGAGCCCACGCCCTTGGCGATCTGCATCAGCGCCAGCGACGTGATGAACGACGGCAGGTGCAGGTAGGCGACGAAGAAGCCGCCCACGCTGCCAAACAGCGCGCCGATCAGCGGGCACATGATCAGGGCGACCCACATCGGGAAGCCGTAGTTGTTGAAGCAGTAGCCCGACACCAGCGCCGCGCAGAACATCACCGGGCCGATGGAGAAGTCAATGCCGCCTGTGGCGATGACGAACGTGACGCCCAGGGCCAGGAAGCCGATGAAATAGCCGTAGTTCATGGCGCTGGAGAAGCGCGCGTAGGTGAAGAACACGTTGCCGTGGTTCAGCACGGCACTGAGCACCTGGAACAGCAGGCACAGCAAAATGATGACGCCGATCAGCACCACGCGGTTGAAGCCCATGATGCGGACGAGCTTGAGGGACTTGAACTTTTCAAGCGCTTTCTTCATTATGCTCCCTCCTCCATCGCCTTGCTGTTTTGCATGTCGATGTCTCGGGTCGCCAGCGTCATGATCTTCTCCTGCGTGGCCTCGGCGATGTCCAGTTCGCCGGTCTTGCGGCCCTCGCACATCACGACGATGCGGTCGGACATGCGCAGGATCTCGGTCATTTCAGAGGAAATCATGATGATGGCCTTGCCGGACTTCGCCAGCTGGTTCATCAGCTCGTAGATCTCCTGCTTCGCGCCGACGTCGATGCCGCGGGTCGGCTCGTCGAAGATCATGATGCGCGAATCGTTCACCAGCCACTTGGCGATGACCACCTTCTGCTGGTTGCCGCCGGAGAGGTTCATCACGAGCTGGTCGATGCCGGGCGTCTTGGTCTTGAGCAGGTCCACGTACTTCTGGGTGGCCTTGGCCTCCTTGGGCTTGTCGATGAACGGGCCCTTGACGTATTCGTGGAGCGTGGCCAGCGTGGAGTTCTCGATGATGTTCTTCTTCAGCACGATGCCGAAGCGCTTGCGGTCCTCGGACAGGTAGCTGATGCCGGCCTCCACGGCGTCCTTGGGCGAGCGGATGTCCACCTTCTTGCCGTCGATATAGATGTCGCCGCCCTGCTTCGGGTCCGCGCCGAACAGCGCGCGCGCGGTCTCCGTGCGGCCCGCGCCGACGAGGCCGGCGAAGCCGAGGATCTCGCCCTTGCGAAGCTCGAAGCTCACGTCCTGCACCATGCGCCCGGCGTTCAGGTGCTCCACCTTCAAAACCACCGGCGCGCCTTCCTCGACCATCGAGTGGGTCTTCGGCTCCTCGTAGATGACGCGGCCCACCATCATGTTGATGATGTCTTCCTTCGTGCACTCCTCGGTGATCAGCGTGCCGATGTACTGGCCGTCGCGCATGACGGACACGCGGTCGGTGATCTTCTTGATCTCGTCCATGCGGTGCGAGATGTAGACAATGCCGTAGCCCTTCGCGCGCAGGTCGCGGATGATCACGAAAAGCTGCTCGATCTCTGTGTCGGTCAGCGCCGCCGTCGGCTCGTCGAATATGATGACCTTCGCCTCGTGGCTGATCGCCTTCGCGATCTCGCACATCTGCTGTTTGGCGACGGTCAGGTTGCTCATGGTCTCCCTGGGGTCGATGTCGATGTTCAGCTGGGCGAACAGCTTGCGCGCCTCGGCGTTCATCTCGGCGTCCTTGATGAACAGGCCCCTGCGCGGCTCGCGGCCGATAAAGATGTTCTGGGCGACGGTCAGGTGGCCCATCATGTTCAGCTCCTGGTGAACGATGACGATGCCGGCCGCCTGGGCCTCGCGGGGGTTGTGGAATTCCACCTCGCGGCCCTCGTAGGTGATGGTGCCGGAGTCCTTGGTGTAGATGCCCGTCAGCACCTTCATCAGCGTGGACTTGCCCGCGCCGTTTTCGCCCATCAGCGCGTGCACCTCACCCTTGCGGACTTCGAAATCGACGTGGTCCAGGGCGTGCACACCCGGGAACGTCTTATCGATGCCCTTCATGGTCAGTATGACTTCTCCCACGACGCTTCCTCCGTTTCCTCAGATTTCTGCCAGTCGCAAAATCAGCAGTCCGTGCAGCTGACGATCACGCCGTCCTCGTCCCACAGGTCGTGCCAATCGTTCGCACCGGGCCAGAGGAACACCTGGCCCTTGACGAGCCGATTGTTGCGCTCCAGGGTGGCGATGGTGGCCATCTCCGCGTCCGTCAGCTTCTCCGTCACGGACGCCGCCAGGTTCGCCTCGTAGTTGTGCACCGAGAAGGGGATCGGCAGCTGGCCGCGCTGCAGCGCCCACTTCAGGCAGATGATCGCCGGATGGCAGTTGTGCGCCTTCGCGATCTCGACCAGCTCCGGCATATGCATGTCGGCCAGGTCCTCGGGCAGGATGTCGCGCTCGGGGCGGCGCGGGGAGCCCAGGGGCATGTAGCCGATGGGCAGTATGTTGCGGTCCACCAGGTAGTCGAACAGCTCCTGCTGCTGGAAGCACGGGTGCAGCTCCGACTCGCAGGCCGCGGGCTTGATGCGCAGCTTTGAAAGAACCGCGTCCAGCTTCGGGATGGTCATGTTGGAAATGCCGATGTGCCTGACCAGCCCCTGGTCCACCAGTTCCTCGATCTGGCGGTAGGTGTCCACGAACTCGGCCACCGAGAAGGGCTTGGAGTCCGGGTTGCGGGAGTCCACGTCGCAGAACGGCGCGTGGTAGTTCGGGAAGGGCCAGTGGATGAACAGCATGTCCAGGTAGTCGCACTGCAAATCCGCGATGGTCTTTTTGCAGGATTCCGCCACGCGCCGGTGCATGTCATTCCACACCTTCGACATGACGAAAAGCTCCTCGCGCTTCACCACGCCCTCGTCAAAGGCCTCTTTGAACACCTGGCCGATCTGCGCCTCGTTGCCGTAGCAGGCCGCGCAGTCAAACAGCCGGTAGCCAACGCGGATGCCTCCGGCGACCGCCTTGGCCACCTCGTCCGGCGTCACGCGGTCCGAGCCGAACGTGCCCATGCCGATGCAGGGGATCGTGCAGCCGTCGTTCAGCATGAAGGAAGGAACGGTTTTGGGATCGATCATGGGTTATCCCTCCATATGTTTGGTATGAGGCGCGGCATGGCGACCATGCCGCGCCAGTAAATTTGATCAGTCGGGATAAATGACGGCCACCTTGCCGCACTTGCCGGAGGCCATCAGGCGATAGGCCTCGGCCACGTCCTTCAGCTCAAAGCGGTGGGTGATCAGCTTGTCGGGATGGATGCCCCAGCGCACCAGGTGCTCCACAAGCTCCTCCATGCGCCACAGGGAAGTGACCCAGCTGCCGTAGATGGTCTTCTGGCCGTGCATGATGTCCGGGGAGGGGTTGAAGGTCACGTCGTTGCCCTCGCCCACCATCGCCATCTTGCCCCACTCGCGCGTGCAGCGGATCGCCATCGCGCGGGCGGAATTGTTGGCGGAGCAGTCGATCGTGCGCTCGCAGCCGTAGCCCTGCGTCACTTCCATGATGGCCTTCTCACAGGCCTCGACGTCCGAGCTGTTGAACACGTAGTCGGCCAGGCCCAGGTCCTTCGCCAGCTGCATGCGCTCCTCGTTGATGTCGGTGCCGATGGTGGTGTCGCAGCCCATGGCCTTGGCCAGCATCAGCGTCGCCAGGCCCACCGGGCCCAGGCCCGTCACCAGCACGCGGTCGTTGCCGGAAACGCCGATCTTCATCAGTGCCTCGTAGCAGGTGCCGAAGCCGCAGGCCACCTGCGCGCCGTCCTCATAGGAGAGCTCGTCCGGCAGGGCGATCAGGTCCTTCTCGTCGCAGAGCATGTAGGGCGACATGCCGCCGTTGCGCTGCCAGCCGTAGGCCGCGCGATAGGGGCTCTTGCAGGAGATGTAGTAGCCGCGCCGACAGTCGTAGCACACGCCGCAGCCGGAGATGTGGTACACGATGACGCGGTCGCCCTTCTTGAAGCGCTTGAGGCCCTCGCCCTCCTCGACGATGATGCCGCACGGCTCGTGTCCGGCGATCATGCCCGGCTGGTAGCCCTCGGGGCCCTTGCCCACGTGCGCGCGGTAGATGCAGCGGATGTCCGAGCCGCAGATGGTGCTGGCCTTGGTCTTTACGATGACCTGGCCGTGTCCCGGCTTCGGCATGTCAAATTCCTTCAGTTCGACGGTGCTGTTTCCCGGCAGAATTGCGCCCAGTATCTTTTTATCCATGTGTAGGCCCCTCTTTCTTTGTTATTCCTATAATCAGAGTATAACACCTTTCTAACCTGAAATTTAGAGATAAACCCGACGCATTTGTGTAAAGTGTGTCGCTTTCGCGCAGCTTTGGCCGCCGCGCGCAGTCCAAAAAAATCCAATAGGGCGGATGGATCGCAAGAAGCGTCCACCCGCCCTGTGTCATGGTATAAGTCATTCAGCTGTCAAAGCAAACTTGCGTCTGCGCTCCTGCGTAGCGCACGCTCGCGGTCCGGCGGCTCCCGTCGGGCCGGAACAGCCGCGCCGCGATCGCCACCGGTTCCGGCAGCGCGCCGTCGCAGTCTCCCAGCGTCAATGTCGCCGTCGCGTCGTCGTAGCGCACGGGTATGCGCAGTCCCGGCGCGTCGCCGTCGCCCGAATCGTCGTACCACTCCAGCGTGCCGTCCGCGCCGCCGAATACCATAAGCTCCCGCGCCGGCGTCGGCAGGTCCGCGGCGCATTGCGCGCCCTCCGCCACGGGAAGGACGCTACCCGCGCGCACGAGCACCGGGAAGCGCTCCAGCGGCGTTTCGATCCTCTGCGTCGAGCCACCCGCGCGGTATTCCAGCGTGAACCAGTCGTACCATCCGCCCGGCGGCAGCAGGACCTCCGTCGCGTCCCCGCCGTCCGCGATCGGCTTCGTCACGGGCTTCACCAGCAGCGCGTCGCCCAGCATGTACTGGTCGTGGACGCCGTGAAGCGCCGCCGCTTCCGGGAAGGCGACCATCATCGCCCGCAGCATCGGCAGGCCGTCGCGACAGGCTTGGGCCGCGGAGGCGTAGAGGTACGGCAGCAGGCGATAGCGCAGCGCGATCGTGTCGCGCAGGCAGCGGTATTCCGGGCTGTCGTCGTCGCCGAAGCGCCAGGGCTCGCGGGGCGTATCGGTGCCGTGGGATCGAAACACCGGCAGCATCGCGCCGAACTGGAACCAGCGGACGTACAGCTCCCGATAGGCCGGGTCGTCCACGCCGTCGGGATAGTCGCCGCGCCAGAACCACTGCTCCTTCTGGCCCACGAAAAACGCGCCGATGTCCAGCGTCCACCAGCTGATGCCGCTGCACGCGATCTTGAGGCCCTCCGTGGCCTGCCTTTCGAGCACGTCCCAGCGGGCGGCCACGTCGCCCGACCACAGGATCGCGCCGAGCGCACTGGAATCCAATCCCCCGCTGCGGGACAGCAGCACGGGCCGCTTGCCGGGATAGTCCCGAAGCCAGTGCTCCCGCAGGCCGCGCAGGTGATATACGCCGTAGTCGTTCATGGTCTCGGGGTCCATGCGCAGCGCGGAGGCCTCCGTGAGCAGGCGCATGCGCTCGTCTTCGTCGCGCTTGACCTCGCCGCACCAGTCCGGGTCGGTGATGGGCTCGCAGCTGTCGCACCACAGCGCGTCCGCGCCGCCGCCCATCCAGTGGCGCTTGCACTGTACCCAGTACAGATCCCGCGCCTCGGGCGAGAAGGCGTCGTAGATGCGGCTGCCGGGGAGGAAGAGGCCGGCAGCCTCGAACTCGTCGCAATCCCGTCCTTGGGCGCAGTTTGGCCAGATGGACACCATGAAGTGCGCGTTCATGGCGTGCAGCGCGTCGGTCAGTGCTTGAACATCCGGGAATCGCTCAGGGTCCGGGGCCTTGTCGCCCCAGCAGCCCTCGCGCCAACTGAGCCAGTCCAGCACGATGCAGTCCAGGCCCAGGCCGCGCCGCCGGAACTCCCCGGCCACCCTGATCAGCTCGTCGGCGGTCTTGTAGCGCTCCTTGGACTGGATGTAGCCGTAGGCCCACTTGGGCAGCAGCGCGGGCCTGCCCGCGAGCCCCGACAGCTTTTTGAGCACGTCGGCGCAGTTTTCACCGCAGATCACGACGTAGGAGACCTCCCGTACGGCGTCCAGCCAAAAGGTGAAGCCGCCCGCCCCGCCGTCGAAGCGCATCGCGCAGCCGGCCTCGATCAGCAAGCCCCAGCCCGCGCTCGACAGCAGGAAGGGAATGGCGATCTTCATGTTGTGCTGGTAGAGGCGCTCCGAGGCGTTGGCATAGTCGAACACGCCCGCCTCGTGCTGGCCCAGCCCGGTGAGCACCTGGCCCTCCGGGCAGGCGAAGCGCAGCGTGGCCGAGTGGCTGACGCGCGTCAGCCGCCGCTCGCCCTCGTCGAACACGACGACCTCGCCGTTGGCGGTGCGCTTGACTTCTCCGCCGCCGCGGGACGGCTCCAGGCGGTAGACCGGCCTCTCCTCACAGGCGAAGCCCGTCTGCCGCAGGAAGGTTCCCCCGGCATCGGAAAACAGCACCGGGCGGAAGTCGGCCGCGTCTTCCGGCGCAAGCCGCACGCGGGTCACGCCCGCGGAAAGCTCGATCCGCTTCATATCGCAAGCCTCAACCCTTCACCGCGCCGGCGGTCAGGCCGTTCATAAACTGCTTCTGCATGCACAGGTACAGTATCACGATCGGCAGGGACGCGAGGATCACGTTGGCAAAGACGAGGTTCCACTTGGAGGTGTACGCGCCGATGGCGTTGTAGATACCGGTGGTGATCGTGCGCCCGGCGGTGGAGCCGAGGATGTACAGCGGATTCAGGAAGTCGTTCCAGATCCACATGCCCATCAGTATGATGGCCGTCGCCGTGCAGGGCTTGAGCAGCGGGAAGATGATCCGGAAAAAGATGGTGATCGTGTTCGCGCCGTCGATGTACGCGGACTCGTCCAGGCTCTCCGGGATGGAGTTGATGAAGCCCGTGTAGAGGAAGATGGTCGTGCTGAAATACGCGCCGCCGTAGAACATCAGAAGGCCCGACGGCTTGTACATGAGGTGCAGCATGCTCAGCATCTTGATGCTGGGCACCAGCGTGACCACCGGCGGCACCATGATGCCGATCAGCGCGAAGGCGTACAGGAACTTGCAGATGCCGTTGTTCCTGCGAATGATCACATAGGCCGCGGTGGACGAGATCAATACGAGCATCGCCACGGAGCTGAACGTGATCAGGATGCTGGTGCCGTAGAGCGAGACGATGTTCGACGAGCGAAACGCCTCGGCGAAGTTCTCAAAGGTGGGGTGCAGCGTCAGCGTCAGCGGCGACTTGACGATCTCCGTATAGGGCTTGAACGAATTGACGACGGCGATGTACAGCGGGAACAGGTAGATCAGCCCGAAGAGCACCGTGAAGAACCCCCTGAGCCACGCCTTTATCATGCGTTTTTCTTTCATGCTCATGTCAGTATTTCACCTCGCGCCGCTTCGTGATGGAGAGTTGGACCGCGGAAACGATGACGATCAGGACGAACAGCACCAGTATGATGGCGGAGGAATAGCCGCGCCGGTTGTACTCGAACGCCTTTTCCACGGACATCAGCGTGATGGTCTGCGTGGCTCCGCCCGGGCCGCCGCCGGTAATGACCTTCACGTGGTCGTACTGCTTCAGCCCGCCCGCGATGGAGAGGATGCTGTTGATGGTGATGCCCGGCATCATCAGCGGCAGCGTGATCCTGAAGAACCGCTGGAAGCCGTTCGCACCGTCCACCTCCGCGGCCTCCATCAACTCCGGCGGGATGGTGTTGAGCGTCGCCACGTAGATCACGAGGAACAGGCCCAGGCCGTTCCAGGAGATGATCACGGAGATCATCACGATCGTGTCCAGCGGCGTCTTGTAGAAGTTCACCGGGGCGATCCCGACCAGCGCCAGCAGCGTGTTGATCACGCCGCCGTCGGTCTGCATGATATAGGACCAGATGAACGCCACGACCACACTGGAGAGCACCGTGGGCACGAAGACGGCGCTCTTGGTGAACGCGCAGACGCGATTCTTGCGGTTCAGGGCCACCGCCAGGAACACGCCGAGGACGTTGTAGATCAGCACGGTGATGACCGTGATGATCAGCGTCACCTTCAGCGCGTTGTAGAACTGCGCGTCGGAGAACAGCCGAACGAAATTCTTGAACCCGATCATCTTGAATTTCTTGCTGATGCCGTCCCAGTTGGTGAAGCTGTAAAACATGGTCATGCCCAGGGGAACGATCATGAACACCGTGTAGATCAGATACCCCGGGAACACCAGCAGGAAATCATGCAGCTTGTTGTGCTTCAATGCTTTCAGCCCCCTTGACGATTGCCCGCGCCCGCAGAACGCCGAACCGCCTGCCCTCGCATTCGGATTTTTCTTATAGAATGGGAGGGGTA
Source organism: uncultured Eubacteriales bacterium (assembly GCA_902799045.1). GTDB lineage: Bacteria > Bacillota > Clostridia > Christensenellales > Aristaeellaceae > UBA2862. The sequence goes on from CADBZH010000016.1 coordinate 33,674, forward strand.
TCCCTTGCGTCTACCCCTCCCGAAACGGTGCCTGTGTCGGCGTCAGCCTGATCAGGCGGCGTCTTCGATGGCCTCGTTGGAGATCTCCCACTCGGCGTCGAAGGCGTCCAGCTCGGCCTCGACGTCCGCGCCGATGGCGATGTTCTGGGTCATCTTGTTGGTGAAGTAGTCCTTCAGGCCGGGCAGGAAGGCGTCGTCGCCGGTCATGCTCTCAAAGCCCTCGACCTCGGTCATGCTGGCGATCTGCTCCTCCATGTCCTTGCGCAGGGGGATCATCTCATACTCCACGGTGTCCTTGGTGGTGCTGAACAGCTGCTCGCTGTGCAGGAACTCGCCGTACAGCTCCTTGTCGGTGAAGAAGAAGTGGATGAAGTCCTTGCAGACCTCGGGATACTTGGTGTCCGCGCCGATGGACAGGCCCTCGTTGACGAACACGGAGACCACGTTGGCGTCCTCGTCGCCCGGGATCGGGAACCAGCCGACCTCAAAGTCCTGCAGGCCCTTTTCGACCTCGGCGTTCACCCAGGAACCGATGGGCAGCATGGCGGCGTTGCCGTTGAAGAACTGCTCGAGCATCTGGGTGTAGGTGATGCCGGTGATGTTGTCGCCGCAGTACTTGGTGCAGATGGTCTGGTACTTCTGCATCGCCTTCACGAGGTCGGGGTTGTTGAACTTCACCTCGTCCGCGTTGCGCTTGGCGCCCCAGTGGGTGTCCTTGGCGAGCAGGTCGGTGCCGGCGAACATGTTGGCCAGCTGGCCCTGCGGCCAACCGTCCTTCAGGCCCAGGGAGACGGGCTGGATGCCGGCCTCGAGCAGCTTGTCGCAGGCGTCGATCAGCGCCTGATAAGTCGTCGGAACCTCGATGCCGTTGGCGGCGAACATGTCCTTGTTGTAGAACACGCCGATGATCTGCTTCTTGTAGTTGGCGACATACTGCTTGCCGCCGATCTTGCCGACCTCGGGATCAGCCAGGTAGTCCAGGTCGCCGTCGTCGAAGGCCAGCAGCGCGCCGGAGGGAACGAAGTCCGCCGGGTTCTGCATGACCATGATGTCCGGGAACTGGTCGGTGGCCAGCAGGTCCTTCTCATACTGCGGCAGCGTGACGTTGGAGGAGGGGTTGCCGATGATCTCCACCTTCACGTCGGGGTTCGCGGCCATGTAGCGGTCCGCGATGGACTGCCAGAACTCCAGCGGCAGCTGCGGCTGGATGTTGACGCAGAATACGATCTTGGTCTCCTCAGCGAAAGCCGCGGTGGCGATTCCGCAAATCAGGAGCACGCACAGGATCAGCGACAGGAACTTCTTCATGTTAACTCTCCCTTTCCGTTCTCGTTTATTTGGCACTTCAGTGCCCCACAATCAGATTATATTTCAACCTCCCTTTATGTACAATGTGCAAAATTCTTGATATTAGTATAAAATTTTCAGTTTCTTTGGCCCGTGGGCGTGGCGCCGGTAACTTTCTTGAAGATCTTGAGGAAGTAGTGGTAATCGGTGAAGCCCACCTGCTCCGCGACCTCGTAGACCTTCAGCGTGGGATTCGCCAGCAGCCGCTGCGCCTCCCGCACGCGCATGGCGTTGACGTAGTCGGTGAAGGCGCTGCCGGTCTCCTTCTTGAAGATCTGGCCCAGGTAGGAGGTGTTGATGTGGCACTCAGCGGCGACCTGCTTGAGCGTCACGCCCTCCCGGTAGTGCTCCGCGATGTACGCCACCGCCAGGCCCACGACGCTCGTGCCCTTGCCCAGCACCGCCCGGTTCTCCGAAAACAGCTTGCCGCAGAGTTCAAACAGCCAGGCGCTCATCTCGGAAAACCGGCGCAGCGCGAACAGCTGCGCGAAGTCGAAGTCGATCGGGTCCTTAAAGGCGTTGATGCTGCCGCAGGTCTCGTAAAAGCACTCCGCCATGCGCACGGCGATGTGCATCATCAGGTTCTGCGCCTGGCTGAGCGACGGCTTCGTCTCGCCCGCCAGGGCCTCCAGCGCCGCCTCCAGGTCGCGCTTGAGGCCGTCCTGGTCGCCGCGGCGAATGAAGCCTTTCATCCGCTCATAGTCGATCCGGTCGAAGGCCCGCTCCTGCGGCGAGGTCTCCGGCACGCCGTCGTACCACACGATGCCGCCGTTCTTGAGGAACACGCCGTACTCGAGGCTCTCCCGCGCGCTCTCGTAGGAGGCCTGGATCTCCTCCACGCGCGCGGCGGGACGGCCCACGCCGATGGTGAGCGCGATCTGCCCCACGCCCGCCCGCGCCATCACCGCCTCCAGCGCGCGCTGGATGTCCATGCGGCTGTGGGGCGTGCGTTCGTGGGACATCAATAGCGCCAGGTTCCCGTCGCCGTCGACGAACGCCGTCAGGCTGCCGCCCGGGGAATCGAAGCGGACGTCGCGGTTGAGCTCCAGGGCCAGCTGTTCGCGCCGCGCCGTGGAGACCTGCCGGGGCATGGAGCACACCGCGCAGGCGTGCTCCTCCGCGCCGAGGGACAGGTTCAGAAACTCCGCCTTTTCCTTCAATTCCTCGAGGCTGATGTTGCCGGACACCAGGCGGCGGAGCGTGTTGGAGCGGAGCAGCTCGCTGCCCTGGCGGATCTGCCGGCCCACGACGGCCTCCTTCTCGATCTCGCTGACGGCGTTTTTCAGGTTGGAGATGAGCTCGTCGTTGTCGATCGGCTTGAGCAGGTAGTTGTCCACGCCCAGCCTGATCGCGGCCTTGAGGTAGTCGTAGTCGCTGTAGCCGCTGAGGATCGTGATCTTCACGTCGAAATCCAGCTTCTTGACCTCCTGGATCAGCTGCAGGCCGTCCATCTCCGGCATGCGGATGTCGGTGATCAGGATCTCCGGGCGAATGGCGCGGCACAGCTTCAGCGCCTCGACGCCGTCGGCGGCCTCCCCCGCCACCTCCAGGCCCAGGCTGTCCCACTCAATGGTCTCGCGCAGTCCCTTGCGAATGACCGGCTCGTCATCCACGATGATTACTCTGTACATACTTCTCCAGCTCCTCCTTCTTCCGGGCGGGCATGATGATGCTGACGACGGTGCGCACGCCGCTCTGGCTCTCGATGGTCAGCCCGTAGGGCTCGCCGAACAGGATGCGGATCCTCTGGTGCACGTTGCTCAGGCCGATGCTGTAGTGGTCCTCGGCCTCATTTTCGGGCTGGTCGAGCAGGCCCGTGATGCGCCGGACCTTCTCCTCGTCCATGCCGCAGCCGTTGTCCTCGACGGCGATCACGAGCCTGCCCTCCGGCTCCTGACGCACAGAGACGGAGATGATGCCGCCGGAGGAGACGCCCTTCTGGCCATGGCGGATCGCGTTCTCCACCAGCGGCTGCAGGATGAACTTGGGCACGCCCAGCGCCATCAGCCTCTGCGGAACGTCCGTGACGACGTCAAAGGCATCGGCGTAGCGGATCTTCTCCAGCTCGACAAAGGCGTTCGCGTAGTCGATCTCCTCGCGAAGCTCCACGAACATGCCCCGCGTCTTGATGTTCCAGCGGAAGAGGTTTCCGAGGATGTGGATCATCCGGGCGGTCTCGGCGTCGTGGTTCATCAGCGCGTTCACGCGGATCGATTCCAGCGTGTTGAACAGGAAATGCGGGTTGATCTGCGCCTGCAGCGCCTTCAGCTCCGCGGTCTTGGACTGGAGCTGGTACACATACGCGGTCTGGATGTGCTTGTCCAGGCTGGTGATCATGCTGTTGAAGCGCTGCTCCAGGTAGCCGATCTCGTCGTTCGCCCGCACGTCCCCGTATTCGTTGAATTTGCCGCGCTCGAGGTCCCGCATCTTGCGCACGAGGCGCTCGATCCTGCGCGAGAACATCGACGCCGAGATCAGGCTGATGACCAGCGCCAGCACGACGCACACCACCAGTATGCCGTAGAGCCGCCGCCGGATCGCGCCCGCCTCCCTTCGGATCACGTCCCGGTTGACGATGTTCACGAAGCGATAGCCGGTCTGATCCGAGGTCAGCATGTTGACGACGTACTGGTCGTTGGACTGCGCGCCGTCCAGATCGTCGATGCCGTACTTTTCGCCGTTGAACGGCGCGCCCGCCGCCTCGCCGGAGGAATCAAACAGCGTCAGGCCGTTTGGATCGACCACAAGCATCGTCCCGTTCAGGCTGTCCGAATTCTGAATGGCCGCCTTGAAGTGGTCCGCCCAGACGTTGACCACGATGTAGCCCAGCGGGTTGTTGAAGCGCACGGCGTTCTCGTCGAACAGGTAGATGCAGTAGGACAGCACGGAGTAGTTGTTGACGCTGCTGGAGTTGATGTAGTCGGGAATGTGGTTTGGGACGAAGCGGATCTTGTTGTCGATCGCTCCCCCCGGCAGACTCTTGCTGTAAAAGTCGTAGTTCAGGGACGGGTCCCTTCCGGCGACGTTGGAGAAGAAGAACACGTCTCGGTCGCCGTAATCAACGATGAAGATGTCGGATATGAAGCTATTGGAGCTGCAAATGTCCTGCAGGTAGCCGGAGATGACCTCGCGCTTGGTCTTGCGGTTCAGGTTCTCCAGCTTGCGCGGTTTGAGGTAGTCCATGACGCTGTAGTTGTCGTAGTAGCTCAGCGGCATGTACAGCTTGACGAAGATGTTTCGGATCGTCTTGTATTTGTCGTCGCTGTAGTCCCGCACCTGGCGGACCATCTCGCGGTCCACCCGCGACTCCTTCTCCGTCAGCGTCCGCACGACCCAGGAGGTCGTCAGGCCGGAGACCAGGCCCATCCCGATGATGATGACGAGGCCGTAGGAGAGCATCATCTTGATGAAGTACCTGCTCACAAAATGCGGTTCGCGCCGTGCCATGCCATCGCTCCTCCCATTCAGCCGTTGCCCGTTCGTCCCGTCCTCACGCCCTGCGCTTCAAAAGCGCCGCGAACGCGCCGTTCGCCGGCAGCGCGAAGGCGAGCATGCCGCCCTCGTGCGCCACAGCGCCGTCGTCCTCCGCGAAGACGCGCTCGAGGACGTACTCCTCCCCGACGGGGATCGCCATCCGCTCCGGCACGCCGTCAAACACGTGCCCCACGACCAGCTTCGCGCCGCCGTCCGGGCTCGTGCGCTCCACTGCCTGCCAGCCGCGGGGGTGGCGATAGCTGGCGATCCGCGGCCCGTGGCGCACGGTGACGCCGTCGCGGATGACGCCCTCGGCCCGGCGATAGAACGCGATGCCCCGCTCGACGACGGCCCATTGCTCCGCGCTCAGCGCCTCCACGTCGCCGGAGAGGCACATCACGCCCAAAAACGTCGCCGCGACGGACCACACCAGCCGCCGGATCGAATCCCCGCGGCGCAGCACCGCCCAGATCAGGCTCTGCTCCGGCAGCATCGCGCGGTGCAGGTTCGCCGCGATGATCGGCAGCTCCTGCTGCTCGTGCGAATCGGTGGCCGACGCCAGCTGGCACAGGCCCAGGAACGACGGCTCCAGCCGGTGCCCGCCCGACGCGCAGTCCTCGATGAGGATATTCGGGATGCGCGCGCGTATCTCCCGGAAGAAGTCCTGCGACGCGGCGATGTCCCGGCGCAGCCCTTCGCCCAGGCTCTCCGCGCCGTCGCAGCCCACGCCGATGCTCTCGTTGCAGTCGATCTTGACGTATTCAAACCCGTTTTCCGAAAGCGGCTCGATGACCTTTTCGCGCAGGTATTCCCGCACCCACGGATCGCGCATGTCCCAAAACCTACGCACGCCCGCCGTGATCGGCGCGCCGAAGCGCGTCAGCTGGTGCGCCGCCTGCCCCTCGAACACGTCGGCCTCCCGCCCGCAGATCTCCGGCTCGAACCACAGCCCGGGGCGCATCCCGGCGTCGCGGATGGCCCGCGCCGCCGCCCCGAGGCCGTCCGGGAACTGGTCGGCATTGACCGTCCAGTCGCCCATGTTCAATTCCCAGCTCTTGCCGGGCTGGGCATACCAGCCGCAGTCGATGACAAAGTAGTCGATGTCCCGCCCCCGAAGCGCCGGAAGCAGCTCCCCGAGCCGCCGCTGGCTCGGCGCGCCCCAGGTCGTGCAGAATTCGTTGAACACCACCGGCAGCCGATCGGGTCGCGGCAGCTTCGACAGCGCCCGCTTCTGCATCCGGGTCAGCCGCGCGCAGAGCGCGTCCACGTCGCCGACACAGGCGCTCAGGTGCGCGGCGGGGGTCTCGAACGCCTCCCCGGGCTGAACGACCTTCGCCCAGTGCCCGAAGTCGTAGTCCGCGAGCCCGCCCGACAGGCACAGCCCGTCGTCCCGGCGGTACGCCTCCATCTGCCACGACGCCGACGCGTGCAGCTGCGCGCCCCAGACCACGCCGCTTACGCGGTCCTCCACCGCGGCGAACGGGAACCAGCGGCGCACCGGCAGCGAACCCACTTGGCCGAACTTCTCGCTGAACGCGCCGTGGCCGGACCACGACGGCTCCAGCAGCAGATCCTCGATCGCGTCGCTGATCAGGCGGCCCTCGTCGCTCCACTTGCTGCCCAGCCGATGCAGCGTCAGGCTGTTCGGCGCGTCCATGGGCGCGTAGGGCGTGATGCCGCAGAGGCTGAAGCTGGACAGCATCTCCAGCGTGACGGGCGCGTCGCCGCCGTTTCGAAACACGCTGCGGACCTCGACGCCCGGCTCGCCTTCACGATAATTCAGATGATGCTCGACGCACAGCCCGCCCGGCGCAGCCAGCGCAGTGACGATGCGCGTTGTCCCGCCGTCCCGGACCAGCTCCTGCTTTTCATACCCGAAGCGGCCCACAGACGCACCGCCACGCATGGTGTGCCCATTGGCAAAGCCAAAGGGAAAGTCGTCGCCGCGCAGGCGCAACTGCACCAGCGAATCCACATGCTGGCGCTTTGCCTCGCGCCGCGCCTCCCAGTGCGCGGGGTTGAGCTCCAGGCCCACCTGCCGCCCGTCTTCAGACAGCCAGTAGCTCGCCTCCATGTCCCCCAGCGTCTCCCTGCGCAAGAGTTGTCGCGTCATCTCAAGCCCTTCCTTTCGTTCCCGTCCGCCGCCCATGCATTAAATCTACCGCGATTTCGCCCGGATGTCAATCTCATATCCGGCTCGACGGCGTGGCCCGTCACACATCCGAAAAGCCCAACTCCCCACGCAGCTTCGCGTACCGCGCCGCCTCGTGGGCCTTGACCTCCTTCGTCGGGTCGGAGAGGCTGTGGTCGATCACGTCGGCGTCCTTGAGGATCTCGTCCATGGGGCCGTCCACCTCCGCCTTGCTGTCGTGATGCCATATGGCAGAACAAACGACGTCCGTCTCCTCCGGCGTCGTGATGGCCAGCTTCTCCAGCAGCTTCCGCGCGTACTCCGCGCCGAGATGGGCGTGGTCGTCGTAGCTGCTGCTCTTGTAGGCGTACAGGTCGTGGAGCAGACCCGCCATCGTCGCGAGCTCCGCGTTCTCCCCGCGCTTCTTCGCGAGCACCGCCGCCGCCAGTGCGACCCCGTGCAGGTGAGAGATGGCCTTCAGCCGCTTGTCTTCGTCCTCCATCTTCTCCAGAACCTTGTGCACCTGTTTCTGCAGCTCCTTGATCCGGCTCATATGCTTCCCTCCGTTCAGCTTTCAAATCGGCGAATATCGATGCCCCACAGCCGTGCCGCCCGGATGAGCTCCTCCGGGCTCATGTCCTCCACGCTGAGCGCGTCCATCAGGGCCGGGCCGATGCCCCCGCCAAAGCAGGCGGCAAAGCATTCATCCCTCAGGGCCTCGCGCAGCGCGTCATAATCGATCATAAAACCACCTCCAGGCGGGATGCCAATCCACCCGCAAAGCGCGCGTGTCCCTCTTCCGTGAAGTGCACCCCGTCGTAGGCAAGCTCGATGTCCCACTCACCCGCATCGGCATACGGCAGGCCGCGCCGCTTCGCCAGGGCTTCATACTGCCGCGACAGATTTTTCGATTCCTCCACGAGCCCGTCGTCGGGCACCCACGCGCCGCGCTTCATGGGCGGCGGGCCGATCAGCAGGGTTTGCGGCATATCGCACCGGTTCAGGAATGCCTCCATCCGCGCCGCCACTTCCCCCGCCGTCGCGCCTTCCAGCAGGTCGTTGGTGCCCAGCATCACGATGAGCGCGTCCGTGCTGTACCGCTCCGCATCCCTGCGGAACTGGAGGATTTCATATTCCCGTTCGGGAATCATCCGCCCGTTCTTCCCGTCGTTGATGACCTGAAAGCCGGTCTTCTCCGCCAGCAGCTCCGGCCACGGCGCGGCATACCGCCCGCCGAAGAAGCCGCACGGGTCGTAGCCATAGGTGTTGGAATCCCCGAAGCACCACAGCTTCATCGTCCATCCTCCTGTTCGAGCAGCCTTCGGAAGCTCTCCTCAAACC
>CADBZH010000017.1 GCA_902799045.1 uncultured Eubacteriales bacterium
CAAGGCTAACCCCGCCCAGCCCGCTGTAAAGGGCCTTTCGCGGATTAATTCCTCACGCCTGCCTTTGTCTCTATTGCAAAAGTAAACCTGTTGCGTTCTATCGATATTCAGCTCTCAAGGTACGGGTTTAGTTTTTCATTTTAGGTCTTGTCTGAAAACAGAATACCAGAAATAGTGTACGAAAAAACGCCCTCGATTCGGCTCGAAGGCGTTTTTGTGTACGAAAAATCACCCTTGATGAGGGTGATTTTGTGTCACAATCTGTTCGGAAAATCCCTCCGTCCCGCCGCTTCACGGCGAGTCGCCCTGCTCAAAGAGGGGGTCAACCCTTCAGGTACTGGTCCGCCAGCTTCCCGACCTCCTCGCGCATCCGGCGCACCACCGGCTCCGGGCCGGTGATCCGGATGCCGCCGCCCATGCCCATCACCCAGCCGAAGAACTGAGAGCTGACGGCCACACGCACCTTCGCCTCGAAGCGGTCCGCGTCGAGGGGGACCAGGGGAATGTTCTTGCCGAAGCGGTCGATCACCACGCCCACCAGCCGCGCCTCGCCCTGAAGCGTCACATCCGATTCCTCGCCGCCGTACATGCCGAAGAGGCTGCGGACGTACTTCGCGCTGTCGAAGGCGCGGAAGGTCTCCCGGCCCAGGCGGCGCTCGTCCAAGGCCTTGATGCGCAGCATCTTGTCCACGCGATAGTGCTTGATCTTCTGATCCCCGGCGTCATAGGCCACGAGGTAGTAGTTCTCGTCGTCCCAGATCAGCGCCCAGGGGCTCACCTGGTACCAGGCCCCGCCGCGGCGCAGCGCCATCTCCTTCTCCACGGTCCACTGGTAGTATTGGAAGCGGATCTGGGCGTCCTCGTTGATGGCCTCGTGCAGCTTGTCGATGTTGTAGTAGATGCTCTCGTTCATGGTCTTGACCCGGCCGGAGATCAGCACCTGGCGGTGCAGCTGGCGGGCCTGGTGCACGGAGACGAGGCCCTCCAGCTTGCGGATCAGCTCGCGGGATTTCCGGTCGGTGATGAACTTCGCCGCCTGCACCGAATCCACCAGCAGCTTCAGCTCCGGCAGCTCGAAGTCCCGCGCGCCCAGGGCGTAGTAGGTCTGGCGGCCCACCTGCTCGGTCAGCAGGTCCAGCCCGTAGCGGCGCAGCTCCTCAAAATCCAGGTATAGCGTCTTGCGATCCGCGTTCACGCCCAGCGCGGCCAGCCGGTCGATGATCTCCGCCATCGTCAGGCCGTGCTCGTCGTCCGTCTGCTCCGCGAACAGCTTCCACAGGTACAGCATCTTCAGCTTTTGGTTTTCACCCTTCATGGCTCCGACTCTCCCTTGCGCGTTCTGATTCCAGTATAGCACAGAAATGGGGAATTAGGAAAGAAAAATGGCGGTTCAAATCCCCACTGGCCTGCGCCCCCATCGGGGTAAGGCTTTGGGCGGGCGCTTGTCACGCGGCGCAATGCGTGATACACTGATGCAGGAGGTGATCGACGTGCGCGCGACCCTGATGAACAGCGGGCGGGCGGTGGAAGCCGCGTTCAGCGACGGGAACATCGAAACCATCTTCCTGCCGCTGCTGGAGCGCCTGACGGCGCTGCGGCGCCAAAAGGGACGGCGGGTGCTGGCGCTGCTGGCGGCCCCGCCCGCCGCGGGCAAGAGCACGCTGGCGGCGCTGCTGGAAAAGCTGTCCCGGGAGAACGACGGCCTGGACGCGGTGACGGCCCTGGGCATGGACGGCTTCCACTATCCCCGCTCCTACCTGCAGTGCCACGCCGTCCCCGGCGGCAGCGCGCCGCTTTTGAGCGTCAAGGGCGCGCCGGAGACCTTTGACCTGGCGCGGCTGCGCGCGGCGCTTGCGCGGGTGGTGGCGGGGGAGGACTGCCCCTGGCCGGCCTATGACCGGACGCTCCACGACCCGGTGGAGGGCGCGCTGCGGGTGACGGGGCCGATCGCCCTCGTCGAGGGCAACTACCTGCTGCTGGACGCGGACGGCTGGCGCGAGCTGCGCAAGCTGGCCGACTGGACCGTCGCCGTCGAGGCGGAGCCGGCGCTGCTTCGCAGCCGGCTGATCGCGCGGCACGTCGCCGGGGGCCGCTCGCCGGAGGACGCGGCGGCCTTCGTCGACCGGAGCGACATGGCAAACGCCCGCCTCTGCCGGGAGCATGCCCTGCCCGCGGATCTGCGGCTGCGGCTCATGCCGGACGGGAGTTTCACAAAACTTGCGTGAAGGGCTGGCGTTTGAAAACCGGATGTGATAGAATGTTGGCGAATCCATACGCGGGAGGCGCGAACCATGCAGTATCCCAACCTGTTTGCGAGGCTCGGCAGGAGCGAGGCGGAGATCGACGCGAAGATCGACGCGGCGTTCCGCGCCATCTTCGAGGACGAGGAAGAGAAGTTTTACTTTGAACCGGACCCCGATCACGGCTACCTGATGGACACCGGCAACCTGGACGCCCGCACCGAGGGCATCAGCTACGGCATGATGATGGCCGTGCAGATGGACCGGAAGGACCTGTTCGACCGCATCTGGCGCTTCGCCTGGGATTACATGCTGCTGCGGGAGGGCCGCCACGCGGGCTATTTCGCCTGGTCGGTGAAGCCCGACGGCAGCCACAACGCCGAGGGCCCCGCCCCGGACGGCGAGGAATACTTCGCCATGGCGCTGCTGTTCGCCTCGGCGCGCTGGGGCGAGGGGGAGGCGCCCTTCGACTACGCCGCCCAGGCGCGGACGATCCTGCGCCACTGCGTGCATCAGGCCGAGCTGAACGAGAACGGGCGCGCCATGTGGGATGCGGACAACCACCTGATCCGCTTCGTGCCGGAGGTGGATTTCTCCGACCCCAGCTATCACCTGCCCCACTTCTACGCGCTGTTCGCCCGCGGCTGCGACCCGGAGGACGCGCCGTTCTGGCGGGCGGCGGCCGCGGCCAGCCGGGCGTACATCGCCGCCTCCTGCGACCAGGCGACCGGCCTTGCGCCGGAATACGCCGCCTACGACGGCAGCGCGATCCTGCTGTTCGGCAAGAGCATGGCCTTCTTCTCCGACGCCTATCGCGTGGCGATGAACATCGGGCTGGACGCCGCCTGGAACGGCCCCACGCCCGCGCTTTCCGAGGCCGTCGCCCGGCTGCAGCGGACGCTGGACGCCCATCCGGAGCTGATGGAGACCGCCTGCCAGCTGGACGGCACGCCCGAGGGCACGCCGGTGATGCACCCGCTGGGGCTGCTGGCGACCACCGCCGCGGGCTCGCTGGCGCTGGGCGACGAGGGCCTCGGCTGGGCGCAGAGGCTGTGGGACGCCGAGCCCCGAAGGGGCGCGCGCCGCTACTACGACAACTGCCTGTATTTCTTCAGCCTGCTGATGGCGGCCGGAAGATACAGGAATTGGCTGGAGGAATAGCAGGGCACGATCGAGGCGACCTCATCCGCCTGGCCTGCGGCCAGGCGGATGAGGTCGAAGACCGCCATTCCATGGAAAAGGGGGTCGGGCCCATGCCCTGGTACTGGATCGCGCTGATCGCCTGCCTGGTGATCGGGCCCTTTGACGCGCTGTACGTCTACATCAAGGCCCAGAGGCGAAAAGAGGAATTGAAGCGAAAGCGGGAGCATCCCGAAGCAAACACGAACGACGAGGAGAGGACACCTGAATGAAATTCACCGACGGCTACTGGCTGAACAAGCCCGAATTTGACTTCAACTTTGCCATCCAGGCCTTCAGCGCCTCCCACACCCGGGACGCGCTGCGCGTGGTGTGCGCGACGGTGCCCATCGACGGGCGCGGCAACCTGCTGAACCACGGCACGCTCACCGTGACCTTCACCGCCCCGATGCCGGACGTGATCCGCGTCCAGGTGGAGCACTTCCTGGGCGTGGCGGACCACGGCCCCCATTTCGAGCTTGAGTGCGACCCCGTGGAGCCGGTCATCACCGAGACGGAGGACGCCTGGACCTTTTCAAGCGGCCGGGCGCGGGCCGTCGTCAGCAAGGCGAACCGCGGCTGGCGCGTGACCTATGAGGGCGACGGGAAGCCGCTGACCGAGTCGGAATACCACGGCATGGCCCACGCCCACAACCGCGATACCGGCCGGAATTACATGATCGACAGCCTGACGCTGGACGTGGGCGAGCGGGTGTACGGCCTGGGCGAGCGCTTCACCGAATACGTGAAGAACGGCCAGTCGGTGGACATCTGGAACGGTGACGGCGGCACGGCCAGCGAGATGGCCTACAAGAACGTGCCCTTCTACATGACCAACCGGGGCTATGGTGTGCTGGTGGAGGATCCCTCGGACGTCAGCTTCGAGGTGGCCAGCGAGAAGGTGGAGCGTGTGCAGTTCAGCCTCCAGGGGGAGAAGCTGGTCTACGACGTGATCTACGGCGAGACCCCCAAGGGCGTGCTGGAGAAGTACACCGCGCTGACGGGCCGCCCGGCGCTGCCCCCGGCCTGGAGCTTCGGCCTGTGGCTTTCCACGTCGTTCACCACCAGCTATGACGAAAAGACCGTGACCAGCTTCATCGACGGCATGGCCGAGCGCGACATCCCCCTCTCCGTGTTCCACTTCGACTGCTTCTGGATGAAGGAGAACCACCTGACGGACCTGACCTGGGACCCGGACGTGTTCCCGGACCCGGAGGGCCTCTTGAAGAAGCTGAAGGCGCGCGGGCTGCACATCTGCTGCTGGCTGAACCCCTACATCAGCCAGGAGAGCAGCATGTTCGCCGAGGGCGTCCGGAGGGGCTACTTCATCAAGAAGGAAAACGGCGACGTCTGGCAGACCGACATGTGGCAGCCGGGCACGGCGATCCTGGACGTGACGAACTCGTGGGCGAGGGAGTGGTACGCCGAAAAGCTGCGCAAGCTGATGGCCATGGGCGTGGACGCCTTCAAGACGGACTTCGGCGAGCGCATCCCGGTGCGCGGCGTCAAATACTTCGACGGCAGCGACCCGCTTCGGATGCACAACTGGTACACCTACCTGTACAACCAGATGGTGTTCGAGGCCATCGAGGCCTACCGGGGCGAGGGCGACGCGGTGGTGTTCGCCCGCAGCGCCACCGTGGGCGGCCAGAAGTTCCCGGTGCACTGGAACGGCGACAGCAGCGCCTCCTTCCGCAGCATGGCGGAGACGCTGCGCAGCGGCCTGTCGATCTCCCACAGCGGCTTCGGCTTCTGGAGCCACGACATCGCCGGCTTCGAGCAGACGGCCACCGCGGACGTCTACAAGCGCTGGGCGGTGTTCGGCCTGCTCTCCAGCCACAGCCGCCTGCACGGCTCGTCCAGCTATCGCGTGCCGTGGCTGTTTGACGACGAGGCCAACGAGGTGGTGAAGAAGTTCGCGCGGCTGAAGAACCGGCTGATGCCCTACCTGTACGGCGCGGCGGTGGAGGCCCACGAAAAGGGCGTGCCGGTGCTGCGGCCCATGCTGCTGGAGTTCCCGGATTCCATCGCCTGCGAAACCTGCGACCGCCAGTACATGCTGGGCGCGAACCTGCTGGTCGCGCCGGTGATGCATGCCGACGGCCACGTGGACTACTACCTGCCGCAGGGCGTGTGGACCAGCCTGCTGTCCGGCGAGACGGCGGTGGGCGACACCTGGCGGCGCGAGACGCACGATTTCCTGTCGCTGCCGCTGATGGCCCGCCCGAACAGCGTCATCCCCCTCGGCGCGAACGAGGAGAAGCCCGACTACGACTACTGCGACGGCCTGGAGCTGCACGTGTTCCGGCCCGAGGACGGCGTGATCACCGTCACCGTGCCCGACCTGAAGGGGAACGTCGCCGCGACCTACGCGGTCCGGACCGAAGGCGGCGAGACCACCGTAGAGACCGACTGCGACAAGCCGTACAGGCTGGTCGTGCATCGCTGACCCTTCCGGAGGGGATTTTGGAAAAGTGTGGCGGCAGCCACGAACCATAACTCCCCGCAGCTCACTCCTCACGCCACTCTCCACACTCACAAGGAGGTTCTCCCATGAAGGAACGTCTGGAAGCCATTGAAAAGGTCATCGCCCAGGGGCCCTACAGCGACACCTGGGAATCCCTGTCGGCCTATCGCGTGCCGGAGTGGTATCGCGACGCGAAGTTCGGCATCTTCATCCACTGGGGCGTGTACAGCGTGCCCGCCTATGACAACGAGTGGTATCCCCGGAACATGTACATGCCCGGCTCCAAGGCCTACGAGCATCACATCGCCACCTACGGCCCCCATAAGGCATTCGGCTACAAGGACTTCATTCCCCTGTTCAGGGCGGAGAAGTTCGATCCGGACGCCTGGGCGGCGCTGTTTGAGCGGGCGGGGGCGAAGTACGTCGTGCCGGTGGCGGAGCACCACGACGGCTTCCAGATGTACAAGAGCGACATCTCCCATTTCAACGCCTTCGAGATGGGCCCGCACAGGGACGTGCTGGGCGAGCTGAAGGCCAGCTGCGAGGCCCGGGGGCTGACCGTCGGCGCGTCGTCCCACCGCATCGAGCACTGGTTCTTCATGGGCCACGGGCGGGATTTTGACAGCGACATCCACGAGCCGCTGGTGCGCGGCGACCTCTACTGGCCCGCCATGCCGGAGGGGGACTTCGACAACCTGTTCAGCGTGCCCGCGCCCACCGACGAGTTCATGGAGGACTGGCTGGTGCGCACCTGCGAGCTGGTGGACAACTATCGCCCGAGGATCCTCTACTTCGACTGGTGGATCGAGCACAGCGCGGCCAAGCCCTGGATCCGCAAGCTGGCGGCCTACTACTACAACCGCGCCGCCGAGTGGGGCGTGGGGGTCGTGATCCACTACAAGCACGACGCCTTCCTGTTCGGCTGTGCCGTGCCGGACGTGGAGCGCGGCCAGTTCGCCGACGTGAAGCCCTATGTGTGGCAGACGGACACCGCCGTGGCGCTGAACTCCTGGTGCCACACCGAGGGGAACGAGTATCGCAAGGCCTCTGACCTGGTGCGCGACCTGGTGGACATCGTCAGCAAGAACGGCTGCCTGCTGCTGAACATCGGCCCCCGGGCGGACGGCACCATCCCGGAGGAGGACGCGGCGATCCTCAATGAGATTGGCGACTGGATGCGCGTCAACGGCGAGGCCCTCTACGGGGCGCGGCCCTGGCGGCGCTATGGCGAAGGCCCCACGCAGATCGCCGAGGCCCGCTTCACCGACGGCATCAAGAAGGCGTTCACCAGCCAGGACTTCCGCTTCACCGCCGCGAACGGCGCGATGTACGCCATCGCCCTGGCGCGTAGCGACGACGGGCGCTACTGCATCCACGCGCTGGGCGACCAGGACCCCGGCAAGCCCACCAACTTCCACGGCATCATCACGGGCGTCACGGCCCTGGAAACCGGCGAAGCCGTGCCCTTCGAGCGGGACGCCGAGGGCCTGCGCCTGACCTACCGGACCGATACGGACATGCCTGTGGCGTTCCGGATCGACATGGATTGACCGATGGAACAGCAAAGGCGATTGGCGGAGCTGCTGGAGCGCTTCAAGGCGGACTCCGGGCGCTGGCGGGATTGGGACGTGCCGGGGGACGAGGGCTCCCGGCGCGCCGCCCTGCGCAGCTTGATGAACATCCGCCCGCCCCGGCCGATGGACGCGGGCACGCTGCGCCTCCAGGATGAATACCTGTCCGCACGGGCGCGGGAGAAGGGCGTCGTGGCCCTGGCGGACATTCCCGTCCTCCGGGAACCCATCTCCCTCTGGCAGGGGGATATCACGCGCCTTCAGGTGGACGCCATCGTCAACGCGGCCAACAGCCGGATGCTGGGCTGTTTCGTACCGATGCACACCTGCATCGACAACTGCATCCACACCTTCGCGGGGGTGCAGCTGCGGCTGGAGTGCGCCCGGCGGATGGCGGCCCTGCGGGAGGCGCGCGGCGAGGACTATGAGCAGCCCACCGCCCTGCCGATGCTGACGGACGCCTACAACCTGCCGGCGAGAAAGGTCGTGCACGTGGTCGGGCCCATCGTGGAGGACGCGCTGACGCCGGCGCTGGAGCGCGACCTGAAGGACTGCTATCGAAACACCCTCGACCTGTGCGCGGCGAACGGCCTGCGGAGCGTGGCGTTCTGCTGCATATCCACCGGCGTGTTCCGCTTTCCGAACCGGCGGGCGGCGGAGATCGCGGTCGGGACCGTGGAGGCCTGGCTGGCGGCGCGCCCCGGGGCGATGGACAGGGTGGTGTTCAACGTGTTCAGGGACGAGGATTTGCGCATTTACGAAGAGCTGTTGGGAGAGTGACCCGGCATCACGGAAAGCTGAGGGTTGCAAGGATAGACAGCAGAACACCGCCCTCCATGCCGCAGGACAACGCGACGTACAGATCCTTCGCTGCGCTCAGGATCTGTGCGAAACATCAAGAGGCTGCGTTCTGCAAATCAATCCCTCAACCTTGCGTGAAGAACCCAAAAAGGAGCCAAGCATGAAGATTCACGGCCTGCAAAAGATGACCCTGCTGGATTTCCCCGGCCATGTGGCCTGCACGGTGTTCCTGGGCGGGTGCGACTTCCGCTGCCCCTACTGCCACAATTTCGAGCTGGTGGACGGCAGCGCGCCCGCGATCCTGGAGGAGGGGGAGCTGTACGCCTTCCTGGAGAAGCGCCGCGGCCTGCTGGACGGCGTGGCCATCACCGGCGGCGAGCCCACGCTGCGGCCCGACCTGCCGGAGCTGATGCGGCACATCCGGGACATGGGCTACGCCGTGAAGCTGGACACCAACGGCGGCCACCCCGAGCGCCTCGCCGCGATCCTGGAGGCGGGCCTGGCCGACTACGTGTCGATGGACATCAAGAACAGCCCCGAAAAGTACGCCGCGACCTGCGGGCTGGAGGCGGTGGACCTCAACCCCATCCGCCAGAGCGTCCGGCTGCTGATGAACGGAGGCGCGGACTATGAGTTCCGCACCACCGTGGTGGACGAGCTGCACGAGGCGGCGGATTTCGAGGCCATCGGCGCCTGGATCGCCGGGGCGAAGCGCTACTTCCTGCAGGCCTTCACCGACCGGGATTCCGTGCCCTTCGCCGGCCTGCACGCGCCCAGCGACGAAAAGCTGCGCCGGTACGCCGAGATCGCGCGGCGCTACGTGGGGGATACGCGGCTGCGGGGCGTGGAGTGAAGCCGCCTCCCCTTACACAGGGGAGGATTGACAACCCCTCCCGTGGTGCCGCGCTTTCCAAAAGCCTTCCCCGGGTGGGGAAGGTGGATTCCGGCGAAATCGCTTGCGATTTTGCCGGAAGACGGATGAGGTCCTTCACCGATGGATCAGGCGCCTGTATTGCGACAGAGGCGCGTGGCGGAATGTGAGGGGACCTCATCCGACCTCGCTGCGCTCGGCCACCTTCCCCAAGGGGGAAGGCTTATACTAAATTCCATCTAATCCATGCACATCTGCGGGTGCCTTTTTTGCCCTGGCTGTGCTTCGCTTCGGTCAACGATGCGCTGCATCGCCTCCCTCCGCGCATTTGTACATGTTTTAGAAGGAATTTAGTATTAAATTGTGGTTTGGACCCATTTCAGCCACAATATATTGTGTTTTGACGCCTTTCCGTCGCATTTCTGCCTTCCAACCAAAATAACACAATTTTGTCGCAATTTGAAAAAAAACGCGTGTCACAATTCTGTAATCCAACGGGCGCAAGGCGGCGGGCCGGAAAGCGCGCCCGGGCGCGCAAAGCGGCAAAGCAAACCGAAGTCGGAAAACACAATATATGACGTTTTTGATAAATCTCACATACAATATGTTGGTTTGAACCCCCTTGACTTTCCCCATATTTTGTGGTACGTTTATTCTGCTCCGTTTGGCGGAGGACGCCCGGACGCTGAAATGAACACCATTCCATCGAGGGGGATTTTTTTATGTACGAAGTTTTGAAGCGGGACGGCAAGACGGTGGACTTCTCCATCGGAAAGATCAGCGCGGCCATCACCAAGGCCTTCGAGGCCACCGGCAAGCAGTATCACCCCAGCGTGATCGAGCTGCTGGCGCTGCACGTGACTTCCGATTTTGACAAGAAGATCCACGACGGCAAGATCGCCGTCGAGGACATTCAGGACAGCGTGGAAAAGGTGCTGTCCGAGTCCGGCTATGCCGATGTCGCCAAGGCCTATATCCTGTATCGCAAGCAGCGCGAAAAGGTGCGCAACATTAACTCCGCCCTGCTGAACTACAAGGACCTGGTGGACAACTACCTGCAGATCAACGACTGGCGCGTGAAGGAGAATTCCACGGTGTCCTACTCCGTGGGCGGCCTGATCCTGTCCAACAGCGGCGCCATCACGGCCAACTACTGGCTCAGCGAGGTCTATGACGAGGAGATCGCCGAGGCGCATCGCTCCGCCGCCATCCACCTGCACGACCTGTCCATGCTCACCGGCTATTGCGCGGGCTGGAGCCTGAAGCAGCTGATCCAGGAGGGCCTGGGCGGCGTGCCCGGCAAGATCACCAGCAGCCCCGCCGGCCACCTGTCCACCCTGTGCAACCAGATGGTCAACTTCCTGGGCATCATGCAGAACGAGTGGGCCGGCGCCCAGGCGTTCAGCTCCTTTGACACCTACCTGGCCCCCTTCGTGCGCGTGGACAACCTGACCCAGAAGGAAGTCAAGCAGTGCGTGCAGAGCTTCATCTACGGCGTGAACACCCCCTCCCGCTGGGGCACCCAGGCGCCCTTCTCGAACGTCACGCTGGACTGGACCGTGCCGAACGACCTGAAGAACCTGCCGGCCATCGTGGGCGGCAAGGAGATGGATTTCACCTACGGCGACTGCCAGAAGGAAATGGACATGGTGAACAAGGCGTTCATCGAGGTCATGATCGAGGGCGACGCCAACGGCCGCGGCTTCCAGTATCCGATCCCCACCTATTCCATCACCCGCGATTTCGACTGGAGCGAAACCGAGAACAACAAGCTGCTGTTTGAGATGACCGCGAAGTATGGCACGCCCTACTTCTCCAACTACATCAACAGCGACATGGAGCCCAGCGACGTGCGCAGCATGTGCTGCCGCCTGCGCCTGGACCTGCGCGAGCTGCGCAAGAAGTCCGGCGGCTTCTTCGGCAGCGGCGAATCCACCGGCTCCATCGGCGTGGTGACCATCAACCTGCCCCGCATCGCCTATCTGGCCAAGGACGAGGCCGACTTCTACAAGCGCCTGGACGACCTGATGGACATCGCGGCCCGCAGCCTGAACACCAAGCGCCGCGTCATCACCCAGCTGATGGAGCGGGGCCTGTATCCCTACACCAAGCGCTATCTGGGCACCTTCAACAACCACTTCTCCACCATCGGCCTGATCGGCATGAACGAGGTGGGCCTGAACGCCCGGTGGCTGCGCGCCGACCTGACCCATCCCGAGACCCAGCGCTTCGCCCAGGACGTGCTGAACCACATGCGCGAGCGCCTGAGCGACTATCAGGAGAAGTACGGCGACCTGTTCAACCTGGAGGCCACCCCGGCGGAGAGCACCACCTATCGCTTCGCCAAGCACGACAAGGCCCAGTATCCGGACATCATCACCGCCAACATGAACGGCACGCCCTACTATACCAACTCCTCCCACCTGCCCGTGGGCTACACCGAGGACGTGTTCTCCGCCCTGGACATCCAGGACGACCTGCAGACCCTGTACACCTCCGGCACCGTGTTCCACGCCTTCCTGGGCGAGAAGCTGCCCGACTGGAAGGCCGCCGCGACCCTGGTGCGCAAGATCGCCGAGAACTACAAGCTGCCCTACTACACCATGAGCCCCACCTACAGCGTGTGCAAGGACCATGGCTACCTGGTGGGCGAGCAGTTTACGTGCCCCCACTGCGGCCAGAAGACCGAGGTCTACAGCCGCATCACCGGCTACTATCGCCCGGTGCAGAACTGGAACGACGGCAAGGCGCAGGAGTACAAGGATCGCAAGGTCTACAACATCGGTCACAGCCGCCTGACCCACGCCGGCCCGGTGACCACCATCACCAACGCCGAAGCCGCCATGGAGGCCGCCATGGAGCGCCCCTGCTGCGAGCCCGCCCAGCCGCTGATGAAGCCGGAGGCCGCCGCGGATGAAGCCAAGGTCGCCGTGCAGGCCGCCCACGCGGAGGAGCTCGCCGAAGCCCATGCCGCGTCTGCCGCAGACCTGACCGGGGAGGAGACCATCCTGTTCAAGTCCCCGACCTGCCCGAACTGCAAGGCCGCCATGGCCCTGCTGGATCGCGCCGGCGTCCACTACGCCACCGTCAACGCCGCCGACGCGCGGGACCTCACCGCCCAGTATGGCGTCAAGCAGGCCCCGACCCTGGTACTCCGCCACGGCGACAGCTTCGAGAAGTATCGCGGCGTCAGCGACATCAAGGGCTGGCTGATGGCCAGGCACTGAGAATCGTGATCATTGGATCGTGAAAGGATAGGGGCGGCCCCATCGCCGCCCCTATGTGTATGAATCGAGGCAAGCGTATGTATGATATCATCGTGGTCGGGGGCGGCCCCGCAGGCATGACGGCGGCGCTGTACGCGCTGCGCAACGGAAAGCACGCGCTGGTGATCGAGAAGGCTGGCTTCGGCGGGCAGATCACCCATTCCCCGAAGGTGGAGAACTATCCCGGCACGCTGCAGATGAGCGGCAATGAATTCGCGGACCGGATGCTGGACCAGATCCTGGCCCAGGGCGCCCAGATCGAGATCGAGCGCGTCGTGGCCGTGGAGGACCGGGGCGATTTCAAGGTCGTCACCACCGAGGAGGGCGGCGCCTATGAGGGCAGGGCCGTGGTGATCGCCACCGGCGTGAAGCACCGCATGCTGGGCCTGCCGGGCGAGAACGAGCTGGTGGGGGAGGGCATCTCCTTCTGCGCGGTGTGCGACGGCGACTTCTACAGCGGCCAGACGGTCTGCGTGGCGGGCGGCGGCAATTCCGCGCTGCAGGAGGCGATACTGCTGTCCGAGAAGTGCAGGGAAGTGATCATCCTCCAGGACCTGCCGAAGTTGACCGGCGAGCGCAAGCTGCAGGACGTGCTGGCGGCGCGGGCGAACGTGCGGGCGATTTGCGATACGAAGATCGACGCCCTCGTCACCGAAGACGGTGCGCTGAAGGGCGTGGCCATCTCCGGAAGGAGCACCGGCGAGAAGCAGACGGTCGCCTGCGACGGCCTGTTCGTTGCCATCGGCCTGATCCCCGAGAACGAGCCGTTCAAGGCGCTGGCGGCGCTGAACGACTGGGGCTACTTCGATTCTGACGAGCGCTGCCTGACGCGGACCCCCGGCGTGTTCGTGGCGGGGGACTGCCGGAGCAAGGGCGTGCGCCAGCTGACCACCGCCGTGGCCGACGGCGCCACCGCGGCTCTGGCGGCGTGCCGGTATATCGACTATGAACTGGGCTGAGGAACAGGGAACAGGGATTGGGAATGGTGGCTGCCGCAGCGACTGTTACTGTGTTCCAATAGAAATGGCGGCAGCGGCGTTTTCTAATCCCTGATCCCTCGTTCCTAATCCCTCTCTTCGTCGTTCCACGATATAGAAAGGAGCGTCAGCATGAAGAACGTCACCATGCGCGACATTGGCGCGGCGCTGGGCGTCAGCACCGTCACGATCTCCAAGGCGTTGAGCGGCAAGGAGGGCGTCAGCGACGCGGTGCGCGAGAAGATCATCGAGACCGCGCGGCAGATGGGCTATCGCTACAGCGCGCCCCAGGCCGACGATACCGGCCGCATCATCGGCATACTGATCGCCGACCGCTTTTTCAGCGCGCCGAGCTTCTATTTTTCGCTGTACCGGGCGCTTTTGAAGGAGCTGGCGGAGGCCGGCATGCTGGGCGTGCTGGAGATCGTGTCCGACCAGGACGAGCAGGGCCTGGTGATGCCGGCGGCGGTGACGATCCAGCGGGCGTCCGGCTTCGTGCTGCTGGGCCAGTTCGCGGTGGACTATGTGGCCGCGATCCTGGAGACGAACCTGCCGGCGGTGCTGCTGGACTTCACCTGCGACGGCCCGGACGTGGACGCCGTGACCAGCGACGGCCAGAGCGGCGCCTACCAGCTGACGCGCTATCTGATCGAGCACGGCCACCGGAAGATCGGCTTCGTGGGCAGCGTGGAGGGCACCACCAGCATCATGGACCGCTACAGCGGCTACCTGCGCGCGATGATGCAGTTCGCCCTGCCGGTGCGGGAGGACTGGGTGATCCCCGACCGGGACGCCGAGGGCCACTACGACGGAAACTTTCCGTTTCCCGAGGAGCTGCCCACCGCCTTCGTCTGCAACAACGACATGCTGGCCTGCTCGGTGGCCGAGGCGCTGGAGAAGCGCGGCCATCGGGTGCCGGAGGACATCTCGCTGGTGGGGTTTGACGACTTCGTCTACGGCAAGCACGCCCGCCCCCTCACTACCTACGCCGTGGACCAGCAGCGCATGGCCCAGGTGACCGTGCGCCGCCTGCGCTCCCGCGTCCGCGAGGGCATGGAGGGCCCGCTGCGCACGTCCGTGGGCGGCTGGTTCGTCGAGCGGGATTCCGTGATGGATCTGAACACCGGCCGGCGACTGGGTAAAAAATAAGCGGATTGGCCTTCCCCGGCGGGGGAAGGCTTTTTTTGTCCCTGTTCGTGTGTTAAATTTTCGATTTTTAGTAACTTTATTAATTAAGTTACGCTCTAGCCTATTGACGAAACACAGCGGTAATGTTATAATTTGTTCGACGGACAATGAAGCGTGAATCATTGTTCAAATCTGACAAACGGAGGAAATTACCATGAAGAAGCTGCTGGCTCTGGCGCTGTGCGCCCTGCTCGCAATCAGCTGCCTTGCCTTCGCGACCGCGGAGGAAGCGCTGCCCACCTTCGACCAGATCGTTCTGGGTGAGAACACCGACCTGGCCGCTGACATCCACTTCGTCTATCACCGCACCGACCTGGCCGGTGACGACGGCAAGCTGGCCGGCTATGTGAAGCAGTTCCAGGAGATCTATCCCAACATCAACATCGAGTATGAGCTGATCACCGACTTCGCCGAGAACGCCCTGCTGCGCATCGGCAACGACGACTGGACCATCATGGGCATCCCCACCGTGGACAAGGACGAGCTGCCCAACTACTTCATCCCGCTGGGCGACCTGGCGACCCTGGATGGCCTGTACAACTTCATGAGCAGCTGGTCCTATGACGGCACCTGCTACGGCATCCCCTCCACCGCCGCGGCCCAGGGCGTGCTGTACAACAAGCGCATCTTCCAGGAAGCCGGCGTGACCGAGCTGCCCAAGACCCCCGATGAGTTCATCGCGGCCCTGCAGGCTGTGAAGGACAACACCGACGCCATCCCGCTGTACACCAACTACGCCGCGGGCTGGACCATGGGCGCTTGGGACGCCTACATCGGCGTGGCCGCCACCGGCAAGGCCGAGTACATGAACCAGGAGTTCCTGCATACCAAGGATCCCTTCACCATCAACGAGGACGGCACCGGCCCCGCCGCCGTGTACAAGATCCTGTATGACGCGGTTGCCAATGGCCTCATCGAAGAGGACTACTCCACCACCGACTGGGAAGGCTGCAAGCCCATGCTGAACAACGGCGAGATCGCCACCATGGTTCTGGGCAGCTGGGCCTTCACCCAGATGCGCGACGCCGAGGGCGGCGAGCATCCCGAGGATGTCGGCTACATGGCGTTCCCGATCACCATCGACGGCAAGCAGTATGCGCCCGCCGGCGGCGACTACAACTTCGGCATCAACGTGCAGGCGACCGACGAGCAGAAGCTGGCCTCCCTGTACTATCTGAAGTGGCTGACCGAGGAGAGCGGCTTCTCCTACAGCGAGGGCGGCCTGCCGATCGACAAGAAGGGCGAATACCCGGATCTGTACGCGGCCTTCGAGGGCATCGACATGGTGGCGGACGCCGACGCCCTGCCCGGCGAGGAGACCCTGCTGAGCGAGCTGAACAGCGAATCCGAGCTGAACTTCAACGCCGGCGGCAACACCAAGGTGCAGGCCATCGTTGAGCACGCCTTCAACGGCGACGAGAGCTTCGAGGACATCATGGCCGAGTGGAACCAGGCCTGGTCCGATGCCCAGGAGAGCCTGGGCGTGGAGGTCAACGAATAAGCCCCCACTGACATCGGGTTGACCGGAAGATGGGGCGGAGTCACGAGCGAGTCTCATGGCTCCGCCCCTTCAAGTCTCACAGTTATCACAAGGAGGTGCATCCTCTTGTCCATGGCCAAAACCGCCAAATACTATGTGCCCGGCGGCAAGCGGATCAACTGGCAGAAGGTGGCGGTCATCGTCGCGTTCGGCATCGTGCCGCTGGCGCTGTTGATCATCTTCACCTATGTGCCCTTCGCCAAGATGATCCAGTTCAGCTTCTACAACATGAGCTACACCAAGAACAAGGGCTTCGTGGGCTGGCAGAACTATCTGCGCGTGTTCGGCAAGAGCGAATACGTAGGCGCGATGCTGCTGAGCCTGTACTACATGGCCGGCGCGGTGGTGCAGCTTTCGCTGGCGCTGTTCTTCGCCTCGATCCTGAGCCTGGAGAGGATCCGCGGCGCGGGCATCTTCAAGTCCGCCATGTTCTTTCCGTTTCTGGTGAACGGCATCGCCATCGGCTACATCTTCAAGTTCTTCTACACCCGCGGCTTCGTGCTGGACAGCGTGCTGCAGGCGGTGGGCATACCGCTGGAGAACCTGCCCTACTGGCTGCGCGACCAGAGCATCAACAACTGGTCGCTGGTGTTCACGAGCCTCTGGAAGTATTGCGGCCAGAACATGATCCTGTTCATCGGCGCCATCGCATCCATCGACCCGACCCTCTACGAGGCGGCCACCATCGACGGCGCGAACCGCTGGCAGCAGTTTGTGCACATCATCCTGCCGGGCATCAAGACCGTGTTCATGCTGAACCTGATCCTGTCCATCACGGGCTCGCTGTCGGCGTTTGAGCCGGCCTACGTGGTGGCGGGCATGGGTGCCAACGGCACGGCCACGTTCTTCATCAAGATCCACCAGATGGCCCATGTCTCCGGCAAGGTGGGCCAGGCCTGCGCCATGGCGATGGTGCTGATGATCCTGATCCTGCTGTTCACCGCCGGCCAGCGCCTGTTCTTCCGCTTCGTGATGAAGGATTCCGACAACACCTTCAACGCCAAGTCGAACAAGGCCAAGGCGCTTTGGTAAGGAAGGGAGGCAGAGAATATGGCAAACAATACCACTTCCGTCACCGCTTCCAACACCGGCGCGCGCGTCAAGCGGGGCTTCATCAAATTCCTGGAATACTTTGCGCTGATCTTCGGCTCCTTCGTGGCGCTGCTGCCGATTATTTCCTCGTTCATGATCTCCTTCAAGACGAACGCGGAATACGCCTCCACGAACGCCATGACCCCGCCGCAGAACTGGCTGAACTTTGAAAACTATCGCCAGGTGTGGGTGGACGGCGACATGCTGCGGGCGTTCCTGACGAGCTTCGGCGTGGTCGTCGTCGTGGTGCTGGTGAGCGTGATGATGGGCTCGATGCTGGCCTACGTGCTGAACCGCTTCGCCTTCCCCGGCAACAACCTGATCCGCAACCTGTTCATGATCGCGACGCTGATTCCCGGCATCGCCATGCAGGTCACCACCTATCAGATCATGAAGAACTTCGGCCTGCTGAACAGCATCGTGGGCTACATGATCCTGATGAGCGGCACGGACGTCATCTCGATTTACATCTTCCTGCAATTCTTCGAGAACCTGAACGTGGCGCTGGACGAATCCGCCGTGCTGGAGGGCTGCACCTACTTCGGCGTGTTCTTCAAGATCCTGCTGCCGCTGACCAAGCCGGCCATCGTGACCGTGGCGGTGCTGAAGGGCGTGGGCGTGTACAACGAATACTACAACGCCAACCTGTACCTCCAGTCCAACACCTGGCGCACGATCTCCACGGCGCTGTATTCATTCTCCGGCCCCTTCAAGAGCAGCTACAACATCATCTGCGCGGGCGTTCTGCTGACGCTGATCCCCTCGCTGCTGATCTTCCTGTTCTTCCAGAAGCAGGTCTACGCGGGCCTGGCGAACGGCTCCGTGAAGGGCTGATGAAAAGGGAATAGGGAAAAGGCAATAGGCAATAGGGATTGTGGCTGCCGCGCGTTCTATTGCCGTCAGGATAATGGCCTGCGTGCAGCGGCTTTTCCTATTGCCTATTCCCTATTCCCTATTCCCTATTGCCTATTCCCTATTTCCTATTGCCTATTGCCTCGAAATGAATCTGAAAGGTTGGGATACCATGTCCAAGGTCAAGATCCTGAACTGCCAGAGCCTGCCGAACATTCCCTGGCAGGATCGCCCGGCGAACGACACGCACGACGCGCCCGTCTGGCGCTACAGCGAGAACCCCATCATCGGCCGCAACCCGCTGCCGGGGGTGGCGAGGGTGTTCAACTCCGCCGCCGCGCCCTATGAGGGCGGCTTCATCGCGCTGTTCCGCGGCGAGCGCACCAACGGCATTCCGATGATCTATCTGGGCCACAGCGCCGACGGCATCCACTGGGACATCGACCCGGAGATGGTGCCCTTCACCGACGAGGCCGGGAAGCCGCTGATGCCCCGCTATGCCTACGATCCCCGCCTGGTGAAGGTGGAGGACACGTGGTATGCCATGTGGTGCCAGGACAACTACGGCGCGTCCATCGGCATGGCGAAGACCACCGATTTCAAGACCTTCACCCGCCTGGAGAACCCCTTCATTCCCTTCAACCGCAACGCCGTGCTGTTCCCGCGGCGGGTGAACGGGCGCTATCAGCTGCTCTCACGGCCGTCAGACAGCGGCCACACGCCCTTCGGCGATATCTGGCTCAGCCAGAGCCCGGACATGAAGTTCTGGGGCATGCACCGCCACGTGATGTCCTCCGGCAGCAAGTGGTGGGAGAGCGTGAAGATCGGCTCCGGCGCGGCGCCCATCGAGACCAGCGAGGGCTGGCTGCTGTTCTACCACGGCGCGTCCAGCACCTGCTCCGGCTTTGTGTATTCCTTCGGCGCGGCGATCCTGGACATCGACGAGCCCAGCCGGGTGAAGTATCGCTGCGAAAACTTCCTCATCACCCCCGAGGAGTGGTACGAGGAAAAGGGCTTCGTGCCCAGCGTCTGCTTCCCCTGCGCCACGCTGCAGGACCCCGACACCGGCCGCATCGCCATCTACTATGGCGCTGCGGATACCTACCTCGCCATGGCCTTCACCGAGATCGACCCACTGGTGGATTACATCAAGGCCCACAGCGACGTGACCGAGAGCGACGCGGAGATCGGGATTCGATAACAACATTCCTCTGGGAGGTGTCGAAGGGGCGCAAGCCCCTCTGACATAAGATCGGCCCTGGCGACATGTGCGTCAGGGCCGTAGAATTTTATCGGAGGGAAATCCCATTTACCCGGAGAGAAAATTCTCTCCTTGCGGATTTTGCGACCGGATGGCCTTCAGGCCTCAAGCAAAAATCCGGAGGGGGTGGCAGTGGCGGGGGAGCTTGCTCCCCCGCCACAAATCATGCGTAAGAATGCACGCCCGGCAGGAACGTATTCACGCCGATATACGTGAAGATCACGCAGGCGAAGCCCACCACGGCGAAGATGGCGGCGGCGCGGCCCTGCCAGCCCCGGCGCAGGCGCAGGTGCAGGTAGGCGGCGTAGATGATCCAGGTGACCAGCGACCAGGTCTCCTTCGGGTCCCAGGACCAGTAGCTGCCCCAGGCCCGCTCGGCCCAGATCGCGCCGGTGACGATGGTGAACGTCAAAAACAGCAGCCCCAGCGACACGCTGCGATAGGCGATCACGTCCAGCTTTTCCCGGTTCGGGATGTGCTGGTCCAGGAAGCCGCTGTTGCGCATGCGGTCGCGCAGCAGGAAGATCACGCCCAGCACGAAGCTGACGCCGAAGGCCCCGTAGGCGATGATGGCCGTGGAGACGTGGAAGCCCAGCCAGTTGCTGCGCAGCGCCGGCATCAGCGATCGCACTTCCTTGCTCTGCATGGCTGCGTAGCCGATGATCAGGAACGTCACCGGCGAGGCGAAGGCCCCCAGCACCGGGAATTTGAACCGCAGCACGAAGATCAGGCTCACCAGGCACAGGCCCCAGGCGAAGGAGGTGGCGAATTCATACTGGTTCGTCAGCGGCAGCCGCCCCGCGCCGATGCCCCGGCAGATCAGCGCCGCCGTGTGCAGCGCCAGCCCCGCCGCCTGAAGCCCGATGGCGACCTTCGCCACGCCGTCCTTCTTCACCGCGATGAACGCGAAGTACAGCAGCATCGCCGCGAAATAGAGCAGCATGACGATTGTGAAGAGGGTGTTTTCGATTTGCAGCATACTGTTTCTCCTTTGCTTGGGGATGGGGGAAGGGGAGTGAGGAGGGTGGAGTGAGGAGGGTGGAGTTCCGGTGGAAATCCTTCGGATTTCTTTGATCCGTGGAGACCGGAATGCCACGGCGCGCTTTCAGGGCTCCTCGCAATGTCGCAGGCTCAGGCCGATTCGCGTCATTCCTCGTTCGACGCCGTACCCGCCGCCCGCTCGAAGTCCTCGCGCCAGATCGCCCCGCCCTTCCGGCAGCGCCCGTGCACGGTCCAGCCGCCGTCGTCCTGACGGATGGCCCAGGCCCTGGCGGGCTGGACGTAGAACGCCAGCAGCAGGCCCAGCATCGTGACCAGGCCGCCGACGAGGGCGAGGGGCGTGAAGCGGTCGCGCTTGACGGAGATGAGCGTGTAGCTCTGGGGATCGGTGAAGGTGACGGTGTATTCGTCGATGGTCAGCTCCTCGTCCGCCATCAGCGCGTTCATGCCCAGCACCTGCCCCTGGTAGTAGACCGAATAGAGCCAGGCCGGATGGTTCAGCTGGCCGGAAGCCGTGGACGGGCCCTCGCCGGGAACGAACCGATAGTCCGGGTAGAAGGCGTTCAGCACTACCACCAGCTCCGGCTTGTCCGCCACGGGCAGGTATTCGCCGGCGCAGATCACCGCCTCCTGCAGCGGCTCGCCGTCCTTGGCGATGTTCACCTTCCCGGCCCAGCCGGTGGAGTTCTGGTAGAACTTCATGCCGAACAGGGTGGCGGGCTGGTTCACGCGGATCTCGGCGCTCTGGCTGGGCGCGCCGTCGGCGTTCATGTCGTAGACGGTGATTTTCGCGGTGTACTGCTCCACGGTGTCGTCGTCGCGCAGGCCCACGGTGAAATCGTCGATTTGCAGCATGCGGCCGGTGTCCCCGATGGGCTTCACGTCGCCCGGCACGCCGTAGACGGCGTACTGCTCCTGGGTCATCTGCCCCAGGCCGAAGCCCAGGATCAGCAGCAGGATGCCCAGGTGGCACACCCAGGCGCCCCACAGGCCCGCCCGGTGCTTCGAGGCGAACAGGGCTTCGCGGCCGTCCTCCGTCTGGCAGGCAATGGGCGCGGGCATGCGCAGGCGCGCGAACACGGCCCGCGGGTCCGCGATGTTCGCGGCGGAGACGTCGCCCGGGTCCTTCAGCGCGCCCTCGGGGCGGCCCTCCGCCTTCGCGAGGCGGATCAGCCGGGGCAGCCGCGTCAGGTTGCACAGCGTCAGGTTCAGGCACAGGAAGCCGGTGATGGCGATGAACCAGGCGCTGTGGAAGGCGTCGTCCAGCCCCAGCGCCAGGATCAACGCCGCCGTGCGCTCGGAGTAGCGCTGGGCGTACCAGTCGTAGCTCTGTCCCTGGGTGACCAGGCTGCCCACCGAGCACGCGACGGCCAGCACCACCAGCAGGGCGATGGCGAAGCGCATCGAGGCGATGAATTTGTAGATTCTCTTGAAAACACTCATTTTGCTTCAAAAAACGGGGGCGTCGTTGCGACGCCCCTGCGGGAATTTCCTTGCTATGCGTCTTCCGCGTCCAGCAGCGCCATGGCCTCGCCGATCTTCGCCTCGGCGGTGTCCAGGCAGCGCATGGACAGCTCGGAGTTGTGCGCGCCCTCGGAGTTCTCGACATAGCAGAAGTCGAAGAACCACTGGGCCTCGCGGTGCAGCCTGCGCACGGCCTCCAGGTCCTCCTCGGCCCACGTGCCGGAGGCCGCGGCGTCGGCCAGGGCCGTCTTCATGGCGCTGAGGGCGTTGCCCACCTCGGTTTCCCGGGCGGTGACGCGATCCTGGATGCCGCGCACCATCTTCACCATGTCGGTGTCGCCGTGGCAGGTGGCGCAGTTCTCCAGCAGCATCTGGTTTTCCAGCGGGCTCACCAGCAGGTGGCTGTGGTACACGGCGCCGTCCTCGCTCATCTCCATGGGCATGTGGCAGTCCGCGCAGTTGAGCAGCGCGGCGTGCTTGCCGGACAGGAAGGTCTCCATCTCCGGGTGCTGGGCCTTGAGCAGGCGGGTGCCGGTGCTCTCCTGGGTCCAGTCGGCAAAGTCGATGGAATCGTAGTAGGCCAGGATCGCCTCGGGGGTCATGGCGGCCACGCCGTCATAGGGCATCATGGTCTCGCTGTCGGCGGGGGTGAAGTAGTATTCGATGTGGCACTGGCCGCAGGACAGCGTGGCCGGGTCGATGGCGGCGGCGTTCTCGCCCAGGGCCTTGTTCACGTAGCTGTGGGTCACCACCAGGGCGCCGCCGTTGCCGGCGTCGTTGCCGTGGCAGGTGTAGCAGCTGACGTTCTCCTCCATCATGGCCTCGACCTCTTCAAAGGGCATGCTGTACACGCCCACGCCCTGGTCGTTCACTAGCTTGGCGAAGTTCGGGGTCTTGCAGGTCAGGCAGTTGGCCTTGGCGTGGGGGCGCTGGGTCTTGTGCACGTCCTCCAGCGTGTATTCGTGGCCGCGGGCGCTGCCGTAATCCTTGGCGAAGCCGTAGCCCTCGTAGATGTTGACGAGGTACGGGTCCTCCTCCAGATAGTCGGTCACGTAGCTGTTCTTGGAATTGTCGCCCATCGTGGCCACGATTTCCGGGTACACCGCGGCCCAGTCGGAGGCGTTCACGGTGCCGTCCCTGCCGGTGGCCTCGGGGGCCTCCACGTTCAGATACTGAATGTCCGAGCGCGAAAGCGGGCCCAGCTCGCCGCGGTTTTGCAGGTGGTACATCAGCTTGCCGCCGGTGAACAGGCCCGCCAGGCCCAGCACCGTCGCGACCACCACCGCGCCCGCGCCGATCAGTTTGATGCGTTGCTTCTTATCCATGGTATGCCTCCTCGATCACGCGGGAATATCCTGCCGCGCTTCATCGCGCACCGGCGGGGTGATGACCCTCACCGGGCACTTCTCGGCGCACTTGCCGCACTGGACGCAATTTTCGTAATTCACGTGGGCCAGGCTGTTCTCCACGTGGATGGCGTCGTACTCGCACTGGCGGGTGCACACGCCGCAGCCGATGCAGCCCGCGGAGCAGACCTTCTTCACCATCGGGCCGCGATCGTGGTTGGAGCAGCGCACCGCCACCCGCTTGAATTCGGGCACCAGCTCGATCAGGCCGCGGGGGCACGCCTTCACGCACAGGCCGCAGCCCACGCATTTCTTGCGGTTCACCATCGCCACGCCGTCGATCACGCGGATGGCGTCCTGCGGGCAGACAGTGGCGCAGGAGCCGAAGCCCAGGCAGCCGTAGCCGCAGTCCGTGACGTTCAAGCCGGCCAGGACGGCGCTTCGGCAGTCCTGGATGCCGATGTAGTTGCCCTGGTTGTGGGTGGCCTCGCAGGTGCCCGCGCAGCGCACGAACGCCACCTTGCGCTCCACCGCCCCGGCGTCCACGCCCATGATGGCGGCCACCTGCTTCGCCACCGGCGTGCCGCCCACGGGGCAGCCGTTGGCCGGGGCCTCGCCGCTGGCGATGGCGGCGGCCATGGCGTCGCAGCCGGCGTAGCCGCAGGCGCCGCAGTTGTTGCCGGGCAGCACCTCGCGCACGGCGCTTTCGCGTTCGTCCACCTTCACTTCAAACTTCTTGCCGGTATAGACCAGGCCCGCGCCGACCACGATGCCGATCACGGCGATCACCAGCGTTGTAATGACAATCGTCTGCATATCGACACCTCCATCAGAACGACAGGCCGGAGAAGCCCAGGAACGCGATGGACATCAGCGCCGCGGAGATCAGCACGATGGGCGCGCCGCGCAGCGGGGCGGGCAGGTCTTCCTCGTGGATGCGGCTGCGGATGCCCGCCAGCAGCACGATGGCGATGGTGTAACCCACGGCCGTGCCGAAGCCGGAGAGCACGCTCTCGATGAAGTTATAGCCGTCCTGCACGTTGGTCAGGGCCACGCCCAGCACGGCGCAGTTGGTGGTGATCAGCGGCAGGTAGATGCCCAGCGCCTTGTACACGGCGGGGGATTTCTTCTTCAGGAACATCTCCACCACCTGCACCAGCGCGGCGATCACCAGGATGAACACGATGGTCTTCATGAAGTCCAGGCCCAGCGGGGCGAGGACGAAATCGTAGAGCAAGCTCGCCACGGCGCTGGCGATGGTGATGACGAAGATCACCGCGCCGCCGAGGGAAGCGCTGGCCTTCATCTGCTTGGATACGCCCAGGAATGAGCAGATGCCCAGGAACTGGTTCAGCACCACGTTGTTGATCAGGGCGCCGGAAATGATGATGAGGATCAGGTTGTGGTTCACTTGCCGGTCACCTCCTCAGACTTGACGCAGGCCTTGGCGCAGTTGGCGCACACGCCGTCGCAGCCGCTCTCCACCAGCTTGCGCTGGCGCGTCTTGATGCCCAGGGCGTTCATCACCGCGATGATCAGGGCGATGATGAGGAACGCTCCCGGAGGCTGCACGAAGATGCCCATCGGCTCGACGCCGGCCGGCAGGAAGGGGACGCCGAAGGCCGTGCCGTTGCCCAGCGCCTCGCGCAGCAGGCCGGCCAGGGTCAGCGCCAGCGTGAAGCCCAGGCCCATGCCCACGCCGTCCATCACGGAGAGCAGGGGGGTGTGCTTGTTGGCGTAGGCCTCCGCGCGGCCCAGGATGATGCAGTTCACGACGATCAGCGGGATATAGATGCCCAGGGCCGTGTACAGCGAGGGCAGGTAGGCCTCGATCAGCAGCTCCGTCACCGTCACCAGCGAGGCCACCACCACGATGTAGGCCGGCAGGCGCACCTGGTCCGGAATGACCTTGCGCATCAGGCTGATCACCAGGTTGGACAGGATCAGCACCGCCGTGGTGGACAGGCCCATGCCGATGCCGTTCATCGCCCGGGTGGACACGGCCAGCGTCGGGCACATGCCCAGCATCAGTATCAGCGTCGGGTTTTCCTTCACGACGCCGTTGTACAGGCGTTCGAGGTATTTGTTCATCACTCGTTGCCTCCCTTCACCACATTCTGGAAGAAGTCGAGGGCGGCGTTCACGGCGTTCACCACGGCGCCGGAGGTGGTGCTCGCGCCGGAGATCGTGTCGATCTGCTCCGGCTCGGTGGAGCCGCCAGCCTTGTTCAGCACGAAGGCGCTCACGGCCTTGCCGGCGAACTGGGCCTTGAATTCCGGCTCGTCCACCCGCATGCCCATGCCGGCGGTCTCGTGCAGCTCGGTAAAGGCGATGCCGTTCACGGTGCCGTCGGTGGAGAGGCCCACGGCGAAGGTGATGTTGCCGTCGAAGCCGTCGGCGGTGGTGACGCTGATGGCATAGCCCACGGGCTCGCCCGCCGCGTCCGCGCCGACATACACTTCATTGATGGTGCTGCGGCCGAAGCCGGTGCCGTACACCGCGCCGCCCAGGTCCGCCACGGCCTGATCCAGCGCCGCGTCGCTTTCGATGCGGTCCGCCTCCGGCACGACCGCCTGGTAGGAGGCCGCCCGCGCCGCGCGGTTCTGCTCGTCGATGGTGTCCTTCGTCATGGAGTAGACGCCGGACAGCGCCAGGCCTGCCACCAGCGTGATCACGGTCAGCACCACCACGGGGCGGGGGATCCGCTGGGACAGCGGCACCTTGCCCTCGCGCCGCACGGCGTTGCGCCGGAAGGCGAAGGGCTTCGGGATCACGTAGGTGTCGATCAGGGGGGTGAACAGGTTGGCGATGATCACGGAATAGCTGAACGAATCCGCCGCGCCGCCCTTGATGCGGAACAGCGCGCCCAGCACGCCGATCAGCGCGCCGTAGACCGCCTGGCCGAGCTTGCCGACGGGGCTGGTCACGTAGTCGGTGGCCATGTAGAACGCGCCCATCACCACGCCGCCGCCGCACAGGTGGGCCAGCAGGAACTTCCAGTCGAAGCCCTGGCCGCCGAACAGCGCCATGAACAGCGTGAACGCGCCCAGCACGGAGAAGCAGATCTGGCCGTGGATGATGTCCAGCGCCCACAGCACCAGGCCGCCCGCCAGCAGCGCCAGCACGGAGCCGCCGATGACGCCGCTGGCCGTGCCGAGGAACATCTTCGAGATGTCCACGGCCTGGCCGGCCTTCATCATCGCGACCGGCGTGGCCGAGGACACGCCGTCCACCATCTGGAAGGTGGACATCGTGCGCCCGAAGGAGATCAGCAGGAAGCAGCGGGCTGCCAGCGCGGGGTTGACGAAGTTCTTGCCCAGGCCGCCGAAGCAGCACTTCACCACGATGATGGCGAACACGCTGCCGATGACCGGCATGCTCAGCGGCACGGTGGGCGAGAGGGAGAGTGCCAGCATCAGCCCGGTGACGACGGCGCTGCCGTCCTTCCAGGTGTCAGGCTTGTGGCACAGCTTGTCAAAGGCGAATTCGGCGCCCACGGCCGCCGCCACCGCCAGCAGCACCACCAGCAGCGCGTGCAGGCCGTTGACGGCCACGCCCACGACGGTCGCCGGGAGCAGCGAGAGCGCGACCACGCGCATGATGAACCCGGTGGTCCATTTGTCCCGCGCGTGGGGGCTGGAGGAGAGGTTCAACGCGGTGTTCACTTCTTGGCGCCCCCTTCCGCGCGCTTGCGCGCCAGTATTTCAGACTTGGTTTGCTTGAACGTCTGCATCAGCGGCCGCTTGGCCGGGCAGATGTAGGTGCAGGAGCCGCATTGGATGCACTCCAGGCCGTAGAGCCGCGTCTCATAGCGCTTCAGATCGCCCATCAGCACGGCCTCGGCCATCAGCTGGGGCAGCAGGCCCACCGGGCACACCGTGGTGCAGCGCCCGCAGCGCAGGCAGGACGTGCGCTGCAGCTCGGCCTTCTCGTTCGGATCGTCCGCCAGCAGCGTCAGGCCGTTGTTCTGCTTCTGGATCGGCACGTCCAGGCTGGACAGGGCGATGCCCATCATCGGGCCGCCGGCCAGCGCCTTTTTGAGGGTCACGCCCGCCTTGACGCCGCCCGCGGCCTCCAGCAGCTCTGCAAAGCTGGTGCCGTCGCGCACGATGTAGTTGCCGGGGTTCGCCGCCGCCTCGCCGGAGAGGGTGAGGCACTGGGAAAACAGCGGCTCGTTGTACAGCGCGGCGCGCTGGATGGCGTAGAGGGTGCCCACGTTGTCCACGATGCAGCCCACGTCCGCCGGCAGCTTCGACAGCGGGAAATCCACGCCGGCGATGGCCTGGATCAGGCTGCGCTCGCCGCCCTGGGGATACTTGGTCTTCATGGCCTGCACCCGCACGCGGCTCTTGCCGGAGGCCGCGCCCTGCATGGCGGCGATGGCCTCGGGCTTGTTGTCCTCGATGGCGATGACGCCCTCGGCGTTGGGGAACAGCCTGAGCGTCAGCTCCAAGCCCTCGACGATCTCGGCGGCCCGGGTGCGCATCAGCTGGTCGTTGCCGGTCAGGTAGGGCTCGCACTCCGCGCCGTTGGCGATCACGAAGCGGATGGCCTGCGGATCGCGCGGCTTCAGCTTCACGTGGGTGGGGAAGCCCGCGCCGCCCAGGCCGACCACGCCGGCGTCCTGCACGCGCTGGAGGATCTCGTCGTTGGTGACGGCGGAGGGCTCCTGGCGCCGGCCAAAGCCCTCCATGGGCGTGAACTGGCCGTCGTTGTCCACCACGATGCACTCCATCATGCCGCCGGTCAGCACCCGCCGCTTCTCCACGGCCTTCACCGTGCCGGAGCAGGAGGACGCGATGTGGGCGGAGACGAAGCCGTCCGCCTCGGCGATGCGCTGGCCCACCAGCACGGCGTCGCCCTTCTTCACGATGGGCTTGGCGGGCTTTCCGATGTGCTGCGACAGCGGAAAGACCATTTCGCCCGTGGGCAGGAATTCGCGCAGCGGCATTTCCCGGCTCAGCTCCTTGCGGCCCGCCGGATGCACTCCGCCACGAAAGGTGTCCTTCAAGTTCCTCGACTCCCCTCGTCCTATATTTTTGAAATGTGCTATCAACCCATATTAGCGATGGTATACAAATATTCTATCATATATAGGTGACTTTGTAAATGGCAGTTCCCATCAAAACGCTTGCAATTCGACGCAAAAAGCAAATGTAAATTTGAGGCCTTTTCCCTTTACATTTGCGCCGGTTTATAGTAAAATAACAGTTAATCAGGGCGTTTACGCCCAATGAAAAGAGGGGGAGAGATCATGGCACTGGACTATCGCAAGTGCGCGGAGGAGATCGCCGCCAATATCGGCGGGGGCTCCAATGTCATCAGCGCGGCACACTGCGCGACCCGGCTTCGACTCGTCATTGCCGACAACAGCAAGGTGAAC
Organism: uncultured Eubacteriales bacterium; assembly: GCA_902799045.1. Taxonomy (GTDB): domain Bacteria; phylum Bacillota; class Clostridia; order Christensenellales; family Aristaeellaceae; genus UBA2862. The sequence goes on from CADBZH010000017.1 coordinate 28,498, forward strand.
AAGGAGGTGCTGGAGAACATCGACGGCGTGAAGGGCATGTTCGAATCCAACGGACAGCTCCAGCTGATCATCGGCACCGGCACCGTGAACAAGGTCTACGACGAATTCCTGTCCGTCACGGGCGCGTCCGCGGCCAGCAAGGCCGACGTGAAGGCCGCCGCGGCCAGCAAGATGCCGTGGTGGAAGAAGGTGTTGAAGACGCCGGGCGACGTGTTCGTGCCGATCCTTCCCGCCATCGTGGCCTCCGGCCTGATGATGGGCATCGTGGAGGCCATCCCGAAGTTCTGGCCCGCCTTCGGCACCAGCGACTGGTATGCCTTCCTGGACCTCGTGGCCAACACGGCCTTCGCGCTGCTGCCGGTGCTGGTGGCCATTTCCGCCGCCCGCGTGTTCGGCGGCAACATCTTCCTCGGCGGCGTCATCGGCCTGATGATGGTGCATCCGGCGCTGATCAACGCCTGGACCGTGGGCAACTATGCCGCCGGAGAGATACCAACCTGGCATCTGTTCTTCTTCAACGTCCAGCAAGTGGGCTACCAGGGGCACGTGATCCCGGTCATACTGGCGGTGCTCCTGATGAGCATCATTGAAAAATGGCTGCACAAGAAGGTGCCCGAGATGATCGACCTGTTCGTCACCCCGCTGGTGACGGTGCTGGTCACCTCCTTCGTCACCTTCACCATCATCGGGCCCGTCTTCTCCATCCTGGAGAACTGGGTGCTGACCGGCGCGAAGTGGCTGGCCAGCTCGCTGTTCGGCTCCGTGGTCATGGGCGCGCTCTATCCCTGGACGGTCGTCATGGGCCTGCACCACATGTACAATGTCATCGAGGCGGGCATGATCGCCCAGACCGGCCTGAACACCTGGATGCCCATCGCCTCCGCGGCGAACTTCGCCCAGTTTGGCGCGTGCCTGGCGGTGGCGCTGAAGGTGAAGAACCAGAAGACCAAGTCCGTGGCGCTGCCCTCGTCGCTGTCCGCTTCGCTGGGCATCACCGAGCCGGCCATCTTCGGCATCAACTTCCGCTTCATGAAGCCCTTCATCTGCGGCATGATCGGCGGCGCGGTGGGCTCGCTGTTCGGAAGCCTGTTCAAGCTGGGCGCGCCCGTCTACGGCGTCACCGGCATTCCCGCCATCCCCGCGGTGAACAACGTTCCGCTGTATCTGGTCCAGCTGCTGATCTCCGCGGGCGTGGCCTTCGCGCTGACCACGATCATCTGGAAGGAAGACGCGCCGAAGCCGGTCACGGCGGCGGGCCCGGCGGTGCAGCCGGCGAAGATCGAGGCCCCGACGGTTTCGGTCATCCGCTGCGCCAACGGCACGGTGCTGCAGCCCGTGAAGGGCAATGTCATCCCCTACGACCAGATCCCGGACGACACCTTCGCCTCCGGCGTGCTGGGCGTGGGCGTGGGCGTGCAGCCGACGGACGAGGTGGTCGTCGCGCCCTTTGACGGCGAGATCAGCTCCGTCGCGGACAGCAAGCACGCCGTGGGCCTCTCCGCCAACGACATGGAGCTGCTGATCCACGTGGGCGTGGACACCGTGGCCATGAACGGCGACGGCTTTGAGTGCCTCGTCAGCGAGGGCGACCAGGTGAAGGCCGGCCAGCCGCTGATCCGCTTCAGCCGCGAGAAGATCAGGGCCGCCGGCTACAGCGACACCGTGGCCGTGCTGCTGACCAACTCCGACGACCTCGACGGCGTGGAGTACGGGGCAAAGTGAGAGTGAGGAGTGAGGGGTGTGGAGTGAGGAGTTAATGACCAGATCCCGACAGGATTCCTGCGACAACTCTACGCTCCATTCTCCACACTCCGCTCTTTTGAAATCAAATAAACACATCGAAAGGAGTAAAAAGCAAATGATTTCCATCCAGGGCAAAGGTGTATCCACCGGCGTGGCGATGGGTCCGCTCTATTTCTACACCCGCGCCAAGAGCACCATCCGCCGCATCAAGGTGACGGACACCGAGGCCGAGTGGGGCCGCTTCAAGGCCGCCCAGGCCAAGGCCATCGAGCAGCTGGGCGAGCTGTATGAAAAGGCGCTGGCCGAGGCCGGCGAGGAGGCCGCCATCCTGTTCGAGACCCACCAGATGATGGCCGAGGACGACGACTATGTGGAGTCCATCGAAAACCTCATCAAGGAGGACAAGCTGAACGCCGAGGCCGCCGTGACCGACACCGCCGCGCAGTTTGCCGACATGTTCGCCCAGATGGACGACGCCTACATGCAGGCCCGCGCCGCGGACGTGAAGGACGTGTCCGGCCGCATCATCGGCATCCTGACCGGCGTGGTGCAGGGCGGCATCGATTCCGACGTGCCCGTGGTGCTGGCGGCGGACGACCTGGCCCCCAGCGAGACCGTGCAGCTGGACAAGGCCAAGATCCTGGGCTTCATCACCGAGGGCGGCAGCGGCTCCAGCCACACCGCCATACTGGCCCGCACGATGGGCATTCCCGCCATCATCGGCGTGGGCAAGCAGCTGAAGGAGGAGTATGAGGGCCGCGAGGTGATCGTGGACGGCTCCACCGGCGGCATCGTCATCGACGCCGACGAAGCCACCCGCAACGTGATGATGGCCAAGCGCGAGGAGCAGCTGAAGCAGCGCAAGCTGCTGGAGCAGCTGAAGGGCCAGGAGAACATCACCCGCGACGGCCAGAAGATCCGCGTCTACTGCAACATCGGCAATCCCGAGGACGTGTCCACCGTGCTGTCGAACGACGGCGGCGGCGTGGGCCTGTTCCGCTCGGAGTTTCTGTACCTGAACTGCTCGGACTATCCTTCCGAGGACTATCAGTTCGAGGCCTACAAGCAGGTGCTCTCCGACATGGGCGACAAGGAGGTCATCATCCGCACGCTGGACATCGGCGCGGACAAGCAGATCGACTACTTCCAGATGCCCAAGGAGGAGAACCCGGCGCTGGGCAACCGCGCGCTGCGCATCTGCCTGAACCGGCCGGAGATCTTCAAGACCCAGCTGCGCGCGCTCTATCGCGCCTCCGCCTACGGCAAGCTCGGCATCATGTTCCCGATGGTCACCAGCGTTTGGGAGGTCAAGGAAGCCAAGAAGCTGTGCGAGGTCGTGAAGAAGGAGCTGGACGCCGAGGGCAAGCCCTACAGCCCGGACGTGGAGATTGGCATCATGATCGAGACCCCCGCCGCGGCGGTGATGAGCGACCGGCTTTCCAAGTTGGTGGACTTCTTCTCCTGCGGCACCAACGACCTGACTCAGTATACGCTGGCCTGCGACCGGCAGAACAACGACCTGGGCCGCTTCTTCAACCCCCACCATCCGGCCGTGCTGCGCCTTTTGAAGATGGTGTGCGACAACGCCCACAAGAACGGCGTGTGGGTCGGCATCTGCGGCGAGCTGGGCGCCGACCTGGAGCTGACGGAGACCTTCCTCTCCATCGGCATCGACGAGCTGTCCGTCTCCCCGCGCAGCGTGCTGCCGCTGCGCCAGAAGATCCGCGAGACCACCGTCTCCGCCGTGAAGGAGAAGGTCCTGGCGGACCTGCTGGGGGATGGAAACGCGATCTGATGTTTTGATTGAGGGATCAGGGAGTAGGGAGTAGGGAGTAGGAATAGCTGCTGCCGCGCATACTAACGGCATCTTCTGCACGGAAAACGCGGCAGCCCCTACTCCCTGCTCCCGCTTCAAAACCACCATTTGCAAGGAGCCAAACCAACCATGACCACCATCACCTATGAAGTCACCGGCCCGCTGGGGCTGCACGCCCGACCGGCGGCGTTCCTGGCGCAGACCTGCGTGAACCTTACCTCGCAGATCACCGTGAAGTATGACGGAAGGACCGCCAGCGGCTCGAATGTGCTGGAGCTGCTGGCGCTGCACGCCGGAAGGGGCGCGATGCTGGAGATCAGCGCCGAGGGCGGCGACGAGCGGGCGGCGCTGGACGAGATCAACCGGGTGCTGCGGGAGAAGCTGTGGGACCGGAACAAGACCCGTCTGCTGCGCATCGCCTTCTTCGGCACGAAGGATTATGACCGGCTGTTCTTCAGCGAGCTGGCAAAGGACCGGGGCGCGGGCACCTACAACTGCGACATCCGCTATTTCAACTGCCGCCTGACGCCGGAGACGGCGAACCTGGCCCGGGGCTACGACGCGGTGTGCGTGTTCGTGAACGACGAGCTGCCCCGGGCGGCGGTGGAGACGCTGCGCAACGGCGGCGTGCGGCTGATCCTGCTGCGCTGCGCCGGCTTCAACAACGTGGATCTGCAGGCCGCGAAGGAATGCGGCATCAAGGTGGCGCGGGTGCCGGCCTATTCGCCCTACGCCGTGGCCGAGCACGCGATGAGCCTCATCATGACGGCCAACCGCCGGCTGCACAAGGCCGTGAACAAGGTGCGCGACAACAACTTCTCCCTCTCCGGCCTGCTGGGGCTGGATCTGCACAACAAGGCGGCGGGCATCGTCGGCACCGGCAAGATCGGCGTCTGCATGGCCCGCATCTGCAAGGGCTTCGGCATGACCGTGCTGGCCTGGGACGCCTACCCGAACCGGGCGCTGGAGGAGGAGGGGCTTCTGAGCTACGTGCCCCTGGAGGAGCTGCTGGAGCGGGCGGACCTGATCTCGCTCCACGCGCCGCTGATCGAAGGCCCGAACGGCACCTGGCACCTGATCGACGAGCGGGCCATCGCCCGCATGAAGGACACCGCCATGCTGGTGAACACCGCCCGAGGCGGCCTGATCGACACCGAGGCGCTGATCGAGGCGCTGAAGAACGGCAAGTTCCACGCCGTGGCGCTGGACGTGTACGAGGGCGAGGACGCCAACGTGTACACCGACCGGTCCGACGAGTTCCTGAACAACGATATCACGGCGCGGCTGCAGATGTTCCCCAACGTGGTGCTCACCAGCCACCAGGCCTTCTTCACCCGCGAGGCCCTGCAGGCCATCGCCGCCGAGACGCTGGAAAACGCCCGTCGCTTCAACGAGGGGGCGGACCTGGGCGCGGCGGAGTGCAAGGCGTGAGGAGGGAGGAGTTGTGGTTCAAATCCCTTCGGGATTTGTCGAATTGAATGAGTCCCGGATTGCCACGGCCCTGCGGGCCTCGCAATGACGCGGTCATGTGCCGACGCACCATTCCTGCAGGCGTGAAAGATGAGAGCAAAGCCACGTCATTGCGAGGAGGGCCCAGGCCCGACGTGGCAATCTGGTTTCCCCTGAATTCTGAAATCCGAAGGATTTCTTCCACAACTCCTCCTCCTCGCTCCGGCCTTCCAAAGTATACGACCATTACAAGGAGGTTCCTTCCATGAAACACATCATGCTGATCAAACTGAAGCCCGGCACCGACGCCATGGCGATTCAGGAGAGGCTCTTCAAGACCTTCCGCAAGCTGGACGACGAGCTGGACTGGCTGAACCATCCGGTGATCGTGCGCCGCTGCGAGGGCACGGACGCCAGCTATGACCTGATGGCCTCCTTCGAGCTGGAAAAGGAGGAGCAGGTGGCCGAGTACCAGGCCCTGCCGCAGGTGGAAAAGCTGCGGGGAAAGATCCTGGAGTTCGTCGAGCACAAGGCGACCTTCGATCACTATTGACGGACAGTATCTGCTGTCCCGAGGGCGAAGCGATCGCGTCCGACCTCGCTTCGTTCGCTGACGGAATGTACAGATCTTTCGCTTCGCTCAGGATAACAGGGATCGCGATGCGTTGTCATCCTGAGCGAAGCGATGTTGCAATCTGCTCCTCCGGCTTTCGCATCGGCGCTCCTGCGTGATAATGCGACGCCATTTCATCCATTATTCGCCGTTTATGCGTGAGTCGCGATTGTTAACCCTTCGGGGGTTGACAAGCGCGCCTTTTTGTGATACCATGCCACCACAGTCGAATACCGCAATTAAAGGATAGAGGCGCAGCTGTCATCAGTAAGCCCCGGCGCGCAAGGCTTCGCAGGCCGTTGCCGGGAACGAAAGGGGCCGCTGCCGAAGGGAAGGGAGCGCGAGCCCGGCCCTGGGCAAACGGACAACATCCGTTTGACTGCCGCACCAGCGGAGCGCTATGGATTAATTGTGATTTCCCAGGTCGGGCTGCGTCCGGCGCGGGAACCACAGTCAATGCACGGCGTGTATTGGCTGATTCTTTTATACCGACGAGTGAGGTGCATTGACATGAAGAAGCATACCGTGTTCCGCGGCGCCGCCACAGCGCTGATCACGCCCCTGAATGAAACGGGCGTGGACTATGAGGCCTTCGGCAGGCTGATCGACTGGCAGATCGAAAAGGGCATCGACGGCCTGGTGATCGCCGGCACCACCGGCGAGGGCGCCACGCTCACCTATCAGGAGCACGAGGAGTGCATCCGCTTTGCCGTGGAGCGGGCGGCGGGCCGCGTGCCGATCATCGCGGGCAGCGGCTCCAACGACACCAACCGCGCCATCACGCTCTCGAAGTTCTCCTGCCGGGCCGGCGCGGACGCGCTGCTGGTGGTGACGCCCTACTACAACAAGGCTACCCAGAAGGGTCTGATCGCCAGCTACAACGCCATCGCCGACGCGGTGGACAGGCCCATCATACTCTACAACGTGCCCAGCCGCACCGGCGTGAACATCGAGCCCGCCACCTATGTGGAGCTGGCGAAGCACCCGAACATCGTGGGCATCAAGGAGGCCAGCGGCAACATCTCCAAGATCGTGGAGACGGCCATGCTGGTGGGCGACGCCATCGACATCTATTCCGGCAACGACGACCAGGTGGTGCCGGTGCTGAGCATGGGCGGCAGCGGCGTGATCTCCGTGCTGTCCAACGTCATGCCCGCCGAGACCCACGCGATGTGCCAGAAGTTCTTCGATGGCGACGTGGCCGGCAGCGCCCGCATGCAGATGGACCTGCTGCCCCTGATCAACGCGCTGTTCAGCGAGGTGAACCCCATTCCCGTCAAGGCCGCCATGGCCGCCATGGGCTGGTGTGAAAACCGCGTCCGCCTGCCCCTCACCCCGATGGAGGAGGCGCACTGGCAGAAGCTGGAAGCGATCATGAAAGGGCATGGGCTGATTTGACATTGAGGGAGTAGGGAGCAGGGAACAGGGAGCAGGAAATGCCGGGAACGCGGCAGCCACTATTCCTGCTCCCTACTGCCTGCTGCCTGCTCCCTGGACGAAGCAACAAAAGATGGAGGTACCCATGAACATCATCATCAACGGTGCGAACGGGCGCATGGGGCGCATCGTTTCACAGGCGATCGAAGAGGGCGGCGCGCACAGCGTGGCCGCGCGGGTGGACTGGAGCTACGCCGCCGGGGACGGCCTGTCGGAGCTGAAGCAGTATCAGGGCCCGGCGGACATCGTGATCGACTTTTCAAACCACGCGGCCACGGCCTCCGTGGCGGAGTATTGCGCCGGACGCGGCCTGCCGGTGGTGATCGGCACCACGGGCCAGACCGACGAGGAGCGCGCGCAGATCGAGGCGCTCTCGAAGGAGGTGCCGGTGTTCCTGTCGGGGAACATGTCGCTGGGCATCGCGCTGCTGGCGAACATGGCCAGGCAGGCCGCGGCGATGTTCCCGAACGCCGACATCGAGATCGTCGAGCGTCACCACAACCAGAAGCTGGACGTGCCCAGCGGCACGGCGCTGCTGCTGGCCGACCGGGTGCGCGAGGCGCGGCCGGAGGCGACGATCGTCGTCGGGCGGCATGAAAACGGCAAGCGCGAGCGCAATGAAATCGGCATCCACTCGCTGCGCTACGGCGGCGAGGTGGGCACCCATGAGGTCATTATCGCCGCGGGCAGCGAGACCATCACGCTGAAGCACGAGGCGGAGGACCGCGGCCTGTTCGCCCAGGGGGCGCTGGCGGTGGCGGAGTTCCTGGCCGGGCAGGCGCCAGGCCTGTATGACATGCGGGACATCGTGAAATAGGAGAGAGACATGAACGCACAGGACTTGATCAACTACATCGCCACCGCACCGAAGAAGACGCCGGTGAAGCTGTATGTGAAGGAGCGCGCGCCCGTGGATTTCGGCGGCGCGAAGGTGTTTGGCGCGGGGGACAAGGTGGTATTCGGCGATTGGAGCGAGCTTGAGCCGATCCTCGAGGCCAACCGCGACAACATCGAGGATATCGTCATCGAAAACGACCGGCGCAACAGCGCGGTGCCGCTGCTGGACATGAAGGGCATTCCCGCCCGCATCGAGCCCGGCGCGCTGATCCGCGAGAACGTTTCCATCGGCAAGAACGCCGTCATCATGATGGGCGCGGTGATCAACATCGGCGCGGTCATCGGCGACGGCACCATGATCGACATGGGCGCGGTGCTGGGCGGCCGGGCCATCGTGGGCAAGAACTGCCACGTGGGCGCGGGCGCGGTGCTGGCGGGCGTGATCGAGCCGGCCTCCGCGACCCCCGTGATCGTCGAGGACGGCGTGCTGATCGGCGCGAACGCCGTGGTGATCGAGGGCGTGCACGTGGGCAGGGGCGCGGTGGTTGCCGCCGGGGCCGTCGTCATCGAGGACGTGCCCGAGAACGCCGTCGTCGCCGGGTGTCCCGCGCGCGTCATCAAGCAGAAGGACGCCGGCACCACCCAGAAGACGGCGCTGGAGGCGGCGCTGAGGCAGTTATGAGAGGGCGGGGGACCTGCTTCCCCCGCCATTGCCATTCCTTTGACAGATTCGCCTGAAATAGGGAGGTTGTTATGACCGATTACCTTGCCCAAGCCCAGGCCATTGCGGATGAACTGGCCGCCCTGCGCCACGCCTTTCACCGCCAGCCGGAGCTGGGCAACCAGGAGCGTCAGACCGCCGCGCGGATCGAAGCGTATCTGCGCGGGCTGAACATTCCCACGCAGAGGCTGCTGGACACGGCGGTGGTGGCGCGGTTGGAGGGCGGCGGGCCGGGAAAGACCGTGGCGCTGCGCGCGGACATGGACGCGCTGCCGCTGACGGAGGCCACCGGCGCGGATTTCGCCTCTGAAACCCCGGGCGTGATGCATGCCTGCGGCCACGACGTGCACATGACCGCCGCCCTGGGCGCGGCCAGGCTGCTGTCGGCGCGGCGGGCGTCGCTGAAGGGCGCGGTGGTGTTCCTGTTCCAGCCGGACGAGGAGGGCCGCGGCGGCGCCCGACGGATGATCGAGGCCGGGGCGCTGGAGGGCGTGGACGCGGTGTTCGGCGCGCACGTCTCGCCGGAGCTGCCGCTGGGCGCGGTCGGCGTGCGCTACGGCAAGTTCTACGCGGCCTCGGACACGTTCAGGATCGCCGTGAAGGGCAGGAGCGCCCACGCCGCTGAGCGCGAGAAGGGCATCGACGCCCTGGGCGCGGCGGCGGAGCTGGCGACGCGGCTGATCGCGCTGCCCGGCGAGGTGCTGCCGGGGGAGCGCGCGGTGGTGACCGTGGGCACGCTGCACGCCGGAACCGCCGAAAACGCGCTGGCGGAGCGGGCGGAGCTGTCCGGCATCATTCGCACGCTGGGCCCGGACGCCCGGGCGAGGCTGAAGGCGCGCTTTGCCGGGGTGGTGCGCGAGACCCTGGCAAATTGGGGCGCGGAGGCGGAGGTCCGGCTGCGGGAGAGCTATCCCGGCGTGGTGAATCACGACGGCATGACCGCCCTGGCCGAGGGCGCGCTGAAGGGGCTGCTCGGCGCGGAGCAGGTGCGGGTGATCGACCGGCCAACCCTCACGACGGAGGACTTTGGCGAATTCCTGCTGGAGCGCCCGGGCAGCTTCTATCACGTCGGCGCGGGCTGCCCCCTGCCGCTGCACAACACGGCCTTCCTGCCGGACGACCGGGCCGCCGTGGTGGCCGCCGCTGCCCACGCCGCGGTGATCGAGGCGTTCCTGGGCGCATAATTAAGTAGACGATGATTAATTCGAGCATCGAGGCTGCGAGTGCATTTTTCGGCAGGTGGCCTTGCAGATTTCGAAGGTTTACTGGAGGTAAATCGAGATAATGATCGCCCCCGCGCGTTGACAGCGCCGCGGGGGCATGCTATACTGGACGGGTCAATACCGAACAACGGAGGGCCGCGCCGATGGAATGGAGCCTCTCTTTTTTTGTCAACAGCGCGCTGCTGGGCGTGGGCCTGGCGATGGACGCCTTTTCGGTCTCCCTGGCGAACGGCCTGAACGACCCCGGCATGTCCCGCCGACGCATGGCGCTGGTGGCGGGCACGTTCGCGTTTTTCCAGTTCCTGATGCCAATGGTCGGCTGGCTGTGCGTGCGCACGGTGGCGACAGCCTTCGCGGCGTTCCAGAAGGCCGTGCCGTGGATCGCGCTGGCGCTGCTGGGCTGCATCGGCGGCAAGATGCTCTATGAGGGCAGCATCCACCGCGAGGGCGGCGAGGACGGCGAGGGCGCGGCGCTGGGCGGCGGCACGCTGCTGATGCAGGGGGTGGCCACCTCCATCGACGCGCTGTCCGTGGGCTTCACGATCGAGCGCTATGGCTGGCCCCAGGCGCTGACGGCTTCGACGATCATCGCGGCGGTGACGTTCGCCATCTGCGCCGTCGGCCTCGTCCTCGGCCGCAAATTCGGCACGAGGCTGGCGGGCAAGGCCAGCCTCCTCGGCGGCGCCATCCTGGTGCTGATCGGGGTCGAGATCTTCATCACCCATATGTATTGACGCAAGGCGGGGAGCGATCCCCGCCTTAAGCAGACGCTGATTCATTCCCGCACCGCAGAGTTGGTGCGCGAATGAATCAGCGACTGCTTGACCGCCCGGTCAGCGCATCTCCCCGTCCGGTTCGCTCACGCGCTCGCGGAACAGCAGGGATATGCACCACAGCGCCGCCACGCCCACGATGGTGTAGATGACGCGGCTGATCGTCGCCGCCTGCCCGCCGAACAGGTAGGCCACCAGGTCGAAGCGGAACAGGCCCACCAGCAGCCAGTTGATGCCGCCGATGATGCTCAGCACCAATGAAACGCGATCCAGCATGAATAACATCTCCTTCTCTCAGCCGGTTTTCCGGCGTAGTGCTCTTAGATTGGCCCGTTTTCGCACAAAATATACCACTGCCGGTAAAAAATGCGGGGCGAAGTGTGAATTCTTGCCGCGCGTTGTTGACAAAGGTGGGGGAGATGTTATACTGTTTTTGAACTCCGGAAGGGGTTTTATCGTCTCAGAGACACACTGTTTTTCAGGAGGTACATATTCCATGAAGCGTTCCATCAAGAGGATCGCCGCGCTGGCGCTGGCGCTGATGCTGCTGTGCGGCCTGGCGCTGGCGGAGGTGCGCACCACGGCCAACGTCAACCTGCGCTCCGGCCCCGGCCTGAACTATGAGATCGTCACCAGCTACAAGGAGGGCAGGCAGCTGACCTACCTGAACGAGAGCAGCGCGGACGACCGCGGCGTCACCTGGTACAAGGTGTCCGACGGCAAGCACACCGGCTGGATCTCGGAGAAGTATGTCGAGCTGAAGGGCGAGGACGTCCAGCCCGCCGCCACGGCCCAGCCCACCGCCGCGCCCACTGCCGCGCCCTCGGCCCAGCCCTGGCCCAGCAGCGAGGCGGGGGACAACGCCCTGAACGCCGGCGGATTGTTTGCCGACAGCCTGGGCGGCGAACAGCCCCAGCCCACCGCCGGGGTGGCCCTGCCGGACCTTTCCCGGAGCGTGGAGCTGTCCGGCTACTACGGCATCGACCTGGTCACCGCTGCGAACGAGATCGGCCTGATCTCCTATCGCGAGGTGGTTTCCGAGGCCCCGTACCAGTATTACGACGCCGCGCTGATCCTCGCCGGCAACCAGACCGTGGAGAGCATCGTGGTCTACGGCGCGGGCTATGAGGTCTACGGCGTCAGCGTGGGCATGGACGCCCAGACCGCCATGGCCTGCCTGAACGCCGCGGGCCTGGATTACATGGATTCCATGAACGGCATCACCTATGAGCATCGCGCCGCCGAGGGCGCGCCGTTTGCCGATGCCAACGGCCACGATTCCTGCCTCAACCTGTGGATCAGCCCGGAGAACACCGTCACCGAGATCGATTGGTCCACCTATACGGGCTGACCGGATAGAGAAGCCGTGACCCGTGGAAGCCGCGTTCCGGGCAAGGAAGGACCCGGATCGCAAGGGCGCCCCACCGGCCTGCGGCCACCTCCCCACCGCAGCGGGGTGGGGGACTCCTGAACCTCCCCACCGCAATGGGGAGGCTTGCTTTTCCCCGCCGTCAGCCCTCGAGGATCAGCCGCTGGGTGGCCTCGTCCGCCTCACCGGAGGGTTCGAGCCCGTGGGCGGCCTGGAAGTCGGACACGGCCCGGGCGGTCTTTTTGCCGAAGTAGCCGGTGCTGGGGCCGTCCATCACCAGGTAACCCTGGCTGCGCAGGGCGTCCTGCAGCCGCACGGTCGTCCAGGTGTAGTCGCCGAACTTCTGGGTGCGGTGGTCGTCGGTGAAGGACGCGGGCTGCGGCATGGCCTGCTCGGTGAGCGGCGCGGCGGCGTTCTCCGGGATGCCCAGCAGCGCGTTCATGGTCACCAGCTCGTAGCCCTGGGACACGGCCCAGGGGATGAACTCCTTCAGCTTCGCGGTGTCCGCGTCGGTGGTGTGGAACAGGTAGACCTGGCCCGGAGCCAGGGCGCTCTTGATGTGTGCCATGTCGGAATCGGAGCCGCTGACGCTCCACTTGGCGATGCCCAGGTAGCCCAGCTGCTTCAGATAGTTGTGGGTGCGCTGGTCGGTCTCGCCGTCGCCACCCATCAGGCGCAGGAAATGCTGCTCGTAGTCGCAGCCCAGCGCCTGGTTCAGCGCCACGCGCTGGTTCCAGATCTCCGCGGCCATCTCCTCCTCCGGCAGGCGGAAGATGCGTGCGTGGGTGTAAGTGTGGTTTTCGATCTCAAAGCCCAGGTCGAAGGCGCTGTGGCGCATCAGCTCCGGCATGCCGGACTTGGCGAGGTTTTCGCCCACCGGGAACAGCGTCAGCTTCGCGCCGCAATCCTCCGCGAGGCGGACGATGGCCTTCAGGTTCGCGACCTGATAGCAGTCGTCCACGGTCACGGCGATGCGCTTTTTCTCGGTGTGGGCCTGGTAGACGACCGGCAGGTACACGAAGGGCGTCGGCTCGGGCGTGGGCGCCAGCGTCGGTTCGCTCGTCGGCTCGGGCGTGGGCTGGGGGGTCGGCTCGATGGTCGGCATCGGGATGATCGGGTCGTCCGCCCGCTGGGGCGCCGGGGCCTCGGTCACCCGGGGCATGTTCACGTCCGCCAGCTCCAGGCCGGCCTGGGAATAGCCCGCGTCGGGGGCGTTCTGTCGCGCCCGCTGCGACAGCGTCAGCAGCACCGGCACCAGCGCCAGCGCCACGAACGCCAGCACCGCCACCGTCGCCACGAACGCGCCGAAGCGATTGCGCCTGCGTTTGCGATTTCCTCTCCGCTTGCGGTCCATAACCGTCCCTCCCCGTCTTGACGCGCCGAACGATTCGGCTTATACTAGAGCGTGTTTCTAAAATCCCTGAAGCGCATTTTCGGCGTTTTTGACTGCATTTCTGTGTTGCTTTTCCTCGACTTGCAACCAGCAAGCCTTCGGAAAATCGCCTTGAAATGCAGCCAAAACCACTCGAAACTGCATCTCCCGGCATTTTAAAACACGCTCTGGAACCAGGCCGTGCGGCCTGTCGATAGTCATTTGCCCTCATTATAGCTGCAAAGGGCGAATGTATCTATCATTTTTGCGGTACTAAGACGGGACTTTATTTCGAAAAGTTGCGGTTCAATGACACAGGAAAATCATAACTGAAACGGCTTTGTAAATATTTAGCAAATTTGGGAAAAATTGGAGGCGAGCGCATGCGATTGGACAAGGCCGCGGCGCTGGCGGGGCTGACCCGCAGCGAGGCGCGCAAGGCGATTGCCGCCGGCCGCGTGCGGGTGGACGGGCAGATCGCCCGGGACGCGGGGATGCAGGTCGATCCGGCGCGGGTGCGCGTGGACGGCGCTCAGCCCGCCGAAGCGGGGGAGCTGTACGTGATGGTGCACAAGCCCGCCGGGGTGGTCACCGCCACGGAGGACCGGCGCTTCCAGACCGTCGTGGACCTGCTGCCGGAGCCGCTGCGAAGGCGAAGCATCGGCCCGGTGGGGCGGCTGGACCGGGACGTGACCGGCCTGGTGCTGCTCACCACTGACGGCCAGCTGGCCCACCGGCTGATTTCGCCCCGCTGGAAGGCCGGGAAGGTGTATCGCGCGAGGTGCGAGGGGCGGCTCACCGACGGCGAGGTCGCGGCCTTCGCAAGCGGCCTGGTCCTCTCCGATTTCACCGCCCGGCCCGCGGCGCTCGAGATCCTGGAGGCCGGGGAGGCGGAATCCCTCGCGGACGTGACGCTTTCCGAGGGCAAGTTTCACCAGGTCAAGCGCATGTTTGCCGCCGTCGGCCACCCGCTGATCGCGCTCGAGCGGCGGCGCATCGGCAGCCTCGCCCTCGACCCCGCGCTTCAGCCGGGGGAGTGCCGCGAGCTGCGCGAGGATGAAGTGGCCGCGCTGAAGCGGCTGTGCGAATTGGATTGACGCGTAAAGAAGGAGTCCATCATGAACGATCACTACTATACCGAGCATCCCGCCTCCGATCATGCCGAGCGAACGGTGCGCCTGACGGCGCTGGGAAACGCGCTGACCTTCACCACGGACGCGGGCGTATTCTCCCGGGACGGGCTGGACAGGGGCACGGAGGCGCTGCTGGAGGCGCTGCCGGAGCCGATGACGGGCCGGGTGCTGGACCTGGGCTGCGGCTGGGGGCCGGTGGGCGTGGCGCTGGGCAGGAGGTATCCGGCGCTGGAGATCGTGATGACCGACATCAACCAGCGGGCGGCGGACCTGGCCCGGCGCAACCTCGCCGCCAACGGCGTGTGGGCCGAGGTGGCGCAGGGCGACGGCTTTGAGCACGTGACGGGGCGCTTTGACGCGATCGTCACCAATCCGCCCATCCGCGCCGGCAAGGCCGTGATCTACGGCCTGTTTGACCGCGCGCGGGACTTCCTCGTTCCCGGCGGCGCGCTGTACATCGTCATTCGCAAGCAGCAGGGCGCGCCCTCGGCCCTCAAGTACCTGCGCGGGATCTACGCCGGGGCAGAGGTCATCGCCCGCAGCGGCGGATTCCACGTGATGCGGGCGTGGGTGGAGGAATAATACTAAATTCCATCTAATCCATGCACATCTGCGGGTGCCTTTTTTGCCCTGGCTGTGCTTCGCTTCGGTCAACGATGCGCTGCATCGCCTCCCTCAGAAGGAATTTAGTATAAGGATTATTCAAGCGCCTGCCGCGAACGCGGCAGGCGCTTGATGTGCGGATGTGATGCTTCAGAACAGCAGGCTCTCCTCGCTCTTCGGGTCGAACAGGTGGGTAACCTTCTCGGGGAAGGCGAAGCGCAGCTTGCTGCCGTAGATGAGGCCGCGGCGCTGCTCCTCGGTGAGGTCCAGCGTGGGGATGCGCAGGATCACGGAGGTGCCGTCCGCCAGGTCCACGTGCAGGTGCAGCTCGCTGCCCATCATCTCGTTGACGCGCAGGGTGCCCTCGATGGTGCCGTCCCGGCCGTCGAACACCAGCTGGGTGTGCTCCGGGCGCACGCCGAGGATCACGTCCTGGCCGCCGACGCCCTTGGCCGCCAGCTTCGCGCTCTTCTCCGCGCCCATGGCGATCCGGACGCCGTAGAGCTCCGCGAAGTATTCGCCGCCGTTCTTGACCAGCCGGGCCTTCAGGAAGTTCATCTGCGGGGAGCCGATGAAGCCCGCCACGAACAGGTTGCGCGGGGTCTCGAACACCTCCTGGGGCGTGCCGACCTGCTGGATGTAGCCGTCCTTCATGATGACGATGCGGTCGCCCAGGGTCATGGCCTCGGTCTGGTCGTGAGTGACGTAGATGAAGGTGGTGTCGATGCGCTTGCGCAGCAGGATGATCTCCGCGCGCATCTGGTTGCGCAGCTTGGCGTCCAGGTTGGAAAGCGGCTCGTCCATCAGGAACACCTGCGGCTCGCGCACGATGGCGCGGCCGATGGCCACGCGCTGCCTCTGGCCGCCGGAGAGGTTCTTGGGCTTGCGGGCCAGGTATTCGGTGATGCCCAGGATCTCCGCTGCCTGGCACACCCGGCGGTGCACCTCCTCGTTGTTCATCTTGCGCAGGCGCAGGCTGAACGCCATGTTTTCATACACGGTGATGTGGGGGTAAAGGGCGTAGTTCTGGAACACCATGGCGATGTCGCGGTCCTTCGGCTCCACGTCGTTCACCACGCGGTCACCGATGGTCAGCGTGCCTCCGGAGATGTCCTCCAGGCCGGCGATCATGCGCAGTGTGGTGCTCTTTCCGCAGCCGGACGGGCCGACGAACACGATGAATTCCTTGTCCTTGATCTCCAGGTTGAAGTCGTGGACCGCCACGACGTTTTTGTCGTATACCTTCTTGACGTGTTCAAGTTTCAAGCTTGCCATATTGTACAATCCTCCAATTCAACAACGGGTATACCCATTTCAATCGGGGGGAGCCTGCTCCCCCGTCCACAGGGCGTCAGCCCTTCACCGCGCCGCCGGTGACGCCTTCGACATAGTACTTCTGCAGCGCCAGGAACAGCGCCGTGATCGGCACCGCCACCAGCACGCCGCCCGCGCAGAAGCGGGTGAAGTAGTTCTGGAAGTCGTTGGTGTTCACCCAGTTGTACAGACCCACCGCCACGTTGTAGCCGTCCTGGTGGCCGAAGGCCACGTAGCTGGCGAACACGTAATCGCCCCAGGGCGCCATGAAGGCCATCAGGATCGTGTAGATCACGATGGGCTTGGCCAGCGGCATGATGATCTTCAGGAACACCTGGAAGCGGGTCGCGCCGTCGATGCGGGCGGATTCGTCCAGGGACTTGGGGATCGTGTCAAAGAAGCCCTTGGAGATGTAATAGCCCATGCCCGAGGAGGCGCAGTAGATCAGGATCAGGCCGGGCACCGCGCCCGCCTGGGTCAGGCCCATCTGCTTCAGCAGGAAGTAGAGGGTGATCATGGTCAAGAAGCCCGGGAACAGGCCCAGGATCAGCACCACGTTCATGATCAGCTTCCGGCCTTTGAAGCGCAGGCGGGACAGGGCATAGCTGACGGACAGCACGATCACCGTCTGGATCACGGAGGTGAACAGCGCGATGGTCAGCGTGTTGCCGTACCAGCGGACGTACTGGCTCATGGTCATCGGCGCGAGGATGCACTGCGCGATCAGGGCCAGCGCCCCGAATTCCGCAAACATCGCGCAGAACTTCTTCAGCCCCTCGTGTTTGTCCTCCACCACATAGCCGGGGATGGAGCGCAGCAGCTTGCTGTCTTGCTTCAGGTAGACGCGGGCCATGATCCAGCCCGCCAGCACGAACAGCGCCAGCGAAATCAGCGCCTTGACCCAGCTGCCCGCGAGGGCGAAGCCCTGCAGCGCCATGGTCAGGCCCACCAGCGCGACAAAGCCGATCAGCAGGCTGCCGCCCAGCAGGGCGACGCGCGTGCCGCGGCCCTCGCCTTCGCCCTTGTCCAGCAGCCTTCCGCACACGTGGATCAGCACCGCCGTCACGGCGGCGACGGCGACGGCCACGATCAGCGCCTGGCCCAGCCAGGAGAAGAAGTTGCTGCCCTCGAACAGGAAGGCGTAGTTGTCCAGGGAGAAGGTCTTGGGGATCAGATAGTCCACCATGCCGCCCTTCTCCAGCTTGTAGGAGCGGAAGGACTGGAGGACCAGGAACACGAAGGGCACCAGCCACACGATGCTCATGATGACCAGCACCGTGTAGATCGTGCCGTTGATTCGGCGCTCGTGGCCCCTTTTGCTGCGCAGCTTCTGCTGGCCCGCAGCCACGTTTGCGTTGTTCGTCATCACTGGAAATCCTCCTCATTCTTCACGGACGGTATCAGGTTGTAGACCACCAGGTTGATCACGGCCAGCACTACGAACACCATGATGCCGATGACGGCGGCGATCTTGTAGTTCGTGTCGGACACGGTCATGCGGTAGAGCCAGGTGATCAGCAGGTCTGTGTGGCCGGCGTTGCCCGCCAGGCCCATCGGCTTGCCCTGGCTGAGCAGGAAGATGACGTTGAAGTTGTTGATGTTGCCGGTGAAGCTCGTCAGCAGGTACGGCCCCGTGACGAACAGCATGTAGGGCAGGGTGATCTTGCCGTACATCTGCACGGCGTTGGCGCCGTCGATGCGGGCGGATTCATACAGGTCCGCCGGGATGTTCATCAATATGCCCGTGGCGATCAGCATCAGATAGGGGATGCCGATCCAGATGTTGATGAGGATGATGGTGAAGCGCGCCCAGCCCGGGTTCGTCCAGAAGGGGATGGGCTGGCTGATCCAGTGCCACTTCATCAGGTAGGTGTTGATCAGGCCGTCCGCCGCGAACATCTTGGACACGTACAAAAGCGACACGAACTGGGGAATGGCGATGGTCATGACCAGGATCGTGCGCCAGACCTTCTTCAGCTTGATGCCCTTTTTGTTGATCATGATGGCCACGAACATGCCCAGGAAGTAGTTCAGGAACGTGGCAAAGAAGGCCCACACCAGCGTCCAGAACAGCACCTGCTTGAAGGTGTCGCCATAGCTGGCCGAGCCGGAGGACAGCAGCGTCTTGAAGTTTTCAAAGCCCACCCAGGTGAACAGCTTGGCGGGGGGCTGGTGGTTGTAGTCAAAGTTGGTGAAGGCCACCAGGATCATGAAGAAGATGGGCAGGATCGTGAACACGAACACGCCCAGCGTGGGCAGGGCCAGCAGCGTCTTGTGGAACTGGCTGTCCATCAGCGATTGCAGGTCGTCCTTCGTGCGCTTCAGCTTCCTGCCGGAGGCGAGGATCTGCTGGCTGATCTTGTTCTGCTTGATGTTCATGCGCCAGGTGTAGATGAAGGCCAGCACGAAGAACAGCGTCAGCACGCCGTAGAGCAGGATCAGGAAGGAATTGTCGCCGTAGACGGTCTTGCGGCCCACCTTCTCGGTGGCCACGGTGCCCAGCGTGTTCAACTTGGCCAGGTAGGCCATGCCGAAATTCACCATGTACAGGTTGAACACCGTCTGGAACAGGAAAAACAGCAGGCCGCGGCCCCACTGGCCCCGGGCCATCGAGCCGGAGCCCATGACGAGATAGGACAGGCGGGTCTTCCAGTCGCCGTCGCGGAAGGTGGTGATCAGGTCGACCACGGACAGCCACAGCCCCTTGAAGCAGCGGCCGATGTTCAGCCCCAGCTTCATGAAGCCCCGGCCGACGCGCCCCGGCAGCCCCGTGAAGAAGCGCCCCAGATCGTGGAGCATCTTCTGGGGCTTGCTCATTTTGAGATAGTCCAAATCAACCATATGCACTCCCCCTTTTTGTCGGTTATTTTGCTTCAATCTAAAACGGACCGAGGCTGAACCCCGGTCCGTCGGACGGTCGGATTAGCCGACGTAGGAAGCGCAGGTCTCCTGGAACTCGGTCAGGACGCCCATCAGGGCCTCGTCGTCCATGTCGTCGAATTCCTTGCCGATGATCCTGTCGCCCAGGCCGGTGGCCAGGCTCCAGTAGTCGCCGGGATACTGGCCCTGCGGGATGGTGAAGGCCAGCTGCTCGCCCAGAGCGGACAGCGCCACGTCAGCCTGCACGGCTTCGCTCTTCTGGGCCTCCAGGTTGGAGGGACCCCAGCCCAGCGCCTCGTAGCGGGCCAGCTGCACGTCGCCGGAGGTCAGCCAGGCAGCCAGAGCGTCGCAGGCGGCCAGCTTGGCCTCGTCCTCCTGGGGCTTCACGCCCAGCAGCTTGAAGCCGCCGAAGCCGGACAGCTGATAGCCGTCGCACATGGGCAGCTTGGCCGCGGCGTAGTTCTCGCCGAACAGCTCCTTGGCGGCCTCGGAATCCCAGGTGCCGTCCACGATCGCGGCCACGTTGGTGGCGTTGGAGATGGAGGAGCCGTTCTGGAAGGCGGGGCTCTTGGCCAGCTTGATCATGCTCTTCAGGGCCTTCAGGCCTTCCTCGGAGGCGTAGGTGGCGTTGCAGGCGGTCAGGTTGCCGTCGTTGTCGGAATCATAGGTCAGGGTGCAGCCCGCGCCGAAGAAGAACGCGGTCTGATACCAGCCGGAGTTGATCTCCATGTAGAAGCTCTTGCCGGCGGCTTCGCAGTCGGCCAGGACGGCGTCCAGGTCGGACGGATCGGTCACGACGCTGGAATCATAGTACATGAAATAGCCGTTGTCGCTGGTCAGCGGATAGGCGTACAGGGTGTCGCCCATGGTGGCGGCGGCCACGGAGCCGGCGTCGTTCTCGGCCTTGACGGCCTCGGCGTTGCCCTCTTCAACCACTTCCAGGGCGCCGGCGGCGACCATGCGGGCCAGCTGGTCCTGCGCGAAGTTGAACACGTCCGCGGCGGCATCCACGTCGGTGATGACCTTGCCGGCGGCGTCGCCCTCGCCCACGGGCTCGATGACGACGTTCATGTCGGCGTACTCGGGATTGGCGGCCTTGAAGGCCTCAACCTGCTCGGCGGTGAAATCCACGGCGGCGTCCGGCACCCACACCTTCAGATCGCCGCTGTAGCCCTCCGCGAACGCGGAGCACAGGGTCAGCGCCAGCGCCAGGGCCAGCACCAGAGTCAACAGTTTCTTCATGGTAGTTCCTCCTTTTGATTCGGCGCGCCAGGGACGCACCGTTTTCATTCAACCGTATTATAGCACTCTGTTAAGGGAATGTCAAAAGAAAACCTGCCTTTTTTGGCAGGTTGATAGAAATTTCCGATATCTGTGATAGGAAAGTATCAATTTTACGTATTCTTTGCGAGCCTCCGGTATCGCCCGGGGGAGGTGCCGTACTTGGCGCGGAAGCGGCGGATGAAGTAGCTGATGTTCTCAAAGCCGCAGTTCGCCGCCACGGAGCCCACGTCGTCCTCCGTCTCCTTTAAATAGTACACCGCCGCCGAGAGCCGATAGTCCGTCAGGTATTCCACGAAGGTGCGGCCCGTCACCTGGCGGAAGATGCGCATGAAGTGGGAGGGGCTGTAGCCCGCCACCGCCGCCGCCTCCGCCACGGAGATGGGCTCGCGGAAGTGGGCGCTGACATAGCTGACCAGGCCCTTCAGCTTTTCCGCGTCCTCGCTGGGGCGGGGGTGGGAAGCCGCGTCGCGATGGGTGTGCAGCGCGTGGAGCAGCCGGAACAGCTCGCTCTTCACCAGCAGCGCGTAGCCCGGGGCGCGCTCGGCGCAGGCCGCGTCCGCCCTGTCCAGCGCCGCGCTCACCAGCCGGTGCAGCTCCGTGCCCGGGCGGATGGGCCGCTCGAAGCGCAGCTTGCCCTGGCGCAGGGCGTCCACCACGCTGCGGCACCAGTCGTCCGCCTCCAGGCTGTCCAGCAGCCCCAGCGAGAAGATGATGTTTTCATATTCCATGCGCACGCCGGCGTCGCCCTCGATGGCGTGCAGCTCCCCGGGCAGCACCGGCACCACGCAGCCCGCCGACACCGGATGGCGCACCAGGTCCACCCACACGGCGCCGCTGCCCTTCTTGATGTAGACCAGCTCCATCTGCTCGTGCCAGTGGGGGTTCACGCGGTCAAAATCCTGGGGGATCGTGCACAGGTAGGTGTTGTAGGCGAAGCCCGGCTGCTCGTGCACGCGGGTCTCCTGGTATTGGGTGTAGTTCGCCAGATCCATAACGACCACCTTTTGAAGCGCCCTTATAATGGTAGCGGGAGGAGCGCTCCCCGCCCCGCCGAATGATAGTATTGTATCACAAACTGCGCCAATCCTGCAAGATTTCCTAACAAAACGCGGCTATAATACTGGCAAAACACAGATGGAGGGATGTGCCATGAAGCATACCACCCTGCGGGAATATGTCGGAAGGCCGCTGGAGGAACTGACGCGGGCGGAGCTGTTCAACGCCCTGCTGCGCTACGCGGACGAGGCCGCGAAGGCCCGGGGCTTCAACGCCGGCAAAAAGAAGCTGTATTACATCTCGGCGGAATTCCTGATCGGCAGGCTGCTGAGCAACAACCTGATCAACCTGGGCCTGTACGACGCCGTGCGCGACGAGCTGGCGGCGGCGGGCATCGCGCTGGCCGACCTGGAGGAGCTTGAGCTGGAGCCGAGCCTGGGCAACGGCGGCCTGGGGCGGCTGGCGGCCTGCTTCCTGGACAGCCTGGCCACGCTGGGCCTGCCGGCGGACGGCGTGGGCCTGGCCTACCACTGCGGCCTGTTCCGCCAGTGCTTCGAGGCCAACAAGCAGGCGGAGACGCCGGACGGCTGGCTGCGCTGGGGCACGGAGAGCTGGATGCGCCGTACCGACACCCATTACGAGATCCCCTTCGGCGGCATGACGCTGAAGAGCACGATGTATGAGATCGTCGTGACCGGCTATGAGGGCAAGTGCGACCGGCTGCGCCTGTTCGACGTGGACACCGTGGACGAGCGGCTCATCAAGACCGGCATCGCCTTCGACCAGGCGGCGCTGGAGAAGAACCTGACGCTGTTCCTCTATCCCGACGATTCCACCGACGCCGGCCGCCTGCTGCGCGTGTACCAGGAGTACTTCATGGTCGCCAACGCGGCGCGGCTGATCCTGGACGAGTGCGAGGCGAAGGGCGGTGACGTGCGCGAGCTGGCGGATTACGCCGCCGTGCAGATCAACGACACCCATCCCACGCTGGTGATCCCGGAGCTGATCCGGCTGCTCGCCGAGCGCGGCGTGGACGAGGACGAGGCCATTGAGATCGTCACGAAGGTCTGCGGCTACACGAACCACACCATCCTGGCCGAGGCGCTGGAGAAGTGGCCCATCGGCTATCTGGAGCAGGCCGTGCCCCACCTGATGCCCATCATCCGCCGGCTGGACGAGGTGGCGAAGGCGCGCTGCGGCGAGCCGTTCACCCACATCATCGACGGCGCGGGCTTCGTGCACATGGCGAACATCGACATCCACTTCAGCCATTCCGTCAACGGCGTGGCCCGGCTGCACACGGAGATTCTGAAGAACAGCGAGCTGGCGCCGTTCTACGCGCTGTATCCGGAGAAGTTCAACAACAAGACCAACGGCATCACCTTCCGCCGCTGGCTGATGAGCTGCAACCCGGAGCTGTCCGCCCTGATCGACGAGACCATTGGCAAGGGCTGGCGCAGGGACGCGGACGAGCTTGAAAAGCTGCTGAAGCACGCGGGCGAGCCCGCGCTGCTGGAGCGGCTGGCCGCGGTGAAGCGGGTGAACAAGCAGCGGTTCGCCGACTGGATCTTCGAGCACCAGGGCGCGGTGATTGACCCGGATTCCGTGTTCGACGTGCAGAGCAAGCGGCTGCATGAGTACAAGCGCCAGCAGCTGAACCTGCTGTGGCTGATCCGCGAATACCTGCGCATCCGCCTCGGCGCGACCCCGGCGCGGCCCATCACCGCCATCTTCGGCGCGAAGGCGGCCCCGGCCTACACCATCGCCAAGGACATCATCCATGCCATCCTGTGCCTGTCGAAGGTGATCGAGAGCGACCCGGTGGCCGGAAAGTGGCTGAAGGTCGTGATGGTGGAGAACTACAACGTCTCCGCCGCCGAGAAGCTGATCCCCGCCTGCGACCTGTCCGAGCAGATCTCCCTGGCCTCCAAGGAGGCCAGCGGCACCGGCAACATGAAGTTCATGCTCAACGGCGCCGTCACCCTGGGCACCATGGACGGCGCGAACGTGGAGATCGCCGAGCTGGTGGGCGAGGACAACATATACACCTTCGGCGCGTCCTCGGACGAGGTCATCGAGCGCTATCGCCGCGGCGATTACAACCCCCGCGCGTATCTGGACGCCGACCCGGCCCTGTCCGCCGCCGTGGATTTCCTCACCGACGGGCGCATGTTGGCCGTGGGCGACCGGACGTGCCTGGAGCGGCTGAAGAACGAGCTGGTGAACAAGGACTGGTTCATGACCTTCCCGGATTTCGCCGACTACTGCCGCGCCAAGTCCGCGGCCCTCGCCGACTACGAGGACGCCGCCGCCTGGAACAAAAAGACCCTGGCGAACATCGCCCGGGCGGGATACTTCTCCTCCGACCGCACCATCGCGCAGTACAACGAGGAGATCTGGGGACTCTGAATAATCTGAGGCGCACCCCCGATGCCGCAGGGCAACGGAACGCACAGATCCTTCGCTCACGCTCAGGATGGCAGACGACGCGATGCTGTCATCCTGAGCGAAGCGAAGGATCTGTGCGCAGCGTCAGGGGGCTGTGTTTGGCAAATCCATCCGCTTTTCGCGGTGGGCCTGTTCATTTGAACACCTTCGGCCGCAGCTTCTTCAGGTAGATCACCGCCATCACGCCCAGCAGCCGGTCGTACAGCAGCAGCGTGACGTTGGCCGTCAGGATGAACACGATCAGCATGGCGCGGCCCATCTCGCGGTATTCGGCGATCACCTGGTCCATGCGGAATACATGGAAGATCATCAGCGCCATGGCGCCGGCGCAGGCGTTCCACAGGAGCAGCTTCACCGGCACGCCCTTCAGGCCCCGCAGCCGCTCATCCAGCTTCCACTTCATCGCCGGATACCAGCCCAGGAACGCGAACAGCAGCGCCGCCTCCTTGTCCGCGCACAGGATCAGCGCAAGCGTGCTGACCGCCAGCCACGCGCCCAGGGCGTACTTTTGCCCGCCTTCCGCGAACACCGGCACCAGCAGGATCCCCGCCAGCGCCGGGCCGACGAACGTCGCCGCCGGGATCACCCCGCCCATCAGCAATATCGCCACCGCCAGCGCCACCATCATGCCGCTGATCGCGATTTTGCGCGTGCTCTTGTTCATAAAATCGCCTCCGTCGCGTCAATCATTCGACGCGAGGAGGCCGGTTTCCTGCTTTGACGGACGGACAACCGGAGGGATCGTCTTGGCGCTCTTTATGGCTTGTATCCTTTCCATTCATCCTGTATAATATGGATACAAGAATCACTTTCGGAGGGGATAGCATGGAGAAGGTCGTCATACTGACCGGCGGGACCAGCGGCATCGGCCAGGCCACGGTGCGGCAGCTGCGGGAGAAGGGCTGCCGGGTGTACGAGTTCAGCCGCCGGGACGCGGCGGACCCGATGCACTTCAGCGTGGACGTGACCGACGCGGCGCAGGTGAGGGCCGCGGTGGAGGCGGTGTTTGAGAGGGAGGGGCGGATCGACCTGCTGATCAACAACGCGGGCTTCGGCATCTCCGGCGCGATGGAGTTCACCGACAGCGCCGACGCCCACCGGCTGATGGAGGTGAACCTGTTCGGCATGGACAACGCCATCAAGGCCGTGCTGCCCCACATGCGCAAGGCCGGCTCGGGCCGCATCGTGAACATCTCCAGCGTGGCGGGCGTGTTCGCCATCCCGTTCCAGGCCTGGTATTCGATCTCCAAGGCCGCGGTGCGCTCGCTGACGATGGCGCTGTACAACGAGGTGGCACCCTATGGCGTCGAGGTGTGCAGCGTGATGCCCGGCGACATCAAGACCGGCTTCACCGCCGCCCGCGTCAAGAGCGCGGCGGGGGACGCGGAGTACGGCGGGCGCATTTCAAAGTCTGTGGCGAAGATGGAAAAGGACGAGCAGACCGGCATGTCGCCCGAGGCCGCCGCGAAGACCATCGTGAAGGTCGCGCTGAAATCGGGCCGGGTCAAGCCCTATTACACCATCGGCCTCTCCTACAAGCTGCTGGTGCTGCTGGACAGCCTGCTGCCCTGCCGCACGGTGCGCTGGCTGCTGGGGATACTGTATGGGAAGTGAGGCGTGAGGAGTTAGGTGGCGGTAAATCAAGGAAAAGCAACGCAGAAATGCAGCCAAATCCGCCGAAAATGCGCTTCGGGGATTTTAGAAACACACTCTAGGAGTTCAGGTGGAAATCCTTCGGATTTCTTTGATTGATGGGGAACCGGATTGCCACGGCCTTCGGCCTCGCAATGACGTGGCAATGGAAGAGATGCTTCATTCCTGTCGAAAGGGTATTCATGTTTCCCGCAACGTCATTGCGAGGAGGCCATGGGCCGACGCGGCAATCCGGGTCCCCGGCATTCTAGAGTGTGTTTCTAAAATCCTGAACATGCATTTTCGGCGTCTAAGGCTGCATTTCTGTGTTGCTTTTCCTCGACTTGCAACCAGTAAGCCTTCGGAAAATGCCTCACTCCTCACTCATAAAACTCCACACGCCACACGCCACACTCCTGACTCACGCAAATTGGGCCGCGGCAAACGCCGCGGCCCAATTGTCACGATTTAGTCACCTTTTCTACCCATTAATACTCCATTGTAATGCTATACTGGTAAATGAATAAATAGATACAGGGTGGGGAAGGCTGCCCACCCGTGCGGCGATATGGAAGAACGTGGAACCCGACCGGCCTGGGCCGCGTCAGAGGGAGTATGAAACCCACGACGGAACCGGAGGTGCGCATGGATTTTATACAGTCGATCTTTTCCAATGCCTTCACCGGCATATTCAACCTGGTAGTCTACGCGGCCATCGTGGCGCTGTTCGTGGTGGGGCTGATCCGGTGCATTGCGCCGGTGGTGCACACGCGCAACACGCTGCGCCGGGCCGTGCGCAGCATCCGCTCGGAGGGGGACAAGTACGCCTGGCAGCAGGATGACTTCCTGGGCAAGGGCACGCTGTTTCCCCACTGGAGCGAATACCTGAACAACCTGTTCTTCGCCGACGGCGTCTACCACAACGCCAGCAACGTGGAGGATTACATCAACGAGGAGACCGTGATGTACGGCCCGGGCCGGGCGTCGTTCGCGGAGTCGATCCCGGGGTTGATGACCTCGCTGGGCTTCCTGGGCACACTGATCGGCCTGGCCCAGGGCCTGTCCGGCTTCAACATGACGGATTCCGCCGCCGTGCAGCAGTCCATCGTCACGCTGATCCCCGGCATGCGCTATGCCTTCACCACGTCCATCTTCGGCGTGGTGGGCAGCGTGCTGTTCACGCTGATCACCCGCGCGGTGTACGGCTCCAGCGAGCACACGCTGAAGAGCTTCTACGGCGCCATGAGCCGCCACGCGGGCGTGCTGAGCGTGGACCCGATGACCCAGATCGCCATCTATCAGCAGGAGCAGACCGCCCTGATCCAGACCATGGCCAAGGACCTGAACGGCGCCTTCACCGAGAACATGGCCGCCGCCGTGCGCGAGGCCGTGGAGCCGCTGAACCAGTCGTTCAAGAACTTCGTCAGCGTCTCCACCAAGGAGCAGATGCGCTTCATGGACGCGGTGATGCAGCGCTTTGCCGACCGCCTGGACGAGACCATGCGCGACAAGCTGAAGCGCTTCGGCGAGGTGCTGGAGGAGACCAGCCGCCTCCAGCAGGAGAACTGCGTGCTGGTGCGGGCCAGCCTGGGCGGCGCGAAGGACGCCGTGGAGGACCTGCAGGCGCTGCAAAAGATGAGCCGCGAGATCCTGACCGGCCTGGCGGGCTATGCCCAGCAGCTGGAGGACGCCCGCAGGCAGGCCGACGACGCCTATATGCGCGTGGCCGGGACCGTGGAGCAGATGGAGCTGGTCTCCCGCCAGCAGAACAACTACCTCAAGACCGTCAGCGCCATGCAGGCCGAGCTCACCCGCGTCAGCGACGCCATGCAGAAGGCCGCCGGCGATCTGCGCGGCTCCGCCGGCAGCATCGAGAAGGTGCACATGCAGGCCAGCAAGGCCCTTCAGGACGAGTTCAACAGCACCATGGACGCCTATCGCGACTATGTGAATCAGTTCACCCAGCGGGTGGACTACCTCGCCAGCAGCATCTCCCGCTCGCTGAACGGCCTGCCCGACGCGGTGAGCGATGCTAACAACCGCTTCCTCGACCAGGTGGACCGCCTCACCGACGCCATGGTGCAGGCCCAGCGGGCGCTGGAGGACACGGCGGACCGGATCTACCGAGGATGATGTGGACGGGGGAGCCAGCTCCCCCGCCACTGCCGCCCCCGATGCCCCGGCAGGTTTGTGATTGGTTTACCCTTGTGGAAAGGAATTGCCTATGCGAAACACCCGACAGCGCGTGTCCCATCGCCGCGCGGGCAACAACGGCACGCAGTGGCTGAGCTTTTCGGACCTGATGAGCGCGCTTTTGCTGATCTTCATACTGATCATGTTCTACATCATGTATCAGTATTTCGATATGTATGAGATTAACATGGCGGAGATCGCCCGCCAGCAGTTCGACCTGGACCAGGCCAACGCCAGCCTGGAGGAGGAGCGGACGAAGCTGAGCGAGGCCGAGGCCCAGATGGTGGTGCAGCAGATCCGGCTGAACGCGGCCCAGGCCGACCTGGAGGACGCCCAGAGCGTGCTCACCGCCCAGCAGGACGAGCTGAACGCGGCCCAGTCGCTGCTGGAGGAAAAGGAGGACGAGATCGCCGCCCAGCAGGAGCAGCTGGACGCGCTGAGCATCCAGCTGGGCGACCAGCAGAGCCAGATCGACGCCCAGCAGGCGGCGCTGGATAACCAGCAGCGCCAGCTGGAGGCGCTGGTGGGCATGCGCACGCGCATCATCACCTCGCTCTCCACGGCCCTGCGGGAGGCCGCCATCTCCGCCCAGGTGGACCCGACCAACGGCTCCATCGCCCTGGAATCGGACGTGCTGTTCGAGCTGGGCCGGTACGACCTGTCCGAGCGCGGCGAGCGCTTCATCGACCGGTTCCTGCCGGTCTACCTGAACGTGTTGTTCTCCGAGGAATATCGGGGCTACGTGGCCGAGATCATCATCGAGGGCCACACCGATTCCACCGGCAGCTACATCGACAACCTGGAGCTTTCCCAGCAGCGCGCCCTGGCGGTGGCCGCCTACGTGCTGGACGACGACTATCGCGGCATCACCGCCGAGCAGAAGCGCCAGCTGCGCGTCGTCGCCACGGCGAACGGCCGCTCCTTCAGCGACCCGGTGCTGGACGCGAACGGCAACGAGGACATGGACGCCTCCCGCCGCGTGGTGTTCAAGTTCCGCCTGACCGACGAGCAGATGATCCGCCAGCTGCAGGCGATCCTGGAAGAAAACTGACACTGATATGGAGAGATAACTGTGCAATATGTACGCCGATTGACCTGGTTCGTCGCCGGACGCATGATATTGATCTGCGTGCTGGCGGGCATGCTGCTGTGCGGCTTCTTCATGGCCCTGAACGGCGCGAACATCTATGTGGTGCTGAACGACGGCATGGAGAAGCGCGTGGACGTGATCCTCACGCGCCAGCAGGCCGAGGAATTGAACAAGTATTTCCACGCCGACTTCCTGATCGCCGACGAGGCGCTGGAGGGCGCGCTGAACGGCATGAGCGCCTATTCGGACTACAGCATCACCGGCTTCGATTACGAGCTGACCATCGAAAAGCTGTGGGCCTGGCCCTGGGACAGCTATGCCAACTGCACCGTGGTGGAGCGCGTGCCGTCCATCTCCGGCAGCGTCATCTCCAGCCGGCGCAGCGAGGTGTCCGAGCGCATCCCCCGCTGGCAGGGCGGCCGCTATGACGTGACGCTGGTGAAGGTCGGCGGCAGCTGGAAGATCATCGGCATGCAGCAGAAGACCGTGCTGGTCGAGCCGGAGACCGGCGATGACGACGGCCTGGAGACCGAGGTGCTGGTCTCGTAAATCAACGCGACGCTCCGAATTGCCGCGCAAGCGGCAATTCGGCTTTATGGAGGGTATCATGCGGGTAGTGGTAGGCATGTCCGGCGGCGTGGACAGCTCGGTGGCGGCGCTGATGATGAAGCGGGCCGGTCACGAGGTGATCGGCGTGTTCATGAAGAACTGGGAGGAGAAGGACGAGAGCGGCGTCTGCACCAGCGAGGCCGATTGGGCCGACGCCCGCGCCGTGTGCGAAAAGCTGGACATTCCCTATTACTCGGTGAACTTCGCCAAGCAGTACATGGACCGGGTGTTCACCCACTTCCTGGAGGAATATCGGAAGGGGCGCACGCCGAACCCGGACGTGCTGTGCAACCGGGAGATCAAGTTCAACGTGTTTTTGGACTTCGCCGAGCAACTGGGGGCCGAGAAGCTGGTGACGGGCCACTTCGCGAACGTCGATTGCGCAAACGGGGAATACCGGCTGCTTCGGGCGGCGGACGAGAACAAGGACCAGACCTACTTCCTCTACATGATTGACCAGCGCGCGCTGTCGAAGGCGTGCTTCCCGGTGGGCGGGCTGCTCAAGAGCGAGGTGCGCCAAATCGCCCGGGAGGCGGGCCTGCCCGTCAGCGAGAAGAAGGATTCCACCGGCGTGTGCTTCATCGGCGAGCGCAACTTCAAGCAGTTTCTGTCCAATTAT
This sequence comes from uncultured Eubacteriales bacterium, assembly GCA_902799045.1. Lineage (GTDB taxonomy): Bacteria > Bacillota > Clostridia > Christensenellales > Aristaeellaceae > UBA2862. The sequence continues at coordinate 58,652 of CADBZH010000017.1, forward strand.
CTGCCCGCCATGCCGGGGGACATGGTCGACACCTCCGGGCGCGTGGTGGGCCGCCACGACGGGCTGATGTACTACACGCTCGGCCAGCGCCGGGGCCTGGGCATCGGCGGCGGCGGCAACGGCCAGCGCTGGTTCGTGGTGCGCAAGGATTTGAAGAACAACGTGCTGGTGGTGCACCAGGGCGAGGACGAGGCGCTGCTTTACACCCACGAGGCCGTGGGCAGCGACCTGACCTGGCTCTCCGGCCGCGCGCCGGTGGGCGAGGGTGGCACGATCGAATGCCAGGCGCGCCTGCGCCATCGCCAGCCGCTGCAGGATTGCCGGCTTACGCTGTCGCAGGGTCGGGCCTTCATGGAATTCCCGGTGGCCCAGCGCGCCGTCACGCCGGGGCAGTCGGCGGTGTTCTATCAGGGCCAGGTGTGCCTCGGCGGCGCGATCATCGACGAAAAAACCTGAAAAAGTTCTCGCGAGGGCTGTTCATCCGCGGGGTTTCATGCTATAATATAATATAGATACGTGTAAACACAGGGAGGCCGTCATATGAATTCCAAAAGCAAAGTCTGGCAGATCGTGCTGCTGGTGCTGTTGGTGCTCGCCATCGTCGCCATACTGCTGTTCAACAACAAGCTGAACGCCAGCAAGGAATCCCTCTCCAACACCATGGCCCAGCTGACCGAGGAGCAGGAGAATTCCGCGACGCTGAAGGCCAGCCTCGATTCCACCCAGGCCGACCTGGACGCCACGAAGGCGGATCTCGAAGCCGCGCAGTCCGATTACGCGGACGTGAGCGCTCAGCTGGACGAAGCGAACGCCAACGCGACCCAACTGCAGAGCGACCTGGACGAGGCCAACGCGAACGCCACCCAGCTGCAGAGCGACCTGGATGTGGCCAACGCGAACGCCACCCAGCTGCAGAGTGACCTGGATGTGGCCAACGCGAACGCCACCCAGCTGCAGAGTGACCTGGATGTGGCCAACGCGAACGCCACCCAGCTGCAGAGCGACCTGGACGAGGCCAACGCGCGGGTGACCGAGCTGGAGGCCGCCGCCGAGGAGGCCCAGGGCCGCATCACCGAGCTGGAGGCCGCTGCCACCGAGAAGGACGAGACCATCGCCCAGCTCGAGGGCGCCGTGGCCGAGCGGGACGAGGCTATCGAGACCATGAGCGCGGCCCAGGCTGCCGCCCCCGCCGAAGGGGACGGGACGGAGCCTGTCGAAGAGGACGGCACGGAGGTCGCCGCCCAGAGCGGAGCGGAGACCACCGAAGACAACGGCGCGGAAGCCGCCGACCAGAGCGGAGCGGAGACCACCGAGGACAACGGCACGGAGGTCGCCGCCCAGAGCGGAGCGGAGACTACCGAGGACAACGGCGCGGAAGCCGCCGACCAGAGCGGAGCGGAGACCACCGAGGACAACGGCGCGGAAGCCGCCGACCAGAGCGGAACGGAGACCGGCGCGGAGCCGGAGACCGAGGCCGGGCACGGGGAGACGATTCAGGCTCCCAGCTCGCTGATGCTGGCGCAGGCGGGCGTCCTGGACGCCATCAACGCCCTGGAGGTGCTGCAGTCCACTGAAAACGCGCCGGAAGCCGCGACGGCGATCGACCTGGAGCAGACCCGCGCGGACGTGGACGCCATCCTGGCCGACGAGACCCTGACCCCCGAGGCGCAGGCCGAGGCCCTGACGGCCATCGAGCAGACGCTGAGCGAAGCGCTGCCGGCGGAAGTCGCCGACGCGGTGGAGGACCTGGCGGAGGTGCAGGCGCGCCTGGAGGTTTCCGAGCAGCAGGTGGAGCAGCTCTCCGGCGAGCTTCAGGAGAAGCTGGACACCATCGACGCGCTGAATCAGCAGATCGGCGAGCTGGACGCCCAGGCCGAGACCGACGCCGCCCAGCTGGGCGAGCTGCAGACGCAGCTGGCCGCGGCCGAGGGCGAAGCCCAGGCCATGAGCCAGGAGCTGGAAGCGGCCCGCACGGAATATGAGCAGAACGTCGCCGAGCTGGAGGCCTATCGCGTGCAGCGCGATCCCGCCGCCGGCGAGGCCCACATTGCCACCGCCGTGAACAACGCCATCGAGGTGGCCGCGGACGGCGTGACCGCCACCTGGCAGTACGCCAACAGCGATCTCTCCGGCAACGCCGCCACGCTGAGCCTGGTGCTGGACGGCGAGGCGATCTACACCTCCGAGGCGCTGAAGCCCGGCGAGGTGATCGACAGCGTGACCCTCGACAGGAAGCTGGAGCCCGGCACCTACGAGGCCGTGGCCGTCACCACCGTCTACGACGACAACGGCGAGATGCAGCTCACCAGCCGCGTGCCCGTGACGCTGAACGTGGCGGGCTGACGCCGAACGATTCTGAAAGCGCCTTCGCTGCGCCCAGGCTGACAGCATCGATCTGCTGTCAGCCTGGGCGCAGCGGTTTTCGGGGGAAAGCGCGGCGCCGCGCCTCCCCTGTGTAAGGGGAGGTGGCGCGAAGCGCCGGAGGGGTTGTCAGGCCTCCCCTTTCACAGGGGAGGCGAGGTGCTGCACTTTCCAAAAGCCTTCCCCGGGTGGGGGTTCGAGCGCTCGGAAAACAGTCCAGTGGACTGTTTTCAGTGAGAACGGGCTGGTAAGCCCCCGGTAGGTGGCCCGCGAAGCGGGTCGGATGAGGTCTTTTGCACCAACGAAGAGTAAACGATGTCGCCCTGCGGGGGCTTCGTGGATGTTGCACAAATCCTTCCGTTGTGATATGATATTACGGTAAATCGAAGGGAGGCGGAGGCATGGGGGAGCACAACGCGGTCCCGACGTCCCTGCGGGCGTTTTTTGAGGCGCATCCCCGCCTCGCGCTGGCCTTCTCCGGCGGGGTGGACAGCGCCTACCTGCTCTATGCGGCGAAGGCCTGCGGCTGCGACGTGCGCGCCTTCTACGCCCAGTCGGCGTTCCAGCCGGCATTCGAGCGGGAGGACGCCCGCTGCCTGGCGGATCAGCTGCACGCGGCGCTGACGTTCGTGCCGCTGGACGTGCTGTCGGTGGAGGCGGTGCGCGCCAATCCCGCCGACCGCTGTTACCACTGCAAGCGGGCCATCTTCACCCCGCTGCTGCGGGCCGCGGCGGAGGCGGGCTGCGAGGTCGTCATCGACGGCACCAACGCCTCTGACGACGCGGGCGACCGCCCCGGCATGCGGGCGCTGGAGGAGCTCTCGGTGCTCTCGCCGCTGCGGCTGTGCGGCATCGCCAAGGCCGACGTGCGGCGCTTTTCCCGGGAGGCGGGGCTGTTCACCTGGGACAAGCCCGCCTATGCCTGCCTCGCCACCCGCGTCCCCACGGGGACGCCCATCACCACGGAGCTGCTTCAGCGGGTCGAGGGCGCGGAGGCGGCGCTGTTTGCCCTGGGCTTCACCGATTTCCGCGTGCGCCTGTTCCACGACGCCGCCCGGCTGCAGCTGCCCGCCGGCCAGATGGAGCGGGCCGTCGAGCGCCGGGACGCCATCCGCGGGGCGCTGGCGCCGTGGTTTGACGTGGTGATGCTGGACTTGAAGGAGAGATAGCCATGGAACGCGAGCAAATGCTGCAGGCCCTCCGGGCGGTGCAGGCCGGGATGATGACCCCGGAGGCGGCGCTGGGCCTGTTCGCCCAGGCCCCCTATGAGGACATCGGCTACGCCAAGATCGACCACCACCGCGCCTTGCGCAACGGCACCGGCGAGGTGATCTACGGCGCGGGCAAGACCGGCGGGCAGATCGCGGGCATCGTCGAGCGCCTGGCGGCGGCGGGCGCGAGGAACATCCTCATCACCCGGATGGACGCGGAAAAGGCCGGGGTGGTGGAGCGGGTCGCGCCGCTGTTCTACGACGCGGTGAGCCGCGTGGGAGTGGCCCATCGCGAGGAGCGAACGCTGCGCGGCAGCGTGGTGGTGGCCTCCGGCGGCACCAGCGACCTGCCCGTGTGCGAGGAGGCGGCGCTGACCGCCGAGACGCTGGGCAGCCGGGTCACGCGCCTCTACGACGTGGGCGTGGCGGGGCTGCATCGGCTGCTCTCCCACATGGACGAGCTGCAATCGGCCCGGGCGGTGGTGGCCGTGGCCGGCATGGAGGGCGCCCTGGCCAGCGTGATCGGCGGGCTGGTGGACTGCCCGGTGATCGCCGTGCCCACCTCCGTGGGCTACGGGGCCAACTTCGGCGGGCTCTCCGCGCTGCTTTCCATGCTGAATGCCTGCGCCAGCGGCCTCTCCGTCGTGAACATCGACAACGGCTTCGGCGCGGGATTTCTGGCCAATCGAATCAATCTGATGAAGGGGCTTGACGAATGAAGACGCTGTACATTGAATGCAACATGGGCGCGGCGGGGGACATGCTGATGGCGGCGCTGTCGGAGCTGATCGACGCGCCGGAGGATTTTGTTCGCGCCATGAACGGCCTGGGCCTGCCGGGCGTGCGCTTTGAGCGCCGGGCAGATGAGAAGTGCGGCATCCGCGGCACCCACATGGCTGTGACCGTGGACGGCGAGGAGGAATACTCCCACGACGTGCACGACCACGACCATCACGACCACGACCATGAGCACCCCCACGATCATCATCACGATCATGACCACCATCATGACCATGACCATGAGCATTCCCACGACCATCACGACCACGAGCACTCTGAACTCCACACTCATCATCACGCCCACCTGTCGGACATCCGCGCCATCATCGACGGCCTGCCGGTGTCGGAGAAGGTGAAGGCGGACGCGAACGCCGTGTACGCGTTGATCGCCGAGGCGGAATCCGCCGCCCACGGCCAGAGCGTGGAGCAGATCCACTTCCACGAGGTGGGCACGCTGGACGCCGTGGCCGACGTGGTGGGCGTCTGCGCGCTGATGGAGCGCCTCGCGCCGGAGCGCGTGGTGGTCTCGCCGATCCACGTGGGCAGCGGCCAGGTGCGCTGCGCCCACGGCGTGCTGCCGGTGCCGGCGCCCGCCACGGCCTACATCCTGAAGGGCGTGCCGATCTATGGCGGCGCGATCCGCGGCGAGCTCTGCACCCCCACCGGCGCGGCGCTGCTGAAGCACTTTGCCGACGCCTTCGGGCCGATGCCGACTATGGCCGTCGAGCGGACGGGCTATGGCATGGGCACCAAGGACTTTGAATGGGCCAACTGCGTGCGGGCGATGCTGGGCGAGGCGGCGGGCGGCGGGGACGCCGTATGCGAGCTGCGCTGCAACCTGGACGACATGACCGGCGAGGAGATCGCCTTCGCGGCGGACGCGCTGCGCGAGGCCGGGGCGCTGGACGTGTGGACGGAGGCCATCCAGATGAAGAAGGGCCGCCCCGGCACGCTGCTGGCCTGCCTGTGCGCCGCCGACCGGGAAGGGGAGTTCGCCGCGCGGATGCTGAAGCACACCACGACGATCGGCGTGCGCTGTCAGTCGGCGTGCCGCTATACCCTCGATCGCGAGGCCGTCACCGTCGAAACCAATTTCGGCCCCGTGCGGGCGAAGCGCTCCCGCGGCTACGGCGTCGACCGCTGCAAGATGGAGTTCGACGACCTGGCGGAGATCGCCCGGCGCGAGGGAATCGCGCTGAGGGAGATCCGGCGGTGATCCCCTGAACGACAGACGAAAGGAACCTTGCCATGAATACATCCACCTCCCGCCGCGGTCTGCGCCTGGCGTTCAATTCCCCGGCGGTGCTGGGCTTCGCGGGCGTCTGCCTGCTGGCGATGGTGCTGAACCAGATCACCGGCGGGGCCAGCAATCGCGCGGTGTTCAGCGTGTATCGCGCGCCGCTGACGGACCCGCTGACCTGGCTGAGGATGGTGTGCCACGTGTTCGGCCACGCCGACTGGAACCACCTCCTGAACAACATGATGTACATCCTGCTCCTCGGGCCGATGCTGGAGGAAAAGTACGGCGCGGTGAACCTGATCCTGGTGATGCTGGCGGCGGCCCTGCTGACCGGCGTGATCAACTTCGTGTTCTTCCCGCACACCATGCTGCTGGGCGCCAGCGGCATCGTGTTCGCGATGATCCTGCTGGCCTCCATCACCCGCGCGGAGGGCGGCGCGATCCCCGTCACGTTCATACTGGTGGCGATCCTCTACATCGGCCAGCAGGTCTGGCAGGCCATCACCGTGCCAGGCAACGTGTCCTACATGGCCCACATCGCCGGCGGCGCTGTCGGCGCGGGCCTGGGCTTTCTGCTGAACAAGGCGGGCAGGAAGGCAAACGCATGAGCCGGAATCGCATCCAATGAGAAATGGGGACGGTTCCTTATCTCATTCTATATGTGAGATGAGGAACCGTCCCCATTTCTCATATCTCGACCAGGCGAGCCGGAAGGGTTTTCAATTCGTTCACAAATCATGTAATGTTTGTTTATTGACTTTGATCTTTCCTGATCATATAATATTGCCAGCGATCGGGAAGGAATCCCGAACGCCCCAATGGCAATAATACTTTGAGAGGAGCAGATAGATATGAAGACGAATATGAAGAAGAACAACCGTCGCCGCGTCCGCGCCAATCGCGGCCTGGCGCTGGTGACGACGCTGGCGCTGGTATTTGCGCTGGCGGTGGGCGGCGCGCTGATCCTGACGAACGGGCGCACCGCGGCCGTGGCCGAGAGCACCCAGGTGGAGGTGGCCGCGCCCACCGAGGACACCAGCCCCGCCATCTACGTGGCCCAGAAGAACGCCAATTCCGTGGTGGGCATCATCACCAGCACCGAGGGCTGGAGCCGCAGCACCGGCGTGCAGAACACGCCCGTGGCCCAGGGCAGCGGCGTGGTGATCGCCGAGGGCGGCTACGTGCTGACGAACAACCACGTCATCGAGGATGGCAGCGCCTTCCAGGTGCTGATGCCGAACGGCGACAAGGTGGACGCCACGCTGGCCGGCGCGGATTCCGCGATGGACCTGGCCGTGTTGAAGGTGGAGCAGGGCGCGGACACCCTCGTGCCCGTCACCATCGGCGCTTCCGCCACGCTGCCCGTGGGCAGCACCGTCATCGCCATCGGCAATCCCGGCGGCGAGATCCTGGCGAACACCGTCACCCGCGGCATCATCTCCGCGCTGGAGCGCAGCAGCGTCTCCGGCAGGAACACTACCCGCAACGTGAACTACATCCAGCATGACGCGCCCATCTCCAGCGGCAACTCCGGCGGCGGCCTGTTCGACTACCAGGGCAACCTGATCGGCATCAACACGCTGAAGTACGGCGGCAGCTACTATTCCACCGGCAGCTATGAGGGCCTGGGCTTCGCCATCCCGATCGAGACGGCCTATCCGATCGCCCAGCAGCTGATGGAGAACGGCAAGGTCATCCGCCCGCAGATCGGCATTAATGTCATGGACCAGGAGGGCCCCGACGAGCCGATGAACGACTATGCCCCCGCCAGCGTGTGCATCATGGCCGTGAACCAGGGCGGCCCCGCCGAGGCGGCCGGTCTGAAGCAGTATGACTTCATCACCGCCGTGAACGGCGAGCGCGTCACCAGCCGCCGCGAGCTGACCACCCTGCTGGACACCTACAAGCCCGGCGACACCATCACGCTGAGCATCGTGCGCTACAACAACGCCGGCATCGTGAGCAACAACAACAACGGCTATGACAGCTACTACAACAACCCCTTCGGCTACAGCTTCGGCTTCCCCTTCGGCGGCTACGGCAACTACTATGGCAACAACAACGGCTATGGCAACTATGCCGACAACGGCACGCTGACCGTCGGCGGCGGCTATACCACCCTGGAGGTTGAGGTCACCCTGGAGGAGAAGGAATACTGATCCCCGCTGGCCTGAACGATATCCCCCCCTATTGTGGCCCCCGGTTCTTCGAAACCGGGGGTTTTGCCGTGCCGGGCGGATTGACTTTGCCCGCCGCTTCGATATAATGAAGTGGGGAATGGGCGCTTCACGGAAACCCGAGGAACTGGGCATAACGTTGCCTGTTGACGCTGCAAACAGATCCTGCGCGAAGCGAAGGACCTGTATGTCCCGCTGACTGGCAGCATGGAAAGAGAACCCCCGGGATTGCCTGCTTTCATCCCACAGCTTTTCGCGATGCGCCAGAAAACGAACGATGACGGAGGAACGACCATGCGCAAAATGACCCGACTGATCTGCCTGATCCTGACGCTGACGCTGCTGGGCGCGACCCCTGCGAGGGGTGCGACCCCAGCGAGGGGTGCGACCCCTGCGAGGGGTGCGACCCCTGCGAGGGGTGCGACCCCTGCGAGGGGTGCGGCCCTGGCGGAGGAAGCGTCCCTTGTGGAAGGGCTTTCCGACGGCGAATACGCGCCGGACGGCTTCACGTTTTCCGGCGGCAGCGGCAAGGTGACGATCCAGTGTCCGAAGGTGACGGTGCGGGGCGGGGAAGCGATCGCGACGCTGGTGTTCTCCAGCCCGAACTATCCCCGGGCGATGGCGGACGGCGTGGAGTATCTGGCGACGCGCGACGGGGACACGTCCGTCTTCGAGGTGCCCGCGCCGCTGAACGCGGATTTCACGGTGATCGGCACCACCACGGCCATGTCCCAGCCTCACGACGTGACATACACCCTTCACATCTACATGGGCGCGGAGGCGCCGGAGGAAGCGGCGGCGGAGGCGCCCGAAGCGGCCCCGGCCGTGCGCGTGTCCGAGCGGGAGCGCGAGCTGCCGGGGCTGGTGTGGCAGTCGGAGCTGCCGCTGCGCTACGCGCGGGAGTTCGCTGTGGACCGCTACGAGGGCGGCTACCGGCTGGCGACGACCTCGGACGGCAGCCGCTTCCTGGCGGTGCCCGAGGGGGCGGAGGTGCCGCAGGGCTTGGACGCGGATATTCGCGTGCTGCGGATGCCGCTTTCGCGGGTCTACATGGCGGCGACGGCGACGATGGCACTGTTCGACGCGCTGGACGCGCTGGACGTCGTGCGCTTTTCCGGCACCCGGGAAGCGGGCTGGTATGTGGAAAACGCCGCCGCGGCGATGGCACGGGGCGACATGGCGTATGCCGGCAAGTACAGCGAGCCGGACTATGAGCTGCTGCTGGGCGAGGGCTGCGACCTGGCGATCGAATCGACGATGATCCTGCACACGCCGAAGGCGCGGGAGATGCTGGAGTCGCTGGGCATTCCCGTGTTCGTGGAGCGCTCCAGCTATGAGGCGCATCCGCTGGGGCGCACCGAGTGGGTAAAGCTCTGGGGCGCGCTGTTGGGCCGGGAGGCGGAGGCCGAGGCCTTCTTCGACGGCCAGGCGGCGGTGCTGGACGATTTGGCGGGGTTTGCCAACACCGAAAAGACCGTGGCGTTCTTCTACGTCGCCAGCGACGGCGGCGTGGTGGTGCGCGGCCCGGAGGATTACCTGGCCGTCATGATCGCGCTGGCCGGCGGGCGCTATGCCCTGGGCGACGCGCTGGCGGACGCGGGCGCGCGCTCGTCGGTGTCCGTCAGCATGGAGGATTTTTACGCCGCCGCCGTGGACGCCGACTTCCTCATCTACAACGGCTCCATCGACGCGCCGCTGAACGCCCTCGACGATCTGCTTCAGAAGAGCTCGCTGTTTGCCGACTTCCGCGCCGTGCGCGAGGGCCGCGTGTTCACCACCGACCGCTCCCTCTACCAGGCCACCGATGCCATGGGCGATTTCATCGGCGACCTGCATCGCATGCTGGTGGGAGAGGCGGAGGGCCTGCGGTTTTTGCGGCGGGTGGAGGAGTGAAGCGAAAAATGGTGAAAAAAGGGTATTGACCCTGACGTTACGTCATGGTGTATACTCCCCGTGAAAGGAGGGATTCCGATGAGGACGGTCCACGAGGTGAGCGCGCTGACGGGCGTGAGCGTCCGGGCGCTGCATCACTACGACCGGATCGGGCTGCTGAAGCCCGCGGCGGTGTCGGAGGCGGGCTACCGGCTCTATGACGAGGCGTCGCTGGAGCGCCTGCAGCTGATCCTGCTGTTTCGGGAGCTGCAGTTCCCGCTGAAGGACATTCGCGGCATACTGGAGAGCCCGTCCTTCGACCGGAACAAGGCGCTGGAGCAGCAGATCGGGCTTTTGCGGCTGCGCCGGGAGCACCTGGACAACCTGATCCTGCTGGCGCAGGGGATACTTTTGAGGGGAGTGAATCACTTGACATTTGATGCTTTTGACATGACGAAGATCGACGCGTACGTCGCCGAGGCGAAGAAGAGCTGGGGCGACACGCCGGCCTATCGGGAATATGAACAGCGGCGCGAGGGTCGCGGCCGGAACGAGGAGCTGGCGCTGGGCGAGGGCCTGATGGACCTCCTCGCGGGCTTTGCCGAGTTGAAGGGCGGCCCCGCGGACGCGCCGGAGGCGCAGGAGACGGTGGCGAGGCTGCAGGCCTACATCACCGCGCACTTTTACACCTGTACGCCTGAGATCCTGCGCGGACTGGGCGCTCTGTACGGCGGGGGCGGCCGCTTCACCGAGAACATCGACGCCCGCGGCGGGGAGGGAACCGCCGCCTTCGCCGCGAAGGCGATCGAAGCGTATTGCGATGGGGTGCAGGGATGAAGAACGAGGAGGCATGGACAGCGGGCGCCTGCGCCAATGCCCTGCCTGTGTGAAGGGAATCGCGCGCCGATGCGCCGCCCCTACAAAAAGCCGCGGATTGCCGCGGCGGGGGAAGCCGCCCGTGCGCGGGCGGGAAGCGGCGATTCCCCTTCCGAATTTCCACAAATTTATCAAAAACGCCCCCTTGTCTCGGGGGGCGTTATGCTGTATAATAATGGTTGGCGCATCCTTGCCACGGTTAACCGGCCGTGGCCGAAGTCCACAAGGAGGTGAAAAGAAAACATGAACCAGTATGAAGTCATGTACGTTATTGATCCGACGCTGGAGGACAGCGCGCGGACCGAGCTGATCAACCGCTTTTCCGACCTGGTGAAGAAGAACGGCGGTGAAGTGGATCGCGTTGACGAGTGGGGCAAGCGCCGCCTGGCCTACGCCATCCAGTACAAGACCGAGGGCTACTATGTGCTGATGTAATGCAGATTTCCGACAGCGTGCTGCGGTATCTGACCGTGCGCTACGAGGGCGAGTTGCCCGCCAAGCGCGAGCCGCTGAAGCCCTACGCGCCCCGCGAGGCCGCGAATGCCGAGGCCGCGCCCGTGGCCGAGGCTCCCGCTGCTGAGGCGCCCGTTGAGGCCGCTCCCGTCGACGACGAGAAGCCCGAATCGGAGGCCGAATAACAGCCTGTCCACACAAAGGATGGTGTGATGTATGAACAAAGTCATCCTGATCGGCAACCTCGCCAATGATCCGGAAGCCCGCACCACGCAGAGCGGAATTTCCCAGTCGACGTTCCGCATTGCCGTGCAGCGCCGCTTTGCCAACGCGCAGGGCGTACGCGAGGCGGATTTCCTGACCGTGGTCGCCTGGCGCCAGACCGCTGATTTCTGCAACCGCTACCTGTCCAAGGGCAGGAAGGTGGCCGTGGAGGGCAGCATCCAGACCCGTTCCTATGATGCGCAGGACGGATCCAAGCGCTATGTGACCGAGATCATCGCCGACAACATCGAAGCTGTCGGCAGCCGCAGCGAGGAAGCCGGCGGAGCCGCCCGTCCCCGTGACAACGGCCCCACCCCGCCGCCCGCCGTGCCGACCCCCTCGGCGAATGATTTCACCGAGGTCGACGACGACGAGCTGCCTTTCTGATCCGGTTGTCGGCGTGTGACCCTTCGGGACCCGCCGACCCGCGAAATGCCTCCGGCATTGCGCTAACCGGGCCAGGAAATCCGGTTGTCGGCGTGTGACCCTTCGGGACCCGCCGACCCGCGAAATGCCTCCGGCATTGCGCTAACCGGGCCAATCACCGGTGTTCAAATCGGTATTCTTCTTTGGGAGCGCCCCGTGACGCGCCCTTATATCCAAAAAGGAGGAACAAAACCATGTCTGAAGAGAGAGGCGAACGCATTCGCCGTCCCCGTGGCCGCAAGCCGCGCCGGAAGGTCTGTGCTTTCTGCGTAGATAAGATTCAGCACATCGATTACAAGGATGTCGCTCGGCTTCGCCGTTTCACCAGCGAGCGCGGCAAGATTCTGCCCCGCCGCATGACCGGCACCTGCGCCAAGCACCAGCGCCAGCTCTCCACGGCCATCAAGCGCGCCCGTACCATCGCGCTGATGCCCTACGTGAGCGAATAAGCGCCAGACAGCGCCCTTTCCTTGTGAAGGGGCGCTTTTTTTATGGTTCTTTACGGAATGTTGTGGGATTGGTATAACGTAGTCTGTAGACGCTGCGTCCGCAAATTGTGTTCCGCCAGTCCCCCAAGTTTCCGTGAAGAGCCTATTTTATTGCCAATTCTACCGATTGGTCCTTTACAAACCGCGAAATATCTGCGATAATAACATCGGACATCTGTCTTTGGTCAGCGTGTAATTGGAAGGAATCACAGTGTGCCCTGCCGGGGCGCGGAGGTTGATATATGCAGGCACAAGGAAACGACAGGCAAAAAGTGAGGCAATCCCGCAGGCTCTATGCCCTGGCCCTGAGCTTGATTGGTCTGGCGATCAACATCCTGGGCGTGAAGCTGGCGCTGGGCTTGAAGCTGCCGCTGTTCTTGGACAACATCGGCAGCGCCCTGGCCGCGGCGCTGGGCGGCAACGTGCCCGGCATGGCCGTGGGCTTTTTGACGAACCTCTTCAACGGCCTTTCGGATGTTTCAACGGTCTACTACGCCGCTCTGACGGTGCTGATCGCCGTATTCTCCGCCTGGTTTGCCGGCCGGGGCTTTTATGACTTCCGAAAGCCGTGGAAGCTGCTGGTGGTGATCGCCACCTTCGCGCTGATCGGCGGCGGGCTGGGCTCGGTGCTCACCTGGACGCTCTACGGCTTCAGCTTCGGCGAGAGTATTTCCACGCCGCTGGCCCGACAGATCTACCAGGCGGGCACGCTCAATGAGTTCTGGAGCCAGTTCGCGGCGGACATGCTGATCGACCTCGCGGACAAGACCATCACCGTGCTGATCGTGGCGCTCGTCTACAACCTGCTGCCGGAGTCCCTGAAGAAGAAGCTGTTCTTCACCGGCTGGCAGCAGACGCCCCTGTCGGAAAAGAGCCGGGCCGCGATGGACGAGAAGCGTTCGCGCAGCTTGTCCCTGCGCTCGAAGATCATCATTCTGGTGGCCGCCGGCATGATCGTCATCGCCATCGGCATCACCACCATCAGCTTCATCCACTTCCGCCACGCCGCCATTGACGAGCAGGTGAACATGGCCAACGGCGTGGTCCGCGTGGTGGCCGACGCCGTGGACCCCGATCGCGTGGACGAATTCCTGGAGCTGGGCGAGAAGGCCGAGGGCTACCTGGGCATCGAGGCGCGCCTGGGCGCGCTGGTGCACAGCTCCGATGACATCCAGTATGTCTATGTCTACAAGATCCTGGAGGACGGCTGCCACGTGGTGTTCGACCCGGATACCAGCGCGGAGACCGGCGCGGACCCCGGCGACGTCATCGACTTTGACAACGCCTTCCTGCCGGTGCTGGACACGCTGCTGGCGGGCGGGGAGATCGACCCCATCATCTCCAACGAGGAATACGGCTGGCTGCTGTCCATCTACAAGCCCATCTATGATTCCAACGGCGTCTGCCAGTGCTATGCCTGCGTGGACATCAACATGGACCACATCGCCGTCAGCGGCTATCAGTTCCTGGCGCGGGTGCTCTCCGTGTTCCTGGGCTTCTTCCTGCTGATGCTGACGCTGGCGATCTGGTTGGCGGAGTACAACATCATCCTGCCCATCAACACCATGGACGTGGCCACCGGCCGCTTTGCCTACAACAGCGAGGAGGCGCGCGCCGACACCGTCGAGCGCATCAAGCAGCTGGACATCCGCACCGGCGACGAGATCGAAAACCTGTACCACTCCTTCGTCAAGACCACCGAGAACACCGTGCAGTACATCGAGCACGCCCAGGAGCAGAACGAGGTCATCAGCAAGCTGCAAAACGGCCTGATCCTGGTGCTGGCCGACATGGTGGAGAGCCGCGACAAGTGCACCGGCGACCACGTGCGCAAGACCGCTGCCTACACCGACATCATCATGCGCCAGATGAAGGCGGAGGGCATCTATCTGGACCAGCTGACCGACGAGTTCATCTACGACGTGGTGAACTCCGCGCCGCTGCACGACATCGGCAAGATCCAGGTCTCCGACGCTATCCTGAACAAGCCCGGCAAGCTGACCGACGAGGAATTCGAGATCATGAAGACGCACACCACCGCCGGCGCGGAGGTGATCGAGCACGCCATGCGCACGGTGTCCGGCGACGATTCCGGCTACCTGAAGGAGGCGCAGAACCTGGCCCACTACCACCATGAAAAGTGGAACGGCAGGGGCTATCCCTGCGGCCTGTCGGGCGAGGATATCCCGCTGTCCGCCCGCATCATGGCCGTGGCCGACGTGTTCGACGCGCTGGTCTCCAAGCGCAGCTACAAGGACGGCTTCCCCTTCGAAAAGGCCATGGCCATCATCGAGGAGGGCTCCGGCAGCCACTTCGACCCGAAGGTCGCCAGCGCGTTCCTGCATGCCTCGGATGAGGTGCGCAGGGTGATGAACATGAATATGGGAGTCTAGGGGAGTGAGGAGTTAGAGTGTGGAGTGAAAGAGCGCCCTGACTTCGCAACCCCCGCAGGCCGAACCAAACCCCATTCTTGCTGCAATAAACAGATCCTTCGCCGCGCTCAGGATGACAGGTATAGCATTGCTTGTCATCCTGAGCGCAGCGAAGGATCTGTTTGTTGCGCAAGTGAATCCATTGGAGCAGAGGGGGAATCATGTGCGTCAGCCGCTAATCACTCCACACTCCACGCTCCACACTCCACACTTCACTCTCAGTCTTCCCGCTGCCAGGCGGCATAGGCGTCCGGCGCGTATCCCACGGCGGCCTTCTTTCCGTTGCGCACGATGGGCTGGCGGAGCACCTGCGGGTGCTCGAGGATCGCGTCCTCCTTCTGGGAGGGGGCCAGGTAGGTGACCAGCGCCAGGGCGTCCCGGTCCCTGCAATCGGGGTCGATCAGCGCGTCCAGCCCGCCGCAGGCGGCGGCGACGTTCCTCAGCTCGCCCTTGCTGATGCCCTTGTCCAGCAGGTCGATGAACTGGGCCCTGATCCGCCGCTCCTTGAACCAGCGCTCCGCCTTTCGGGCGTCGCTGTTCTTTTTTGTGCCGAAGATCTGGATGTTCATGGCGCCAGCTCCTCCTCGCGCAGCCGGGCGAAGTAGTGGTCGTGGGCCGCGTGGTATTCGCGGTTGAAGCTTTCATCCTTGCCGGCGTGCAGGCTGGACACGTAATCGTGGATCTCGTGCTTCAGCTGGGGCTCCATGCGGGCGATGGTGGCCACGCCCACGTTGGAGCAGATGTCGGAGATGCGCTCGATGTCCGAGAGCAGGTTCAGGAACTCCGTGCCCGCCAGCACCGAGCACTTGCGCTCGCGCAGGCGGTCCAGGTGGTTCTGCTTCAGGGCGTTCACCATGTCGTCCACCACTTCCTCCAGCGGCTCGATGTGGCGGGCGGCCTTCACGTCGCACTTTTCAAAGGCCTTGCCGGTGTAGCTCATCACGGCGCTGATCAGCCCGCGCAGCACGTGCAGCTCCTTCAGCGCGTACTCGGAGAAGGCCGTGTTCTCGTTGTGCAGCTCCTCGGCGTAATCGGCGATGTTCATCGCGTGGTCGCCCAGGCGCTCGAAGTCCGAGATGGCGGCGTAGTAGTGGTCCATGATCTCCACGTGTCCCGGCAGGTTCACGTGGCCGGACAGCTGCACCAGGTAGTTGCTCACCCGGTCGGCCATGTGGTCGATCTGGTCCTCCACGGTGCGCACCTCCTGAAGCTGGGCCTCATCCCAGCGCTTCAACAGGTCGAAGGCGCGGTTCACGTTTTCGCGGGACAGGGCGAACATCTGCATCAGCACCTTGTAGCAGCTGTTCAGCGCCAGCGCGGGTGTGCTAAAGAACACGGGGTTCAGCGCGTCCAGCACCTGCGGCTCGGCGGGGAGCGCCGCCACGGCGCCGTCCGGCGCGTCCTTCACGAGCTTGCGGCTCAGCTTCTCATAGACGCCCAGCATCGGGAACATCAATACCGCGCAGGACAGGTTGAACACGGTGTTGGTGTTGGCGATGGCGCCGGAGTAGACGGTGCTGTTCCACAGGCCGTCCAGCAGGCCCAGCCGGTGCGCCACGTTCACGCCCACCAGGATCAGCACGGTTTTGGACAGGTTGAACAGGATGTTCACCACGCCGACGCGCTTGGAATCCGGCTTGGCGCCGATGTTGCAGACGATGGCGGTGGTCACGCAGTCGCCCAGGTAGATGCCCACCAGCACGGCGTAGATGGCGTTGAACGTCAACTGGCCAGAGGTGGAGAAGGCCTGCAATATGCCGATGGTGGCCGACGAGCTCTGCAGCACGAAGGCCACGCCCGCGCCGATCAGGTAGCCGATGAACGGGTTTTCGCCCAGCCGGGAGAACAGGTTTTCGATGATGCCGCTCTCAGACAGCGTGCTCACCGCGTCCGTCATGTTCAAAAGGCCGGAGAACAGTATGCCGAAGCCGATGACGATCTGGCCGATCTTGTCGCCGTTCTTGAGCTTGCCGCTCATTACGATGATGATGCCCACGATCAGCGCCAGCGGGGCCAGCGTGGAGGGCTTGAAGAACTGGAGGAACGACGCGCCGCCGGAGGCGTTCAGGTCCAGCAGGCGGATGATCTGGCCCGTGACCGTGGTGCCCACGTTTGCGCCGACGATGATGCCCAGCGACTGGTGCAGCGAGATGATGCCCGCGCCCACCAGGCCGCTGGTGATGACGATGGTGGCCGTGGAGGACTGGATCACCGCTGTCATGATCAGGCCCAGCAAAAAGGCCTTGAAGGGCGTGCCCGTGACCTTCTCCATCACGCTCTTCAGCGCGCCGGAGCTGCTCTCCTTCAGGCCGTCGCCCATCAGCCGCATGCCGTAGAGGAACATTGCCAGGCCGCCGAACAGGGTGATGATGTTGAATACATTCATAAATGCTTACTCATTCTTTCCATTGCGATAACATATCGTTTTGCCTTGCCAAGAATATGTTATCGTAACTGGCGAACACACTCAACGGTATTTGTGTTATTTTGATATAATGATTGCTTATGCCATCGAAGCCTTGCATGGCGGGGCCGGTGGTGCTATAATGAGTCCGATGCGCCGACGGCGGAAATATAGTTTTTTTCTATGATTCGGTGCGACTGAAGACACGGAGGCCTTGGAAATGGTGTATGACAATATCCTCGGGGCGGTGGGCGGCACGCCCATGGTGCGCCTGAACCGCATGCCGGAGCCGGGCAGCGCGGAGGTTCTGGTGAAGGTGGAGGCGCTGAACGTGGGCGGCTCCATCAAGACGCGCACGGCGCTGAACATGATCGAGCAGGCCGAGCGCGAAGGGCTGATCGGCCCGGACAGCATCATCGTGGAGCCGACCAGCGGCAACCAGGGCATCGGCCTGGCGCTGGTGGGGGCGGTGAAGGGCTATCGCACGATCATCATCATGCCCGATTCCGTCAGCGAGGAGCGCCGCAAGCTGGTGCGCCACTACGGCGCGGAGGTGAAGCTGATCCACGACGCCGGGGATATCGGCAAGTGCATCGAGGAATGCCTGAACTGCGCGCTGAAGATGAAGGCGAAGAACCCGAAGGTGTTCGTACCCCAGCAGTTTGAAAACCCAAACAACACCCTGGCGCACAAGAAGCACACGGCCCTGGAGCTGATGCACCAGGTGGCCCGGCCTATCCACGGCTTCTGCAGCGGCATCGGCACCGGCGGCACCCTCACCGGCATCGGCGAGGTGCTGAAGGCGCAGTATCCGGAAATCGAGATCTGGGCCGTGGAGCCGGAAAACGCCGCCATCCTGGCCGGGGGCACCATCGGCACCCACATCCAGATGGGCATCGGCGACGGCATCATCCCGGACATCCTGAACAGGGACATTTACGACGCCATCTACGTGGTCACCGATTCCGAGGCCATCGAGACTGCCCGCCGCCTGGCCCGGGAGGAGGGCCTGATGTGCGGCATCTCCAGCGGCACCAACGTGGCCGCCGCGCTGAAGCTGGCGAAGAAGCTGGGCCCGGGCAAGACCGTGGTGACCGTGCTGCCCGATACCGCCGAGCGCTATTATTCCACGCAGCTGTTCGGGGAATGAGGGCTAGGTAGCCGCTGATTTATTCCTGCACCGATTCTGCGGCGCCTTTTCCGGCATCTGTCTCTTGCAAATTTCTCGATTTACCTCCGGGGCTTCCCAGCCCGTTCTTGCTGAAAACAGTCCACTCACCTGCCGAAAAATGCACTCGCAGCCTCGATGCTCGAATTAATCATCGTCTACCTAGAAAACAAAAAGGGGCTGCCTCAAATTGACCTCTTCCAGTCACTTTGAGACGGCCCCCTTTGGGCTGTTTACTGCCGGCTGGCGATGTCCTTCACCTGGTAATAGTAGTCGCGGCCGGCGGTGTTGCCGAAGGTGGAGCGCAGCTTGTTGTAGGCCTCGCGCAGGGAGGCGCTGCCGGAGAAGATCTCGGTGATCCGGCTCGCCACGTCCGCCTCGATGCCCTCGGCGATCAGGATGGCCGTCGGGTCGGGCGCGCCGTCCACGACGACGACCTCCTCCTCGACGGGGGCGGGCTCGGCCGCTTCGGCGGGCGCTTCGGCCTCGGCCCGGGCCTTCCGGCCGCGGGAGCGGGAGGAGCGGGAGCGCTTCGGCTTGGCCTCCGCCGGCGCTTCCTCAACGACGGGCGCCTCATCGATTGCGGGGGATTCCTCGATTGCGGGCGCTTCTTCGACGGCGGGTGCTTCCTCAACGGGGGCGGCGTCCGCCACGGGGGCGGCGTCCGCCAGGCTCACGTAGCTCTGGCCGTCGGCGGCTTCCTCAAAGTGGAACAGTTCGCCGAAGGTGCTGGTCAGGTAGTTCAGCGGCTTCTTGCCGGCGTCCTGCTTGTCCACGCGATACTCCGCCAGCTGGTTCAGCGACGGGAACAGGTTCGACACCTGCACCTTGTCGTGGCCCTTCAGGCGCTTTTCGATCTGCCCGGCGATCACGGCCACGCGCTCCTCATGGGTCATGGCGGCGGCGCGGGCGGCGCGGCCGACGGGCTTCGGCGCGGGCTCCGGCTGGGGCGCGGGCTCCGGCTGGGGCGCGGGCTTGGCGGCGCGGGCGCTGGAACGGGCGGGCTGCCTGGCGGGCTGGGGCTTCTTGGCCTCCAGCACCACGAATTCGGAGCAGGCCGTGCGCCACAGCTCGTTGCTCTTTTCCATGCCCATGCCGATCACGTCGATGCCGGCGTTGCGCAGCCGCACGGACAGGGCGGAGAAGTCGCTGTCGCTGGAGGCGATGATGACGGTGTCGATGCCGCCCTCCACCAGCAGGTCCATCGCGCCGATCACCAGCGCGATGTCCGAGGAATTCTTGCCCTTGCTGGCCTTGATGGTCAGGTTCGGGTGGATGGCGTACTTCAGCACGGGGCCGACCCACGTGCCCAGGGCCGAGGCCGCGCCGAAGATCTCCTTGCGGGCGATGCGGCCCAGCGATGCGGCGTGCTCGAAGATCAGGTCCGCCTGGGCGGCCAGCACGTTCTCCGCGTCGATCAGTATCGCCAGATTCTTGCGGTTTTCCTTCGTTTCCATAAAAATATCCTTTCGGGTTGATGCGTTTGAAGCTCACCCCACTATTATAGCACACAAAGCGGCCCGCCGTCCACTGTTATCTGTCAGGGTGTGGCGGTTCGCGGAAAAATGGTGTATAATGGAGGGGAAAAGGAGGCGGATCGCTTTGAAAAAGGGCATTGCCATCGCGGGCACCACAGTGCTGGACATCCTCTATCCCATCGGCGGGTTTCCGAAGCCGGGGGAGCTGACGTACATCCTGGGCGAATCCCGGCGCTCCACCGGGGGTCTGATGTGCAACGACCTGATGGACCTGGCGGCGCTGGATCCGGCCCTGCCGCTGGTGGCCCTGGGCCGCGTGGGCGCGGACGAGCAGGGGGACGCCATCCTCTCGCGCCTGAGGGCGTATGAAAACGTGGACGTCTCGCGGATCGTGCGCGCGGGCACCACGTCCTTCACGCTGGTGATGGCCGACGAGGTGACCAAGCAGCGCTCGTTCTACTACTGCAAGGGGGCCAGCGCCGATTTCTGCGAGGCGGACATCGACTTTGACGCCCTGGACGTGGATCTCCTGCACATCGGCTACATCCTGCTGCTGGACGCGCTGGACGCGCCGGACGACGCGTATGGCACGAAGCTGGCGCGGCTGCTGTGCGAGGCGAAGCGGCGGGGGATCAAGACCTCCGTGGACATGGTGACCGAGCCGGGGGAGCGCAGCCGCCGCGTGGTCGCGCCGGCGCTTAGGTACGCCGACTACTGCATCATCAACGAGGCCGAGGCCCAGGCCGTCACCGGCGTCGGGCTGGTCGGCGCGGACGGGAAGCTGCGCCGGGAGAACGTGCGCGCCGCGCTTGGGGCCCTGCGGGACATGGGCGTCGCCGAATGGGCGGTGATCCACAGCCCGGAGGGCGGCTTCGGCCTGGACGCGCGCGGGGAATACGCCGAGGCGCCGAGCCTGAAGCTGCCGGAGGGCTACATCAAGGGCTCCGTGGGCGCGGGCGACGCCTTCTGCTCCGGCGTGCTCTACGCCGCCTGGAAGGGGTGGACGCTTCGCCAGGGCATCGAGCTGGGCATCGCCGCGGCGGCCTGCTCGCTCAGCCAGCCCGACGCCACCGGCGGCATGCGGAATGTCGAGGAGACGATGGCGCTCTATCGCGCGTTAAGATAAGCGACCGCGCTTGATTGCACCGCGGGATTGTGATACAATACTGCGGCATACCAGGGAGAGTGATAGGTTTGGAGAATCTTTCCGCGATCATCGAGGCGATCCTGTTTGTTTCCGGCGACCCGGTGCGCACGGACGCGCTGGCCCACGCCATGAACCTGACGGTTTCGGAGCTGAACGAAGCGCTGGCGGCGCTGGGGGATCACCTGGCGCTGGAGGACCGGGGCCTGCAGCTGAACCGCAGCGGCGACACCGTGTTTTTGTCCATCTGCCCGAAGTATGCCGGGCAGGTCGAGGCGTTTTTGCAGCCGCTGCAAAAGCAGCCGCTTTCCCAGGCCGTGCTGGAGACGCTCTCGATCATCGCCTATCGCCAGCCCGTCACCAAGGGTGACATCGAGGCCGTGCGCGGCGTGAAGTGCGATTACTCGGTGCAGAGCCTGCTGAACAAGGGCTTCATCGAGGAGCAGGGACGCCGGGAAACGCTGGGCCGGCCCATCCTCTACGGCACCACCGACAAGTTCCTCCAGCACTTCGGCATGGAGACCCTGGCGGATCTTCCCGCCGTGGAGGCGTTGAACCCGCAGGAGGAAATCGGCGTCTAAGTATAGAGCCGCATTTCGGTCACAATTTCATCAAGAAGTTTTAGCCGCCGCGCCGCGGTTGTTGCTTGACGATGCCGTGACGCGGCGGCTATAATGTTGATACGTATGAATATGGGATACCATCAGGAGGTATAGCGCCATGAAAGAAGAATCCACGAGGCAGAGCGCGGCCATGAGGGCCCGCATGCGCCGTATGCGTGTCCAATACCGCAGGCGAATCATCATCGTCGGCGTGCTGCTGTTTATCCTCGGCGTGGTGGCCGGCATCTTCGCCCACCGCTGGTACGCCGGCGCCAAGCCCACTGAGACCGCCCTGCCGGACACAGCCGTGACGGTGCCGCCGGAGGCGACCGAAGCCCCCGTGGAGGCGACCGAGGCCCCCGTCGAAGAGGCCGCGCCGGAGGCGTCCGAGGCGGACTCCTTCGGTTGGGAGCTGTTTGACGGCAGCGAGGACGAGGCCGAAGCGGGCGACGTGGAGGCCGTGATCTTCCCGGAGGGCGACGAGAGCGAAGAAGCCGAGGCCCCCGAGGGCGCGGAAGCCATCGCCAGCGGCGAGGACCTGGCCTTCCCGGAGGTCGAGGCCCCCGTCGAGATGCCCACCGAAGCGCCCGCCGAGACGCCCACGGAAGCACCTACCGAAGCGCCCGCCGAGACGCCCACGGAAGCACCTACCGAAGCGCCCACGGAAGCGCCCGTGGTCGAGGCCGAGCCGACGCCCGTGCCGGAGATGTCCTCCGAGGACGTGGCGGAGTATGACCCCGCCGAGGCCGAGGTGCCCGAGGAATACCTGAATCTGCAGGACGAGAACGGCCAGGCCGAGGGAGCGCCCGCCGAGGACGAAGCCGCGTCCACTGAGGAGGCAGAGTCCACTGAGGAGGCCGCCCCCGTTGAGGAAGCCGCCCCCGCCGAGGAGGCCGCGCCCACCGGGCCGCAGGTGATCGCCATCGTGCCCTACGGCGAGAGCTTCACCTACTCCACCCAGATCAAGGCCGACGGCAACGCCCGGGTGGAGGTCACCGACGAGCCCTATGAGACCGTCAGCTTCACCCAGACCATGAAGAGCTTCCTGCGCCCGACCGACTTTGCCAACAAGTATTCCACGAAGTACAAGCTGCAGGGCAACGAGGCCGGCGCGGGCTTCGAGCTGGTGCTGAACGACTACACCGGCGACGCCACCGTGGTGCCCCAGAACGTGGTGGACATCAGCCTGCGCAGCGAGAGCGGCAACACCGTGGAGCGCGGCTATCAGCTGATGGACGCGGAGATCGCCGGCAACTACAACGTGGCCCTGAACACCAACGTGCCCCAGACGCTGTACAAGCGCTATCAATACGCCAACACCGGCGAGGAGATGTTCTACCTGGTGGTGACCACCTACAACGACGGCGTGGCCCAGCAGATCCTGTTCCAGCTGGAGAGCGACGAGCCCGAGCAGGAGCAGGAGATCGTCTACACCACGCTGCAGCGCGGCGTGAAGAGCGACGAGGTGCAGGCCCTGCAGCAGCGGCTGATCGACCTGGGCTACCTGTCCGGCACCGCCGACGGCTCCTTCGGCCAGATGACCGAGGACGCCATCAAGGCCGCCCAGGAGGCCTTCGGCATGGAGGTCACCGGCATCGCCGACAACGCCTTCCAGCAGAAGCTGTACGAGGGCGTGGAGCCGCCCGTTCCCGCCCAGACCACCTATGAGACGCTGAACACCAGCTCCACCGGCGAGGCCGTGATGAACATGCAGCTACGGCTGCGCGAGCTGGGCTTCTACAGCGGCAAGGCCGACGGCGGCTATGGCCCGATGACCGAGTCCGCCGTGAAGAAGGCGCAACAGGCCTACGGCATGGAGGCCACCGGCATCGCCGACGACGCCTTCCTGCAGCGGCTCTACAGCGCCGAGCAGTAAAAGAAATCGTTCAGCATTATGCGCCGGCCCTTCAACCCATATGCGGGTTGAAGGGCCGGCGTCTTTCATTTGAGCGTCACGGCTTCGATGTACCTTTCCCGTCGTCCAACCCCAGCACGTAATCCGCGCTCACCCTGTAATATCGGCACAGCGTTCGCAGGTGCCGTATGGGCATTTCGTTGATGCCGTTTTCATATCGTGAATACACCTGCTGGGTGGTGCCGAGCACTTCGGCGATCGCGCTTTGCTTCAAATCCCTGTCCTCCCGCAGGTCGCGCAGGATTTCCCAATACTCCTTCATTGCAAACACCCTTTCCATCATTCTATGAAAAGTGTACTTACATCAGAAGTGGCGTATTGACTTTACACCAGAAGTGGTGTACAATTGAAGTGATAATGTAACTTTGACGGAAATCAAAGTAGAAATATGCGTAAAGGAGCGAAGGAGAATGAAGAGGTTTTGGGCGAGTGTGCTGGCGATGCTGGTGGCCTGTGCGATGCTGGCGACAGGCGCGTGGGCGGAATTCGGCGAGGTGTCCGATGCCTTCGAGCCGGAAGTGGAAGAGGTGGAGGAATTCCTGTTTGCCGGGGAAGAGGACGGCGAATTGGAATTGGAATATGAGGATGAAGAATCCGATGCTTCTGATGCGACTGAATCTGTTACGGAAGAGGTTGTGGAGGACGAGGAAAGCATAACCGTTGATTTGGCTATGGCGCAAGCCTTCAATACCTATACCGTACACGGAAAGCAGGTAGCCGCAAACTCTGTAGCGTCTCCGGGCGATGGACAGTGCTGGGAGTATGCCAATAAGATCTACAACATTATTTGGGGTGTGCGCTTTGACTCCTCCTTTACTGGATCTGCGAATACAGGTTACAACACGCTTCGCAATCTTTCCCAGGAAGAAAGAAAGCTTACGGCGGAGCATATCAGGGATTTCATAGGCGCGTCTGAACTCGGGGCGGTAATCAGAATAACGGCCTGCAATCCGAGTTGCCCCAATTGGGGCGGAGACGGCTGCGCGGCTCACAATTATGGCCATAACCTCGTTTTGGTGGCAAAGAGCAGCGGCGGCTTTACAACATTTGATAACTGGGAAGGCGCGGTCCGCGAAAAGACATGGACATGGAGCAGCTTTTATAGTGCCATGGTTGGCAAATATCCCAATGTCAAGTATATAAAGTGGCCGAATGCTATCGAATTTAAGAAAGAAGGCTTCAATCTCTACCCAAGCCAACCTGCATTATCAGTTTCGCCTGCAAATGATCGTCATTCAACGATAGTTTCTTGGGAAACAACGCAGAATACCACATATTATGATATCCATATTCGTGATGCTAAAGGGAATGTTGTAATTGATGATACCACAGGGAAGAATACATCATACACAACAAAACTTCCTGTTGGCGTTTACTATGTTTATGTTGGAGCAGTAAATACCAATGCTGATGAGTGGAAAGCAACAGATAGTTCTCATGTATGGTTTGGAGTATCGGAGTATAATGCAATTCCTGGCAAGGTGAAGCTATGTGTAACTGCGACTGACAACTTACATGAAACTGTATTCTCGTGGGATAGAGTTGAAAACGCAGATCATTATGACGTCCATCTGCTTGATGCTGAGCGGAATAGTGTTGTAAGTGAAAGTGTCGGTGTTGATACACAGTTTAAAACATATCTGAAATCCGGCACGTATACAGCATATATTGGCGCGGTCAATGCCTATGCGGATGAATGGAAATGGAATGACAGTGATCGAGTTAGTATTACTGTGAAAAATGGATATGCTTATCCCGAAAAACCTGTTCTTGTCGTGAAAGCGACAACTGAAAATGAAGATGTCGAGTTCTTATGGAATTCAACGGCGAATACGACTTACTATGATTTGCATATCTGTGACTCATCAGGCACTTTGATAGCTACGGATACGGTTGGAAAGTCAACAAATTATAAAAAGAGATTTAGCGCTGGTACATACTGGGCTTATGTAGGCGCAGTGAATACGAGTGTGCCAGAATGGACAACGAAGGATAGTGATAGAGTCAAGTTTATCGTAACGACCTACAATCAGGCTCATACACATGTCATAGTCGAAGACAGAGCTATTGCAGCTACTTGCACATCAGCAGGAAAAACGTCAGGAAGTCACTGCTCTGTGTGTGGTGAAGTAATTAATTCCCAGCAGATTATTCCCGCCACCGGTCACACCCCGGTGACCGTGAAGGGCAAGGCGGCGACGTGCACGGTGACCGGCCTGACGGACGGGACGAAGTGCAGCGTCTGCGGCGTGATGCTGACGGCGCAGCAGACCATCGCCAAGACGGCGCACACCCCGGTGACCGTAAAGGGGAAGGCGGCGACGTGTACCGCCACAGGGCTTACTGACGGCAGCAAGTGCTCCGTCTGCGGCGTGACGCTGACAGCCCAGCAGACCATCGCGAAGAAGGCGCACACTCCCGTGACCGTGAAGGGCATGGCCGCGACGTGCACACAGGCGGGCCTGACGGACGGGAGCAAGTGCTCCGTGTGTGGCGTGACGCTGACGGCGCAGCAGACCATCGCGAAGAAGGCGCACACCCCTGTGACTGTGAAGGGCTACGCGGCGACGTATGAACGGGCGGGCCTGACGGACGGCACGAAGTGCTCGGTCTGCGGCGCGTGGATCACGCCGCAGAAGGCCATCGCGAAGCTTCAATATCCCACGCGGGTGCTGGACAGGAAAAAGAGCAACGGCACCGTCACCGTGAACCTGGGCGACAAAATCCGGCTCGTGCCGCAGTTCGCGACCGCGGCGGGCGCTTCTGTGACCGGCTACAAGTCCGGCAAGGCGAAGGTCGCGGCGGTGGACGGCAGCGGCCTGGTGACGGCACTGGCCGAAGGCAAGGCGAAGATCACCGTCACGACGAACAACAAGAAGGTGAAGGCGACGATCACCGTGGTGGTGGTTGATCCGTACAAGCCGACGGGGATCAGCATCAAGCAGGGCAAGAGCCTGACGATGACGCTGGGGCAGAGCCAGTCGCTGACGGCGGTGCTGGAGCCGGGCTCGGCGAGGTCGAACCTGACGTGGAAGACGAGCAAGGCGAAGGTGGTCGCCGTGGACGGAAACGGCAAGCTGACGGCACTGGCCGAGGGCAAGGCGAAGATCACCGT
>CADBZH010000018.1 GCA_902799045.1 uncultured Eubacteriales bacterium
TTCCTCGACTTGCATCCACGGGCCTGCCGGCCCCATCTCGCTGAAAACAGTCCGCTGGACTGTTTTCCGGGCGCTCGATGCCAGTAAGCCTTCGGAAAAGCGCCTTGAAATGCAGCCTGATACCCTCGAAACTGCACATCCTCGACTTTAGAAACACACTCTAGAAGTTCAGGTGGAAATCCTGACGGATTTCTTTGATTCATGGGGGAACCGGATTGCCACGTCGCTTCGCTCCTCGCAATGACGTATTACGGATTCGAGTTTGTACAACGTCATTGCGAGGAGGGCGTAGCCCGACGTGGCAATCCGGTTCCCCTTCATTCAGATCAAATACGCGAGGATTTGGTCCACAACTCCTCACTCCTAACTCCAAACTCCTCTTCGCTCCTCACTTCCTTTTCCCGATCAGCCCGCCGGTCAGCTCGCTTGCCCGACGCCCCATCTTTTCCCAGGCGCCCCGGAAGCTGCCGGTGGCGGCGAGGGCATAGATCAGCGCGGCGACGGCGCCGAGGCCCACGACCCAGCCGATGCCCTTCGCGACGCCCTTGCCCGTGGCGCCCTTCGCGCCCTCAGCCTTTGCGGCGGGGCCGTAGAGCACGTTGTCGAGCACCTCGGCGATATAGCCGGTGGCCTCCTGGGCTTTCTCCTTTTCGATCTCGTGGGTGCCGAATTCCATCAGCAGTGCGTGCGGGTATAATTCTTGGTTATAGTTTCCTCTGCCGATAAAAATGTCTTTTATGAGACCGGGGTACTCCCGATCCGCCTCCGCCTTGATTTGCTGGGCGAAGGCCTTGTTTTCGGCGCTGTTCTGGTTGCTGCGGCCCACGAACAGCCGCACCTTGCTGATGTCCTCGCCGTCCACCTCGGTCTCGTACTCCTCGGCGGGCACGGCGTCCCGGTGGATGTCCAGCAGCGCGTCCGGGTTCTTCTTCAGCAGCTCCTCCGCCACCCGCCGCGAGCGGGTGTAGGCATCGGCGTCGTGGGGCAGGAAGCTCTCCTTGGAGTAGATGGTCTCGATGCCGCGCGCCTCCAGCGCCTCCTTCAGGCTGTCGCCCACGTCGTAGATGCCCGCGTCGTTCCACTTGGAATAGGCGCCGTCCTCCGGCACGTAGCTCTCGTCCGAGTGGGTGCTGTACATGGCGATCCGCTTTTTGCCCTCGGCGTGGGCGGCGGCAAACGCGGCGAAGGCCGTCTCGTCCGGCGTCGCGCTGCCCAGGTATTCGGCGGTGGCGGTCCGGGCGGCGTCGTCCACGGCGATCACGCGATACCAGCGGTCGTCGCCGGCGATGTACTCGTCGCCCTCATAGATCCGCCCGCCCCGGCAGGTCAGCACCTGGCCGTCGCCGTCCAGCAGGGTGTAGACGCAGTCGCCGTCCGTCTCGGCCCGTGCCGCCGCGCCCAAGAGCGCCAGCAGCGCCAGCAGGCACGCCATCCACCGCTTCATCATCGCTGCTCCCTCCTGACGAAATCGCCGTTGACAAATTCCCGCGTGGGCTTCTGCCGCCCGCGCTTCACGCGCTCGATGACCTCGCCCACCAGCTCGCTCAGCAGCACCGCCAGCAGCCCGGCCAGCACGATCACGTCAAAGCCACCCGCGCCGCCCAGCAGCAGCGTCTGGTTCGCGCCCTGGGCGTTGGCATAACCCCAGGCGGCCAGGTTCGCCAGGATCACGCCCACCGTGCCCGCGATGAACGCGCCCCGCCGGGAGCGCCCGAGCACATAGGCGATCAGCCCGCCCGCGACGCCGTAGGCCAGCGTCGGGTCCACGACCATCTCCGCCGGGTCCGCCGGCAGCACGCGCCCCAGCACGAACACGGCCACGCCGGTCAGCAGCGCCGCCACCACGCTGCGCGCCTTTTCGAGGAACGTGTCCGCCTTCACCCACAGATACACGCACAGCCCCAGCGGGATCAGCGCCCCGCCGATGTTGAACGCGAAGCGCTCCGTCAGGTGGATGTCCGGCAGCAGCCCGCCGACGATGATCAGCACGATGAACAGGATCGCCTGCCGGTCCGTCAGCCGCAGCCGGTCCAGCACACGCTGTCCCGCGCCGAACAGGATCAATAGCCCCGCCCCGATCAGCAGTATAAAGCCCAGTGACATAAAAACACCTCCGAATCAAGTCTCGCTTGGATTTGGTTCGGAGGTAGTATTGACCAGGGGAGGGAGAAATATGAATGAGGTTGGAGTGTGAACGTCTCACTTCTGAAATGTTGATGTTGGAGGCTGGTTTACTTATTGCTTGTTCCGTAGGTATTCATCTGACTTTTTCTCGTAGATTCTATGCTGTATGATATTCCAGATTATCAAGACAAGCCCAATACTAAAAACAACCAAACCCTCGTTGAAGGTTTTTTGATGTACGGGGTCAATATTGCCGTAATAATCTGGGTTTAAAACACCTGCTGAAGAACACCCGCCCCCAATCAAGAAACCAACTCCAGTCCAAGCGATAAGTCCGCCAATAACATATCTATAAATGCCTGCTTTTGTTTTGCTCTTATCGACGCCCACAGCACGCCTTAATTCAAACTCGGCGTTCATAGCTCTTGTTGCTGCCTGCTGTTGTGATCTAATGCTTTCTCTGCAACGATTCGCCAATGTTGCTGAGTCAGAGTAACCGTTGAGTTTGTTAAGAATATCCAATGCTTTTGAATACTGATTAGACTGATATAATTGCTTGGCTTGACTGTATAACCAAGTTTTGTATAATGGCGAGGCTAAGCTTGCATTCCAAACAAGCGTAACGTCGTTTTGCCACACGGTTACACCTAATGTGAAGGGCTGTGGATTTGAAGTGTTGACATGGACTACAGTCTTTCCTTCCTTGGTCAAGCGATTGGTTCGTGCACTGATTTCAGCTTGTGTTTTCGCTGCCAATTCAATCCTGTTATTACCCTGAACGAAAAAACTCTCTGTCCCGCTATCAACAACGGCACTCATTTTTGAGGAGATTGGCTCGCCGCAGGATGGACAAGTACTAGC
Organism: uncultured Eubacteriales bacterium; assembly: GCA_902799045.1. GTDB lineage: Bacteria > Bacillota > Clostridia > Christensenellales > Aristaeellaceae > UBA2862. Next base: position 2,986 of record CADBZH010000018.1, read on the forward strand.
GTTTTCTGATATCGTTTTGCCGCAGGCTGGACATTGAATAAGCGCCATGTATACTTCCTCCCATTTTATTCATTGATGCAGAAACGACATGTTTTTGCCATTGGATTATTAGTGTTCGGGTATGCTTTTGCTTCTTCCAGAGTGTCAAAATACACTATAAACTCAGGGCGCATCTTATTAATCCTGCATCTTCCATCGGCTTTTTCAGTATCGTGAATCTTTTGAGAATTTGTATTCAATAGGTACCGCCCGATATTAGCCATAGTATCACCTGCTATTCATTGAAAATACAGCGTAAAATACAACATACGTTGTATTCCTGACTCATTATACAACATATGATGTATTATGTCAATATGAAGTTTTTAACAAGATAGATTTCTTTTGGAGGGCATGATGCATTATCCGCGGTTGCGCGACCTGAGGGAGGACAGCGATCTGACACAGGATCAGCTGGTGGCGGCCCTTGGGATGCACAAAACCACATATACGAATTACGAGCAGGGCAAGCGGGAGATTCCGTTTGCTCTGGTGATTCGTCTGGCGGAGTTTTACAATGTGTCCATCAACTATATTGCGGGAATAGAGAAGAGGCCAAGGCCGTTGCATGAAAACCGCCCCTGCCGGTGGCGGGGCGAAAACTGAACCTGTCGCGAGAGCGGCGGGTTTTTATTTGGCTCTTTCTTTGACGGGAAGCGGCGACAGGGGTATCCTGATAAACGGAGAACCGGATTGCCGCGTCGCTTCGCTCCTCGCAATGACATTGTACGACAATGCTTCGCTGTGCGTCATTGCGAGGAGAACCCGAAGGGTTCGCCGTGGCAATCTGGTTTCACCTTTGACGGGGAGCGGCGACAGGGGTATCCTGATAAACGGAGAACCGGATTGCCGCGTCGCTTCGCTCTTCGCAATGACGTTGTACGACCATGCTTCGCTGTGCGTCATTGCGGGGAGCGAGGCTTGCGTAACGCCGCCGTATACGAAGAAACGAAAATTCCCCGCGCTGGAATCAGTGGCGCGGGGAATTGATACCAGAAAGCGCGGCAGCAATCGGGGTTGAGCGCCCCGCGCTCAGCGCGGCAACAATCGAGGTTGAGCGCCCCGCGCTCAGCGCGGCAGCGAATGGGGTTGAGCGCCCTGCGCTCAGCGCGGCAGCAAATGGCACCCGGTCCTACCGGGAGCCCTCCGGGAGGGGCTCGATGACGTTCTTATACAGCCGTCGGAACAGGATCAGCGTGGTGACCAGCGAGGCGATCTCGGCGATGGGGAAGGAGAGCCAGACGAGCCAGTCGATGCCGGTGTTCAGGCCGATGCGGGCAAGGATGTAGGCCGAGGGCAGCAGCACCACCAGCTGGCGGGCGAAGGACACGATCATGGAATAGGTGCCGTATCCCAGGGCCTGGAACACCGAGCCCATGGCGATGCAGACGCCGGCGAACAGGAACGTGGAGCCGATGATGCGGATGGCCGGAATGCCCACGCGCAGCATGTCCTCCGAGGCGTTGAAGATCTTCAGCAGCGGCCCGGGGATCAGCGTGAAGGCCAGCAGGCCCAGCAGGATGTAGCTGGCGGCGAACAGGATGGCCATCTTCACGGCCTCCATCATGCGGCGGCGGTTGCGCGCGCCGTAGTTGTAGGCTACGATGGGGATGATGCCGTTGTTCAGCCCGAAGACCGGCATGAATACGAAGCTGTTCAGCTTGAAGTACACGCCGAACACCGTGGCGGACAGCTCCTTCGCGGCGGTGTAGGTGATGAGGATGATGTTCATGCCGAAGGTCATGATCGAGCCGATGGCCATCATCAGGATCGAGGGCACGCCGATGGCGTAGATGCGGCCGATGATCGCGGGATCCGGCCGGTACTTCGCCAGGTTCAGCTTCACGTCGGCGTTCTTCAGGTGGTTCAGCGTCACGGCGATGAGGAAGGCGATGATCTGGCCGATCACGGTGGCGATGGCCGCGCCCTTCGCGCCCTGGTTCAGCGTGAAGATGAAGATGGGGTCCAGTATGATGTTGATGATCGCGCCGATGCCCTGGGTGAACATGGTGTAGATCGTGCGGCCGGTGGATTGCATCAGGCGCTCGAACATGATCTGGCCGAAGACGCCGAAGCTGAAGCAGCAGATCACCGTCAGGTAGTCCACGCCGTAGCCCACGATCTTGTCCACGTCCGTCTGGGCGCCGAAGAACGCGCGCACGCCGAACAGCCCGAACAACAGAAACACGGCGTAGCCCACGAAGGCCAGGAACACGCCGTTTTCCGCGATGCGGTTGGCCTCATCCGGCTTCTTTTCACCCAGCGCGCGGGAGAGCAGCGCGTTCACGCCCACCGCCGTGCCGGTGGCGAAGCCGATCATCAGGTTCTGGGCCGGGAACGCCAGCGACACCGCCGTCAGCGCGTCCTGCTCGAAGCGGGCCACGAAATAGCTGTCCACCACGTTGTACAGCGCCTGCACCAGCATCGACAGGATCATCGGCAGGGACATGTTCAGTATCAGCTTCGGAATGGGCATGACGCCCATCTTGTTCTCGGCGGGGGCGGCCTTTTGCATGGGAAAACTCCTTTGTAGGGTTGGAATGGCAAGGGCGCCGCTGTAGGCGCCCCTCAATCAATTGAACTTGAATATACTGCGCAGCAGCCTGTACAAGTGCACGCAGAACCAGCGTCCGCCCCGGCCCGGCAGCAGGAAGAACAGGTTGGCGCTCCAGTAGCGCAGGTGGCGGTAGGTGGCGGGATGGTTGGCCTTCAACCAGGCCCACAGGTCCTTCGCCTTCTGCATGTGCTCGGGCGTGCCGGAGATCCACAGGAAGATGGTGGTGATCATCATCATGATGGACAGATAGTGGGTCAGATACTGCGCCAGCCGCTTGTTTTTCTGCTTGATGGCGGCCAGGTCGTGGGAATCGGCCAGGATCTTCACGACCAGGATGTGCTGGTCGATGCGCTTGATCATGTTCTCCTCGGTGATGGACTGGTCCGCCCGGCCGATGAAGTAGCGATAGAGATCCACGTCCAGGTAGTACAGCGTCTTGACGGCGGGCAGCGGCACGTAGACGTAGATGTTGTCCACGTAGAAGGTGTGCTTGGGCAGCACGACGCCCGAGCGGCGCAGCATGTCCGTGCGATAGACCACGCCGTGCATGGTGATGAACTGGCCGGCGTTCAGCTTGCCCAGCTCATCCCAGCCGAACACCCGGCCGATGGGAATCACCTTGCGATAGCGCATGAACTTCTGGGTATTGTCCATCGTGTGCTCATAGACATAGTTGCACAGGATCAGATCCAGCGGCGTTTCCATCCCGGCGGCCTCGCGCAGCAGCGCCATCAGCTTCCCAAGCGCCTCGCCGTCCAGCCAGTCGTCGCTGTCCACCACCTTGAAGTACAGGCCCACGGCATTGCGGATGCCCTGGTTCACACCCTCGCCGTGGCCGCCGTTTTCCTGGTGGATGACCCGCACGATGTCGGGGTATTCCGCGGCATAGCGGTCGGCGATCGCGCCGGTCGAGTCGGTGGAGCCGTCGTCCACCAGTATGATTTCCGCCTCGTTCCCCGCCGGCAGCAGCGAATGGATGCACTTGTCCATATACGCCTCGGAATTGTAGCAGGGCACGGTAAATGTAATCAGCTTCAAAGGAGCGAGCCTCCCTGTCTGTTATCCTTCGTTCCACTCAATCGACCTTATCTTATCACGAAATCCCCGCTTTGAAAAGGCCGGTAATGTCAAGATTGAGCACCCTGAGGCAATTTCACGTTAACTCGGCATAAAATGAGGATTCGCTCCGGCGCAAGGAAGTTGCCGCCCGCGCTTTACACTTAACATTTCTTTCGGTATAATAGGGTATACTTCATAATCATTGTCTCGAAAGAGGGAGAAGCATGGCACAGTATCTGATCAAGGATTTGTATACGCGGATGCCCGCGGCCGACGTCGAGGCCGTTCAGCTGAGCGGCTGGGTGCGCACGATTCGCGAGAGCAAGGCGTTCGCCTTTGTGGAACTGAACGACGGCACGTACTTCAAAAACCTGCAGATCATCCTGGAGGCGGACAGGCTGGCCGATTACGCGGAGCTTGTGAAGCGCATCACCACCGGCGCGGCCATCGTGGTGGAGGGCCGCCTGGCGCTGACGCCGGAGATGAAGCAGCCCTTCGAGCTGAAGGCCGAGAAGGTGGAGGTCGTGGGCGAGAGCCCCAGCGACTATCCGCTGCAGAAGAAGCGCCACACGCTGGAATACCTGCGCACGATCCAGCACCTGCGCCCCCGCGCGAACCTGTTCCAGTGCGCCTTCCGGGTGCGCTCCGTCGCGGCCCAGGCCATCCATCGCTTCTTCCACGACAAGGGCTATGTCTACGTGCACACCCCGCTGATCACCGGAAGCGACTGCGAGGGCGCGGGCGAGATGTTCCGCGTGTCCACGCTGGACCCGGACGCCCTGCCCCTGGACGAGCACGGCAAGACCGATTTCAGCAAGGATTTCTTCGGCAAGCCGGTGTCGCTGACGGTGTCCGGCCAGCTGAACGCCGAGATCTTCGCCATGGCGTTCCGCAACGTCTATACCTTTGGGCCCACCTTCCGCGCCGAGGAGAGCTACACGCCCCGCCACGCCGCGGAGTTCTGGATGATCGAGCCGGAGATCGCCTTCGCGGATCTGGCCATCGACATGGACCTGCAGGAGGAGATGGTGAAGTACATCATCGGCGCGGTGCTGGAGGAGTGCCAGGAGGAGCTGGGCTTCCTGAACAGCTTCGTGGACAAGGGCCTGATCGAACGCCTGACCTTCGTGCGGGACAGCGAGTTCGTGCGCTGCACCTATACCGACGCCATCGAGATCCTCAAGAACTCCGGCGAAAAGTTCGAGTATCCCGTCGCCTGGGGCGAGGATCTGCAGACCGAGCACGAGCGCTACCTCACCGAGAAGCACTTCGGCAAGCCCGTGTTCGTCACCGACTGGCCGAAGGAGATCAAGGCCTTCTACATGCGCATGAACGACGACGGCAAGACCGTCGCGGCGGCCGACCTGCTGGTGCCCGCCGTGGGCGAGCTCTGCGGCGGCAGCCAGCGCGAGGAGCGCTATGACGTGCTGAAGGCGCGCATTGAGGAGCTGGGCATGAACCCCGAGGACTATTGGTGGTACCTGGAGCTGCGCAAGTACGGCACGGCCAAGCACGCCGGCTTCGGCATGGGCTTCGAGCGCATGATCATGTACCTGACCGGCATCGCCAACATCCGCGACGTGCTGCCCTTCCCGCGCACCACCGGCAACGCGGACTTCTGATGAAACACGCCGCGCCCGAACGGGCGCGGCGCTGATCGTTGATTTGGAGGCGGAACCATGCGAAAGCTGCTTGCGATGATGCTGGCCCTGCTGTGCGCGTTCGGCGCGCTGGCCGAGGGCTGGGTCTTCCTCAACGGGACGGACGCCGCATCGGCGACTGGGCTGACCTTCCCGGTGGACGCCGAGGTGGTGAACTGCCGCCAGTGCGTGTCCCTGCGCAGCGAGCCGTCCACCCAGGCGGCGCTGCTGGCGGAGGTGCCGCTGGGCGAGGTGGTGCAGGTCTACTCCAACGCCGCCTACAGGGGCTCGGACCGCTGGTTCGTCGACGCGGGCTACAACGGCCTGCGGGGCTATATCTGCGTCGAATACCTGGATATCCTGCTGCCGGACGCCGCCCGCGCCCAGCGCCAGGACCTGCGGGACGCCGAGGGCGCGATCAGCGCCGTGAACCCCGGCACGGACCTGATCATGCGCGACGGCCCGGGCGCGGATCACGCCGTCACCGGCCTGCTGTTCGGCGGCGAGGTGCTGGGCTACCTCGGCGACGCCCGGCTCGACGACGACGGCACCTGCTGGTACCATGCCAGCTATTATGGCGCGGAGTGCTGGATCTCCGCGAAGTACACCGCCCTGACCCTGAACGACGGCACCACGTACACCGGGAGCCGGGGCGTGTTCCAGGATTGATGCACAACCCGGTTCCTTTTGGGGCCATCACGGAAACCCATACTATTCGCAGTTAAATCAAGAAGATCCTTCGCTTCGCTCAGGATGACACCGATGCGCTTGCCATCCTGAGTGAAGTGAAGTCGTGCCGCAGGCTTGCGAAGCACAGGATCTTTTCATTTTCCTGTTCGGGAATCGCAAATATCTGATTTGTCGAGCGGATGATCGATAAATCAGATTTTCCTGACAGGACGGAAAAAGGCAACCTGTAGATGGGAGGAATGTGTAATGAAGAACCTGAAACGCGGCATTTCGATGCTTCTGGCCGTTTTGCTGGTCCTCGCCGCCATCAATGGCCTCGCCCTCGCGGAGGCGACGGAGGCGCCGTTCTCCCTGGGGAACGCGGACGCCGGCGAAGGCACGGACTATGCCCTTGACAGGATGGTGGTGCTGAGCCGCCACAACATCCGCTCGCCGCTGTCCGGCAGCGGCTCGCTGCTGGGCGACATCATCCCCCACGAGTGGTTCCAGTGGACCAGCAACCCCGGCGAGCTGAGCCTGCGCGGCGCGATGCTGGAGACGCGCATGGGCCAGTATTTCCGGCTGTGGCTGGAGAAGGAGGGCCTGTTTGTCGAGAACTACCGCCCCGGGGACGGCGCGGTACGGTTTTACGCCAATGCCAAGCAGCGCACCCAGGCCACCGCCCGTTATTTTTCCGCGGGACTGCTGCCGGTGGCGGTGGTACCGGTGGAGATGCGCGCGGAGTATGACACCATGGACCCGGTCTTCAACCCCGTGCTGACCTACATCTCCGATGCCTACATCCAGGCGGTGCAGGACCAGATTGCCGAAAAGGGCGGCGTGGCCGGCATGAAGGGCATTCATGCGGGCCTGATGGACGCCATTGAGCTGCTGATGGACGTGACCGACATGGAACAGAGCGAAGCCTACAAGGCCGGAACCTACGGCGACCTTCTGGCAGACGATTCCACCGTCATACTGGAGCAAGGCAAGGAAGCGAGCATGACCGGCCCGATCAAGACCGCCACCTCCGTTGCGGACGCGCTGACCTTCCAGTTCTACGAGATGGCGGACGACCGGGCGGCGGCCTTCGGCCACGACCTGACCCTGGAGGACTGGCGCAAGCTGCACACCATCGTGGATACCTACACGGACATGCTGTTCGGCACGCCGCTGATCGCCGTCAACGTCGCCCACCCGCTGCTTCAGGAGATCCGCGGCGAGCTGACCCGGGAGGGCTGCCAGTTCAGCTTCCTCTGCGGCCACGACTCCAATCTGGCCAGCGTCCTCTCCGCGCTGGGCGTGGAGGCCTACACGCTGCCTGACACCGTGGAGCAGCACACGCCCATCGGCGCGAAGCTGACGTTCTCCCGCTGGGTGGACGGGAATGGCGGCGCCTGTTGGAAGGTTGAACTCATCTACCAGAGCACGGACCAGCTGCGCAGCCTTGCCGAGCTGTCCCTGGACAACCCGCCGGTGCATTACCCGCTGCACTTCGACGGCGTGGCGGAAAACGAGGACGGCATGATCGCCGAGGCGGACCTGCTGGCGCTGCTGGACAGCGCCATCGCGGCTTACGACGCGCTGGAAACGCAGTACGGCGCGGATGCGGCGCTGGCTCCTGCGGCGTAAGGGACGCAAGCGCCCGCCGGACGGCGATGCGTCGTGGCATTCCGTGCGCGGTTCGCAACGCGCATACCGGATGCCGCCCCGTGCTGTCAGGCCTTTCCCACCGAGCCGAACAGCTCGATCTTGTCGCGGACGACGGCCTTCATGGCGTCGATCTCATAGGGGATCAGCTGCATCAGCGTGGCCGCGCCTTCGCCGAGACCCTTCTCGATGCCGGCGCGACCAGCCTTGTCCAGGTCGGTGAAGATGTTGATCTTTGAGACGCCGCGCTTCACGGCCTCGCGGAAGTCGTCGTCGGCCAGGCCGCTGCCGCCGTGCAGCACCAGGGGGATGCCGGTGGCGGCCGAGATGTCGGTGATGCGCCCAAAATCCAGCTTCGGCGGGAATTTGTAGTCGCCGTGGGCGTTGCCGACGGCCACGGCCAGGCAGTCCACGCCGGTGCGCGCCACGAAATCCGCCGCCACGGCGGGATCGGTGTAGTAATCCGAGGGATTCTCGAGCCGGCCCGCGCCTTCGTTGTCGCCCACGTGGCCCAGCTCGCCCTCCACCGTCGCGCCCATGGCGCGGCAGATCTTCACCATCTCCGCCACGTTTGAAAGGTTCTCCTCATAGGGGGCGGTGGAGCAGTCGTACATGACGCTGGTGAAGCCCAGCTTCAGCGCCTGCATGCACTTCTCAAAGGTCAGCCCGTGGTCGTAGTGCACGGCCACCGGCACCTTCGCCCGCCTCGCCATCGGCACCAGGTATTCCGCCACCCGCTCCATCGGCATGCAGGGCAGCAGGATCTCCGCCGTGCCGACGATCACCGGCGCGCCAAGCGCATCCGCCGTCTCGATGACGGCCCGGGCCATCTCCACGTTCACGGCGTTGAAAAAGCCCACGCCGTAGCCGCCCTGGCGGGCGCTTTCCAGCATTTCCTTCATATTTACGAGCATGCCCATCCCTCCGCTATTTCGTTTTTTTGCCGTGTATATTGTAATCCAAATCCGCCGGCGCATCCCGCACCGGTGTGTAAAATTGGCCCTCTGAGAACAAGCATTGAGCGCAATAATTTGTGAATTCGCAACACATGCGATAAATCGCACGACGAAGGTATTGACGAACCTGCGATTTCTTGCTAAAATTATAGAGTAAAGGTTACGTTGAAGTTAATAACCACTAACCAAATTGCAAGGAGGAGATACCTATGAACAACATCCCGCAGGTCAAGATGGGCATCATCGCGGTCAGCCGCGATTGCTTCCCGATCACCCTCTCCGAGAAGCGCCGCAAGGCCATCGTCGAAAAGCTGACGGAGAAGAAGTTTGACATCGTCGAGATCAAGACCATCATCGAGGGCGGCATCGACGCCAACGTCGACGAGGCCTATGAGGAGATCAAGGCGTCCGGCATCAACGCGCTGGTCGTGTTCCTGGGCAACTTCGGCCCCGAGGGCCCGGAGACCCTGATCGCCAAGAAGTTCGGCGGCCCCGTCATGTACATCGCGGCGGCCGAGGAGAACATCGGCGTGCTGTCCAGCGACCGCGGCGACGCCTACTGCGGCATGCTGAACGCTTCCTATAACCTGAAGCTCTCCGGCATCAAGGCCTATATCCCGGAATATCCGGTGGGCGACGCCGAGTATTGCGCCAACGAGATCATCGACTTCCTGCCCATCGCCCGCACCCTGCTGGGCCTGCAGGATCTGAAGATCATCACCTTCGGCCCCCGTCCCTTCGACTTCCTCGCCTGCAACGCGCCCATCGCGCCCATCTTCAAGCTGGGCGTCAACGTGCAGGAGAATTCCGAGCTGGACCTGCTGAAGGCCTTCAAGGAGCATGCCAACGATTCCCGCATCCCCGCCAAGATCAAGGAGATGCAGGACGAGCTGGGCGAGGGCAACAAGTATCCCGGCATCCTGCCGAAGCTGGCCCAGTATGAGCTGACCCTGCTGGATTGGATCGAGGCCAACAAGGGCACCAGCAAGTATGTGGTCATGGCCAACAAGTGCTGGCCGGCGTTCCAGACCGAGTTCGGCTTCGTGCCCTGCTACGTGAACAGCCGCCTGACCGCCATGGGCATCTGCACCGCCTGCGAGGTGGACATCTACGGCGCGCTCTCAGAGTACATCGGCACCTGCGTGACCGGCGAGGCCGTCACGCTGCTCGACATCAACAACTCCGTGCCCGCCGACATGTACAAGCAGAGCATCGAGGGCAAGTTCAACTATCGCCACAACGAGACCTTCATGGGCTTCCACTGCGGCAACACCCCGATGTGCCGTCTGACCTGCGGCACCATGAAGTATCAGCTGATCATGAACCGCGGCCTTGAGAACGGCGGCGAGCCGGATATCACCCGCGGCACCCTCGAAGGCGACATCGCCCCCGGCGACATCACCTTCTATCGCCTCCAGGGCAACAAGGACAGCGTGCTCCAGGCCTACATCGCCGAAGGCGAGGTCCTGCCCGTGGCCACCCAGTCCTTCGGCGGCATCGGCGTGTTCGCCATCCCGGAGATGAACCGCTTCTATCGCCACGTGCTGATCGAGGACGGCTATCCCCATCATGGCGCCGTGGCCTTCGGCCATGCCGGCAAGGCCATCTTCGAGGTGCTGAAGTATCTGGGCATCGAGAAGATCAGCTTCAACCAGCCCAAGGGCTGCTACTACAAGAGCGAGAATCCCTTCGCATAACCGAACCTGACGCGCCGCCGCGGAGGCACATGCTTCCGCGGCGGTTTTCATGAAATCAGTGGAGAAAGGAAGATGCACCGTGCGCAAATGGATGGCGCTGCTGCTGGCGCTGGCCCTGGGCGGACTCGCCGCCCACGCCGAGGCAGACCCGACCCTCTACCTGTCCGATTTTTCCACCGGCACCGACGGCTGGTACGCCCGCTCGATGGGCCAGGCAGTCGTTTCCGTGGAGGATGGCGCGCTGCGCATCGAGGGCTGGACGAACGACTGGAACTCCCCCGGGCGCGATTTCGACCTGATCCCCGGCGGGCGCTATGATTTCAGCGTACAGGTGCGCCAGAACCAGGCGGACGCGGCGAGCTTCATGGTCTCCGTCGCCCACACCGTGGACGGCGCGGAAAGCTATGAGAACCTGGCCTTTGCCGAGGCGAAGCGCGGGGAATGGACGGAGCTCTCGGGCACCTATGTCGCCGGGGATTTCAGCCGCTTCGTGCTGTACGTGGAGACCACCGGCGCTCCCGCGCTCGATTTCGACATCCGCGACTTCCGCCTGGCCGCGCCGGACGGCCTGCCGGACCCCGCGTCGTGGCCGGAGCCCATGGCCATCGAGGCGGTGGAGGACTTGCCCTCGCTGAAGGCGCTCTACGCGGACGCCTTTGACATCGGCACCTGCGCGGGCGGCTTCATGGCCATGCAGGACGAGCCCATGGCCTTCGTGGAATCCCAGTTCAACATCCTCACGCCGGAGAATGAATTGAAGCCGGACGCCGTGCTGGACGTGGGCATGAGCCTGGTGGCGGCGATGGAGGACGAGACGGCCGTGGCGGTGCGCTTCAACGCCGCCGAGCCGATCCTGAACTATGCCCGGGACCACGGCCTGAAGGTGCACGGCCACGTGCTGGTCTGGCACAACCAGACGCCGGACGTGTTCTTCCGCGAGGGCTATCGCAGCGGCGCGCCGCTGGTGAGCCGCGAGGTGATGCTCGCGCGGCTGGAGAACTACATCCGCCAGATCATGGAATACATGGAGGAGCACTATCCCGGCCTGATCGTCAGCTGGGATGTGGTGAACGAGGCCATCGACGATTCCACCGGCGAGCTGCGCGATTCCATGTGGCTGAAGGTGGTGGGGGAGGACTACCTCGCCCGCGCCTTCGAATTCGCCCGCAAATACGCGCCGGAGGGCACGCTGCTCTACTACAACGACTACAACACCGCCTACCTGAACAAGCAGAACGGCATCGTGAAGCTGTTGGAGGCGCTGATCGCCGAGGGAAACATCGACGGCTACGGCTTCCAGATGCACCACGCCGTGGCGCAGCCGTCGCTGGCGCAGATCACCGCCTCGGTGGAGCGGATCGCCCGCCTGGGCCTGCGGCTGAGGGTCAGCGAGCTGGACATCACCGTGGACGACAACAGCGAGGACAGCTTCACCCGCCAGGCACAGCTCTACGGAGACATCATGCGCCTGCTGCTGGCCCACGCGGACCAGTTCGAGGCCGTGCAGTTCTGGGGCCTGACGGACAACATGAGCTGGCGCGCGTCCCAGTATCCGCTGCTGTTCGACGCCCATCGCAACCCCAAACCCGCCTTCTGGGCCGTGGCGGACGCCGCCGCGGAGCGATAAATGAGGAAATTGCGCGCTCATTCTTGACAAAAGCGCTGAAATCAATGTAAAATTGATGGTGGATATGGCCGAAAACTTTAAAGTTTGTTTCGGCCGGACCGTCTGGTAATAACTGACACCGAAGGGGTGGACAGATTGCTCAGGAAACTTCGCGGCATATTGATATTCCTGGTGGTGCTGGCGGCGGCGATCGGTGTGATTTCGCTGCTCAACCGCGGCAGCCAGAGCTTCGAGACAAAATATGAAGGGGCGGACCTGACCGAGGAGGTCACGGGCCTGGAGCGCGGCGACACCTATGACGCCTACCTGCAGGCCCATGCCGACGCGCCCAATGGCAAAAGCGCCGTGACCGTGGACATCGCCGCCTTTCAGGGCGACGGCGAGCTTTGCGAGGAGGACGGCGCCACCTGCGTCTACGAGCCGGACGGCTCCACCATCGTCTGGACGGTGAACGTGCCCGAGGCGGGCTTCTACAACCTCCTCATGGACTACAAGACCGTACAGTCCCGCGGCGTGGACATGGAGCGCGAGATCCTCATCAACGGCGAGCGCCCCTTCGACGGCGCGGCCACGATCACGTTCTCCCGCCTGTGGACCGATGCCGGCCCCGTTCGCAAGGACAACCAGGGCAACGACGTGCGCCCGACCCAGGTGGAGCGCTTTGACTGGCAGCGCAGCTATTGCCGCGACGACATGGGCTATGAGATCGAGCCCTATCGCTTCTATTTTGAGGCGGGGGAGAACACCCTCGCCCTCCGGGCGGCGAACGAGCCGATGCTGCTGCGCGCCATCGAGCTGACGCCCGTCGGCCAGACGGCCACCTATGAGGCCTACAGGGCCGCCCAACCGCAGGGGGAAACCGGCGAAGCGGCGCGGACCTGGCAGACCGTCCTGCAGGGCGAGGACGCCCGACTGCGCTCCTCCCCGTCGCTGTATGCCCGCTACGACCGGTCCTCGCCGGACACCCGGCCCTACAGCGTCACCAACACCATTCTCAATTACATCGGCGGCGACCCGTGGAACAAGGCCGGCCAGTGGATCGAGTGGTCCTTCGAGGTGCCGGAGGACGGCTGGTACACCATCTCGGTGAAGGCCCGCCAGGCCTACCAGCGCGGTGCGGTGTCCGCCAGAAGCCTGTACATCGACGGCGAGATGCCCTTTGAGGACGTGGCCGCCGTCTCCTTTGGCTACAACACCTCCTGGGAGCTGGTCACCCTGTCCGACGCCGGGGGCACGCCCTATCAGTTCTACCTGTCCGCCGGCGAACACACCCTGCGCCTGGAGGCCACCCTCGGCCAGATGGGCCCGATCCTCCGCCAGCTGGAGGACAGCATCTATCGCCTGAACCTGATCTACCGCAAGATCCTGGTGCTGACCGGCGTCAACCCGGACCGCTTCCGCGACTACAACCTGGACAAGATCTATCCCGAGGCCATCCGGGCCATGGACGTGGAGAGCAAGCGCCTGTACAAGCTGGTGGACGACACCGTGGCCATCACCGGCCAGAAGAGCGACCGCGTGGCCGTGGCGCAGACGCTGGCCGTGCAGCTGGAGCAGTTCGTGGAGCACAACGAGCGCATCACCCAGCAGTTCGTCAACTTCAAGGACAACATCACCAGCCTCGGCACCGCCATGCAGAACATGTCGGAGACGAAGCTGGACGTGGACCTGATCGTGATCTCCGGCGCGGACGCCCCGCTGCCCGGGATCAGCGACGGCTTCTTCCAGAAGGCGCTGCACGAGGTGCGCTCCTGCGTCGCCTCCTACTTCGTGGACTACAACGCCCTGGGCGACAAGTTCGAGGAGGGCGAGGCCGGCGCGGACGACCTGATCGAGGTCTGGATCGTCACCGGCCGCGACCAGAGCACCGTTCTGAAGACCATGGTGGACGACACCTTCACCCCGAAGACCGGCATCCGCGTGAACGTGAAGCTGGTGCTGGCGGAAACGCTGCTCACGGCGGTCGTCGCGGGCAACGGCCCGGACGTGGTGCTGTCGCTGGGCTCCTGGTTCCCGGTGAACTACGCCATGCGAAACGCCGTGGAGGACCTGACCCAGTTCGAGGACTTCGATCAGGTGGCCGAGCCGTTCTATGAAAGCGCGTTCACGCCCGTCACCTACAACGGCGGCATCTACGCCCTGCCGGAGACCCAGGAGTTCTCGGTGCTGTTCTACCGCAAGGACATCATGGAGGAGCTGGGCCTGACCCCGCCGAACACTTGGGACGAGCTGATCGCCGAGCTGCCCACCATCCAGGGCAACAACCTGTCCGTGGGCATCCCGTATCCGGACATCTCCAACGTCGACATGTCCGTGTTCAACTCGCTGGTCTACCAGCACGGCGGCCAGATCTATGACGAGGAGGCCAAGCGCACGCTGATCGACAACGAGGCGGGCGTGGCGGCGTTCAAGCAGTACACCTCCTTCTACAACGACTACGGCCTGCCCACCGTGTTCAGCTTCGTCAGCCGCTTCCGCTCCGGCGAGATGCCCATGGGCGTGGCCAGCTACAGCACGTACAACACGCTGGCGGTCTCGGCGCCCGAGATCCGCGGCCTGTGGGACTTCACGCTGTTCCCCGGCACGGAGCGCGACGGCAGGCTCGACCGCTCGGTGCACGCCCAGGGCCTGTGCTGCATGATGATCGCCACCGATGACGAGCGCGTCAAGCGCAATGCCTGGGAGTTCATGAAGTGGTGGGTGAGCACCGAGGCGCAGGTGCGCTTCGGCCGCGAGATCGAGAGCATCCTCGGCTCCTCCGCCCGCTATGCCACGGCGAACCGCGAGGCGCTGGCGCAGCTGGCGTGGAGCGCCGACGAGCTGAAGGTGCTCGAGGCGCAGATGGCCGAGACGGTGGGCTTCCGCGAGATCGCGGGCGGCTATTCCACCACGAGGCACATCACCAACGCCATCCGCCGCGTGATCATCGCCAAGGAGGACCCGCGCGAGACGCTGATGACCTACGCCAAGACGATCAACGACGAGATCCGCGTCAAGCGCCAGGAATTCGGCCTGCCGCTGGACTGACAAGACAACCGACAAGGACAACCCCTCAGTCACCTTTGGTGACAGCTCCCCTTACGCAGGGGAGCCAGGGAGACGGCACATCTGCCTCCCCTGCGCAAGGGGAGGTGCCGACGAAGTCGGCGGAGGGGTTGTAATCCAGAGTGAAGGAGCGAAGCGCGTTGAAATTCTCGATGGGAAAATACATGAAATTGAAGCAGGACAACTTCCGCTATGGCTGGGACAAGGCCAAGCGCATGAAGGTGTGCTATCTGTTCCTGCTGCCCTACGCGATCCTGTTCTTCGCGTTCTACATCCTGCCGATCATGACTTCGATGTACTACAGCTTCACCTATTACAACATTCTGGAGCCTCCGAAGTTCATCGGCCTGCAGAACTACATCAACCTGATCCTGCAGGACCAGGTGTTCCTGACGGCGGTGAAGAACACGTTCGTGATCGCCGTCATCACCGGGCCCATCGGCTACATACTGTCGTTCCTGTTCGCCTGGTTCATCAACGAGCTGCCGCGCTGGCTGCGCACCATCGCCGTGGTGGTGTTCTACGCGCCGTCCATCGCCGCGAACGCCTTCGTGATCTTCGCCTATATCTTCCAGGGCGACGTCTACGGCTATCTGAACGCGTTCCTGATGCGGTTCGGCTTCATCGACGGACCGGTGCTGTGGCTCTCGGATCCCAAGACCATCATGCCGGTGCTGATCGTCGTCATCCTGTGGATGAGCATGGGCACGGGCTTCCTCTCCTTCGTCGCGGGCCTTCAGGGCGTGGACAAGAAGATGTATGAAGCCGGCTACGTGGACGGCATCCGCAACCGCTGGCAGGAGCTGTACTACATCACGCTGCCGAGCATGAAGCCGATGCTGCTGTTCGGCGCGGTGATGTCCATCACCCAGGCGTTCAACGTCTGCGACGTGCCCCGGGCGCTGGCGGGCTATCCCAGCACGGACTACGCCGCCCGCACCATCGTCACGCACCTGTTTGACTACGGCTTCTCGCGGTTTGAAATGGGCTATGCCTCCGCGATCGCCACGGTACTGTTCCTGGTGATGATACTCTGCAACAAGGCCATTCAATCGATGCTGAGGAAGGTGGGCACATGAGCGCGAAGTACGGCAACAAATCCATCGCCCCCGTCGACACGGTGGTGATCGAACAGCCGCAGAAGCTGAGCCGCGGGCGCTTCGCGGTGGTCGCGCTGATCGTGGCCGCCCTGCTGGCGGCGGTGATCGTGGCCGCCGGCCTGCGCATGGACGCGCTGGACGCCATGATGCTCCAGGTGGAGGAGGGCGCCCTCGAGCAGGAGGCCCTTCCGGCGGACGCGCCCTATCTGGTGTTCTACCGGGTGGGCCGGGCGCTGGCCATCGGGGTGCTGGCGGTGTTCGCGATCTACGCGATCATCCGGATCATCGATCCCAAGCGCCGCCGCCCCAACCGCAGCGTCTGGGGCGATATCGGCGTGTACCTGCTGCTGGCCATCGTGGCCGTGGCCATGGTGTTCCCGCTGGTGTTCTCGGTGGCCGCGTCGCTGAAGCCGCTGGACGAGCTGTTCCGCTTCCCGCCGCGGGTGTTCCCGCAGCACGTGACGCTGGACAACTATTCCGACCTGTTCGTCACGCTGAGCCAGAGCTGGGTGCCCTTCTCCCGCTACCTGGTGAACACGGTGCTGATCACGTTCGTCGGCACGGCGGGCCATCTGGTGGTGGCGTCGATGGCGGCGTTCGTGCTGGCGAAGTATGACTTCCCCGGCGGCAGGCTGTTCTTCAGCATCGTCGTCACGGCGCTGATGTTCTCCGGCTACGTCACCGGCATCCCGAACTACATCATCATGAGCCGCCTGAAGATGATCGACACCCACTGGGCCGTGATCCTGCCGGCCTTCGCCGCGCCCATCGGCCTGTTCCTGATGAAGCAGTTTATGGAGGGCATTCCCACGGCGCTGATCGAGGCCGCGCACATCGACGGCGCGGGCGAGTTCCGGATCTTTTGGACCATCATCATGCCCGTCGTGAAGCCAGCGTGGCTGACGATGATCATCTTCTCGGTGCAGAACCTGTGGAACGCCAACGCGGCCACGGTGATCTATTCCGAATCCAAGAAGACCCTGGTCTACGCGCTGCAGCAGATCCAGGCGGGCGGCGTGGCCCGCCAGGGCCAGGCCGCGGCGGTCACGGTCATCATCATGCTGGTGCCCATCGCCATATTCATCGCCAGCCAGAACCAGATCCTGGAGACGATGGCGAGTTCGGGCCTGAAGGATTAGCTGGGGGGGATCGAGCCATGAAAGCATTGCCGGGGCTGCTGGCGCTGTTGCTGGCGCTGATGCTGCTTTCGCCGATGACGGCGCTGGCGGCGAACGACGGCTTTTCAGCGGTCTATACCTATAACTACGATTACTGGGGCGAGATTCGGGAATCCCCGAACGCCTATCGCGCCGACCAGGTGGTCTTCTCGGGCACGCTGGGGCTGGAGACGCCCATGAGGAAGCCCCAGAGCCTGTACGTCCGGGGCGAGGATGTGTACGTTTGCGACACCGGCAACAACCGCATCCTCCAGCTGCATCGCCAGGACGGCGCGTTCACCCTCACGCGGATCATCGACGCCGCGGCGGGCGCGGAGCCGGAGGGCTTCGACGCGCCCAGCGACGTGTTCGTGGCGGAGGACGGCGCCCTCTACGTGGCCGACACCAACCACAACCGCGTGGTGATGATGGACCGGGACCTGAACTTCGTGCGCGAATACGTCAAGCCCGTCGACGCAACCTTCGAGCAGAACCTGAGCTTCCTGCCCAACAAGATCGTGGTGGACACCGCCGGCCGCGTGTACGTGCTGTCCACGAACGTGAACAAGGGCCTGGTGAAGTATGAGGCCGACGGCACGTTCACCGGCTTCATCGGCGCGAACAAGGTCAAGTATGACCTGTGGGACTACATCTGGAAGGCGTTCCTCTCCACGCGGGAGCAGCGCGCCCAGCAGGCATCCTTCGTGCCGACCGAATACGAAAACATCTGCATCGACGCCGAGGGCTTCATCTATGCCACGAACGCCGTCTTCAGCGAATACGACCTGAAGAGCGACGTGGCCAAGCCCATCCGCCGCCTGAACGGCATCGGCAACGACATCCTCATCAAAAACGGCAAGTATCCGCCTATCGGCGACCTGCTCTGGGTGGAGGGCTCGCTGGACTACGGCCCCTCGAAATTCAAGGACATCACTGTGCTGGACGACGACATCTACGTGGCCGTGGACCGCACCCACGGCAGGCTCTTCGGCTATGACGCGCAGGGTATCCTGCTTTGGGCCTTCGGCACCAAGGGCAACCACGTGGGCGCGTTCCTCTCGGCGGTCTCCGTCGAGCACATGGGCAGGGACCTGATGGTGCTGGACGAGGATGAGTGCAGCATCACCGTGTTCACGCCCACCGACTACGGCAACCTGATCTACCGGGCCAACGACGAATACCTGCGCGGCCTGTACGACGCCTCCGCCGATACCTGGCGCGAGGTGATGCGCATGAACGCCAACTACGATCCGGCCTTTATCGGCATCGGGCGGGCGCTGCTGCGCGAGGAGAACTACGCCGAGGCCATGGAGTACTTCAAGATGGCCCACGACCGGGTGAACTACGGCCGGGCCTATCGCTACTACCGCAAGGAGAGCGCGGAGAGATCCATCGGCTGGATCGTCGCGGTGATCGCCGCGCTGCTGATCGTGCCGCTCGTCCTCGGGCGGATCAAGAAGATGAAAATGGAGGTGGAGGCGGATGAACGCAGAAGGGCTGCGGGCTTCAAGCCCTGATTCGACGGGCAGCACCGGGGGCTGGAAGCGCTACCTGTCGACGCTGAAGTATGGCACCTATGTCATCTTTCACCCCTTTGACGGCTTCTGGGACCTGAGCCACGAAAGGCGCGGCTCGCTGGCGGCGGCGCATACGTTTCTGGCGCTGTTCCTGCTGACGTATGTGCTCAGGCTGATGTGCACGAACTTCCAGTTCATCAGCGCGCCGCTGCAATACATCAACATCTACGAGCAGTGCGCCTCGCTGCTGATCCCGTTCCTGGTGCTGTGCGTGGCGAACTGGGGCCTTTCCACGCTGTTCGACGGCAAGGGCCGCTTCAGGGACATCTACATGGCGATGTGCTACGCGCTGCTGCCGTACATCCTGATCCAGCTGCCGCTGGTGCTGATCAGCCACGTGATCTCGTTTGACGAGTACGCCTACTACACGGTGCTGGCCGGCATCTCGGTGCTCTGGTGCGTGGCGCTGGCGTTCGTGGGCCTGATGGAGGTGCACGACTACAGCGCCGGCAAGACCGTCGTATTCGTCATCGCCACCGTCTTCGGCGCGATGGTGATCCTGTTCCTGGTGCTGGTATTCTTCAGCCTGCTGAGCGACGCGGTGGGATACTTCGTGTCCCTGTACCGCGAGGTCGTGTTCAGGCTGTATTAGGGAGGGGAGAGACAATGCGAAAGAAGAGCGTTTGGCTGCGCCTGCTCCCCTGGCTGATCGCGCTGGCCGCCGTCGCGGCGCTGGTGATCTTCGTGGGCATCCCCCTCTACGCGCCCCAGCAGGAGGAGGAAGTGGCGCCCCCGGTGATCGCCTACTACGAGGACGGCAAACAGACCCTGACGCTGGAGAACGACGCGCTGCTTTTTGAGCTGGACGGTGAGACGACGGCCTTCGCCGTCACCGAGAAGGCCAGCGGCCGGGTGTGGCGCTCCAACCCCGAGGACGCCGACCAGGACCGGATGGCCGTGTCCACCAACAAGGACATGCTGAAATCCACCCTGGTGGTGACCTATTCCTCCGCCAGCGGCGTCATCGACTTCAACAACTACGCCTTCTCCATCCAGAACGGCAGCTACACCGTCTCCCAGCCCGATCCGGACACGGTGAGCGTCACCTATGCCGTGGGCAAGATCGAGAAGGTCTACCTGATCCCCAGCGCCATCACCGTTGAGCGCTTCACGGCTTTCACCGACGCCATGAGCAAGAAGGACGCCAAGAAGGTCAAGGGCGTGTACACCTTGTACAAGCCCGAGAAGGTGCAGGCGGCGGACAACCGGGACGAGCTGCTGGCGCTGTATCCGTCGCTGGAGACCCAGGAGCTGTACGTCCTCAAGAGCGACGCCTCCGAGAGCAACAAGGCCAAGACCGCCGGCTACTTCGAGGCCGCGGGCTACACCCAGGAGGACTATGAGCTGGACCAGCAGCTGGTGGCGGGCAGCAGCAAGAATACCGGCCCGGTGTTCAACATCACGGTGAACTATCGCCTCGACGGCGGCGACCTGCTGGTGGAGGTGCCCTATCCGGAGATCCGCTACCGGTCGGACTATCCGATCACCTATCTCACCGTGCTGCCGATGTTCGGCGCGGCGGGGCTGGACGACGAGGGCTTCATGCTGATCCCCGAGGGCGGCGGCGCCCTGATCCACTACAACAACGGCAAGCTGAACCAGAACAGCTACTACGCCAACATGTACGGCTGGGACTACGGCTCCGAGCGCAAGGAGGCCGTCAGCGAGACCGAGAACGCCTTCCCCGTGTTTGGCATGACCCGGGACGGCGGATCCTTCATCTGCGTGATGGAGGGCGCGCCCTCCTACGGCGGCGTCCAGGCGGACATCAGCCTGCGCTACAACAGCTACAACTGGGTCTGCGCCAAGTACAACGTGCTGCACAGCGACCAGTACAATGTCTCCGCCAAGACGGCGCGGCTGGTCTACATGTTCGAGAAGGAGATGCCCCAGGATGCCATCCTGCAGCGCTATCGCTTCATCGACAGCGACGATTACGCCGACATGGCCGCGGCCTACGGCGACTACCTGCGCCAGCGCAGCCCGGAATTCGCCGAAAAGCAGGCCTCCGAGGCAATGCCCGTTTCGGTGGAGCTGCTGGGCGCGTTCGACAAAAAGGTCGTGAAGCTGGGCATGCCGGTGGATTCCGTCATCGCCGCCACCACCTTTGACGACGCCGCGGCCATCGCCGGGGAGCTGGCGGACGCCGGCGTCGGGGGTCTCAACCTGCGCTTCTCCGGCTGGTGCAACGGCGGCGTGAACCAGAAGGTGCTCACCCGGGTGAGCGTCCTCCAGCAGCTGGGCGGCAAGGCCGGCATGAAGCGGCTGATCGAGGCCGCGAAGCAGCGGGGCGTGGAGCTCTATTTCGACGGCATCGGCTGCTTCGCCTATCGCAGCGGCCTGTTCCAGGGCTTCCTGCCCTTCCGGGACGCGGCGCGGTTCACCACGCTGGAGCAGGTGAAGATCTATCCCTATTCGCCGATCTTCTACCAGCAGGACGATTTCTACGATCCCTTCTACCTGGTGGAGCCGCGCTATGCGAAGCAGTGCCAGGAGAACCTGGTGAAGGCCCTGGCGGACTACGGCGCCGGGGGCGTGGCGTTCCGCGACATCGGCAGCATCCTCTCCGGCAACTACAATCCCAAGAACACCACCACCCGCGAGCAGGTGCTGCAGATGAACCTGGAGACGCTCGCCGGGGCGAGGGCGGCGGGGGAAAAGGTGATGCTGAAGCGCGGGTATGACTACGCGCTGCCCTACGCCGATTTGATCACCGACATGAACCTGCAGGGCACCGACTATTCCATCATTGACCGGAACGTGCCCTTTTACCAGATCGCCATCCACGGCTCGGTGGACTACACCGGCCAGCCGATCAACCTGACCGACGACTGGGAGACGGAGCTGCTGCGCTGCGCGGAATACGGCGCCGGGCTGAACTTCACGTTCATGGCCGACGAGACCCAGGAGCTGCAGGATTCCCTGTATTCCGGCTACTACGGCGCGTCCTGGGACGCCTGGCGCGACACCGCGACGGCGATGATCACCGCCTACCAGAAGGACATGGCGGGCCTGAACCGGGCGCGGATCGTGGGGCACGAGGAAATCGCCGAGGGCGTCACCGCCACCACCTTTGAGGGCGGACGGCGGGTGCTTGTGAACTACACCGAACAGGATTGCGACGCGGGCGGCGTCACCGTACCGGCCCGCAGCTACCGCGTGACGGGAGGGGATCGATAAATGGCCGCAAAAAAACTCTCCGCGCCCAAGCCCGGCAAGTGGAGCCTGCGGGAGGGGCTTCTGACGTTCATCCCCGGAAACGCCACCTTCCGGTCCATGCGCTCCAGAAAGGCGCGCACGGGCGTGCTGTTCATCCTGCCGTTCATCATCGGCTTCCTGGTGTTCATGGTGCAGCCGCTGTTCCAGTCGCTGTCCATGAGCATGAGCAACGTGCAGCTGAAGAGCGGCGAGGGCTATTCCCAGGTGTTCACGGGCTTCGCGAACTACAAGTACGCCCTGGGCGTCGATCCCTATTTCAACCAGTATCTGGTGCAGGAGATCGGCCGCATGGCCGTGAACGTGCTGGCGACGCTGGCGCTGAGCTTCGTGGTGGCGGTGCTGCTGAACCAGAAGTTCAAGGGCAGGACCCTGGTGCGCGCCATCTTCTTCCTGCCGGTCATCCTCTCCTCGGGCGTGCTGCCGGGCATCGAATCGCAGAACGAGTTCTACAACATGATGCAGGGCATCTCCCAGGAGGTGGCCAACGCCTCGGGCGTGAACCTGTCGGCGGCGCTGCAGGACCTGCTGAGCGTCTCCGGCGTGGGCGGCGGCCTGTTTGACATACTGTTCCAGATGATCGACTCCATCTATGATATCGTGATGGCCAGCGGAATCCAGATCATCGTGTTCCTCACGGGCTTTGCCGGCATTTCGCCCTCGCTGTACGAGGCGGCGAACGTGGAAGGCTGCACCGGCTGGGAGGCCTTCTGGAAGATCACCTTCCCGATGGTCAGCCCGCTGCTGCTGGTGAACTGCATCTACACGATCATCGACTTCTTCATGAAGAACGACAACCGGGTGATGGAGCGCATCAACGATGTCATGTACAGCCAGTTCCGCTTCGGCGAGAGCGCGGCCATGAGCTGGATCTACTTCGGGGTGGCGCTGCTGTTCATCGGCATAAGCACCTTGATCATCTCCAGGGGGGTGCACTACTATGAAGAGTAAGCCCGCGAAGGACACCGAGCGCAGGAGCTTTTTCCAGCTCAACCGCGCCAGCGGCGGCGCGCTGCTGCGCAACGCCGCCAAGAAGTGGACCGTCTCCATCGTGAGGGGCCTGCTGCTGTTCGGCCTGTGCTTCATGATCATCCAGCCGATGCTGACCCGCCTGGGCACTAGCCTGATGGCGGAGAAGGACCTGTACGATTCCACGGTGGTGCTGCTGCCCCGCACGCCCACGCTGGAAAACTATCGCATCGTGTTCGACCTGACGGACTTTCCCCGGTCGATGCTGAACACGCTGTGGACGAGCTTTGTGGTGTCGCTGCTGCAGGTGGCGGCCTGCACGCTGGTGGCCTACGGCTTTGCGAGGTACGACTTCCCGCTGAAGAAGTTCTGGTTCGCCTGCGTGGTGGCGCTGATCGTCATCCCGCCGCAGACCATCGCCACGGCGCTGTACATGAACTTCGCCAACTTCGACATCCTGGGCCTCTTCAAGCGCTTCACGGGCAAGACCGTCCGGCTCCACGGCTCCTTCGCCCCCTACGCGCTGATGAGCGTCACCTGCATGGGCCTGAAGGACGGCCTGTACATCTACATGCTGCGCCAATACTTCCGCAGCGTGCCGAAGTCGCTGGAGGAGGCGGCCTACATGGACGGCTGCAACACGCTGCACACCTTCGTGCGCATCATGCTGCCGGACGCCATGCCGGTCATCCTCAGCTGCTTCCTGTTCTCCTTCGTCTGGCAGTGGACGGATCTGTTCTACACCCGCAACTTCCTGTCGAGCATGTCCATCTACTCCACCCAGCTTTCCACCATCGTCTCCCGCATGAGCCGCTACTTCGCCAGCGATCCCAACTCGCCGGTGGTGGTGCCGGTGGGCCGCCAGCAGCAGCTGATCTCCATCGGCGTACTGGTGTGCTGCGTGCCGCTGATCGTGCTGTACGTGTTCACCCAGAAGACCTTCGTGCAGAGCATCGTGATGACGGGCAGCAAGGAGTAGAATCAGGGATCAGGGAGTAGGGAGTAGGGAGTAGGGAGTAGGGAGTAGGGAGTAGGGAGTAGGAACAGTGGCTGCCGCGTTTTTGACCTTCCCCTCCGGGAAAGATGGCCTGAAGGGGCGGATGAGGTCGGTTTCCTGCATAGCAAATGATGATGCCCTGAAGCCGCAAATCTGCCCTTGCGTTTTTCTGTAAATGTGGTATAATGGAATTAACGTAAACGTTTTCGAACGCCAACCGTGAAACTGTGCGCCCGATGGCGTGTAGCGATAATTATTTTCAGGAGGGAAGGAACATGAAGAAACTGCTGGCTATGATTCTGGCGGCGCTGATGCTGCTGGCCTGTACCGCGGCGTTCGCGGAAGAGGCGGAGTACCCCGAGGTCGTTGAAGGCATCGACTTTGGCGGCGCGGACGTTTATATTTACGACTATTGGACGCCCACCGAGGAGCGCCAGGCCGAGCCCAGCGAGGAGACCCAGGCTCAGTACGACTATCGCGACTGGATCATGGAGACCTACAACGTGAAAATCCACCAGATCCAGAAGGGCGACTGGACGACCAACGTCCAGGAGCTGACCAACTTCTGCACCGCGCCGGACGGCACCCTGTGCCTGTACATCCTGCCCCCGGACTTCGTGGGCACCCCCATGGCCAACGATCTGTTTGCCGCCTGGAACGGCCGCGACCTGATCGACCTGTCCGACGAGCAGTGGAACCAGGCCACCATCAACTTCATGACCGTGAACGGCAACGTCTACGGCGTGTCCACCGGCCATTCCGAGCCCCGTCACTGCCTGTACTTCAACAAGCGCGTCCTGGAGGAGGCCGGCATCGATTGGAACACCATCTATGACATGCAGGCCGACGGCACCTGGACCTTTGACGCCTTCGAGACCATGCTCAAGCAGATCCAGAAGGACACCGACAACGACGGCGTCATCGACATCTACGGCATGACCGGCAGCAACGTGGACATGTACCGCGTGGCCGTGTTCTCCAACGGCGGCAGCTTCTTCGACTTTGACGACGAGGGCAAGATGGTCATCGCCGCCGGCAGCGACAACACCCTGGAAGCCCTGGCCTGGGCCAAGGACGTGTGGAACACCTACGGCTATCAGCAGCCCGCGGACGGCTCCTGGGATTACTACAAGGAAGCCTGGAAGCAGGGCTTCTGCGGCTTCTACATGTATCAGACCTACGGCGGCTTCAACCCCATCGAGACCAACGAGATGCTGGACATGGCCGACGAGTGGGGCTGCGTGGCCTTCCCCGTGGGCCCGAAGGGCACGACCTACACCAACGTCGTCAGCGACAACGTGACCGTCATCCCCAACGTGTATGACGACGACACCGTGAACAAGCTGGCCTTCATCTACAAGCTGTGGTCTGCTCAGACCCCCGGCTACGATGACGAGGACGGCTGGATCGGCGACAAGTACAACTTCACCGACGACCGCGCCGTGGACGAGACCTACGCCATGCTTCGCGAGCCGGAGCATTGCTCCTCCGACATCTGCCTGTACATCGGCTCCATCAACGATGTCGAGGGCCAGGACTTCCTGTGGAACCTGGGCGGCAGCACCCCGGCCGAGCTGGTCGAGGCCAAGACGCCGGTCTGGCAGGCCCTGATCGACACCTTCAACGGCAAGTAATTTCAGGATCGCCTTGGCACACTGAAACGATAGAGCCGCGGCACGTCGCGCCGCGGCTCTTGCTAAGTCAAGGAAAAGCAACACAGAAATGCAGACTGATACTAAACTCAATCTAAATTGCAACCATCTGCGGGCGTCTTTTCCGCCCTGCCGTCGCCTCGCTGCGGTCAACGATGCGCTGCATCGCCTCCCTCCAAAAATCCGCTCCGCATATGTTCACTTTTAGATTGAGTTTAGTATGAGACGCCGAAAATGCATGTTCGGGATTTTGGAAACACACTCTGATTGGAAATTGTACATGCCCCGGGAAACGGAACGCTTTCCGGGTCGGCGGGTGGCGCAGGAACGCCTACAATCACTTAAGGGAGAGAGAAATGAAAATCAGGACGATTGCGATGCTGCTGGCGCTGTTGATGTCGATCGTGACGCTGGGCGCGACGGCCGAAGGAGGCGAAATCACCGTGCCCGTGCTGGAGAATCCCCCCGCCTTCGAGATCCCCGACAACGCGGCCATGGCCTTCCTGCGCCGTATGGGCGTGGGCTGGAACCTGGGCAACACCTTCGACGCCTGGCGCGACGGCGGCGGCGACGAGATGAGCATCGAGGCCTACTGGTGCGGCGTCTACACCACCGAGGCAATGATCGAGGCCGTCCACGCGGCGGGCTTCTCCACGATCCGCGTGCCCGTGTCCTGGCACAACCACGTGGACGCCGACTTCACCCTCTCCGCGCCCTGGCTGGACCGGGTGCAGCAGGTGGTGGACTGGGCCGTCGCACGGGACATGACCGTGATCCTGAACATCCATCACGACGAGTCGCCGGACTTCTTCTATCCCTCCGAGGCCTGCTACGCCATGTCCGAGCGCTATGTGCGCCGCGTGTGGGAGCAACTGGCCGGGCGCTTCAGGGACTATGGCGAACAGCTGGTGTTCGAATCCCTGAACGAGCCGCGCCAGAAGGGCACGGACTGGGAGTGGTGGCTGGACGAGAACAATCCCGACTGCCGGGAGGCCGCCGACTGCATCAACCGGCTGAACCAGCTCTTCGTGGACACCGTGCGCGCCTCCGGCGGCGAAAACGCCCATCGCTATCTGATGGTGCCCGGCTATGACGCTGCCCCGCACGGCGCGCTGAGCGAGCTGTTCGTCCTGCCGACGGACGCCGCCGACAACCGGATCATCGTGTCCGTGCATGCCTACACGCCCTACAGCTTCGCCCTTCAGGACGAGGGCGGCACCGACAGCTTCACCCTGGCGACCGGCGCGCAGACCGGCGAGATCGGCACGTTCATGAACGACCTGTATCATCGCTACATCGCCAACGGCATCCCGGTGGTGATCGGGGAGTTCGGCGCCCGGGACAAGAACGGCAACACCCAGTCCCGCGTGGACTATGCCGCCTGGTACGCCTTCTCCGCGAAGGCGCGGGGCATTCCCTGCTGCTGGTGGGACAACAACGTGTTCACCGGCAGCGGCGAACGCTTCGGCCTGCTGGATCGCGCGAGCTGCACCTGGCCCTGCCCGCAGATCGTCGAGGCGCTGGTGAAGTACGCCGGATAGGCGGCGTTCGCGACGGCTTTCCTTTTCGGCGCTATTTGCCGACGAGACGAACAGATCCTTCAAGCCTCCGCGGTGAACCTCAATGAAGGGGATGCCTCAAAACACAGTGAGACGTTGCAGTCCACGCAGCAGGGGCGGCATACGTGCCGCCCGCAGGACTGTCTCAAAACGCATAACCATACAGCTGGTATACATTTGTAGGGGCGGCGTTGCGCCGCCCGCCAGGCAGAACGATGCGATTCGTGCCTGGGCGGGCGCCGCAACGGCGCCCCTACACCTGTTTTATGCAGGCATATTCATTTTGAGACAGCCTCCTGCAGTGGGAGTTGAACCGTCAACCCTGTTTTGAGCCATCCTGTTCATTCATTGCCCCGCCGTGAAGTTGAACGTGATGAAGCCCCGCGCGAGGCTTTCCCTTGACGTCAGCGTCACGCGATACACCGCCTCGCCCGCGGCGTCCCCCTCGGGAAAGCGCGTGCCGGTCGGCGCGATGTCGCAGCCCAGATCGCCCTCCCAGGAAAGGTCCACAGGGCCGAGCCTGACGCCGCTTAACAGGCGCTCCGGCTTTTGGGGCGTGAAGAACCGCACCGTGACGGGCAGCGGCGCTTCCAGATCGAAGGCGTCCACCAGCCGAAGGCTCGCCTCGCTGCGCAGCACCATGGCCGTGCGCTGCACCGAGCGGGCCCCGGCCTTCGCGGGATAGGCGCGGGTCAGGTCCACGCTCAGGATCTCGCGGTCGGGCTGCACCTCAAAGTCCGCCGGGCAGATGTCGCCGCCGAAGGCCGCCTCCGGGGCCTCGGTGCGCGGTGCGTCCAGCTGGGCGAAGAGGCCGATGACCGGCACATCGGCGCATCCGGGGGCTTCGATCAGGATCGGCTTTTCGCCATGGAACAGCACCAGGCTTCCGGCGTTGCCCTGGCCGCCGCCGCTGTGCATGGCGCAGCTGAGCGCGCCGAAGCGGGACAGCATCAGCCGGTTGCGCGCCGTGGCGGCGTGCTTGAGCCGCGGGGGCCTGCCGTCCTCCGCCGCGAGCATACCGGCGCAGGAGAGGTCCAGCGCCCGGCCCGTCACCGTGGCGGAGGGGAGCTTGTGCGCGCGGTGCAGCGCCGTGCCCAGGGCGGTCAGCGCCTCGTCGTTCGCCGCCAGGCCCACGCGGAACAGCTCCTGGCCCGGGATCGCGGGACGCATGCCGCCGGCGATGGGGTCGAGGAAGGCGTCGCCCGCCAGCCACGGAAACAGCAGGCCGTCCAGCCAGTCCGGGGTGGGATAGTCCGTCGTCAGGTCCACCTCGCCGCGGGTCAGCTTGCGCAGCAGCAGCGTCAGGTCCGTGATCGCCGCCGTCTCCGCCAGCTCGTCCGGCAGGGGCAGCGGGCGCGACTCGCGGGTCTGGATCGCCTGGTCGATCAGCCGCAGCGCCAGCTTCAGCACCGCGCCGCGCCGGGCCGCGTCCGTCTCCAGCAGGATCGCGGCCAGCAGGATGTCCGACAGCACGCACAGCGGCCGCCCGCCGGAAGCGCCCATCGCGCCGCCAAAGCGCATGAAGGGATAGTCGGTGTGGGCCAGGAAGGGCGAGAACACCCGCCGCCGCGCTTCGTAGAGCAGCTTGCCGGACACCCGGGAGCCGAGGCGTTCGCCCAGGGACCGCTGGATCCAGGCCAGCAGTGACAGGGTCTCCGCGCACTGGAAGTCGATGGCCGGGTGCTGCTCGTCGTCAAACGGCGCGCCCTTCTCGTTCGCGGACCACGTGGATTCCTCGCAGATCATGCAGATCAGGTCGACGGCCCGCTCCAGGCCCGCGCCGTCGATCTCCGCCAGCATCAGCGCCTCCAGCGCCTGACGCCGCCCCCGCTGCAGGCGCCGATAGGCCGCGGGGTCGTTCAGCCGCCGGGACAGGGGCATGGACGGCAGATCCCGCCCCATGGCCAGCTGGGCAGCCGCCTGCGCCCGCTCCCGGGCTGCGCCGGTGGCCTGAGGCGAGGGCAGGCCCTCCGGACGGGCGAGGGCCGAAAGCGCCTGATAGTTGCGAAGGAACATGACGAACGCTCCTTTCGATCGGGTCAATGGTTCATAAACGTGTACGTGCCCACCGACACGGCGACGGCGAGGTTGAGACTGTCGATCTCGCGGCTCTGGGGAATGAGCACGCTCTGGCCGTAGTCAGCGAACTGAGGCGGCAGGCCGGTCTGCTCGTTGCCGAAAATCAGCGAAAACGGCGGCCGCGCCGACCGGGCGACCTCGTTCAGCGGCCTGGCGCCGTCCAGCATGAAGGGGTAGAGGGCGCGTTTCGGGAACTCGGCGCGATAATCCTCGAAGCGCTCGTAGACCCTCACCCGCAGCTTGAAGAACGCGCCCATCGAGGCGCGCAGCACGTGGGGGTCGAACACGTCCACGCAGGGCCGCACCAGCGCCACGTCCCGCACGCCGAAGCCCAGCAGCGAGCGCATGGCCGTGCCGGCGTTGCCGTTGTCGCTGATCTGGCACAGCACGGCGTGGCTGGCGGCGGGGTCGAGCGCGCAGTCATACTTTTTGAACACCAGGCCGGCGAAGCAGTTGTCCTTCTTCGATTCCCGGCGAAGCACGCGCTCCGCCAGCTCCTCGCGCACGCCCAGCGCCGCGCATCTTTCCCGCAGCTTGACGACGCCCTCGTTGTCAAGCCCCTGTGGGTGCAGCAGCAGCCGCAGGGCGCAGTCCGGCCGGGCCTCCAGCAGCATCAGCGACGGGAACACCCCCAGCTGATAGCTGTAGTCCAGCTTGCGGGAATAGGGCTCCAGTTTAGGCATGGCAGTTCACCTCGAAGCGTAGGATAGTGGGGAAGCTATTCGTTGTACCTGATCCAACCCCGCAGATAGTCGCGCAGGGCCTTGCTGTGGGTCTCCATGGGAAAGTGGCCGGCAGAGGGCAGGTGCTGGAGCTCGGCCTCGGACAGCAGCGCGCGGATCTGGCTCAGCCGCGTCTCGTCCATCAGCGGGTCACGCCGGCCGATCAGGGCCATGGTGGGGCAGAAGCCCATGCCCTGCTTTGGCGGGCTGGCGCTCTGGGCGAGCATCCGCGTAAACGCGGCCTCGGCCCCGGGACGCAGCAGCGGCGCGCGCATGCGGTCCACGATGTAATCGTCCATCGGAAAAGCGGCGCAATGCTCGATGAACCGCTTGAAGTGCGGGGCGTTCAGCACGTTCTCCCGGAACCAGCGCGACGTGTCGGCCGGGCGCTTCGCGGGCGGAGCCACGCTGAACATCGGCGCGATGTGCACCTGGGATTTCACGCTGTCGGGATACTGCACCGCCATGCGCAGGATCGTCGCGCAGGCGCTGCCATGGGCTGCCAGGTGCCACAGCGACATCGGCGTGCCGAGACTGCGATCCACGTCGTCCAGCACGCCCCACATCAGGTTCGCGCGGGTGTCAGCGCTCTGCGGCGCATGGCAGTCGCTTCGGCCGAAGCCCGGCAGGTCCGCCAGCACCGCCAGGCAGCCCAGCCCCGAAAGCTCCGGCAGCAGCTTGCGCCAGTGGAACGTGTTCGTCAGCGGCGACGACAGCAGCAGCATCCGGCTGTGGATGGGCGTGTCGGGCCGCACGACGCAAAAATGGATGCGAACGCCCGAAAAGGACAGGTACCGGCTCTCCTCCCTCAAGCGTTCCACCCCGATTCGCGTGCTTTTGTAGATAAATTCTTTTCATATTGTAGCATAAGGCGGGGCGTTTGACAACTAAAGTTAATTCTTTTTGATGAAATCCGTAAACTGAAGGAAGGAAACGTTCCTTCTCGGTAATAACCTCGTAAACAGGCTTGCCTGAAATCGTGAAGTCATGTATAATAGAGGGTACGATGGAAATTGTGGCGCCTTGCGCCGGAGGATGAACATGCCCGTTTACGACTATAAGTGCGTCCGCTGCGGCCACCGCTTTGACCTGTTGCGCTCCGTCTCCCAGCGGGACGACGCGAAGTGCCCGAAGTGCGGCGGCGAGGTGGCGCGGGTCTACGAGGGCAGGTGGGCCTCCATGGGCAAGGCCGGCAAGGCGGGCGGCTGCGGCTGCGGCGGAAACTGCCAGGGCTGCGCCGGCTGCTCCCGATAGAGGGTCCCTCGGCTTCCTGA
This sequence comes from uncultured Eubacteriales bacterium, assembly GCA_902799045.1. Classification (GTDB taxonomy): domain Bacteria; phylum Bacillota; class Clostridia; order Christensenellales; family Aristaeellaceae; genus UBA2862. The sequence continues at coordinate 34,227 of CADBZH010000018.1, forward strand.
GTATGTGTGGGCCTTCGGGCCGATTGGAGATAAGATGAAGGAAAAACTGCGGATTCACGGCGGGGCCCGGCTGGAGGGCGAGGTCATGGTCAGCGGCGGCAAGAACGCCGCGGTGGCCATTCTTCCGGCTGCGCTGCTGGGGGATTCCCCGTCCGTGATCGAGAACGTTCCGGATATCAACGATGTACATATCATCATCGACATGCTGCGCTATCTGGGCGCGCAGGTCGAGTTTGCCGACAACGTCGTCACCATAGATCCCCGCACCGCCGACAAGTTCGACCCGCCCTACGACCTCGCCTGCCAGATGCGCGCGTCCTATTATTTCGCGCCGGTGCTGCTGGGTGTGTTCAAGCGGGCGGAGGTGCCGCTGCCCGGCGGGTGCGACCTGGGCCTCCGGCCCATCGACCAGACACTGAAGGGCATGCGCGCCCTGGGCGCGGACGTGGACACCCCCGGCGGCGTGATTGTCGCCAGCGCCGACGAATTGATCGGCGGGGATATCTTCCTGGACATGCCCAGCGTTGGCGCGACGGTGAACAGCATGCTCACCGCCGTCTCCGCCAACGGCACCACCTGCATCCACAACGCCGCCAAGGAGCCCCACATCGTGGACCTGGCGAACTTCCTGAGCAGCATGGGCGCGGTGGTGAAGGGCGCGGGCACCGACGTGATCCGCATCCGCGGTGGAAGGCACCTGCACGGCACGAACTACACCGTGGTGCCGGACCAGATCGAAACCGGCACGCTGATGATCGCGGCGGCGGCCACCGGCGGCGACGTGGTGATCACCGGCGCGATCCCCACCCACATGGAGGCGCTCTCGGCAAAGCTTCTGGAGATGGGCGTGCACGTGTCCAGCGAGGACGACATCATCCGCGTGCGCAGCAACCGCAGCTTCCGCGCCGTGAACATCAAGACCCAGGGCTATCCCGGCTTCCCCACGGATCTGCAGCAGCCGCTGTCGGCCCTGCTGACCATCGCCAACGGCACCAGCATCGTCACCGAGACGATCTTTGAAAACCGCTTCCGCTTCCTGGACGAGCTGCGGAAGATGGGGGCCAACAGCCGCGTCATCGATACCACCGCCATCATCACCGGCGTGGACCATCTCACCGGCGCGCGCGTGAACGCCACGGACCTGCGCGCCGGCGCGTCCCTCGTGATCGCGGCGCTGATGGCCGAGGGCGTCACGGAGATCTCCGGCGTGGAATACATCATGCGCGGCTACGAGCGCTTCGGCGAGAAGCTATGCTCCCTGGGCGCCCACATCGAGCACTTCAGGGACGGCGAATGGGTCGCGAACAGCGCATTTCTGCCGAATATATAACACAGAAAGCGGAATTTCAGGGAAAATCCGGTTGTAATATTCGGCAAAACGTGGTATAATGATACGGTATACGAGAAGTTACACCTGCTGCACTGAACAACCGCCGATCATCGGCGGTGTGTTTTTGAGGGCGGCAGCCAACAAAGCAATGGAAGTGATCAAGTGCCGGGAAAGTCGATGCCGGTCAGGGAAGCCAAGCAAATTGCACAGAAGATCGCCGACGAGATGAACGTCGAGCTGGTCGACGTTGAGCTGGTCAAGGAGCCGACCGGCCATTTTCTGCGCTTTTATATCGAGAAGCCCGAGGGCATTGCTCTGAACGACCTCGAGGCCTTCCACCGCAGGATCCTGCCGCTGGTGGAGCGGGTGGACTACGACTACATGGAGGTCTCGTCCCCCGGCGCGGACCGGCCGCTGAAGACCGACGCGGATTTTGAGCGCGCGGCGGGCATGAGGGTCGAGCTCAAGACCTACCGGCCCGTGAACGGCGGCAAGCAGTTCACCGGCGAGCTGGTGGGCCTGGAGGATGGCATGGTCGTCATCCGGCCCGATCAGGGCGAGGCGCTGCGCTTCGAGCGCAAGGCGGTGGCCGTGGTGCGCCCGCTGATCGAATTCGACGAGGAGGATTTGCGGGACGAAGCGCCCGCGAAGTGAACCTCGAATCCAATAGAAACACGCACAGGTCCGGCGGCCCGAAGGGGAACGGGCCGGACGAAGGAAGAGGAGGATGGTTGCCATGGCAAACGGCGGAATCGATTCCCAGGAATTTTTCAGCGCCCTGGACGCCCTGAGCAAGGAGCGGCGCATCAATAAAAACGTGCTCTTCGGCGCGATTGAAGCCGCGCTGATTTCCGCATACAAGAAGAACTTCGGCAAGAACGCCAACGTGCGCGCCACCATCGACCCGGACAAGGGCGAGGTGGAGGTGCTCTCCCGCAAGACCGTGGTGGAGACCGTGGAGGATCCCCAGTGCGAAATGTCGCTGGAGGAGGCCCGCGCCATTCAGCCGCAGTATGAGCTGGGCGACCTCGTCGAGGTGCAGGTGACGCCGAAGAACTTCGGCCGCATCGCGGCGCAGACCGCCAAGCAGGTGGTTGTGCAGCATCTGCGCGAGGCCGAGCGCGGCGTGATCTACGACGAGTACAGCCAGAAGGAAAACGAGATCCTCACCGCCATCGTGCAGCGCGTGGAGAACAAGCAGGTGTTCGTGGAGCTGGGCCGCACCGAGGGCCTGCTCGAGCCGAACCAGCAGATGCCCACCGAGGAACTGCAGGTGAACGACCGCATCAAGGTGTACGTGCTGGAGGTCTCGCGCCTGGGCCGCGGCCCGCAGGTGTTCGTCTCCAGAACCCATCCGGGCCTGGTGAAGCGCCTGTTTGAGCTGGAGGTGCCGGAGATCGTCACCGGCGTGGTGCAGATCAAGTCCATCGCCCGCGAGGCCGGCTTCCGCACCAAGATGGCCGTCGTCTCCACCGACCCGCTGATCGACGCCGTCGGCAGCTGCGTGGGCCCGAGGGGCATGCGCGTGGAGAACGTGGTCAACGAGCTGAAGACCGAGAAGATCGACATCGTCAAGTGGTCCCAGGACCCGGCGGAATACATCGCCAACGCCCTGAACCCCGCCCGCGTGCTGAGCGTGTTCGTCTCTGAGACGGAGAAGGCCGCCGCGGTGGTGGTGCCGGACAACCAGCTCAGCCTCGCCATCGGCAAGGAGGGTCAGAACGCCCGCCTGGCCGCGAAGCTGACCGGCTGGAAGATCGACATCCGCAGTCAGAGCCAGGTGGAGGCCGAAGCCGAGCAGATGAGCGCCGGCAACGTGGAGGAATACTGATGCCAGCCAAGCCGCGCAAGATCCCGATGCGCATGTGCGTCGGATGCCGCGAAATGAAGCCCAAGGCCCAACTGCTGCGGGTGGTGAAGCCGCAGGACGGCGACGCCCACATCGACCGCACCGGCAAGGCACAGGGCCGCGGGGCCTATGTGTGCGGGCAGATCGAATGCCTGCGCAAGGCCCAGAAGAGCCGCGCGCTGGAGCGGGCGCTGGACGCCAGGATCGAGGCGGACGTGTTCGCCCAGCTGGAGGCGCAGATCGAAGCCCTGCCGGCGCCGGATGAGGGCTGAGGCATGGGCAGCATGCTGAACATGCTGGGCCTCTGCGCCCGGGCGGGCAAGCTGGTGACCGGCGAAAAGGCCTGCGTGCAGGCCATCCGCGCCGGGAACGCCGGGGTCGCGCTGCTGGACGGCGCGGCGGCGGCGAACGCGGTGAAGGCCGTGTCCCAGGCGTGTCAGACGCACGGGGTCGCGCTGATCCGGACCGGTGCATTCGCGCTGGGCGACGCCATCGGCAGGCCCGGGCGCATGGCCGCCGTGGTCACCGACGCGGGCTTTGCCCGAAGAATAACCGAGTTATCCAAGGCCGAGGAGTCGGCTGTTCCATAAGGCCCATGCCTTGGGCCGACAATCAGAGAGTGTACGGGGGTGCATTGAGGGAATGACCAAAGTCAGGGTTCAGGACGCTACCAGGGAATTGAGCGCGAACACCGGCAGGATGCTGGAGAATGTGACGCGGATGCGCAAGCAGTCGCAGGAGATGCTGAGCGCCCTGCGGCGGATTTCTGATGGTTTCGTCCGCGAAGAGCGGGAACGTCAGGAGCGCGAGGCCAAGGAAGAGCTGCGCAAGCAGTATGAGGCCAGCGCCCAGTTTATGACCGCCTATTCCAGCGAGCAGGTGCCGGATATTCCGGAGGCGCCCGCGGTGCAACCCCAGAGCGCGCCGACCGAAGCGCAGGCGGAAGCGCCCGCGGCGGCAGCTCGTCCGGCGGCAAAGCCCCAGCCCGCCCAGCCGGCGGCCCCGGCGAGGCCCGCCCAGGGCACGCCGGCCCGAGGCGCCTATGGCCAGCAGGGCCAGCGCCCGGCGGCGCGTCCGATGGGCCAGGGCGGCTACACCGCCACGCCCG
>CADBZH010000019.1 GCA_902799045.1 uncultured Eubacteriales bacterium
CAAGCCCGCCGTCGCCACCGTGGACGCCAGCGGCAACGTGAAGGCGCTGAAGAAGGGCAAGGCGAAGATCACCGTCACGACCTACAACAAGAAGAAAGCCACCATCACCGTCGTGGTGACGGAATAGCGGCATATTCGGCGCGGGGCCGCCCGAGAGGGCGGCCCCGTTTGTGTTGTCTTACCGGGCGAAAATGTGGTATACTCATAGGAGCACAGCGAGGGGGAATGCACGTGGACCGCATGCGGGAACTGGTGGATCGGCTGAACGAGACCGCCTATCAATACTATACGCTGGACGCGCCGACGATCTCCGACCGGGAATGGGACGCGCTGTACGACGAGCTGGTGAAGCTGGAGGGCGAGACGGGCGTGCGCCTGCCGGATTCGCCCACGCGGCGCGTGGGCGGCGCGGTGCTGGCCGGGTTCGAGCCGCACACGCATCTGGCGCGGCTATGGAGCATGGGCAAGGCCCAGTCCATCGAGGCACTGGAGGAGTGGGCGCGGCGGGCGGAGAAGCTGCGCGCCGACGCCAACGCGGCGGGGGCCGCGCTGCCGCCGATCCGCTACGTGGTGGAGCACAAGTTCGACGGCCTGACGATCAACCTGACTTATGAGGACGGGCGGCTTGTGCAGGCGGCGACCCGGGGCAACGGCGTCACCGGCGAGGCGATCCTGGCCCAGGTGGCGACGATCCGCTCGGTGCCGCTGTCGATCCCGTTCAAGGGTCGGATGGAGGTGCACGGCGAGGGCTTCATGCGCCTGTCGGTGCTGGAAAAGTACAACGAGACCGCGGACGTGCCGCTGAAGAACCCGCGCAACGCCGCCGCCGGCGCGCTGAGGAACCTGGACCCCGGCGTCACCGCCGCCCGGAAGCTGGACGCCTGCTTCTACGACGTGGGCTACATCGAGGGCCGGACGTTCGTCACCCAGCACGAGATGCTGGATTTCCTGCGGGAGAACCGCTTTCCCGTGTCCGACTGCGAGTTGGACGCCGAGGACCTGCCGGCGGCCATCGCGGCGGTGCGCCGGGTGGAGGAGAGCCGCGGCGCGCTGGACTATGACATCGACGGCGCGGTGATCAAGATCGACGACTACGCCACCCGGGACGCGCTGGGCTACACCGACAAGTTCCCCCGCTGGGCCGTGGCCTACAAGTTTGAGGCCGAGGAGATGACCACGGAGCTGCTGGACGTGACCTGGCAGATCGGGCGCACCGGGAAGCTGACGCCGGTGGCGAAGGTGGCGCCGGTGGAGCTGGCGGGCGCGACGGTGCGCCAGGCCACGCTGAACAACTGGCAGGACATCCAGCGCAAGCGGGTGAAGCTGGGCGCGCGGGTGTGGATCCGCCGCAGCAACGAGGTGATCCCGGAGATCATGGGCCGCGTGGACGAGTTCAGCGAGGACGAGCGGGACGTGGTGAAGCCGGAGGTCTGCCCCAGCTGCGGCGCGGCGCTCATCGAGCGCGGGGCGCACCTGTTCTGCCCCAACCGCGACGGCTGCAAGCCGCAGATCGTGATGCGGCTTTCCCACTTCGCCAGCCGCGACGCCATGGACATCGACACCTTCTCGGAAAAGACCGCCGCGCAGCTGGTGGACGCGGGGCTGATCCGCGAGGCGGACGAGCTGTACGCGCTGACGAAGGACCAGCTCTGCGGCCTGGAGCGCTTCGGCGAAAAGAAGGCGGAGAACCTGCTGGCCGCCATCGAGAAGAGCAAGTCGCGGCGGCTGGACAGCTTTATCTACGCCATCGGCATCCCCAACATCGGCACCAAGACCGCCCGGGACCTGGCCGAGCGCTTCGGCAGCGTGGAGGCGCTGCGCGGGGCGGACCGGGACGCGCTGGTGGCGATGGACGACGTGGGCGGGATCGTGGCGGATTCCATCGTCGGCTTCTTCGCCGACCCCGACAACCAGCGCCTGGTGGACGCGCTGCTGGCCGCGGGGGTCGCGCCCCAGTGGGAAAGGAAGGCCGCCGCCGACGGCGCGTTCGAGGGCATGACCGTCGTGGTGACCGGCACGCTCTCCGGCATGGGCCGCAAGGAGGCCGAAGAGGCCATCCGCGACGCCGGCGGCAAGGCCGCGGGCAGCGTGTCGAAGAAGACCAGCCTGGTCGTTGCCGGGGAGAACGCCGGCAGCAAGCTGACCAAGGCGCAGAGCCTGGGCGTCGAGGTGATCGACGAAGCGGAGTTCCTCAGGAGGCTGGAGGGCGCGAAGTAGGGACGGCAATCCCTTCGTTTAAATTTCCGCAACCCCATAGGCAAGGGGATGCAGTTATGCTATAATGATTAGGGAAAGCAAAGCTTTTCCGGGTCGGCGGGCAAGGGAGCGAAGCGAGTTGCGCAGCACGCCGACAATCATGGTATAATAACTTTGGGAATCTATCATTCGCCGGACATCGGCGAGCTGGGAGAAGAGACTATGCTGAGCATGACGGGCTATGGGCGCGCCTCGATGGAGATCGACGGGCGGCAGATGACGGTGGAGGTCAAGAGCGTCAACCACCGCTTTCTGGATGTTTCCTTTCGGATGCCCAGGAACCTGATGTTCCTGGAGGACGCGGCGCGCCGCGCCATCGGCGCGAGGCTGGCGCGGGGCCACGTGGACGTGTTCGTGACCTATCGCAACCTGCGCACCGACGCGCGTGTGGTGGCGGCGGACGTGGCGCTGTTCAACGCCTATGCCGACGCGCTGCAGCAGCTGAGCGCGGTCAGCGGCGGCGGCCTGCGGGACGACCGGACGCTGATGGCCATCGCGCGGATGCCGGACGTGCTGACCGCAACCGAGGCCGAGGAGGATCAGGAGGCCGTGCTGGCGCTGCTGAACGCGGCGCTGAACGCGGCGCTGGACGGGTTGATCGCCATGCGCCGGCGCGAGGGCGAGGCCATGAAGGCCGACCTGTCGGGCCGCGTGGAGGCCATTCAGCGCATGACCGACGCCGTGGAGGCCCGCTATCCCGAGACCGTCGAGGCCTATACCCAGCGGCTCAGGGCCGCCGTGCAGGAGTTGGTGGGCAGCGAGGTGGACGAGAACCGGCTGCTGATGGAGGTGGCCGTGATGGCCGACCGCAGCGCCATCGCCGAGGAGATCGTGCGCCTGAACAGCCATCTGCAGCAGCTGCGCGAGCTGTTTGAATCGCCGGAGCCCATCGGGCGGCGCATCGACTTCATCGTGCAGGAGCTGAACCGCGAGGTGAACACCATCTCCTCGAAGTCCCAGGATATCCCCATCACCCAGTTGACCGTGGATTTGAAGGCGGAGATCGAAAAGCTGCGCGAGCAGCTGCAAAACATCGAGTAGTCCAGGCATATCCCATTACATAAGCAAGGGAGTGACCCACCATGGCAAATCGAGGCAGGCTGTTTGTCATCTCCGGTCCCGCGGGCGCGGGCAAGACTGAAATTGTCAGGAAGCTGATCGCGAACCACCCGGATGTCAAGCTGTCCGTGTCCTGTACCACCCGCGCTCCCCGACCCGGCGAGGTGAACGGCGTGAATTACCACTTCGTCACGGACGAGCAGTTCGACGAGTTGGTGGCCCAGGACGCCTTCTATGAGTGGGCGCACGTGCACCAGAACCGCTATGGCACGCTGAAGCGCACCGTGCAGGAGGAGCTTTCCGAGGGGCACGACCTGATCCTGGAGATCGACGTACAGGGCTGCCTGCAGGCCATGGCCCAGGACAGCACCGTGACGGGCATCTTCGTCTGCCCGCCCAGCCGGGAGAACCTGGAGCGGCGGCTTCGCGGCCGCGGCACCGAGACGGAGGAATCCATCCGGGTGCGCCTCAACAACGTGGCCGGCGAGGTGGCCACCGCCTACAGGTATCACTACGTGATCATCCACCAGGACTGGGCCGACGTGCCCAACGCCCTGGAGATCGCCGCCGAGGAAGCCTACGCCGTGATTGCCGCCCGGCGGCTGGAGATCGGAAACCGGAAGGACTTTCTGGATCACCTGAGCGAAACGCTCAGGAGTTAAGTAGACGATGATTAATTGGAGCATCGAGGCTGCGAGTGCATTTTTCGGCAGGTGGCCTTGCAGATTTCGAAGGTTTACTGGAGGTAAATCGAGAATAAATCAGCGGCTACTTAAGTCAGGAGTGAGGAATCAGGAGCTCAGGAATGCGCTGCCGCGCGGCAGCCACTGTCAACTCCTGACTCCTCACTCAAACAAACCATGATTATTCTTTAGGAGGAAACACACCATGATGACCGAACCCCCCATCGGCGAACTGTTGGAGAAAGTGGATTGCCGCTACACCCTGGCGGTGGAGGCCTCCAAGCGGGCCCGCGAGATCATCGCCGGCAGCCTGCCGCTGATCGACACCAAGGAGACCAAGCCGCTGTCCATCGCCATCGAGGAGATCAACCGCCGGCTGATCACCTACAGCCGCGACGAGGAAGCGGAGATCGAGGAATAATTGACAAGCGCCCTTTCATAGCCATCTGCCAGCGAAACCCGATGATCGGTTTCGCTAGTTGTGTTGTTTGAAGGGCAAGGAGGGGTGGTTCATGCTGAAGGACAGGCATATCGTGCTGGGCGTGACCGGCGGCATCGCGGCGTACAAGGCCTGCGACCTCGTCAGCCGCCTGGGCAAGCGGGGGGCCGAGGTGCGCGTGGTGCTGACGGAGAACGCCGCGAAATTCGTGCCGCCGCTGACGTTTGCGACTCTCAGCGGCAACCCCGTGAACACGGATACCTTCGCGCCTCGCTTTGAGCTGGAGCACATCGCGCTGTCGAAGTGGGCGGACGCCTTTGTGATCGCCCCGGCCACGGCGAACTGCCTGGCGAAGCTGGCGAACGGCATCGCGGACGACCTGCTCTCCACCACCGCCCTGGCCATGACCGCGCCGACGCTGATCGCCCCGGCCATGAACGCCAACATGTGGCGGCATCCGGCCACCCAGGCCAACCTGCGGACCCTGATCGACCGCGGCGTGGCGACGGTCGGCCCCGGCGTGGGCCACCTGGCCTGCGGCGACGACGACGTGGGCCGCATGGCCGAGCCCGGGGAGATCGTCGAGGCGCTGGAGGCGCTGCTGACCCCCAGGGACGATTTGAAGGGCCTGCGCGTGCTGGTGACGGCGGGCCCGACCGTGGAGCGCATCGACCCGGTGCGCTACATCACCAACCGCTCCTCCGGCAAGATGGGCTACGCCATCGCCGAGGCCGCGCGGGATCGCGGGGCGGGGGTGACGCTGGTCTCCGGCCCGGTGAGCTTGCCCGCGCCGAGGGGCGTTGAACTCGTTTCGATCCAGTCCAGCGCGGACCTGTGCGAGGCGGTGCTGGAGCGGGGGGAATGGGCCGACGTGGTGATCCAGGCCGCCGCTCCCGCGGATTTCCGCCCCGTCAGCGTGGCCGGGAGCAAGATCAAGAAGACCGGCGAGGGCATGACGCTTCAGCTTGAAAACACCACGGACATCGCCGCCGAGCTGGGCCGCCGCAAGCGCGACGGGCAGGTGCTGGTGGCCTTTGCCGCCGAGACGGACGACGTGCTGGAAAACGCGGCGAAGAAGCTGGAGAAGAAGAACGCCGACCTGGTCGTCGCCAACGACGTCAGCCGCGCGGACGCCGGCTTCGGCGTAGACACCAACGCCGTGACGCTGGTCACCCGCGAGGGTGTGAAGGCGCTGCCGCTGATGAGCAAGCGCGACGCGGCCGACGGCATCCTGGACGCCGTGGCAGCGCTGATGGGCCCGGAAAGATGACCTACGCCAACGTCGTCGTCGATCTCTCCGCCGAGGCGGTGGACCGGCAGTTCAGCTACGCCGTGCCCGAGGGCATGGCCGTTCAGCCCGGCCAGCTGGTGGCGGTGCCCTTCGGGCCGCGGACGCTGGAGGGCTTCGTGGTGTCGCTTTCCGAGGCCTGCGACCTGCCGCCGGAGAAGGTGAAGCCGATCCTGCGCGTGGCGCGGGAGGAGCCGGTGATCCTGCCGGACCTGATGGAGCTGGCGGAGTGGATGCACACGCGCTACCTCTGCAATCTGGTGGACGCGCTGCGGCTGATGCTGCCCGCGGAGCTGCGCGGCGGGCGCGTGCGGGAGCGCACGGAGCGATTCGTCCGCCTGAACCTGACAGGCGCGGAGGCCGACGCGTTCATCGCCGACAATCCCCGCGCAAAGAAGCAGATCGAGCTGATCCGGCGGCTGCGCCAGGGCGACGTGGCGACCGCCGCGATCGCGGAAAAATCGGCGCTGAAGGCGCTGGTGGACAAGGGCGCGGCGACGGTCTACGAGAGCGAGCGCCGGCGAACGCCCCACGCGCTGTCTGGCGACGCGCCTGCCGGGGACCCGGCCCTGCTGCCGGAGCAGAAGCGCGCCGTCGAAAGGCTGACGGGCGCGCTGGAGGGCGGCGGCGGGCGATTCCTGCTGCACGGCGTCACCGGCAGCGGCAAGACGGAGGTCTACATCCGGCTGATCCGGCGGGCGCTGGAGCTGGGCCGGACGGCCATCGTGCTGGTGCCGGAGATCGCGCTGACGCCCCAGATGGTGGCCTGGCTGCACGGCCGCTTTGGCGGCGACGCCGCGGTGCTGCACTCGGCCCTCTCCGCCGGGGAGCGCTTCGACGAGTGGCGGCGCATCCGCTCCGGCGAGGCCCGGGTGGTGATCGGCGCGCGGAGCGCCGTGTTCGCGCCGGTTCAAAACCTGGGCGTGATTGTGGTGGACGAGGAGCACGAGACCACCTACCAGTCCGACCACCGGCCCCGCTATGACGCGCGGGAGGTGGCCTGGAAGCGGGCCGGCCAGCACGGGGCCGTGCTGCTGCTGGGCAGCGCCACGCCCTCCATCACCACCTACATGCGGGCGATGCCCGGCGTGCGGGACGAGAACCGGCTGGAGCTGATCGAGCTGCGCCAGCGGGCCAACGGCAGGCCGCTGCCCGAGGTGGAGATCGTGGACATGCGCGGCGAGTTTGGCCGGGGCAACCACTCCATCTTCTCCGCGCGCCTGGCGGCGGAGCTGCGCCGGTGCCTGGACGACGGGCACCAGGCCATGCTGTTCATCAACCGGCGGGGCCACTCCACGTTCGTGTCCTGCCGAAGCTGCGGCTATGTGGTGAAGTGCGACCAGTGCGACGTGTCGATGACCTGGCACCAGGCGGAGAACGCCCTGCGCTGCCACTACTGCGGCAAGACCCTTCCGCCGCCCCAGAAGTGCCCGAACTGCGCGAGCAAGTACATCAAGTACTTCGGCGCGGGCACCCAGAAGGTGCAGGAGGAAGTGCGCAGGCTGTTCCCGGACGCCCGCGTGGCCCGGATGGACGTGGACACCACCCGGGAGAAGGACGCCCACGAGCGCATCCTGAACCGCTTCCGCGGCGGCGAGGCCAACGTGCTGGTGGGCACGCAGATGATCGCCAAGGGGCTGGATTTCCCAAACGTGGCGCTGGTGGGCGTGGTGGCGGCGGATCTGTCGCTGAACCTGCCGGACTTCCGGAGCGTGGAGCGCACCTTCCAGCTGATCACCCAGGTGGCGGGCCGCGCCGGCCGCGCGGACGTGCCGGGCCGGGTGGTGGTGCAGACCTATGAGCCGGAGCACTACTGCATCCAGATGGCCGCAGCGCAGGACTACCGCGCCTTCTACACCCGGGAGAGCGCCCACCGGAGGGCTGCGCTCTATCCGCCGTTCACGGTGATCGCGCGGATCATCTACAGCGCCCGGGACCGGGCGGCGGCCGCGTCCGCCGCCGAGGACGCCGAGGCGAAGCTGCGGGACGCCCTGAACGGGCTCGGCGCGGACCGCGACGTGATCCAGCTGGGGGCCATGGAGGCCCCGATCAAGCTGCTCCGGGGGGAGAACCGCTTCCAGGTGCTCCTGAAGCTGTACTTCAAGGCCGACCTGGAGGCCGTCGCCGCGCGGATGCAGGCGCTGGCCGACGCCGCGCCGGAGGGCGTGCGGGCGGAGCTGGAGATCAATCCGAACAATTTGTTTTAGAGAGGCCTCCTCTCAGTCACCTGCCCCCTCACGGGGGGTGAGCCGAGCCCGCTTGCCTCGCCCCGCAGACGGGGAGAGGCGCCCCGCCAGGGGCGGAGAGGGGGATCCATAATCCATACGTGGAGGCAGAATATGGCGATTCGCAACATCATTGAAATGGGCAAGGACGATATCCTGCGCAAGCATTCCCGGAAGGTGACGAAGTTTGACCATCGGCTGGGCGTGCTGCTGGACGACATGGCCGACACCATGTACGAGGCCGACGGCGTGGGCCTGGCCGCGCCCCAGGTGGGCGTGTTGAAGCGCGTCGTGGTGATCGACGTGGGCGAGGGCCTGATCGAGCTGGTGAACCCGGAGATCCTGTGGAGCGAGGGTGAGGTCATCAGCACCGAGGGCTGCCTGTCCGTGCCGGGCCGCCGCGGCACCGTGCAGCGGCCGGAAAAGGTGCGCGTCCACGCCCAGGACCGCAAGGGCAACCCCATCGAGGTGGAGGGCGAGGGCCTGCTGGCCGTGTGCCTGTGCCACGAGCTGGACCACTTGGACGGCGTGCTCTACGTGGACAAGATGATCGAGGATGTCACCGACAAGATCGAGGAAGAAAATGAATAAGTATCGAGTCGTTTTCATGGGGACGCCGGACTTTGCGGTGCCCTCGCTGAAGGTGCTGGCGGAGGACGCGCGGTATGAGATCGTGGGCGTCGTCACCCAGCCGGACCGCCCGGCCGGGCGCGGCAACCGGCTGACCGCCTGCCCGGTGAAGCAGTTTGCGCTGGAGAGGGGCCTGCCGGTCTACCAGTTCGAGCGCATCCGCAGGCCGGAGGGCGTGGAGCGCATGAAGACGCTGGCCCCGGACGTGTGCGTCACCGCCGCGTTCGGCCAGATCCTGACCCAGGAGCTGCTGGACATTCCCGTCCACGGCACCGTGAACGTGCACGCCTCGCTGCTGCCGAAGCACCGCGGCTCCGCGCCGATCAACTGGTGTATTCTGATGGGCGAGACGGAGACGGGCGTGACGATCATGCGCACCGACGCGGGCATCGATACCGGCGACATGCTGCGCAGCGCCGCCACCCCCATCGGGGCGCTGGAGACGGCCGGCGAGCTGACCGCGCGGCTCAGCGAGCTGGGCGCGAGGCTGCTGGGCGAGACCCTGCCGGACTATCTGGAGGGCCGGATCGTCCCCACGCCGCAGGACGCGGAGCGGGCCAGCTATCAGCCCATGCTGGACAAGACCATGGGCGGGATCGACTGGACAAAGAGCGCTTCCGAGATCGCCTGCCGGGTGCGGGGCCTGAACCCCTGGCCCTGCGCGTATACCGACCTGGAGGGCGGGCGGTTGAAGGTGTATCTGGCCAGGGCCGTGGCGGATGATTCCGACGCGCCCGCCGGGGCCGTCGTCGCCTCCGGCCCGAAGGAGGGCCTGGTGATCCGCTGCGGCGAAGGCGCGCTGGAGATCCTCGAGCTGCAGGCCCCCGGCGGCAAGCGCATGGCCGCGAAGGCGTATCTGATGGGGAAGAAGATCGGGGTAGGGACCGTGCTAGGTAGCCGCTGATTTATTCCCGCACCGATTCTGCGGCGCCTTTTCCGGCATCTGTCTCTTGCAAATTTCTCGATTTACCTCCAGTAAACCTTCGAATCGCAGCCTCGATGCTCGAATTAATCATCGTCTACCTAGGCAGTAGGGAGCAGGAATCGTGAATCAGGATAAAGGGAACCGGAATGGCTGGACACCCCGTAGGGGCGGCGATGCGCCGCCCGCCCAAAGGCCTTCCCATACAGGGGAAGACGGTCGGGCGGATCGGGGTCGGATGAGGTCGCCTTCCAACAAAAGTCAACAGCGCAGGCCCGGAGACAGAAAGCCGGCACATCCCCGCCTCACCGCCCGGGACGCGGCGCTGCGGGCGCTTCAGGACGTGGTCCGGGGCGACGCCTATGCCTCCCAGGCGCTGGATCGCCGGCTGGAGGAGGCGCGGCTTCGGCCCGACGACCGCCGGCTGGCCGCGGGCATCTTCTACAGCGCGGTGGAGAACCGGCTGTATCTGGAATACATGCTGAGCCGGTTCCTGGAGCAGAAGCCGGAGCCGGTGGTGCAGGACATCCTGCACATCGCGGCGGCGCAGCTGCTGTTCATGGATCGCGTGCCCGACCACGCGGCGGTGGACGAGGCCGTGAAGCAGGTCCGCGCCGCGAGGCACGAGGGCTTCGCGGGGCTGGTGAACGCGGTGCTGCGGGGGCTTGCGCGCGCCCGGGACGCCGGGGAGCTGGTCCTGCCGGAGAAGGAAGAGGATCCGCTGGGCTGGCTGAGCGTGAAGTTTTCCATCGCCCGGAGCGCGGCCCGGCGGCTGATCGACGCCTATGGGCTGGAGGAGGCCGCGGCCATTGCGGGCTGGACGCCCGATCATCGCCAGCAGACCGTGCGCCCGAACCGCCTGCGGATGGACGCCGCGTCCTTTGAACAATGGCTGGACGGCCAGGGGCTGAAGTGGCGCCGGGGGACGGTAGAGGACGCGTATATCGTCGAGGGCGCCGGAAACCTGGCGGCCACGGAGGGCTATCGCCGGGGCCTGTTCTCCATCCAGGGCGAGAGCGCCATGCTGGCGGCGCTGGCCGTGGAGCCGAAGCGCGGCATGCAGATACTGGACGCCTGTGCCGCGCCCGGGGGCAAGAGCTGCCTGATGGCGGAGCGCATGGGCACGTCCGGGCGGGTGTACGCCTGGGACCTGCACGCCCATCGCGTGGAGCTGATCCGCGCGGCGGCGCGTCGACTGGGGCTGGACAACGTGCGGCCCAGCGAGCGCGACGCCCGAAGGCCGATGGACAGCATGAGCCTGTCGATGGACGCGGTGCTGGTGGACGCGCCCTGCTCCGGCCTGGGCGTGATCGCCGACAAGCCGGACATCAAGGGCCGCCAGACGGAGGAGAGTCTGGGCGCCCTGCCGCCGATCCAGCGGGACATCCTGGATGCCTGCTGCGGCGCGGTGAAGGTGGGCGGCCTGCTGGTGTACGCCACCTGCACGATCCTGCCGGAGGAAAACGAGGCGCAGGCGCGGGCCTTCCTCGAGCGACATCCGGAGTTCGCGCCGGATGAAGGGGACGGCTGGCTGCCGGAGGCGCTGCGGCCCCGGCTGAAGGACGGCATGCTCCAGATCCTGCCCAACCGGGACGCTCTGGAGGGCTTCTTCATCGCGAGGATGCGGAGAAAAGGGGTTTGACCCGGGGAGGGAAAGCGACCTCCCGCCGAAAGGATACCTGCATGGATAAGATACAACTGCTCGGCATGACGGGCGAGGAGCTGTCGCGCTTCGTGACGGAGGACCTGGGCGAGAGCAAGTTCCGCGCCTCCCAGATCGCCCAGTGGCTGAACCGCGGCGCGGACATCGAGGACATGACGAACCTCTCCGCGGCGCTGCGGGCGAAGCTCTCTGAAATCGCCGTGGCGAACCCGGTGCGCATCCTGGAGAGCTACCGGTCGAAGATCGACGAGACGGAGAAATTCCTCTACGCCCTGCCGGACGGCAACTTGATCGAGGGCGTGCTGATGCGCTATCACCACGGGGACACGCTGTGCGTTTCCACGCAGGTGGGCTGCCGCATGGGCTGCGCCTTCTGCGCCAGCACGCTGGAGGGACGCGTGCGCAACCTGACGGCGGGGGAGATCCTGGGCCAGGTGGCCGCGGCCAACCGCCACATCCAGGCGCAGGACGCCGACCGGCGGGTGCACAACATCGTGCTGATGGGCAGCGGAGAACCGCTGGACAACTACGACAACGTGGTGAAGTTCCTGCGGCTGGTGAACGATGAGAAGGGGCTGAATATCTCCCTGCGCAACATCTCCCTGTCCACCTGCGGGCTGGTGCGGCGGATGTACGACTTCGCCAAGGAGAGCCTGCCGGTGACGCTGTCGCTCTCGCTGCACGCGCCCAACGACGAGATCCGCCAGAAGATCATGCCCGTGGCCCACGCCTATTCCTACAGCGAAGTGCTGGCGGCCTGCAAGTATTACGTGGAGCAGACCGGGCGGCGCGTGATCTTCGAGTACGCCCTCATCAAGGATCTGAACAGCGACGTGCGCCACGCCGAGGAGCTGGCCCGGAGGCTGCGGGGCCTGCAGTGCCACGTGAACCTGATCCCGCTGAACGACGTGAAGGAGCGCAACCTCGCCGCCCCCGACCGCAAGACCGTGGACGCCTTCCTGAGGCGGCTGGAGCTGAAGCACGTCTCCGCCACCGTCCGCCGCGAAATGGGCGCGGACATCCAGGGCGCGTGCGGGCAACTGCGGCGCAAGGTTTTGCTTGAGAGGAGTCAGGAGTGAGGAGTTAGAGTGTGTTTCTAAAATCCCTGAAGCGCATTTTCGGCGTCTAAGGTGCATCGTCCCAATCCTTCGGATTGCAACGATGCAGTCAGCGCAAGCGCTGGTTTCGGTGGAAATCCTTCGGGTTTCTTTGGTTTTTTGGGGAGACCGGATTGCCACGTCGCTTCGCTCCTCGCAATGACGTGGTTCGAAGGGGTCAGATTCGATCCTGCAGGAATGAAGCATCGACAGAGAGCTGCGACGCCCTTCATTCAAACAAATCCCGCAGGGATTTGCTCCTCACTCCACACTCCCGCCTCCCCGCCCCCAACGAACACACCCCCCATCTACGCACTACGCCATTGGAGGTCACGCCCATGAAGGTCTACGCGATTACGGATATCGGCAGGATGCGCCCCATCAACGAGGACTCCTACTATCTGCCCCTGGAAGGCGAGCGCTTCTGCGCCGTGGCGGACGGCATGGGCGGGCACAACGCCGGCGAGGTGGCCAGCGCCCTGGCGGTGCAGGAATTCTCCGAGCGCATGCGCGAGGTGGAAACCATCACGGCGGAGGCGCTGCATACCGCCGTTCAGCGGGCCAACGAGGCCGTGTATCGCCAGGCGCTTGAAAACGCGGGCATGAGCGGCATGGGCACCACCTTCTCCGCCCTGGCGATGCAGGGGGATACGGTGTACCTGGCCCACGTGGGCGACAGCCGCATCTACCTGGTGCGCAACGGTGCCATCATGCAGCTGACCACCGACCACACGCTGGTGGAGGAGATGGTGCAGAAGGGGTTCATCACGCCCCGCGAGGCGCGGGTGCATCCCAAGCGCAACATCATCACCCGGGCCCTGGGCACCGAGGAGACCGTGCAGATCGACATCGTGCAGATGGGCGCGCGTCCCGGCGACGCCTTCTTCCTGTGCAGCGACGGCATGAGCAACTATGCCGACGAGCGGGAGATCCTGCATGCCGCCCAGTCGAAGCAGGATTGGCCGGAGAAGCTGAAGCACCTGGTCTCCATCGCGCTGGAGAACGGCGGCGCCGACAACATCACGGCGCTGTTTGCCGTGGTTGAGGAGGCGGCCGGGGAATGATCGGACACGTCATATCGGGCCGATATGTCGTGCAGGCCGTCGTCGGAACCGGCGGTATGGCGGTCGTCTATCGCGCCTTTGATAAAAAGAAAAACCGAATCGTCGCCATCAAGGTGCTGCGCCCGGAGTATGAGTCGGACGAGGAGTTCGTGCGCCGTTTCAGCCGCGAGGCCGAGGCCGCCAGCAAGGTGAGCCACGAGAACATCGTGAACATGCTGGACGTGGGCATCGACGGCGACATGCGCTATATCGTGATGGAGTATGTGGACGGGCAGACGCTGAAGGAGATGATCCGCCAGCGCGGCACCATCCACCCGGACACCGCCATCCGCATGGCCATCCGCATCCTGGCGGCGGTGGACCACGCCCACAGAAACGGCATCGTCCACCGGGACATCAAGCCCCAGAACATCATGGTGGACAACGAGGGCCGGGTGAAGGTGGCCGACTTTGGCATCGCCCGCCTGAAGGCCGCGCAGGCCACCACCACGGAGGAGGGCAGCAACGGCTCCGTGCTGGGCAGCGTGCACTATTTCTCCCCCGAGCAGGCCAAGGGCGAGGTGGCCGACGAGAAGAGCGACCTGTATTCCGTGGGCGTGGTGATGTATGAGATGCTCACGGGCCGGGTGCCCTTCGACGGCGAGACCAGCGTGAGCGTGGCGCTGAAGCACGTCAGCGAGGAGCCGAAGAGCATGCGCGACCACCAGGAGGGCATCTCCAAGGCCCTGGACGAGGTGGTCATGCGCGCGCTGTGCAAGGACGCCACGAAGCGCTATCAGACCGCCGCCGAGATGGCCGCCGACCTGCGCAAGACCATCTCCCACCCCCAGGGCGGGTTCGTCACCTATCCGAAGGACCCGGAGGAGATCGAGCGCGAGAAGGAGGAGCGCCGCCGCCGCCGCGCCCGCGACCGCAAGCGCCTGCGCCAGACGCTGGTGGCCGTGATCAGCGTGGCCATCGTGCTGATGATCGCCGCGGGCATCTGGTATTTCACCAACACCTCGAACACCTACGTCATGCCCGACCTGGTCGGCCAGGAACAGCTGCTGGCCCAGGGCGCTCTGGAGCAGCTGGGCGGAGCGTGCGAATTTGAATACGGCTACAGCGAGGACTATGAAGAGGGCATCGTCGTCGCCCAGTCGCGCCGGGGCGGCGCGCGGGTGAAGCTCTCCGTGCCCGTGACGCTGACCGTCTCGCTGGGCAGCCAGTGGTATTACCTGCTGGATTACACCGGCCAGACGCTTCAGGAGGCCGAGGAGGCGCTGGGGGCGCTGGGCGTGGAGAGCATGGAAGTGCTCTACGTGGAGTCGGACGCCCCGGTGGGCACCGTGGTGGCGATCTCCCCGGAGGTGGACACCACCCAGGCCAAGGACACGCCGGTGATCTTCACCGTCAGCGGCCAGCGCATCCTGATGCCGGACCTGACCGGCCTTTCGCTGGAGCAGGCCCAGGGGCTCCTGGAGGCCGAGGGGCTGGCGCTGGGCGCCGTGGGCGAAGCCGACGCGGCGGACGCGCAGCCCGGCGCCGTGGTGGAGCAGAGCGTGGCGGTCGGCACGGAGCTGATGGCCGGCGCCACGGTGGATGTCACGCTGAACCGGGCGCAGGAGACGCTGTACTATCCGGCGTCGAAGCTCTCGGTGGTGGTGCCGCTGAACGGCAGCAATGTGAAGCTGACGATGACCGCGCCCTCCGGCCAGGTGCAGGAGGTCTACCACGGCATACTCAACGCGGGCACCTATCGCATCGCCCTCGCCAGCGGCGAAGCCGGCGAGCACGTCGTGCGGATCGAAATGGACGGCGTGGAGATGGAGACGGAGACGATACTGTTTGAGTGAGGAGTTGCGGTGCAAATCCCTGCGGGATTTGTTTGAATGAATGACGGCGCGGCTCTCTGTCGATGCTTCATTCCTGGAGGATCGAATCAGACCGTTCCGGACCACGTCATTGCGAGGAGCGAAGCGACGTGGCAATCCGGCCTCCCCCAAGAAATCAAAGAAATCCGCCAGGATTTCCACCTGAACTCCACGCTCCACACTCCTCACTCTCCCTGCAATCCCCCTACACCCAGGACCATGGAGGTATGGATGTCAGAATCGACGGCATTGAGCGGCACGATCCTCAAGGGCATCGGCGGTTTTTACTACGCGCTGGACGGCGCGGGCACGGTGCACACGCTGCGGGCGCAGGGCAAGCTGCGGCGCGAGCGGATGAAGCCCAAGGTGGGGGACCGGGTGGAGCTGGCTCCCGGCGAGGGCGAGGAGCACGGCTGGATCCTGCGGGTGCTGCCCCGGCGCAACGAGCTGGCGCGGCCGCCGGTGGCGAACATCGACGTGATCGTCGTCGTGGTGGCGGCGGCCATGCCGGACCCGGACCTGATGATGGCGGACCGGCTGCTGCTGAACGCCCGCCGCGCGGGCATCGCCTGCCAGCTGGTGGTGAACAAGAGCGACCTGAACGGGGAGGCCGCCCGGGACATCGCCGCGCAGTATCGCGGCGCGGGGGTGGAGCCGATGCTGGTCTGCGCCGATACCGGCGAGGGGCTGGACGCGCTGCGGCAGAAGCTGCGGGGCAGGGTGCACGCCCTGGCGGGGCAGTCCGGCGCGGGAAAGAGCACGATGATCAACGCGCTCTACGGCCTGGAGCTGGAGACCGGCGACCTGTCGCGCAAGATCGAGCGCGGGAAGAACACCACGCGCCACTGCCAGCTGATCCCCGTGGAGGGCGGCGGCATGGTGCTGGATACCCCCGGCTTTTCGCTGCTGGAGACGGAGCTGTTTGATCCGGTGGAGCTGAAGGACAGCTGGCCGGAGTTTGAGAAATACGAGGGCGGATGCTTTTTCCAGCCCTGCTACCACGCCACCGAGCCGCGCTGCGCAGTGCGCGAGGCCGTGGCGGCGGGGGAGATCGACGCGCGGCGGCACGGGCGATACGCGGCGCTGCTGGATGAAATGCGACAGAGATGGAGGGATCGGTATGATTAAGGTGGCCCCTTCCCTGCTGGCGGCAGATTACCTGAAGGTGGGGGAAGACATCCGGCGCGTGGCCGAAGCCGGCGCGGATTACCTGCACTTTGACGTGATGGACGGCAGCTTCGTGCCGAACATCAGCTTCGGGCCGGAGATGTGCCGGAGGGCAGCGACCTGCGGCCTGCCCGTGGACGCCCATCTGATGGTGGTGCACCCGGAGAGGCACATCGATGCCTTCGCCGAGGCGGGCGCGAGGATCATCACCGTGCACGCCGAGGCCGCCACCCACCTGCACCGGTGCCTTCAGCAGATCCGCGCGGCGGGGTGCCTGGCGGGCGTGGCCATGAACCCCGCCACCTCGCCGGAATGCCTGCGCTATGTGCTGGGCGATTTTGACCTGGCGCTGGTGATGACCGTGAACCCGGGCTTCGGCGGCCAGAAGCTGATCCCCGCCTGCATCGACAAGGTGGCCGAGGTGCGCCGGATGCTGGACGAGGCCGGCCTGCAGGCCATCGTGGAGGTGGACGGCGGCGTGAACACCCAAACCGGCCCGCGCCTTGCCGCCGCCGGGGCGGATATGCTCGTCGCTGGCAGCGCCCTGTATGGGGCGGAGGATGTGGCGAAGTTCATTGAATGCCTCAAGAACGGGGCATGAGGAATGGCGCCGTAACTCCCTTCGGACTGGCATGACTGAAGGGGAACGGCTCCCCAAGAAATCGAAGAAATCCGCCAGGATTTCCACCTGGCCTCCTGACGCCTCACTTTTCCTCTCTCAACCCCCTCAGAAACGGAGGAACTGTCATGCGCAAAATCATCGCGATCGTTCTGGCACTCGCGCTGCTCGGCGCGGCGGCCCTGGCGGAGAGCGCACCGGGGAACCGGCTGGGCTACAAGGTGCTCTCGCAGCTCTCCGGCGGCAGCCAAAACGCCCTCGTCTCGCCCGTGAGCCTGGCCTGGGCGCTGTCGATGGCGGCGGAGGGCGCGGCGGGTGAGACCCGCCAGAAGCTGCTCAAGGCCCTGGACGTGGACGACCCTCAGACCGCCGCCGAATTGAGCGGGCCGCTGAAGGATGCGGGCCTGATGTGGGCGAACGCCGCGTTCATCGGCGCTGGCATCGAGCTGAAGCCGGACTACGCGGCGATCCTGTCCGAGCGCTATGGCGCCGGGCTCTTTGAGCTCCCCGACAGCGAGGCGGCGAACGCCTGGGCGAGCGACGCGACCGGCGGGCTGATCGACCATCTGGCGGTGGATCCTGCCGCCGGCGGACAGCTGACGCTGGCGAACGCCGCGGTGCTTCAGGCCGAGTGGGCCTCGCCCTTTGACCCGTCGATGACGCGCGAGGACGCCTTCCACACCCCCGACGGCGACGTGACCGTGCCCTTCATGAGCCAGGACACCTACGCCCAGTATGGCGAGAGCATGGGCGTGCAGCTGGTGGGCAAGGGCTATATGAACGGCCGCCTGGCCATGGTCCTGGCGCTGCCGTCGGAGGGCGGGCTGAAGCGGGCGCTGAAGAACCTGGAGGAGAACCCGAACAGCTTCTTCACCTTCAAGCCCAATCCGCAGAACGTGCGCCTGCGTCTGCCGAAGCTGGATCTGAGCGGCGAGGCGAGCCTGAAGGACGCCATTGTGGCCGCGGGCTGCTGGGTGCCCTTCCACGAGGAGTACGCCGACTATTCCGGTATCTCCGAGGCCGACCTGAAGGTGACGGACGTGTTCCAGCAGGTGCGCGTCCAGGTGGACGAGGCGGGCACCCGCGCCGCCGCCGTCACGGAGGTGGAGCTGAGCGACACCGCCGTGGCGGACGAGGGCCCGCAGCCCATCGACTTCACCGTGGATCGCCCGTTCCTGTTCGCCCTGGTGGACCGGCCCACCGGCGCGGTGCTGTTCGCGGGCGCGGTGGTGAACCCCGTCGGCTGATCCCGGTTTCGCCACACTTTTAACACAAACAGCCATGTAACTTTTCAGTGGGCCGCTATAATGGTCTGCGATCGGAAGCGATTCCGGCACAGGGCCCTTTAAGTCGATCCCGTGAGGTCGGCAAGGCGACTGGAAAGCATGTGTGGAGCCGTTGGCTCGATTTGACGTGCCCCCGCCTTGTCGGCGGGGGCATATTCTTATTGTGGAAGGTGCATCGACGTGCAGAAGAAGACCCAGCTGATGGACGAGGCCCAGATGCGGCGCACCGTCACCCGCATGGCGCACGAGATCATCGAGCGCAACAAGGGCGTGGAGGGCGTGGCGCTGGTGGGCATCCGCCGTCGGGGCGAGCCCATCGCCCGCATGCTGGCGGACGCCATCGAGCGCGTGGAGGGCGTGCGGCCCGACGTGGGCACGGTGGACATCACCTTCTATCGCGACGACCTGACCCACCTTGCCGCGGACCCGACGCTGAACCGAACGGACATTCCCTTCTCCATCGAAGGGCGCACCGTGGTGCTGGTGGACGACGTGCTCTACACCGGCCGCACGGCGCGGGCGGCGCTGGACGCGCTGATGGACCAGGGGCGCGCGCGGCGGATCCAGCTGGCCGTGCTGATCGACCGGGGGCACCGCGAGCTGCCCATCCGGGCTGACTTTGCCGGGAAGAACGTGCCCACCGCCGTGACCGAGTTCGTGCGGGTGGCCCTCGCGGACATCGACGACGAGACGGGCGTGTGGCTCTGTGACAGGGATTGTTGATTCACGGCTCTGCCGTTGATCATACAGGCGGCGTGCCGCCAAGGTGATTCTGCATCGGACAAAAGAAAGGTGGATGAATTCACATGTCTGAACAGGGAATTCGCGACGCAAGATCCTTGGGAATGCCCAAGATGCTGCTGCTGGGCTTCCAGCACATGTTCGCCATGTTTGGCGCGACGGTGCTGGTGCCGGTGCTGACCGGCCTGCCGGTGGCCACCACGCTGCTGTTCGCGGGCCTCGGCACGCTGCTGTTCCATCTGTTCACCAAGGGCAAGGTGCCCGCGTTCCTGGGCAGCTCCTTCGCGTTCCTGGGCGGCTATGCCGCCGTGGCGGGGCTGTTTGAAGGCACGGACGTCAACTGGATTCCCTACGCCGGCGCGGCGGTCGGCCTGGCGGGCCTGACCTACGTGGTGCTGGCCGGGTTCTTCAAGGCATTCGGCCCCACGCGCGTCATGCGCTTCTTCCCGCCCATCGTCACCGGCCCGGTCATCATCTGCATCGGCCTGTGCCTGGCAAACTCTGCCATCAACAACTGCGAGCAGAACTGGTGGATCGCCATCCTGGCCATCGCCATCGTGGTGGTTTGCAACATCTGGGGCAAGGGCATGATCAAGATCATCCCCATCCTGCTGGGCGTGGTGGGCAGCTATGCCGTGGCCGCCATCTTCGGCCAGGTGGACTTCACTCCCGTGAAGGAAGCGGCCTGGTTTGGACACGCGATCAGCTTTGAAAATACCGTGCTGGGCATGCGCGGCAGCCTGGATACCGCCAAGCTGATCAGCGCCTATGTCATCATGGTGCCCATCTCCCTGGCCACCATGATCGAGCACATCGGCGACATCTGCGCCATCTCCTCCACTGTGGGTGAGAACTTCGTGGCCGATCCCGGCCTGCACCGCACCCTGATTGGCGACGGCCTGGCCACCACCCTGGCCTCGCTGTTCGGCGCTCCGGCCAACACCACCTACGGCGAGAACACCGGCGTGCTGGCCTTGACCAAGGTCTATGACCCGAACGTCATCCGCATCGCCGCCGGGCTGGCCATGCTGTTCTCCTGCTGCCCGAAGTTCGCGGCGCTGGTCTCCTGCATGCCTGCCGCCACCATCGGCGGCGTCAGCCTGATCCTCTACGGCATGATCTCCGCCGTGGGCGTTCGCAACGTGGTTGAGAACCAGGTGGACTTCACCAAGAGCCGCAACATCGTCATTGCCGCGATGATCATGGGCCTGAGCCTGGGCATCAACTTCTCCAATACTGGCGCTATCGTGCTGGGTCCCGTCAGCCTGTCCGGCCTGGCCGTGGGCGCTCTGGCGGGCATCCTCCTGAACGCCATCCTGCCCGGCAACGACTATGAATTCGGCACCGACCTGCAGGGCGACGCCTCCGTCAACTTCCAGCAGGGCGTGGACCGTCCGACCCACAAGGGCAGGAAGTAATAAAGCGTCAGAACACCGCCCCCGCTTCCGATTCGGAAGCGGGGGCGGTGTTTGCTTCAGGGCTTGTCCGTTCGCCCGGTCAGGTAGTCCAGTGAAACGTGATAATAATCGGCCAGCTTGATGATCAGCTCCAGCGGGATGGTCTGGAATCCGCGCTCATAGCGGGAATAGACGGTTTGATGGATTCCAAGGTACTCGGCAATGTCAGCCTGCCTCAGGTCGGCATCCTCGCGCATGTCTCGCAACCGTTGGAAATACATGCACCATCACCGCCTTCTGCGTAATCATATCAATAAGCTGAAAAGTACTATTGACATTATTGCACAGAACGTGCTATGATAATCGATATAGAACCTATAAGTACTAAGAAGATAGGAAGAAATGACAATGTGGGAAGATACGTGCGTGCAATATCCGGCTATCGGTCGGCGCTTGCGGGCGCGACGGCGAGAGCTGGGGCTCACCCAGGAGGCGCTTGCGGAGCTGGTGGACATCTCCTCTTCCTTCGTGGGGCACATCGAGCGCGCGGAAAAGATTCCCTCCGTCGAGACGCTGGCGCGGCTCAGCCTGTGCCTGCGCGTGAGCATGGATTATCTCATCATGGGCAGGAAGC
The DNA here is from genome assembly GCA_902799045.1 of uncultured Eubacteriales bacterium. Lineage (GTDB taxonomy): Bacteria > Bacillota > Clostridia > Christensenellales > Aristaeellaceae > UBA2862. The sequence goes on from CADBZH010000019.1 coordinate 21,024, forward strand.
AAATCTGTGACAAGGAGCGGTGTCCGCTCTTCGAGGATCTGCAGGGCATCCTTGCCGCGTATTCCAGCGGTCGGGGAGAGCATAGGGCGTGATCGACCGCCTGAAAGGCCGTGTGCGGTTCGGTATGAATGGGAAAAGATCCTTCGCCGCGCCTGACATGACAACGGGCTGAAATCCTTGTCATCCTGAGTGCAGCGAAGGATCTTTTCATATCCGTTTTGCGGCATATTTGAAAGCGGCTACAGCCTCGCGGTCTTTCCCGCCTCGCAGAACGGGCGGATCGCGCCGTTCTCCACCAGCCAGGCTTCGCCGCAGAGGGTCTCGCGGCCGTCCTCGACGCGCAGGTAGCTGCCGTCGGGGATCAGGTAGAAGCGGCGGCCCATGCTGTCCGGGAAGGTGATATCGGCATAGACGCGCAGGCCGTCGAGCGTGACGTCCAGGTTGCCGTCGAAGTGGGGGATGATCATCGCGCCGGTGAGGCCCAGCCCCGGCAGGAAACGTCGATAGTTCGGGTCGACGGCCTCGCCCTCCAACTCCGGCTGGGCGTAGACGGTCGCGGCGGCGTTCATCGTGCCGGCGCTGATGCCGATCAGCACGCCGTCGAAGCCCGCCAGCAGCCCCTTCAGGCCGATCTCATGGAAGAAGCGGTTCTGCGTGGGCACGTGGCCGCCGGTGAGCACGATCACATCCGCCGAGGGCACCAGCGCGGGGGCGTCGGCGGCGTTGCGGCGGTCGAGGATGTCGAAGCACCCGAAGGCGACGCCCGAGGCTTCGAACGCGGCCCGCTGCCGGGCGGCATAGAAGTCGTTGGTGTCCGGCTCGTCCGGCGACGAGGCCACGAAAAGCCCGCGAAGGGGCCGCTTCGGCAGGCTCGCCGCCCAGGCGTACGCGAATCCGTTCGCCGGGTTCAGCGCGCTGTCGTCGGGCAGGAAGGGGTTGCTGGCCAGAAAGCAGATCATGGGAGGACCTCCAAATCGTAGATTACTAGAGTGTGTTTCTAAATCCCAGGAGATGCAGTTTCGAGCGTAGTTGGCTGCATCTCAAGGCGGTTTTCCGCAGGTTTACTGGCGGTAAATCAAGGAATCCGCCGAAAATGCGCTTCGGGGATTTTAGAAACACACTCAAATAACGCAGATTCCCCGACCTTGAATCAATGGGTCGGGGAATCGTTGCCAGAAACGCGGCAGCGATTGGCTGCCGGCCCCGCCGGCTCAGTAGCCCAGCTCCGCAGACTTGTCGTAGACGGGCTTCAGGGCGTGGTAGAGGCGGTTGTAGATCTCGTAAGTCTTGTTGTAGGCGGGCTGGTTGGCGGGATCGGGATGGGTCTCGGTCTCGGCCTTGATGACCTGAACGGCCTCGCCCAGGTTCTTCCAGATGCCCGCGCCGACGCCCGCGACCATCACCGCGCCATACGCGCCGCCCTCGTTCGCGGCGGACATGGTGTAGACCGGCAGGTCGAAGATGTCGGCCTGCATCTGCCGCCAGAGCGCGCTGACGCTGCCGCCGCCAGAGGCGTAGACCTTCTCGTTGCTGGCGAAGGAACCGAAGATGTCCACCAGCTGCTTCAGGGAGTAGGTGACGCCCTCCATCACGCTGCGGGTGATGTCGGCCTTCTTGCTGCCCAGCGTGAGCCCGTAGAAGGAAGCGCGGGCGTTCGGGTCCGGATAGGGGCAGCGCTCGCCCGTCAGGTAGGGGGTGAACACCACGCCGTTCGCGCCGGGCACGGACTGCTCCGCGATCTCGCCCATGATGTTGAACACGTTCTCGCCGGTCTCCTTGGCCTTGATGGACTCCTCGCCGCACAGCTCGTCCTTGTACCAGCGATAGGCGCCGCCGGCGGTCAGCGTGCAGCCGAAGGCCAGCCACAGGCCGGGCTCGTTGCCGCAGAACATCTGCAGGTCGCCGTTGGGGTTGTGCTCGAAGTGATCCAGCGCCATGGACACGTTGCCGCTGGTGCCGATGACCACGCCCAGGATGCCCTGCTTCACCAGGCCCGCGCCGGTGGTCTGGATGACGGCGTCGCCGCCGCCATAGTAGCAGCTCAGGCCTTCGGGCAGGCCCGTCAGTGCCGCGCATTCGGCCGTGACGCCGCCGGCGCGCTCGATGGACTCGTGCGCCTCGGGGAAGATGGCCTTGTCCAGGCCGGCGATGGCGATCAGCTCGTCGCTCCACCTGCGGTTCTTCGTGTCATAGAAGCCGGTGCCGGAGGCGTCGGACACGTCGATGCCCAGCTCGCCGGTCATTTTGAAGCGGATGTAGTCCTTCGGGCACACGAACAGCTTCATGCGCTTGAAGTTCTCCGGCTCCTCGTCGCGCAGCCACAGGATCTTGCCGCCGGTGTAGCCGGTGAGCATGCGGTTGTTGGTGTAGGTGAGCAGCTTCTCCAGGCCGCCCGCCTTCTCGGTGATCCAGTCGCACTGGGCCTGGGTGCGCTGGTCGCACCACAGGATGGAGGGACGGATGACCTCGTTGTTCTCATCCAGGGCCACCAGGCCGTGCATCTGGCCGGAATAGCTGACGCCCGCGATGTCGGCGGGGTTCACGCTGGACTTTTTCAGGATCACCTGCATGCCGCGCACCACGGCGTCCCACCAGTCCTTCGGGTCCTGCTCCGCCCAGCCGGGCTTCGGGGTGTAGAGCGGATACTCCTGGGTGGAGGAGGCGACGACCGTGCCCTCGCTGTCCACGAGGATGCACTTCGCGCCGGAGGTGCCCACGTCCAGGCCAATCAGGTACTTCTTGCTCATGGGGATCGACTTCCTTTCGTTGTTGTGCTATTTGCTTTTATTCCGTTTCATCTTTTCCATGACCTTCTTCGATACCTCGGAGATCTTGTGGAAGTCCAGGCGGTTTTCCTCGCCGCGCAGCAGCCGCTGGATGTTGCTGCGGTGTCCGAACAGGGACAGTGCCGCCGCCACGCAGGCTGCGCCGAGGAACAGGCCGTAGTTTTCCCGGCCCTTGCAGATGATGCCGGTGACGATGGGGAAGGCCACGGAGGTGATCAGCGAGGCGATGGACATGTAGCGGGTCAGAGCCACGGCGATGACCTGCACCGCCAGCGCCGCCAGCGCCAGCCACGGGCTGATGGCGATGATGAGCCCCAGCGAGGTGGCGATGCCCTTGCCGCCCTTGAAGCCCATGAACACGGGGAAATCATGGCCCAGGATGGCGAATACGCCGCCCAGCAGCATGCCCAGGTCGCCGCCCAGCCAGCGGCCGATCAGGCAGGCCACGTAGCCCTTCAGGCAGTCGCACACCAGCGTCAGTACGCTCGGCAGCCAGCCCAGCGTGCGCAGCACGTTGGTGGTGCCGGTGTTGCCGCTGCCGTGCTTGCGGATGTCCGCGATGCCGTAGCCCTTTGAGATCAGCACGCCCGAGGGGATGTTGCCCAACAGGTAGCCGAGGACGGCGGCGAGAATACATTTCCATACCATGTTTGATCACCTCCGGAAGGAAGGCTTTGGAGAATCGGGAGCGAGGGGGGAGTGAGGAATTCCGGTTGGAATCCTGACGGATTTCCATGATTCCATGGGCCGCGGAACGAACAAATCCCAAAGGGCTTTGCACCGCTGTTCTTCATTCCGGATTCACAATACCAGGCGCCTCATTCTTCCTTCTTCTTTCGCTCCCTCAATATGAACTTCAGCGGCGTTCCCTCGAAGCCGAAGGCCTTGCGGAACTGCTTTTCCAGGTAGCGCTCGTAGGAGAAGTGCATCAGGTTCTGGTCGTTGACGAACATGACGAAGGTGGGCGGCTGTACGGCCTGCTGGGTGGCGTAGTAGATCTTCAGCCTGCGGCCGGAGGTGGCCGGGGGCTGCAGCGCCGCCTGGGCGTCGGCCAGGATGTCGTTCAGAAGCCCGGTGGTGACCCGGCGCGTGGCCTGGGCGTGGGCTTCGCGCACGGCCTGCAGCACCTTGTTCACCCGCTGGCCCGTCAGCGCCGAGATGAACAGCACCGGGGCGTAGGCCATGAACTTCAGGTTTTCCCGAACCTCCTTGACGAACTTGTCCATCGTCCTGGTGTCCTTCTCCACGGCGTCCCACTTGTTGATGACGATGATGGCCGCCTTGCCCTTTTCGTCCACATAGCCGGCGATCTTGCTGTCCTGCTCGGTGACGCCCTCAGCGCCACGTCGCAGCGGTCGATGGCCGCCAGCGCGCGCACGATGGAGAAGCGCTCCAGCGACTGGTATTCGATGGCCCGCTTGCGGCGGATGCCGGCGGTGTCGATGATGACGAAATCCTGTCCGTCGTCGGTGAAGCGGGTGTCGATGGCGTCGCGGGTGGTGCCGGCGATGTCGGACACCATCACCCGGTCCTCGCCCAGGATGCGGTTCACCAGGCTGGACTTGCCCACGTTCGGCTTGCCCACCACGGCGATCTGGATCGCGCCCACGTCCTCCTCCTCGGCGTCCGGGTCGGGGAAGTTCTGGCACAGGGCCTCCAGCAGGTCGCCGAAGTTCAGCAGGTTCACGCTGCTCACGCCGATGGGATCGCCGATGCCCAGGTTGTAGAACTCGTAGATATCGTCCATGCGCTTGACGTTGTCGATCTTGTTGACCACCAGCATCACGGGCTTGCCGCTCTTGCGCAGCATGTCGGCCACGTCCTCGTCGTCGGCGGTCATGCCGGCCTTGCCGTCCACGAAGAACAGGATAACGTCGCAGGTCTCGATGGCGATCTCCGCCTGGCGGCGCATCTGCGAAAGCAGTGGATCGTCGCTGTTCGGGTCGATGCCGCCGGTGTCGATCAGCGTGAATTTGTAGTTCTGCCATTCGCAGTCGGCGTACACGCGGTCGCGGGTGACGCCGGGGGTGTCCTCCACGATGGCGATGCGCTTGCCCACCATCTGATTGAAGAAGGTGGACTTGCCCACGTTCGGACGGCCGACGATGGCTACGAGGGGTTTGGACATTATGATAAACCTCCATTATCAAGTGGATGTAAACTGTATGACAGTCAGGAGTGAGGCGTATTGGTTGGCTGGGTACCCCGTTCGCGAGACCAAAGCGTTTGATTCCGCGTTCATTGGTTCGTGGCTATCTGTACTTCTGACGCCTCACTCGATCCGTATCTCCGCCCCGCTCAGCTCCAGGATCGTGTTCAGCAGGTCCTCGCCCCTTCTCCCTACGGGGCGGACGGGCTTGCCGAGGCGGGCGACGGCCTCGTCCAGGGTCATGTCGTCGAGGAAGACCGCGTCGTCCCGCAGCATGACCGCGGTAATCATGATGGCTTCGCATGCCACGCCCGCCATCTGCCGCGTCAGGTCGCCGCCGGTGATGAGCCCGGAGACGGTGACGGTGGGGCCGAAGTAGGTGTTCTCCAGCGCGTACACGGAGATATTCGCGCCGGAAACCGGATAATCCTGCAGCATTTGGCGGATAAAATCCGCGGCGGATTTGCCGCAGGCGATGGCGAGCTTCGCACCGCCCGGCGTCGCCCGGCGCATGGCTTCCGGAAGCTGCCGCCAGGCGTCCTGATACTCCGTGTCCAGCAGCCGCAGCAGCCCCACGCCGTCGTCGATCTGCCCGTAGTCCTCATAGGCCTCGTCCGGCGGGATGGGCCAGTCGGCCTGAAGGTAGAATTCGTCCGAGGGAAACACGAAGCGCGTGCCGCGCGAATCGAGCAGCCGCGCCCGCCACTTCTCCGCCAGCGCCACCACCGCCCGGGCCTCCTCGGGCCGGTAGGGGCGCAGCGCCGTCAAGCCATCCCGGTGGCCGGTGAGCCCCACCGGCACCAGCGCCAGCGAGCGCGCCCCCTGAAGGGCGGAGAGCTCTCGGATGGTGCGGTCCAGGGCGTCGCCGTCGTTGATGCCGGGGCACAGCACGCACTGGCAGTGGAATTCGACGCCGCCGTCGGACAGCCTTTGCAGCTGGCCCATCAGCCGCCGCGCCCGGGGCGTGCCCAGCACGTGGGTGCGCAGGTCCGGGTCGGTGCAGTGCACGGAGATGTAGAGGGGGGAGCAGTGGCGCGCGATGATGCGATCGAGCTCCGCGTCGGAGACGTTTGTCAGCGTCACGTAGTTGCCCATCATCAGGCTCATGCGCCAGTCGTCGTCCTTCACGCGCATGGTGTCGCGGGCGCCGTCGGGCAGCTGGTCCACAAAGCAGAACAGGCACTTGTTGCAGCACAGCCGCGTGCCGGACATCATCGGCGTCTCGAAGTTCAGGCCCAGGGGGGCGTACTCGTCCTTGCGGATGGCGAAGTCCACGGGCGCGCCGTCGCGCAGCACCTGCAGCGTCAGCCGGCGCCGGGCGGACAGGGCCTGATAGTCGATGAAGTCGATGACGGTGACGCCGCCGATGCGCGCAAGCCGGTCGCCCGCGCGGATGCCCGCGCGGTCCGCCGGGCTGCCCGGATCCACCGAAACGATGAGATGCGACATGCTGTCCTCCGCGAACAAAAACTCTTCCAATTACCATTATGCCCCATTTTTCCGCTTCCGTCAACGCCGAAAGGGTAAAAAGGGCTGGCTTTAGCGCATTTTTGGGCGCAGATTGGATAAAATGGCGATTATTTACTGAAAGATGCTTGCATACAGTCGCTCCAAGGTGTATAATGAAGTGCTTTTAAGTAACCCTTTGCAATAAATATCGGGAGGATGAAAGACCATGCAGAAGTATGTGTACCTTTTCAGCGAAGGTAACGCTACCATGCGGAACCTGCTGGGTGGCAAGGGCGCCAACCTGGCGGAGATGACCTCGCTGGGCATGCCCGTGCCCCAGGGCTTCACCATCACCACCGAAGCCTGCACCCGCTACTATGAAGATGGCAAGACCATCGGCGCGGACATTCAGAAGCAGATCGACGAGGCCCTGGTGAAGATCGAGAAGATCAACGAAAAGAAGTTCGGCGACGCGAAGAACCCGCTGCTGGTCTCCGTGCGCTCCGGCGCGCGCGCCTCCATGCCGGGCATGATGGACACCATCCTGAACCTGGGCATCAACGACGAGGTGGCCGCGGGCCTGATCGCCGGCAACCCCGATCCCAAGTTCGAGCGCTTTGTGTACGATTCCTATCGCCGCTTCATCCAGATGTTCTCCGACGTCGTGATGGAGATCCCGAAGAAGACCTTCGAGGTCATCATCGACGAGGTGAAGGAGAAGAAGGGCGTCAAGAACGATATCGAGCTGGACGTGGACGACATGAAGGAGCTCGTCGCCCGCTTCAAGGTGTACTATCGCGAGCAGAAGGGCGAGGATTTCCCCACCGATCCCAAGACGCAGATGATGGAGGCCGTGAAGGCCGTGTTCCGCAGCTGGGACAACCCCCGCGCCAACGTCTATCGCCGCATGAACGACATCCCCTATTCCTGGGGCACCGCCGTCAACGTGCAGCCCATGGTGTTCGGCAACCTGAATGACAAGTCCGGCACCGGCGTGGCCTTCACCCGCAACCCCGCCACCGGCGAAAAGGCGCTGTTCGGCGAATACCTGATCAACGCCCAGGGCGAGGACGTCGTGGCCGGCATCCGCACCCCGAACAAGATCGCCCAGCTGGAGCAGGATATGCCCGAGGTGTACGCCCAGTTCAAGACCATCGCCAACAACCTGGAAGCGCACTACAAGGACATGCAAGACATGGAGTACACCATCGAGAATGGCAAGCTCTACATGCTGCAGACCCGCAACGGCAAGCGCACCGCCGCCGCCGCGCTGAAGATCGCCGTCGACCTGGTGGACGAGGGCATGATCACCGAGCGCGAGGCCGTGCTGCGCGTGGAGCCGAAGCAGCTGGATTCCCTGCTGCATCCCACCTTTGACGCCAAGGCGCTGAAGGCCGCGACGCCCATCGGCGAAGGCCTGGCGGCCTCCCCGGGCGCGGCCTGCGGCCAGGTGGTGTTCACCGCCGAGGACGCCAAGCGCTGGGCCGAGCACGGCCATCGCGTGGTGCTGGTGCGCCTGGAGACCAGCCCCGAGGACATCGAGGGCATGGTCGCCTCCCAGGGCATCCTCACCGTGCGCGGCGGCATGACCAGCCACGCGGCGGTGGTCGCCCGCGGCATGGGCACCTGCTGCGTCTCCGGCTGCTCCGAGATCAAGATGCACGACAACAAGACCTTCGAGCTGGGCGGCCGCACCTTCAAGGAGGGCGACTGGATCAGCGTCGACGGCTCCACCGGCAAGATCTACGGCGAGGCCATTCCCACCGCGGAAGCCACCATCTCCGGCGACTTCGGCCGCTTCATGGCCTGGGCGGACAAGGAGCGCAGGCTCGTGATCCGCACCAACGCCGACAACCCCCGCGACGCCATGCAGGCCGTGAAGTTCGGCGCTGAGGGCATCGGCCTGTGCCGCACCGAGCACATGTTCTTCGAGGGCGACCGCATCAAGGCCATGCGCGAGATGATCGTCGCCAAGGACGTGGAGACCCGCAAGAAGGCGCTGGCGAAGGTGAAGCCCTATCAGCAGGGCGATTTTGAAGCCATGTACGAGGTGCTGCAGGGCCGCCCGATGACCGTGCGCTACCTGGATCCGCCGCTGCACGAGTTCGTTCCCACCAAGGAAGAGGACATCGTCGAGCTGGCCAATGAAATGAAGATCGACGTGGAAGACCTCAAGCAGACCATCGCCGGCCTGCACGAGTTCAACCCGATGATGGGCCATCGCGGCTGCCGCCTGGCCGTCACCTATCCCGAGATCGCCGAGATGCAGACCGAGGCCGTCATCTCCGCCGCCATCAACGTGAATCGCAAGCATCCCGAGTACAACATCGTGCCCGAGATCATGATCCCGCTGGTGGGCGAGGTGAAGGAGCTGAAGTTCGTCAAGGACGTGGTGGTCGCCACCGCCGACAAGCTCATCAAGGAAGCCGGCGTGGACATGAAGTATCACGTGGGCACAATGATCGAGATCCCGCGCGCGGCCGTCACCGCCGGCGAGATCGCCAAGGAGGCCGAGTTCTTCTCCTTCGGCACCAACGACCTGACCCAGATGACCTTCGGCTTCAGCCGTGACGACGCGGCGAAGTTCCTGGGCGCCTACTACGACCACAAGATCTACGAGTTCGATCCCTTCGCCAAGCTGGACCAGACCGGCGTGGGCGCGCTGGTGAAGATGGCCGCGGAGCAGGGCCGCAAGACCCGCCCGGACATCCACCTGGGCATCTGCGGCGAGCACGGCGGCGATCCGTCGAGCATCGAGTTCTGCCACAAGATCGGCCTGGACTACGTGTCCTGCTCGCCGTTCCGCGTGCCGATCGCCCGCCTCGCCGCCGCGCAGGCCGCGATCCTGAACGGCTGATCGAACCGAAACTGAACCCACAAAACGGCCCCGTCCGAAAGGACGGGGGCCTGGTTTGTGTGAGGACTTATCGCAAGAATGCTGACGTTCAATCCCCGCCGTAGGGACGCCATATATGGCGTCCGCAGGGCCGGAGGGATCGTCAGCCGTCCTGGAAGCAGGAGATGTCCTCGCCTTCCTCCCACTCGGCGGGGCCGGGTTTGCCGCCGGCGCACACGGGGCAGGGCTTCTTGCCGTCCTCCACGGCCTTGGAGATATCCCAGTGCACGGCGGAGTACATGCCGGAGCAATGTTCCTCCAGGTGGTAATAGGTGCCGCCCTTCGTGGCCCAGACGGTGATCTCCGGGTCGCCGGGCTGCCAGCTTCCCGCGGCCTCCCTCGTGGCGAGGGCCTGGGCCTCCTCCTCGGCGGCGGCGGTGTCCAGGATGGGCGTGAGGTCGGCAATGACAACCTCGTCCGTAAATTCCCGCTTCGCCTCGTCCCAGTGCTTCGCCACCAGCTGCAGCGATTGGATGTCGCCCAGCGGGACGTAGCCGTCGTAGGTGTAATCCCAGCAGAAGGCGCGGGTGTCGTTCCGCATGGATTCGGTGCCGCCCCACAGGGCGCTGTACAGCTCCCTGCCGTTCACGTAGAAGAGCAGCTCGGGAAAGCGGCTGAAATCCACGTCCTCGTCGCTTGCCGGCATGCCCTCGTCCGGCAGCAGCCAGATCCTGGTCTCGATCTTGAAGTGGGTCATGCGGAACTTCTCGATGGTGATGGTCATGCCGTCGTAGCGGAAGGTGTTTTTCTCCAGGCCGTTGTACAGGTCGTGGGACACCATGTCCTTGTTCAGCGGCAGCGACACGCTCCGCTCGGCCGCCAGGCTGGCGATGCCGGTGTGGTCCAGGCCCTTCGGGGTGATCGCCCTGTCCGAGAAGGCATAGTCCTTCATGTCAATGGCATAGCCCTTCTCCTCGGCATCCTCCGCCGACAGGACCTCCAGCACATCGGGGAACATCCACAGGTCCACCATCGGCGCGCCGCACTCGTCCATATCCCAGTAGTACAGCGTGTCCGAGTCCGGGAAGGCGGTTGTCTTGAAGCGGGCGCTCTTCCAGGGGACCAGCATCTCGGGATGGGCGTAGTCGCCTTCCTCGTTGTAGAAACCCGGCAGGTATTGAAGCGGCCGGTTGGACTTGAAGAAGGCCGCGCCTACCTCCAGCTTCATGTCCTTCAGCTCCAGCTCCCTGGAATCGGCGATGATCGGCTTTACGAAGGTGTCCGTGGCGGGGTATTTGCCGCCCAGGGCGATGGTTGAGCAGGTCCAGCCGTCCTCCAGGTAGCCGCCCACCCGGTATTCCGCGGGCTTGCCGTTGATGCGGGGCACCAGCAGCCCGACCAGGTAGGTGTTTCCATCCTCCGGCACGGACAGGGTGTAGGAGACGTACAGGTCGTCCCCCTCCCAGACCGCCTCGTCGATGGTGAAATTGAAGCCTTCCCCGGCGTCGGCCAGGTGCACGTCCTGCACGCGCTCGGCCATGTCCTTTGCGCCCGCGTCGCTCAGCTCGTCCTTCAACTGGTTGTTCCCGATCACCGCCGCCACGGCCCCGATGGCCAGCAGCGCGATCAGCGCCGCCACCAGGGCCAGCGTCAGCTTCCTGTAGCGTTTGCTTTGCTTCATATCCCTATCCTCCAGCCCGCGCAGCGTCTGCTCCACGCGGTCGTGGAACCCCTTCGGGGTCTGGGGGAACGGGTCCTTCCAGCGCTTCATGGGCGGGCCTCCTTTCCGTTCAATGCGTCCTTGAGCAGCGCGCGGCCGCGGCTGAGCCGCCACTTCACCGTTCCCTCGGGAACGGCGAGGATGCGGGCGGTCTCGGCGACGCTGTAGCCCTCGATGTAGTGCAGCTCCAGCGCCGCGCGCAGCTTCTGCGGCAGGCCCATCAGCGCTTCCAATAGCGGCGCGTCCTCCGGCTCCGGCTGGGGAATGTCCTCCGTGAGCTCGGTGGGCGCGGGCGGGCGGCGGCGGTAGAAGGTCTTGCACTGGTTGATGAGTATGCGCATCAGCCACGTCTCGAAGTACGCCTCGTTTTTCAGCGTGTCCAGCCTGTCCCATGCCCGCAGCAGCGCCTCCTGGACCGCGTCCTCGCAATCGCACTCCCGCGGGAGCTGCGTTCGCGCGACGCGGTAGAGCCTGCGTTCACAGGCCCGCACGCGCTGGATGAAGTCGGCTTGCAGCATTGTGGTTCCCTCCAAAGTACCGGTACACCTGTTAGACGCGCGGGGACGGGAAACGGTTGGGCGGTCCGACAATTTTACGCCCCGTCACGTTTCGGCTCCAAATTGTTGGAATAAAGCGCTATTTGAGGCGCGTGGCGGCGTTGACAGGGGGCCCTCTGTAATGTTATCATTAAATACTGAAAAATGAGCATCAATTTGGGGGCTCAGGCCGTCCAATATATCAGTTGAACGGAGAAACGCGCCGCGTTTGTCCTGCCTATATATCGGAAAGGAAGCAATTTGCAATGAAGAAATGGGTTTGCCTGCTGGCGCTTTGCCTGTGCTTGAACGGGACGCTGGCGCTGGCGAGCGAAGTGGAGCCCGCTGCCCCGGCCGCTGGGGCGGCGCAGACGGAGGCCGTCCAGGAGGCCGCCGAGGCTGGAGAGCCCCCCGCGGCGGGCGGGGAGAACGCCGGTCCCACCGCGGAGGAGATGCCCGCCGCAGAAGTCGAAAGCGCGGAGCAGGGCGAAGCGCCCGCGAGCCAGAATCCCGCAAGCGAGAATCCCACGAGCGAAAGCCCTGCCAATGAGAATCCGACCGGCGAGAACCCGGGGAGTGAGAACCCCGCGAGCGAAAGCCCCGCGAGCGAAAGCCCTGCCAGTGAGAACCCCGCGAGCGAAAGCCCCGCGAGCGAAAGCCCTGCCAGTGAGAACCCCGCGAGCGAAAGCCCCGCGAGCGAGAGCCCTGCCGGTGAGAATCCGACCGGCGAAAACCCCGCGAGCGAAAGCCCCGCCAGCGGGAACGCGGACGGCGCGGCCACGGAACCCGCCAGCGCCGACGCGCAAGACGCCGGTGACGCGGGCGAAGCGCCCGCCGGGGCGCCCACCGAGGCCCCCGCGGACGCGGTGCCGGAGGACGCCCAGGCCTGGTTCGAGGCGGACGGCGCGAAGGTGGGCGGCACGCTGGAGGCGCTGCTGCCGCAACTGACCGGCAAGGTCACGCTGAACCTGATCGACAAGAACATCGAGGGCGTCGCGCGGGTGAAGGACCTGCCGCTGAAGGCGCTGAGCGAAGTGACGCTGAAGCTGGACCCCGAGGATGACAGCCGGGTGATCCGCGTGTCCCGGAGCGATCCCGCTGGCGTGGAGCGCCCGGAGACCATCGCTCTGAAGGACCTTTCGGACTGCGCTGGGGACGAGCGCGGCGATCTCTTCATCTGGATCGAGGACGCCGCACAGCCCACGCCCCAGCCCACGGCCACGCCGGAACCCGTTCCGGTGCTGAGCGTGTCGGCGGAAAAGCTGTCCGCCGGGGCGTGGAGCAACGAAGCGCCCTCGTTCACCCTCTCCGGCATTCCGGAGGGCAAGGCCTACAGCTATGCCGCCGTGATCTATGACGAGCGCATCGTGCCCCTCTCCGGCAACGCCTACGCGCCGGACATGGAGGGCAGGTATTCGGTGCGCTTCGCGATGGTGGACGGCATCGGCGACATCGTCTCCGCCTCGGAGACGTATCCGCTCTGGCTGGATTTCACCGCGCCGAAGGACGTGATGATCGAATATGACGATGCGTCGGACTACACCCTGCACATCACCGCCACGGACGGCCTGAGCGGCGTGACGGGCGTGTCGTTCGACGGCGGCGCGACCTGGGAGGCGCTCTCGGACGGCGAGGAATTCACCTATACCGCCGCGGGGGAGACGACGCTCTCGCCCGGCACGGTGCAGGTCCGGGACGCGGCCGGGAATCTCTGGCGCAGCACAAGCGAGATCCGGCTGGAGGCCGTGACGCCGGAGCCCGGCGGCGGCGGTGGCGGGGGCGGCGGCAGCGGCGAAAAGAAGCCCGTCCAGTCCCACGCCAGCGGCGACGGCGAGGAGGGCGTGGAGTACGAGGCCCTGGAGCTGGAGCTGCCCGCGGAGCCGATGAAGAAGCTGACCGTCGGCGGCGAGGAGATGGAGCTGACGCTGGTGCTGGAATCGGCCCGGGCCGAGGGCGCACCGGTGGGGGAGGAACAGCCCTTCACCGCCGCGCTGGCCCGCTGGCAGGTGCCCGCCGACGCGGACGATCCCCACGAGAACGTGCTGGCGGACGCGGCGGAGCCCGCGCCGAACACGCTGGTGCTGACCGCGAAAGCGGACGCGAACCTGGGCGACGCCTTCGCCTATACCTGGCGCTTCAACGGCGAGGTGTACCGGCTGCTCGCCAACAGCGGCATCCGCTACGTGGCCCTGCGGGTGGGCGACGACGTGGCCGCCTTCCCCACAGAGGGCTTCACCGGCGGCACGAAGTACACGGAGCTGAAGATGCTGGGCGTGTCCACCCGCAAGTTTGACTACACCCTGACGATGCGGGTGAACCTGGACCCGGGCTACGTGTCGGCCATGTCCGACTGCGATTTTTCCCGGTCCTGCGATCTGTCCATCCGCGCCGAGGTGGAGAACATGGCCTATGAGCTGAGCGCCTCCACCAACAGCCTGATGTATTTCTACGACGTCTACCTGGGGCCGGAGGCGATGCTCGACGCGCCCTTTGGGCAGTACAGGGCCGATTGACGGCATGGGACTGGCTGACACAGACACGGAGGGAGGTTGAATCATGAGTATGAACAAGCGCATCGCAATCGCGCTGGCAGCGCTTCTGACCCTGGCGATGGGCATGCCGGCGCTGGCGCAGGTGACCTTCCAGGGCAACGTCATCTCCCGCGAGACCAAGGCGGTGATCGCGCCGTTCGGCGGCCTGGTGGACGAGCTGCCGCTGCGCAAAGGCGACGTGATCCACGTGGGCGACGCCGTCGCCACGATCCGCACCACCAAGGTCTACGCCGAGATGGACGGCGTCGTCAGCGGGATATTTGCCCGCGAGGGCGACCAGACCGAGGGCATCACCGAGCGCTACGGCGGCGTGATGTACCTGGAGCCGGTGAACAAGTACGTGGTCTCGGCCACCACCGAGAAGGCCTACAACAGCAGCGCCACCAAGTACGTGCACATCGGCGAGCGCGTGTACCTGTCCTGCACCAAGGACGGCACCCACGTGGGCACCGCCGTGGTGACGAAGATCGACGCCGTGGACGACAACGGCAACACCCCCTACACCCTGGAGGTGACCGGCGGCGAGTTTTACATGGGCGAGACCGTGGGCATCTATCGCGACAGCGGCCACGCCTCCGAGAGCCGCATCGGCCGGGGCACGATCCAACAGAACGCCGCCGTGCCGGTGAAGGGCACGGGCAGCGTGCTGAAGGTGCACGTGCAGGTGGGCGACCGCGTGGAGCGCGGCGAGGTGCTGTTTGAGACGGTGGAGGGCGTGCTGGACGGGCTGTTCGCCGTGGACAACACCATCTATTCCCCGCTGGACGGCTTCGTGGCCACCGTGGACGCGGCCCAGGGCAGCGCCGTGGAAAAGGGCGGCAAGCTGATCACCGTGTTCCCGACGGACGCCATGCAGATCGAGATGAAGGTCTCGGAGCTGGACCTGGCGGAGATCCACGAGGGCGACAAGGTGTCCATCGAATTCGAGTGGGACGCGGACGGCACGCTGCAGCTGGAGGGCGTGGTTTCCGGCATATCCAGCGTCGGCGACGACAAAGCCGAGGGCAGCACCTCCACCGACGCCCAGTACAGCGCCTACGTGGACTTCACCCCCGTGGACTCCGTTCGGCTGGACATGTCCGTGATCGTGTACGTGCAGGATGAGGCCGACGCAGCCGACGCGGACGACGGCGAATAAAGCAAAACAATCAGACAGGAGTACAGGATCATGAAAAAGCTATGCCTGCTGCTGGCCCTCGCGCTGGCGCTTTCGACGATGCCCGCCTTCGCGGCCCAGGGCGATATGCTGCTGGGGCGCGGGGAAGAGGGCTCCATGTTTTTCAACTACGCCTTCCCGATGGGGGACGAACTCTGTCTGGTGCCCGGCGGGCCCGTCCTCTACACCTACCACCTGGGGGATCTGGAATTTGCGGAGCACGCCATTGTCCTGCCCCAGCGGGAAAGCGGCGCCTCCGAGGAGATCTTCCCCTTCCCGGCGAACGACGCGATCTACGGCATCGGCCTGGCGATGAACTACGGCGAGCAGAGCGAGTTTGAGGGCGCGACGCTCTACCGGCTGAACGAGGACGGCGAGGGGAACTTCGCCGCCGAGGCCCTGTCGGAGCTGGACTGGAGCGAGCTGATCGAGTATTACGACCAGGACAGCTACGCCAAGCGCCCGGAGGGCATCGTCGGCGTGGCCGGCAGGGCCATGTTCCGCGCCTATGACGAGAGCGGCACCTACAACCTCTACACGCTGGACGTGGACAGCGGCCGGCTCGAGCGCGTCGACGCGCTGCGCGACGCCTACAACCTGACGCCCTACCGGGATGACACGCTGCTGGTGCAGTGCTATTCCTACGACCAGCCCGGCACGAGCCGCCTGCTGGCGTTCGACCCCGAGAGCGAAAGCGTCGAGCCGGTGGCCGAGCTGGCCATCGACGACTACAGCCCGCTGGACGCCCTCGGCTATGACTTTGACACCGATACGCTCTACTGCGCCAAGGCCGGGGAGATCCGCCCGGTGGATCTGCAGAGCGGCGAGCTGGGCGAGGGCGTGACGGACATGCCCCTGGAGACCTACAACGGCGGCACGGCCTACGTGCTGAACGGCTGCTATGTGTATTGCGCCGAGGGCATGGTCGTGCGCAACCTGGACCCGGAGCAGATGGCCCAGACGCGGCTGAAGATCAACGATTCCAGCTGGAACGACACCATCACCAACGCCTATTACCGCTTCTCCAACGCCCACGGCGACGTGAGCGTGGTGCTCTCTCACGATTGGGCCGAGTCGCAGAATCTGCTGGAGAAGATGATGAACCATGACGACAGCGTGGACATCTACGTGCTGTCCAGCAACAGCAACATCTTCGACGCGCTGTACCGGCGCGGCTACCTGATGGAGCTGGACGGCAGCGAAAAGCTGGCGGCGCTGTGCGAGGGCATGTATCCGGACCTGCGCGAGGCCATCTCCGCCAACGGCCACATGGTGGCCCTGCCGCTGTCGTTCTACAGCTGGTCGCTGGGCGTGAACGAGGCGCCGCTGGAGGCCCTGGGCTATGCCATGGCGGACGTGCCGGACAACTGGATGGACCTGCTGGACTTCATCGCCGGCCTTCGCCAGCCGCTGGAGGAGAACCCGGGCATCCACCTGTTCTACGCGGGCTACACCGCGCGGGAGGCCCGAAACGACCTGTTCAACTGCCTGTTTGAGGATTACGAGCGCTATGTGAACGCCGTCGAGCCGAACCTGGGCTACAACACGCCGCTGCTGCACGATCTGATCACGAAGCTGGAGCAGATCGATTTCGTGGCCCTGGGCTGCGCCGAGGACAACGGCGACGAGGAGGGCGAAGCGGGCGAACGGGTGGAATACGTGGACTACAGCGAGGAGACCGTGCTGTTCTCCAGCGGCGTCGGCTGCGCCTTCGGCAGCTTCTATTCCAGCTATACCCCGCTGCTGCTGGGCCTGGACGCGAATACGCCCATGCCGCTGGTGCTGCGGGCCGACCTGGCCTTCATCAATCCCTACACGAAGAACCCCGATGTGGCCCTGGCCTTCATGGAGGAGGCGGCGGACAACCTGAACCTGGCCGCCCGCTACTCGATGGATCCCACGCTGAACGAGCCGGTGCGCGGCGCGAACAACGAGCAGAACGTGGCCGAGGCCCGGCAGTGGGTGGACGATGCCCAGCGGCAGCTGGACGAGGCCGACGAGGCCGACAGGCAGATGCTGGAGGAGAGCCTGCGCTCCGCCCAGGAAAACCTGGAATACTGGGAGAACTACGGCTGGGACGTGTCCCAGCGGGAGATCGACTGGGTCCGCGCCCACGATGACAGCCTGACGCTGGAGCGCGTGAACTGGCTCTATGCCGATGACAGCGGCGACGCCTGGGACCTCATCAACCAATACCTCGACGGCGCCATCGGCGTGGACGAAATGCTCGCCGGCATCGACCGCAAGGCGCAGATGATGATGCTGGAGGGGAATTAGGGAGCAGGGACACCGATCAACGCCTCCCCTCCGCGCTGGAAGCATCAGCCCGAAGGGCCGGGGGGCATGCCGTCCCGGCTGCCTGCGCCCTCGATCATCTGATATCCGATTTATCGGAGGAAACCGTGTTTACCAAGAAGAAATCCGTATGGCTGTTCCTGCTGCCGGGGGCGCTGGGGCTGATGCTGTTTTACATCGTCCCGTTCTTCGGCGGCATCTGGTACAGCCTGACCGACGGCAGCTACAAGAACGCCTTCGTGGGCTTGGACAATTACGTCAACATCTGGAAAAACCCGATGTATCTGCTGGGCCTGAAGAACACGATGCTGCTCTCGCTGATCTGCGCGCCGCTGGTGTGGCTGCTCAGCTTCGGCATCGCCTCGCTGCTGAACCGGCTGCGGCCGGGCGGGGCGTTCTTTCGCAACAGCGTGCTGCTGCCCTATCTGATGCCGTCCTCGGCCATGCTGCTGATCTGGCTGGTGGCGTTCGACTACGGCGGCGTCATAAACCGCCTGTGGACGGCGCTGGGCCTGGGCCGCGTGATGTGGCTGCAGGGCGCCGAGCTGCGCGTGCCGATCATACTGATGTTCGTCTGGAAGAACCTGGGCTTTGCCGTCATCATCTTCATGGCGGCGCTGCAGGCCATTCCCGAGCCGCTTTATGACTTTGCCAGGCTCGAGGGCGCAGGCTTTTTGCGCCAGACCTTCGGCATCACGCTGCCGATGATCGTGCCGACGGCGTTCCTCGTCATCATACTGGAGTGGATCAACGCCTTCAAGATCTTCAAGGAGGTCTACTTCATCGGCGGGGCCTATCCGGACGAGAGCGTCTACACGCTGCAAAACTATATGAACAACATGTACGGCAAGCTGAACTATCAGAACGTGACGACGGCGGCCTACAGTTTCGCGCTGATCGTCTTTGCCCTGTTCGGCGCGCTGTTTTTGACGCAGCGGCAGCTGCTGAAGAGGTTGAGCTGATGAAGGGCAAGCCGAAGAATGCCGTATACCGCCCCGGCCGCTCGAAGCTGGCGACCCGGGGGCTGCTGATGGCGCTGGCGCTGGTGATGCTGGTGCCGGTGGCGGTGACGTTCCTCTATTCCTTCTTCTCGCCGGACGAGATCAAGGCCTTCATGGAGACCCGCGGCAGCTATGACGCGGAGAAGTGGATGGACGTGAAACTGTCGCCGCAGATGTTTTCGCTGACGCAGTACTATGAGATCCTGATCCGGGACACCTCGATCCTGCGCATGTTCGTCAATTCCGCGTTCTACACGGTGATGATCCTGCTGGGCCAGGCGGCGGTGATCCCGATGATGGCCTACGGCCTGAGCCGGTTCCGCTTCAGGGGCCGGGACGCGCTGTTCTTTGCCATCATCATGCTGATGCTGCTGCCCTTCCAGGTGACGATGGTGCCGAACGTGCTGACACTGCGGGCCATTGGGCTGCTGAACACGGTGTGGGCGGTGATCATGCCGATGTGGTTCGCGCCGTTTTACATCTTCCTGATCCGCCAGTACATGCTGGGCCTGCCCAACGAGCTGCTGGAGGCGGCGCAGGTGGACGGCGCGGGAACCATCCGCTGCTACGGCCACATCGTGCTGCCGGTCTGCCGGCCGATCATCGGCGCGGCGGTGGCGCTGAGCTTCGCGGACTGCTGGAACCTGGTGGAGCAGCCGATGACCTACCTCAGCCAGCGCATGGAGCTGCAGCCGCTGTCGGTGATGTTCAACCAACTGGCCAGCGCCTCCACCGGCATCGAGTTTGCCGGCGCGGCCATCTACATGCTGCCGGCGCTGTTCATCTACCTGTACTTCCTGAAGGACATCCTGGCGGGCGTGCAGCTGACGGAGCTGAAATAGTATCGACAAGAGGTTTTTGCATGAATCTGAAGAAGTTTGCCGTTCGGGGCATCATCATCCTGGCGATCTGCGTGGCGCTGTGCATGTTTTTCTCCGGCACGGTGCGCACCATCACCACCCCCAAGGTGCGCCTCACCTCCGCCAAGCGCGGCAAGCTGGAGGAGCGCGTGGAGCTGGCCTGCAAGCCGGCGTTTCCGCTGGTGGAGGAAGTGGGCGTTGCCATGCCGGATGACATGACGCTGACCATCACCCGCGTGAACACCCGCGAGGGCTACACCGTGAAGGCGGGCGACGTGGTGGTCGAGGGCAGGATTTCCAACTATGAGCAGCAGCGCAAGGCCGCCCAGGAGGCCTACGACAACGCCTCCGAGGCGCTGATGACGCTGGAGAACAAGAACCGCGGCATCCGCATTTCCAAGCGGGACCAGGCCTACGCCGACGCCTTCTTCGCGCTGCGCGACGCCCGCCGATCCGCCGTGGCGCTGGAGCTGAACATGGAGGCGGAGTTGGGCCGCGAGGGCCTGGAGCGCGTGGACGAGGGCTATCCCGAGGGCGCGAGCGACGCCCTGAAGGAGCTGATCGACGCCTGGCGCGAGGCCGCGGAGGCGCAGCGAAAGGCCCAGGAGGCCATGGATGCCGCCGGGCGCTACACCGTGCCGGACGACGTGTGGAGCTACATCACCGAGCAGCGGGAGCAGCAGGAGAAGAAGGCCGAGGCCGAGGCGCAGCTGCGCCAGCTGGTGACCCTGAACGACCAGGTGAAGGCCATCACCGCGCCCCACGACGGCTATGTGGCGCAGATCAACGTGAAGGAGAGCGAGGTGTGGGACGGCACCCACGCCCTTCTGACGATCACGCAGGAGGGGGAGATGCCCGTGCTGCGGGCCGATACCAGCGAGCTGACCCGCACGATCTCCGAGGGCATGACCGCCGCGATGAACCCCGACAGCTACGACGCCATCGAGACGAAGGTGGTCGCTGTCGGCACCGACAGCGACGGCAGGAAGTACGCCGACATCGAGCTGAACGACCGGCTGATCAAGGCCCGCGGCAGCCTCTTTTCCATGATGCAGGAGGACACGCCGATGACGCTGATCTTCCGCGCCCGGGAGGCCACCGGCCTAATCCCCACCAGCGCGGTGCGGGGCAGCGGCGACGAGCGCTACATATTCGTCACCGAGCAGAACACCGCCGCCTTCGGCGGCAGCACGCTGAAGATCCACCGCATGGACGTGACCGTGGTGGGGGAATACGGCGGCACCACCTCCGTGAAGGAGGACGTGAGCTACTACACGATCGCCTATGGCGAGGACCGCGCCATCAGCGACGGCGACGCCGTGATGGAATACCTGAACTGATCGGGAGGCGCGCATGACGAAGCAAACCAAGCGCAGGCTGCCCTGGGTGCTGATGATCCTGGGCGCGGCGATGGCGCTGTGGGGGCTGGGCATGCTGCTCGGCACCGGGAGCGCCCTGCAATACTGCGTCGCGGCCCCCGACCCCGGCGAAAAGGGCGAAAACTATGCCAAACTGAACCGCGCCGCGCTGAGCATCGGCACGGCGCTGAAGGACGCGCTGGCCTGGACGGCAGCGGGCGGCACGGCGGCGGAGGTGAACGTCTCCGCCGGCAGCGCCACCGAGACCGCGGTGCTCACGGCCATGGGCGAGGGCTGGCTGGAGGTGTATCCCCGGGCCCTCGTGCAGGGCCGCCGCATCGGCGAGAGCGAGCTGCAATCCGGCGTTCGCGTGGCTATGCTGGACGAGGGGCTGGCCTTCAAGTGCTTCGGCGAGACGCTGCCGGAGGGCGCGACGGTGAAGCTGGGCGACGTCGATTTCCAGGTGGTGGGCACCGTGCGCCACGCCTCGAACCGCTGGGGAGGGCGCGGCGTGGGCGACATGCAGCGCTATGACGTGTACGTGCCGCTGCTGGCGACCACCGGCGCGGAGATCGCGCTGGACACGCTCACCCTTTCGGCGCGGCCCCAGGGCGACGGGGCGGGCGCGTCGCAGCTGTTTCAGGAGGCCGCCGAGGGCGAATGGCAGGGCGGCGGCACGTTCATCAACCTGAAAAAGGAGGCCATGCGTCGCACGATCCTGCCGCGCATCGTGCTGTTGGTCGCAGGGCTGTATGCCCTCGTCGGCCTGTTCAAGCGGATGACGCTGCTGGCCGAGGGCTGGGCCGCGAACTTCCGCGCGCGCCTGAAGCAGAGCTACTTGAAGCCGCTGCTGCCCCGGCTGCTGGGCATGATTGCGCTGATCCTTGCGGGCTATGCCGCGCTGATCGGCCTGACCTGGCTTTTGATGGTGTTCTCGGCACAGCCGCTGTACGTGTTTACCGAGTGGGTGCCGGAGAACATCGTGGAATGGTCGTCGATCGCAAAGGTGTTCTGGAGCCTGACCTCGGACGCCGCGCGGCTGCTGCGCGTCGCCACCCGCGAGCTGCGCGAGATCGAGTTCTGGGGCGGCCTCGTGCGCTGGGGCACGGTGCTTACCCTGCTGGGCGCGGCGCTGCTGCCGAAGCGGACGGGCGGGGCATGATACTCGGATGAAAAGAGGCTGTCTCAAATGGACCCCTTCAGGTCGTTTTGAGACAGCCTCTTTTTTGGCTCTTCACGTTTTTCTGGGGAATGCCCCTCTCAGTCAGCCTTCGGCTGCCAGCTCTCCCCCTCGCGGGGGCGAGCCAAGCGCTGAATAAAACCTTGCCTCGCCCCCGTGAGGGGGAGAGGTGCCCGTAGGGCGGAGAGGGGGATCTTCTCAATTCCCCAAGTTTCCGTGAAGAACCTCTTTTTTTCGCCGTCGCGGGCCTGTCAGCCCGCCGTCGGGGCGTCGGCCAGCGGCGCCTCGTCGAAGGCCTCGGGCAGGGCGACCTGCTCGGCCTCGTCGAGCGCCGCGGGGGCGTCGCCAAAGATGAGCTGCGGCTTTTCGCCGTTCAGCACGGCCTCTTTGGTGATGACGCACTTGCGCACGTTTTCCATGCTGGGCAGCTCGTACATCGTGTCGGTCATCACGCCCTCGATGATGGCGCGAAGGCCGCGCGCGCCGCTCTTGCGGGTCAGCGCCTGGCGGGCGATCTCCTGCAGGGCCTCCGGCGTGAATTCCAGCTCCACGTCGTCAAAGCTCAGCAGCTTGGCGTACTGGCGCACCAGGGCGTTCTTCGGCTCGGTGAGGATCTTCACCAGGGCCTCCTCGTCCAGGCTGTTCAGCGTCACCAGCACGGGAAGCCGGCCGATGAACTCCGGGATCAGGCCGAAGCGCAGCAGGTCCTCCGGGCGCACCTGGCTCATGATCTCGGCGTTGGTGCCGTCGTTCTTGCCCTTTACCTCCGCGCCGAAGCCCATCACCTTCTTGCCGATGCGGCTTTCGACGATCTTTTCGATGCCGTCGAACGCGCCGCCGCAGATGAAGAGGATGTTGCTGGTGTCGATCTGGATGAACTCCTGCAGGGGATGCTTGCGGCCGCCCTGCGGGGGAACGGAGGCGATGGTGCCTTCCAGGATCTTCAAAAGCGCCTGCTGAACGCCCTCGCCGCTCACGTCGCGGGTGATGGAGGGGTTTTCGCTCTTGCGGGCGATCTTGTCGATCTCGTCGATGTAGATGATGCCCCGCTGGGCCAGCTCCACGTCGAAATCGGCGTTCTGGATCAGGCGCAGCAGGATGTTTTCCACGTCCTCGCCCACGTAGCCGGCCTCGGTGAGGCTGGTGGCGTCGCCGATGGCGAAGGGCACGTTCAGGATCTTCGCCAGCGTCTGCGCGAGGTACGTCTTGCCGCAGCCGGTGGGCCCGAGCATGACGATGTTGCTCTTTTGCAGCTCCACGTCGCCCTTTTTGTTGCCCATGCAGCGGATGCGTTTGTAGTGGTTGTACACGGCGACGGACAGGGCCTTCTTGGCTTGCTCCTGGCCCACCACGTACTGATCGAGGATCTCCTTGATCTCCTGCGGCTTCTTGATTTCCGGCTCGCCGGCGCTGCCGATGGATTCCACGTCGTCGGAAACGATCTCGTTGCACAGCAGCACGCACTCATTGCAGATGTAGGTGTTGTTGGGGCCGGAAATCATGCGGCGCACGTGGTCCGCGGTCTTGCCGCAGAAGGAGCAGCGCACCTGCTTCTTGAAAGAATCCTTGCTGTTTGCCATGATTTATCTCCTCGGGGCGATGATCTCGTCGATGAGGCCGTAGTCCCTGGCCTGCTCGGCGGTCATGAAGTGGTCGCGGTCGGTGTCCTTTTCGACGGTCTTGAGGGGCTTGCCGGTGTTCTTGGCGAGCAGTTCGTTCATGGTCTTCTTGACGCGCTGGATCTGTTCGGCCTGGATCTGGATGTCGCTGGCCTGGCCGCGCGCGCCGCCGAGGGGCTGGTGGATCATGATCTCCGCGTGGGGCAGGGCCTTGCGCTTGCCCTTCGCGCCCGCCGCCAGCAGGAACGCGCCCATCGACGCCGCCAGGCCCACGCACAGCGTGGAGACCTCGCACTTCAGATACTGCATGGTGTCGTAGATCGCCAAGCCCGCGGAAACGGAGCCGCCGGGGCTGTTGATGTAGAACATGATGTCGGCGTCCGGGTCCTCCATCTCCAGAAAGAGCATCTGGGCGACGACGGTGTTGGCCACGTCGTCGTCGATCTCGCCGCCCAGGAAGATGATGCGGTCCTTCAGCAGGCGGGAGTAGATATCGTAGGAGCGTTCACCGCGGTTGGTCTGTTCAATGACATAGGGCACCAGATTCATGGGCGCACCTCCTTATGCTGATTCAATAATGGAAAATGGGGAATGGAGAATGCAGGCGGCATGCTCCATTCCTCATTCCAATTTAGTATGTGGCCGAAGTTCGGGTTTATTCCGCGTTCGCCTTCAGGAAGTCGATGGTCTTGCGGACCGCGGCGGCCTCGGCGAAGTATTCCTTGTCGCCGTCGGACAGGCCTTCCTTGAACTTCTCCAGGTCCACCTTGCTCTGGTCGGCATAGCGGCCAATCTCGGCGTCGATCTCCTCGTCGGTGGCCTCGATGTTCTCGGCCTTCTTCACGGCCTCGATCACCAGCTGGCTCAGCACGCGCTCCTCGGCCTGGGGCTTGTAGAGGTCGCGCACCTGCTCGCGGGTCTGGCCGGTGTACTTGAAGTAATCGTCCAGCTTCATGCCCTGATAGGCCATGCGCATCTCCATGTCGCGCAGCATGCCGTCCACCTGGTCGTCGATCATGGCGGCGGGAATGTCCACCTTGGCGTTCTCGCAGACCTTCTCGATCACTTCGTTCTCGAAGGCGGTTTCGGCGCGGTCGTCGGCGGCCTTTTCCAGGTTGGCGCGGATCTCGGCCTTGTATTCCTCGACGTTGTTGGCGGTCTCGGACACCTCGGTCACAAAGTCGTCGTCCAGCGCGGGCATCTCCTTTTCACGGATGCCGTTCACCTTCACCTTGAACACCACGGGCTTGCCCGCCAGCTCCTCGGCGTGGTACTGCTCCGGGAACGTGACGTTCACGTCGAACTCATCGCCCACGCTGTGGCCGACGATCTGGTCTTCGAAGCCGGGGATGAAGCTGCCGGAGCCCAGGATCAGGTCGTGGCCCTGGGCGGTGCCGCCGTCAAACTGCTCGTCGCCGTTGAAGCCGGCGTAGTCGATGTTCACCTGGTCGTCCAGCTTGGCGGGACGATCCTCGATTTCCACCCAGCGGGAGGAGCGGTCGCGGGCGCGCTCGATCTCGGCGTTCACGTCGTCGTCGGTCACCTCGTCCACGGTCTTGACGAGGCCCAGGTGCTTGTATTCACCCAGCTCCACGTCGGGGCGCACGAACACCTCGACGGTGAACTTGAGCTCCTTGCCGCGGCCGATCTGCTCCACGTCCAGCTCCGGACGGTCCACGACCTGGATGTCGTGCTCCTTCAGCGCGGCCTGGTAGATCTCGGGGAAGATGGCGTCAAAGGCGTCCTCGTAGAACACGCCCTCGCCATAGTGGTTTTCGATCACCCGCATCGGGGCCTTGCCCTTGCGGAAGCCGGGAATGTTGATGCGGCCTTTCAGCTTGTTGTAGGCAATTTTGAGGCCCTCGTCGAACTTCTCCGGTTCGACGACGAAGCCGAGCTTTACCTTGTTGGAAGAGAGCTTTTCAAAAGTCGTGCTCATGGAATGTCCTCCTGATATGCTTGTTCTGCATTTATTTAGCGCAAGCACCAGTTTATCACAGCCTGTGGCGTTTTGCAACACGGATAAGTAAATTTCGGTTTATCTTTTAATATAATAAGAAAGATTATTTTGCCCGCCGCCGCAGCCGGGCGATGCCGGCGAGGATCAGCATGGGGAAGACGACGGCGAAGAGCAGGCCGCGCTTCAGGTCGCCCCCGAAGGCGCTGGCCACGAAGCCCACCAGCGTCGGCCCGCCGGAGCAGCCCACGTCCCCGGCCAGGGCCATGAAGGCGTACATGGCCGTGCCGGCGCTGGGCAGCGCCGCCGCCGCGATGGAGAACGTGCCGGGCCAGAAGATGCCCACCGAGAAGCCGCAGGCCGCGCAGCCCGCCAGACCCAGCGCCGGGCTGGCCGTCAGCGAGGCGAGCAGGTAGCAGCCCACGCACAGCGCCGCGCAGCCGATCATGGCCTTCTTCAGCGGCAGCTTTTCGCTGAATTTGCCGTAGAGGGCGCGGGAGGTGCCCATCAGCAGCGCGAACAGGCAGGGCCCCGCCAGGTCGCCCACGGTCTTGGACAGGTGAAGCGCCGACTCCGCGAAGGCCGAGGCCCACTGGCTCATGGCCTGCTCCGACGCCCCGGCGCACACCATCACCACCATCAGCACCCAGAACACCCGCTGCCGGAACAGATGCCTGATGGACAGCGGCGCCTGCCCGCCGGTGAGGGAGTAGAGGGGCACCCGCGCGAAGTAAAAGCAGTTTGCCAGCGGCACCAGCGCCCACAGCCCCGCCAGCCACGGCCAGCGGTCGATGCCCGCCAGCGTGAAAAACAGCGTGGACAGCAGGATCACGGCCAGGTGGCCCCAGCAATAGAACGAGTGCAGCAGGCTCATGGCGGCCTCCTTGCGCTCGGTGGGGCAGGATTCCACGATGGGACTGATGAGCACCTCGATCAGCCCGCCGCCGACGGCGTAGAGCACCACGGCGATCAGGATGCCCGCGTAGGCGTCCGGCATCAGCTGCGGCAGCAGCGCCAGCGCGACCAGCCCCGCTGCCGCGAGCACATGGGCCGCCACCACGCAGACGCGGTAGCCGATCCGGTCCACCACCCTGGCGGAGACGAGGTCCACCAGCAGCTGCACCGCGAAGTTCAGCGTGGTGATCAGCGCCAGCCGGTCCAGCGTCAGGGAAAACTGCCGCGCGAACGTGAGAAACAGCAGCGGGGCGAAGTTGTTCACGATCGCCTGGGTGATGTAGCCGACGTAGCTGGCGTAGAGAGTGTGGTTGTAGTCGTCGCGTATGCTCATGGGACACCTCAGCGTTGGTATTGCGCTTGCATTATAAGGGACGGGCCGGGCAGAGCGCAAGGGAAAGGGGCGTTAAGATTGTTGGAGCGGCCGCCGCGCCGGAAAGCCTTTCCACAAGGAGGAGGCAGGGAGACCGGATTGCCGCGACGGTTCCGTTGGAACCTCCTCGCAATGACGAACAGCGAAGCATTATCGAACAACGTCATTGCGAGGAGGCCTTTGGGCCGACGTGGCAATCTGGCCTTCTCTTTGCTTCCCCTCAACGCCTTCCCCTTTGAAGAAGGCGCCTTTGGGCCCGCTCCATTTTTTCTCCACATGTTAATCTTTGTTGGCGCATATTGACATCCCCGCCGGCATTTGCTATAATACTCCTTGGCTATTAAAGGCTCTGTGCCATAGACAGCGAGCACGCAAGTTCAATGACCGGAAGGTCGCTCGCCGAGGCGCAAAGGTAGGAATCACACCGCCCTTGCGTCTTGCGCAAGGGTTTTTAATTTGCCGTCTGAATATCTTTGGACGGAATGCGAGGTGTATGAAAATGTCCAAAAACCTGGAGATCAAGAAGGGCGTCGTGGCCGACATCAAAGAGAAGTTTGAAAAGGCCCAGTCCGTCGTCCTGGTGGATTATCGCGGCCTGAACGTCGCGGAAGTCACCGATCTTCGCAACCAGCTGCGCAAGGCGGGCGTTGAGTATGCGGTTCTGAAGAACACCATGATCAACCTGGCCGTGAAGGATATGAACCTTGACGACATGAAGCCCCACCTGGAAGGCCCCACGGCCGTGGCCTTTGGCTACGAGGACGCGGTTGCTCCCGCCAAGATCCTGTCGGATTTCGCCAAGAAGAACAAGAACGTCACCATCAAGTGCGGCGTTGTCGACGGCGCCTTCATCGACGAGACGGGAGTGCAGTCCCTGGCCAACACTCCCAGCCGCGAGGTTCTCATCGCGAAGATCATGGGCAGCATGATGAGCTCTGTGTCCAAGTTCGTGTACGCGCTGGAAGCGATCCGCAAGAAGCAGGCCGGCGAGGAATAATCGCAGCCTGAAGCACTACGACCCATATCAAATAATTTGGAGGATATAATCATGGCTAACAATGCTGAAATCATCTCCGCGATCGAGAGCATGACGATCCTGGAGCTGGCCGATCTGGTTAAGGAAATGGAAGAGAAGTTTGGCGTGTCCGCCGCGGCTCCCGTGGTTATGGGCGGCGCTGTGGCCGGCGGCGAGGCCGCTGCGGCTGAGGAAGAGAAGACCGAGTTCGACGTGATCCTGAAGAACGCCGGCGCCAAGAAGCTGAACGTCATCAAGATCGTCCGCGAAGTGAAGCCCGGCCTGGGCCTGAAGGAAGCCAAGGACCTGGTGGATGGCGCGCCCTCCACTCTGGCTGAGGCCGTCACCAAGGAAGCGGCTGAAGAGCTGAAGAAGAAGTTCGAGGAAGCCGGCGCCGAGATCGAGATCAAGTAATTTCGACGCGCTTCGAAAAGACCATGCGCGCGAGCGCATGGTCTTTTTCGGGGTTCTATGTAAAATTTCCCCGCTAACGCCAATAATGCTTGCATTTGGCGCAAAGCTATTCTATAATATATCAGTCTGCCCCGGATGTGGGCTGCTGTTGTCGTCGGCAAATTTGCCGCTCGCATATCGGCAGCCGCGCAAGGAACGCGGGTTGCCGAATTAACAGATGGGGAGGTGTCAAGCATGGCATCGGATAAGCGTATCAAGGTGACGCTGGCCTGCAGCGAGTGCAAGCAGCGCAATTACAATACCATGAAGAACAAGAAGAACGATCCCGATCGTTTGGAGATGAACAAGTATTGCCGCTTCTGCAAGAAGCACACCAGCCACAAGGAGACCAAGTAAGGTCGGCCCTCTGTGAAGCCATAAGCGAGGAAGTGTAAGCATGGCAAACGAAGAGAACAAGAACACCAAGCCCGGCTTTGGTCAGCGTGTCGTCAATTTCTTCAAGGGCATCGGCCGCAGCTTCAAGAACATGTTCCACGAGCTGAAGAAGGTCTCCTGGCCCACCAAGAAAGAGCTGATCAACTATTCCGTGGTGGTATTCGTATTCATGATCGTCATGGGCGTGATCATCGGCCTGTTCGATCTGGGCGCCGGCGCTCTGATCAAGCTGATCACCGGCTGATCGCATAGGAGCCGAATATGTCTGAAAACGCGGATATCAAATGGTATGTTGTGCATACCTATTCCGGCTATGAGAACAAAGTGCGCGACAGCCTGCTGAAGGCCGTTGAGAACAACGGCATGCAGGACAAGATCGTGGATGTTCGCATTCCGGTTGAAGAGGCCGTAGAGATCAAGAACAACAAGCGTCGCATTGTTCAGCGCAAGCTGCTGCCCAGCTACGTGATCGTCAAGATGGAAATGACGAACGAAACCTGGTATGTGGTGCGCAACACCCGCGGCGTGACCGGCTTCGTGGGCTCCGGCAACAAGCCGACGCCCCTTTCCGAAACGGATTTCGCCTCCATCTTCGACGCGGCGCCCCAGGCGCGCATCGACATCATGGTGGGCGACAGCGTGCGCATTCTCACGGGTCTGTTTGAGAACTTCACCGGCAAGGTGACGGCGATGGATCCCAAGACCCAGAAGCTCACCGTCACGGTGCCGATGCTCAAGCGCGAGACCACCGTGGAGCTGGCGTACGACGAGGTGGTGCGGGAGGACTGATCCCCGCGCACCCAATGACAAGCTGAACCCCCGGATTGGGTTTCAGGGAGTGGGAGGGACGCTTTGCCGTCCCGCTTCACCACATACATGTTAAGGAGGATACCCAAATGGCAAAGAAAGTTACCGCGCTTATCAAGCTGCAGGTGCCTGCCGGCAAGGCGACGCCCGCGCCGCCCATTGGCCCCGCGCTCGGTCAGCATGGCGTGAACATCCCCGGCTTCTGCAAGGAGTTCAACGATCGCACCGGCAAGCAGGCCGGCCTGATCATCCCGGTGGTCATCACCGTGTATCAGGATCGCTCCTTCACCTTCATCACGAAGACGCCCCCGGCTGCCGTTCTGATTAAGAAGGCCTGCGGCATCGAGCATGCCTCCGGCCGTCCGAACAAGGACAAGGTCGCCAACATCACCAAGGCCCAGATCAAGGAGATCGCCGAGCTGAAGATGCCCGACCTGAACGCCGCGTCCGTCGAGGCCGCGATGAGCATGATCGCCGGCACCGCCCGCAGCATGGGCGTCGTGGTGGTAGACTGACAAGCCACAACTACGTGGGAGGATTTTCAATCCGCTTGACCACAAGGAGGATGTTTTATGAAAAAGGGTAAGAAATATTCCGACAGCTTGAAGCTGATCGACCGCAGCAAGCAGTATGACCCGGAGGAGGCCATCGCGCTGGTCAAGCAGACCGCCAAGGCCAAGTTCGATGAGACCGTGGAGATCTCCGTCCGCCTGGGCGTCGATCCCCGCCACGCTGACCAGCAGGTTCGCGGCGCCGTCGTTCTGCCGAACGGCACCGGCAAGACCGTGCGCGTGCTGGTGATCTGCAAGGCTGACAAGGCCGCCGAGGCTGAGGCCGCGGGCGCGGATTACGTGGGCGCCGAGGACATGGTCGCCAAGATCCAGGGCGGCTGGTTCGATTTCGACGTGGTCGTGGCCACCCCCGACATGATGGGTCAGGTCGGCCGTCTGGGCCGCGTGCTGGGCCCCAAGGGCCTGATGCCTTCCCCGAAGGCCGGCACCGTGACCATGAACGTGGCGCAGGCCATCAGCGAGATCAAAGCCGGTAAGGTTGAGTATCGCGTGGACAAGACCGCCATCATCCACTGCCCGGTCGGCAAGGCTTCCTTTGAGGAGCAGAAGCTGGTCGAAAACCTGCGTGTGCTGATGGAGGCCATCATCAAGGCCAAGCCCGCTGCCACCAAGGGAACCTACATTCGCTCTGCCGTGATCTCCAGCACCATGGGCCCCGGCATCAAGAAGGGAACCTACATTCGCTCTGCCGTGATCTCCAGCACCATGGGCCCCGGCATCAAGCTGAATTCCCTGAAGTTCTGATCTCATGAATAGATGAGCCGCGCATCCGCAAGGGTGCGCGGTTTTTTGCATATATGCAGAAAAACCGGCATAATTTACCATTTTGCCCCGCATTTCAGCCCGCCCGCGATTGAAATGGCGTTTGCGTTGTGATATAATTAAAAAAGATTTATTTGGTATAACAGGGGTTTTTGCGATGAAGCTGCGAAGGATCATTGCCCTGGTCGGGGCGATGCTGATGCTGATGACGGCCATACCCGCCTTTGACCGGGTGGCGAAGGCCGGCTACGACATGCCCTATTACATCCGGGCCGACCTGACGAACCAGATCGTCACCATCTACTCCACCGAGACGGATGTGATCGTGCGCCAGTTCCTGTGCTCGTCGGGCCTGGAGAATGCCACGCCCCACGGTACGTTCTATCTGCCGAAGAAGACGGAGGAATCGGAGCGCGAATACTGGTATTACTTCCGCTCCTACGACTGCTATGCCCACTATGCCACGCGCATCTTCAAGGGCGTGCTGTTCCACTCCATCCCCTACAAGATGATGGACGAATCCACCATCAGCGAATCCGGCGTGGCGAACTTCGGCAAGCCCGCCTCCCACGGCTGCCTGCGCCTGCGCTGGCAGGACGCGGAATTCATCGCCAAGTGCTGCATGGCGGGCACCCGCGTGAAGATCTACACCAGCGACAAGGAGGACCAGAACATCCGCACGCTGCTGATGCGCGGCTCCTACACCAACGAGCGCGGCCAGTCCTACGACTACTTCCTGGCCAAGACCGACGAGGAGGGCGTGCTGGGCAACGGCTCGAAGGGTAACGAGGTGCGCGACCTGCAAACGCGCCTGCGCGACCTGGGCATCTTCAGCGATGCGATCAACGGCAAGTACGGCGGCTCCACCATCAACGCCGTGCGCGACGCCCAGCAGCTGTTGGGCGTGGAGGAGACGGGCCTGGCGACGCCGGAGTTCCTGAAGGTGCTGTATTCCGACCAGGCGCCCACGGCCTCCAACGTGACGCTGGAGGAGGGCATGAGCGGCCCCGTGGTGCGCAAGGTGCAGCAGCAGCTGGCCGATCTGAAACTCTATGACCCGAACGCCATCGACGGCGTGTTCGACGTGGACGTGCTGGAGGCGGTGAAGCAGTTCCAGAGCGCCTATGCCTATCCCGCCGACGGCATCCTGATTCCGGGAATGCAGAAGGCGCTGGAATACGAGGCCAACACCGTGAAGGGCCTGTTCGAGGGCGGCGATTGCGAGCTGGAGACCACCAACGACCAGATGACCATGGCGCGCACGAACCTGAGCGTGTCCATCCGCCTGCGCTCGGAGCCCAGCACCAGCGCCCAGGCCCTGACGAGCCTGACCTCGCAGAACGTGGTGATCGCGCTGGACAGCAACAAGGAATGGGGCCACGTGCAGCGCGGCGTGAACGTGGGCTTTGTGAAGAACGTGTTCCTGGATTACTACACCCAGGACATCGCCTCGCTGACCTATCGCGATCCCGCGGGGGAAAAGGCCTACACCATCGGCTATACCCGGGAAGAATACCTCAGCGGCGTCAACATGCCCTGGGAGGTATTCGCCAACTACCTGGCCACCGACAAACCCGTCGAGGAGTATCGCGGCATGACGACCTACGCCCAGGTGGACACCGGCGACCCGAATGTGACGCTGAACCTGCGCAAGGAGCCGAACACCTCCTGCGCCGTGCTGGCGGAGGTGCCCTGCGAGACGCAGGTGCGCGTGCTGCTGAGCAACCCGGAGTGGTCCTACGTGGCCTGCGACGGCACGAACGGCTATCTGCTGAACCAGTATCTGCAGTTCCCCGAAGGCCAGAACCCCGCCGGGGACGCCGAGGCCGCCCAGGTGGCGGCGGACGAGTCCACGATCCCGGCGGTGGTGCACGCCACGACCGAGAAGAAGGCGCCGGTCTACGATGTGGATTCCGGCGATGCGACGGTGCTGGGCCACCTGGAAAACGGGGTCCGCGTGGAGGTGCTGGAGACCGTGGACGGCTGGAGTCACATCCGACTGGAAGACCACGAGGGCTATATGAAGGACGCCGATCTGCAATTCCTGCTGGCGGACGAAGTGGTGATCTGACGCGGGGATATGCCCGGGCCTTTTCCGATGGGGAACAGCGATAGAGGTATGCTCATTCCTGTAGGGACGGCGTTGCGCCGCCCGCCCAAAAACGAAACGTTGCGTTCAGGGCGGGCGGAGCAACGCCGTCCCCTACTACAGCGGAACAACCAATCATTTCCCATCAAGAATCAGCGGTTACTCCATACTACGAAAATGAGGCCCCGGATTGCCGCGTCGCTTCCCCAAACCAGCCTCGCAATGACGCGGAGCATAACGCGAGGATCAACGTCATCCGGGAGGCGCGAGGCATCCGTCTCCCGGATGCCACAAGGCCGCCGGTCGATGGACCGGCGGCCTTGTGGCATCGTGTCAGTGCGCGTGATATTTCTGTATGTGTTCAAACGCGTCGCGCATGATCTTGCGGTCGCGCTCGTAGGTGAGCCGTTCGGCGGCCTCCCCGACGGGAAGCCAGAAGGCCTCGGCGATCTCCTCCGGCTGGGGGGTGATCTCCGCCTGGGTCGTCACGGCGGCGAATATGACCACCAGCTTTTGGGTGTCGGGCCGGATGTTGTAGCGGTTTTCCGCCCGATAGCGTCGGTCCACCCGCACCTTCAGGCCCGTTTCCTCCAGGATCTCCCGTTCGGCGGTCTGGCTCTCGGTCTCGCCCGTCTCCACATGGCCCTTTGGGAAGGAGATGTGGCGGCCCTTGGTGTGGCGGATCAGCAGCACGTTCCAGCCGTCTTCCGCCCTTCTGAAAATCACGGCGCCGCAGGATTTTTCATATCTCATGGCAGCCTCCGTTGTCGCTTCATTGGTAATGGGCCCTCACAGCGCCTCCAGCGCCGAAGCCATGTCCTCCAGCCAGGGAGCCTCCATCATCTCGATGGAGCCGTTGTCACAGGCCGCGGCCAGGGCGGGCTGGATGGGCAGGCGCGCCACGTTTGCAACGCCGAAGCGCCTGGCGATCTCGTCCACGTGGCTCTCGCCGAAGATGCGATGCTCCTTGCCGCACTGATCGCACACGAAGTAGCTCATGTTCTCCACGATGCCCAGCACCGGCACATTCATCATCCGGGCCATGTTGGCGGCCTTTTCGACGATCATGCCCACCAGCTCCTGGGGGGAGGTGACGATCAGGATGCCGTCCAGCGGCAGCGACTGGAACACGGTCAGCGGCACGTCGCCGGTTCCCGGAGGCATGTCCACGAACATGAAGTCCACGTCCTCCCACATCACGTCCGTCCAGAACTGCTTCACGGTTCCGGCAATGATGGGGCCGCGCCAGACGACGGGATCGGTTTCATTGGAGAGCAGCAGGTTCAGCGACACCATCTTCACGCCGGTGGCGCTGGCGGCGGGGAAGATGCCGTCGTCGGAGGCCATCAGCTGGCCCTTCACGCCGAAGGCCTTGGGGATGGAGGGGCCGGTGACGTCGGCGTCCAGGATGCCGACGCTGTGACCGCGGCGGCGCATCAGCGCGCTCATCAGGCTGGTTACCATGCTCTTGCCGACGCCGCCCTTGCCGCTGACGACGCCGATGACCTTCTTGACGCGGCTGTTGGCGTTGGCGGGGGCGGAGAAATCCGGCTGCTGGCCGTTGCGGCTGGGACAGTCCACGCCGCAGGAATTGCAATCATGGGTACAGTTTTCGCTCATAGGGCAAACATCTCCAATTTTCAAGATAATACTGGATCTATGATAGCGCACTTGCCCCGGTTCGTCAAGGTTAAATCTCTGACTTTTTCGCCCGCGCCCCGGCGAGGCAATGAAAACGCAATGAAGCGGTGTTATAATGCACAGCACTGGATGCGATTGAACGGCCAAGACGCCGGGGAGAGATACGATGCGCCTGAGGAACAAGCACTACGAAATCGACATGCTGAACGGCCCGGTGATGCCGAAGCTGCTGAGCTTCGCGCTGCCGCTGATGCTGTCAAGCATGCTTCAGCTGACGTTCAACGCCGCGGATGTGATCGTGGTGGGCCGCTTCGAGGGCGACGCCGCGCTGGCGGCGGTGGGCGCGCCGGGGCCGCTGATCAACCTGCTGGTGAACCTGTTCATGGGTCTTTCGGTGGGCGCGAACGTGGTGGTGGCCCAGTGCTGCGGCGCGGGCAATTACAAGGATATCCGCGATTCCGTGCACACCTCCGTGGCGCTGAGCCTGATCGGCGGCGTGCTGGTGGGCCTGGTGGGCTTCTTCCTGTCCGGCACGTTCCTGAGCATGATGAACACGCCGCCGGAGGTGTTGCCCCTGGCGACGGACTACATGCGCATCTACTTCCTGGGCATGCCCGCGAACATGCTCTACAACTTCGGCGCGGCCATCCTTCGGGCCGTGGGCGACACCCGGCGGCCGCTGACCTACCTGACCATCTCCGGCGTGGTGAACGTGGCGCTGAACCTGTTCTTCGTGATCGCGCTGGGCATGGGCGTCTCGGGCGTGGCCCTGGCGACGATCATTTCGCAGGTGATCTCGGCGGTGCTGGTGTTGCTGTGCCTGATGCGCAGCGACGGCGCCATCAAGCTGGAGCTGAAGCAGCTGCGGCTGGACATGAACAAGGTGGCGCGGATCACCCGCGTGGGCCTGCCGGCGGGCCTGCAGGGCATGGTGTTCTCGATCTCGAACGTGCTGATCCAGTCCACGGTGAACAGCTTCGGCAAGGTCGTGGTGGCGGGCAACACCACCGCCAGCAACCTGGAGGGCTACGTGTACGTGGCCATGAACAGCATCTATCAGGCGGCCATCACCTTCACGGGCCAGAACGTGGGCGCGAAGCGCTATGAGCGCATCTCGCGGGTGTGCCGCGACGCCCTGATGGCGGTGTTCGGCATCGGCGCGGCCCTGGGCGGGCTGCTGATGCTGTTCAGGCACACGCTTTTCGGCATCTACACCGCGGACGAGGCCGTGATCGCCGCCGCGGGCATCCGCACCACCATCATCGCGCCGACCTACTTTCTCTGCGGCATGATGGACACGATGGTGGGCATGCTGCGCGGCATGGGCAGCTCGGTGCTGCCGATGGTGGTCTCGATCATGGGCGCGTGCGTGCTGCGCATCATATGGATCCTGACCATCTTCCGCATGGACCCCACGCTGACGATGCTCTACCTCTCCTATCCCGTCTCCTGGGCCGTCACCTTCGCCACCCACTTCGCGTGCTATCTGGTCGTGAAGCGGAAATTCCCGGCGGGAGCTGTGAAGGCCGGCAACCTGGAAACGAGGAATGATTCAAAACAAGGCTGACGGCGCAATTCCACCGCGGGGACGCCATATATGGCGTCCGCGAGCGGCATGTATGCCGCCCCTGCTCTTTCGATGCCGGCAGCCGACGTAACGTACAGATCCTTCGCTTCGCTCAGGATGACAGCAAACCAAAGCCTGTCATCCCGAGCGAAGCGAAGGATCTGTTTATTGCGCTATCCTGAACGCTTCCCGCATGGGAATCCTTCGCCCTCACGCCTCTTCCACCGGGCAGTGCGCATACCCCTTCACCTGATCCCAGGGCACCACGAAGCCCGCGCCATGGGAGCAAAACACGGAGTCCGGGGTGTCGTCCGCGAGGGGATTGTAGGCCGCCTCGGCCACGACGGCCTCGGCGTTTGGGCAGGGCGCGTAGTGGTCCAGCCGATGGCTCATCAGCCCGCGGCCGTGGGTGACGGCGAGGAAATCGTCCGAGTAGGCGGCGAAGGCGGCGAAGGCACATTCGCCCGTCAGCGCGAAGCGTTCGCCGTCCATGCGGGGCGGGTCGAGGGCGGCGCGCATGGCCGTCAAATCGCCCATCACGCGGCCGTAGCTCTCCTGCGGCGCGCTGACGGTGAAGCGGCAGATCGGCTCCAGCAGCACGCTCTCGGCGTACATCAGGGCGTTTCGGATGGCCCGGTAGGTGCTCTCGCGGAAGTCGCCGCCCTCGGTGTGCTTCAGGTGCGAGCGGCCGTGGAGCAGCTGCACCGTCACGTCCGTCAGCGGCGCGCCCGTCAGCACGCCCTTGTGCGCCTTCTCAAACACGTGCGTCTCGATCAGGCGCTGCCAGTTCAGCGAAAGCTCGTCCACGTGGCACAGCGATTCAAAGCGGATGCCGCTGCCCCGGGGCCCCGGGACCAGCCGCAGCTGCACCTCCGCGTAGTGCCGCAGCGGCTCGTAGTGGCCGACGCCCACGGCGGGGGAGGCGATGGTCTCCAGGTAGAGCACCCGCATCGGGCCGAAGGCGATGGACAGGCCGAAGCGCTCCCGCGCCAGCTGCTGAAGCACCTCCAGCTGGATGCGCCCCATCACCCGCAGGTCGATGGCGCCGGTGGTCTCGTTGTAGGCGACGCCCAGCGCGGGGTCCTCGTCCTCCAGCTGCCGGAGCGCCTCCAGGAGCCTGCCGGTGGGAACGCCCTCGGCCAGCACCGTGGCGGAGAGCATCCCCTCGGCGTGGAAGGCGTTGCGCCGGCCTGCGTCCGCGCCGATATAGTCGCCCGCGCGAACGCCGCCCAAGCCCGTTGCGGCGCAGAGCATGCCCGCCTCCGCCCGCTGGACGGGGGTGAATTTCGAACCGTTGTACAGCCGCAGCTCGTTCAGCTTCGCCCTGCCGCCCAACACGTCGAATTCCTCCCGCGCGCCGAGGCTGCCGCGAAGCACCCTGAAAAAGCACAGGCGGTTGTTCTGGCTGTCGCGGCGGACCTTGTAGACCAGCGCGGAGAAAACTCCCTCCGACCCGGCTGTGCCGGGCCACCTCCCTCCGGAAAAGGAATCATTGGGGAGGTCATGGGCTCCCTTTGCCAGCGCCGTCAGCGCCTCGAGGAATTCCGCCACGCCCACGTCGTTCAGCGCGGAGCCGCGCCAGACGGGGAACAGGGCGCGGCGCGCGAACTGGCCGCGCAGGGCCGCGAGCCACGCGCCCTCGTCATAGTCGTCGAGCATCCAGCGATCCAGCAGCGCCTCGTCCCGCTCCGCCACGGCCTCGACCAGCGCCGCAGGCAGCCCGTCCCCGCGCCAGCCCGCCGCGTCCACGATGTCCGCGCTCAGCCGCTTTTTCAGCTGACCGAGCACCGCGTCGGCGTCGCAGCCGGCCCGGTCGGTCTTGTTGATGAACAGCATCGTGGGGACGTTGTAGGCCGCCAGCAGCGCCCACAGCGTCTCCGTGTGGCTCTGGATGCCCTCCGCGCCGTTGACGATCAGTAGCGCGCAATCGAGGATCGACAGCGCGCGCTCCATCTCGGCGGCGAAATCCGCGTGGCCGGGGGTGTCCACCCAGAAGAAGCGGGTGCCGCCCCGCTCGAACACGGCCTGGTCCGAGAAGATGGTGATGCCCCGCTGCTTTTCCAGCGGATGGGCGTCCAGCAGGGTGTTCTGGTGGTCCACCCGTCCCGCCGCGCGCAGTACGCCGGCGTGATAGAGCAGCTGCTCGGAGAAGGTGGTCTTGCCCGCATCCACGTGGGCCAGTATGCCGACGACGCGGTTCATGTCAACGCCCGCGGGCCGCCTCGGCCTGCTTCAGCAGGTTCCACAGGTTCAGCCCCGCGAAGCCCTCGATCTGCGCCTCGGTGTAGCCGCGGCGGCGCAGCGCGTCCAGCAGGTTGCCGAACTCACCGGGGTGGGCGAGGCCCTCCGGCCAGGCGGAGATGCCGTCGAAGTCGGAGCCGAAGCCGATCACGCGCTCCGCGCCCAGCTCGCACAGCGCGTCGATGTGGCGCACCACGTCGTCCAGCGTGGCCGGGCCGTCCTCGCGGAGGAAGCGGCTGTAGAAGTTCACGCCGATGAAGCCGCCGCGCTCGACGATGGCCTTCACCTGCTCCCTGCGCAGGTTGCGCGGCACGTCGCAGAGCCACCGGCAGTCGGAGTGGCTGGCGATCGGCGGCAGCTGGGCATGCTCGCAGATGTCCCAGAAGCCTGCCTCGTTCAGGTGGGAGGCGTCGGGCAGCACGCCCTCGGCGTCCATGGCCTTCAAAAGCTCCAGCCCGAACGGCTTCAGGCCGCCCTCGGGGCCCTCGACGGCGGGGTGGCCGATCTCGTTTTCAAAGTTCCAGGTGAGGGCGATCATCCGCAGGCGCAGCGCGTCCTGAAACTCGTGGAAGCGGGCGAGGGAGCCCTCCAGCATCTCGCCGCCTTCGCAGGAGAACACGCCGGTGGGCGAGGCGGGCGGGGCGTCCGGCAAATCGCCGGTCAGGATCGGCACGCCGGCCTTCTCCACCGCCTTCAGCATGGACTGGGCGTCGGCGTAGGGGGTCCCGGCGGGGCCGTGCTTGCCGCAGAACAGCGCGAAGGTCTGAAGCCCCACGCCGCCCGCCGCCAGCCGCCCGGGCGTGACGACGCAGTCCTCGGGGCGGGTGCCCTCGATGGCCATGGCGTAGAGGGTGTCGCAATGGGCGTCGGCTATGAACATGGAATCGCGTCCTTTCAGAGTGGGATGGTCCGGTCTATTGCGCCTGCACGGCGGTGAGCGCGACGGTGTTCACGATGTCCTGCACGGAGCAGCCGCGGGACAGGTCGTTGCAGGGCTTTGCCAGGCCCTGCAGCACCGCGAAGGCTTCAGCCCCGGCCACGCGCTCGGTGATCTTGTAGCAGATGTTGCCGGCCTGCAGGTCCGGGAACACCAGCACGTTGGCCCGGCCCGCCACGGGGCTGCCCTTGGCCTTGGAGGCGCCGATCTCGGGCACCAGCGCGGCGTCGGCCTGCATCTCGCCGTCCAGCAGCAGCTCCGGCGCGAGGGTGTGGGCGATGGCCACGGCCTGCTGCACCTTCTCCACCAGCGCGTGCTTCGCGCTGCCCTTCGTGGAGAACGACAGCAGCGCCACCCGGGGTTCCTCGAAGCCGCAGAGCTTCTTGGCGGTGTCGGCGGCGGAGACGGCGATCTGGGCCAGCTCCTCGGCGGTGGGGCAGGGGACGACCACGCAGTCCGCGTAGACCAGCACGCCGTCCTCGCCGAGGGCCTTGTTCCGGCACTGGATCAGGAAGCTGGAGGAGACCACGCGGATGCCCGGCGCGGTCTTGATGATCTGCAGCGCGGGGCGCAGCATGTCGCCGGTGGTGTGGCTCGCGCCGGAGACGAGGCCGTCGGCGTCGCCCTGCTGCACCATCAGCACGCCGTGGTACATTTCGTCCGCGGCCAGCCTCGCGGCTTCCTCGTGGGTCAGCCCCTTGGCCCTGCGCAGCGCATACAGCGCGTCCGCGTAAGCTTCGAGCTTTGGGCTTTTTGCGGGATCGACGATCCCGACGCCCGAAAGGTCTGCGCCGGCGGTCTTCGCCGCGGCGAGGATCGCGGCCTCCTCGCCCAGCAGGACGGGCCTTGCCAGCCCCTCCCGCGCGAGGATCGCCGCCGCCTGCACGGTGCGGGGCTCGTCGCCCTCCGGCAGCGCGATGGTCTTCACGTC
Organism: uncultured Eubacteriales bacterium; assembly: GCA_902799045.1. Taxonomy (GTDB): domain Bacteria; phylum Bacillota; class Clostridia; order Christensenellales; family Aristaeellaceae; genus UBA2862. The sequence goes on from CADBZH010000019.1 coordinate 61,216, forward strand.
CGAGCGGGCCTTGGCGTAGATGCGTTCCATCATGCCCATGCGTATTCCTCCTTACAGATCGATGTCTCCGAAGCCCTGCCAGACCGGTACGCCGGTGTATTTCAGGGCCTTTTTCTCGCCGCGCAGCACCTTCAGCGTCGACAGGGCCAGCGCCTCCTGCTCCAGCTCGCCCACATACACGTCGATGGGCGCGATCCAGCCGCAGCGCGCGCGGATGCCCGCCACCACGTCGTCAAAGCGGGTCAGGCCGCCGGTGAGCAGGATGCCGTCCACCTTTCCGCAGAGCACGGCGCTCATCTCGCCGATCATCTTGGAGACCTGATAGATCATCGTGTTCCAGACCAGCGCGGCCTTCCTGTCGCCCGCGTCCACCTTCGCGTGGATGGCGTCGGAATCGGAGGTGCCGAACAGGCTGACGAAGCCGCCGGAGCGGGCGCAGAGCAGACGCGCCTCGGCGATGGAGTGGGCCTCCACCCAATCCAGCATGGCCAGCACCGGCACGGTGCCGATGCGCGTGGGCGTGAAGGCGCCCTCGCCGTCCGCGCCCATGTTGCCGTCCACCATGCGCCCGTGGTCGTGGGCGGACACGGTGATGCCGCCGTCGATGTGGGCCACGATGAAGCTGCAATCCTCATAGGCGCGGCCCAGCTTTTCGGCCTGGGCTTCGGCCACGGCCTTCTGGTTCAGCACGTGGGAATGGCTGACGCGATAGACGCCCTTGATGCCGGTCAGGCGGGCATAGTCGCCGTACTCGTCCACGTTGGTGGGGTTGAGCGTGTAGGCGGGCTTGCCGAATTCCCTCGCGAACCGCCAGGCCAGCATCACGCCCAGCTTGGCGGGGTGCTCGCTGCCGCCAACGGCGGCTTCGGTGTCGTCGAAGAGCTTCTGGTCCACCTCCGTCACGCCTCCGGGCTGGGTGCAGGCGCTGCCGCCGCGGCCCACGAACACGTCGATCTCCGCCGGGTCCACGCCCTCCTCCCTCAGCATGTCCAGGATCACCCGGTAGCGGAAGGGCATCTGCAGGTTCACGTGGGGATACTTCAAAAGCTCCGGCGCGTCGTGAAACAGGCTGTGTTCAAACCGCACGCGCTCGTTTTCAAACAGGCTCACCTTCGTGGAGGTGGAGCCGGGGTTGATGATCAACAGCTTCCAGGTCTTCTGTGCGTCGCTCATGGCGTTCTCCTCGGTTTCTTCAGGCTGTTTCACAGTATAGCACACTTTATCGCTGGAATTTGTTAAAGCCCGGATAAATAATGGAATCGACCGGCGACGGGGGATTTTGCGCGGCCTATTGCCAATGGGCGAAAAAGGTGTTAAAATGGGATGTAGATATTAACAAAACCATAAAAGGAGTTTTTGCGATGATACATGTGGACAACGCCCTGTGGCTGCTGATGGAAAAGGACCCCTGGCTGGGGCCCTATTCGGGAGAGGTGCGCATGCACCTGGACCGCTACAACGACCGGCGCTGGCATCTGAACGGCGGGGAGAGCCTGGTGGACTTTGCCAACGGCCATCACTACTTCGGCTTTCACCGCACCGACACCGGCTGGGCCTTCCGCGAGTGGCTGCCCGGCGCGGACGCGGCGTGGCTCACCGGCGATTTCAACGACTGGGAGCCGTACAGCCACCCGCTGACCAACATCGGAAACGGCGTCTGGGAGATCGAGCTGGAGGGCCGCGACGCCCTGCGGCACGGCCAGTTCGTCAAGCTGATGGTGGGCCGCCTGGGCGCCAGCTTCGAGCGCATCCCCGCGTGGATCACCCGCTGCGTGATGGACGAGAACACGAAGCTGCTCTGCGGGCAGATCTGGGCGCCGGACGAGCCCTTCCAGTGGACCGACGGCGACTACTACGGCCGGCAGCGCCCCGACAGCCCGATGATCTACGAGGCCCACGTGGGCATGGCCCAGGAGAAGGCCGGCATCGGCACCTATCGGGAGTTTGCCGACGAGACGCTGGAGTGGATCAAGGGCGCCGGCTACAACACCGTGCAGCTGATGGCCATTCAGGAACATCCCTACTACGCCTCCTTCGGCTATCAGGTGACGAATTTCTTTGCCCCCAGCCACCGATATGGCACGCCGGAGGACCTGAAGTACCTGATCAACAAGGCCCACGGCATGGGCATTTCGGTGCTGCTGGACGTGGTGCACGCCCACGCCTGCCCGAACGTGGGCGAGGGTCTGAACCAGCTGGACGGCACCGACGGCCAGTATTTCCACGAGGGCGCGCGGGGCTGGCACGACGCCTGGAAGACCCGCGTGTTCGACTACGGCCGCTTCGAGGTGCTGCACTTCCTGCTGTCGAACCTGAAGTACTGGCAGGAGGAGTTCCACTTCGACGGCTTCCGCTTCGACGGCGTCACCAGCATCATGTATGAAAACCACGGCATGTGCGCCTTCGGCAGCTATGACGACTACTTCTCGATGAACACCAACATCGACGGGCGCATCTACCTGATGATGGCCAACGAGCTGATCCACGGCGTGAACGAGAAGGCCATGACCGTGGCCGAGGACATGAGCGGCTTCCCCGGTATGTGCCTGCCGCTGGAGTACGGCGGCGTGGGCTTCGACTATCGGCTGAACATGGGCGCGCCGGACATGTGGATCAAGCTGGTGAAGGACATGCGCCAGGAGGACTGGGACCTGAACTACATGTGGCACGAGCTGACCAGCTGCCGCCCCGGCGAGATGAGCGTCAGCTACGCCGAGTCGCACGACCAGGCGCTGGTGGGCGACAAGACGCTGATGTTCCGCCTGGCCGACGCGGAGATGTACACCGGCATGGACAAGGACTATCACAGCCCCACGATGGACCACGCCATCGACATGCACAAGCTGATCCGCTTTGTCACCTGTGCGCTGGCCCCGAACGGCTATCTGAACTTCATCGGAAATGAATTCGGCCATCCCGAATGGGTGGACTTCCCCCGCGAGGGCAACAACTGGAGCTATCACTATGCCCGCAGGCAGTGGTCGCTGGTGAAGAGCGACAAGTACAAGTACGAATGGCTGGCGAACTTCGACCGCGCCATGACCTACCTCGTCAACACCAGCGGCCTGCACTGCTCCGGCCCGGCCGAGAGCCTGTGGATCGACAACGAGCGCAAGCTGATGATCTTCGCGCGGGGCGGGCGGCTGTTCGCCTTCAACCTGCATCCCACCTGGAGCCAGGAAAGCGTGTTCGTCAACTGCCGCGTCACCGGCCCCGGCGGCTACCGGGTGGCGCTCTCCACCGACGACTGGCCCTTCGGCGGCCAGACGCGGGTGGACATGGACTACATCTATCACCCTCAGGAGACCGAGTTCGGCTACGGCTTCTGGCTCTACCTGCCCTGCCGCTGCGGCGTGGCGCTGGAGAAGGTGGAGGGGTAGTGCTCCATCCGACTCTCACGGATGGCTGTGATATGAGCAACAGCCGGTGAATGGACCCATATGCAGATCCTTCGCTCCGCTCAGGATGACAGGCTTTGATGCGATGCCATCCTGAGTGAAGCGAAGGATCTGTTCATCTATTCTCTTGTAACGCCGGCCGGAAGCCGGGCATGGCGTCAGTCGATCCCCAGCACCGTCCACCCCTCGAAGCACTTGTCATACGCGGGGTCAAGCGCGATCGGCGTGCCGTCGGGATTCTCGTAGCGCTCCTCCGGCTCGAAGGCCATGCCGAGGGCGTCGGTGTCGATGGCCCGGGCGGCGCGCCGCGGCAGCCTGCCGACGAGATCCGTCGCTACGACCCAGCCCGCCTCCGTCTCGCGGGCCTCCACTGTCGCGCGACCGAGGCGCTGCGGGTCTTCCTCCTTGTTCCAGGGCTGTGCGCCGTTAAAGTACAGGTTGCCGCCGGCCCACACCGGCAGCGGGATGTAGTAGCGGTCGCTGGCGGCGGAACCCATGCCGCAGTAGCCCTCGAACTGGGCCTGCCACTCCGCCTCGGTCATATAGCCGTCGTAGGGCTGGATGCCCACGTCCACGTTGCCGTCGTCCCAGACGTTCTTTTCGAAGCCGGCTTTGGCGTCCCGCAGGAATTGCGGCACCTCCTGCTGCACGAAGATGTTGTTGTAGAAGCGCATGTCGCCGTGAAGGATCGTCATGAAGCCGGCGACCTCCGTGCGATGGGGCACGTGATAGGGCGTGTAGCGGGGGGAATCCAGCGTCCTGGCGCCGTTGCCCACGCCGCGGCTGACGGTGGTGAAGGCCCCGGCGATCAGGTTGTGCGCCACGGCGACGCCCTGGGTGGCCAGCTTCAGCGAGCGCAGCGACAGCAGCAGGTTGTTGTCCACCAGCGTCGGTCCGTGGGAGACCTCGATGAAGATGTCCTCGCCATAGGCACCCAGGGCCTCGTTTCGCATCAGGAAATCCGCAGGCAGCGTGTTGTGGTGGAACAGGTTGCCGGTCACGCGGGTGCCCTGGGCCTGCCAGTCCAGCCAGAGGCCGCGGGTGCAGTGGTGGATGTGGTTGCGGCGGAAGACCACGTCGATGGCCGCGTGCATCTTGATGCCGCCGATCTCGGCCCCGGCCAGGTTCTGCTTGTTGTTGATGTGGTGGATGTGGTTGTCCTCGATGAGGGAGAACACGCCGCCCAGGTGGCCGACGATGCCGGTCTGGCCGCAGTCGTGGATCTCGCAGCGGCGCACGATGTGCCCGCCGACGGCCTCCTTCGTCCAGCCTTCCCGCTGGGCCTGGCAGATGCAGTCGCGCTCGGTCTGGGTGCCGTCCTTGTACTTCCAGTGCAGCCACTTGTTGTCGTTGTTCGGCTGGAGATACTTGCCCAGGCTGATGCCGCTGCACTTGCTTTCGAATATCTCGCAGTCCTCGATGATCCAGCCCCTGGACCAGTGCGGGCCCACCATGCCCTCCTGATAGGCCGTGGGCGGGGCCCACTGGGTGGCCGCCTGGCAGATCCTGAAGCCGGAGAGGGTGATGTAGCCGACGCCCTCCTTTTCGGGGTAGAAGCAGTGCTTGCGGGCGCTGATCTCCACGTTCTCGGCGTTGGGGTCGTATTCGTGGAAGTTGGCGTAGACCACGGTGCTGTCCCCGTCCTGTTCGGCGTACCAGGTGTACACGGAGAAGTCCGGGTCCCAGGAGGCGGGAGAGGGCACGGGATTGCGCACGCCCTCGAGGTCCGTCGCCTCGTAGAGCGACTTGCCGTTCAGGTACACGTCGCCGGTGTGGGCGATGTAGGTGGCGATGAACCAGTCGCCGGAGACCAGGGTGGTGTAGGGGTTGCGGTCGGTGAAGATCGCGTTGGAAACCGTCGCCTTCCACACGCCGTCGCCCAGCGGCTCCCAGCCCTTCACGGGCTCCGCGCCGGTGATGACCGCCGCGCCGCGTTCGCTGGCGCGATAGGTGATTCGCGCCTCGGGGGTGCCGCCGCTGCAGGGGTTGACCCACTCGCGATAGACGCCCGGCAGCACGATCACCTCGTCGCCGGGGTGGGCGAGGTTCGCCGCCTGTTGGATGGTGGGGAAGGGATTCTCCCGGGTGCCGTTCCCGGATGTTGCCGCCGCGCTGACATAGTATTGCATGGGGGCTGCCTCCTTGGTGATTGATTGAGTCCATTTAAACAAAAAGCCCTGAACTTCCGTTCAGGGCTTTGGCACCGCCACGGGGACTCGAACCCCGGTTTTCGCCGTGAGAGGGCGACGTCTTAACCGCTTGACCATGGCGGCATGCTGGCTGCCGAACCTGGATTCGAACCAGGACTAAATGAGTCAGAGTCATTCGTGCTACCTTTACACAATTCGGCAACGTCGTCCGGACACGATTCGTACCCGACCGACAAGAGGTATTATACTTCGTGGCAGGGGAAAAGTCAAGCTGTTTTTGTAATTTCATCTGCTTTTTACGTTCGGACGGGGCGAAACCGGCACAAGGAATTTAAATGTTCGTTAAAGGGCACAAATGACTTGAAAGCTTCATATTCAAGCGCTATGCTGTCATAAGAGTGGGATTGTTGCCCGCGAGAATCGTGTAAGTGAGGAGGGCGGAACCATGAAAGCCGTTAACATTAAGCTGAGCCTGGCGGAGAACGTCAAGACCTTCGTAAACATCGCCAATCGCTATCCCTATGACATCGACCTGCGCGTCGGCCGCCACGTGGTGGACGGCAAGTCCATCCTGGGCATTTTCAGCCTGGACCTGTCCAAGCCGATCACGCTGGAGGTGTACGCCGATCATTGCGACGACCTGATGGAGGAGCTGAAGCCCTTCATCATCGGCTGATGCAGAAAAAGAAAAAAGGCTCTTTCCGGATCGCCGGGGGATTGGTATAACGTCGCCTGTTGACGATGCGTACAGATCCTTCGCTGCGCTCAGGATGACAGCGTATCGCAATCCCTGTCATCCTGAGCGCAGCGAAGGATCTGTACGTTTTATCATCTGGCCGCCGCGCCGTGTTGCGGAAGCTACAGGTGTCCCCTCAAAAAGTGCACCGTGATGGACACGGCCTCGCGCACCATGAAGTGGATCAGCGTGGGCCCGGTGTACTCGGCGGCGATGCCGTGGGCGTTGGTGAAGCCCGCGCGCTTCGCCAGCCGCAGCGAGCGCCAGATGTGATAGTTGTTGGTGACGATGCCGACGGCCGCGTCGCCGTCGCCGATCATCGCGCGGCAGTTTTGAAGGTTCTCGCGGGTGTCTGTGGATTGATCCTCCATCCGGATGCGCGACGGGTCCACGCCCCGTTTCACCAGCTCGTCCCGGATGCAGCGGGCCTCGCTGACGGGCTCATTCGCGCCCTGGCTGCCGGAGGCGATGATCACGGCGTTCGGATGCTCGTCGAGGCAGGCCATCACCGCGTTCAGCCGACGGGTGAGCGCGGGGCTAGGGCCGTCCTGGTAGACGCTGGCCCCCAGCACGATCAGATAGTCCATGTTCGGCGGGGCGGAGGCGTTCATGCCGCTGATCACCAGGCTCTCCAGGACGATCAGCAGCGCCAGTCCCGCGCACAGCAGCGCCCGCCAGGCGTAGCGCAGCCATTGGGGCAGGTGGGCGCGCGTCAGAAGGCCCGCCGCGACCAGGATCACGCCCGCCGCCGGCCAGATCCAGCTGATGCTGAGCCCGAAGCGGGAGTAGAGGCTGATGACGAAATAGAAGGCGAAGCAGGCGATGCCCGCGACGATGTACACGATGCCCAGGGCACTCAAGGGATTCACTCCTTTGCGGATGCTTTCGTATACTATAGCATGCCCGCGTTAAATGCGAAAGGGCCGCGGATCAAAGTCCGCGGCCCTTTCGCGTTCCGGCGGTCATTCCGCGCCGGCGCGGCCCTCGATCACGTCTTCGAGGGTGATGCCGTTGAGGTAGTCGAAGATCAGCTTGTCCAGCTCCATCCACATCGGCAGCGTCTTGCACTTGTGGCAGCGCTCGCAGGAATTGGGCTGCTGCTCCAGGCAGGAGACGGGAGCCATGCTGCCCTCCACCACCTGCAGCACAGAGTGCACGGTGTATTCGGAGGGATCCTTTGCCAGCATGTAGCCGCCCTGGTAGCCGCGCACGGCGCGTAGCATGCCCGCCTGGCTGAGATGCAGGGCGATCTGTTCAAGGTACTTCTTGGAGATATCCTGCCGCAGGGCCACGTCCTTGAGCGTTACGTAGCCGTCCTTCTGGTTTTCGGCGATATCGATCATCATGCGGATCGCATAGCGCCCCTTCGTTGAAATTTTCACACCCATAGCCTCCCTGATGGTATTGGAGAATGTTCCCCCACATTCTCCATGGTTTCTATGTATAATTGTAACACAAAAGCTGCATTTATGCAAGACATGGCTCTGAGGAAAGCTGCTTTTGCAGGAAGAAACGGCAAAAATAGCCGATTTTGTCCCCATTTACACGGTGAAAGAATTGGCTGTCGGGAAGAACCGATAACATTCCTTAAATAAATGGTCAAGCTATAGATCGCGTCTATAACATGATATCGCGTTCATGTATTGGACAAGCCTATAACTTCGTGCTATGATATTGCCAGTTCAAAGAACAGGAGGCAAACCCACTATGAAGATTCGCAAATTTCTGATCGGCCTGCTGGCCGCGCTGCTCGTGTTCTCTTCCGCCGCCGCGCTGGCGGACGTCACCATCGGCGTGCCGGACGACACCACCAACGAGGCCCGTGCCCTGAGGCTGCTGGCCGACAACGGCATCATTGAGCTGGCCGAGGGCGCCGGCGAGCTGGCCACCAAGGCGGACGTCATCGCCGACGGCATCGAGATCGTCGAGGTGCAGGCGGATCAGCTGGTGAACCAGCTGGCGGACCTGGACTACGCTGTGATCAACTCCAACTTCGTGCTGGACGCGCTGGACGCCGGCCTGGCGATCAACACCGCGCTGCTGACCGAGGTGGAGGAGGTCTACCTGCCCAACGCCAACGTCATCGCCGTGCATGGCGACAACGTGGACGCCGACCTGACCCGCGCGCTGGTGGCGGCGGCCCGCAGCCAGCAGGTGAAGGACTACATCGAGAGCACCTATGCCGGCGCCGTGCTGAGCGTGGTGGACGATCCCACCGACGGCTATGATCCCGACGTGGACTATGACGCCCTGGCCGGCAGCAAGATCATCATCGCCGCCACGCCCGCGCCCCACGCCCAGATCCTGGAGATCGTGAAGGGCATCCTGGCCGAGAAGAATATCGAGCTGGAGATCACCGTGTTCACCGGCTATACCGAGGAAAACCCGGCCGTGGACGCCGGCGATGCCTACGCCAACTACTTCCAGCATCAGCCCTACCTGGACAGCTATGTGCAGGAGACCGGCGGCAACGTGGTGTCCGTCACCACCGTGCACACCGAGCCGATGGGCCTCTACGGCGGCAAGCAGGCCGACCTGGCGGCGCTGGGGAAGTAACAGACATGGCGGGGGACCTGCTTCCCCCGCCATTACCACCCCTTTGACAGGCTTTGCTTGAGGCCCGGTGGGCCTCCGGCCGCAAAACCTGCAAGGTTGGGATTTTTCTTCCGGGAAATGAGATTTCCCTCCTGAAAAATGTCCTACGTCCCTGACGCGCATGTCGTCAGGGACGATTTATGCTTGCAAGATACCGTTTTTCCACCTATAATAGATACGGACATCAATCGTATCTGTCACGGGCGATATTTCACTTCAACAGAGGGAAACTGTATGATCGAGCTGAGAAACCTATCCAAGAGCTTTGTCACCGCCGACGGGCCGGTGGAGGCGCTGAAGCACGTGAACCTGACCGTGAACGACGGCGACATCTACGGCATCATCGGCATGAGCGGCGCGGGCAAGAGCACGCTGGTGCGCTGCATCAACATGTTGGAGCGGCCCACCGACGGCACCGTCCTGCTGGACGGGCGCGATTTGGGCGCCCTCGACAAGAAGCAGATGCAGGCGGTGCGCCGCGAGGTGACGATGATCTTCCAGAGCTTCAACCTGCTGATGCAGTCCACGTGCCTTCAAAACATCATGTTTCCGCTGAAGCTGACGCGCACGCCCAAGGCCGAGGCCGAGGCGCGGGCGAGGGAGCTGCTGGAAACGGTGGGCCTGCCGGACAAGGCGAACGTCTATCCGGCGCAGCTCTCCGGCGGCCAGCAGCAGCGCATCGCCATCGCTCGGGCGCTGGCGACGAACCCGCGGGTGCTGCTGTGCGACGAGGCCACCAGCGCCCTGGACCCCCGAACGACCCAGTCCATCCTGGAGCTGATCCGCCAGATCAACCGCGATACCGGCATCACCGTGATCGTCATCACCCACCAGATGAGCGTGGTGCAGGAGATCTGCAACCGCGTGGCGATCCTCGAAAACGGCGCGGTGGTGGAGGAGGGCGAGGTGAGCCAGGTGTTCTCGCGCCCGAAGGCCGCCGCCACCCGGCAGCTGGTGTTCCCCGAGATGGCGAACGCCGAGACCCAGGCCGGCTCTGGCTACGGCCAGCTGCTGCGGCTGGTGTTTGAAGGCTCCGTCACCACCAACAAGCCGTTGATCGCCTCGATGGCCATCGAGTGCGGCATCGCGGCGAACATCCTCGGCGCGTCCACCCGAACGGTGGGCAAGCGGGAATACGGCTACATGCTGATCGAGATCCCCGGCGGGCCGGACGAGCTGGCCCGGGCGCTGAAGTACATCTCCGGCGCGGAGAACGTGGCCGTGCAGGTGGAAGCCGAATACCGGGCGAAGGAGGGTGCCTGATGAATCAGTTTGCGTTGGCGTTTGCGCCGGATAAGCTGGAGGAGGCCTGGCACGTATTCCTGACGGAGTTTCCGGCGGGCCTCTGGGAGACGCTGTATGTCACGCTGCTCTCCACGCTGTTTGCCATCGTGCTGGGGCTGCCGCTGGGCATACTGCTGGTGACCGGCGACGAAAAGGGCATCCGCCCGCTGCCGAAGCCGGTGATGAAGGTGCTGAACGTGGTGATCAACTTCCTGCGCTCGGTGCCGTTCCTGATCCTGATGGTCATGGTGATCCCGCTGACCCGCGTGATCGTGGGCACGTCCATCGGCTCGGTGGCTTCCATCGTGCCGCTGGTGGTGGCGGCGTTCCCGTTCGTGGCGCGGCTGGTGGAGTCGTCCCTGCGGGAGTTGGACCCCAACATCATCGAAATGGCCCAGAGCATGGGCTCCTCCACGATGCAGATCATCTTCCGGGTGATGCTGCCGGAGAGCGTGCCCTCGCTGGTGACCAACTTCACGCTGGCCATCACCACCATCCTGGGCTACACCGCCATGTCCGGCGCGATGGGCGGCGGCGGCCTGGGCAAGATCGCCATCAACTACGGCTATTCCCGCTACAAGTACGCCGTGCTCTACCTGGCCGTGATCGTGCTGGTGCTGCTGGTGCAGGTGTTCCAGAGCGTGGGCAGCTTCCTGGCGGCCAAGCTGGACAAGCGGATCAAGAAGTAGAGTAGAGAGTGGATCGCGGATTGCCCGCCCGGATGGCCATTGCCACGCGGGATCCAAAAGCTTCCCCACCGCAGTGGGGAAGTGCCCGCGTCAGCGGGGGATAGGGCGCCCCTTACGCGGCGATTTCCGGGAGCGAATCGCCCGGAGCGCCCCATCGCCTGCTGCGCATGCGCCTCCCCATTGCGATGGGGGAGGCGAGCAGCCTCTGCTGTCGCGCGGCGGCCTCGTGGCCAGCCCCGGAACCAACCCGGCCTCACTGCCGTCCAATCATCAAAGGAGGTATACCAACATGAAAAAGCTGATTGCGACCATACTGGCGCTGTTGCTGTGCGGCGTGGCGCTGGCGGAGGGCGATGGCTTTGCCCTGGAGAACGGCGTCGCCTGGGGCATGGGCCAGGGCGACGTGCTGGCCCTGGAGGGCTCGGCCGACGTGGACTATGAGACCATGGGCCTTGCGAACGTGTTGGATGTGGACGACGCGGCGTACCGGGGCTTTGAGGCCGACGCGAAGTATCTGTTCCGCAACGGCGCGCTGGCGGCGGTCCTGTACGAGCTGGACGCCGGGGACGTCAACGCGGACGCGCTGGCGGCGGCGCTGGATGGCGAGTACGGCGGCCGGGGCGCCTGCGACGCGAGCCGCCTTGGCGACCTGATGAGCGCGCTGACCGGCCAGAGCCGGGCGCTGAACGCCGAACGCGCGGGCGATTTCTACTTTGACTGGATCGGCCCCGCCGATACCTGCGTGGCCCTGACCAACCGCTTCTCCGACGACGGGGACGACCTGTACGTGTGCTTCTTCGACCAGGCGGCAATCGCCGCGCTGGCGGAGGCCGGCCTGGGCGAACCCGCCCCGGCGCTGGGCGACTGATCGATAAACCATTCAGTTTTTTCACGGAAGATTTTGAAATAGACACGACGCAGTCCGTTGACAGAGCGCACAGATCCTTCGCTCCGCTCAGGATGACAACGAATCGAAGCCCTGTCATCCTGAGCGAAGCGAAGGATCTGTGTTTTTTGGGAAATGCGCTTCGCGCGTTCCCCGATTATCCGTGAAGAGCCGCCATTCGTTGGCCCTCATCCCTTCCCGGCGATCCGGAGCAGCTCCCTTTCGCAAAAATCGCAAAGCTCCCGGGCGGTCTCGTCGCTGGCGGCCTCGGCCACCACGCGGAAGGCGGCGCGGCGCTCGTCCGGGCCGATCCAGGCCCAGCCGTCCTTGCGGTGCAGGCGCATGCCGCCGCCCAGCTCCGCGTCCCGTTCCCGTCGGGCCAGGGCGCTGAACACCCGCCCGGCCTGGTCGATGGGCACGGAGACGCTGCGGCTGCGGCGGGGGATCGACGGCATGGCGCGCCGCCAGTCGGCCAGGCTGAGCCTCGCCCCGATGAGGGCGGAGAGCGCCGCCAGCGAGCCCGCCACGCCGTCGCATTGCAGCTCGAACTGCGCCGGAAGGCGCTCCGCCAGCGCGCTGAGCCACAGGGCGTTCTCCCCGGCCACGTATTCCGCCCGCGCGCCATGCGCCTTCGCCAGGGCGTGGATGGCCCGGGTGGCCTGCACCGGCAGAAGCAGCGAGCGCTCGCCCGATTCCAGCGCTGTCCAGGCCGCCAGCAGCTGACGCTCGCCCTCCGTCAGCAGGCCGGAAGCGTCGGCCAGGTTCCAGCCTTCGTCCTCCAGGCACACGGCCAGCTCGTCCGGCGCGAGCTCCAGCGCCGACGGCTCGCGAACGGTTCGCGCCGTGAGACCGGCGCGGCGATAGGCGCGCTCCGCCAGCGCCAGCAGCGCCGCGTCCTCGCTCTGCAGCGCCACCGGCGGCGCGAGGGCGGGATCGGCGGTGAATGCGGCGGCGGCGTGGGCGACCCAGAGCGCGTCCGTGGGCCCCGCGGGGCGGATCCCTGGTGTGTCGGCGACGAAGGGCGCGGCAAAGTCCTGCCGGTCGTATTGAGAGAGGATCGAGCGCTGGTCGCGGGTCAGGAGCCGCGCGCCGCGCTCGTCCAGCGGGATCAGGGTCTCCGCCGTCACCAGGGCGGCGCAGTCGGCCTGAAGCAACCGTTGGGCGAAGCGCAGCTGGGGCAGGGGGCAGGCGCCCGCGTCCAGCACCTGCGCGCCCTGGGCCATCGCCCCGGCAGCCGCCGCGTGCCACAGGGCGTCCGCCGTGCCGCCCTCGTCGCGCCCCAGCAGCAGCTCCCGGGGGCGCAGGGCCGCGCAGAGCGCCTGGGCCACCCGGGCCGCCTGGGCAGGGCCGGTGAGCGCCATCTCACCGCCGGAGAACAGCGAGGACCCGCGATGGCCCCAGACCAGGTTGGCCGTCACGCGCTCGCCGTTCCCGCAGCGCTTGCCGGGCCAGAGCTTCACACCGGGCAGCACGGCGGCCCGTTCGCCCGCGATCGCGCCGCTGCCCAGCACGGCCTCCTCATAGGCCTGCGCGCCCGCGCCCAGCACCGCGCCCGCGCCCAGCACGCAGCCCCGCGCTTGGGCGCCGCGCTCCAGCCGCGCCCCCTGCCAGAGCACCGAGCGCTTGACGCTGGCGTTCTCGCCGATGACGCAGCCCGGGCCGATGACGCTGTAGGGCCCGATACAGGCTCCGGCCAGGACCCGGGCGTTCGGCCCGATGACGCACGGCCCCTCCAGCGCCGCCGACCGGTCCACCCGCGCGCCGGGCATCTGCACGACCCGCGCCGGGCCCGGCAGGAGCCCCTCCAGATGGATGCGGCCCTCCATGGCGTCGGCGTGGGCGGCGAGATAGGCGCGCACATCGCCGATGTCGCACCAGTAGCCCTCCATCACCCAGCCGTACACCGGCAGCCCCGCCTTCACCAGCGCCGGGAACAGGTCGTGCCCGAAATCGCAGGGTCGCCCCTCCGGGATGTGGCGCAGCACCTCCGGCTCGAGGATGTAGATGCCGGTGTTCACCGTATCGGACACCACCTCGCTCCAGTCCGGCTTTTCATGGAACGAGCGCACGCGCCCGTCCGCGCCGGTCAGCACCACGCCATAGTCCAGCGGGTTGTCCGCCCGCTTCAGCACCAGTGTGGCCAGCGCTCCCTTTTCCCGGTGATAGGCGAGGGCGGCCGTCAGGTCCAGATCGGTCACGCCGTCGCCGGAGAGCACGGCGAAGGTCTCGTCCAGGAAGGCTTCGGCACGCTTCACGCCTCCGGCGGTGCCCATGGGCGTCTGTTCCACATAATAGCGCAGGTCCACCCCGAAGGCGTCGCCCGCGCCGAAATAGTCGGTGATGGCGTCGGGCTGGTAGCCCAGCGTCGCCGCGATCTGCGTCACGCCGTGCCGCTTCAGCAGCGCCAGCGCGTAGCGCATCACTGGCCGGTTCATCAGCTGAATCATCGGCTTGGGACAGTCGCACGTCAGCGGCCGAAGCCGCGTGCCCTCGCCGCCCGCCATGATGATCGCCTTCATGTCAAACACATCCTTCGATCAAACATGATAATATGTATGCTCTATTCTTGCCCCTCAAAACGCATTTCATGCAGCGTGGCGGTTTGTCGGCGCAATTCGGCTTTTTTTGTGGCGCGGCCGGGATTCCAGGTTGACGGAAAGATTAAAAGAAGGTATACTGTTTAACAGAGCATTTATGCTGAATCTACAACAGAGAGGGGATCCTGAAACATGAAGCGTTTCTTGGCATGCCTGGTGGCCGTCGCCTGTCTGATGACGGCGTTTGCGTTTGCGCTGGCGGAGGGCGAATCCGTCGACATGCGGGTCATCAAGTGCAGCGTGCGCGTGAATATCCGCCAGTATCCGAACATCAATGCCACCATCGTCGGCAAGGCCCCGCTGGGCGCGGTGCTGGTGGGCTGCCAGAAGTCCGCGAAGGTGCCGGACTGGTACGCGGTGGTGTATGAGGGTGTTGCCGGCTACATCCGCGGCGACTTCCTGGAGCCCGTGGGCGAGACCGCCGCGCCGGTGGAGGAGGCCCCTGTCGAGGAAGCTCCTGTTGAGGAGACCCCTGTTGAGGAGGCCCCTGTTGAGCAGGCCGTCGCCGAGGAGCCGCTGCCGGATTTGCCTTCCGACGAGGTTCCGGAGTATGACCCCGCCTCCGAGGTCGTCGAGGAGGAGCCGATCATCGAGGACGTGCCTGTCGAGGAAGCGCCCGTCGAGGAAGCGCCTGTCGAGGAAGCGCCCGTCGAAGCGGCCGTGACCGAGGAGGAGCCCGCCCCTGCGGAGGAAGCGCCGGTGCTCGAGCTGGTCGCGCCCGTGGAGGAAGCCCCGGCGGAGGCCGCGTCCGTCGCCCTGCCCGCCGTGGAGAACGCGCCCATCGCCGCCATCACCGACCCGGTGACCCTGGAGAGCGACACGGTGGCCCTGGAGGCCGACGCCGGCGCGACGCACGTGGTGGCCCGCCGCATCTATGACAGCGAACGGGAATACATGATGGTGGCCGGCCTGGACGCCGAGGGCAACGAGCTGTGGCATCAGGAAACCGCCACCTCCGGCACCACAGAGCTGACGCTGACCGAGGCCTTCGTGGCCGGCATCGCGGCCCGTCCGCTGGTGATGCTCTACAACGCCGAGGTCGGCCTGGCGGCCATCGATCCCGCGAACGGCAATATCCGCTGGCTGCTGGGCACCGACGAGGTGCACCTGGGCGCCAGCGTGTCCTATGCCGTGGGTGGCAACGGCATCGTCTACATCGGCGGCTACTATGGCCCAGACCCGGTGGCCATCGACGCCAACGGCACCGTGCTGTGGCAGTCCAACGTCGGCAGCGACGACATCTACTGGCTGACCGACATCGAGCTGAAGCCGGATGGCATCGTCTGCACCTACGACAACATGGGCGGCGTGACCGGCACCGTGGAGTTTGATTACAGCGGAAACGTGAAGGGCTAGATTGTGTTTCTAAATCCCAGGAGATGCAGTTTCGAGCGTAGTTGGCTGCATCTCAAGGCGGTTTTCCGCAGGTTTACTGGCGGTAAATCAAGGAAAAGCAAACACACTCTAAGCCTGAAGGGCCGCTTTGACGGAACGGTTTCAAAGCGGCTCGTTCGCCCCAAGACGAATCGTATCGTTCAAAGAGGGCGCCGCAACGGCGCCCCTACAATATGGAGGCCCGGCTGAAGACCGGCAGACACCGCCAAAAACACAGATCCTGACGTTTTGTCAGGATCTGTTCACTATAACCGCCGGCAGCCGGATCATTCCTCCGGTTCTTGCGGCTCCTCAAGCGCCTTCCAGGGGGCGTTCTCGGGTTCCGCCTTGGGAACGAATTCGGTCTCGACGGCCTGCTCAGGCGCGCCGTCCATGAAGGCGACGAACTCGGCGCGGTCGATCTTTTCCCGCTCGATCAGGATCTTCGCCAGGCCGTGCAGCTGCTCGATGTGCTCGCTCAGGATGCTCTCGGCCCGATCGTAGGCCTCCTGGAGCAGCTTGTGCACCTCGCTGTCAATGTCGGTGTTCACCATCTCGGAGAAGCCTGAATTCTGCTGGCTGAAGCTCCTGCCGAGGAAGACCTCGTGCTCGGTGCCCAGGAATACCGGGCCCAGCTTGCTGCTCATGCCGTATTCGGTGACCATGCTGCGGGCGATCTCCGTGGCGGACTTGATGTCGCTGGACGCGCCGGTGGTGATGTCGCCGAAGATCAGCGCCTCGGCCACGCGGCCGCCCATGGCGCTGGCCATCTGGGCCTTCATCCGGGCGGTGGTGACGTAGTGGAACTCCTCCTGGGGCAGATACATCGTGTAGCCGCCGGCGGAACCGCGCGGGATCGTGGTGATCTCGTGCACGTCGTCACACTCGGGAATGTAGTGCGCCACGATGGCGTGGCCGCCCTCGTGATAGGCCACCAGCTTGCGATCCATGTCGGTGACCTTGCGGCTCTTCTTCTCCGGGCCGGCCATCACGCGGGTGATGGCCTCCTCGATGGCGTCCATGTGGATCACCTCGCGGCCCTGGCGCGCTGTCAGCAGCGCGGCCTCGTTCATCACGTTCATCAGGTCCGCGCCGGTGAAATAGGGGGTGCGCCGGGCCAGCACGCCCAGGTCGACGTCCTCGCCCAGGGGCTTGTTCCGGCTGTGCACCTTCAGGATCTCCTCGCGGCCCTTCACGTCGGGATAGTTCACCACGATGCGCCGGTCAAAGCGGCCGGGGCGCAGCAGCGCCGGGTCGAGGATGTCCGAGCGGTTGGTGGCCGCCATGACGATTACGCCCTCGTTGTGGGTGAAGCCGTCCATCTCCACCAGCAGCTGGTTCAGGGTCTGCTCGCGCTCGTCGTGGCCGCCGCCCAGGCCAGCGCCGCGCTGGCGGCCAACCGCGTCGATCTCATCGATGAACACGATGGCCGGGGCGTTTTTCTTGGCCTGGTCGAACAGGTCGCGCACGCGGGACGCGCCGACGCCGACGAACATCTCCACGAAATCCGAACCGGAGATCGTGAAGAAGGGCACGCCGGCTTCACCGGCCACGGCTCGGGCCAGCAGCGTCTTGCCCGTGCCGGGAGGGCCCACCAGCAGCACGCCCGTGGGGATGCGCGCGCCCACCTTGGTGAAGCGCTGGGGATTCTTCAGGAACTGCACGATCTCGCGCAGTTCTTCCTTCTCCTCGTCCGCGCCGGCCACGTCCGCGAAGGTGACCTTGTTGGTGTTGGGGTCGGTGATCCTGGCGCGGGAGCGCCCGAAGTTCATCACGCCCTTGCCGCCGCCGGCCTGCTGGCGCATCAGGAAGTACCAGAGCAGGCCGAAGAGCAGCACCGTCACCAGCAGCGGCACCCATTCCACCCACCAGGCGGGCTGGGCCGGCAGCTTGGAGCTGATTTCAAAGTCGTATTCGGTGGGGCTGACGGACCGGCCCAGCACGGCCTCGTAGATGGCGTTGACGTCGGCGTAGAACTGCGACTCGCTGGGCAGCGTGCACTCCATGTCAAAATTGCCGGTCAGCGCGTAGGCGGCCATGTTTTCCTCGGTCACGGCCATCAGCGTGCTGGACTGGATCACCACCTGGCCCAGCGTCTTGCCCTGCATCTGAACGGGCAGCGTCTCGCCCTGGCTGTGGCGCAGATCCGCCTCCACCCATTCCAGCAGCGAGGAATAGCTGATCTTCTGGATGGTGGGCTGGCTGCCGTCGCTCAGCAGATGCACCATCAGCAGGATCACTGCCAGAATCAGCAGATACATCAACGGGCCTTGCAGCGCTTTCCTTGTGGGTTTCTTGTTCAAAACGGGAGTCCTCTCTTTATCTTACAGTCATGTTTGTGAATGATAACCCTATTATAACCAATCCGCATTCCGGAATGAAAGCATAAATCAGTTATTTTCGTAAATTTCAGGCTTCAGCACGCCGATGTAGGGCAGGTTGCGATAGGCCTCGGCGTAGTCCAGCCCGTAGCCCACCACGAACGCGTCCGGCACCTCAAAGCCGGCGTAGTCGGCCTTCAGCGTGATGCCCGGGGCGCGGCGGCTGGGCTTGTCCAGCAGCGCGCAGATCTTGATGGACTCCGCCCCGCGGGCCGCCAGCATGCGGGTGAGGTAGGTGAGCGTGAAGCCGGAGTCGATGATGTCCTCCACGATGATGACGTGGCGGTGCTCGATGGAGGTGGACAGGTCCTTGCGGATCTCCACCTCGCCGCTGGATTTCGTGCCCTTGCCGTAGCTGGAGACGGCCATGAAGTCCATCGACAGATGGATGGGCATGGCGCGGAGCAGGTCGGTGTAAAACATGACCGCGCCCTTCAGGATGCACACCATGGCGGGGTTCTTGCCGCGATAGTCCCAGGCGATCTGCCGGCCCAGTTCCTCCACGCGGGTGCATAGCTGTTCCTCGGTATACAGTACCCTCTCGATGTCCCTTTCCATGTTCGTTCCTCCTTAGTACAGCATAGAAATATCAAATGAATATTGAATTTCCAGCCTGACTGCCCTTTGCGTGCGCGCCGTCAGCCTCGCGCCCTCCGCGATGCCCAGGCCGCAGACCCACAGCACGTCCCGCCCCTTCGCCACCAGCGCGAGGCAGTCGCGCAGCGGCCGGTCCACCTTCCGGTCGGTCAGATAGTCGCTGAGCAGCTTTTCGCCGCAGCCCAGCGGGCGGATGCGGTCGCCGTCCCGGCGGGTGCGGATCACCGCGTCGCGCAGCGCGTCGGCGTCCAGGACCTGCGTCATCGGATCGTCCCGGACCGGCGCGACGGGCGCATGCTCCGCCGCGACGGCGCACAGGCCGTCAAGCGCCGCTTCGCCCGGGATCGCCAGCGGGATCTCGGCGTTTGGCGCGGGCCGACTTTGGAGAAAATAGAGGCCGCGGTGGCCGCGCTCGGCGGCGAGCCCGCCAAAGATTTCCAGCCGGCCGCGCGCGCCTTCGCACAGCGCCTCCAGCGCGACGAGCTTTTCCCGGTCCAGCTCCGGGCCGCAGAGCCTGCGGATCGCCCGGCGCAGGATCGCCCGGGGCGGCATCGGCTCAAGCGGCAGGTATTCCCCATAGGGACCGGATCGGCGGTTTGTGGCGAGCCAGTCGTCCGTCAAAAGCGCGAGGTAGTCGCTCTCGATGCGCGCCGCTTCGGCATAGCGGGCGATGGCGGGCACCAGTTGGGGATAGGATTTCTCCAATTCGGGAATCCCATGCAGCCGAAGGGCGTTGCGCGGGGTGTCGTCGATGGCGTTGGTGGCGTCCTCGCGCCAGGCCAGGCCGCGCGCCCGGAGGCAGGCGACCAGTTCCCGCTTGCGCAGGCCCAGCAGCGGCCGCGCCAGGTCGCCCTGGCGCTTGCGCATGCCGACGACACCCTCGGGGCCGGCGCCCCGGGCCAGGTGCATCAGCACCGTCTCGGCCTGGTCGTCCATGTGGTGGGCCAGGGCGATCACGTCCGCGCCGACCTGGTCCTTCACCTGCCGGAGCCACTGGTGCCGCACCCGTCGCGCGGCGGTCTCCAGGCCCTCGCCGGTGCGGGCGGCCTCGGCGGGCACGTCGACGCGCGCGGTGTAAAACGGAATCCCAAGCCGCCGGCACAGAGCCCGGCAAAACGCCGCGTCGTCGGCGCTCTCGGGGCGGATGGCGTGGTCCAGGTGTGCGGCGAACAGCGTCATGCCCAGCGCCTCCCGGGCCTCGACGAGCAGGACGGCCAGCGCCACGGAATCCGCGCCGCCGGACAGCGCGATCAGCACGCGCAGGCCCTCAAGGCCGGTGAAATCCGCCGCAGCGCCCTTTCGCATCCTAAACGCCTCCATTATAACAAACTCTATTATAATCGGTTCGGAAAAATATCGCAACCGGTTTTGCGCACAAAACGGCATAAATGGAAAAAAAGAAGGTTAAAATCTGATATACAAGGAAATGAATGGCAAAAGCCCGGCGAAGCGCCCGCGGCGGCGGTGGCGGCGCGGCGCTATAAGATATTCCCACATTGCGGGGCATTTGCCAGCATACGCGGGGTCGGCGGCGGCCAAATTACAGGATGGTTCGCGGCGCGAACGGGCGGATGGGCCGGTAAAAAACGGAAAAAGCGGCGCGTGCCGAATGGGCGAAGGAGGCGTATGGAATGGAAGGAAGGATCAGGCGGCGGCTGGGCGCGCTGCTGGCGGCAGCGATGGCGGCGCTGATGCTGTCGCCGCAGCTGGGGGCGGTGTCCCGGCTGCCGGAGGAGCTGGTGCTGGGCGCGGGCACGGTGACGGAGCTGGCGGTGTCTTCGGCGGTGCGGGTGGACGCCACGGCGGTGGAGACGGCGCGGGACGGCGCGGGCGGCGCGCTGCGGCTCACGGCGGGCGAGGCCGGGGATGGCGAGCTTCGCTTCAGCCTGCTGGGGCTGGTGCCGCTTCGAACGGTGAAGCTGTCGGTGCAGCCCCAGCGGCGGCTGGTGCCCGGCGGACAGTCGGTGGGCGTGGCCCTGCGCACCGGCGGCGTGGTGGTGGTCGGCAATTCCGATCTGGGCCGGACGCCCAGCCCGGCGCGGCTGGCGGGGCTGAAGAGCGGCGATGTGATCACCAGCGTGGACGGCTCAGCGGTGGGCGGCGCGAAGGAGCTGGCGGCTTCCATCGCAAACGGCGGCACGGCCCACCTGCGCCTGCTGCGGGACGGGGACGTGCTGGAGTGCGACGTGACGCCGGCGCGGGACGAGCGCGACGGCCAGTACCGGCTGGGCGCGTGGGTGCGCGACAGCACCGCGGGGGTCGGCACGCTGACCTACTATGACCCGGCGGGCGGCGGCTTCGGGGCGCTGGGCCACGCCATCACCGACGTGGACACCGGCGTGGTGATGCCGGTGGGCGAGGGCGCGCTCTACAATAACACCGTGGTGGCCGTGACGCCCAGCGAGGCGGGCGCTCCCGGCGAGCTGACCGGCGATTTCCTGGGCGAGACGGAGGCGCTGGGCAGCGTGGCGCTGAACTCGGAATCCGGCATCTTCGGCACGATGGACGCGCCGCCGGAGGGCGCGCTCTATCCCGAGGGCTTGCCGGTGGCGCGCCGGGAGGACGTGCACCCGGGCGCGGCCTCGCTGATCACGACCGTCGGGGGCCGCGAGGCGCGGGAATACGCCTGCGAGATCGTGCGCCTGTCGGACCGTTCCCAGGGCGCGGCCCGGGCGCTGGTCGTGCGGGTGACCGATCCGGCGCTGCTGGCGGCGACGGGCGGCATCGTGCAGGGCATGTCCGGCAGCCCCATCCTCCAGGACGGGCGCATCGTCGGCGCGGTGACCCACGTGATGGTGAACGACCCGACGATGGGCTATGGGATACTGATCGACAGCATGCTGAAACAGGGGGACGCTTGCGCGTCCCCCTGTTTCAGCATGATATCCGTTTACCAGCCCAGGTTGTCGATCAGGATGTATCCGACCACGCCGCGCCAGTTGCAGCAGGCAAAGCGGTCGTTCACCATGTAGCAATCGGTGACCGTGTCGCCCAGCGGCACCTTCGCCAGCCGGTAGGAGGCCGTGTCGGGCAGCTCGCGCAGCGAGGCCCAGGAGCCGCAGTTGACGATGACGGCGTTTCCGATCCAGGTGCTGTCGTAGGCGGACTGTTCGCTGCCGCCGGACACCCAGGAGAGGTTGCTCGACAGGATATAGCCCTCGATGCCGTTGTAGATGCAGTAGCAGAAGCGCTCGTCCTGGTAGAACACGTTCGTGACGATCTCGCCCAGCGGCACCCGCACCAGCAGGTTGGCGTTCGTGCTGGGATAGTCGCGCAGCGAGGCGTAGCTCTGGCAGTTCACGATCTGGCAGTTGCCCACGTAGTCTTCCTCGCGGTATTCATAGCCCACCGGGCCGTAGATGAACGAGAGGTTGCTGTTCAGGATGTAGCCGCCCACGCCGTTGTATTCGCAGTAGGTGAACTTCTCGTCCTGATAGTAGCAGTTGTAGACCACCGCCCCGGCGGGCACCTTCATCAGCCTGGGCGCGGCGGAATCCGGATAGCTGCGCAGCGACGTCCAGCTCTGGCAGTTGACCACCTCCATCGCGCCGATCAGATAGTCATAGCTGGAGCCGTAATCGTAGTAGGTCGAGGCCTGGGCGGCGCACAGGCCGATCAGCAGCGCGCAGGCCAGCACCAGGGCGGTGAGTCCGCGAACCTTCGTCATGGGTCATTCCTCCTCGCACGGTTGTTCACACCTCTATATTAAGTTATTATTGCGCGAAAGTCAAGATTTCCCTTGTGCTCGGCGGCGTTTTCCGCTAAAATGAGGGTAATACAGGCGCGATTCGCGCCGGATGGGAGGCGGACACATGCGCTTTCGCAAGAGCATTACCCTGTTCAAGGGCGTGAAGCTGAACTTTTCCAAGTCGGGGGTGAGCCTGACGGTGGGCGGCAAGGGGCTGTCGGCCAACGTGGGCCAGAAGGGCCTGTTTTTGAACACCAGCATCCCCGGAACGGGCCTCTATGACCGCAGGAAGATCGCGGACTTTTCCGGCGGCGCGAAGCAGGCGCCTGCCGGGGCGTCGGGTCGGCTGGACGCAAGCGAGGTGGCGGCCCAGGCCGGTCTGTACCGGCTGGAGGCCCTGAACGACGCGTTCGTGAACATCGGCGCCTGCGCCCGGGACCTGCCGGACGACGCCGACTGGCCGGAGGCGGCGCTGAACGCCGCGCCGGATGCCGAGACCGTGGAGGCCGCCATCGGCCAATGGCTCGGGGAATTGCAGCTGCCCATCGACTTCAAGGTCAGCTATGAATACGTGGACGGCGCGCTGCTGGCGGACATGGACCTGCCGGAGATCGAGCACCTGCCCACCGAGAAGGCCGAGCCCACGGCCGGCGGCGACCTGAAGCAGAAGGCCAAGACGCAGAAGGAGCTGAAGGCGGAGTACGCCCGCTGCGTGTTCGGGCTGGGCATGTTCTGCGCCAGCTATTTCTTCTCCGTCACGCCCCACATGGAGAAGGTGCTGCTCTCGGCCTACACCCAGCGCCGCGACAGCCGGGGCGAGCTGGAGGACGCCTATATCTACTCCGTGATCTTCACCCGCGACGGCTTTGCGCGCGGCTTTCAGGCCGAGGCGCCGGAGGCCTTCCTCTGCCGCTTCAAGAACCGCATGAACAAGGGCGCGGACGGAACGCTGAAGAAGATCGTGCCCTACGGGCCGGAGGATTTGTAATCAGACGGAGCCCATCGACCCCGGAGCCGCCTCCGAGGTCGATGGGTCTTTTTTTATGTACTTTTAACATTCACTCCGTAAAAATCCGGTTTTGAACGCCTAGTAGTCCTCCCGCGGGAATGACCCGCAAAAAGGAAAGGGGAGGATGAAGCATGGCAACGGTATACATTGGCGGCGCGTCCATCGACGAGAACGGCAAGGCTCACGGCGGCAAGGCCGGGAACCAGACGGGCAAGGAGCTGAAGAAGCAGAAGTGGTATCTGCACAGCAAGGGCTGGCGGGTGTTCCGCGCGAAGGACGCCGCCGTGGCGGCGAAGGTGGCGGCGTGCATGGCCGCGGCGGTGGCGAACCGGCACATCGGCTACGACCAGTACCAGCGCAACACGCTGTACAGGGAGGCGGAGAAGTACGGCTTCGACGTCGGCAAGGTCACGGCGGACGTGGAGTGCGACTGTTCCGCGCTGGTGCGGGTCTGCTGCGCCTACGCGGGCGTCACGGGCCTGCCGGAGGGCTTCCGCACGACGAATGAGCCGAAGAACCTGCTGGCCACCGGAGCGTTCACCGAGATGACCGGCGAACGGTACGCGAAGCAGTCGGACTGCCTGAAGGCGGGGGACATCCTGTGCACGCCGGTTCAGGGCCACACGGTGATCGTGCTGAACGACGGTCCCCGGGCCGCATCCGACGCCCGGGAGGCCTGGGTGGAGATCACCGGAGGCTCGGTGAACGTGCGCAACGCGCCCGGCACCGTCGGCACGCGGATCCTCGGCGTGGCGCACCGGGGCGACCGGCTCGCGGACCTGGGCGAGACGCGGGACGTGGACGGCAGGCCCTGGTATCGCGTGGCCTTCCGCGACGGCGAGGCCTGGGTCAGCAGCCGGTATGCCCGCCGGGTGTAGCCATGGACGGGGCGAGACTCATACAGGTTGCCGTTGCCCGGGCGGACCTGGCGATGTGCGTGGCGGGCTTCTGGCTGAGGAGCCTGCTGCCGGGATTGATCACGGGCGTCGCGCTCTGGCGGATCATTGCAAGGGAGGAACGGAGAAGATGAACTGGGACAGGATCATCAAGGCCCTGGCGGCGCTCGGCGGCGCGGTGGCGGGCCTGTTTGGCAAGTGGAGCATGACGATGACCATACTGGTGGCGGTGATGGCGCTGGACTACGTCAGCGGCCTGATCGTCGCCGCCTGCGGACGCTCGCCCAAGACCGAGGGCGGCCGCCTGAGCAGTAAGGCCGGCTTCATCGGCATCGCGCGCAAGGCGCTGATGCTGCTTTTGATCGGCCTGGCCACGCTGGTGGACCGCGCCCTGGGCAACCAGGCGATGGTGTTCCAGACCTCGCTGGCGTTTTATTACATCGCCAACGAGGGCCTGAGCATCCTCGAAAACGCCGCGCTGCTGGACGTGCGCTTTCCGGAGAAGCTGAAAAGGGCGCTGGAGAGCATGCGGGAGAAGGAGGACGAGAGCGGGGAGTGAAGCGAACGGCTGTCACCCCGCTATGGCGTGACGGCAGAATTCGACCTTGATACAACCGTTCAGCCACTGGTGAAACGCTTCACGGGGACGGCTCTCAGAACACATCAACGTGTCGCGAAAGCCGTCCCCAAACACATTATCCCAAAATAACCTTCCATTAATGACGAACAGCCCTCTCCGGTGCTAAAATACCCCCATACCAAAACGAAAGATGGGGAGGCACATTATGCAGCAGGACATGATCGTCATTCTGGACCTCGGCAGCAAGGAAAACACCCGCGTGGCCCGCGAGATCCGCACGCTGGGCGTGTACACGGAGATTCATCCCCACGACATTACGGCTGAGCAGCTTTCGGCGCTGCCGAACGTGAAGGGCATCATCCTGAACGGCGGCGTGAACCGCGTGGTGGACGGCGTCGAGATCGACGCCAGTGACGCCGTGTATGGCGCGGGCATCCCGCTGATGGCGGTGGATCACAAGGCCCGCAAGGCCGACGTTTCCCTGGAAGCCTGGCCGGAGGACGAGGCCGAGCGCAGCATGGCGCTGAAGCGGTTCGTGTTTGACGACTGCCACGCCATCGCCAACTGGAACATGGACAACTTCATCGCCGACCAGATCGAGCTGATCCGCCAGCAGGTGGGCAATAAGAAGGTGCTGCTGGCGCTGTCCGGCGGCGTGGATTCCTCCGTGGTGGCGGCGCTGCTGATCCGCGCGATCGGCGACCAGCTGACCTGCGTGCACGTGAACCACGGCCTGCTTCGCAAGGGCGAGCCGGAGCAGGTGGTGCAGGTTTTCCGCGACGAACTGGGCGCAAACCTGATCTACGTGGACGCCGTGGACCGCTTCCTGAACAAGCTGGCGGGCGTGGCCGATCCCGAGCAGAAGCGCAAGATCATCGGCGCGGAGTTCATCCGCGTATTCGAGGAGGAGGCCCGCAAGCTGGACGGCATCGAGTTCCTCGGCCAGGGCACCATCTATCCCGACATCGTGGAGTCCGGCACCAAGACCGCCAAGATGGTGAAATCCCATCACAACGTGGGCGGCTTGCCGGAGGACCTGCAGTTTGAACTGGTCGAGCCGCTGAAGATGCTGTTCAAGGATGAGGTTCGCGCCTGCGGCGTGGCCCTGGGCCTGCCGGACAGCATGGTCTATCGCCAGCCCTTCCCGGGCCCGGGCCTGGGCGTGCGCTGCCTGGGCGCCATCACCCGCGATCGCCTGGAAGCCCTGCGCGAAGCCGACGCCATCCTGCGCGACGAGTTCGACAAGGCCGGCCTGCGCGGCAAGGTGTGGCAGTACTTCACCGTCATCCCCGATTTCCGCTCCACCGGCGTGCGCGACAACGCCCGCTGCTTCGAGTGGCCTGTCATCCTCCGCGCCGTGAACACCGTCGACGCCATGACCGCCACCGTCGAACAGGTTCAGTGGCCCGTGCTGCTGAAGATCACCGACCGCATCCTGGCCGAGGTCAAGGGCGTCAACCGCGTCCTCTATGACCTCTCGCCCAAGCCCGTCGCCACCATCGAGTGGGAATGACGCTCGAAACGGCGAAAACCCGCATGAATACAGGCTTTTTTGCCCGTCCATACTGCTCTTGATACTGGATTGATACTATTTGTGTCCGCCCGGTATTCTCAAGAGAAAAATCCCAAAAGGACAAGCAAAACCGCCCTGCTGAACGACAAATTCAGCAGGGCGGTTTTTTTGCTTGTCTTATTTATTTTTCCGCCAAGGGATATAATATTCGCTTTCCAGGCCATCGTCGCAGGTATGGGGCCAGTTGAGTTTCCATTCAAAATACTCTTCCCTGGTGATCTCCCCGGCGTGTAACTCCTGCTGACGAAAAAGCCATTCCCGCATGAACTCGTCCACAAGGCCATACTGGAAGTACATACCCACGGGAGGGTGTGCGGGCCAGTCATCGCTATCATTGTACCGTACAGCGGTATCATCAGCGGCCCCTGCTCTGCCCGGATTGCGGACAAGTTGGAACAGGCGGATAGCGCCAGGGCTGTCCTCGTCCAGCCAGAAGAATGTCCGCATGAAGTCCTCGGCAGAGCCGGGGGCGATGGTGTAGAAGTTCTGGCGGTCTACCCGCAGCGCCTCGGCCATCTTGTCCAGCAGTTCCCGTTTCGGAACACGGTAATTCGTCTCATACTGGGCGATCCGGTTGTCCGCTCCCTTTTCCTCAAAGCCGATAGCAAGCCCCAATTCCTTTTGTGTCATGCCTCGAAAGGTGCGGATTATCTTTATCTTGTCTCCGACTGTCATAATATCCCACCGCCTTTGCCAATAGTATAGCGCAAAAAAGCGAAAGATGCAAGATAATCTTTAACAAAAATGCGAAATAAATTCTTGACATTAACACTTATGTTAATGTATAATGAAGATGGTGACATTAACATATTTGCGAAACTAAAATAAGGAGGTGCTGACCATGGAAAAGGAGCTGTTTGTGAGAGCAGAGGAGGTCGCCAGGGAGCTGGGCATTTCCAAGCCCTACGCCTACAAGCTGGTGCGGGAGATGAACGAGGAGCTGAAGAAAAAAGGCTTTCTCACCATTCCCGGACGGGTAAGCAGGCGCTACTTCGAGGAAAAATTCTATGGGCTGCGGGACAGACAATAAGGAGGGAACCACAATGCCGGCATACAAAGACAAGGCAAAGGGCACATGGTATGCGTCCTTTTACTACGAGGACTGGACGGGCAAGAAAGTAAAGAAAATGAAACGGGGCTTTCCCACCAAGCGGGAGGCTCTGGAGTGGGAGCGGACATTCCTGCAACAACAGACCGCCGACCTGGAAATGACCTTTGAAAACTTCGTGGCTGTCTATGTGGCGGACATGAAAGGCCGTATCAAGGAAAACACCTGGGGGACGAAAGAGCATATCCTCTACAAGAAGTTGGTGCCGTACTTCGGCAAGCGGAAGATGTGCGACATTCACTCCAAGGAGGTCATCGCCTGGCAGAATGAAATGCTGGGTTACCGGGACAAGAACGGCAAGCCCTACTCTCCGGTGTACTTAAAAACGCTGCACAATCAGTTGAGCGCCGTGTTCAACCATGCGGTACGGCACTACAATCTAAAGGTCAATCCCGCTGCCCAGGCGGGCAATATGGGAAAGCCAAAGGGACGGGAAATGCTGTTCTGGACAAAGGCGGAGTATCTGAAATTCGCCGAGGCCATGATGGACAAGCCCCTTTCCTATTACGCCTTTGAAATGCTCTACTGGTGCGGCGTCCGGGAGGGGGAGCTGCTGGCCCTCACTCCTGGCGACTTCGACTTTGAGAAACAGACCGTCACCATCTCCAAGTCCTACCAGCGGATTAAGGGCAAGGATGTGATTACCGACCCCAAGACCCCTAAGAGCAACCGGGTCATTCAAATGCCCGCTTTCCTCTGTGAAGAAATGCGAGACTATATCAAGAGCCTGTATGGGGTGAAGCCCACCGACCGCATTTTCACGGTGACAAAATCCTACCTCCACCGGGAGATGGACAGGGGTGCGAAAGAGGCCGGGGTAAAGCGGATCAGAATACACGACCTGAGGCACTCCCACATTTCGCTGCTCATTGACATGGGCTTTACGGCCCTGGCAATCGCTGACCGGGTGGGACATGAAAGCATTGATATTACCTACCGCTACGCCCACCTGTTCCCCACCCGGCAGGCGGAGATGGCGGACAAACTGGACATGGAGCGAAAGGGGGCCTAAATCATGTCAGTGAAAAATCTTGACCGACACAACCGCTGGAGAAACAAAACTGTGGCTTTCCGGGTGTCCCCGGATGAGGACAGGGAAATTGAAACCGCTGTGCGGCTCTCCGGCCTTACCAAACAGGACTACATCACCCGACGGCTGCTGTGCCGGGATGTGGTGGTACAGGGCAACCCCAGGGTGTATAAGGCCCTGCGGAACGAGCTGGCCGCCGTTCTGGAAGAACTGGAGCGTATCGAGGCCGGGAATGGCGTGGATGGGGAGTTGCTGGACACCATCCGGCTGATCGCCGCCATCATGGACGGCATGAGGGAGGATTGATAGATGGATAGATTGCAAGAGAAAACGACTGCCCCATATCCGCCTGTTGGCGCAGACGGGGGACAGTCGCTCTCACAAAAACCTAACCAAAGTATAGCAGAGGGCGTGACAGAACACAAGCCCCCGGAAAGAGATTTGGAGGAAATCCTGCGGCAGATAAGCCGGGTCAATGACCCGGCCTATCTGCCTACCGTGTCTATGAATGACCTCTACGAACAGGTGTACCCCGGCAGACCTCCTGTGGTAGACGGTCTGCTCTATGCGGGGACATATCTCTTTGTGGGCGCTCCCAAGGTGGGCAAGTCCTTTCTCATGGCCCAGCTTGCCTATCATGTGAGTATGGGCCTTTCCCTGTGGGGGTATGAGGTGCGCCAGGGGACAGTCCTCTATCTGGCCCTGGAGGACAACCACCGTCGCTTACAGGAGCGGTTGTACCGGATGTTTGGAGTAGAGAGTACCGGAAACCTGTTCTTTGCCATCGGAGCTAAGCAGCTCGGCGGTGGCCTGGAGGAGCAGCTAAAGGGCTTTGTCCGGGAACACACGGACACCCGGCTTATTATCATCGACACCCTGCAAAAAATCCGGGAGGCCGGGGCAGAGAAGTACAGCTATGCCAACGACTATGAGGTAATCACCAAACTGAAACGGTTTGCCGATATAAGCGGGGTTTGCCTCCTGGTTGTACATCACACCCGCAAGCAGCAGGCCGATGATAAGTTTGATATGATCTCCGGCACCAACGGCTTATTGGGTGCGGCAGACGGGGCCTTTCTGCTCCAAAAGGAGCGGCGGGCAGACAACGCCGCCACCCTGGACATTTCTGGGCGGGATCAGCAAGACCAGCGCCTCTACCTCAAGCGGGACGAGGAACGGCTTGTGTGGGAGCTGGAGCGGCGGGAAACGGAGCTGCGGCAGGAGCCGCCTGACCCGGTGTTGGAGGCTGTTGCCGCCCTGGTAACGGCGGAACGGCCAGAGTGGAGAGGGACGGCCACGGAACTTGTCGCCGCCCTGGGGCTGGATATGAAACCCAATGCCCTGGCTATGCGGCTGAATGTCCGGGCGTGGCGGCTGTCCTATGAGTACCACATCCACTATGAAAGCGCCCGAACCCATGCCGGGCGGAGTATCAAGCTCACGTTGGAGGAACCCCAGGCGTGACGACCGTGACAGCTGTGACAGCTTTTCGGAGTGCGGAGGCGGTGTGTAAAACATCGTCACGGTCGTCACGGCTGTCACGGGGAGCGGGGGCGAAAGTCAAGGGGG
>CADBZH010000020.1 GCA_902799045.1 uncultured Eubacteriales bacterium
CTACGAAATACCCAGTGACGCCGCCAGCGAAGCCATCCAACTCTTGGCGCGAACGGAGGGCTTGTTTGTGGACCCCGTGTATACGGGAAAGGCATTGGCGGGGCTGCTGGCAGATGTGCGAAGCGGTGCAATCAAAAAAGGCGAAAACCTTTTGTTCTGGCACACGGGCGGCGCGACAGCCCTGTTTGCCGAACCGGAAATCCTGGGGGATCAGCTTTTAGGGTCTGTCCCGGAATCTGTGTAAGCTATAACAAAGCAGTGCAAAGCGCGAATCACTTGATAGCATCCGGGCGATCCAAAACCGGGGCATTGAAGCGAACGCCGCCTCGGGATTCGTCTCCATTTCCGAAGCGGAAATGGGGGGCGTTTGGACAAGACGGGGGTTCTCGCCTGTTTTCCTTTCGAAAAAAACTCAAAAAAATCCGTTGAAGTCAACCCATGGTTTTGCTATAATTCACGTGTATCTGCAAAGAAAAGGCTGGCAGAGTCTTCGTCCATCAGAGCTTTTGTATCACGATGCTTGAACTTCCGGCTTTGAAGGAGCGTTCTCGCAAGACGGAAGCCGGCAAGGAGGTTTACAGGAGCATATGGCCATAGTTTTTACTCTGTTATCCATGCTGATGGTATGCGGAGAGGATCTGTATGAAAAAAAGGCCGTTTCCTCCCACGTGGAAGACGTGCTGAAGATCCTGGTATGGTATGGGATCTTCAATGCCGTCGTATTGTGCGCTCTGTTTCTCTTTGGATTGGATGAGACCTCGCTGATGCCCCATGAACTCATTCTGAACAAACCGGTGGTGCTTCTGAATCCGATATGCAGCTACGCCTGCCTGTTCTTCGCGCTGGCGGCCTACAAGTATGTGGGAGTATCGGTAAGGAACACCTTCGCCAACGTGGATGGCCTTTTCTATATCCTGTTTCTGGTGGCCTATCACGTGCTGACGGGGAACGCGGGATTTGCCGCCAGACTGTTTACTCCCACCATGGCCATTGGCCTGATCCTGATCCTGGGCGTGACGATAATCTATCCCTCCCTCAGGGGCCTTCAGGAGGAGAAGCAGGCGCCTTCAAAACCCGCCGGATCGAGCAAGACAGCGCTCAAAATCGGTATCACCCTGGCGATCGTCTCCGCGTTATTCGACGGAGCCGATTCCTTCTTCAGCAGCGTGCTGATCGGAGACAAAATCGTGGACTCCATGGAGTTTATTGCCGCCAACACGCTGGTACAGGTGATTATTTCCGTTTTTGTATGGATCTGTCTTTGGATCAGGCATAAAAAGGTTTACAATCCCTTCCGAAAAACTGAAAAGTATCGGTTCATCAGCCAGGCGTTCAGCGCCGCAGGCGATCTGCTTTACATTTTTGCCCTGTCCGGAGACGCCCTGCTGGGCGTGGTATTGTGGAACGCATTTCCCGTTCTGGATATTCTGGGCGCCCGCATCCTGATGAAGGAAAAACTGACCCGGATCCAATATCTGGTCCTGTTCATACTGATCATAGGCGCTGTGTTGGTCAGTATTTCTTGAGGAGAGAAGCATGAAAGCGTATTCACCGACTTTTAGAAAACGCATCCTGCAGGTACTGGTCATCAGCCTGGTCGCCTTTTCCATGGATCGTCTCATCGTCCTGCTGTCTCATGATGACTCCATCTGGATGGGGGAAGCGATAGAGGCGGTAGGATCGGTGATCTTTGGGCCGCTGGTGGGATTTTTCGCGACCTTTCTCAACTGCACCGTGTCTGATTATCTCACCTATCACAGCTTTGATTACATCTTTGTAGACACCCTGGAGGCGGTGGCCGTGGCGCTGATCGGCGT
This sequence comes from uncultured Eubacteriales bacterium, assembly GCA_902799045.1. Classification (GTDB taxonomy): domain Bacteria; phylum Bacillota; class Clostridia; order Christensenellales; family Aristaeellaceae; genus UBA2862. The sequence continues at coordinate 1,818 of CADBZH010000020.1, forward strand.
CATATTCCGAAAACTGAACCGGGACGAGGACCGGTTCGGCATCCGGCAGATCGTGATATTCAACTTTGTCCAGGTCCTGGTGAATGTCGCGGTTCTGTACCTGTCGTCCATCCCAGTCGCCATGTTCGCCTTCGGATTCATCGTCGATGATTGGACCAAGGCGGATACGCTGTCCGACGTGGCAGCCTTGGGAGATAACACCTTTTCCGCCTGTGTCTCCGTGGCGCTGATCGGAACGATCCTGCTGGCGCTGTGCATTTTTATCCGGAGGAAGCTCCGGGAAAAAGGGAGCGTTTCTGCCGCTCTGCGCTCCATTTTCAAGCCCACGTTTCTGAAGAAGGAGTACCGGCACCGGGCCTTTGAATATACGGCTGGCCTGGTGCTTGCCATTGGGCTGACCATGGTCGATGGAGTGGTCTCAGGCCATATTTGGGGAACGGACGCATTGGCGGCCACCTCGTTGGTGTTTCCTCTGGTATCCTTAAGCGCTTTTATCTCCACGATCTTTACCTATGGCTGCTCCAATCTTTGCGCCATCGCTGAGGGAAGCGGTGATTATGAGCGTGCAAGGAGGCTCTTTACGTTGGGCCTTTTCACGACGCTTCTGCTGGGACTGGCACAATCGGTCCTGTTCAATCTGATGGAGGATTTGTATTTCAGCTACTATACTTCCTCCCCGGCCATCGAAGCCTTTGCCCGTGAGTATTACCGACTTTTCATTTTTGTCCCGCCGGTAATGGCGTTGGCTACCTTTTTGGATGAGATGATCTCCGCCGACGGAGATGATTCCCTTTCCTATGTGGCGTACCTGGTCTCCTTCGGGGTGAACGTGGGCGCCTCCGTGTTCCTGGCGCGGACCATTGGAATGAGCGGCCTTGCCCTGGGAACGGCCCTGAGCTATGTGAGCTATGTGATCGTGGTTTCCATCCATTTCCTGAAAAAGAGCAATACCTACCGGTTGCGATACTGGTTCTACTTCAAGGATCTTCTGCGCTTCGCCCAGTATTCTCTGAAGAACAATACCGCCGGAATCTGTATGTCCGTGGTCTCCGCCGGTTTTACCAAAGCCATCCTGATTTTCTGGGGGAATGATTACCTCATCGCCAACACGGTGCTCTGCGCCATGCTGGAAATCTATGAGATGGTCAACGGTCCCTCCGAGGCGGCGGGGTATCTGCTGGCCAGCTACACCGGTGAAAGAAATAGCGAAGGTATCAGGACCCTCTTTCGGCAGGCGCTGGTTGCGTGTGCTTTCAGTGGCATGGCGGTCACTCTGCTGCTGCTGATCCTGCCGAACACCGTGCTTCTGCTCTATGGAATCGAGGACACGCCCCTTCGAGTTGATCTGGTCAAGTGCATCCGATTCTGCTCCCTGGGTGTGGTCGCGGCGTCCATTGGAGGGTTTTTGAGCGATTACTACGGCTATACCGGAAAGCCGCTGTGGTCATGCATGATGGTCGTCTTCCGAACCGCTCTGTTCCCCATACTGTTCTGCGTCAACTTCTGCCTGGAGGGCGGGATCGTGTCCATGGGGAAAGGGATGGTATTATCCCAGATCACGGCCCTGGCGATTTTCTTTAGCTTTGTCCTGATCATGAAGGGCAGGGAAAGCATCCCCTATATGCTGGATGACCCGGACTATGGCAAGGTCAGCATGAATTCCTTCGAATATCAGCCGGAGGAATATGAACGGCTCTGGAACTGGATCCAGGAGAACCTGAATGATCACGGCATAGAGAGCGGAAAGCTCGGGGAAGTCAAAACTCTTCTTCAATCCCTGTTCCGCCAAACGGAGGAAAAAAACGAAAAAAACAAGGTGCTGGGCGAATGTGTCCTCCGGTTCATCGGGGAGCCTGAGATCATTATCAAGGACAACGGCGAGCTGTTCCAGCCTGACATTCAGGATGACCGCCTGAGCTATAACGCACTTATGTCCTGTAACAGCAGCACGATTCATCTCTCCTGAGAGGGCGTGAAGGGCTTTGGCTCAGGAATCCCTGATAGCAACGGACGCCCATTGCAGCACAATAGGCGTCCATCGTTATCAGTTCATTGTCGTCCTTCTGGACGCATGGCCCCTCGTAGCCACAGCGCACGCAGCCCGTGCAGGGGTGGATGTTCATGCGGCACACGTCGAGGACCTCGCAGGCATGGCCCGCCTCCATCGCGCCTTTGACGAAATGGTCCACCAGTTTGGATAGCCCAGCAGCACGGTGTCGTAGTCCGCCACGTTGTCCACATGCCCGGCGACTTCAGGCCGCGCCTGGGCGTGCTGATCCCGCTGGGCCTCCATCAGCACGGTGTTGTAGTCGTCGGAATAGGCGGGGATGGGCTCGATCTCAAACAGGTCGTAGCCGGTCTGCCGCTGGATCTCATGGGCGATGCCCCGGGTGTTGCCGCCCCAGCAGAAGAAGGCGATCAGAACCTTATTGCCCTCGGAGGCGGCGGGGATGCCGCCCGATACGGCTGCCGAGCCCGCGACGCCCGCCCCGGCATTGCGCACCAGCCGCACGCCCAGGTTGTAGCTCTTCAGGTCGGCCTGACCCGCCGCGCGGTAGGCGCTGCGCATGTTCTTGCCAAAGTCGTTCCAGCCGCCGCCGCGCTCCTGGCGTTGGCATACCCAATCGCGTCCAGCCAGGAGAGGTTCTCCACGGGCAGCTTCTCACCTATGAAGGTGCTGGGGTTTGCCCCCCATCACGGCCGACCATTCGGTCTGGGTGGTCTCGTATGGATCGATGTAGAAGGCGGCCACCGTCACTTCGTGAGGCGTCTCGTCGTCGATGCGCCAGTTTTCGTCCTCCGCGCTGCCCATCCGGAAGGAGCCGCCCTCGACGAGGACGAAGCCGTCGTCCATCGGTACAGCTTCCGCAGTCGGTTCCGGCCCGGCTTCCTGCCACGGCGCTTCCATGGCGCTGCCACAGCCGGCATCAAAGCCGACATCGTTCTGATTCGACCAGATCATGTTCAGCATGAGGCCGATCACGACCGCCGCCAGGATCAGCGTCACCGGCAGGAGCGGATGGCCCTTCCGGCGCAGCAGCAGCGCAAGCTGACACCCCACGAAGGCCCAGAACAGCAGCATGGCCACGTTTTCCAGAAGCACCAGCGCCCCGGCCTTTTCATAGTCCAGGAAGGCGAAGGGCACCCGGAAGAACAGGTAGTTCGGCATGCCGTTTTTCAGGAACAGCCAAAGGCCGACGCCCGCGACCGCCGCGCAGGCGACGGACAGGGCGCGGCGTGTCTTTTCCTTCACCTTTGCCAGCATCACCGGCACGTGCAGCCCCAAGTGCAGCCCCATCAGCACGAACGACCAGTGGGACATGGACAGGTGCGTCGCCCGCACGAAGGACACCCGCGCGACACCGTACAGGAAGGGCACGGCGTAGTTGCTCATGGCCATGCCGCAGAAGGCCGTCAGCGCGAAGGATGCCAGCAGCAGCTCGTTCACGCAGGTGGAGGCGGCGCGATAGGCGCTGTACTTGCCCTTGAGCATCGCCCCGTACCAGCGCCGGTTGAGGATCTGGTGGACGATCACCAGCGCGGTCAAGGCCATGCCCAGCCATTCGTGGGCCGCCTCGCCCGTCACCTGATAGGCCATCTGCAAAAGCAGGAGGACGGTCATGCCGATGTCGATCGTCCTCCGAAGATTGTTTTTTTTCATTATTTCAAGCCATCCACCCAGGTCTGCAATTCTTCTTCGCTGGCGCCGCCGTTCAGGCGCGCGCCGTCAAGCCAGGTGCCGGTGCCGGCCAGCTGGGCCAGGTCGCTGCCGCTGCGGCCGATGCCGCTGCCGCCCGAGGTGCAGAAGGGGATCACGGTGATATCGGTGAAGTCATGAGCCTCCACGAAGGTGCACAGGATGCGCGGCTCCTCGCCCCACCAGATGGGATAGCCGATGTAGACGGTGCTGTAGCCGTTCAGGTCGATATCTTCCCTGCCAATCTCCGGCCGGGTCTCGGGGTTGTCCTGCTCCCAGGTGGCGCGGGTGGAGCGGTCGTTGTAGTTCAGGTCCTCGTCGGTGTAGGGCTCGGCGGGGACGATCTCATACAGGTCCGCGCCGGTCACATTCGCCAGCCTCTCCGCCACGCCCCGGGTGGTGCCCGTCGCGGAGAAATAGACCACCAGCGTGTCGCTGTGGGCGGCTTCCTCCGCCAGCGCGCCCATACCCAGCAGGCACAGAACCATCAAAATCGCGATTGCCTTTTTCATTTGAAGAATCCTCCTTATATAAGCAGATTGACGGCCATGCCCGTTGCCCAGGCAAAGGCCACGGTGAACAGGATATAGAGGATGAACCGCCGCCACCCCAGCACGATCTTCATCGCGCCCAGGTTGGTGATCTTCGTCGCGGGGCCGGTGATCATGAACGCCGCGGCGCTGCCCATGCTCATGCCGTCCACCAGCCATTGCTGCAAAAGCGGTATCATCCCGCCGCCGCACATGTACAGCGGCACGCCGATGGTCGCCGCCATCAGCACGCCGAAGCCCTCGTTCTTTCCAAACAAGCCGCTGACGAAATCACCGGGGACGTGGATCTGGTACAGCGCCGTCAGCAGGATGCCCAGCGCGAACATGAGGCCGGTGGCCCGGACGTTGCGCCAGACGTTCTTCAGAAACCGCATAAACAGGTTCGAGTCGGTGTCCCGGCTCGCGCCCTCGCGAAAGCCGGTGAAGTCAAAGAAGCTCTTGCCCTTTCCGCTGTAGAACAGCCGGATCAGCCACCCGGCCACGCAGCCGCAGAGGGTGCAGCTGACGCAGCGGATCACCACCGCCGTCTGTCCCAGCGCGCCGCTGTAGAAGATCAGCTGGGGGTTCAGGAGGATGCTGGACATCATGAACGCGGCCAGATAATCGTCCTTCACACCCTGCTCGGAAAAGCTCGCCGCGATCGGGATCGTGCCGTACATGCACAGCGGCGAGGCCACTCCCAGCAGGCTCGCGGGGATCACGCCCAGCCAGCCCATTCGGCGTTGACCAATTTTGGAGAAAGCGCCGTGGATGGCCTTCTTGCCGAATACGGACACCGCGCTGCCCAGCAGGATGCCCAGCGCCCAGTAGGGCGCGATCTGCCGGACCTGGATGTCCAGGTAATACCAGAGGTAGATCGCCTCCCGGCGAATCCAATCAATCATCCAGATTCACCAGATTGTAGGTCCGGCTTCCAAGGCCAATCGCCTCGGCGGCTTCCAGCGTGTGCAGGCCGTTGCGGCTCTCGATGCGGGCCACCAGGCTTTCGCTGTCCGGCATGGCGTACACCAGGTCGATGGCCGCCTGGTCGATGGCCAGCGGGTCAGCGGAGGCCAGTATGCCGATGTCGTGCATGTCCGGCTCATCCGGATAGCCGTCACAGTCGCAGTCCACGGACAGGCGGTTCAGCACGCTGATGTAGACGATGTTCTTCCCCATCGCGGTGTCCACGCCCTTGGCCGCGTCCGCCATGGCCTCCAGGAACGGGTCCTGGTCGCCCCAGATGCTGCCGCTGGTGCGGGTGCCGCCGGAGTGGATCCACACCTTGCCCATGGACGAACCGAAGCCGATGGAGATGTTCTTGATCGCCCCGCCGAAGCCCGCCATGGCGTGGCCCTTGAAGTGACTGAGCACCAGGAAGGAATCGTAGTTCGCGAAGTGACTGCCCACATAATCCACGCTCAGCCGATTGCCGTCCTCGATCGGCAGCTCCATGCTGCCCTCGGCGTCCAGGATGTCCACCTCCGCGATGTCGGTGAAGCCGTGGTCCTTCGCCAGCTGCAGGTGCATGGCCGTGGAGGCGCGGCTGCCGCCGTATGCGGTGTTGCACTCCACGATGGCGCCGTCCAGCATCTGCACCAGGTCGCCGATCAGCGCCGGGCGCAGGTAGTTGCTGTTCTCGCTTTCACCGGTGGACAGCTTCACGCCCACCCGGCCGGGCAGTTCCACGCCCAGCACCCGGTAGGCCTTCACGAGGCTCTCCGGGGAAATATCGCTGACGAAGTACACCGCAGCCGGGGCGGCTTCATCCTGATGGGGCAGCGCGGAAAGGTCGATCTCCACGCCTCCGTTGGTGGTCAGGTCCGCCGCCAGCGCGGAACTGCCGCACAGGCAGAGCGCCAGCAGCGCGATCAACAGCTTTTTCATCATGCGTTCATCCTCCCGCAGTCGCCCGCCTTTTCGCCGGTCACAAAGTATTCATAGGTCGGGAACTCGAACAGCACCGGCTTGAAGGTGTGGTAGTCGATCTTGCCCTTCTCGTTCAGCACGGTCTCGTCGGCGTAGGTCGCCAGGATCCTGCAGATGAAGTGGTCGAAGTGCTCCAGCTCGTAATTGCCGTCCACTTCGCACTCGATGGACACCTTCGCGTCGTCGATCAGCGGCGCGCCGTTCTCGCCCAAGGCCCAGGCGAACGCTTCCGACTTGTCCGCCTTGTTGCCGCTGATCGTGCCCATGCGGTCGGCGGCCTTCAGCCAGGAGGCGTCCACCACGTTCACGGACAGCTTCCTGTTCTCGCGGATGCCCTTGTTGATGTAGTGTGCCTGCACCAGCGACACCATCAGGTGGCTGTGGGCCACGGTGCCCGCGTGGGCCACCAGCGTCCAGGTGGGCTTGCCGTCCACCATCGCACCCACCACGATCAGCGGGGAGGGATACAAGGCCAAAGTCGCTCCGATGTTCTTCTTCACGTTCCTTCATCTCCTTAAAGCTGTTTTTCACGGTTGTCGATCCCCGTCATCCTTCGGCAATCCTCCGCGCGTCCAATCGGAACGCTTCCCCCGGCCTCATTGCGTGGACCCTCTGCGGATGGATCACGCGGGAGAGCAAATCCTCCGGATTGCCGTTGAAGGTATTCATGTCCGGCGCGTCGACGCTGCCCCAGTGAATGCAGATCAGCTCTGCCTGCGGGTAGGCGTTCGCCAGCTTTGCGGCGCCATCCAGCGTGATGTGATAGGCGTTGTCTGAAAAATCCAGCAGGATGACATCCGGGTTCGGCATATGAAGCTGCTCCTCCAACAGCCTGGAATCTCCCGGCAGCCATAGGGTGCCGTCCGCCGTTTCGATCCAGAACCCGCAGTAATCCTCCTTGGCCCAATGCCGGAAGCTGAATTCCGGGAAATCATTCTGCCAGTCGTGATCCGCGGGGGTCAATGTCACCTTTATATCGCCGATGCCAAAGCTTTCATGGATGGCATGGCCGGTACCGGGGATGCCGTCCAGCCGCATCTCATCGGCCACGTATTTCGGCGCATGGTAGGCTTTGCAGACGCCCAGGAGGCCCTTGCAGGTGGCGCGGCTGAAGTGATCGTTGTCAATGTGGGTGATCAGAACGGCATCCAGCGCGGGTACGTCCCCGGGCAGCAGCGGGCTTTCAAACAGGACGGGCATGTCAAAGCCCTCCAGCAGGGGATCGACCATGATGGTCGTGCCGCGGCTGTTGATGAATACGCCGGCGCTCCCCAGCCAGCGAACCTCCGTTGCTTCCACAGGCGCAAAAGCCGACGGAGCAATTTGAACGACCCCGGAAGGCGTGGCTTGTCCCCTGGCGTTTTTGACGATGTTCAGCCCGTTGATGCTCAAGTTGAATCCCTCCCATAGTCTCTGATTGTCGGCGCCCATGCGCCCCTGTCCTCTCAATCCAACCGCTTCCGCCCGTCAGTGGCGCGGGCGGTGTCGATCAGGGCCACGCTCATTCCACCGAATGATATAATGACATCGTGTCAATACATAGTATACACTATATCTGACACGATGTCAACACTATACACACCAAACCCCTATGTTTATTTTCCAGACCCCAGCAGCGTCCGAATGCTGTTGTAGGCGAGGTCATAGACGCTCATGTATACGAAATCCAGCCCGGCGTCCGCCATCGCCTGGCGCTGCTTCACGGACACGGTGGTATAGGGGAAGATGCCGTAGAGGAAGGGCATAAAGGCATACAGGAAGCCCTGCCGGGCCTTCGCGTCCATATCCGGGAAGAACTTGATGAGGCAGCGGCGCACCGCTTCGATGGAAGCGCCATAGGCCCGCTTGAAATCCACCAGGCACTCCGCCCGGCTGTTTTCCTCCATGTCAAAGTGGTTCATGCTCAAAAGCTTCAAAAGCATGCTCCGCTTCTCCAGGGAGTGGGCCAGCATGCTGGAAAAGGACTCGACGCTCATGGTGGTGTAGTCGTTCGCCATGACGTCCAGTTCCGCCACCCAGCGCTCGTACTCCTTCTGCATCAGGGCAAGGAAGATCTCCTCCTTGGTCTGAAAGTAGTTGTAGATCGAAGTGCGCGTGAAGCTGGTCGCCCCGGCGATGTCCTTCAATGTGATCTCCTTGAAGCTCATGGTCTGATAGAGCTTTTCGCAGGCCGAAATGATCTCTTCCCTGCGCGCATTGGCCAATTCCACGGAACCCTTGGGCATGCAGATACTCCCTTCATCGTCGGAGGACGATGGCCTTGATTATCCACATTATAGCAACTGGATGACACTTTGTCAACAATATATTCCCGGCTATACTGACTATTTGTCATCGCCGTGTTACACTATACTTCAAATAGTGATATTGAAGACCTTTGAAACAGGGATCAGGTTCCCAATCATGGCGCTATCACACATCGGCCCCACGCTGCCCCTGTCGCAGGCTTAACTGCTCCGGGCGATCAAATCCCGGGCCCACCCTCCTGCCGCGACAATGTCCAATGTGGAACTCGAATAAAAGCCTCACTGCAGAACCATGTGGGATTTCGGGTTCTTCTCGTAGGGATGGCGGCTTGATTCCATGACCTTGAGGAAGAAATACGCATCATCAAGATCCCCTTAGACCTGATCCCCGATATTGTCGATCATGCGGTTGGTCCCTCCGTTTTTCACAGATGAGTATGACCATGTCGCATGGGCAGCAATCCCCCAGGTGGTTGTTGAGCAGGTTGCCGAACATCCTCTCATTCCTTACTGAGAATACCCGTGCAGCGGCTCCGGCAGCGAAGCGGCGTACACCTCCATCAGCGTCTCCCTGCTCACGGGGTATTTTCCATGATCCACTCGCAGGTGAGCATGACCGTGCCGAAGCCGTATAGCCGCACGAGCATCTCCGTCTTCCGGTCCGGCCCGTCATGCTCGGAAACGGCGCGGATGTGATCCATCACGGCGTTGAAGTGGATCTCCGTCATATACCGGATGAACAAATCGTATCCGCTCGTGTTGGTGAGCAGGTTGGCGAGGTATTCCCTCTGCTCGTCGTAATAATCCGCCGCGTCGGAAAGCGACTGCCGCCAGTCCTTCCGGGTGCCGTCCTCCTTCTCCAGGAGCTTCTGCACGTCGCGGGCGTAGTCCCAGGCGATCAGGTCGTATTTGTCCCCGAGCTGCCGGTAGAAGGTCGCGACGGAATAGCCGCAGTTCTTCGCGATGTCCTGCACCGTGATCCTGTCGATGTCCCGGTCCTGTGCCAGCTCCCGAAAGGATTCCGCCAGCAGCTCCTTCGCCGTCTTGCGCTTCACCTGCGTCCCTCCCGCACGGCGTCTCTCCAAAGAGGCTGGAATCCGAGTTTCCCCAAGAATCAGTCAATCACACCTTCTCAAAATCGGGTCTCCAGGCCGCGAACTGCTTTAGCTGTTCGTCCGTGCGGTGGTAATAGCGAACGCCCTTGTCCAGCTGCGCAACGGCAGACATCTCTGCCTCCGTCAGCGTGAAGTCGAGGATATCGAGGTTGTCCCGGATGTGGTCCACGTTCCGGCTGCCGGGGATCACCGCGAAGCCCATCTGGGTGTGCCAGCGCAGGATGACCTGGGCCGGGGACTTGCCATACTTCGCGCCGAGTTCGGTGAAGACCGGCTCGTTGATCAGGCTCTTGTCGCCGTGTCCCAAGGGATACCAGCTCATCAGCTTGATGCCGTACTTGTCCAGCGTGACGCGAAGCTCCTTCTGGGTGTAATACGGATGCGCCTCCACCTGGATGAACTGGGGCGCGATCTCCCACTTCGTCTCCAGCTCCGCGATGTACCTGCCCTCGAAGTTGGAGATGCCGATGGCCTTCGCCTTGCCGTTCCTGTAGGCCTGCTCCAGCCGGCGATACCCGGCCAGCCAGTTCCCCGCGGGCTGGTGGATGTACAGCAGGTCCACATAATCCACGCCCAGACGCTCCAGCGTCTCGTCCACCGCGTTGGGGTTTTCATACTCGCTGGGCCAGAGCTTCGTGGACAGGAAGATGTCCTCGCGCTTCACGCCGCTGGCCCTCATGCCGCGACCCACCGCCCGCTCGTTCACATAGGCGTTCGCCGTGTCCACCAGGGAATAGCCCATCTTCAGCGCCTCGCGCACGCTGTTATCCGCGTCCGCCGGGGAGAGCATGAAGGTTCCGATGCCCACCACGGGGCACTTGGCGCCATTGTTCAAAACGATGTATTCCATATTCACCCTCCTTACAAGGCCACTTCTAAAAACTGACGCGACGCCCAACGCGATGAATCTAGAGTGTGTTTCTAAATCCCAGGAGATGCAGTTTCGAGCGTAGTTGGCTGCATTTCAAGGCGGTTTTCCGCAGGTTTACTGGTGGCAAAGTCATGACCACCAGTTCAACTGGTGGTTTGGGAATGCCCCTGAAAGGGGCGGATTACTCGCACCGCCCAAGGCGGTGTCGAAAGCACAATACTGGCAGCCTCACAAGGAGGTTACTTCAGCGTCCTGCTCTCCTTCTTGGATTCTTCCTCCTGCTCTCGAATGTACTTCCGTATCGTTTCCTCGTCCACATTGCCGATTGTCGATACGTAGTACCCTCTCGCCCAGAAGTCCCTTTCAAACTTGTTCCCCAGTTCCGGGTGCCTGTCGTAAATCATCAACGCTGTCTTCCCCTTCAAGTACCCTACAAACTGGCTTACCATTATCTTCGGTGGTATACTCAGGCACAAGTGTACGTGATCTACGCATACCGCCCCCCCTCAATAATCTCCACCTTCTTGTATCGGCACAATGTTCGCAGTATCTCGCGTATATCTGCCTTTACTTTCCCATACAGCACTTTCCTCCGATATTTATGGTACTGGCATTTCCATCTCGTATGTGATAAACTATTCTCGTCCATTCGTGGATGCCTCCTTTGGTTTTTTTGTATTGGCTTTCGACACCGCTACCATTATACCATTGGAGGCTTTCGCCATCTTCTACACTACTGTTTATTCCATTCTCCCCAGCTTAGCTGGGGTTTTGAGTTTGTCAATCACAAAGAATAAATGGCTGGAGAAGGATGGCTGGTATATCCCATGACCACAGATGTTCTTAAGACACCTGTGGTCATGGCTTGTCTGTATTTTATTGGATAGTTACAGCGCTTTGGCAAATTCGCGGATCTCTGCAAGTTTGGCTTCGGACCCATTCTCGTCTCCGGCGGCGGTGAAGATGCCCTTGTCCTCAATGCCCTTGAAGGCGAGCATGTTCTTATAGGTCGTAATTGCGCCTTCAAAGGGATTCGGGGACGCGGAGCTCAGCAGCAGCGCGGCTTGGGTCGCCTTCGGGGGCTTTCCGATGGCACAGACCTTCTGGATCGCGGCTGAGAGCTGGGCGGTCATGTCGAAAGAGTAGCCTATCCCCAGCGGATTCGTCGATCAGTGATTCATAGGACGGACACAGGGTCGCCTGGCCGTTTTCGATGCGAAAGATGAGATCCGCCTTTTTCAGCGTGTTCAGCCGGTGGGCGACCATGATGACGGTACATTTGGACAGCATGGCGTCGATGGCCCGTTGAACCTGCCGCTCGCTGGCCGCGTCCAGGGCGCTGGTGGCTTCGTCGAACAGCACGATCCGGGCATCCCTCAACAACGCTCGGGCGATGGCTACACGCTGCCGCTGTCCGCCGGACAGGTTGCCGCCACCCTCCAGGATGACGGTGTTCAGGCCGTCGGGCAGGGATTGCAGCATGTCCTCCAGGCCCACGCTGCGGATCACCTCCATCACCTGGCTGCGGCTGACGTATTTCAGTCCAAAGACCAGATTGTCCCACAGCGTGCCGGAGAACAGCACCGTGTTCTGGGGAACGACCGCGATATGGCGGCGATAGTCGTTCAGATCCAGCTCGGCCAGGTTCATGCCGTCGATCCGGATCTCGCCGCCCGTCGGCGGATAAAGGCCCAGGATCAGCTTCAGCAGGCTGGTCTTGCCCGCGCCGGATTGGCCCACAAAGGCCGCCACCTTTCCGGCGGGAAGATGCAGACTGATGTCCTTCAGCACCGGCGCAGAATGGTCGTCGTAGGCAAAGCAGAGGTGATCCAGCTCGATTTCTCCACGGATGGGCTCGGGCAGCCGCAGGCTGCCGCTGTGCTCCACGTCCTTCTCGAACAGGATCTCGTTGATGCTGACCAGGCTGTCGTAGCCCTGGGCGATCTGCGGCAGCGCATCCAACACCTTTTGGATGCTGTTGACAAGCATGTCGAACAGGAATTCGAACAGCACCACCGTGCCCATGCTGATGTGCCCCCGGGTGTACAGATAGGCCGCAAAGCACAGGCAAATCAGGCGGAAGCCCTGGAAGCCGCCGTAGGTGACGCTGTTGACCGCCACATTGACCGTATCGAAGGACTGGGCGGCCTGCTGAACCTGGCGGACCTCGTTGGAGATTTTCCGGAATTCCGCCTGCTGAAGGCCGTGGGAGCGCGTCAACTGGTCCATCTCCAGCATTTCCTTGAAGGAGGCGTTGGTGCGCTCCGTCTGGCGGCGCATGATGGTTTTCCGCTTCATGATGGGCTTGGAAAAGCTGCGAATGATCAGAAGGGCCGCGGGAATGATCGCCACATAGAACACCAGCATCGGCGGATAGCGCAGCAGGGCCTGGCAAAGTACGATCAGCACGTCGATGATCAGGTGCAGCACATCCTGAAGCCGGTCGTAGATCAGCATGCCCACAAACTGGACGTCCGAGATCAGCTTGGACAGCAGATGGCCGCTCTGCGCCTGGTTGTGATACTTGAAGGACAATAGTTGCAGCTTTTTGACCAGCGCCAGCTTGAAGCCCGATTCCACGCTGCGGGTGAAGCGCCGATAGGTGGTCGTCTCCGCCCAGAAGCCCAGCAGGTTGGCCGCCAGCGCCAGCACCGAACCGAGGATATTCAGCCAGACGTCGCGACTGAAAAACGGTTGGCTATCCAGCACCACGTCGATGATGCCGGAGGCGAACACCGGCAGCAGCATGGCGCCGAGATGCCGGATCGTCTTGAACAGCATCGAGACCGCGAAGAGACGCTTGTGCCGCTTCATCAGGTATACCAGCACGGAGGTCGGCTTCTGCCGCTGGCGCTCGTCCGCGTTCTCATAGAAGGCTTCGATCTCCTCGCTCAGGTCCGCGTCCCGGCCGGAGACGGCGTGGATGCGGCACCGGTTGACGCCCTTTGCATAGCGCAGGTCGATCCTGTTCTTATGGCTCTCCAGGATGCCGAGGCCGATCTCCAGCTCCAGGCGGGTCTCATCGTCCATGTGCCGGGGCACGACAAAGTCGACCTCGTCGCCCGGGGCGATCAGGTCGATCCGGCGGGCATGCACCGCCACGCTGATTTCAGAAAGGCCGCTGTCCAGAAAATGGACCAGCAGCGTTTCACACAGGAGGGTGTTGATTGGAACGTCCTGTCGCCGGCAACGCTTCTCGATCTGAAGCAGGGCCGGGGCGATGTCTGTTTTATCCCTGACGATCATCTTTGTGCTCATATGCCTCTCACTCTCCGTGCAGATGGGCGGCCACGCCCCGCGGGTCAAGCCCCGCGCTTTGAAGCGCCTGCGTTCCCTCTTCCGTCAGCTTCAGAAAGCAACCCAGGTCGATGCGCCCATCGCCGTCCATCAGTCGCCCCATCGCGTCGGGCAGCCGGTCCGGGTCGAACCGCGGTGCCTCCAGGGATTCAAACCACGATTCCGGAATCGCAAGGCCCTCCCCGTTGCGGCACTGTCCGTCCCGCCAGTAGAAATTGCGCCTTCCGTAAAGGTCGGTCCCATCCTGGGTCCCCCGGGGGAGGAGGATGTCCTCCCTGTCTTTTTGGGCTGTCCGGACGGAGCACAGGCCCCGGACGGCGTAATCGGTGTTCTTCGCGTCCGAGGTGTAAAGCGCCACGTTCGGCCCCAGGTTGTCAAAGCTGGTGCAGCCCTTGATGTTTTCGTTGGGCGCGGTGTTTGAATCGATGCCCTTGCCCCGGTTGCTCCAGGCCGCGCAGTTGTACAGATAATGTCCGGCGGGCAGGCTGGTTCCACCCAGCTTGAAGCCGTTTCCGTGGCCCCTCGGCTGTCCGGCGGGATCGAAGCCGTTTCGGAAGGCGACGCAGTTCTTGATGACCACGGGGCTGGTGGTCCCCAGCTCCACCTTTGTGAACAGGTCCCAGCCGTCGTCCGCGTTGAAGCAGGATATGCAGTGGTCGAACACGATCCCGGGGCCCACGGTCAGCTTCGCGGCGAAGCCGTCCGCGTTGGTGGCTCCCGGGTCAGCATTGTTGCAGGAGATGCAATGGGTGACCTGGATGTCGTGGGGCCAATCGTCCCGGGTGTCGGTGTCCAGCAGGGTCCAGACCACGATGCCCACCTCGCCGTTTGAACAGGCCCTCGCGTGGTGCAGGTGGATGTCGTGCCCGCACAGCGCGATGCCGGGGCTGAAATCCGCCGTGTTCAGGCAGTCGATGTGGTCGATCTCCCAGTGGCTGCCTGCGAAGGTGAAGCCCGCGGAGCGCCGCTTGAAATCAAAGACGGCGCGCTTGCCGTCCTCCGCATGCAGGTGGATGGGCCTGCCTTCGATGCCGCTGACATCCCGCTCCACCACCACGGGCTTTCCCGGCAGGTATACCCCCTCCAGCAGGATGATCTCGCAGCCGGGGGAGGCGCAGGCGATGGCGGTGTGGATGTCCACCGGCGATTCACGGGTGGCCGCCCCGCCGGGCGTGCCGTCGGGGGAGGCGTAGATCGTGCTGTTGCCGTTCACCGGGACGAAGGAGACCGCGAAATCCCGGATCAGCGTCCGGTTGACCACCCGGAACAGGCCGAGATCGTTCTCAAAGCAGAAATCCTTTTTCGGCTCAAAGCGAAGCCTCAGGTCGTTGTCGCCCTCCTCCAGCAGCAGCCGACAGGCGGCGGACGCCCCTGCCCTGACCGGGACGGCGCTCTCCCCTTCCGGCTTTCCCCGGCGGGCGACAAATACCGTGCCGTCGGCATTGGTGATGAAGCGCAGGAAATAGACTGCGTGGTTGGACAGCCGCGAGGAGATGATCCGGCAGGTGGGCGTCACGCGCTCGATCTGCGCCGGGATCGCCCTTCCATCGGCTTCCCAGGTTTCAAGGGATATGTCCCGGAAGGTGATGCGGCAGGCCCGGGCGGCGAACAGGCCCACATAGATGCGGTCGACGCCAAGGGCGCGAAGGGCGTCGGGATTGGAAAAGTGCTGGGTGCCCAGGATGGCGCCTGTGTCGTCCAGCCAGCTCACTTCAAAGGCCGAGGGCGTCCTGCGGAGGCGCAAAACCACCTCCGTCAACGGCTTGGCCACCGTGCCCACCACGCGGCCCGTCTTTTCGTTCCCAAAGAGGTTGTAGCTGCCCTCGCCATATTCCGCGCAGGACGTTTCCAGCGGCAGCATGCGGCAGGAGATCCACTTTTTGACGGCATCCGGTTTGCCCGCCTCCAGCTCGGGCAGGCTCTGCGGCGTGACGCCCGTCTTTTCCAGGGCGCCGAGGCCCAGCTTCATGCTGATCAACGGGTATTGCCGGTCCGAAACCACCGCGCCGGTCTCCGGGTCCAGCCGGTATTCCACCCGGGCACAGGCGGCCATGCAGGCATTGTACCAAAGGGAACGGTCCTCGCCGTGTCGGCCCACCCGGTCGGCAGCCATCAGCCCGAAGCCCTCCTGGCCGTTGGTAAAGGTCCAGGATTCCAAGCAGGCACGAGCCGTCAGCGTAAAGCGGCGGTCGGCGGGGATCGATGTGTAGTAAAAGGCCAGGCCGTCCGTGGAGGGCTGGTTCAGCTTGCCGCGGTTGTTGAGGCTCCAGAGGGTGACGGAGCCGTCGTCATGGCGGCAAAAGCCGTTGTCCGCCTCGTCTGCCGAGGTGTTCAGGCCAAAGGCGGCAAAGCGCCAGTCCTCACACATGATCCATCCCTCCGTTTCTGATCTGAACCAGCGTGTCAAAGCCGGTCTTTTCAAGCACATCGCCGACCCCTTCGTTGATGTTCAAAAGCGTCAGCGGAAAGGCTTTCAGGATCTGAAGCAGCGTCCGCAGCCCGGCGGAGGAGAGGTAGTCCAGCGCGGCGCAGTCGATCTCCACCGCTTGAAGGCCCTCGCTCCAGGCTGTGAAGTCATTCAAAAGGGCATCCGAAGACAGCGTGTCCAGCCGCCCGGACAGCTTTATGCGCAGCATGTCGCCCTCCCGCCGGGAGACGATCTTCAGTCCCGTAGCGCGGACGACGGCCTGGCGCGCCCCGGCCGGGGCGGACGCGGTGATTTGCCACCAGCATTGCCCGGCAAGGCCTTGCAGAATGGCGTCGCGGGCCGGGTGTGTTTCGGGAACGGACCGCAGCGCCAGGGCCTTCGGCGCCATCGGGATTCGCGCCACGGCAAGGCCGCGCCGCGCCAGCCGCGCGACGGCCCGGTCCCGAAGGCGCTCAAAATCCCAGCGGGGGTCGATCACCAGGGCGTTGTCAAACTGGACCGCCGTCCTCCACTGGCGCATGTCGTTCGATTGCAGCAGCACGTCCATGTAGCGGTCCCCGCACAGCGCCTTCAGGGTCGCCATGAAGGCGCGGGGGAATTCCGCATCCAGGGTCAGCCATACGCCGCCGTGGGCGCGCAGGGCCTGGCCCAGGGCATCGCACAGCGGGTCCAGCTCCGGGTCCGTCAGGGTGGGAAACAGCCCCGCGGTGAGGATGCAAAGCTCGCCCCGGGTGCTCTCAAGGCCCCGGAGGATCGAGGCGGGGTTGGTGGCGTCCGCCGGAAAGAAGCCGGCGCGGGAGCCTTTCCGCAGCGCCCCCGCGGCTTCGGCGATCGATAGCGCGCCCAGGCCAATGTAGGACAGGCCCGCGTCCGTAAAGGGGCGGGCAGGCCGACACAAGGAAATCCGACCACGGTTTCACGGCCGGAGCGCAGGGCCAGGGCGGTCAGCCCCCGATATTGCGTCTCCAGCAGGATGCGCCTTGCCGCGTCGTGGGCCTCGCCGAAGCCGGTACAAACGGGCAGGGCGAAGCGGCGCAGAGGAAGGGCGTCGGCGTCTTCCAGCGCGCACAGGCAGCCCAGCGTTTCCATGGCGACCCGGGCCAGGGGATTCAGGGCTTCGCTTTTATTCCAATTCGCTTCTGACATAGTAGAATTTCCCTGTCTTTTCCGAGGGAATGCTGTCGCAGAAGGTGAACCGGCATTCCACCCCCATGACTTCCCTGATTTGCTCAGTGATCTGATCGAGGCCCTCCCGGTGCTCCTGGGGCGTGCCCTCCAGCACCACCAGCGCCTCCAGGTTGTCATAGGAGTGCTGGATGAGCTGGAAGGTTTTGATCCAGGGCTTGGTCAGCAGGTCGCGCAGGTGCAGGCCGGTCACGCTGGTGCCGTCCCGCCGCCGCAGCATCGACAGCCGCCGCCCCATGACCCGGGAGATGGAGCCGAAGGAGCCCTCCTTTTCGTCACCATAGGGCAGCACGGTGACCATGTCGCCCATGCGATAGCGGATCAGGGGCATGCTGTAGTTGTTGAGCCCGGTGATCACGATGTCGCCGGTGCCGTGGGGCAACAGCCTGCCCGCGTCGTCCAGCACCTCCACCCGGGCGGAATGCTCGAAGATGCGCAGGTTTTTGTCCTCGCGGATGCCGCAAGCCACCACGCCGAATTCCGTGCCGCCGTATTGATCCGCGATCCAGGTGCCGGGAAAGGCCTGCTGCATCGCCTGGCGCATCTCGTCATAGAGGGGGTTGCTGGTCAGGATGATGCTCCTGGGGCGGTGGACGGGGATGCCCTGGCTGACGACATACTTGGACACCTCGAAGATGGGCGCCGGGTTGGACCAGATCTGAACCGGCTTGACCTGGTTGATGGCATCGATATAGCCCTTCAACGCTTCCTCGTTGATCACCGAGGCCAGCCGGAAGGTGCGGTTGGTGAAGAAGTTGTAGAAGCGGTCCTTGTCCTTGCCATTTTTCTGATACAGGTCAAAATCCCGGAACCACATTTTCAGCTCCGGCTCGCCCAGCTCCCGGCCGTTTAGCTGGCCCATGAAAAACTTGTCCGCCCGATTCCGGACCATGTAATGCCGGTCGTACCAGATCGTCAGCGGGATGCCGGTGGAGCCGGAGGTCGCCGCCGAATAGGGCCTGCGCGACTGCATTTCGTCGGAATACATGTTCTCCTGCTCCTGGCGCAGGATGTCCTTGGTCAGTATGGGAATGTCCCCCAGGCGATCCTCGCGCAGCCGGCCGCCCTCGAACAGGCCGATGCCGTCAAACACGCGGCGATAGTAGGGGACGTGGCGATAGGCATATTCAACGAGCCTGCGATACTTCTCCTCCTGATAGGCCATCATGGCCTCCCGGGAACCGTGATACAGCCGCCCGGCCTCGCGCATGTAGGACAGCGCCCCGGGCAGCCTTGTGGCGCAATATCCCAACGACATCAGCTTGTGGATCATATTTCGTGCCTCTTTCAATGCGTCGTGTCCTTCGCGGTCCGGATTCAGGCTTCTGTAAATCGAGCATTCGTGTCGGATTTCCTGCGCTATTATAACATAACGGCATTCAGAATACAATTCTTCAGAGTAACTATTCAGTTTTGCCACAAAGGACTCCCCCAGTCTGGCCTGTCGGCCAGCCAGCTCCCTCCAAGAGGGAGCTGGCCCGCGAAGCGGGTCGGAGGGAATATGGGACTGAACAGGCCTACCCCTCCCCCGGACCCCTCACCCCACCCAGGGGGGATACAGGGGTTGCTGCAAGGTCGCTACGATCACGGCGCGGATCCCGGCGAAATCCAAAAACGGAGCACTGTCACGCCGCATCTTTCGCCGATTCGCAGCGACCTTCCCACGATCTTTCCGAGGCTCATCAACGCCACCCCCCACCACAAAATCGCCGCGATATCTGGGCTTTTGGGCGATCCAGTATCGCATACAGAGCGTTCCAGCATAGGGGCACTGAGACGGATACCGCGACGGGATCCGTCTCCATTTCCGCAACGGAAATGGGGCGTTTTGTTTCAGATTTGGGAACGGTTTTGGCATAGAAAAAACGCCCCGGGGTCCACCTGGAAGCAACCCAGGTTCGGAGCGTTTTTTTCGTGTTTCTCTTGTTGGTCGTTTCGTGCTCGTTTTGTTCTCGAATCAGTTTCGCTCATGGACAACTTTTTGCCCCTTCCAGGGACATCGGGGTTGTCCTTGACATGGTACTGGTTTTTTTCCAAAAGCATGATACAGTAATGTTCATTACTCCCGTATCCCTTCTGTCAGAGCAGCATCCCGGCAGCGCCATACTCGGGTATATCCAGGTTTATTGCTATGTTCTTCATCCAACACATTGTCCTCGATCATCAATACCCGTTCACATCAGGAGCCGAAATCAACTGCCGTCAGGCAGTATTTTATCCTGCATCAAGCTCATACCTCCGATGTATTGGTCAGCATTCACCCATTGTGCGATAATAAGCGAATTGCAGGTAATCGTAGATCGCCTGGGCGTTGTTCAGCGTGCCCCGGAATTCCTCGTAGCGATCCAGCATCCCCATCACTTCATCGTAATCCGCCTGCCATACCTCCACGCTTGCGTAAATGGAATCCAGATCCCATTCCACAGGCAGTTTTTCGGTCGTTTCCACTTCCACCGTCGCGCAGGCCGCCGTAGCGAGCAGCATAACGCAAACCAGCAGTATAGCCAGCCATTTCCTCATCGGGGTCATCTCCTTCAAAATATATCGAGTGTAAAATGCAAAAGCATTATTCCAGATCCATGCGATCATTTCAAGCCGCCGCATCGGATGGATTCAAACGCAACGTGCCGCCCACATTCTCCCCTGTCGCCGGCTTGGCCACCTCGGGCGATCTTGTGAGCGATTTCCTTGTCCGCCCATGACAGGAACAAGCGTGAGCAAAAGTGCGCAACTATCGAATCCGACCTCTTTTCACCAGCTTTGTTTCCTTCGTGAAGGAAACAGCCCCAAAATCCGTCTTCATCTTCTTTTATTGTAGAGCCGGAAATGTTAACTTTTATAAAGCGCTTGACGAGTGACCTTTCGTTCACTATAATATGTGAACGAAAGGTCACAAATTTTGAAGGCAGGGTATTATGGCAAAGGATACAAAGGAAAGAATACTCGAAACGGCACTGCAAATGTTTTCACAGAATGGTTATGCCGGCACAAATGTCCGCGAGCTGACTGCGCCCCTCGGGCTCGTCAAATCCTCGATGTACAGGCATTTCGAGAGCAAGGAAGCCATTTGGAACGCCCTGCTCGACAGGATGATTGCGTATTACGACGAGCGGTTCGGCTCCACGGAGCACCTTCCTCCCGTGCCGGACTCTCTGGAGGGTCTGGTTCAGATGACGATGCAGATGGCAAATTTCACCATCCATGACGAAAAGATCGTCATGACGAGGAAGGTACTGACGCTTGAACAGTTCAGAGACGAAAGCGCACGGGGCTGGCGACCAAGCACTTCCTCACCGGTCTCACAGAAATGTTCACGCATGTCTTCTCCGGTATGATGGACAAAGGCCTGTTGCGAAGGGACGATCCTGCGATGCTCGCCTTTGCCTACACCGCGCCGATCTCCGCGCTGATCCATCTGTGCGACCGGGAGCTGGAGAGAACGACGGAGGCCATTGCGCAGGTGGAGGTGTTCAGTCGGCACTTCGTGAAGGTGTACGGAGAAGGAAAAACAAAAAGGAATAGAACGGAATAAAAAAACGCTATGACATAAAGAAGATGCCGGAAATGCTTGCCTACTACAGGGGCAAGGGCTGTGAGGTCAAAACGCTGGCGGAGTGTGTGGGGTCAAATCAGTGACAGTAAGATAATCGCGGATCGAGAGTGCGGAGGGAACACTGTGCATTATGTGAAAGCAAAGGGGATCCTATCTTCTCAAAACGGAATGAATCTTTATCGGGGCTGTACGCACGGATGTATTTACTGCGATTCAAGAAGCAGCTGCTATCGGATGGATCACCCTTTTGAAGATATCGCGGTTAAAGAAAACGCCCTTGAATTGCTGGAAGACGCGCTGCGTCGCAAGAGAAAACGCTGTATGATCGGGACAGGCTCCATGAGCGATCCATACATCCCGCAGGAGCTGAAAACAGAATACACGCGAAAAGCATTGTTGATTATCGAGAAATACGGCTGCGGCGTCGCGCTGCAGACAAAGTCCAATCGTGTGCTCAGAGATCTGGATATCCTGAAACGCATCAATGAAAAGACCAAAGCCGTTGTTCAGATGACGCTGACAACAGCGGATGAAAACCTGTGCAAGATCATCGAGCCGAATGTCTGCTCGACAAAAGAGAGGTTCGAGGCGCTGAAAACCTTGCGCGATAACGGTATTCCCACCGTCGTGTGGCTGTGTCCGATCCTGCCCCATATCAACGATACCCACGAAAACATTGAGTCGATCCTTCGGATGTGTATAGAGACTCAGGTGCGCGGCGTGATCTGCTTTGGAATGGGGCTGACGCTTCGCGACGGCAGCCGCGAGTATTTCTATCATCAGCTTGACAGGCATTTCCCCGGATTGAAGGAGCGCTATATCAGGGAATACGGAGACCGCTACGAGATCCCCAGTCCGCACAGCGATGAACTGATGAGATTGTTTCATCACACCTGCGAGCAAAACGGGATCATGCACGATAACAACGGGATCTTCGCTTATCTGCGCCGCTTCGAAGATAAGGAATCATCCGAACAGCTCAGCTTGTGGTCGCTTCAGCGGAATGAATGACGATCGAAGATAAACCACGCTTGATGAAAAAACTCCGGTTTATACTAAATTCCTTCTAAAACATGTACAAATGCGGAGTGGTTTTTTTGTTCTGGCAAAGCTGAGCGGAGGGAGGCGATGCAGCGCATCGTTGACCGAAGCGAAGCACAGCCAGGGCAAAAAAGGCACCCGCAGATGTGCATGCCGGGCGGTTCCCTCGGCTCCAAACAGCATCGCCGCCCCTACAAGTGTCTGCCTGCTGTATGGTTATGGGTTTTGAGACCGTCTTTTGTCAGGGCATTGGAGGCGCAGCGCGTCAATAGATCACGATGGCGGTGGTGCCCTTCTTGCAGTGGGTGAAGAGCCAGCGCGCGTCGCTCACCTTCAGGCGGACGCAGCCATGGCTCGCCTTCTGGCCCAGCGCGTAGTAGGAGCTCTCGCGCAGGGTCTCGGGGTCGTCCTTGCTGTAGAGCACCGAGTGGAACATGATATCCCCCTCGATCACATAGCTGTACTGTGCCCAGCAGTCAAACTTTGAAAAGTGATGCCAGCGGTTCACCGGGAAGCCGTCCAGATACACGCCGCGCGGCGTGGAATTGCCCAGGCCCGTGGAGCAGATGAAGGTCTGCGTCTGCTCGTATTCGCCGTTTTCGCCCAACTCATAGACGTACACGCGCTGGTCGTCGATGCTCACGTCCACCCGGTAGGGCAGCGGCTTGCGCGCGGCCTCGTCAGAGAAGAGCAGCGCGCGGGTGGCCACGTTGGTCGTGCCGGTGACGGTCAGGCCGTTCTCCGCCTGGAAGTCCTTCAGCGCCTCGACGGTCCGCTCGCCCTCCAGCCCGTCCACATAGTCCTTGCTGAGGTAGAACAGTGTGTGCAGGCGGCGCTGGACGCGCAGGATGGTGGCCTCGTCGGTCAGGATATTGGGAATGGTCAGCCATTCAACGGTGAGGAACTCCTGCGCCTCGACGCTCAGCGTCTCCGCGTCCTCGAAGAGGCCGGCGCTTTGCTGATAGGCCGCGATCCTGCTCTCCGCCAGGTAGGTATGCAGGCGGTCTATGCCGGTGACCAGCGCGTCGTTGTAGCGGCCGCCGGGCAGCGCAACGATCACGCCGCCGCGAAGCAGAGCGTCCTCCACCGCCTTCACGGCCAGGCCGGTGTCGCCCTTGTGGATCTCATGGGGCACGAAGGTCTCGGCCTGGGGCGCGTCGTCGGCGAACAGCGCGTCCAGGGTGGCCTTGTCCACCCCGTCGCCCTCCGGCAGGCCCGCCGCCGCGCGGAAGGCCGCCGCCGACCGGGCCGCGTAGTCGTCGAAGGTGTCGTCCGGCTCCCGATCCATGTAGCCCAGCTGGTTCAGTCGGCGCTCCACGCGCTGCACCTCGTCGCTCGTCTCGTCCACGGCGATGTCGGCGATGTAGCTGGAATACTCCGGGTCAAACAGCAGCGCCTGGGTGGCGGAGGTCGCCTCGCCGGTGGCCTCGATGCCCAGCTCCGCCTTCACGTCCTGCGCCAGAAGATGCTGCTGGAAGCGCTTCACCGCCGCCGCGGTGGCCCGGCCATAGGTGCCGTCGGCCTTTCCGGTCAGGAAGCCGAACTGCCTGAGCCGCTCCTGCAGCGCCACGACGGCGTCGCCCTTGTCGCCGCCGCTCAGCCGGGACGGGACCGCCCGGGCGTCCTTCGCGAACAGCGCCTGTCGGGTGGCGTCGTCCGCCTCGCCGGTGACGGGCAGGCCTGCCAGCGCCTGAAACAGCTTCAGCGCCGTCTGGGAGCGCTCGCCGAAGATGCCGTCCGCCGTGCCGCGCAGATAGCCCAGGTCGATCAGCCGCTGCTGCACCTGTCTGGCCGCGCCGGCCGTCTCCGCCTTGCGGCACAGGGCCTCGTAGGTGGCGTCGTTCAGCTCACCGTTCTCCACCAGGCCGTTCCGGGACTGGAACAGCCGAATGGCCTGGGCGGTGCGCGGGCCGTAGGCGCCGTCCGCCGCGCCGTCCAGCATATTCAGGTCGATCAGCATCTGTTGGGCGCTGCGCATGCGCTCCTTCTCGGCCTCGGCGGCCTCCTCGGCGGTCAGCGGCTCGTCCGTCACGACGGGCATCTCCTCCGCCAGGGAACAAAAAGCGCCCAGCAGCACAATCGCCGTCGCCAGGCCCAGTGTTCTCAAAATCCGTTTCATCTATCTGTAAACCTCTGTTTTGATTTCGGGATTTCATATTATAACGGCCCGCCGGGCGCTGCAAGCGGGTTCATGTTATTTATTTCCTACAAATTGCGCGGCTTGGCGTTATGCCGATTTTGTCGGTTTTGCGCCACAAAGTCGCAATGAAATCAACAATAATTAGAATTAATATTGTATGTGTAGACAGATAAACTCTGTTTTGCTACAATAAAGCGTGACGGGGTCGGCTCTGGCCCCGACAAGCATGAAAGGAGCTTCACTTTCCATGAAGAAGATTATTTGTATCGTCCTGGCGATGCTGATGCTGATGGCCAGCGCCGCCGTGGCCGAGGGCACGGGCCTCTCCATCACCACAGGTCTGCCCACCACCCAGCCCCAGCGCACGATGGTCGTGCAGCTGGACAACGAGCCGAAGGCCCGCCCCCAGAAGGGCATCGCCTCCGCCGACGTGGTGTATGAGATCGAGCTGTACAACGGCGGCTACACCCGCTATACCGCGGTGTTCAACGACACCATTCCCGAGCTGGTCGAGGCCGTTCGCTCCGCCCGCATCGTCAACGTGGACGTTTACAGCGAGTACGGCGGCGCGCTGGTGCACTTCGGCGCACGCGTCGATCCCGACAGCAATATGTACGATTACTTCAACGCCAACGGCTTCACCGCGGAGCTGGACGGCAACAACCACAACCCCGTGAAGACCTATCCCAGCGCCGGCGGCCTGTTCTATCGCGACAACGGCCGCGCCGCCCCCAACAACGTGATCGGCAAGCTGCAGCAGATGTACGACATGGTGGATTGGTCCACGCTGAGCTGCCGCAGCCCGCTGAAGTTCAACGAGTATCCCACCATTCCCGCGGACGGCGAGGACGTGAACCGCTTCCAGATCGCCTATCGCGACAGCTACACCCCGTCCTATCAGTGGGACGCCGCCCAGGGCAAGTACCTGCGCTTCTACAACGGCAACCCCTATAACGACGGCACCACCGGCGCGCAGGTGACCTGCGACAACATCATCGTGCAGCACGTGGAATACAGCTGGTTCGGCGGCAAGTCCGAGGCGCCCAATGTGGCCCTGTACGGCACCAACAGCTGCGATTACTTCCTCGGCGGCAAGCACATCACCGGCTACTGGGTGCGCGACAACATTGCCAACAACACCGTGTACTACGATGCCAACGGCAACGAGATGCTGTTCAACCCCGGCCACACCTACGTAGAGATCCTCAAGACCGAGAAGAACATCGAGATCCTCGGCTGATCGAACGACAGCGAACCCCCAGGCTTTGATGCCTGGGGGTTTTCATTTGGCTCTTTACGGGAAACTTGGGAAATCCCTGTCATCCTGAGCGAAGCGAAGGATCTGTGCGAAGCGTCAAGGGGTTCCATTTTGCAAGCCCCTCAGCTCTCCGTGAAGATTTCCTCAGATTGCGGCGATGAACCGTCTGTCACCGTCCGCGGCCCGCGCCGCCGCCGCGGAAGCTGCCGCCGCCGCTCCGGGCGCCGCCGAAGCCGCTGGAATGCCCGCTGCCGAAGGAGGAACGGGATGAACTGCTGCCGAAGGACGAGTGGGAGGAGCTGCTGCCAAATGACGAACGGGAGGAGCCGCTGCTCCAGCCGGAGGTGCTGTGAGGCCGGACGTAGACAGAGGGCGCGCGGTGGACCACCCTGCGCGTGGGCGCATACCCTACCCCGCCGATCACCGGCGGCGGCGGGGGAGGCGGCATCACGCCCATGCGACGGCGCGCGCGGCGGCCCTTGCTCATGGCCACGATCAGCACGATGATCAGCACCAGCACCAGCAGGAAGCCGAAGCCCAGGCCCGTATCCTCGTTGTCGCGATAGCCGCTGCCCTGGGCCTCCGAACGGCGCGTGCCGTTGTAGCCGCCAAAGCCGGTCTGCGCGCTGTTTTCAGCGACGTAGGCGTCATAGGCGGCGATGGCGTCCTCGATCGTCACGTCCGCGTTGTAGATGTCCGCGATGCGCGAGAAGGTCGCTTCGAAGAACTTCTTCACGCCCGCCTCGTAGTTGCCCGCGGCGAAATCCGCCTCAAGGTAGCGGTCGTAGTAATCCTTGATCGTCCCGGCGGAGAAGCGGCTGTCCAGGCCCGGGCCGGGAAGGGCGTAGTAATCCTGGTCGTCGATGGCCAGCAGCAGCACAAAGCCGTTCTGCTTCGAGGCGTCGCCTATCTTCCAGCTGTTGCCCAGCTCGTAGGTGTAGTCGTCGATGGCCTCGCGGCCGGTGGTATCGACGGTCACCACCACGATCTGCGCGCCGCAGGCGTCGTACAGCAGCTTGTTGGCGAAGAAGATCTCGCCCTCCAGCGCCTCCGACAGCACGTTCGCGTTGTCCAGATAGTAGAAATCCGCGTTCGGGGAGACGGTCTTTGCCAGCGCGGGCGCGCACAGCAGCGCCAGCATCGCCAGCGCGCAGAGGCACACCCGTATCCATTTGCTCCTCTTCATGCTCAACCTCCCATCCAATTACCTGCCCCTGCCGGCGCCGCCGCCGGTGAAGCGGCCTCCGCCGCCGGAGGATCGTCCGCCGGAATCATGGTCGTCGCGACCGGCGCCGGTCAACAGCGCGTCCAGGACGCAGCGCAACAGGAAAAACGTGATGTTCCAGCCGTGGCGGCTGTCAAACACCAGCAGCGCGATGATCCCCAGCAGGGCGAGGATCATGAGGATCGACTGCCGGAAATCAGGCTCGTCCCCGTCCTCCGCTTCGGCCTCCCGGGCCGACGCTTCCGCCCGAAGGGCATCCAGCACAGCCCGCCTCTCGGTCACGTCGCGAAAGGCCGCTCCCCCGCCGCCTTCGGCGCGCAGGGCTGCCCAGGAAGCGCCGCGCGCGGATTCCCAGGTCGTCCGGGCCAGCCGGGCCTGTCGCTCGACGTCCCGTCGCGCCTGGCTCAGCGCCTCGCTGTATGCGTCGTAGGTGGCGTAGTCCTTCATCCGGGGCGCTTCGTCGCTCAGCCGGATCATCTCGCCGATGTATCGCGTCAGAAAGGCCTCGGCAAAGCCGTCATAGTCGCCGGCCTCAAAGCGCGCGTCCAGCGCCTCGATCGCCTCGCTGAAGCGGTAGCTGAGCTCGCGGTTCGGGCCCTCCGCCACGCAATAGTTGCCGTTGTTCACCGCCATCAGCAGCAGAAGCCCGCTGCCGTGCCGCATCGTGCCGATGCCCCAGCGGTTGTAGAGGGTGTAGGCGTAATCGCCGATGTCCGCGCCGCCGGTGGAATCCACCGTCACCACGACGAGCTGGACCCCGTACCGGTCATACGCCGCCTGATCGAGGAAGAAGATCCCGCGCTCTGTCGACTCGTCGAGCGCGTCCGCCTGATCCAGCACATAGAACCACCCGGGCGGCTCGGGCACAGCAAAGGCTGCGTCGGCGATGGCGCGGGTGGGTCCGGGCGTCACCGTGGGCGACGGCGCTTCCGCCGACGCGTCCGGACCGCACAGCAGCCACAGCGCCGCCAGCGCGCAGAGCAGCTGTTTGAGCTTCACGATACGCATGGGTTTCCCGCGGGGATCAGCCCCCGAAGGTGTTCAGCGCGCCCTGGCCCATGATGCCCGCGACAATGCTGCCGGGAAAGCCGGAGATCATGCCGTTGTAGCCCTTGGCCAGCTTGTGGTAGTCGTCGCGCTCGATCAGGTCAGTGAAGCCCTTGAAGTCGTCGTAGGCCAGCTTGAAGTTGCGGAACTGGCTGCTGTCCACGTCGCCGTAGAGCTTGTTGTACATCTGCTCCACGTGGGGCGTCAGCCGGGCATAGGCCGCGTAGCGGGCGTCCACGCCGCTGGGATCGTCGGCGATGGCGCCGGCCTCGCTGGTCACGTCCTGCGTGAGCTGCGATTCGCCGAGATAGATCTCATATTCGCCCGCCATCACCAGCGCGCGCTCGGAAGCGCTGTCCAGATAGGCGTCCATGCTGTGGCGGCTGGGAAGCGAAGGGTCCGTTCCGGCGTCAAACACCGTCAGGACCTTGCCCCGTTCGCGGGCCAGGCCCATGCCGCCCAGGCCGAACACGCTGCCCAATACGCACGCCACCAGCACGATGATGGCGATGGTTCTGTTTTCAGAAAACCGCAAATGGATCACTCCTTCGAGGAGAATGGTTCAGAAACGCACCCTGACGCCGTTCTGTGCCGATGCGTACAGATCCTTCGCTCCGCCCGGGACGGCAGGCCTTTCGCCGTGCCGTCCTCCTGGACGAAGGGAAGAATCTGTACGCCCGGATCGGTGACCGCGATCGGTTCAGCGAACCCGCAGGGTTCCGTCAGGGCCGGACCTCCAGGATCTTCGCGCGGAGCTCGCCCTCGATGGTGGCCAGCTCGGCCTCGGCGGCGCGGCGCTTCTCCTTGCCCTGCTGCTGGATCTCCAGGACCTCGTCCATGGTCTCGATGAGCAGCTTGTTGGTGTGCTTCAGGGTCTCGATGTCCACCATGCCGCGCTCGGCTTCCTTGGCGGTCTCGACGGTCGCCATGTGCAGCTTCTCGGCGTTCTTGGTGAGCAGGTCGTTGGTCAGGTCGGTCACGGCCCGCTGCGCCTTCATGGCGTTCTCGGTGTGGGCCAGGCCCAGGGCCAGCACCATCTGGCTCTTCCACAGCGGAATGGTGTTCACCAGGGAGGTCTGGATCTTCTCGGCCATGATCTGGTTGGAGGACTGAATCAGGCGGATCTGCGGGGCCATCTGGATGGAGATGTTGCGGGTCAGCTCCAGGTCATAGAGCTTCTTCTCAAAGCGATCGGCCTTGTCCGCCAGGTCCTTGGCGAACTGGGCGTCCTCCGGCAGGGCGGAAGCGGCGGCCTTGTCGCGGGCCTGCTGCACTTCGTTGGCGCGGAAGGATTCCAGGCGCTTCTTGCCGGCGGCGATGTACATGCTCAGCTCCTTGAAGTAGACCAGGTTCTGGTCATAGAGCTTGTCCAGCATGGCGATGTCCTTCAGCAGCTGGATCTGATGCTGCTCCAGGCCCTCGACGATCTTGTTGACGTTGACCTCGGTGTGGTCGTACTTGGCCTTCAGCAGCTCCAGGTTGTTGATCTTCTTCTTGAACAGCCCGAACAGACCGCCCTTCTCCTCCTCGTCGGTGTCGAAGTTTTTCAGCTCCACCACGAGGTTCGCGATCATGTTGCCGACCTCGTCCAGGTCCTTGGTCTGCACGTTCTTCAGTGCGGCGTCGGAGAACTGGGAAATGTTCTGCTGGGCGGCGGCGCCATAGCTGAACACAAGGT
Organism: uncultured Eubacteriales bacterium; assembly: GCA_902799045.1. Lineage (GTDB taxonomy): Bacteria > Bacillota > Clostridia > Christensenellales > Aristaeellaceae > UBA2862. The sequence continues at coordinate 31,058 of CADBZH010000020.1, forward strand.
TGCTGTCGCGCACGTCGATCTTCTCGGAGAAGTCGTCGATCATCTTCTGCTCTTCCTCGGTGAAGCTCTGCATGTCCAGCGTGGCCTGCTGAACCTCCTTCTGCACGTTCTGCTCGGCCTGCTCCAGCGCCTCGGTGGCCTGCATGGCGGCCGCCACCGCAGTGTCCAGTTCCTGCTTGTTCTCGTCGCCCATCGGGTCCAGGGTCAGCTTGATCTCGTCAGACATGTTCAAATACCTCCTGCTTCTTTGTCGTGTGGGTTGTATGGCGATTCGATTCAGGTTTTATAACGAGGAATCAGGAATCGGAACAGCCGGGGTTTCCCCCGTCTTCCCCCGTTCCCCATTCCCAATTAGCGTCAGTGTCCGCCCAGAGTCAGCTTGATGCCCTCCTTGGTGGCGGGGGTGTCGGGCTCCTTCGCGGCGGCCTTCGCGGCGGCGGCGGAGGTCTCTAGGATGGAGTTCATCTCGGTCTTGATCAGGTTGTCGCCGGTGAGCATGGTCTGCATGACCTTGATCTCGGCATCGATGTCCATCTCGTCGTCGCGGTAGAGGTTGTCGGCGCACTTGTCAAAGGCGTCCGCCGCCAGGCCCAGGCTCTTCTCGATGGTCGTCATGGCGCTCTGGATGTTCTCGCCCTTGGTGGTGGCGTTCATCAGCACCTGATACTGCTCCATCAGCTTTTCAGAGGTGGGCAGGTAGTAATTCATGAAGCGGCGCACCAGCGCGATCTTGCGCGGGTCGCGGTTCAGTTCGCCAAAGATCTGCTGGCCGGAGGCGTACATGCGGTCCAGGTTCTTCGTGATCTGAGGGTCGGGGATCGCCTCGTTGGCCTTGCGCAGGTTCTCCAGGCGCTCCCGCGCCACGGCGATCTCGCGGTCCACGGCGGCGTCGCCGGTGGAGATAGCCTGCTCCTCCTCGCGGCCCGGGAACAGCTTCGTGCCCACGAAATACCCCGCCGCGCTGAGCACCGCCGCGACGATCAGCCCCGGCAGCTTCATCAGGAACGTCGGCGCGACGAGCCCCATCACCAGCCAGACCGCCGCCGCGATGTAGATGGGAATCGCCGACTTGATGTGCACCTTTTTCATGCCGCATGGCCTCCTTTGTCCTCAGGGGATAGTATGTCCAGCTCCACCGGGCAGTGGTCGCTGCCCATGATCTGCGGATGAATCCTGGAATCGAGCATTTTGTCCTTCAGCTTCTCGGAGACGATGAAATAGTCGATGCGCCAGCCCGCGTTCCGGCTGCGCGCGCCGCCGATGTAGCTCCACCAGCTGTAGGCGCCCGTCACGTCCGGATAAAAGTGGCGGAAGCTGTCGACGAAGCCGGCGCCCAGCAGCTCCGTCATCTTGCCGCGCTCCTCGTCGGTAAAGCCGGCGTTGTGGTGGTTCGTCTTGGGGTTCTTCAGGTCGATCTCCTGGTGCGCCACGTTCAAATCGCCGGTGAGGATCACGGGCTTGACCTGGTCCAGACCGACGAGGTAGGCGCGGAAATCGTCCTCCCAGCGCATGCGGTAGTCCAGCCGCTTCAACTCGTTCTGGGAATTGGGCGTATAGCAGCAGACCAGGTAGAAATCCTGAAACTCGCAGGTGATGACGCGGCCCTCGTGGTCGTGCTCATCCACGCCGATGCCGGTGGTATGGCCCAGCATCGGCACCCGCGAGAACACCGCCGTGCCGGAATAGCCCTTGCGGTCGGCGTAGTTCAGCACCTGCTCATAGCCCTCGAGCTGCACCTCGCACTGGCCCTTCTGCATCTTGATCTCCTGCAGGCAGATCACGTCCGCGTCCAGGCTCGCCACGCTCTCATAGAAGCCCTTGCCGATCACGGCGCGCAGGCCGTTCACATTCCAGGATACGATTCTCACGAAAACAACACCGTCCCGATCAGCGCTTTGCCATAATAGCACAAACGCCCTACTCTATCCATTATAACATATTTTCTTCAAAATGCAATCATATTTTGGCGGAAGATGGCAAAAGCCGCAGGGCCCGGAATTCTCTTACCCGGTTCCCTCCGGATTTAACTCCCCCCGCCTTGACGGGGCCGCAGCCAAAGACTATAATACAGCCAGAATTCTCCACAGCGAGGTAAAACGCATGAAACAGATGACGATCTACAACACGCTGAGCCGCAAGAAGGAGCCCTTTGTGCCGGTGCGGGAGGGCAAGGTGGGCATCTACGCCTGCGGCCCGACGGTCTACAACTACTTCCACATCGGCAACGCCCGCCCGTTCATCATCTTTGACACGCTGCGGCGCTTCATGGAGCACCTGGGCTACGAGGTGACGTTCGTGCAGAACTTCACTGACATCGACGATAAGATGATCAAGCGCGCCAACGAAGAGGGCACCACGGTGGAGGCCATCGCGGAGAAGTACATCGCGGAATACTTCAAGGACGCCGAGGCCATCGGCGTGAAGAAGGCCGACGTGCACCCCCGCGCCACGAAGCACATCGGCGAGATCATCGGCCTGATCAAGAAGCTGGAGGGCAAGGGGCTGGCCTATCGCGCCGAAAACGGCGACGTCTACTTTGACACCCAGGCCTGGCGCAGCAATTACGGCCGGCTCATCGGCCAGGATCTGGACGACTTGGAGTCCGGCGCGCGGGTCGAGGTGGGCGACGTGAAGCGTCACCCGATGGACTTCGCCCTCTGGAAGGCGAAGAAGCCCGGCGAGCCCTTCTGGAAGAGCCCCTGGGGCGAAGGCCGCCCCGGCTGGCACATCGAATGCAGCGCCATGAGCATGAAATACCTGGGCGAGACCTTCGACATCCACTGCGGCGGCGTGGACCTGATCTTCCCGCACCACGAGAACGAGATCGCCCAGTCCGAGGGCGCGACCGGCAAGCCCTTCGCGCACTATTGGATGCACAACGGCCACATCAACGTGGACAACAAGAAGATGAGCAAGTCAGCCGGCAACTTCTTCACCGTGCGGGACATCTCAAAGGAATTCGACCCGGAGGTCGTGCGGATGTTCATGCTGTCGGCCCACTACCGCAGCCCGATCAACTTCTCCCGCGACCTGATGGAGCAGGCGCGCGCCGGCCTGGAGCGCCTGTACACCGCCCGCAACAACGCGCTGTTCGCGCTGGATCACGCGCCGGATCGCGCGCTGAGCGCCGAGGAGCAGGCCTTCATCGAGCGCGGCAAGGGCTTCATGGACCAGTTCGATGACGCCATGTGCGACGACCTGAACACCAGCGAGGCTATGGGCGTGCTGTTTGAGTACGTGCGCGACATGAACACGGCCCTCTCCGACGCCAAGCAGCCCTCCAGGGCCGCCATCGAAGCGGGCCTTGGGATGCTGAACACCATGGCCAGCGACGTGCTTGGCCTTCTGATGAAGGAGGCCGACACCGTGCCCGAAGACGTGAAGGCATTGGTGCAGGCCAGGGTGGACGCCAAGAAGGCCCGGGACTTCGCCGAGGCCGACCGCATCCGCGCCCAGGTGCTGGAAATGGGCTACGTCATCGAGGACACCCCGAAGGGCCCGAAAGTGAAAAAGGCCTGAAGCAGCCGTCAAATTGGACACGCCGCGCCGGGGATTCCGGCGCGGCGTGTCTTGTATTAAATTATGACAGAATTCGCACATGATATTGACAAAATCCGAGCATGCGTGTTATAATATTTTTACGATGATATCCGGCACACGCTGTGTGTCGATCTGCGAGGGGGATTGGCAAATGAAGTTTTCTGGCATGATCAGGCGCGTGTTCGCGCTGGCGTTGGTCGTGGCGCTGCTGGCTGGTATTTCCACCGTCGGCGTGGCTTTCGCTGAAAAGAGCAACTACTATTGCACGGCGAACCGTGTGAACGTTCGCTCCGGCCCCTCGAGCAGCAACGCGAGCATCGGCAAACTGATGAAGGGCGACGTGGTGACCTACATTGGCAAGTCCAACGGCTGGTACAAGGTCTCCTTCTATGACAAGAAGAGTCACACCTCCGTCAACGGCTACGTCTATCGCAAGTATCTCAGCGCGGTGGCCCCGTCGAAGAGCTCCGGCTCCTCGATCTCCACTACCACCACCTACAAGACCACCGTGAACCTGCGCGTGCGATCCGAGCCGTCCATCACCAGCGGCTATGTGCGCACCAAGCTGAAGAGCGGCACCAAGGTCAGCGTGGTCAAGCAGAAGAAGTCCTGGGTGTACGTCACCTACAAGGGTGGCTCCGGCTGGGTGAGCGCGAAGTACCTGAAGAAGGTCTACAAGAAATAAATAAAGCGGCAAAAGCGCTTCGGGAATCGATCCCGAAGCGCTTTTTGGTTCTTCATGCACAGTTGAGAAATCTGCGAATTGGATCTGCTTGACGTTTCGTACAGCTCCTGCGCTTCACTGGCCTTCGGCTGCGCTGCGCAGGAGCTGTACGCATCATTGACCGATCGCATATCGCCTGTTCCCCCGCTCTTCCGTGACGAACCGCTTTACCCCCTCAGCCGCTCCGCCAGGGCGTCGGCGTTGTCGCTCCGGCAGAGGATGCCCGCGTGGGGCGGGCGGTTGGTGAAGCAAACGAAGCCGATCTCCACCGACTCCGGCGTCCAGCGCTCCAGCGTCGCCCGGATGCGTTCGCCCAGCGCCGCCATGGCCGGCTGCAGGAGGCCCGCCCCGCGCAGGGCGTCCAGCGCCGCGTCGGTGGTGGCGCAGGCCAGGAGCTCGCGCAGCAGCGGCGCCTCGGCGCCCGCCTCCAGGGCGCAGGCAACCAGCGCCTCCATGCGGCCGTCGCCCTGGGCGGAGTGGGTGTTGCGCGCGCCGATGCCCAGCTTCACCAGCTTGCCGACGTGCCCCACCAGCAGGATCTCGCGAAACCCCGCCGCCACCGCCGCGTCCACCCCGTCGCCGATGAAATTCGCCACGCTGACCGGCCGGGCGCCCAGATGCATGGCGTTGCGGGCGAAGGTCTCGCCGTAGTTGCCGGGACAGAGCAGCGCGGCCTCCGCCCCCTCGGCGCGCCGCACGTTCAGCTCCAGGCGGATGGTGTCCACCAGCGCGGCGGCGGACATGGGCTCCACGATGCCGGTGGTGCCGATCACGGACAGCCCGCCCTCGATGCCAAGGCGCGGGTTGAACGTCTTTTGGGCGAGCGCCTCGCCGCCGGGAATGGAGATGGTGACGGAGAGGCCCCCGGCATAGCCGTGGCGCGCCATGGCGGCCTCGGCCTGTTCGCGGATCATCCGCCGGGGCACGCTGTTAATCGCCGCCGCGCCGACGGGCTGGTCCAGGCCCTCCCGGGTGACGCGCCCGACGCCATCGCCGCCATCGATCGCGACGCCGCTTTCGATCCTGCGGACGCTGGCGAACACCAAAACGCCGTTCGTGATGTCCGGATCGTCGCCGCTGTCCTTGCGCACGGCGCAGGCGGCGCGGTTCTCCCCCGCCGACGGCTCCAGGATGTCCAGCTCGAGCCTCACGCCCTTCGGGGTGTCCAGCGCCACGGACTTCGGCGCTTCCCCGCCCAGCAGCAGCTCCGTCGCTGCCGCCGTCGCCGCCGCCGCGCACGCCCCGGTGGTGTAGCCGCAGCGCAGGGCGCGGCCGTTTCGCGTGATGGTATAGCGCAGCATGGCCTACCTCCCCAGCATGTAGATGAGGGCGTTGCAGATCGCCGCGGCCACATTGCTGCCGCCCTTGCGGCCACGGGCCACGATTTGCGGCACGTCCGTCTGCATCAGCAGCTCCTTCGACGCCGTCACGTTCACAAAGCCCACCGGCGCGCCGATCACCAGCCGCGGGCAAAGCCGCCCCCCGTCGATCAGTTCGCAGGCGCGGATCAGCGCCGTCGGCGCGTTGCCGATGGCCAGGATCAGCGGACGGTCGATGGCCGCGGCGCGCTCCATGGAGACCAGCGAGCGCGTCACGCCCCGGCGGGCAGCCTCGGCGGCCACGTCCGGCTCCGCGATGAAGCAGCGCGCCTCGCCGCCCCACCGGCCCAGCGCTCCCTTGTTGATGCCCGCCATGGCCATGGTCGTGTCCGTGACGATCACCGTGCCCTCGCGAAGGGCCTGAAGCGCCGCGTCCACCGCGTCCTCGGAGATGAACAGGTTGTCGGCGTAGTCAAAGTCCGCCGTGGTGTGGATCACTCGCTTGACGATCGGCGCGGTGCGCGGGTCGAGGGGATGCTTCAGCTCCGATTCGATGATCTCAAAGCTCCGCGCCTCGATGTCCATCGGCGCGACGCGCTCCAGCGCCACCTTCATCGTCCCTCGCCTCCCTCGTCATTTTCCATCGCCGCGATCCAGACGGGGTTCGCCGCCTCCATCAGGTGCACGCGGCCCTTCGGCTTCGCCCGGGAGACGCTCAGCTGGATCAGCTCGCGCGACGCAAAGCGCCCCTCGCCGAGGATCGCCGCGATTTCGCCGACGCTCTCCGGCGCGATGGCGTTGACGACGATCCGCGCGCCCGGATTCTTCGTGAGCGCCGCGTCGATGATCCCGCGCAGGCTGCCCCCGCTGCCGCCGATGAACACGCGGTCCGGCACGGGCAGGTCCGCCAGCGCCCCGGGGGCCTCACCGCGAACGATCTCAAGGTTCTTCAGGCCAAAGCGCCGCGCGTTTCGCCCGATCAGCGCCGCGGCGTCCTCCCGGCACTCCACGGCAAAGACGCGGCCCCTGGGACACAGAAGCGCCGCTTCGACGGACACCGAGCCGGTGCCCGCGCCCACGTCCCACACGACGGCGTCCTCCGTCAGGCGCAGCTTCGAGACGGCCACGGCGCGGACCTCACTCTTCGTCATCGGTACAATCCGGCCGCACGTCTCCCGCAGGAACGCGCCGTCCGGCATGCCCACCGGCAGCGGCCGGGGCGCATGCTCGATCAGCGCGACGCTCAACGGCTCACAGGCCGCGTCCGAAAGCGCCTCCGCCGTGCCGGTCAATATCGCCTCATCCGGGTAGGAAAGCCGCTGGCCCACGCAGAGGCGCGCGTCGCCCAGCCCGGCCTCGCACAGCGTCCCGCACAGGCGCTTCAGGCCGTCCGCGCCGCCCAGCAGCGCGAAAACCCGACCCGTGCGCCCCAGCGCCTGCACGACGCCGCCCTCGCGCCCGTGGAGCGATACCGGCTGCACGTCTTCCCAGGTCGTGCCCAGCTTTGCGCACAGCGCCTGCAGCGAGCTCAGCCCCGGCAGAAGGCGCACGTCGTGGCCCGCCAGCAGCGGCAGCAGCTTCTTCGCGCCGCTGAAAAAGCCCGTGTCGCCGGACATCGCCACCACCACGCGGCGGTATTCCGGGTGCTCGCGGATGATCCGGGCGATCTGCTCCGGCGCGATCGCCTCATGGCAGGGCTTGCCGAAGCCCTTCGCCGTTACCAGAAGCCGCGCCGCGCCGATCACGCAGTCGCAGGCCTCCAGCGCCGCTTTCGCCTCGAGGGTCAGCGTCTCAGGCGCGCCCATGCCCATGCCGACGACGGCGATCTCCCGCGCGTCCCGCAGGCCGAAGCGCCCGATGAGCCTCGCGACGACCCCGGCAAAGTCCTCGCCATCCCCGGCCTCCGGGCGCCCGACCACCACGCATTTCGCCCCGGCCAGCCGCGCCGCCTCCAGCTTCTCCCGCAGCCCGCCGATGTCTCCGGAATCCTTCGTCACCAGCCACTCGGCGCGGATCTGGCGCAGCGTGGCGGCGTTCATCTCCACGGAAAACGGGCCCTGCATGGCGATCACGTGGCTGGGCGGAAAGCCCGCCTCCTCGCACGCCGACAGCGACGCGGCCATCGGCAGCACCCGCGCCCAGAGGCGGCCTTGGTAATCCGGGACGCGCGCGTAGGGCGCCAGCGCCTTGCCGCCGGTAGCGATCAGGGCGTTTCCGGCGTGGGCCGCGAGGAAATCCGCCGCCGCCTCGACGCTGTCGACGACGATGGCGTCGCCGTCGGGCCCGGTCCCGCCGCGGCAAAGGCGGATGTACTCCACATGCGCCGCTTCGCAGGCGGCGCGGATGTTGCGCGAGGCCTCCGTGGCGAAGGGATGGGTGGCGTCCACCACCGCGTCAAAGCGGCGCTGCTCCAGGAACGCCGCCATGCCCGCCGCGTCCATCCGTCCGGCGAGCACCCGCACGTCGTCGCTCTCCGGGATCAGCGCCTCGCCGTACTCCGTCGCCACGCAGACGGTCACGCGGCCGCCCTGGCCCCGAAGGAATTCCGCGAGCCGCCGTCCCTCGGTGGTACCCCCGAAAATGCAGATCTCAAACATCCCGATACCCCCTGGGCGTCACCATCCTGCCGCCGATGACCCTTGTGGCGGAATTGCCGACGTAGGCGGTGGTGAACATGTCCGCCGGATAGTCGCTCAGCTCCAAGAGCGTCATCAGCCGCGTCGCTTCCCCCGCCCGGCCGATGTTTCGCGCCACGCCGCAGACGGTTTCAGGCTTTGCATAGCGAAGCAGCGCGTCGCAGGCCCGCCGGAGCGCGTCCGGGCGATGGCGGCTGGCGGGGTTGTAGAGGGCCACGCAGAAATCGCCCATGGCAGCGCACTGAAGCCGCCTTTCGATGACCTCCCAGGGCGTCAGCTGGTCTGACAGGGAGATCACGGCGAAGTCATGCCCAAGCGGCGCGCCCAGCAGCGCCGCGCCGGAGGTGGCCGCCGTGAGCCCGCCGACGACCTCCACCTCGACGGGCGCGTCGCCGATCAGCTCGCAGACCAGGCCCGCCATGCCGTAGACGCCGGCGTCGCCGCTGCAGATCACCGCGACGCTCCTGCCCGACCGGGCCAGCTCCAGCGCCAGCTTACAGCGCTCGACCTCGCCTCGCATGCCGGTGGCTCGGAATTCCTTGCCCGGCAGGCGCGGGCGGATCAGCTCCACATAGAGCGTATAGCCCACGATCACGTCGGCTGCCTCCAGCGCCTCCACGGCCCGCAGGGTCAGCTCCCGCCAGTCGCCGGGGCCGATGCCCACCACGCTAAGCCTCGCCAAAGTCGATCCCCCATTTCATCTCCGCCACGGCGACGGTCACGCCGTTTTCCGCGGTCTTTGGAACCACCAGCCGTCCGCCCCCGGCCATGGCCGCACGTTCGCAGACGTTCCCCACGCCGACGGCGCGCTTCACGAATTCGGAAGCGCTGAAATCGCCGGGCACCGCCGCCAGCTGTTCAGCCGTATACAGCCGAAGCGGCCAGCCGCGCGCTTCACAGAGCGCGATCAGGCCCGCCTCGTCGGCCTTGAGGTCGATGGACGCGGCCTCCCGCACGGCGTCCGAACGCAATCCGTGCTCGGCAAAAGCCCTCTCGATCAGCGCGTCGATGGCCTCCGGGGGCGTTCCGCGGCGACAGCCGATCCCCACCCGCAGCGCCCGGGGCACGATCGCCAGCGTCGCCTCAAAGGGGCGGCGGAGTCGGGTCGTCACGCAGATGCCCAGCGGGCCGGAATCGCCCGGAACCAGGCCGTCCGGCAGGTCGCTGTTCACCGGCACGTCCGCGCAAAGCGGGATCTCCCCGGTCAGTATCTCCGCCGAGACGCGCTTTGCCAGCGCCATGTCCGCAATCAAAAAGCCGCGCTCCGCCGCCCAGGCATCCACGGCGAAGCGGCCGTTTACATCTGTGGCGGTGGTGATCACGGGCGTCGCGCCCAGCGCCCCGGCCAGCCGCACCGCCAGCCGGTTCGCGCCGCCGATGTGGCCGGAGAGCAGCGGGACGACGAACCGCGCCCGCTCGTCCACGCACAGCACCGCCGGGTCGCTGCGCTTGTCCCGCACGTGCGGCGCGACGGCCCGCACGGCGATGCCCGCGGCCCCGACAAACACCAGCGCGTCCCATTCAAACACGCTGCCGACAAAGCCGGGCAGGTCGTCCCCGTAGGTCTCGCAGACCTCGCTGGCCTCGCAGACCTCGCAGGCCTCGCAGGTCTCGCATGTCTCGCGGGCCAGCCGCGCGGGCACCAGAAGCCGCCCGCCGACGCTCTGCCGGATGCGCCGGGCGGTTTCGATGCCCTGCCGGGTGAAGGCGAAGATCGCGGTGTTCACGGCCTCGCCTCCCGGCACCCGGTGGTGAAGCCGGGGTCGTAGAGCCTGGAGCGCTCGTACGCCTCCCCCAGGAAATCCCCGACGAGGATCAGCGCCGTCTTTGCAATGTCCTCCGCCGCCATCGTCTTCGCCAGCATCCCGACGGTGCAGCGGAGAACGCGCTCGTCCGGCCAGGTGGCCTTGTAGACCACGGCGGCGGGGGTTTCGGCGGGGTAGCCGCCCGCCAGCAGCTCCGCCTGGGTCTCCCGCGCCAGAGAGGCGCTCAGAAACAGCACCATCGTCGCGCGATGGGCCGCCAGCGCGCGCAGCTTCTCCCTCTCCGGCACGGGGGTGCGCCCCTCGGCGCGGGTGATGACGACGGTCTGGCTCACGCCCGGCAGCGTGTACTCTGCCCGAAGCGCCGCCGCCGCGCCGCAGAAGGCGCTGACGCCGGGGCAGACGTCGTAGTCGATGCCCCGGGCCCTGAGCGCGTCGAACTGCTCCCGCACGGCGCCGTAGAGGCAGGGATCGCCGGTGTGCAGGCGCACGGTGGTCTTGCCCGCGCTCTCGGCGGCTTCGATCACCTGAAGCACCTCCTCCAGCGTCATCTCCGCGCTGTTGTGGATCTCGCAACCCGCCTTCGCGTACTGAAGCAGCGCCGGGTTCACCAGCGAACCGGCCCAGATGACGACGTCCGCCTCGCCGAGCAGCCTCGCGCCGCGCACCGTGATCAGGTCCGCCGCGCCGCTGCCCGCGCCGATGAAGTGTACCATGCTGTTCCCTCCCGTCCCCTCAATCTTACCACCATCCCCTTTGCCTGTCAACGCAGCACAAAGGCGGCGGGCCGATGGCCCGCCGCCTTGCGTTGGTTTTACTTCCGGGTTTCCCAGGCGTGCAGCGCAGTCTTGTTGATGTCCAGCAGGTGCGCCTTGCGGCCGGAGAAGGTCTTTTCCATGATCTTGTGGACCATGGCCTCCGGCACCACCGGGCTGACGCTCATCAGGGCGCCGAGCATCACGGTGTTGGCCGTGCGGGCGTTGCCCAGCTGCATGGCGATGTCGTTGGCGGGGACGTAGTAGACGTTGATATCGTCCCGGGTCGCCTTCTGCTCGATCATCGAGCTGTTGACGAACAGGTTGCCGCCCGGCTTCACCAGCGATTCAAACTTGATCAGCGAGGGCAGGTTCATCACCACCACATCGTCGGCCTCATAGATCAGCGGGCAGCTGACCGGCTTTTCCGGGCTGATGACCACGGTGCAGTTGGCCGTGCCGCCGCGCATCTCCGGGCCGTAGGAGGGCAGCCACGTGGCGTTCATGTCCGCGTACATGGCCGCGTAGGTCAGCATCTGGCCCATGGTCAGCACGCCCTGGCCGCCGGAACCGGCAAAAAACAGCTTTGTCGTCGCCATAATCACACCTCCGCTTCCCTGTAGACGCCCAGCGGATAGTAGGCCGCGACTTCCTCGCGCATCCGCTTCATGGCGTCGGCCGGGGTCAGGCCCCAGTTCGTCGGGCAGGTGGAGAGCAGTTCCACGAAGGAGAAGCCCTTGCCCGCCAGCTGCACCTCAAACGCCTTGTGCACGGCCTTCTTCGCCGCGCGGATGTGGGCCGGGGAATCCAGCGCCACGCGCTCGATGTAGGCCGGGCCGTCCAGCGTCGCCAGCAGCTCGCAGATCTTCAGCGGCATGCCGGCCTGCTCGCGGGTGCGGCCGTCCACCGACGTGGTGGAGCGCTGGCCGATCAGCGTGGTGGGGGCCATCTGGCCGCCGGTCATGCCGTAGATGCCGTTGTTGATGAAGAACGTGGAGAACTTCTCGCCCCTCGCCGCAGCGTGGACGATCTCGCCCATGCCGATGGAGGCCAGGTCGCCGTCGCCCTGATAGGTGAACACCACCTTGTCCGGATGGACGCGGCGGATGCCGGAGGCCACTGCCGGGGCGCGCCCGTGGGCCGCCTCGCACATATCCACGTTCATAAACTGGTGCGCCACCACCGAGCAGCCGATGGGCGCGACGCCGAGCGTCTTGCCCAGCAGGCCCATCTCATCCAGCGTCTCCATGATGATGCGATGGGCCACGCCGTGGGTGCAGCCGGGGCAATAGCTGGTGCTGACGGGCAGCATGCCCTCTGTGACTTTGAATACAGGTTTCATCGCACTTCCTCCAGTATCTTCTTCGTCTTTTCCACGACCTCCAGGCTCGTGGGCAGCATGCCGCCCACGCGGTGGATCAGCTTCACCGGCACGCGGCCCTTGACGCCCAGGTTGATGTCCTGCAGCATCTGGCCCATGCTCAGCTCCACGGAGATCACGGCCTTCGTCTTGTCGGAAATCGCGTCGAACGCCTTGTAGGGATAGGGCCACAGGCTGATCGGGCGGATCATGCCCGCCTTGATGCCCTGGGCCTCCAACAGCTCCATGGCCTCCTTCGCCAGGCGCGCCATCGTGCCGAAGGCCACGAACACCACCTCGGCGTCCTCCAGGCCCTCGCACTCCACGCGCTCCAGCTCCTTCTCCATGACGGCGTACTTTTCAAACAGGTGCTCCACGTGCTGCTCCAGCACCTCCGGCTGCAGCCGCAGGCTCTTCACCACGCTGCGGGTCCCCTTCTCGGAGCCGGAGAGGGCCCAGGGCTTGGCGGTGGAGATCTCCTCGCTGGTGAAGGCGTGCTTCGCCTCCGGCAGCGTCACGGGCTCCATCATCTGGCCCATCAGGCCGTCCGCCAGCACCATCACGGGGTTGCGATACCTGTCGGCGATCGCGGGGGCCTCGTAGAGGATGTCCACAGCCTCCTGGATCGACGCCGGTGCGAACACGGGGATCCTGTAATCGCCGTTGCCGCCGCCGCGGGTGACCTGGTTGTAGTCCGCCTGGCCCGGCTGGATGGAGCCGATGCCGGGGCCGCCGCGGGACACGTTCAGAAGCGTCACCGGCACCTCCGCGCCGCAGAGGAAGCTCATGCCCTCCTGCATCAGCGCGATGCCCGGCGAGGACGAGGAGATGAAGCCGTTGCCGCCCGCCGCGCCGCAGCCGTAGGCCATGTTGATGGCCCCCAGCTCGCTCTCGGCCTGCAGGAACGCGCCGCCCCGCTTGGGCAGCTCGCGGCTCATGAACTCCGGGATCTCGCTCTGGGGCGTGATGGGGTAGCCGAAATAGAAGCGCACGCCGCCGCGGATGACAGCCTCGGCGAAGGCCTCGTTGCCCTTCATCAATACCTTTTCGCTCATGCTTCCCCCTCCTCCAGCTGGTAGATTTCGATCGCGCAGTCCGGGCAGACCGTGGCGCAGCTGGCGCAGCCGATGCACTGCGCCTGATCGACGATCATCGCCGGACAGTAGCCCTTGGTGTTCACCTGGGTGTCCATCGCGATGATCTGCTTCGGGCAGAAGCTCTTGCACAGCTCGCAGCCCTTGCAGCGCTCGCGGTCAAAGATGACCTTGAACCTTCTTGCCATAACGTTGCCTCCTTGTATCAAGCGAATGGCGCGTTGCGCCAAGCTCACGTTTTATCGTGGAGAGTTGATCCGGTACCGTGCGACGGATCATTCCCGACAATCCCTCCGCCGACTTCGTCGGCACCTCCCTTTACACAAGGGAGGCTATGGAATCCTGCCGCCCTGGCTCCCCTGTGCACGGGGAGCTGTCACCGCAGGTGACTGAAGGGTTGTTTCAAAGACACATTCCAGCGGTACACGGCACCAATCAGGAATCGAGGCGCCCTCGCTCCTGGCCCCTCACTTCTGACTCACTTGTCGATCCAGCTCGGCCGCATGTACATCCCGAGCGGCAGCAGGTGTTTATACTTTCCTTCCACCTCGCTCGCGGGGACGATGGGCGCCGGGTAGGTGTCGCACCAGAGCAGCTTGCCGGTCTCCCGGCAGAGGACCTCGCACAGCCTGTGCCCCTTTTCGACGCAGGCGGCGTCGGTCTCGCGCAGCAGGTGGCAGTTGTTGATGACGCCGTCGATGCTCCGGCCGGTCTTCAGTTCAATGGCCCGCAGGTGCTCCAGCGCCCCTTCCAGCGTGCGGGTCTCGGGGCGGTTGGCGTTGACGACGATCAAAAACAGCGCGTCCTCCGGGGCGAAGTACTTGCCGAACTGGTTCAGCACCACCGCGCCGGAATCGTTGCCGCCCACGTCGACGATGACGCGGCAGTCCGCGTCCTCCAGCGGGGCGCGGATGTTCGCGCCCAGGGCAGGCAGCTCGGCGGTGATCTCGTGCTCGTAGGCGCTGCCGTAGACCCTGACGCCCGCGCTCTCCAGCATTTCCCGGCGCTCGCGGGAGCGGAAGTAGGGGTTGGCGATGTCCAGGTCCACCAGGGCCAGCCGCCGATACGGGCCGAAGCCGGAGCGGGCCAGCGCCATGGCGAGGCTCACGCAGAACTCCGTCTTGCCGCCGCCGTAGTGGCCGGTGACGACCATCACCCGCCGGTCGGGTTCACGGATGCCGTTGAAGGGCTCCATGCGCCTCTCCTCCCCTCAGTCCAAAAAGCCGGTCTCCCGGGGCTTGCCATCCTGCTTCACCCGCAGGATGGCCGGAAGGGCCGGGGCCGCGGCGTTGAAGCCGTCGCCGCCGGAGCGAAGATACACCGTGTCGGCATTCAGGCCCCTGAAATCGCAATCGAAGCGCACGTTCTGCGCGCCGTTTTCCGGCAGGTGGTTTCGGATCTCATAGCCGTCCAGCGACCGCCAGCGCCCGAAGAGGGCGCGCCGGGCATAGTAGCCGCGCAGCTGACAGCCGCGCATCGCGTTGCCGCCCTGCCAGTCCTCCAGGAAGAAGCAGTCCCAGGAGAAGCCCAGCTTCGGCGCGGGATACGCGATCGCCGCCAGCTTTTCCCAGCCGCCGTCCGCCGCCTTCACCCACTGCTCGTACACCGTCCGCCGACCCACGGTGCGGGCCTGGATGCGCATGGTGTACCACACGCCGGTCCGCCACGGATAGTCCGTCAGCACGTGCACGCCGCTGCCCTCGCCGCCGAACGGCTCCGCCACGGCGCCGCTTTTGGCGAACTCCACGGTGGGCCTGCCGCGATCGGTGTTCCACAGGGAGAGGATCGCGACGCCCTTGCCCCGACAGGCCTGAAAGCCCGCGTAGCCGGAGCCCGGGGCGATGCCCGTGAAGCCCTCGGCGCCGCTGTACCAGTTGTGCAGGCAATAGTAGGTGTTGTCCGCCCGCTGGACGCACCGCCACTGGCCCTCCACCGCGTCATAGAGCGCGCCGTCCGGCCGGTACAGGGTGGCCGACAGGTAGGGCGCGAAGCGGGGGTGAACGTCCGGCATCCACTGGGCCACGTAGACGATGGAGAGCTCATTGCAGGGAGCGGCCGTCCACTCCCCCGCGCCTTCCAGCGGATGGTTCGCCGCGTCCCCGCCGCAGATCCAGCCGATGAAGCGCCAGCCCGGGCGAACGGGAATCGCGGCGGGATGGCGGAAGCGGATCGCGCCGCTTGCGTCCTGCCTGGCCTCCACGGGATTGACGTCCCCGGAGCCGCCGTTGAGCTGATAGTAGATCGTCAAGGGTCTCCGCCTCGCATCTCACGGACTTATGTTTCTATAAATCTATCAGCATTGCCGCCGCTTGTCAAGTCGGTCCGGCGGGATTTATCCGAACATTTTCCCGCAATTCCTACAAAATATTCGCGTGTAAAGCCGAACGCAATACAAATTTAACGCGCAAATGCTTTGACATATGCCCGTCGGAGTGATAGAATAACCGCAATCGAATAATTGCCAAAGGCGATGACGAAGACGGCGGAGCCAATCGGTGCGCAGAGAGCCGGCCAGCTGCTGAAAGGCCGGACACAGGTTGCTCACAAGCCCATCCCTTCCGAGCCGGAAGCGCGAAAGGCCTTCGAGGGCGAAGGTACTGAGTAGACGCTTCCCGTGAAAGCTGCGTAAAGGCTTAGGGCTTGATGGAGCCTGAAGGGGCACGGCAACGTGCAATTTGAGTGGTACCGCGGGTTGATTGCGACTCGTCTCAAGGAACGCGCAAGCGTTCGTTTGAGGCGGGTTTTTTTCATGCGACCGCTTCGCCCCTGTCACGGAGGAATGATTCGATTGACCCCGCACCCACTGAATCGAGGAGGTAGTTTCCAATGAACATGACGGACACCAAGGGCATGCTCTTTGAGGTCGGCACCCGAATCCGCGCCCTGCGCGAGATCGCCGGCTACAGCGTGGTCTACATGGCGGACCAGACCAAGCTGGACGTGGAGACCTACATGGATTATGAGGCCGGCAAGGCCGACCTGCCCTTTACCTTTATCCACAACTGCGCCCGCATCTTCGGCGTGGACATCACCGACCTGATTGAGGGCCGCAGCGCCAACCTGCGCTCCTACACTGTCACCCGCAAGGGCGAGGCCACCATCACCGCCCGCGAGGAGGGCATCGAGATCAGCAACCTGGCGCCGCTGTTCTCCGGAAAGATCGCCGAGCCCTTCTGGGTCACCTACAGCTATTCCGAGGAGCTGCAGAACCAGCCCATCCACACCCACGCCCACCCCGGCCAGGAATTCGACCTGATCCTCTCCGGCGAACTGCTGGTGCGCATCGGCGACCACGTGGAGCACCTCAAAGAGGGCGACAGCATCTACTACGACTCCTCCACCCCCCACGGCGAGATCGCCACCGGCGGCAGGGACTGCACCTTCGTGGCCGTGGTGCTGCCCGGCGAGGAGACCGAGCAGGAGAAGCTGGTGGAGGCGGTCATGCCCGTGCGCCTGCCGAAGCAGCACATGGTGTACGACGAGTTCGTGGAGCTGGACGAGGACGGCGAGGGCCACCTGCTGCACATCGACTTCCCGAATCGCGAGAACTTCAACTTCGCCTTCGACATCGTGGACAGGCTGGCCGAGCGCAAGCCCGACAAGCTGGCGATGCTGCACGTGGACCGCTACATGAACGAGCAGCGCTTCACCTTCGAGGACATCAGCCGCAAGTCCAACCGCGCCGCCAACTACTTCAAGGCCCTGGGCATCAAAAAGGGCGACCGGGTGATGCTGGTGCTGCGCCGCAACTGGCAGTTCTGGGTGGTGATGATGGCGCTGCACAAGCTGGGCGCGGTGGCCATCCCCGCCACGGACCAGCTGCTGAAGAAGGACTATGAATACCGCTTTGAGACCGCGGGCGTGACCGCCATCTGCATGACCGCCGACAGCGATGGCGCGGTCCACGCGGAGGAGGCCTTCGAGACCTGCCCCTACGTGACGACCCGCATCCTCTGCGGCGGCAAGCGGGACGGCTGGCGCGATTTCGACGAGGAATACCTGCGCTATCGCTCCACGTTCGCGCGCACCGAGGAATCCCCGAAGGGCAACGACCCGATGGTGATGTTCTTCTCCTCCGGCACCACCGGCTATCCGAAGCTGGCGATGCACAACCACATGTACCCGCTGGGCCACTTCATCACGGCCCACTACTGGCACTGCGTGGAGCCGGACGGCCTGCACTTCACCATCAGCGACACCGGCTGGGGCAAGGCGCTGTGGGGCAAGCTCTACGGGCAATGGATGAACGAGTGCGCCGTGTTCGTGTATGACTTCGACCGCTTCAACGCCCACGACATCCTGCCGATGTTCGCTCGGTACAACATCACCACCTTCTGCGCCCCGCCGACCATGTACCGCTTCCTGATCCGCGAGGACATCTCGAAGTACGACCTGTCGAGCATCCACTGCGCCTGCACCGCCGGCGAGGCCCTGAACCCCGAGGTGTTCAACCTCTTCAAGAAGATCACGGGTCTGTCCATCATGGAGGCCTTCGGCCAGACCGAGACCACGCTGGTGCTGGGCAACTTCGCGGGCACCACGCCGAAGATTGGCTCCATGGGCAAGCCCAGCCCGATGTTCGACGTGGACCTGGTGGACGCCAACGGCAATCCCGTCAAGGCCGGCGAGCCGGGCGAGATCGTCATTCGCACGGACAGGGAGATCCCCTGCGGCCTGTTCATGGGCTACTACGGCAACCAGGAGGCCACCGACACCGTGTGGCACGACGGCCTGTACCACACCCGCGACATGGCCTGGCGCGATGAGGACGGCTACTACTGGTACGTCAGCCGCACCGACGACGTGATCAAGTCCTCCGGCTACCGCATCGGGCCGTTCGAGATCGAGAGCGTCATCATGGAGCTGCCCTACGTGCTGGAGTGCGGCGTGAGCTGCCCTACGTGCTGGAGTGCGGCGTATCCGCCTCGCCGGACGAGATCCGCGGACAGGTGGTCAAGGCGTCCATCGTGCTCACCAAGGGCATCGAGGGCACCGAGGAACTCAAGAAGGACATCCAGAACTACGTCAAGAAGCGAACTGCGCCCTACAAGTATCCCCGCATCGTGGTGTTCCGCGACGAGCTGCCCAAGACCATCAGCGGCAAGATCCAGAGAAACAAGCTGTAAGCCAAGTTCGACAACCCCTCAGTCTGCTGCGCAGACAGCTCCCCTTACACAGGGGAGCCCATCGGGAAATCGCGTCCAAAGCCTCCCTTGTGTAAAGGGAGGCGGCCCGCATGGCCGGAGGGATTGTAGTTGCGCAACAAATCCTATATGAGGTATCCATATGTTATACGAATCCAAAACCTTCACCCTCAAGGACGGTCGGGAGGCCGTGCTGCGCAACGCCGACCCGGAGCACGACGCGGCGGCAATGGTGAAATACCTCACCGACACCGCCGCGGAGACGGAGTTTGTGCTGCGCTACCCGGAGGAATGCAGCCGCTATACCGTGGAAAGTGAACGCTCATTTTTGGAAGGCTTCAACGCCAATCCAAACAGCCTGTTTCTCACCTGTTTTATCGGCGAACGGCTGGCGGGCAACTGCGAATTGCAGTTCAACACGCAGATCAAGTACCGCCACAAGGCCTCCGTCGCTATCGCGCTGTACCGGGAATTCTGGGGCCAGGGCATCGGCACGGCCATGTTCCGCGCCATGGAGGAGGTCGCCCGCCAGCGGGGCGTGATGCTTCTGGAGCTGGAGTACATCGGCGGCAACGAGCGCGGCCGGGGCCTGTACGAGAAGATGGGCTTCAAGGAGATTGCCGAGCACCCCGACGCCGTGATGCTGAAGGACGGCAGCACGCGCAGCCTGGTGTATATGATGAAGAAGCTGTAGTATAAGAAAAGAGGCTGTCTCAAAACAGATGTCCAGCGCATGTACCCAACCGCAGGGACGCCATTCATGGCGTCCGCGGCGGCAAGAATGCCGCCTCTACGACGGGGATGGATTTGGACAGCGTTTTGGGACAGCCTCTGTCGTAACGCTTACTGCCTGTTCAAGTCCTGCTTGATCTGCGTGGTGGAGATCTCCGGCGTTCTCGGCAGGTACACCACCTCGCAGCCCTCCTCCTTCAGGAAGTCAAACCGGCCGACCCAGTCGTCGCCCATCACGAAGGTATCCACGCGATAGAGGTGCACGTCGGTGCGCTTCTGCTCCCAGTTCTCCTCGGGGATCACCAGGTCCACATAGCGGATGGATTCCAGCAGCAGCTTGCGCTCCTCATAGGAAAAATAGCACTTCTTGTTCTTCTCCACGCGGTTGAATTCGTCGGTGGACAGGGCCACGATCAGGTAGTCGCCCAGCGCCCTGGCGCGCCGAAGCAGGTTGATGTGGCCATAGTGCAAGAGGTCGAACGTGCCGTAGGTGATGACGCGCTTCATGGGAAAACCTCCATATTGCGGGTTGAAATGATCAGGTTCGTGGGATATACTGTGAATAACTCCCCCCGTCAGGCTTCGCCTGACAGCCCCCCCTCCGGGAGGGGCCCTCAATCCAATCTCCCATTCAGGCTCCCTCTCCGAGGGAGCTGTCACACGAAGTGTGACTGAGGGAGTTGCCCAGGAAGGCGGGATACTTATGAAAGAGCTCCGCAGCCAGATCGAGGCGTACATTCCCTGTGACGCCCGGGAGGCGCAGGACCGGGAGGGGCTGCTCTATGCCCTGGACCACCTGGAGACGCCGCTTTCGCGGGAGAACCCCATCGCCCACTTCACAGCGTCCGCCTGGATCGTGAATCCCGCGCGGGACAAGGCGCTGATGGCCTGGCACAACATCTACCAGACCTGGTCCTGGACCGGCGGCCACGCGGACGGGGAAGCCGACCTGCTGGCGGTGGCCCTGCGCGAGGCCCGGGAGGAGACCGGTGTCGAAGCTATCCGCCCCGTTCATGTGGGCATCTACTCCCTGGAGATCCTGCCGGTGTTCAGCCACGTCAAGCGGGGAAGGATCGTCTCCGCGCACCTGCACCTGAACGTCACCTACCTGCTGGAGGCCGACGACGCCCAGCCCATTCGGCCCAAGCCCGACGAGAACAGCGCCGTTCGGTGGATGCCGCTCGACGAGGCCGCGGAGAACAAGGAGGAGCCGTTCATGGCGGCGGTGTACCGAAAGCTGAATGAAAAAATGGGATGAAGGAATCCCATTCCTCGCTCCTCACTCACTCGAAACCGCTTCCTTCGCCCTGGCGGACAGATCCATGAACCAGGTATACTCGCCCTTCCAGCCGAGCTTGACCGTGCCCAGCGAGCCGTTGCGCTGCTTGGCGATGATCAGCTCGGCGATGTTCTTGTCGGGGGTCTCGGGATCGTAGTAATCCTCGCGATGGATGAACATCACCACGTCGGCGTCCTGCTCGATAGCGCCGGATTCGCGGATATCCGAGAGCAGCGGCCGATGGTTGGCGCGGCCCGTGGGGGCGCGGGACAGCTGCTGCAGCGCGATCACCGGCACGCCCAGCTCCAGCGCCAGGCCCTTCAGCGTTCGCGAGATCTGGGAAACCTCCTCCTGGCGGCTGCCGTTCTTGCCGGTGGCCGTCATCAGGGAGAGGTAGTCGATCATGATCAGGTCCAGGCCGTGCTCCAGCTGGAGGCGGCGGGCCTTGGAGCGGACCTCAGGCACAGTGATGCCCGGGGTACAGTCGATGTAGATGGAGGCGGGGCCGATGCTCACCAGCGCGTCCGCCAGCTTGCCCCACTCCTCGTCCTCGATGGCGCCACGGCGCACCCGCTGCATGTCCACGCGGGCCTCGGTGCACATCATGCGCATGGCCAGCTGCTCGGCGGGCATCTCCAGTGAGAACACGGCGGCCTTCTTCCCCGCCCGAATGGCGGCGTTCTCGACGAAGTTCATGCCGATGGAGGTCTTGCCCATGGCGGGTCGGCCCGCCACCAGCACCAGCTCGCCGGGATGCAGGCCGGTCAGCAGGTCGTCCAGCTCCGTATAGCCGGTGGGCACGCCCTCGATGCGGCCGTGGTTCTTCACCAGCTGCTCGATCTTCTCGAAGGTGCTGATCAGCACCGGCTGGATGGGCTGCAGCTCCTCGCCGCCCTTGCGCATGGTGATGTCGTAGATGGCCTTCTCCGCGCCCTCCAGGATCTCCGCGTTCTCTTTCTGGCCGGCGTAGCTGTCCTGCAGGATCTGCTCGGCGGCGGCGATCAGGCGGCGCAGCGTGGCCTTCTCGTCCACGATGCGGATGTAGGCCTGCACGTTCGCGGCGGAGGGCACCCCCTGGCTCAGCTCGATCAGATAGGCCGCGCCGCCGACGGCATCCAAACGGCCCCGACGGGTCAATTCCTCGTCGAGGGTCACCAGGTCGATCGGGCGGGATTCGTCGGACATGGCCTTCATGGCGGCGAATATCTCCCGGTTGGCCGGGTCGTAGA
Organism: uncultured Eubacteriales bacterium; assembly: GCA_902799045.1. Lineage (GTDB taxonomy): Bacteria > Bacillota > Clostridia > Christensenellales > Aristaeellaceae > UBA2862. The sequence goes on from CADBZH010000020.1 coordinate 52,633, forward strand.
AGTCGTCGGGCCGCAGGCTCTCCACGGCGATCTGCGCCGCCTGGCGGGACCTGAGCATCGCGCCCAGCACGCTGCGCTCCGATTCGGGGTGGCTCGGCGGCGTGCGCACCGCGTCGGACATAGGTATGTACTGTTCCATAAGGCACCTTCTGTATCGGCGTTAATGGAGAATGGAAATGAAAAGCGGGCCATCCCCATTATCCATTCTTCATTTCCCCTGTATCGTCACGTTCACGATCATCCGCGTGGAGATGCCGGGATAGAGCTTCAGGGTCACGAAGGCCTGGCCCTCCTTCTTGATCGGCTCCTCCTGCTCCAGCTTGCGCTTGTCGATCTCGATGCCGTGCTGCTCCTTGAGGGCGCTGGCGATCTGGTCGTTGGTGACGGAGCCGTAGAGCTTGCCGTTCTCGCCACCCTTCACCGTCAGCTGCACGACCTTGCCCTTCAGCTCGCGGGCGCGCTTCTCGGCCTCCTGGCGGCGCACCTCCTCGCGATGCTTGTCCGCCCCGCGGCTCTTCTCCAGCGCGTTCGCGGCCTCGGCGGTCGCCTCCTTCGCCAGCTTTCTGGGCAACAGATAGTTGCGGGCATAGCCGTCGGAAATCTCCAGGATCTGATCCTTCTTGCCGGTGCCCTGGATGTCTTGAAGCAGGATTACCTTCATGTCAACGTCCTCCTATTCCTGCGGATCGTGCCGATCCGATTGATCGTCCTCTTCCCCGCCCGTCAGGCGCTTGAGCGCCCCGCGGGAACCAAACAGCGCCGACAGCACGCCGACGACGGCGAACACCAAGGCGAATTCCCGCATCAGCAGCGAGCCCACCGCCGTAATCGCCAGCAGCACGCGCCGCCGCGTGAGGGTACGCCCCGCGCGCAGCATCCGCCGGTCCATCGACGCCATCGCCTGGATCACGAAGATCGCGCCCACCAGCTGAGTCACCGTCTGGAACACCGTCGCGCCGGCGCTGTAGCCGCTGGCGGTGAGTATGAAGCTGATCGCCAGCAGCGCCAGCGCGCCGAGGCTGATCTGCCCGGGCAGGAACCAGCGGCTCATGCCCTGGAAGCTCTCGTTGGTGGCCATGCCCTGGCGCGCCATCGTCCAGTTGCCCCAGAGCACGCTCAACACGCCGGACAGCAGCGCCCCGGAAAGCAGCGCCCCCGGCAGCATTCTGGCGTAGGTCTGCTGCATCAGGTCAAACACGCCCGTCAGCTGGGCGCGATACAGCTCCACCGTGTATTCCCCGGCAAGGCGCACGCCGCTGATCGTGAAGGCCGAGTTCATTGCGTCCACGATGGGCTGGAGCGCCGAATCGGGCATCCGGGCAAACTCCGCGCGAAGCAGGTCCGTGAACCGGGCCACCATGCTGCCGCCGAAGCTGACATACGCGATGCCCAGCGCCACCACCAGGCCGAGGCCGAAGGCCGCGATGCCGCCGCGGAGCTGGTCGAAGAAGGGCTGCTTCAGGGCCACGCCCCGCATCACCCACAGCGCCGGCAGCACGGCCGCCGCGGCCATCGCCAGCGTCAGCGTCATGCCCAGGAAGAACGCCGACGAGGCCAGCGTCGCCGTGATCAGCGTCAGCGCCGACACCCATCCCGTCCGGGCCTTCAGCCACACCGCGAACAGCCCGCAGAGCATCAGCACTGGCAGCAGCATCGAAACCTGCAGCACCGCGACGATCGGCAGCAGAGTGCCGATCAACAGCGCCAGCGCGACGTCGCCCACGATCCTGCCCTTCGGCGCGGAAACAACCTGTCTGGATTCCAAGATACGCCTCCGAAGATATTAATTCAATATACATTATAGCATGATCCCGGTCTTGACGCAACCTTATAAATCCGTAAATAACAGGGCAAACGCACGGGTTACAATAGCATTACAATAATCCAAATAAATGCTGACACAGGGGGAGAAATCCATCTGTCGCAGGGGCGCCGATGCGGCGCCCCTACGCGATAAAGCGATGCCATTTCATTCACGATTCGTCATTCATGCGTTCTCCGTGTCCGGAATCCACGGCGGCATCCTTTGCTGCGCAGGCCAACGGCCTCATCCGCGTCAGCGATGGGCATCCTGAACGGAAAGAACCGGATCGCCGCGCCGACCCAAAGGGTCGGTGGTCGATCCGGTTCTCCGGCAGCCGCTGTCAGCGGTCACACAGCGCTCACAGGTGCTCGTCCAGCATGTCGATGGCGTCAAAGTTGCCCTCGGCGATGGCCAGCTCCATCATCTGGGCCACGCTCTCGTGGTCGGCCGTGCCGACGAACCGGGCCACGAGCTCCCACTTCTGCTGCTGGGCGTTGGCGAGGAGCACCTTGCCGATGTACTCCGGCCGCAACAGCTCCGAAAGCTGCTGCAGGTACTCGTAATCCTCGGCGGCCACGGCGGCGTCGGCGAGCTTTTCCCGCTGCTCATCGGTCATGCAGCGCTCGGCGATCTGCCTGGCCAGCACATGGGCCTCCGCGCGATAGGCGGCGATGGCGATCTCATCCGCGCAGTTCTCCAGCGAGATCTGCTCGGCATAGGTGGAAAGCCACTGCCAGTTCTCCTGCTTCGCGGCGGCCAGGGCGATCTTCTCCTGAAGGTCGTCCTCGAACTGCCAGACGTGGTCGCCCAGCCAGCCCCAGTTGCCGGCCTCGATGGCCGCGTCGATGGTGCGCGTATCGGCATAGCCGTTCAGGTTTTCCAGCACCCAGTCGTGCATGCCCAGGCCGTTGGCCTTCTGGGCGATCTCCCGCAGCAGGGCCTCGTCCCGGATCTCCGGGATGTGCTCCGCCAGCCAGTCCCACTTCTCGTCGGCCAGCGCCCGCTCACAGGCGGCCCTGCGCAGCGCGTCGGCGCGGTTCTGGCGCTCGCGGCTGTTCTCCATCAGGTCGTTGAGGGTGTTGGAGACGCCGTTGACCACGTCGCCGCCCAGCTTCGTGGCCTTGCGGAAGGCGGACTCGAGGCCCGCGCCGATCTTCTGGCCCACGTCCTGCACGGCCTTGCCGAGGTCCTCGGTGTTGATGCCGGTGGATTCCACGCCCTTTTTGACGTACTGCCCGCCCTTGGCCGCGGCCTTGGCCAGCTTGTCCACCACCTCGCGCTTGAGGAACGGCGCCACCTTGCGCAGCACGTCCCAGTTGATCTGCTGGTCGCTGTTCTGGATCAGCTTTTCGATGCACTCAGGGCTGGCGAAGGGCGCGAACTTGCCGATGTCCTCGGCGGTCAGCTTCGCCTTGTTCTCCAGCAGCAGCTCGTCCACGGCGCTCTTGCTCATGAACGGCGCCATCTGCAACAGCCGCTGCACGTCAAATTCCTCGGTCTCCCCGTCGCAAGCGGCGCCGTCCTCGGCGGCGTCGGCCTGCGCGTCGGCCTGCGCGTCGGCCTCGTCCGCCGCTTCCGGCTCGGTGACGGGCGCTTCGGCGTCCTCGTTTTCCGCCGCGTCGGGCTTCGGCTGGGGCTTGAAGATGCCGGTGACGATGTTGTTGACAAAGTTTCCTATATTCTGGATCGGCTCCTCAAAGGGGGACGCGGGCTTCGGCGACTCGATGCGGTCCTCCGGCACCTCGCCGTTGAGCAGCTGCTCCATGGTGATGCCGAACAGCCGGGTCAGGGCCATCAGGGTCTGCACGTCCGGCAGGGCCGCGCCCGTCTCCCACTTGGAAACGGCCTGATGCGATACGTTCAACGCCGCCGCCAGCTGCTGCTGGGTCATGTTCTTGTTCTGCCTGAGCTTTGCGATGGTCTTTCCAACCGCGATGTTGTCAATCATATCTTCCGCCTCCATTCACACGGATATCTTTATTGTCTGAGCTTTGGCTCGGGAACACTATAGCATATTCTACCGCCATTTGCAAGCAACCGATGGTAGAGTTCTATAGATTCAGGGTTGCAACCACAAATTTGTTAGCACTCTTTTTAACTGAGTGCCAGATTTTACTTGACATCCCCCCGATTCAGATTATAATAGGGGTTGTAAACCCAGTTTAAACCACAACCCGAACGGAGGTAAAAAGGATATGTCCAGGGGAACCGTTTCCATCAACGCTGAAAACATCATGCCGGTCATCAAGCAGTGGCTGTATTCCGATAAAGACATCTTCATGCGCGAGCTGGTGAGCAACGGCTGCGACGCCATCAGCAAGTATCGCTGGCTGGTGAACAACGGCCAGGCCGAGGCCGACGACGCGCCGGACCGCATCGACGTGATCGCCGACAAGGAGCAGGGCACGCTCACCTTCATCGACAATGGCATCGGCATGACCGAGGAGGAGATCGTGAAGTACATCGCGCAGGTGGCCTTCTCCGGCGCGACGGACTTCATCACCAAGTACACCGAGGATTCCAAGGGCGAGGGCGCGGGCATCATCGGCCACTTCGGCCTGGGCTTCTACAGCGCGTTCATGGTGTCCGACAAGGTGGTCATCGACTCCAAGAGCTATTCCGACGCCCCGGCCGTCCGCTGGACGAGCGAGGACGGCATGGAATACGAGATCGAGCCCTCCGACCGTGCGGAGCGCGGCACCGCCATCACCCTCTACATCGACGAGGCTGACAGGGATTTCCTGAACCTGTGGACGCTGCGCTCGACCCTGGAGAAGCATTGCGCGTTCATGCCCGTGCCGATCTTCGTCAGCGAGGTGACCAAGCCCGAGGCGCCCAAGGAGGGCGAGGAGCCGAAGAAGCCCGCCGAGCCGCAGCAGATCAACGACACGCACCCCCTGTGGATGAAGCGCCCCAACGAGTGCACCGACGAGGAATACAGGGAATTCTACCGCAAGGTGTTCAACGACTATGAGGAGCCGCTGTTCTGGATCCACCTGAACGCGGAATACCCGTTCAACCTGAAGGGCATCCTCTACTTCCCCCGCATCAAGAACGAATTCACCGCCAGCGAGGGCGTCATCAAGCTGTACAACAACCAGGTGTTCGTGGCGGACAACATCAAGGAGGTCATCCCGGAGTTCCTGCTGCTCCTGAAGGGCTGCGTGGACTGCCCGGACCTGCCGCTGAACGTGAGCCGCTCGTTCCTGCAGAACGACGGCTACGTGAAGAAGATGGCCGCCTACATCACCCGCAAGGTGGCCGACCGGCTGGTGAGCGAGTTCAACACGAAGCGCGAGGACTACCAGCGCTATTGGGACGACATCCATCCCTTCGTGAAGTACGGCTGCATGAAGGACGAGAAGTTCTATGAGCGCGTGAAGCCCGCCCTGATCTACAAGACCACCGGCGGCAAGTATGTGACGCTGGAGGAATACCTGAACGACAACTGCGAGGGCGACGAGAGCAAGACCGTCTACTACGCCAGCGACGAGAAGCGCCAGGCCCAGATGATCCGCCTGTACACCGACCAGGGCCGCGACGTCATCCTGCTGGACACGCTGATCGACAACAACTTCATCAGCTTCCTGGAGTACACCGAACGGGACGCGAAGGTTTCCTTCAAGCGGGTGGACGCCGCTGCCGACAGCCTGACCGAGGACGGCGAGGTGAGCGAGGACGCCCGGGCGAAGCTGGAAGGCCTGTTCCGCAAGGCCATGGCCGACGAGCAGGTGGACGTGCAGCTGAAGCCGTTCAAGGACGACGCCCTGATCGCCATGATCACCGTGGACGAGCAGAACCGCCGCTTCACCGAGATGTCCAGCCGCTGGGGCGGCGCGGACATGAAGCTGCCGGAAAAGCGCACGCTGGTGCTCAACGACAAGCACCCGCTGGTGAAGTGGCTCAAGGACGCCGAGGCGAACGAGCACACCGAGACCGTCTGCGCCCAGGTGGCCGACCTGGCCGAGATGGCCCGCCAGCCCCTGGTGGCCGACCGCATGGTGGACTTCCTCAGGCGCAGCAACCAGCTGCTGACGGAGCTGATCGGAAAATAAACCGGAAATGAAGCATCGGGAACGGAAGGCACCCCAGGGTCATTCCGCGCCCGGCGCCGTTCCGGTTCTCCATTCTCCACTCTCAATTCAAACAGGAGGTTGTATCCATGAAGTAGTTCCTCGTCCTGACGCTCTGCATGGCGCTGCTGCTTCCCGCCTGTCTGGCCGAACCCACGGCGCTGGGATATCGCTTCGCCGACGCCAACGAGGCGGCCGGACTGCTGCTCTCCAACCGGGATTACTATGACAACCTGAACCAGAACGACCTGAACTACCGCCTGCAGAAGCTGGACGCCACACTCGAGGAGCTGGAAGCCTTTGCCGCCGCCCAGACCCTGGACTTCACCGACGCCGAGAAGGCGCGGATCGACGAGTCAATGGCTCAGATTTAAAAGATCTGCGCCGAGCGAGGCTACGCGCTGCCGCCGATGGACGATATCGCGTTCTCCAAGACCACCATGCTCGAGGAATGCGGCGCCGCAGCCTACACCCACAGCACGCAGATCTACCTCGGTGAAGCCATCATGGAATACGGCTTCAGCGATACGCCGGAGGTTCAGGAATACTTCGACACCATCGTCGTCCACGAGCTGTTCCACTGTCTGACCCGCAACCACCCCGACTTCCGCGCGGCGATGTACGACATACTGGGCTTCACCATCATGGATGAGGACTTTGCGTTCGCCCCGGAGATCCAGGCGCGGATCATTTCCAACCCGGATGTGGAGCATCACAATTCCTTCGCCGCCTTTGAGATCAACGGCGCCAGGCAGGACTGCGTGGTCCTGTACACCACGTCAAAGGCCTTCGAGCAGCCGGGAGACTCCTTCTTCGACGACATGGTGACCGGCCTGGTGCCGGTGGACGATCCGGCCACCCTGTATACCGCGGACGACGCCGCCAATTTTTGGGACGTGTTCGGCAGGAACACCGGCTATGTCATCGACCCGGAGGAGACCCTGGCCGACAACTTCGCCTATGCGATGATCTACGGAAGGGACGGCATGAATTACAACAACCCCGAGATCATACAGGCCATAGACGACCTGTTGAAGTCGGGCTTCGGGATCGAGGAGGCCGCGTAGGCGTTTCCTGCAGGGCTTCGATTCGCCATCCTCCTGTGCGGAGCGAAAGCTCTGCGCGCAGCGTGAACCGGCCGCGTCATCCCCGCCCTGCGGGTTTCAATGAAGGGACCGCTTTGTTTTCTGTGTGTAATATGTTCGTGACAATTCCCGGTCAAAGCCGGGAATTGCTTTTATTCGGCGAAAATGTGTGGTATAATGTTTGATGGTATATAATGTAGTATTATGCGCTGACGAGGATGAACCATGACAGACAACACGCCAAGGCCGCTGATCCTGGCCTCCGGCTCCCCCCGACGGCGGGAGCTGCTCGGAAAGATGGGCTATACCTTTGAGGTGTGCGCGCCGGACGTGGACGAGCACGTGACCGGCCACGCGCGGGATATCGTATACACGCTGGCCCAGCGCAAGGCCCGGGCGGCGGCAGAGCGCTTCGACCGCGGCGTGATCATCGCCTCGGACACGCTGGTCTCGCTGGACGGCGCGCCGCTGGGCAAGCCGGAGGACCGGGAAGACGCCCGCCGGATGCTGAACGCGCTCTCCGGCCGGGAACACGAGGTGTTCACCGGCGTGTGCCTGATCGATTCGCAGACCGGGAAGATGGAAACGCGCACCGTGCGCACCGGCGTCACGTTCCGCGCCCTCTCCCCCGAGGAGATCGACGCCTACATCGACACCGGCGAGCCGATGGACAAGGCCGGGGCCTACGCCATCCAGGGTGGCGCCGGCGCGTTCGTCGAACGACTCGACGGCGAATTTGACAACGTGGTCGGCTTCCCGACGGAGGAAGTCGGAGAAATGTTGAAGCAATTTCTGTAGATTGACAGGGCGTGCACCTTGCGGCTGTAGGGGCGGCGTTGCGCCGCCCGCCCAAGCCAATCGCAGCGAACTTACCCGACGGACGGCGCAATGCCGCCCCTGCAAGGAGTCACCGAGCGTCGGCGATACCGCCAGCGCATCGACAACTACGGAGGCAAGCAATGGGCGTTTTTTCTACCGGCGGCGTGGGCATCGACCTGGGCTCCGCCAACCTGACGATCTGTCTTGAAAACGAGGGCATCGTCCTGCGGGAGCCCAGCTACGTGCTGACGCTGCGCGAGGACACCGACCAGATCCTGGCCGTGGGCCGCGACGCCCGGCAAATGCTGGGCCGCACCCCCAAGGACGTGGCGCTGATCAGCCCGATCATGGACGGGGCCGTGGGCAATGTCGAGCTCACCACGGCGCTGATCCAGCGGCTGGCGGACAAGGCCCTGGGCAAGCGCCGGGCGCTGGAGAAGAACCGGCTGGTGGTTTCCATGAGCCAGGGCTGCACCCGCGTGGAGCAGACCGCCCTGGAGGACGCCGTGCGCACGGCGGGTGCCAGGCGCAGCGCCATGGTGCGCTCCAGCGTCGCGGCGGCCCTCGGCGCGGGCGTGCCCATCGAGGAGCCGCGGGGCTCGCTGCTGGTTTGCATCGGTGGGGCGACCACCGAGGTGACCATCGTGTCCATGAACGGCGTGGTGGCGGCGCGGACGCTGCGCACCGGCTCAAACGGGCTGGACGAGGCCATCATGCGCTACATCCGCCGGGAGAAGGGCCTGATCATCGGCCAGCGCACGGCGGAGGATCTGAAGATCGACCTGGCCAGCGCGGTGCGCTCCCCCTCGCTGATGCGCACGAAGGTGACGCTGCGCGGGCGCGACGCCGCCAGCGGCAAGCCGAACACGGTGGAGATCACCGCCGCAGACGTGCACAACGCCATCCAGCCCCCGCTGGAGACGCTGGTGGAGAACATCCGCGACGCCTTCGAGAACATCCCGCCGGAGCTGGCGGAGGACATCCTGCCCCAGGGGCTGTGGCTGTCCGGCGGCGGCGCGCTGCTGGAGGGGCTGAGCGAGCGCCTGGGCGAGGTGCTGGGGCTGCGCGTCACCATCGACGAGAACCCGCAGGACGACGTGGCCCTCGGCTGCTGCATGATCGCCGCCAGCGACCGGCTGATGACCCGCTTCGAGCAGAGCGGATGCCTCATTGAGATTTGACATTCCATCCTTCCCCAAGGGAGTTACCGAGATATGCCTAGCAAGAAGTCTCCAAAGAAGCAGCCCAGCGCGAAGAAGCGGTCGCGGCGATCGGCGCAGGAGCAGCGCCGGACGCGGCTCGCCCGCCGGCGCGTGCTGTTTTCCGTGCTGGTGCTGCTGGTGGTCGCCGCCATCGTGTTCTTCCTGGTGCTGCGCAATTCCAGCGAGATCTCCATCGCCGAAAACGGCATCGGCTCGCTGTTCAGCCGCATCCAGAGCGTGTTCACCGGCGCGGCCAACGGCGTGCGCCAATTCACCCAGCGCTGGCGGGACTTTGACAAGCTGGAGGCGGACTACCAGGCCCTGTCCATTGAAAACCAGCAGCTGAGCCTGCAGCTGCAAAGCGCCCAGGAGGCCGTGCGTGAGAACGAGCGGCTGCAAAACGCGCTGGACGCCAGGAGCCGCTACGAGGCGCTGGACCCGATCTTCGCCCGGGTGATCGCCCGGGAGCCGGGCCAGTGGTTTGAAACCTTCTCCATCAACCGCGGCAAGAACGACGGCGTGAACGCCGGCATGTCCGTGGTGAACGGCGACGGCCTGATCGGGCGCGTCTACGAGGCCGGCATGAACTACGCCAAGGTGATCGCAATCATCGATTCCCGAAGCGCCGTGGCCTGTATGGTGCAGAGCACCCGCGACAACGGCATCATGCGCGGGCGCGTGGCCGCCTCGTCGAGCGACGCCCAGTGCTTCGTCTACTACCTGCCCAACCTGAACAGCATCATGCCCGGCGACGCGGTCATCACCTCCGGCACGGACTCGCTGTTCCCCAAGGGGCTGCACATCGGCACCGTCACCGCCGTGTCCATGGACGCGGGCAGCGACGGCAGCTACGCCGTGGTGACGCCCTCGGTGGATTTCCGACACATCGAAGAGGTGTTCGTGCTGCGCGAGGTCATCGAGACCGACAACGACGAGGCCCTGCCCGTCGTCACCAGCGCCGCCCGGCCCACCGGCTCCGGCGCCACTCCCGCGCCGAACGCCACACCCACCCCCTCGCCCACGCCCGCCGAGGAAACCTGGAGCTATCCCTCCGCCGACGCGACCGTCGAGATCCTCGAAACCCTGCCGGAGGACGAGTGGGTTCGGGAAGAGTGAGGCTGTGTGGACGGGAGCGCAAGCGCCCCCATGCCCCGGTAAGAATGCGTTCTGGAGGGTCTGATATTGCTTAGAAGACTTGCCCCCGCGCTGATGATACTGGCGACCGTGATCCTGGATACCACGGTCCTGCCCATCGTGTATTCCGGCGTGTACGCCATCCCGCTGACGGTGGTGGCGGTATTTCTGATCGGCATGCTGATGGGCCGCATGCGCGGGCTGCTCTACGGCACGATCGGCGGCCTGCTGATCGACATCACCTCCGGCACGCTGGGGCTGATGACGTTCTTCTTCATGGCCGTGGGCTTCCTGATCGGCCTGATCCTCTATAATCCCGGCGAGCACCTGCGCTCCGGCCGCCGCGTGGCCCGCAAAAAGCGGCTGCAGCGCGGCGTGTGGGTGTTTGTGCTGTACACGCTGGGCGAGGTGACGCTGTTCGTGATCCAGTATTTCAACACGGCCGAGCTACAGCTGGCCTACTTTGGCAACATCGCCGTACGCGCCCTGATCTGCACGGCGCTGACGATCCTGCTCCGCCCGCTGGCCTACGCCATCCTGCTGGGCGGCGATCGCGGGCGCATCCCCACCCGCCACAAGGAGGTGAAATCCTTTTGAAGCCCTATTTCAAGCGCATGCTGATCCTCTCCGGCCTGCTGGTGCTGGTGTTCGCGGCGTTCTTTATCCGCCTGAACTGGATGATCCAGGCCAGGGGTGACAGCTACACCGAGCGCGCCGAGACCCGCTCCGCCAAGACGATCACCCTCTACGGCATGCGCGGCACGATCTACGACACCAACATGGTGCCGCTGGCCTACGACCGGCGCAGCTTCAACGTCACCTTCTATCGCGACCCGCTGAAGAACAGCGAGGCCGACCGACTGGCCTACACCCAGACGCTGGTGGACGTGATCAAGCTGGTGGAATCCAACGGCAAGTCCACCGTGAACGACTTCTGGCTGAAAAAGGATGAGGACGGCGTCTGGCGCTTCAACAGCGGCTCGGACAGCGCCGCCGTGGAGCAGACCCGCGAAAACCAGTGGCGCAGCAACTTCTACCTGACCAAGGTGGACGAGAAGGACCTGTATCGGACGCTGGTCCAGAAGTACAGGGTGCTGGACGTGCTGGGGCCGGACGCCGATGAGAGCATGATCGTCAAGGTGCTGGCGCTGTGGCAGGAGAGCCGCATGAACGCCTTCAAGCCCACGCCCGTCACCATCGCCTACGACGTGGGCTACGAGACCGTCTCCGAGATCGAGGTGCGCTCGCTGGACCTGCTGGGCGTAGACGTGGAGGAGAGCTCCTCCCGCGTCTATCCCCAGGGCGAAACCGCCTGCCATGTGATCGGCTACACCAGCAAGATCTCCTCCTCGCAGCTGGAAAGCTACCAGAACCAGGGCTACCCCAACGACGCCTACATCGGCTCCGACGGCGTGGAGCGCTCGCTGGAGGACCAGCTCTCCCCCTACATCAAGTACCGCCAGGGCACCCGCGCCGTGGAGGTGGACACCCGCGGCAAGGCCGTGCGCGAGCTTTCCTACAGCGCGCCCACCGACGGCAACTCCGTAGTGCTGACCATCGACGTGGATCTGCAGGCCTACATGGCCAGCCGCCTGGAGGACGCCATCAAGACCATTCACGGCATCCAGGAGGATTCGCTGCGCTGGGGCCACTGGCTGCGCGAGAACGAGGACATCCTGAAGGAATACGAGGAAAACGGCTGGGAGATCAGCCTGGCTGAGACCGGCGCGATGGTGGCCATGGACCCGTACACCGGCCGGGTGCTGGGCATGGTGAGCGTGCCCAGCTATGACCTGAGCATGTTCAACGACGGCAAGGTGGACCCGACGCTCTGGGACGCGGTGCTGGAGGGCAACAACCCGCTTTTGAACCGCGCCATTGGCTCCAAGGACGCCCCCGGCTCCATCTTCAAGATGTGCACGGCGCTGGGCGGCCTCACCGAGGGCGTGATCACCGTGGACGAGATCATCAACGACCGCGCCGAGGGCTTCACCGAAACCAACGCCGACCGTCCCGCCAAGTGCTGGACCTCCACGCCGGAGGATCACCAGAACCAGAACCTGGAGAAGGCCCTGAAGAACAGCTGCAACATGTACTTCTACACGGTGGGCTACCGGCTGGGCATCGACCGGCTGTACCAGTGGGCCGCGGCCCTGGGCCTGACCAGCAAGACCAACATCGAGCTGCCCGGCGAGGCCACCAGCTTCGTGGGCAACCAGCACATGCTGTACGACCCGGAAAACAGCGTGACCTGGCAGAACACGGCCAAGCCGCTTCTGACCTACACGGCCATGAAGACCACGCTGGAGGAGATCATCTCCGACAGAAGGATGAACGTGTCCAACGAGGTGCTGGAAAAGGCGCTGAGCGACCTGATGAAGATCGCCATCAGCTACAACACCAAGGAGCAGTGGTACCAGCCCATCCGCGAGATCCTGCAATATGACATCGGCCTGCCCCGCGAGTACATCTCCAGCCACTACATGGTCAACACCTTCGTTACCTACCTGGCGGACATCTACTGGACCCCGAACGAGACCATCATGTGCGCCATCGGCCAGTCCATCACCCAGGTGACGCCCGTGGCCGTCGCGCGCTACGTCAGCGCCATCGTCAACGGCGGCACCGTGTACGACGCGCAGATCGTGGACAAGATCATCGCGCCGGACGGCAGCGTGGTGCTGGAAAAGCAGCCGGTCGTCGCCAACCAGATCGACAGCGACCCGCTCTACTTCGCCACGATCCGCGCCGGCATGGAGGACGTTACGGACGAGGTGGCCGGCGGTACCGCCGCCAAGTACTTCGCGGACAGCAAGTACAAGATCGCCGCCAAGACGGGAACCTCCCAGAGAACCGAGCTGGACGTGGAGAACAACAGCTGGATGGTCGCCTACGCCCCGGCGGACAGCCCGAAGATCGTGGTGGTCTGCTATGTGCAGAACGGCTACGCCGGCGCCTACTCCGCCTACGCCATCAAGCCCGTCATCACCTACTACCTGGATTCCCTGCAGCACAGCGAGAGCTTCACCGTGCCGACGGAATTCAGCCTGGCGGAATAGACATTGTGGACGGGGGAGTAAGCTCCCCCGCCACTGCCACCCCCTCCAGATTTGCCTTGAGTTTTGATACTGTTTCTTCAAAAGGCCAAACGCAGTAAAAACAGTCTCAAAACTCCGGCCGGCAAATCTGCATGGAAGGAGTTTTTGTTTCGGGCAAATGAGATTTTCCTTCACAAAAACTCCTGCGGCTCTGCCGCGCATGTTGCCAGAGCCGATTATGGTCAGAGAGGCTCCCGTCCTCCGACACCTCCCCGAAAGGAAGCTGTTCAATGCTTTCAAGAATCAGAGCATTTTTCAAGTACATCAAGGACAATCGGTTTGACAGGAGCCTGATGAAGTATTTCGACTGGCCCCTGCTGATCATCGTGCTTGCGATCTCGCTGTTCGGCGTGGTCTGCATCTTCTCGGCCACCTCCAGCCAGGTGATCGAGCAGCCCGCGAACGTGATCGAAATGCTCGAGACCCAGTCCGTCACCTACCCCCGCCTGCAGCTGATGTGGATCGGCGCGGGGCTGCTGGCCATGGCGTTCATCATTTTCTTCCCCTACCAGCTCTACGAGCGCTACGCCAACACCATCTACGCGGCGCAGATCATCCTGCTGACGCTGACGCTGCTGCTGGCCCGCGCCGGCCGCGGCGGCATGACGGCCTTCTTCAACTGGGGCAGCGACCGCGGCTTCCAGCCGTCGGAGGTCTGCAAGATCGCCATCATCATCTCCCTTTCCAAGGCGTTCTGCGTGCGCATGAAGCCCATCATGACCATCCACGACATCATCCCGCTGGGCATCTACGTGGCCATCCCGATGGTGCTGATCGTGGCCCAGCCGGACGTGGGCACGGCGCTGGTCTACCTGGCCGTGTTCAGCGTGATGGTGTTCGTCTCCGGCACGAATTCCAAGCTCATCTGGGGCGTCATCGGCGTGCTGGCGCTGCTGATGATCCCGCTGTGGTACTTCATGAACAACTCCAGCTCCGACAACTTCCGCTTCACGCGCATACTGATGTGGCTGGACCCGGAATCCTACCCCGACGAGGCGCGGCAGATCATCAACGGCCAGATCGCCATCGGCTCCGGCGGCATCCTGGGAAAGGGCATCGTCTCCCCCGGCAGCTTCGCCTCGCTGGGCTATATCTCCGACGACCACACCGACTTCATATTCGCCATCGTCTGCGAATCCTTCGGCCTGGTGGGCGGAGCCTCGCTGATCGTGGGCTACATCCTGCTGATCGCGCGGCTGATCATACTCGCCGTGCGCACCGAGGACCCCTACGGCTCCTACGTGATCGTGGGCGTCATGGCCATGTTTCTGTTCCACATCGTCGAAAACATCGGCATGGTGATCGGCCTGCTGCCCGTCACCGGCATCCCCTTGCCGTTCGTCAGCTACGGCGGCAGCAACATGCTCACCAGTATGATGGGCATCGGGCTGGTGCTGAACGTGGTGATGCGCTCGCGCCAGCACCAGCAGCGCCAGCACACCGCGACGGAAAGGGTATTGGCGCTGAAAAGGGATTAATCCGCCCTCCCTCCCGCATACGCTTGAGCGACGGGAGGGATTTTTATGTCTGAAAACAGCACGCTGCAGATCCACACGCAGCTGAGGCCGGAAGAACCGATTGTTTCAGTAAGGAAGGGCCGGACGCGCCGATGGGGCCGGCCCCACAGGCCGAAGGAGCGCCTGACCCGCGGCGAGCGGCTGCTGCGCAACAGCGCCATCGCCTGCGCGGCGCTGCTGGGCGTGCTGGCGCTGGGCAACCTCGACGAGCCCTGGGCGGTGAAGGCGCGGGAGGGCGTCAGGCAGGCGCTGACGATGCGCATCGACCTGGACGATTCCCTGGGAGAGCTGACCTTCGTGCGCGACCTGATGCCGGATTCGGCGCTGGTGTTTCTGAACGTCTCCGGCGGCGGCGCGATGCTCGCGCCGGTGGACGGCGAAATCACCCACGCCTGGACCGCCCTCCAGCCCTGGACACTCTTTACCGGCGAGGGCGACGTGCGGGCGACAGGCGCGGGCACGGTCACGGCGGTCAGCCCGCTGTCGGACGGCCTCTACGGCGTTCTGATCGACCACGGCGAGGGCCTTGAAAGCGTCTGCGCAAACCTCTCCGGCGTCCGGGTGGCCGCCGGGGACGCGGTGAACCGGGGCGACGCGCTGGGGACGTTCGCGGGCGGGCTGTACTTTGAGCTGCGGCAGGGCGGCGAGTCCATCGATCCCGCGGAGAGGCTGGGGCTGTAGGTGGCGCTGACGATCGGCCGCACCCGGCTGCGAATCCACCCATTGACGCTGTTGTTTCCGGCGGCGGCGGCCCTGCTGGGGGCCCGGCGGGAGATCGCGGCGCTGATGATCGCGCTCTCGGCGCACGAGGCGGCGCACCTGCTCGCCGCGCGGGCGCTGGGCGTGGGCATCCGGCAGCTGAAGCTGATGCCCTTCGGCGGCGCGATTCGCATGGAAAACCCCTATGCCATCGCCCCGGCGCGGCTTCTGGCGGTGGCGGCGGCGGGCCCTGCGGCAAATCTGGCGGCGCTCGTCACCGCCGCCGCGCTGGCGCACGGGCGCGCGCTCTCCGGCCAGACGGCGCTGGCGCTGATCCAGAGCAACCTGTCGCTGATGCTGTTCAACCTGCTGCCGGCGCTGCCGCTGGACGGCGGGCGGATGCTGTGCGCGCTGCTCAGCGGACGCTTCGGGCGCGACCGCGCGGTGCAAATCGGCATACTGGCGGGGCGGGTCGTCGCGGCGCTGCTCTTCGCGCTGGCCGTCGCCTCGGCGGTCTTCGCGCGCCGCCTCAACCTCTCCCCCGCCTTCGCCGCCGT
Source organism: uncultured Eubacteriales bacterium (assembly GCA_902799045.1). GTDB lineage: Bacteria > Bacillota > Clostridia > Christensenellales > Aristaeellaceae > UBA2862. The sequence continues at coordinate 68,621 of CADBZH010000020.1, forward strand.
GTTCATACTGGCCTCGGCTGGCGACGAGCGGCACGCCCTCTCCGACGCCCGGCTGCGGACCTACCTGCGCGAGCTCCGGCCCATCGAAGCGCCCGTGCCCGCGCGCCTCTGGGCCGTCGGCGGCGGCTGCGAGGCCCGCCGGGCGCTGCGCGTGACCCGCGCCGACGCGATCACGCTGTACGCGGTGTATGAAAACAGCCGCCTCACGTCCTTTACAGACGATCGGCGGCTGTTGAAGGGGATCCTTGAAGGCGGCAGCGGCATACAGGTCTCAGACATCCTTCACGGCGAACGCTTAGGTAGACGATGATTAATTCGAGCATCGAGGCTGCGAGTGCATTTTTCGGCAGGTGGCCTTGCAGATTTCGAAGGTTTACTGGAGGTAAATCGAGAAAGCAGAATCGGTGCGGGAATAAATCAGCGGCTACTTAGGATGACAGCGAATCGAGGGCCCTGTCATCCCGGGCGAAGCGAAGGATCTGTGCGTTTCACTTGATGTGGCCGGGGTGCGAAGCGAGCGCCGTCACAGCGCGTCGACTTCCTCCTGGCTGAACATCCGCACATCGTGCATCTGAAACAGCTTCTCGGCCTTCTCGCCGTTGGAGAGGCGCATGATCAGCGCGGCCTCGCCCTCGTGGGAGGCGCGCATGAAGGAATACATGTACTCGACGGAGAGGTTGGCCTTCTCGATAAGCGCCAGCAGCTCGCACAGGCCCAGCGGCCGGTCCGGCACCCCGGCGCAGATCACGTGGTTCACCTTGGCGATGTAGCCGTGGTCGCGGAGCAGCAGCAGGCCCTTGTCGATCTGCTCGTTGGAAGTGATGATGCGGATGATGCCGAAGTTCTGGGTGTCGGCCACGGACAGGGCCAGCAGGTCCACGCCGCCGTTGCCCAACAGCTCGCACATCTCGCGAAGCGCGCCGGGGGTGTTCTCCAGGAATACGGAAATCTGCCTGATAAACATCGCGATACCTCCTTAGAGCTTTCTGTTGTCGATCACGCGCTTGGCCTTGCCCTCGCTGCGCGGAATGGACTTGGGCGCGACCAGCTTCACCTTGGAGGCGATGCCCACCACGCTCTTGATCTGGGCGGTGATGTACTTGCGGACGTTTTCGATGTGGGCCACGGTGTCGCCGAACATCTCCTCGGTCATCTCCACCTGCACCTCCAGCGTGTCGGAGGAGTTCACCCGGTCCACGATCAGCATGTAGTGCGGGGCGACGCCGTCCGCGCCCACCAGCACGGATTCGATCTGGCTGGGGAACACGTTCACGCCGCGGATGACCAGCATGTCGTCGGTGCGGCCCACGATGCGGCCCATGCGGGCCAGCGTACGTCCGCAGGCGCACTTGTCGGCGGTCAGCGTGCAGATGTCGTGGGTGCGATAGCGCATCATCGGCATGCCCGTCTTGGTGATGGTGGTGAACACCAGCTCGCCGTGCATGCCGTAGGGCAGCTGCTTGCCGGTGGTGGGGTCGATGATCTCGGCGATCACGTGGTCCTCGTTGATGTGCATGCCGTTCTTCTCCAGGCACTCAAAGGCCACGCCGGGGCCGGCGATCTCCGTCAGGCCGTAAATGTCGCAGGCGTCGATCTCCAGCAGCTGCTCGATCCGCTGGCGCATCTCCTCGGTCCAGGGCTCCGCGCCGAAGCAGCCCGCCTTCAGCTTCAGATCCTTCTTCGGGTCGATGCCCATCTCGCGGATGGTCTCGCCCAGGTAGGAGGCGTAGGAGGGCGTGCAGCAGAGCATCGTGGCGCCCAGGTCCTTCATCATCATGATCTGGCGCTGGGTGTTGCCGCTGGACATGGGGATGACCATGGCCCCGATCCTGTCCGCGCCCTGATAGGCGCCGAAGCCGCCGGTGAACAGCCCCAGGCCGTAGGTGACCTGCACGATGTCTCCCCTCGTCGCGCCTGCGGCGGTGAGCGTGCGGGCCATCATTTCGCTCCATACATCCACGTCGTTGCGGGTGTAGCCGGAGACGATGGGCTTGCCGGTGGTGCCGGAGGAGCCGTGGATGCGCACGATCTCCTCCTGCGGGGAGGCCAGGAGCCCGAAGGGATAGTAATCCCGCAGGTCGGTCTTTTCCATGAAGGGCAGATACTGAAGGTCCTCCACGCTGCGGATGTCCTCCGGCTTCACGCCGGCGGCGTCCATGCGCTCGCGGTAGACCGGCACGTTTTCATACTCCCGCTTGACCGTCGCCGCCAGGCGCTCGCCCTGGATCTTGTGCAATTCGTCCCGGCTGATGCACTCCATCGCCGGATTGTATATCCTGTGTTCTCTCTGACTCATATCCCATCAAACCCTTTCGCTGGTCTCTGAGCGAACCTTTAAGTAGACGATGATTAATTGGAGCATCGAGGCTGCGAGTGCATTTTTCGGCAGGTGGCCTTGCAGATTTCGAAGGTTTACTGGAGGTAAATCGAGAGATCTGTGCGGATGGCTGTCGCGTCGGCGGCTTACCGTTCCACCTGCTCGGCCACCAGCTGCTTCGCGCCGTAGATCTCGCGCAGCTTCGGCTTTTCGATCTTGCCGGTGGGGTTGCGCGGCACGTCGGCAAAGATGATCCGGCGGGGACGCTTGTAGCGCGGCAGCGCCTGGCAGAACTTGTCGATATCCTCTTCGGTGGTCGTGGCGCCGGGCTTCAGCTCGATGATGGCCGCGGCGATCTCGCCCAGGCGCGGGTGCGGCAGGCCGATGACGGCCACGTCCTTGATGTCGTTGTGGGCGCGGAGGAAATCCTCGATCTGCACCGGATACAGGTTTTCGCCGCCGGTGATGATGACGTCCTTCTTGCGGTCCACGAGGTAGATGAAGCCCTCCTCGTCGCGCATGGCCATGTCGCCGGTCCACAGCCAGCCGTCGTGCAGCACCTCGGCGGTGGCCTTTTCATCCTTGTAATAGCAGGTCATCACGCCGGGACCCTTCACGGCCAGCTCGCCCACCTCGCCCTGGGGCACGTCGTTGCCCTGCTCGTCGATGATGCGCGCCTGCCAGCCATAGCCGGGGATGCCGATGGCGCCCACCTTGTCGATGTTCTCCACGCCCAGATGCACGCAGCCGGGGCCGATGGACTCGGACAGGCCGTAGTTGGTGTCGTACTGGTGGTTCGGGAACCTTTCCTTCCAGCGCTTGATGAGGCTGCGGGGCACCGGCTGGGCGCCGATGTGCATCAGCCGCCAGGCGGACAGGTCGTAGTCGTCCAGGTTGATCTCGCCGCGGTCGATGGCGTCCAGGATGTCCTGCGCCCACGGCACCAGCAGCCACACGATGGAGCACTTCTCCTCGGCGGCGGTCTTGATGATGGTCAGCGGCTTCACACCCTTGAGCAGCACGGCCTTGCCGCCCATCAGGAACGAGCCGAACCAGTGCATCTTCGCGCCGGTGTGATACAGCGGCGGAATGCACAGGAACACGTCCTTGTGGGTCTGGCCGTGGTGCTTCTGCTCGGTCTTGCAGGCGTGCATCAGGCTCTCGTGGTTGTGCAGGATGGCCTTGGGGAAGCCGGTGGTGCCGGAGGAGAAGTAGATGGCTGCGTCGTCCTCGTCGGTCAGCGGCACCTTGGGGGCGTCGCTGGGCTGGTTGGAGGCCAGGTGCAGGTAGTTCTCGGCGAAGGTCGGGCAGTTGTCGCCCACGTAGAACAGCAGCTTCACCCGGGGCATTTTGTCGATGCTCTCCTCCACGCGGCCGATGAACTCCGGCCCGAAGAACATGGCGTCCACGTCCGCCAGGTCCGCGCAATACTGGATCTCATCCGCGGAATAGCGGTAGTTCATGGGCACCACCAGCGCGCCGGTCTTGAGGATGCCGAAATACAGCGGCAGCCACTCCAGGCAGTTCATCATCAGGATGGCCACCTTGTCGCCCTTCCGGATGCCCCTGCTCATCAGCAGCCTGGCGCAGCGGTTCGCCTTTTCGTTGAACACGCTCCAGGTGATTTCCCGGCGGAATTCCTCGGAAGCGCCGCGCTCGATCAGCTCGTACTCCTTCCAGGTGACCCGGCGATCCTCGCGCACCTCCGGGTTGATCTCCACCAGCGCGATCTCAGAGCCATACTTTCTGGCGTTGTTCTCAAGAATCTCGGTAATTGGCATGATAATCGGCCTCCAGTTCATAAAGTTCCATAATAAATCCCGTCCCCCGCAAACGCAGAGGACGGGATGAAAACCCGTGGTACCACCTCTATTTGACGCCGCCTTGCGGCAGGCGCCCTCAGAGGGACCTTCACAGTCCCACGCGCTGTATCGGGCGCGCCCGTCGCCGCCTAATCGCCCCTTCGGGTTTTCAGCGCGCCGCTCCGGGGTGTATTCAGCCGACCCGCGCAACCGCCTCGCACCTGCCGGCGGCTCTCTTCATGCGTTGAGAGGGGCTTACTTGTCTCCCATCATTGCGTTATTTAAATCTTAACCATTTATACGCGAAGCGTCAAGTTAATTCTGCGTTTAGTCACGCTCCGCTCATGCACTCCCTATTCAGGTCTCCGGATACGGCTCCTGATTGCTGCCGTCCTGCCAGAGGCGCTCGATGTTGTAGTACTGGCGCTCCTCCGGGTGGAAGATGTGCACGATCACGTGGGCATAGTCCAGCACGATCCAGCGCGCGCCGTTCTTGCCCTCTTTGCGGCGGGGGTCGATGCCCTCCTCGGCCAGCTTGTCCTCCACTTCCTCCGCCAGCGTGTGCACGGACTGCACGTTGCGGCCGCTGGCGACCACGAAGAAATCGGTGATGGAGGTCATGTGGCCCACCTCTAGAATCTGAATGTCGGTCGCGCCCTTGTTGTCCAGTATCTCGGCGATCTTGCCTGCCAACGCCTTGGAATCCATCATGTCTCGCGCCTCCTTCAAGTGATGTTATTTATTCGTATTCCTCCGGTGTGAACGCGCTGATGAGGTTCAGCGTCCTGGGATGGACGTCCTGGCCCCGGGCGCGCAGGTGTCTGGCCGTCAGCTCCGCACAGCAGAGCATGGCCCGGTAGACATCCTTTTCAGCCAGCTTCCGCGCCTTCTCCAGCCCCGGGAACGATTCCCGGCCGGGCTCGATGAAATCCGCCACGTAGATCAGCGCATCCATCGGCGACATATCCCCCGCCCCGACGGTGTGCTTGCGAATGGCGCTCAGGATCTGCGGATCGCGCACGCCGTAGGCGTCCCGCGCCAGGATCATCCCGGCGGGAGCGTGCAGGATCTGGCGGGTCTCCAGCTCCTGGCTGTCCAGGTCCGGCAGGTGTTCGATCACCAGCGAGCGCATCTCCTCCAGCGGCATGGATTTCGCGCAGTCGTGCAGCAGCCCCGCCAGTCGCGCCCTGTGGGGGTCCACGCCGCACATCGGGGCCAGGCGCTCGGCGGTGTCGGCGACGCCCAGCGTGTGGGTGAAGCGGTGCGGCGTCAGCGTGTCCTTCAGCCGGTCCAGGATCTGCCGTTCGTTGAAATCGCACAGGTACAGGCCGTGCTCCCGGATGTAATCCGCCACCGAAGCCGGGACGCTGGCGGAGATGTCCTCCCCTGCCGCCACCTGGCGCCGGATCCGCGTGGAGGAGAGCGTTGGCCCGCTGAGGGGCAGCATCGTCACCCGCGTGTCATAGCAGGCGGTGATGGCGTTCGCGCGCAGCGTCGCCAGCTCCACGTCGCAGCCGGGGCGGTTGATCACCGCGAAATCGCACAGGCGCGCGATGTGGGGAAACTCCCGCCAGTTCTCCAGCGTGTTCAGCGTGTCCGCGCCGATGATGTAGGTCCAGCGCACGTCCGGCCGCTCCACGGCCAGGGCCGAGAGGGTGTCCACTGTGTAGGTGATGCCGCCGCGGCCGATCTCGATATCGCTGGCGGTGAGCCCCGGATGGGCCTGGGCGGCCAGCTTCGCCATGGCCAGCCGGTCGGCCTTGTCGGTGGCGCGCGGCTTGTGCGGCGGGTCGCCGGAGGGCATCAGCATCACGCCGTCCAGCCCGAGCACGTCCATCGCCCGGACGGCGATCTCGATATGCCCGTTGTGGATGGGGTCCAGCGTGCCCCCCAGGATGCCGATTCTCATGCGCGCCCTCCGTAGAATCTGTTTGATAAGATATTATAACACATTATTTCTTAACAATCTACCCCTGTAAGGAATTTTTATGCAGGGCAAATGATTGGCCCGTCACGGAAGCCCGGGAAATGGGCGATATGCAGTCCGCCAGTCATGCGCAAAAGATCCTTCGCCCCGCTCGGGATGACAGCGAGTCAAAGTCCCTGTCATCCTGTGCGCAGCGAAGGATCTGTTCGAAGCGTCTAGAGGCTGCGTTCTGACAAATCAGCCTTCCCCTCCGGGAAGGCTGCAATACCCTAATCCACGTACCCGTCCTCGGAGGCGCTGACATTGTAGGCCCCGTCGCCCGCGTCGATGACGGTGAAGTACATCGTCTCGTCCCCGTGGGTGAGGGTCAGGCGGCACGCGCCGTCCTCGAATCGGTCGGTGATGTCCACGGCCTGGTCGTACCAGTAGAGCGTGACGCGGCCTTCGTCGTTCACCTCGACCAGCTCGGCCCCGGCGCCCATCAACTCCTCCACGTATTCGTCCATGGTCAGCGGCCGCTCGGTGCCGTCGGCTTCCATCGCGACGCCGCCGCCCATCATCTGGCGCTCCTCGCCGTTTTCATCCTTCCAGGTGACGACATAGCTGGCCGGCGCGGGGCTGCCCTCCTCGTCGCCCTCAGAGGCGTACTCCACGTCCACGCCGCCATCCTCCCCGGTGTAGACCTCCACCCGGGCGTCCGTCGCCTGTCCGTGGAACCACAGCGTGACCATGCGCCGGAACCCGCCCAGGTCCGCGGCATAGGCCGCCGAGAGCGAGCCCACCAGAAGCACCGCGATCATCACGGCCACCGCCGCCCGACGGGAAAGGGAAAACCTTGTATGCTGACTGTTCCTGTCCATGTTGACTGCCTCCAACCATTCATTATTGGGGGCATGAAGCGCCTGAAACGCCCGCTTGTACCGCTCACGATTGTTCATCGTCCCACTCCTCCGTCAACGTTTTGCGAAGCTGCTGCCTTCCCCGACTCAGGCGGCTCTTCACCGCGCCCTCGCCCAGGTTCAACAGCGCCGCGATCTCCCTAATGGAATAATCCTCGTAGTAAAACAGGTGCAGTACGATGCGATACCGCTCCGGAAGGCGCAGCACCGCGTCCATGAGGTCGCGGTCGCCCTCGTCTTCGAAGGTCAGCGCGTCCATATAGTCCTCCAGGCTGCGGCGATTGCGCCGCCAGAAGCAGACCGTGGCGTTCTTGGCCTTGTTCACCGCCACGCGAATCAGCCACGCGCGGATGTGTTCGTCGGATTCAAACTGCTTGTCGCTCCTGAAATAGGCCAGAAGCGTGTCCTGAACCACATCCTCCGCGTCCTGGGGGTTCCGGCAGACGGCGAAGGCCGCCCGATACAGGCTGTCGCCCCAGCGCTCTGCCAGAACGGAAACGGGTCGTCTCATTTGCTCACATGCCTTTCGTTGAAGGTCCCTTCACCTATAATACAATCCAAAGGTTGAAAAGGTTGCAAGGGGACGTTGAATTTATACAAAGTTGATTGAAGGGCGGACCGAAAAGCATTATAATGTATAATAGTGAGGTGTATTCATATGTACATTGCGTCCGAATGGAACGACTATGAGGTGATCGACACCGGTGACGGCGAGAAGCTGGAGCGCTGGGACGACGTGATCCTGCGCCGCCCGGACCCCCAGGCCATCTGGCCGAAGCAGAATCCGGCGCTGTGGGAAGGGGCCGACGCCTGGTATCATCGCAGCCAGAAGGGCGGCGGCGAATGGGAGTTCTTTAAGAAGCTGCCGGAGCGCTGGACGGTGCGCTACGGCGATCTGCGGTTCTACGTGCGCCCCACCGGCTTCAAGCACACGGGGCTCTTTCCGGAGCAGGCCGTGAACTGGGACTGGATGGCGGGCCTGATCCGCAGCGCCGACCGCCCGATCCGGGTGCTGAACCTGTTCGGCTATACCGGCGGGGCCACTTGCGCCTGCGCGTTGGCCGGGGCAAAGGTGACCCACGTGGACGCCGCCAAGGGCATGGTGCAGTGGGCCGGGGAAAACCGCAGGCTGTGCGAAATCGACGAGACCGCCGTGCGCTGGATCATCGACGACGCGCTGAAGTTCGTGCAGCGCGAGGAGCGCCGTGGCAATGCCTACCAGGGCATCCTGATGGACCCGCCCAGCTATGGCCGCGGCCCCGGCGGCGAGGTTTGGAAGCTGGAGAACGAGCTGTACGGCCTGGTCAGTGCCTGCGAGAAGGTGCTGGCGGAGGACGCGCTGTTCATGCTGATCAACAGCTACACCACAGGCCTGCAGCCCGCCGTGCTGGACAACATGCTGACGATGACCGTGGCGAGGAAGCGCGGCGGCAAGGTCGCCGCCGACGAGATCGTGCTGCCCGTCACCGAGGGCGGCGTGCTGCCCTGCGGGGCGAGCGGACGGTGGAATCAGTAATCGCCCGCCCCGGACGGCGAAACCGGAATACCAACACAGCGAGGCGCTATTCGTGAACTGCAAAACCCTCCCCCGCGGCTATCGCTACGCCGGAAACCTGGATTTCATGCGAAGCCGCCGACAGATGAAGCTCGTGGTGTATCTTTCGCTGGCGCTCATCGTCGTACCGACGGCCGTCGGGTTCCTGATCGCGCCGGTCGAGCCGTCCTGGCGGCTCATGAACTCCGTCTGGTGGGGCTGGCTATCGCTGGGCGCGGCGCTGATACTCTACATCCCGCTGCATGAGCTGACCCACGGCGTCGTGATGTTCGCGCTCAGCGGCGTGCCGCCGAAGTACGGCCTGAAGCTGCCCTACGCCTACGCGGGCAGCACGGTGTGGTTCGACAGGAAAAGTCACATCCTGACCGCCCTCGCGCCGGTGGTCGCGTGGGGCGCGGCGCTGCAGATCGCCATCGCGCGCCTGCCGGGCGAATGGTTCTGGCCGCTTTGGATCGTTCAGATCTCCAACCTGTCCGGCTCGGCGGGCGACCTCTATACCGCCTGGGTGCTATGGCAGATGAAGGGCGATCTGCTGATCCAGGACACCGGCGTTCGGATGACGGTCATGAAAAAAGATCCTTCGCACCGCTCCGGATGACGGGTCTGCCGTGCCGCTCTGAGCGCCCGCGAGAAATCCTTATGAGGAATGCTGTATGATACTTCTGACGCTTCAAAACGTAAACAAGAGCTTCGTGATGAACGAGGTTTTAAAGGACGTGAACCTGACGCTGCAGACCGGCCAGCGCATGGGCCTGGTAGGCGTGAACGGCAGCGGCAAGTCCACGCTGTTCAAGCTGATCAGCGGCGCGATGGAGCCGGATTCCGGCACGATCGCGCTGGTGAAGGGCACGACGGTGGGCATGCTGACCCAGGACGCGGACATCCAGAGCGAGCTGACCATCCAGCAGGAGCTGGAGCGCGTGTTCGAGCCGGTGCGGCAGATGGAGGCGCGGCTGCGGCAGATGGAGGCCGAGATGGCAGAAAAGCACGACGATCCCGCCGCCTTCGAGCAGCTCTCCCACGCCTATACCCGCCTGACGGACCGCTTTGAGGACACCGGCGGCTATGAGTGGCCCAGCCGCATCCAGGGCGTGCTGGCGGGCTTGGGCTTCGCCCGGGGGCGGGAGACGCAGCCCGCCTCGCTGCTCTCCGGCGGCGAAAAGACCCGGCTGTGCCTGGCGCGGCTGCTGCTGACCCAGCCGGACCTGCTGATGCTGGACGAGCCCACGAACCACCTGGACCTCGCCTCCACCCAGTGGCTGGAGGAGACGTTGAAGAAGTATCGCGGCACGGTGCTGGTCATCAGTCACGACCGCTATTTCCTCAATTCCGTGTGCGACTGCATGGCCGAGCTTTCCATGAAGCGGTTGACCCAGTACCAGGGCAACTACGACCGCTTTGCCGTGCAGCGACAGGCGAACCTGGAGCGCCAGCTGAAGGAATACAAGCTGCAGCAGGTGGAAATCGCCCGCCAGGAGGCCATCATCGCCCGCTATCGGATGTACAACCGGGAGAAATCCATCAAGGCCGCGGAGAGCCGCGAGAAGCGCCTGGAAAAGCTGGAGCGGCTGGAAAAGCCCGTCAGCGAACAGAAGGTGCGCTTCAATTTCACGGCCCGCAGGCGCACCGGCGACGACGTGCTGATGGTGAAGGACCTGTCCAAGGGCTTCGAGGGACGCACGCTGTTCGAGCACCTCGACCTGCACCTGCGCGCCGGGGACCGGGTGGCCATCATCGGCCCGAACGGCGTGGGCAAGACCACGCTGCTCAACATCATCGCGGGGCAGCTTGCCGCCGACCACGGCACGGTGACCTTCGGCAGCAACGTGGACCTGGGCTACTACGACCAGCAGCAGGCCCAGCTGCACCCGGACAAGGACGTGCTGAACGAGCTGTGGGACGACTTTCCCCGTCTGGAGATGGACCGCATCCGCGGCGTGCTGGCGCTGTTTTTGCTGACCGGCGACGATGTGTTCCAGCCGGTGGGCACTCTCTCCGGCGGCGAGCGCGGGCGCGTGGCCCTGGCGAAGCTGATGCTGAAGCAGGACAACCTGCTGCTGCTGGACGAGCCCACAAACCACCTGGACATGGACAGCCGCGAGGTGCTGGAGGGTGCGCTGGAGGACTTCGAGGGCACGATCCTCACCGTCAGCCACGACCGCTATTTCATCAACAAGGTCGCCACGAAGGTGATCGAAATGCGCCCGGACGGCGCGATGGAATACCTGGGCAATTACGACGACTACCTGGAAAAGAAACGCATCCTGGAAGCCGTAGAGGCGGAAGCCGCCCTGGGCGGCATGACCCGGACCCAGATCGACAAGGAAAAGCGCCGGGCGCGGCTGGCGAAGGAATCGGAAAAGGCGTTGAAGCAGCGGCTCAAACAGGCCGAGAGCGACATCGCCGCCACCGAACAGGCCATCTCCGATCTGGAGGGGCAGATGGGGCTGCCGGAAATCTACGCCAACCCCAGCGAATCCGCCCGCGTCGCCCGCGAGCACAGGGAGGCCCAGGAGAAGCTGGACGCGCTGTATGAGCTGTGGGAGGCATTGAGCGAGGCGGTGGCGGAGGGGTAGCCCCTCCCGGGGTATGCTTTGGGCGGGCGGCGCAGACTGGAATCGCGCGCACCGCTTCCCGCACCGCGCACGAGATGCCGCCCCTGCGGAGAGACCATACCTCAATCGCCATTTCCCATCATGCAGGAGACCAGATTGCCACGTCGGCCTGATGGCCTCCTCGCAATGACGTTGTACGATAACGCATAGTTGTACGTCATTGCGAGGAGCGAAGTGACGTGGCAATCCGGTCCCCATTTTGTAGGGGCGCCGATGCGGCGCCCGCCCTGAACGCAGCGATTCGTTTTGCGGCGGGCGGCGCAACTGTGCAGACGTGGTACAATGTTTACAGAACGTGAGTGGTACATGGTTTACAGTTCAGGAGTAGACCAGGCGGTGTTTGCCGAGAGCCACGCTGCCATATTCTCAAAAAAGCGCCAGAAGACGCTGCTCTACTGCGGCATCGTGTTCCTGGCCTTCGGGCTGGTCTTCCTGGCCCTCCAGGCGCGCGTCCCCGTGCTCTCCGCGCTGTGCGTGCCGACGCTGCTCACCGGCATCCTCGTCGTCATTTGGGCGCAGACCCTCCAAAAATCAGAACTGCGCCGAAAGTACAAGGCCTTCCGGCGCTTCAACGGCGACGCATCCCAGCGCACCGTCACCTGCTATCGCACCTCCCTCTCCGTGGATACCGGCAGGGGCGAGCCCGTCGAGATCGACTACACCGACGTGCGCGAGCACAAGGAGACCGAGCACCTCTGGCTGCTGATCTGCGCCGACCACCGCGGCGTGATGCTCGCCCGGGACGGCTTCGAGACCGGCTCCTGGAGCGTCCTCCTCGACGCCATCGAGAAGGCCAAGCTGGAAGCCGCCGAGGCCGCGCGGCTGATGGAGATGTGAGGGAGGCGGCGCCCGCCCATCATCCCACGGATTCCAAATCCGACGATCCCCCCACAGCGCAACGTGCCGGCGGCTGGAAAGCCGCCGGCATCCTTTTGCAGGGACCGCTTGGCCTGGCTTTTCGGCCTGCGCGCAAGCGCGGGCAGGCACGTGCCCCGATCACGAAAGGCCGCTCGCGTCCTTCTCCGCCTTTCTCTTGGCCGATTTCGTGATCTCCTCGTGGTAGAAGTAATTGCAGACGACGGGGGGCTCGCCGAAGGGCGCGCGGTGCAGGTCGTCGTCACGGGTGTACTCCATCCCCTCCCGGGCCGTGTATTCGCGGATCTCCCGATCCAGCGCCTCCCAGTAGTCCCGGCGTTTCTTCCCATAGATCTCCTGATACAGCCCGTCCAACTCCGGGTGATGCCCATGGACCCAATCCAGGATCCGCTTCCTGTAATCGCCCCGCAGGTTCAGGTTTTCCAGCCATACCATGTTGCACTGGCCCTTGGCCCGCTCGATGATCGCCTTCACATCGGTGATGCCCGGAAAGATGGGCGAGATGAAGCAGGTCGTCTCCACCCCCGCCTCGTAGAACCGGCGCATGGCCTCCAGCCTGCGCTCGATGCTGACGGCCCGGTCCATCTCCCTGCGAAAATCCTCGTCCAGCGTGTTGATGGACCAGGAGACGTGGGCGCTGGGAAACTGCCTGATCAGGTCCAGGTCTCGCAGAATCAGGTCGGACTTCGTGGAGATGCTGACGCCGATCCCGGTGGGCAGCAGCTGGGTGAGCAGCGCGCGGGTGCGCCCGTATTTCTTCTCCAGCGGCTGATAGGGGTCGGTCACCGAGCAAAAGAACGCCTCCTTCCCCACGTACTTCCCGGGCCTGTCGATCTCCGGCCAGCGCTTCACATCCACGAACTCGCCCCAGGGCTCCGGGTGGTTGGTGAAGCGCTTCATAAAGGACGCGTAGCAGTACTTGCAGGCGTGGGTGCAGCCCACATAGGGATTGACGGCGAAATCCGAAACCGGCAGATTCGTCTTGGTCATGATGTCCCTGACTTCGATCTCCCCGACAATCATCTGTGCTTCCTCCATCGTTCACGCAGCTTCCCGGCAAGCGCCCGTCAGGCGCCCTTCGCCGGGCCCTCCCGGCGGGCGGCCTTCGCCATGCAGTGCTCCGAATCAGCACAGGGCTTCGCGGTGCTATTTCAGGTTCCAGAAGCCCGTGCCGGTCTCCGGATCGTACTTCATCCGGATCGTGCCGCCCACCACGGGCCGCAGCTCAATTTCCGCCGTGTACAGAACGGTGATCGACTTGATGTGCCCCGCGGCGACGCGGTGCTGTTCCCCGTCCTTGTAGGCGAAAACCGCATGCACGTGTTGATGATACCCGTTCCCTTCGTCTGTGAACACATTGCCCGTCAGGGACACGAGCTCCAGCATCCCCCGCAGCGTCCGCGTCTCAAAGGCGTTCGCCTCGGGGATAAAGGTCTGAATCTGGGCCTCGCTGCATCCGCCGATGCCGCTGAAGGTGGCGGACAGGATTCCCTCCGCCTTGCAGGCCTCCAGAATGCAGCCCAGGATTTCATTCCCCCTGTCCAGGCGGATATAGACCGCTTCGCCATATTTCCTGTACTCCATGGCCAATTCTCCTTCTCCTGTTTTCAGTGTGCAAGCCCTACCAGATGCGGATCCTGTCCTCAGGCGCGAGGTACATGCCGTCGCCCTCCCGGACGCCGTAGGTCTCCATAAACTCGTCGAACTGCTGCACCGTCACGTTGATGCGCAGGTGGCTCAGCGGATGCTCGTTGTAGAGGTCGCCGCGCTCGGCGACCAGCGTGTCCTGCTTGCGCCAGAGGGTCGAATGCGCGCGGAAGTAGCGGTCGTAGTCGAACCCGGGCGTCTGCTGCGCGATGGCCAGGGTGATGGTCATCCCGCCGATGTCCGCGGCCGCCTCGCCCCACTGGAGCTCGCCCTGGCACGCCCCGTAGGGGAAGGCCCAGATGGCGCTGAAGTATTCGTCAATGCGGCTCGCCCGCTGCATGAACGCCTCGTAATCCGCCTCCGGCAGCCAGCCGCAGGGCGCGTCGTCGCCGCCGGTCCTGTTGCCATTTTCGTCGTACTGGATGCCCAGCGGATCAAAGCCGTGCGTCAGCTCGTGGCCGATGATCTCGCCCAGCAAGGCCAGCTTCTCCTCCCTGGACATATCCAGCCGATACACGTCCTCAGACACGAAGCCGGAGAGGATGAAGAACTGGTTGAAGCAGCCGTAGTAGAAGGCGTTCACGTCCGTGGTGGCGATCTCGGGCCGCAGGTCGTAGCGCCAGTCGCCCTTTACCCGCTCCGCGCCCACAAACGCGGCGTTATGCCGCAGGGCATTGACCCTGAGGCTGGCGCAGTTGTCCAGGAAGGAGGCGTCGGGGGCCACGGCCTGATAGGCGCTGTCGATCAGCTCGTCCGGCGCCATGACGGAGATGGCCATGTTGTCCAGCTTGCGCACGGCGGCCGCCCGGCCCGCCTCGCTCAGCCAGTCCTCCCCCTCGAGGATCGTGCGGAAGGTATCCCGGATCTCCTCGCACAGGGCGATCAGGTCCTCGCGGGTGGCCGGGTCGATGAAGGCCGTCATATAGGCGTTCAGCAGGGCGACGTTCACCGGCCCGCGGGATGAGAGGGTTTCGGTGCGATAACCCGCGTTCAGCTCTTCGCGGGTGCGCGCGACGCCGTCCGCCGCCGCGTCCATGCAGGTGGCCGCCTCATGGTCCAGCAGCTCGCAGGCATCCGCCGCGATGTGGGCCGTGAGATACGCCTTCAAAATGTCCAGGTTGTCCTCGGTATAGAGGGCGTCCAACTCCTCGATGTATTTGGGGAAGCAGACGTTCACCCGGCCCCCGCGCATCCCGCAGGCGTTCAGCACCGCCTCCAGCGGGAAGCGCTCGCAGGCTTTGGCAGCGGTCTCAAAGGGCACGAAGCCGTCCAGCGGGCCAGGCTCCTCGTCCTCGTCGGGCCAGGCGGCCGCCAGCAGCCGGTCCTCCACTTGGTAGCAGCCCGACAGGATGCCGTCGACGGTCTCCTCGTCATAGCCCAGCCTGCCCAGCACGTGCCGCGCCTTGACGTCGAAATCCCAGCGGGCCGCCTCGATGTCCTCCGGCTCCCCGTTGTGGTAGATCCGCGGCAGCACGGAGAACTCGTCCTCCTCCAGCACCGCAGCCCAATGGGAGGTATCCTTCTCTTCCAGCGAGACGGTGATGCTCAGCATCCGGCAGAATGGGTCGGCGTCCGGATCGGTGATGAACGCCGTCAGCTCGTCCAGGCTCGCGGGGCTCTGGGCGGCCTCGACGTATCGGCGCGCGGGCTCCACGCCCTCGCCATCGCGCCTGTCCCAGTTCGTGGCGGCGTCGTAGTAATCCCACACGCGCCGGACATCCTCACCGGAGTACTTCTCCCGCTCGTCCAGCAGGGACGCCTTGTTCGCGGCGACCCGCTCGTCCAGGCCGTCCTGTCCGGTGACGATCTCCCCCTGGGCCTTCACCTGTTCCTCGGACAGCCAGTCGTAGTTCGAGAAGAGATAATAATCGTTTTCCGGGCCCGGATCGCCGGCGCGGGCCGCCACGCCCACGATGCTGGAATCGACCCACTGGTCGCTTCCGACCCAGTTCAGATCCGCCCCGTCATAATCCAGGTCTGCGCCGAAGGGCGCGTTCGAACCGGCGTCATATCGGTACGCCCGCACCTCGCCGCCGTCGTCGATGAACAACTCCGAAACCCCGTCGCCGTCCACGTCGTACAGGGAATAGTGAACGTTCTCCTGGCCGACGGTCGCCGCCACACCCGCGAGATACATGATCTCCTCGGCGTCAAAGGCATAGCCCGCCGTTTCGGCAAGTCCCGTCGGCAGGATCAGCGCCAGCGCGGCCGTCAGCAGGATCGCCAGCGTTCTCTTCATCACTCCGTTCATTCCCATGCTTCCCCTCTCTCAGCCTTGCTCTATCTACAGGATACTACAACGCGGCCGTTCTGGCAAGTCCCGTTTGTACGGGTTTCAGGGCGAGCGGCCCGCAAGCATATTGCGCTTCGCGTCGCGAAGACGGGGCCGCGCCGGGGCGCGCCCTATGATACAAAACACCATGTCGGCGCACCGACATGGTGTTTTGTATCAGGCGGTCTCTCCGGCCAGGAGCTTCTCAACCCTGTCCCGCTGCTCGTATAGCACGCAGCCGCCCACGTGGTCGTTGTCCAGCACGCCGCCCTCTCGCAGCGCCATGAACAGCGGGGATTGGAGCGCGCCGCGCACACCCAGCTCCCGAACGTTGACGTCGGAATAGGGTGAGAACGGACAGGGCTCCGCGCCGCCGTGGGAGTTGATGTGGAAGAAGCCCCTGCCCGCCGCCATGCAGCCGCCGTCCGCCTTCTCGTCGCCGGGGAAGGCCAGCGCCACCAGCTCCGGGAAGGTCTCGCGCAGCTTCCGCGTAGCCTCCAGCAGGTATTCCCGCTCCGCGTCGCCGGGGGCCAGGTGCGCGGCCTCCTCCGTCACCGGCACGAACTCGATGAAGATCGCCAGCTTGCAGCCCCGGCTGACCAGCTTCTCCATGAATTCGGGGGAGGTGACCTCCCGGATGTTCTCGGTGGTCACGGTGATGGACGCGCCGAACAACAGGTTTTTCTCGCCGAGCCGATCCATGGCCGCGATCAGCCGGTCGTAGACCCCCTCGCCCCGCCGGGCGTCGGTGATCTCCCTGTCCCCCTCGATGCTCAGCACCGGGATCAGGTTGCGGCATTTGTCCAGCTGGGCAAAGGTGGTGTCGTCCATGTAGGTGCCGTTGGTGAAGATCGGGAAGAGCAGGTTCTTCATCTCCCCCGCCGCCTCGATCACATTCCAGCGCAGCAGCGGCTCGCCGCCCGCCAGCATGATGAAGCTGACGCCCAGGCCCTCGGCCTCCCTGAAGACGGCCTGCCACTCCCCGGTGCTCAACTGCTTCACCGGCTCCGCGTCCACCGTGGCGTTGTTGCAGCGGGAGTAGCTGGCGTTGTAATGGATGGTGCAGAATCGGTATTGCAGCGGCGCGAAGTCGTAGATCGCCGTTTTCCCGGATTCATAGTCGATCATCACCCGATCCCGGACCTCCTCGGTCGCGGAGCCGTCCAGGATCGCCCCATAGCGGGAATCGGTGTTCACGGCGGGGCCGACGGAACGGACGCCGCGCATTTCATAGCGCTCCCCGCCGATTATCAGCGCCCTGCGCAGCAGGCTGGCGGCGTGATAATCGTGGACCAGGGAGATATAGGCGGATTGCGGCGTCCCGATGCCGCCCCGCCGGACGGCCTCCAGACCCGCGGCGAGGATTGGGATAGCGGTGGTACTGCTCGCAGCAGACGATCTTCGCGCCGCGCCCGGCCAGCGCCTCCAGCCTCTCCGGCTTCACCACGCTGAATGAAGAGGATTGCGCGAACATCTATCGGCTGATGGTGTGACGCGCGCCCCAGGATCAACCCATGACAACGCCCTGCCGCTTGCGGCAGGGCGTTTAACTTTCAGAACAGGCTTCCCGACAGCAGCGTCATCAGCAGAGACTCCAGCTGGTTCGCGCTGCTGGCGCAACCCTCCTGGGCGTAGCGCCGGGCCACACAGGCGATGCCCCCGGCGTAGAAGGACGCGGCATAGCTGCGCACGCACGCATCCGCCCTCGGCAGGAAGCACTCGCAGCTGTCCATGGCCTCAAAGAAGCTGTCGTAGAGCAGGTAGTCGATCCGGTTGTCCACCAGCAGCTTGATGAGGCTCCGGTTGCGCAGCATGTATTCACTGTAGCCGTGACACAGCCAGCGGAGCGTGTCCCCCCGGCAGGCGATGTGCTCCGGCTCGCTGAGCTCCGGCCCGTCGCAGTATTGCGCCTGCAGGTTGAACACCATCACGTTCTCCCGGCTGGTGAACAGCGTGTAGAAGGTCTGGCGGGAGATCCCCGCCGCCCGGCAGATTTCGCTGACAGTGATCTGCGCAAAGGGCTTCTCCGCCAACAGCGCCATCAGCGCGTCCGCGATCTGCCGCTGGGATTGCAGCGCCGTCTTGTTCGTCCCACAGTACATAAAAACACCCCTGTTCCCTGTTCCCTGTTCCCTGTTCCCTGTTCCCTGTTCCCTGAAATGTAAACATTATAGCAAACCCCTTGACATCTGTCAAGGTTAGTTGTATGATATACGCACAAACTTGACAGATGTCAAGGCAGTTGGGAGGTTTCAACATGACAATGCTGCCTGTCTACAATATCATCGCCCTGCCCGGCGCGAAGCTGTGGCTGCAAACAGAGATATACAACCAGTTCACCGACAGGGCTCCGGCCGTCGGCGAGCGGGTGACGCTGCTGTCCCAGAAGGAGGAAAGGGACTGGTCCCAGGCGACGGCGGACAACTTCCAGCCCATCGGCGTGGTGGGCGTCGTCTCCGTCGTCAACGAAAACGGCTTCCTGTGCATCGACCTGCAGAACCGCGTCAACCTGGAGGAGATCACCCGGCTCCCCGGCGGCAGCTTCTCCATGACCCTCTCCCGCCGGGCGGACCTGGACGACCTGGACCGGGAGGACGCCGGGCGCAGGCTCACCGAAGTGAAGGACCGGGTGCTGGCCTTTTCCAAGGGCCAGCAGTGGGAAAACATGATCCGGGGCTTCGCCGCCCACTGGGACACCCTGTGGACGGTGGGCGCTTCCCTCTCCCCCTGGCTGGGCCTGCCCGCCGAGGAACGCTACGCGCTGATCTCGGAGGACAGCCTGCAAAGGCGGTTCGACCTGCTGGAGCGGATGCTGATGGAGGGCCTGGAGCGCATCGACGTGCAGGTGGAGGCCCGGTCTGCCCAGAAGGAGGACCATGAGAAGCTGTACCGGGAGTCCGCCATCCGGAAGCAGATCGAATACCTGCAAAAGGAGCTGGACGCCATGCACCCGGAAAACGTCACTGAGGTGCGGCGGCTGGAGCTGAAGCTGGAGGAGGCGGGCATGAACGAGCAGGCCCTAAAGGAGGGCCGCAAGGTGCTGAACCGGCTGAAGGGCGAGGGCGTGAACAGCCCCGAGGCGGGGATGCTCACCGATTGGCTGGACCTCCTGACCAGCCTGCCCTGGAAGAAGGCCGAAGCGAAGCAAATCTCCATGGACGACGCCCGGGAGGCGCTGAACGCGGGGCACTCGGGCCTCGACAAGGTGAAAAAGCGCATATTGCAGCAGATCGCCGTGATGCGCCTAAAGGGGAAACAGTCGGGCTCCATCCTGTGCTTCGTGGGCGCTCCCGGCACCGGCAAGACGTCCATCGGCGAATCCATCGCCAGGGCCCTGGGCCGGGAATACGTGCGGGTATCCCTGGGCGGCGTGCGGGACGAGGCGGACATCCGCGGCCACCGGCGCACCTACATCGGCGCCATGCCAGGCAGGATCATCGACGGCATCCACAAGTGCGGCGCGAACAACCCGGTGATGGTGCTGGACGAGGTGGACAAGCTGTCCCAAAGCTACAACGGCGACCCGGCCAGCGCCCTCTTGGAGGTGCTGGACCCGGAGCAGAACTTCTCCTTCACCGACCACTACCTGAACGTGCCCTTCGACCTCTCCGACGTGCTGTTCATCTGCACGGCGAACACGCTGGACACCATCCCGGAGCCGCTGCTCAATCGCATGGAGGTCATCCGCTTCCAGGGCTACACCCCCATCGAGAAGCAGCAGATCGCCCGCGAGCACCTGCTGCCCCGGGCCATGGAGACCGTCGGCATCCCGGAGGGCGCGCTGACGGTGACCGACGACGCCATCGACGCCATCATCGAGGATTACACCCGTGAGGCGGGCGTGCGCGGCCTCAAGAAGCGCATGGACCAGCTGTGCCGCGGCGCGGCGGTCATGCTGGTGGACGACGGGGACGCGAAGCTGACCATCGCCCCGGACAGCCTGCCGGAAGTCCTGGACGCGAACCCCATCCACCGCAAGCATGTGCCGGAGGCCGCCAAGCCCGGCATCGTCACCGGCCTGGCCTGGACCCCCGTGGGCGGCGACATCCTCTATATCCAGACCCTGCTGACCAAGGGCTCCGGGAAAATCACCGTCACCGGCCAGCTGGGCGACGTGATGAAGGAATCCGCCCAGATCGCCGTGAGCCTGGTGAAGGCCATGCTGCTGGAGCAGGCGGCGGCGCTTGCCGAGAGCGACCTGCACATCCATGTGCCCGACGGCGCGACGCCGAAGGACGGCCCCTCGGCGGGCATCACGCTGACCACGGCGCTCTCATCGCTGCTGACCGGCGTGCCCGTGCCCCCGGACGTGGCCATGACCGGCGAGGTGTCTCTGCAGGGGGATGTGAACCCCATCGGCGGCCTGCCGGAGAAGCTGATGGCCGCCCAGCGCTCAGGCGTCAAGCGGGTGTTCATCCCGCGCGAAAACGTGGACGACCTCAAGGATGTGGCCGAGGAAGTGAAGCGGGCTCTGACCATCACCCCGGTCTCCACCGTGGAGGAAGTGCTGCTGGCGCTGGACATCCCCGTTCAGCCCGCCATGCCGAAAGCCATCTGATACGATTCTCACTCGTGTCACATTTTAAAATGAATAGTATGAACCAACGAACAATATGAAATGGAGGAAAACGCTATGACCACGATCACCAAGGACATGAGCATCGGACAGGTAATGGAAATCGACCGCACATTGGCCCCCATCCTGATGGAGTACGGCATGCACTGCTTCGGCTGCCCGTTCAGCCAGATGGAAAGCCTGGAGATGGGCTGCGCCGCCCACGGCCAGGACGCGGACGAGCTGGTGGAAAAGCTGAATCGGTATCTCTCTGAAAAGGAATAGGCGGGCCGGCGTCCTCTGACGGATGCCGACCAAAAACAGAAGCAACCGACCATGGTCAGTTGCCGAAGAGACGGTTCCATTGCGGGCGGGTTCTGACGAACCCGCCCGCCTTTTTGAAGGTAGGCCCGATCAGCGGACCGCCGCGAAGCGGGGTCGCGCGGTCCGGCGGAGGCCGAAGGACTTCGTCGGAAATCGTTCCGTGAAACCGCCGTGTTGCCAGCGTTTTTGCTATTCCTCGATATTCAGCAGGCCCGTGAAGCCAACCATATCGAAGATCTCCATGATCTCCTCGGAGACGTTGCGGATGGCCATGCCGCCCTTTATATTCATCGTCTTCTGCGCCGATAGCAGCACGCGAAGCCCGGCGGAGGAGGTGTAGGCCAGTTTCTTCAAATCGATGACCAGCTCCGTGATGGACGCCATCTCCTCCTCAAGCGCCTCTTTCAACTGCGGCGCACTGTTGGTGTCCATGCGTCCCTCCAGCGCAACAGTAAGGGAATTGCCTTCCTGCGTCTTGGTGATAATCATCGGTGTTTCCTCCCTTGTGAAAGATATTTGTCGGTCGACAATATCATACCACGTTTTTGATTTCTGCGAAAGGGGTAATTCCGATCAGGAATTCTGTTTTGGGGAAAGAATCCTACCGGCGAGAGCGATCAAGCGGGGGATGTACATGACCAGCACCACGCCATAGGCGGCCGGCTTGTACTGGGATTGGATGAGCATGTTGAACAGGCCGTGGGCGATGACGGTATAGATGAGCAGCGAGATCGTTCCGCAGTAGAACAGCTTGCGCCGCTTGTGGACGTAGACGATGCCCCTGCCGACCAGGGACGTGCACCCGCTGTGCATGCTCGCCGCGCCGAAGCCGCGCACGATCGCCCAAAGGACCGTCACGCTGGACACGCTTCCCACCAGGATGACCATGTTCTCCAGGATCGCGAACCCGAGGCCCATGGCGAACGAGATCGACAGCAGCGTATCCTTGTCGTCGGAAAAGAAGAACGCGAAGAACAGCACGGGCAGCGCCTTGAGCACTTCCTCCGCCATGGGCGTGATGTTGATGCTGACATACCGCGTGTCGCCGTCGAACAGGCCCAGCAGGAGGTTGTTGACCTCCGAGGCAATCAGGCAAACGACCATGCCAGCAGCATATAGCCCAGGAAAAGCCTGGATCGCTTGTCCGGGATCATATACAGCGCCGGCAGCATCGGCACGGTGGCTCACAGGAACAGTATGACCGTCAGGTTTGCCATTTCTTCACCCCCTTGTCCATCGTCGGAACCAGCGCCAGCGTGACGGTGCACAGCCCGACGCCCGATCCATACAGCAGGACATCCAAATCCCACGCCAGCGCGATCAGCTCCAACATGCTCAGCAGCGACAGCGCCGCTGCCAGCACGTTGTAGGCCCGCAGGCAGCGCACCACGCCATAGTCCACGTCCGGGATCATCAGGTGCTTGACGTGAAAATAGCTGGCCACGCCGATGATGCAGCTCACGACGGCGCTGCTGATTTTAAAGGTCCGGCTCACGGGACCGAGCAGTATCGGAATCAGCGCGGCCGCCAGGACCACCGCCGCGATGATTGCCGCGATGCCCGCGCTGCAATTGCCGCCCATGGCGTTCACGACGCCGCCATTGATGATCACCGTGCCGTTGCCGGACTGATCACCGCCGCCGATGCCCGCGCCGCCGCCGTCCCATACGAAATCCTGAACTGCACAGCCCTTCGCGGTAATCCTGCCGCCGTTGATGATGACGGTGCCGGAGTCTCTCTCTGATGATCCTCCGATGCCCGCGGCATAGAGGTATTTCTGGCCCTTGCCCGCGCCGGTGGATTCCAGCTGGCCGGTGCCCGCGGACTGTCCGTAGATGGTCAGGGTATTGTTCCTGAACACGGTGATGCCGTTTTTTGCGGTCAGCTTGCAGCCGTCCGCGAGGATCAGGTGCACGCTGCCGTCGACGTGAATCTGGTTGTTGATGGTCACGTCCCCGTTCACTGCATACCAGCCCGATTTCCACTCCGTCTGGTTCGTGACGGCGGTGGCGGAATCGACGGTCTTCACCGCGCCGTCGGCATCGACATACGCGGTTCCCTCCGCCAGCGCCACCCAGCCGGGCAGCAGCACGCAGAGGGCTAGTATCAGGGATACGAGGGTCAGCCCAAAACGTCTTTTCATGTTACAAACTCATCTCTGGCAGGCAAATGGCGCCTCTCGGTTTATGCCTCGGGTACTTTGCAGTCTATAGTCTAGCATGGGATGTCCATTGAATGTCCATCGAAAAACCGCAAAAACACGTCATCTTTGCGGTTTAAGTAGACGATGATTAATTGGAGCATCGAGGCTGCGAGTGCATTTTTCGGCAGGTGGCCTTGCAGATTTCGAAGGTTTACTGGAGGTAAATCGAGATGCCGGAAAAGGCGCCGCAGAATCGGTGCGGGAATAAATCAGCGGCTACTTAACGTATATTTAATGATTAAGGCCTCCCCGCCTCCTCCAGGCCAGCAGGCTCTCCGTCATGCTGGCCCAGGACCAGGCAACCATGTACTCGCCCCGATAGCTCTGCACAGCGTCCGCATCCCCTTCCAGAAAGCGATACAGGTCGCAGACCATGCACTCCGGCCGCACGCGCAGGGTGCCCCGGCCGGCTTCCAGGATCTCCCCGATCCCATATTCCCGCAGGGTGTTCCGCAGGGAGCGCACGTATTTGTCCAGCTGCTTCTGCATGCCCCGGTCGTAGGCGCGATCCTCCCACAGCGCGGTGAACAGCTCCGCCTTCGTGACCGTCGTCCCCTGCCGGTCCACCAGGTAGGCCAGGATCTCCTTGCACTTTGCGGGCCGGAAATCCACCGCCCTGCCGTCCGCCAGCACGTCGAAGCCGCCGAAGGTGCGCACTGTCACATGGCCCTCCAGGGGCTTGCGCCTGTCGGAAAGCGCGTGGGCCACGTCGGCCTCCAGGGCTTCCCGCGTGACGGGCTTGAGCAGGTAGCCCGAGGCCCGCACCGCAAAGGCGTCCACGGCATACTTGGGATAGGCCGTCACGAAGATGATGGCGGTGCCCGGCTGCCTTTCCTTGATGGCCGCCGCCAGCTCGATGCCCGTCATCCCCGGCATCTCCACGTCCAGCAGCGCCAGGTCGACCGGGTGCTCGCTCACCCATTGAAGCGCTTCCCGGGGGCGGGTGAAGCCCGTGACCTCCTCCATGCCCGGAAGCTCCCGGCACAGGGAAACCGTGCGCTCCAGCAGGAGCCGCTCGTCATCGACGCAGATTGCCCGCAGGTCTCTCAACCTCTTTCGTATCCGGAAGGATGATGGCAACCTTCATGCCCTAATCATGGCCGAAACGAGGGCAACAAGCCCTCTCCTCATGCATTGAGGGAACCATATTGGCTGACGGCTTCATCGATGGTGAGCGCCCCGGTTCCGACCAGGTAGGCCGCGTTTCGCACCTGCACGAAAAGGGGATCTGTAATTCCGATCTTTTCCGGGCACAGCACCCGTTCGGCGGGCACCCGGCCAAAAGGTTCGTACACGGCGCTGAAGGACAAATCGGTTGTCGGCGTAACCAGTCGCTTTGCCAAGGCCATCTTGTTCAGTTCTGCGCGGCTTATCAGGAAACGCATAAATTCGTTGGTCATGTCCAGGTTGTCGCAGGTCTTGTTCACCGAAAATTCCACCGACGGACTGTCAATAAAGTAACCTCCCTCTTCTGAAAGAGGAATGGGAGCAAAGGAATAGGTGAATGGGGATTTGGAAAACGCCTCGGACTGGCTTTCCCGCTTTCCTGTTCCGGATACGGTATCCGCCATGCAGATCATCATGGGGACATCCCCCTCAAAGAAGCGAAGGATAACCTCGGTATAGTTGTCGCCAATCTCATTGCATTTATCCAGGTTGATATAGCCGTTCCCGATCAGCTGCATCATCGATTCCAGGCTTTCGCGCATGCACTCCCCGGCGCTGGGATCCATGTCATTCGCGGCCTGAAGCATTTCGGGATTGTCAGCCAGGGCTGCCACCACTTCCGGATACGCCAGTATGCTCATCAGGCAGCTGGAAGGTCCCGCGCTGTAGCCCATCATGGGGCTGGTATATCCCTTGCTCAGAAACGCCTCGCAGACAGACAGCAGCTCGCTCCAGGTGTTCGGAACCTGCAGACCTTCCTTTTCAAAGAGGTCGTTGTTCACCAGCATCCCGTAGTTTCTGGCGAAAACCGGTATCGTCAGCAATTGCCCGCTGGCGTCAAGTCTCAGCAGGTTGGGACGGATGCATCCCAGATCCAGTCCCAGTTGGGGATCGGAAAGATCCTCCATGTGTTCAAAGGCCGTCAGGTATTTTTCGTTCCCGTACATCCACGGGAAGGAGAAGAAAATATTCGGGGGATTTTTGCTTTCCAGCACCGTTCCCAGAAGGTTGTTGTAGTCATCCGGTTTCAGATAGGTCAGTTCAACGTTGGGGTAAATCTCGTTGAAGCTCTCAAATTCAGCTTCCAGCGCCTCAAAGTTGGAATAGCTTCCAACCACAGTGATCTCGCAGCTGGTATCCGTATCCAGTCTCGGCTGGAATATGCCGACGGATTCCGCCTGGGCCTGAGAAATCCAGGCTGCCGGAACGATAGCGAGCAGGGCGGCAAGAATGGTACATAGCAATCGTTTCATTTTTTCTCCTCCTTGATTCTGCGAATCTCTTTGATAACAATTTTCAGATCAATCGGCTTGGCGATATGTCCGTTCATACCCGCCTGCAAGCATTCCGCCACATTCTCAGAGAAAGCATCGGCGGTCATGGCGATGATGGGAATGGAGGCTGCCCACCGGTTATCCAGCTTACGAATCTGTCGCGTCGCGTCCAGGCCGTTCATTTCCGGCATCTGGACATCCATAAAGATCAGGTCATAACTTCCTTCCGCCGCCTCCGCCATTTTGTTCACGCAGATCCGCCCGTTTTCTGCCCGTTCTGACGTAACGCCCAACATGCCCAATATGGTGGAGATGATTTCCCAGTTAATATCATTGTCCTCTGCGATCAGTATTTTCATTCCGGCCAGATCTGAATAGTCATCCGCCGGCTCCGTGGCCTTAACACCTGTACCAAGCACCTCGTTGATTTTCTCATACAGTCCGGAGCGGAACAGTGGTTTGCCTATGAAGCCGTTCGCCCCTGCCTCTTTCGCCTCCTCTTCGATATCGGACCAGTCATAGGCGGAGGTCAGCAGAATGGGGATCGGGGCTCTGACTTCCGCCCGAATGCGTCTGATGGTCTCGATACCGTCCAGATCCGGCATCTTCCAATCCAGGATGACCACGCTGTAATCATTACCGGCTTCATGGCGACGACGGACCATTTCCAGCGCTTCCATGCCGGTGCTCGCCTGTTCCGATCGGATTCCCATTGATTCCAGCGTATCCGCCGCGGTTTCCAGCAGAACTGGGTCGTCGTCTGCGATCAAGACGTCAATGCCATCGATCCGCATCTCCTCCAGCTGCTTTTCGGCGATGGGAAGATCCAGCGTAATGGTGAAGGTTGTGCCTTTCCCAAGCTCGCTCTGACAATCGATCGTCCCGTTCATCAGCTCGACCATCTGCTTGGTAATCGCGAGCCCAAGTCCGGTTCCCTGAATACTGTTGACCCTGCTGTCCGTCTGCCGGGAAAAGGGTCGATACATGATTTCCATGAATTCGGGGCTCATACCGATGCCGGTGTCCGTGACCCGATAGACCAGCCGTACGCAGCCTTCCTTTTCGCTTTCCTCCTCCTGCAAATCCACGGACACGCTGCCGCCCGGCATTGTATACTTGATGGCGTTGGAAAGAATATTGATGCAAATCTGGTTCAGCCGCAGCTGATCCGCGTAGAGATATTCCTTCTCGATGCGGTTGGTGCGGAAGCTGAAGACAATGTTTTTCTCCTTGATCATGGGCTGAGACAGGTTTACCAGGTTCTGCACGGTCTCCACGATGGAAAAGGTGATCGGACTCATGCTGAGCTTTCCGCTCTCTACCTTGGAAATATCCAGGATATCATTGATCAGCGTCAGCAGATGGTTGCTGGCCATGCTGATCTTCCTCAGGTTTTCTGATATGGCTTCCCGGTCGTCCAGGTTTTTTTCGGCAATCGCGGTCAGCCCGATGATTGCGTTCATCGGCGTGCGGATATCATGGGACATCGTAGAGAGAAAATCGGTTTTTGCTCTGTTGGCAGCCTCAGCTTCCCTGGCCATCACACGAAGCTTTTTGTTGACGGAGTGCATATACATGAAGTCCATCACAAGCAGAAGAAGCAACCCGAAGGAGACGACTCCGACCAGTATCCAGTTTTCAGTATCCGCATTCAGACTGCTGACCGGTGCGGCGTTCAGCAGCACCCAACCCTTCGTGGCGGTAAAGAGCGTATGGGCGACGATGCATTCCCTGCCCTTGGAGTCCACCATGTTGAATGAACCGGTTCCGGAAAGGATATCCGAAAACAACCGGGATTGTGTTTTAAGCCCCGGCTGGTTGTAGGATTTGTAGAATTCGAAGAAGTTGTTGTTCTTAAAAGAGCGGCCCCGGATGACATAGTTGCCATCCGTGTCGATGATGCTAAAATCCTCATCCCCAAACTCTTCTTTCGGGAAAACCCACTTCTCCTCCAGATTGGACGTGGGAACGATGCGCAGCAGCCAGGCCTGCTTCTTCCCGCTGTTTTCCTCATCCCGCACGGTGATCCGATTGCAGAAGGCCAGAGACTGCTCCCCGTTCATGGGGTTCGTATAGGCCCGGGTGACGTTGATCGCCTCGCCGACATCCGCTATCCAGGATCCGTCCCCAATCAGTTCCATCCGCTCATAGGAAACATCATAATCATCCGCGTCGTTCAGCCTCGGCCGCGTAGAATAGCCTGTCAGGGTTTTCGTATCGATCAGGTGAGCGGATGTATCAGTCTTCACATGGGTCGCTCTGATATACGCCGCTGCCTCTGCCAGCGTCAGATCCCGGCTGTCAATATACTGCGCCCAGTTGTCGCAGATCCCCTGTTCTCCCTCCAGATAGTTCCTCGTCACCTGTTCCATGGCAACGGTCGCGTTGACGAAATGATCCACCTGAGATCGGTGATTTCCTATCCTCTCATAGTTGGAATACAGCGCAACGAAAACCAGTATGGCGCTCATCAGGGCTATGTTCGCTATGACAATCCACGATGTCTTCAGACGGCGCATTTCAACAGCTCCTCCAGAATTGACAGATTGCGAGGTCTCACTTCATACGGATTTCTTCGGTGCCTTTGGAACCGAAGAAGCTCTTGCTTTGTTACAGCGTTCAAAACCGACATGGAACATGGCGATGTGCGCGTAATCCTTTCGCGTCAACACCCGGTTGGTTCCCTGCGCCCGCACCGCGGGCAGAAACCACAGCAAGGCGCACACGACAGCCAGCAAAATCCCGATTATTGCCAAACCATCACCCCATCTGATGATACAGTCGCCATCCGCCGTATCAAGTTTCTTATGGGCCGATCGGTCTTCATTCTCCCGCCCGATGTACAGTCCATCGGAAGTAATACTCTCCAGATTAATTACAATTATAATCTATTTTTCGACAATATGCAACACGGTTTTTACCGGCACAAGGGAGCTGCCCTGAATGTTCCAGGGCAAAGTCATTTGCTCTCCAAGGGGCAAAATACTCCGGCCCCTGCTTGTGCTGGTTCAAGTCCTGTTTTACGCCCTCTATATTCCTCTATATCCCACCCCTTTCCCCGGCCACCTCCATCCCCCACCCGGTTCCCGATTTGGGAATCCTCGTGGGCACACCATGGTTGCCGTCGTGGTTCCCGCTTCCGTTCCCCTCCCTATTCCTGCCTCAGTTCCAGGCTGTGGTTCCCTCTTTCTGAAACCGCCTTCCAGGGGCTGGAAGTCC
The DNA here is from genome assembly GCA_902799045.1 of uncultured Eubacteriales bacterium. Lineage (GTDB taxonomy): Bacteria > Bacillota > Clostridia > Christensenellales > Aristaeellaceae > UBA2862. The sequence continues at coordinate 97,273 of CADBZH010000020.1, forward strand.
TGGTATTGCTGCATTTTGAAACCATGATGGAGTCTTATAAGTGGATGAAATGAGGTTGCCGATAACGATTCCCACGATGAGATCAGTACAGCTCCCGTAAGGGTTCCCGGGATGCTTCCCAAATTGCTCCCGCATGGTTTCTTTACGGTTCCTGGGCTCTGTTTTTGGGAATAAAAAAAGCTCCGGAAGCGGTGCCTGAGCACGGTTCCCGGAGCCGGTTTTGGGTTCGGTTTTCATAGGAGCAAAGGGAAAACTATTTTGCCCCAAACAGGGAATACGGGGTCCGGCTGTGTTTTCCATGCTATTCGGCGCGGGGATTCCCAGTCCGAACGGACCTCCTGAACGATATGCGCAGCCAGACCGTTTGCGCGTATAAACGCGCTCTCCGTATCGTCAAAATCCCTGCCGCCGATGTGAATGACCTGCGAGGGCTTCAAGGGGTGCGGGTTCTCCAGGAAACCAAAACAATGATCGTCCATGACCGAACGCAGCGGCATCCCGTAGAACAGCGCGGATACGGATTTCTCCGGCGCGTTCAGGTCGCCATGGGCGTCCAGCCAAATCAGGGCGAGGTTTCCACGGTATTTTTCGCTAAGTAGACGATGATTAATTCGAGCATCGAGGCTGCGAGTGCATTTTTCGGCAGGTGGCCTTGCAGATTTCGAAGGTTTACTGGAGGTAAATCGAGAA
>CADBZH010000021.1 GCA_902799045.1 uncultured Eubacteriales bacterium
CTGTCGCTGTCGCTTTTGAAGGGCATGACGGAGACGATGGAACACGCCTGGGAGGAAGGCGAAGCGCTGCCGAACCGGCTGACGATGAAGGTGAAGCGCTCGTGAGCAAGCCGCCGGATCGGGGCGAATTGGCCCGGCGAGTTGAAAAAGGCTTGCCGAACGGCGAAAATGCGGTAGAATAATGTTGACAGACTTCCCGGGCTTCCTCCGGGAACGCTCTGAGAACGCACGAAGGAGGAAAACCCCATGAAGAAAATCGCGAAGATCATCACGCTGCTGACCCTGACCCTGGCGCTGCTGCTGTCGCAGGTTGCCTTTGCCGAGCCGAGCGAGGCCCTGCGGGGCATCTACGACGCGCTGGTGGCCGAGGGCTCCGCTTTTGATCAGATGAAGGTCATGTATGCCGAGTATATGCCCGACGCGACCTTCGACGCGGCGCTCGACGGCGACAGCATCGTCATCAGCTTCGCCAACACCGGATACGCGGACGGCAGCTGGTCCTTTACTCAGGACGGCGATTATCTGACCGCCAGCTTCGCCAGCGGGGATATGAACGGCGCGGCGTTGATCATCTATATGGTTCAGGCGATCGGCGATTACTATGACATGAGCAACGCCTCGCTGATGATGCCCTACGTGAACGGCCTGGGCGCCATGGGCCTTGAGAGCGACAACCTGAAGATCGTACAGGACGAAGCCGGCGAAACGGTGAGCCTCTACATCGCCGGGCCGTGGGACATGAAGGAGCTCGACGAGATGGTGCTGAGCGCGGACACGCTGTCCTTTGACGCGCTGAGCGAAGATTCCGTCAGCTACGGCAGCAGCGCCGGCAAGGTCATGCTGATCGGAAACGGCGATGTGAACGATTTCACCATCCTGCTGGGCGAATTCGGCGGCCTGGACGACCTGGCGTACCAGTCCCTCATGAACGCCGTGGCCGTGTTCCAGCCGAAGGGCTGGGAGAGCTTCACCGAGAGCTATACCGAGCTTGCGGAGGCGGACGCCGACGGCTACACCGTGGCGCTGAACGTGGACGAGGCGATCGTCGGCGAGATCATCGACGACGCGAACGCGGATTACAGCTACGCCGTGATCCACTTCGGCGAATGACCGAACGAATATGAACGGAGGACATACGAATATGAAACGGATTCTTGCCATGCTGACAGCGGCCGTGCTGCTGTTGTGCGCCTGTTCCGCGCTGGCGGAGAGCGAACCCGCCGAGGTGACCGAGGAGGCCGCCGCGACGATGGAAATGCCCACTCTGGAGGCGTTTGCCGACCGCTATTTCTCGCCCCTTTTCAACCTGGAGGCCGGCACGGCAGGCGCTTCGATGAAGACCGCCATCGCCGCCAGCGAGGTTTGCACCTTCGCGATGGAATACGCGCTGTGGGACCCTGAGATCCAGACGCTGCGCGACAACATGCTCGCCGCGTTCGAGACCCTGGGCGAGGATGAGCAGGCCGCGTTCTGGGACGGCTTTGAAGCCGTGCGCGAGCTGCTGGACAGCTGCCTGGAGGACTATGACGCCAACCGAGGCCTCTTCGAGGACGCCGGCGTGGCTGAGACCATGGACCAGGTGATGTACGATCCGCTGAACCGCCTCGCCTGGGAAAACCTGCGCGACCACACCCTGACGATGGGCAACCAGATCGCGGGCTGATCCCCGCGATTGACGCGCCAGACGCCGTTTGATACAATGATGCCGGTATATCCATGGATATACCGGCAATTCCTTGGAATTGTACATGATCAGGAAAGCGAAATGTTTTCCGGGTAGGCAGGGTCCGCAGGAACATGTCGACAATCATTTGACGGGGGGGATGGGAATGGGCGTGAACCGCCGAATCGCCGAATCGCTGAAGCGCCTGACCTTTGAACATCGCGAGGTGGACTTCCACCACCACAGCTATGACGAGGACATCCGCCAATACGAATACATCAAGCGGGGCGATCTGCGGGCGCTGGCGGAGGGAAAGCGGATGTTCGAAGGCCCGACCACGGGCTCGCTGTCGGACGATCCGGTGATGAACTACAAATACCTTTTCGTCGCGTCGATCACGCTGGCCTGCCGTTTCTGCATCGAGGGTGGCATGGCGGCTGAGGAGGCGTTCAACCTCTCGGATCTCTACATACGCCAGGTGGAGCGCTGCGGCGCGGTGGAGGAGATCTTCGAGCTGCACGACATCATGTTCCGCGACTACGTCACCCGCATGCAGCGCATCACCCGACAGGACGTGTATTCGCTGCCGGTGCGCCGCTGCCTGGACTTCATCGATCGCAACCTCCAGCAGCCGCTGACGGTGAAGCGCCTGGCCGGGGAGCTGGGCCTGTCCGAGACCTACGTCTCCATACTCTTCAAGCGGGAGACGGGCGTGGCCGTCTCGGAGTACATCCGACGCAAGCGCGTCGACACTGCCTGCATGCTGCTGCAATACACGGATTTTACCTGCATGGAGATCGCGGAATACCTCTGCTTTTCCTCGGACAGCCATTTTTCCCGCGTGTTTCGCGAACATATCGGCCTGACGCCCACGGAATACCGGCGGCGAAACTATCGTAAGCACTGGGAGGGCGACGGCAAGGCCTGACAAAAGAAATATTGCAAAAAGGAAAGAAATATGAAAGCATTATCGGATGCGATTGCTATAATGAAGTCGGCGGATCACGCCGACTTCATTGTGATGAGGGGGTTGTGCCATGACGGAACTGGAAAAACTGCGGGCTGGGCTGGAGTACTGCTATGACGACATAGAGGTGGATGCGCTCAAGGAGCGGGCCATCCTCTGGTGCCAGAAGTACAACGCGCTGGACCCGCTGGATTTTGAAGGACATCGGGCGGTGCTGGCGGAAAACCTGGGCAGCATGGGCGAGAAGGTGTGGATCGCCAGGACGTTCAACTGCGACAACGGCAAAAACATCCACATTGGCAGCAACTTTACCGGCAACTACAACATCACCATGCTGGACATCCGGGAGATTTGGATCGGCGACAACGTGATGATCGGCCCGAACACGCTGATCACCACCGTGGGGCACCCCCTGTCCCCGATGGGGCGCAGGAAGCACCTGGGCATCGCCAGGCCGGTGGTCATCGGCAATGACGTGTGGATCGGCGGCAATGTGACGATCCTCCCCGGCGTGCGCATCGGCAACAACGTGGTTGTGGGCGCGGGCGCAGTGGTGACGAAGGATGTGCCGGACAACTGCGTGGTGGCCGGAGTGCCCGCGCGCAGGATCAAGGGCATCGTCAACGATGTGGGAGAGTGATGTCCTTCAAACGCAAAGCGGCGGGCATTGACCCGTCGCTTTTATATCGGTGTAATGACTGCGGCCGCGGGTATGCCCAAGCGGGATTATCCGCGGCCGTATCTTTTCGTCAACCTTGCGCTTTCCTGGATTTGCGCAACAGTCGTGCCATCCAGCCTTTCGCGCGCATGCCGCTGTAACGGGGGTTGCGCAGCTCCGGCGCGTGGACGTCCTCAGCCAGCAGGGAAGACAGGCTGTTGGTATAAGCGGTATTCATCATCGCGGTATTCATGCTTGAAGCCTCCTCACAGGGTTCGATCGGTCTCTCTTGACGACGAGATCAGCATACCACTTCCCGGAGGCAGCGATTGATATATTTATGCGGTAAATGATATATTTATTTACTTGATGTCTTAGAGTGTGTTTCTAAATCCCAGGAGATGCAGTTTCGAGCGTAGTTGGTTGCATCTCAAGGCGGTTTTCCGCAGGTTTACTGGCAGTAAATCAAGGAAAAGCAACGCAGAAATGCAGCCAAATCCGCCGAAAATGCGCTTCGGGGATTTTAGAAACACACTCTAAGAGGTTGATTCCAAAAACATGCTTGGCAGGCATAGATCGCGCTCTTCACGGGAACCTGGGGAATGAGACGGAGGACTTGCATGGTTTCTCTTTCAATACTGCTCGCAAACGCATTGCAGCTGACTGCATTTCGCTCATTCCCGGGTTTCCGTGATGAACCATGGATTTGCATCGGCGCCCGCCTGTGCGAACCGCATCACCGTAACGACGAAACGGGGACGCCCGATTGGGCGTCCCCGCGATGTTGTTGAACCGTCAGTTCAGGCAGGCTCCGTTGGTCTCGATCACCTTCGCGTACCAGCGGGCGGAGTCCTTCGGGATGCGCTGCTGGGTGGCGTAATCCACGTAGATCAGGCCGAAGCGCTCGTCATAGCCGGAGGCCCACTCGAAGTTGTCCAGGATGCTCCATTGCAGGTAGCCCAGCACCGGCGTGCCCTCCTCCACGGCCTTGGAAAGCTCGGTGAGGTAGCGGGTCAGGAAGTCGATGCGCTTGGGATCGTGCACCTGGCCGTCGAGGAACACGATATCGTTGCAGGACAGGCCGTTTTCGGTGATCATCACCGGCAGGCCGTAGCGGCGGTAGACGTTCGTCGGGCCGTAGTGCATCACCCTCGGGGTGATGGGCCACTTGCAGGCCGTCAGCGGCATGCCGACGGGATGCTTGACGGTGTTGCCCGCGCCGTCAACCGGCTCGCCCTCGTAGACGTTGATGCCGATGAAGTCCGGCTTTTCCATCAATGCCCAGTCGGAATCGGGAATGGTGGCGGCGAACCGGCGCACGACCTCCGGCGCGGATTCGTCGTAGCGCCTGAACACGAGGGGATCGAGCAGCGTGGAGTAGGTGAAGGTCCAGTCGCCGTGCCCCATGTCAAAGGTGGCGCGGTAGGCGGCCTCGCGGTTTTCCGGCGTATCTGTCTCGGGATAGCACAGCTTTCCGCAGGGCACGATGCCCACCCGGGCGTCGGGCTCCACGGCCTTGATGGCGCGCATGCCGGCGCTGTGGGCCAGCAGCATGTTGTGGAAGATGCGGATGCACTCCTCGTCCGGCAGCTTGAGCCCCGGCGCCAGCACGCCCACGCGATAGCCCAGCACCACGCAGGGCGGCTCGTTGATGGTCATATACTGCTTCACGCGGCCCTTGAACAGCTCCGCGATGAGCGTGGCGTAGCGCTCGAACGCCTTCACGATGTCCCGGTTCTGCCAGCCGCCCTTGCGCTGCAGCGCGCTGGGCAGGTCCCAGTGGAACAGCGTCACCATTGGCTCGATGCCGTTTTCGATCAGCGCGTCCACCAGGTCGCTGTAGTAGCGCAGCCCGGCCTCGTTCACCTCGCCGTCGCCGTCGGGGATCACCCGCGCCCAGCTGATGGAGAAGCGGTAGGCGCGGATGTTGTGCGCCTTCATCAGGGCGATGTCCTCGCGATAGCGGTGATAGCTGTCGCAGGCCACGTCGCCGTTGTCATTGTTGCGCACGTGATGGCCCTTCAGCTCGTGGCAGAAGTCGTCCCAGATGTTCGGACCCTTGCCGTCGGCGTCCCAGGCGCCTTCGCACTGGTAGGCGGCGCAGGCCGCGCCCCAGATGAAATCAGACGGAAATTGAACCATGTCGGTTCGCCTCCTTATCGTATCAGTTGTTCAGCTGAGAGAGCAGCTGGTCGATGAACCCCTCGGGAACCTTGTCGCCCGCGAAGCTGAGTATGCCGCGCAGGGGCATGTAGTTCAACATGGCCATGCCCATCTCGTCGCTGACGGCGTCCTTGGCGGCGTCGGTCTCGTCGCCGCTGGGGGCGAAGGCGGCGCTGATGGCGTCGACCATCGGCTGGATCGCGGCCATGGCCTTCGGGTCCTTCTTCAGGTCCATGAAGATGGTGTTGGCGTCGTAATGCGCCGGCAGCCGCACGGTGGATTCCACGCGCACCGGAGCGGTCGCGCGGATGTCGCGGCTGGAGAGGCCGATCTCCACGGTGTAGTCGCCGGTCTCCACGTGCCAGTCGTGGATCTGCTCGCACCAGTAGGCGAAGGCGCGCTTGTCCAGCGTGAAGGCGACGTCCCTGCTCTCGCCGGGCTGCAGCGCCACCTTTTCAAAGCCCTTCAGCTCGCGCACCGGGCGGATGATCTCGCCGCCGGACGCGCCCACGTACAGCTGCACCGCGGCCTTGCCCGCGCGATCGCCGGTGTTCTTCACGGTGACGGTGGCGGTCAGGGTGTCGGTGTCGCGGATGCTGTCCGCGCTCAGGCGCAGGCCGGAGCACTCGAACGTGGTGTAGCTCAGGCCGTGGCCGAACGGGAACAGCACGTCCATCTTCTTCTTGTCATAGTAGCGGTAGCCCACGAAAACACCCTCGCGATACTCGGTGACGTTGCCCTCGCCCAGATAGTAGAGGTAGGAGGGGTTGTCCTCCAGGCGGAGGGGAAAGGTCTCGGCCAGGTGGCCGGAAGGGTTCGCGTCGCCGAACAGCACCTTCACGGTGGCGATGCCCACGGCCTGGCCGCCGAGGTAGCCCTCCAGCACGGCCTTGACCCTGCCGATCCACGGCATCTCGACCGGCGAGCCGTTGTACAGCACCACCACGGTGTTCGGGTTGGCGGCGGCGACGGCCTCGATCAGGCGGTCCTGGCATTCGGGCAGGCGCATGTGCTTGCGGTCGTAGCCCTCGGACTCGTAGGCGTCCGGCAGGCCCGCGAACACCACGGCTACTTTGGCGGCCTTCGCGGCGGCGACGGCCTCGGCGATCTGCGCGTCGGTGGCGGCGTCGGCGAGGGCGTCGTAGCCGCGGGCGTAGGTCACGTTCAGGCCCTCGGCGGCCTCCAGCGCGCTGGTGGTCCGGAAGGAATTGATGTGGCTGGAGCCGCCGCCCTGATAGCGGGGCTTCTCGGCAAACTCGCCGATGAACGCGACGGCGTCGCCCTTGTTCAGCGGCAGGATGCCTTCCTCGTTCTTCAGCAGCACCATGCACTCCGCGGCGATCTCGGCGGACAGCGCGTGCTGGGCCTCCAGGTCCCAGGGCGTGTCGGGCTTGGCGTTTTCCACGTAGCGGTACACGATGTTCAGAATGCGCTCGCAGGCCAGGTCCACGTCGGCCTCGTCCAGCTTGCCGGCGCGCACGGCCTCGACGATCTTCCTGTCGTTCACGCCGCCGGAGGCGGGCATCTCCAGGTCCAGGCCCGCGTGAACGCCCACGGCGCGGTCGGCCGTGGCGCCCCAGTCGCTCATCACATAGCCCTCAAAGCCCCATTCGCCCCGCAGCACGTCCGTCAGCAGCCAGCGGTTTTCGGAGGCGTAGACGCCGTTGATGCGGTTGTAGGAGCACATCACGGTCCAGGGCTGGGCCTTCTTCACGGCGGTCTCGAAGGCGGGGAAGTAGATCTCCCGCAGGGTGCGCTCGTCCGCGTCGGAGGAGGAGCTCATGCGCCGATGCTCCTGGTTGTTGGCGGCGAAGTGCTTGATAGAGGTGCCCACGTTCTGGCTCTGCACGCCGTTGATGTAGGCGGCGGCCATCTCACCGGCCAGGTAGGGGTCCTCGCTGAGGTATTCAAAGTTGCGGCCGCAGAGGGGGCTGCGCTTGATGTTCACCGCGGGGCCCAGCACCACGGAAAGCTGCTCGTGCTGGCAGGACTGGCCGATGGCGCGGCCCATGCGGCCGATCAGGTCCTTGTCGAAGGAGGCCGCCGCGGCGCAACCGGCGGGGAAGCAGACGGCCTTGATGCTGTCGTTCACGCCCAGGTGATCGCCGGTCTGGTCTTGCTTGCGCAGGCCATGGGGGCCGTCGGAAACCATCGAGGCGGGGATGCCCAGCCGCTCGACGGCCTTGGTGTGCCAGAAATCGCCGCCGGAGCACAGGCCGGCCTTTTCCTCGAGGGTCAGTTGGGAGACGAGGGATTTGATGTCCATGTTGCTTCTCCTTTCCCGTTTGGGGGGTGTGTGGGTTCGTTGGTTCGCGGCCCAGCCGCCGTTACCAAAATGATACTTTATTTTTTCGTTTCCGTCAACACAATTCAAACGATTTACTGCAATATTTTGCTCAATAATTGTGCCGAATTGGCAAAAAAGCCAAGGCTGTACAACAACAAAATACAAAAAACTATTGACGAATGCACAAGATGATGCTATAGTTTTAATGCTGGGTAAACTACCAATCCTTAACGAACCGTCGGTCGGGATTCCGGCGCGGCGGCGTGAAACGGTCGCTTTGGCCCGCTGTGGGCTTTAGCAAATATAGAATGGAGGAATGACCCATGAAGAAACTCCTGTGTCTGGTCCTCGCCCTGATGCTGGCGCTCGCCGCCATCGGAGCGGTGGCTGAAGTCACCGACCTGCCCCGCAATGAAACCCTGTATTTCGCAGGCCAGCAGTGGGGCTCTGTGAACAGCTGGAACATCATTGGCACCAACCAGAACAACTCTATGGCGATCGCGGGCGGCGCGTCCGGCTATCGCACCCTGATGTTCGAGACGCTGTATATGTACAACTTCATGAACGGCGATATCATCGGCCTGCTCGCCAATGACGACTATGCCTGGAACGATGATATGACCGCTCTGACCTTCACCATCAAGGATGCCGCCAAGTGGTCCGATGGCACCCCTGTCACCGGCGCGGACGTGGTTCGCACCTTTGACATCGGCGTGGAGATCGGCAACGGCACCGGCACCGGCTTCAAGGGCTACATCGACAGCATCGTGGCCGATGGCAACACCGTGACCATCAACGCCAAGCTGAACGACGAAGGCCAGCCCGTGAACCCCCTGAAGGTTCTGGACTTCCTGACCGGCACCCCCATCGCCCAGGCCGCGTGGATCGACACCGTGGTTGAGCGCTGCGGCGGCGATGCCGTGACGATCCTGAACGATCCCGGCGAGGACGTCGTCTGGTCCGGCCCCTACACCAAGCTCTACGCTGACGACCAGAAGGTTGTTCTCGTGCGCGACGACAACTACTGGGGCCAGGATGAGTCCATGTGGGGCAAGCTGCCCGTGCCGAAGTACATCGCCCATGCGATCTACGCCGACAACCCCGCCGGTGAGAACGCCCTGAAGGCCGGCGAAGTGGACGTCTGCCAGCAGTTCATCGGCAACGTGCAGAACCTGTGGCTCGAGGATGGCCTGCCCATCTCCACCTATTATGAAGAGGCGCCCTACGGCGTTTGCCTGACCATGCCCACCGCGTGGTACAACTTCAACCTGCCCGTGCTGGCCGAGAACCCCGCCCTGCGCAAGGCCATCGCCATCGCCGTCGATTATGACACCATCATCGCCAACGCCATGACGAACCAGAGCCCCTCCTTCGCGGACGTGCCCCGCAGCCTGATGAACCCCACCGAGGGTGAGCAGGCCCTGTACAATCACGACGAGGTGGCCGACCTGCAGTGGGCCGGCAACGACATCGACGGCGCCAACGCCCTGCTGGACGAGGCTGGCCTGCTCGATACCGACGGTGACGGCTATCGCGAGTACAACGGCGAGAAGATCTCCCTGAACGCCGTGTGCCCCAACGGCTGGACCGACTGGCAGGCCTCCATGGAAGTGGTCGCGGCTGCCGGCAAAAACATCGGCGTTGAGATCACCACCCTGTATCCGGAGTGGGATATCTACCAGACCGTGTTCACCAACCCGAACCAGACCGAGTACGCCATCTACATGTGGTCTCCCGAGGCCGCCTCTCCCTCCAACCCCTGGACCCGCGTGAACCAGTTCATGGGCAGCGAGTTCGTGGGCGTCGAGAACAACTGGAGCGGCAACTGGGGCCAGTATGTCAACGAGGAAGCGGATGCCCTGCTGAAGAAGATCCCCGTCACCACCGATGAAGAGGAGCTGAAGAGCCTCTACACCGAGCTGACCAAGATCTATCTGACCGAGGTTCCCAGCTTCTCCCTGATGTATCGTCCTTCCCTGTTCCACGCCGTGAACGAGAGCGTGTGGACCAACTTCCCGACCGGTGACGACGGCCGCAACATTCCGCCGGCTGACTGCACCGACGGCTACGGCATTGCCGCGCTGTATGATCTGGAGCTGGTTGAGGGCTAATCGCCGCCATTCCCCGACAGGGGAAGCAGCAATGGCCGCTTGACGGTAAAGGGCCATGCTTCGATTCCCGGAGCATGGCCCTGTTCGTACAGTATCCGGCGCCGTCGCCGGATGGGGTTGGCCAATCGTGGCTTTGGCCGATACCGGGACGCATGCCAGCCGCCCGCGGGTGGCTGTCGTCCGTCCCTGCATGGGCAGAGAAGCGAAAGGAAACGCGATTGCAAACCCCGTCCACGCAAGCGCCGCGACCATCACAAGGGAGGGAACGAAACGCCATGAAAGGCTACCGCAAATACTTTGGCAAGAAGATCGTGTGGTTCCTGATTACGCTGGTCGTAGCGGTGATCCTCAACTTCATCCTGCCAAGGCTGATGCCGGCGGACCCGGTATCCGCCATCACGGGTAAAATGGCCCAGGGCATGACCGACGCCAGCGCCGTCCAGGAAATCTACAAGCGCTATGAAGAGGAATTCGGCACCAACAAGCCGCTGATCGAGCAGTTCCTCATCTTCGTGAAGAACCTGTTCCGGGGCGACCTGGGCACGTCCTTCAGCCAGTATCCCCGCAAGGTTTCCAACATCATCTCCTCCGCCATCGGCTGGACCGTGGCGCTGCAGCTGCCGGCCATCATCGTGGGCTGGCTGATCGGCAACCTGCTGGGTGCGCTGGCGGCCTATATACGAAAGGGCTTTGACAAGGTGCTGCTGCCGATATCGCTGTTTTTGAGCAACGTGCCGGCCTTCGGCATGGCGGTGGTGCTGCTGGTGCTGTTCGCGGTCAACTGGAAGATCGCGCCAATCTCCGGCGGCTACGCCTTTGACATGATCCCCAACTTCAGCTGGCGCTTCATCCAGTCGGTCATCAGCCACTACCAGCTGCCGTTCTGGAGCATCGTGCTGGTGTCCATCGGCGGCCAGGCCGTGGGCATGCGCTCCATGTCCATCTACGAGCTGAACGCCGACTACGTGAAGTACGCCCGCTTCCTGGGCGTCAAGGACCGCAAGATCGTCGGTTACGTTTTCCGCAACGCCATGCTGCCGCAGGTGACGGGCCTGGCGATGTCCATCGGCACGATGATCGGCGGCGCCCTGGTGGCGGAGATCATCTTCAGCTATCCGGGCCTGGGCAGCACGATGTATTCGGCGGTGACAGCGGCGGACTATCCGCTGATCTCGGCCACCACGCTCATCATAACCTTCATGGTGCTGGTGGTGTCGTTCCTGCTGGACATCATCTACGGCTTCATCGATCCGCGCGTCAAGGCCGCGCAGTTCGATTCGTAAGGGGGTGTGAGGCATGAAGAATACGCTTAGACAGGTGTTTCATTCCTCCAAGTTCGTGGTGGGCTTCGTGATCTTCGTCGCGATCCTGGTGACGATGTTCGTCTACCCGCTCATCAACCCCGGCAACCCACTGGAGATGATCGGCGTGGGCACCTTCGCCCGCCCCGGCACCTACGTTTCCCTCTATGACGCCACCAAGACGCCCACCGAGACGTTCCGTCTGGCGGACGCCGACGACAAGCGCCTGGCGAGCCAGCTTTCCGCCGAGGACCGCGTGGCCATGGTGGAATGGTTCACCGCCGCGGGCATCGACGTCGAGGGCCTGGACATCTCCGACACCGACGCGCTGCTGGACATGTGGCGCGCGAACTACGACGCCTCCGTCAAGCCAAAGGGCATGACGAACGCCAAGCGCAACTACTATAAGCGCCTGAACTCCGCCATCGAGCAGGTCAGCGCCGCGGACACCCTGATCATCACCGACAAGGACGCCGAGACCGGCGAGCTGGTGGAGCAGGGCCGCGTCACCAAGACCGACTACGTGAACGTCGGCCAAGTGACCAACGTCAAGACCCTGCCGCTGGGCACCGACAACTTCGGCCGCGACGTGCTGAAGGAGCTGGTTTCCGCCGCGGGCACGTCCATCGTCATCGGCCTGCTGGCCGGCCTGGTCGCTACACTGATCGGCCTGACGCTGGGCCTGCTGTCCGGCTATGTGGGCGGCTTCGTGGACGACATCATCGTGTTCATCACCAACCTGTTCACCGTCATCCCCGGCTTCGTGCTGCTGATCCTGATCAGCTATTCCATCGGCCAGGAGCAGCGCGGCGCGGCGGTGGTGGCATTGGTCATCGGCCTGACCAGCTGGACCTGGACCTGCCGTTCCGTGCGCTCGCAGGTCATCTCGCTGAGAAACCGCGACCACGTGAACCTGTCGAAGCTGTCCGGGCACAGCCTGGTGCGCATCATCCTGACGGACATCCTGCCCTACATCGCCTCCTACGTGGTGATGGCGTTCATCCTGCAGGTGTCCTCCGGCATCCTGGCCGAGGCGCAGCTGTCCCTGCTGGGCCTGGGCCCGAAGACCACCGAGGTGCCCACGCTGGGCCTGATGATGAACTGGGCCATGCTGTATTCCGCCCACACCAACGGCTCCTGGTGGGCCTACTTCCCGGTCATTCTGACGATCACGCTCATCTCCTTCTCGCTGAACCTGATGAATACCGGCCTGGACCAGGTGTTCAACCCGACCCTGAGAGATTAAAGGAGGTAAGACGGATATGAGCAAGACAATGCTGGAAGTCAAGGGTCTGACGACCAAATACGTCACGCGCTTCCATGAAGACGTGTACGCCGTCGACCATGTATCCCTCAAGATCGAGCAGGGAAAGAGCCTGGGCATCGCGGGCGAATCCGGCTGCGGCAAATCCACGCTGGCGCTGAGCCTGATGGGCTACTATTTCCCGCCGCTGCACTATATGTCCGGCGACATCATCGTCGACGGCAAGAACATCTCCGGCATGGACCCGGACGATGTGCGCAAGAACGTGCTGGGCACCGAGATCGCCTACATTCCGCAGGCAGCCATGAACGCCCTGAACCCCACGCGCAAGATCCACAAGTTCATCGAGGACGTGATCCTGGCGCACGATCCCAAGGCCAACAAGAAGGACATCTACGAGATGGCTAAGGGCCGCTTCGCGGAGCTGGGCCTGCCCCTGGAGGCGCTGGACAAGCACGCCGTGGAGCTTTCCGGCGGCATGAAGCAGCGCGTCGTCATCGCCATTTCCACGATCCTGAAGCCGAAGGTGCTGATCGCCGACGAGCCCTCCTCCGCGCTGGACGTCACCAGCCAGAAGATGGTCATCAAGATGCTGCGCGACATGATGGACCGTGGCTTCATCCAGGCCATGATCTTCATCACCCACGAGCTGCCGCTTCTGTACAACGTGACCGACGACATCATGGTCATGTACGCCGGCCAGATCGTGGAGCGCGGCAGCGCCAAGCAGATGGTGTTCGACCCGGTGCATCCCTATTCCCGCGGCCTGATGAACTCTATCCTCGTGCCCGAGGAGGGCACCCGCGACGTGAAGCTCACCGCCATTCCCGGCACGCCGCCGAACCTGAAGCGCCCGCCTGCCGGCTGCCGCTTCGCCGAGCGCTGCCGCTATGCCCAGCCCGCCTGCCGCTACAACCAGATGCCCATCATCGACTTTGAGGACGGGCGCACCTATCGCTGCGGCATCAGCGTGCCCGAGCTGCGCGAAATCTATCGCAAGGAAGACGAAGCCAACGCCGCCCAGCCGACCGAAGCGCCGACCGACGGTCCGGTTCGCCTGACGAAGGGGGTGTAATCCGTGAGCGAAACCAAAGCCATTCGCCGAGACCTGACCAACGCGCCGTCCTGCCTGAAGGGCGAGGGCGTGACCCGCTATTTCCACACCGGCAAGATCACCACCAAGGCGGTGGACCACGTGGATTTTGATTTCCACGAGGGCGAACTCGTGAGCATCGTGGGTGAGTCCGGCTCCGGCAAAACCACCCTGTCCAAGATGCTGCTGGGCCTTCTGAAGGAGACCGACGGCAAGATCTATTTCCAGGGCAAGCCCCGCGACATCTCCAGCCGCGCGAAGCTGAAGGAATACTGGTCCGGCATCCAGGCCATCTTCCAGGATCCCTTCTCCTCCTTCAACACCTTCAACAAGATCGACACGGTGCTGCTGGACTGCATCAACATGCGCGGCGGCAAGCACCTGCCGATGGAGAAGAAGACCGAGATGATGACGGAGGCCTGCTCCTTCGTGAACCTGAAGTTCGCCGAGCTGACCAACAAGTATCCCTTCGAGCTCTCCGGCGGCCAGATGCAGCGCCTGATGATCGCGCGCATCTTCCTGCTGAAGCCGAAGATCCTGCTGGCTGACGAGCCGACTTCGATGATCGACGCCTGCTCCCGCGCCACGATCCTGGACATGCTTTTGCAGCTGCGCGACGAGATCGGCATGACCGTTATCTTCATCACCCACGATATCGGCCTGGCCTACTATATCTCCGACAGCATCTACATCATGGAGCACGGCAAGTTCGTGGAGAGCGGCCCCGCCGACGAGGTCATCCTGAACCCCCAGGCGCCCTACACCAAGCGCCTGATCAGCGACGTGCCGAAGATCCACGAACCCTGGGATCTGTCCACGGTCGGCTGATCCCGCGGCATACCGCGAACAAGGCTGTCTCAAAGCAGTGAAAACTGACGTTCAGAGAACCGGATTGCCACGTCGAGCCCTTCGGGATCTCCCCGCGATGACATCGCGGGGAGGCCCCGGGGAAGCCGGCGTGGCAATCCGGTTGTCCTGATCGGAAACGCTCGGGACAGCCCTTTCATGCTATACTCAATTGTAATGATACAGTCCTCTCCCCAAGGACTCCCTCAGTCTGGCCTTCGGCCAGCCAGCTCCCTCGAAGAGGGAGCCAATAGGGGAGCCTCTTCAAAAGCCTCCCTCCTTGAGGGAGGTGGCCCGCGCAGCGGGTCGGAGGGAGTGCAGGAGTGAATAGTATCAACAATACGGACCCCGGAAGGAGGAATGCGCATGCAGGAAGAGAACCGCATGGGAACGTGGTCCATGCGACGGTTGATCCTGTCCACGGGCCTGCCGCTGATGCTGAGCCTGCTCATCAACTCGCTCTACAATTTCGTCGATTCGGTCTACGTCTCGCGGGTGTCTGAGGACGCGCTCACGGCGCTTTCGCTGGCCGCGCCGGTGCAGGTGCTCGTGTCGGCGCTGGGCTTTGGCAACGCCGTGGGCCTGAACGCCGTGATCTCCAAGGCCCTGGGCGAGCAGCGGCCGGACAAGGTGCGCAAGGCCGCGGACGCCGCCATCTTCATCGCGCTGTGCTCCTGGGCGCTGATCACCGTGCTGGCGCTGACGCTGGTGAAGCCCTATTTCCTGTGGCAGTCCGGCGGGAACGAGCGCATCGCCGCCTATGGCCGAAGCTATCTGATGGTCTGCATGCTGTTTTCCTTCGGCCAGATGGGGCAGTGGGTGTTCGACCGCTTCGTGATCGCCAGCGGCAAGTCGCGGCTGTTCCTGTTCACGCTGTCGGCGGCCTCGCTGACGAACCTGATCCTGGATCCGTTCTTCATCTTCGGCTGGCTGGGCCTGCCCAGGCTGGAGACGCTGGGCGCGGCCATCGCCACGGTGATCGGCCAGTGCGTCGGCGCGGTGGCGGGCGCGCTGATCAACCGCCGCTGGAACCAGGAGATCCCCTTCGGCTTCACCCTGAAGCCCGACCGGGCGAGCATCCGCTCGATCCTGCGCGTGGGCGTGCCCTCCACGCTGGTGCAGGTGCTGACCAGCTTCGTCAGCGTCGCCATGAATTCGATCCTGCTGGCGTTTTCCTCCACGGCGGTGGCGGTCTATGGCGTCTGCGCGCGCATTCAGGGCATCGTCACGGTGGGCGTGCACGGCATCGACAACGGCCTGATCCCCATCGTCGCCTACAACTACGGCGCGCGCAAGGGCCGGCGCATCGACGAGGCGATCCGCTGGACGCTCATCTATTCGGCGCTGTTCTACGCGGCCTTCTTCCTGGTGCTGGAGGTTTTCCCGACCGCGGTGCTGCACATCTTCGACGCCTCGGACTACATGCTGTCCATCGGCCGGCCGGCGCTGCGTATCCTGGGCGTGGCCTACTTCGCGTCCATCCCGAGCCTGGTGTTCGCTGCGGCGCTGCAGGGGCTTTCCCAGGGCACGCAGAGCATGGCGCTGACGATGACCCGGCAGGCGATCCTGCCCGTGGCCTTCGCCGCGATCCTCAGCGCGTTCGGCAACCTGAACCTGATCTGGCTGGCGTTCGTCGCCGCCGAGCTCACGGCCATCCCGCTGGCGCTGGCGCTGTGGAAGAGGGCGGGGCGGTTGTATAAATGAAACAAACAGGCTCTTCACGGAAACTTGAGGGTTGCATGGATGGATAGGACAGAACACCGCCATCAATGCCGCAGGATCTGTACGAAACGTCAAGAGGCACCATTTTGCAAATCCCTCAACATTCCTTGAAGAACCTGAAATAAAAAACCGGCGGAGCAATGTCATGCTCCGCCGTTGTTATGCCGCTCAATGATCGAAGTGCGCGGACACGTCCTTCAGCGTCTCGATGATCGGCAGGTGCTGGGGGCACACACCCTCGCACTGGCCGCACGCGATGCAGTCGCCGGCGCGGCCGAAGCTCTCCGCCAGCTTGTCATAGTTCGTGAAGTTGATCGTCCAGCCCTTCTGCGCCAGATCCTCCCGCATGTCCTCGTTGTAGAGGGAGAAGTACTTCGGGATCGGGATGCGCATCGGGCAGCCCTCGGTGCAGTAGGAGCAGCCGGTGCAGGGCACGGCGATCTGGGCGTTGATGATGTCCGCCACGCGAAGCGTCATCGCCTGCTCCTCGGCGGTCAGGGGCTTGAAGTCGTCCATGTAGCTCAGGTTGTCGGCCATCTGCTCGACGTTGGACATGCCGGACAGCACCACCATCACGTTCTCCTGCGACGCGGCGAAGCGTATGGCCCAGGAGGGAACGGACATCTCCGGCGCCGCGCCCTTGAGGATCGCCTCGGCCTCCTCCGGCACGTTCGCCAGCGTGCCGCCCTTCACCGGCTCCATCACGATGACGGGCTTGCCGTGCTTCACGCACACCTCGTAGACCCGGCGGGCCTGGATCCACTCGCTCTCCCAGTCGAGGTAGTTCAGCTGGATCTGGACGAACTCCGTCTCCGGGTGCTTCGTCAGGATCTCGTCCAGCAGCTCCGGCGTGTCGTGGTACGAGAAGCCCGCGTGCCTGATGAGCCCCTGGGCCTTCTTTTCCTGCATCCAGCCGAAGCAGTCGTATTCCTCGAACTTCGGCAGGCTGGCGGCCTCGATGCCGTGCAGCAGGTAGTAGTCAAAGAAGCCCGCGCCGGTCTGCTCCAGCTGTTCGCTGAACACGCGCTCCCGGTCCGCGGCGTCCTTGAAGAAGGCGTCGTGCAGCTTGGTCGCCAGCGTGAAGCGGTCGCGGGGATAGCGGTCCACCAGCGCTTCCTTGGCCACGCGCTGGCTGGCAAAGCCGTTGTACATGATGGCCGTGTCGAAGTAGGTGAAGCCCTTTTCCATGAACAGGTCCACCATCCGCTTGACCTGCTCGATATCCACGGCGGCGTCGTTCTTCGGGTCCGTCAGGGGCATGCGCATCAGCCCAAAGCCCAGCTTCTTCATTCGGTTTCCTCCTTATGCTCCGGTTTTTTTGCTAAACGATTCGATTGCCGCGAGGGCGTCGGGGAAGAAGGCCTTCACCTCGGCATCCGACAGGCGCAGGTAGCTGGCGCACTGCCTGATCACCTGGGCGGGCCGCTGGTCCGTGTTTTGCAGGAAGCCCTCCACGTGGCCCTTGTAGCTGGCCTGCGTGAGCTTCAGGTGCTTGAGGTATTGCGGCAGGATCGGCGCAACGCGCGTCACCTGCGCCAGGATCTCCTCCCGCAGGCTCTGGCTGGACAGATAGCCGGCCAGCGCCGTGTTCAGGTTGCGCAGGAACCGTTCGCGCAGGGCGCGGTTCTTCATCACGGCCCGGAACAGCGGCCCGTTGGTGCCGGTGGCCATCAGCTTGAAGCCGTCGGCGTCCGGGCTGCGCAGTGCGCGATCCAGGTCATACAGAACCCAGCGCCACTTGTTGTCGCCGTCGTGGTTGCGATAGCGCTTCACGTTCACGGTGTCCGGCGGGCAATACACCACGTACAGGCCGCAGTATTCGATGAAGTTGTCGATGTCCACCTCGGCGTCGATGCGGTCGTACACCTCCTGGGTGTCGTTGTCGTGGCGGTTCAGATAGTCGTTCAGGGCGAGGTAATCGTCGTCGGAGCCCTGCTTGATCTCGTTGTCGCTCTTGATCAGGTCGATGGCATCCTCCTGGCCCGTCCAGCCCTCGCGCCGCGCCAGCGAAAACGGGCTGATGTTCTCCCGCATGTACATGGCGCTGTAATACTTGCCGTTCAGGTAGACCACGCACTCCATGGATTCCATGTACATCACGCTGGTGTGCTTCGCCTGGCGGGTCAGCACCACGTCGCGCATGAAGGCGTACTTGTAATCCTGGCCCGAATAGCGGAGGATGAACGCCTCGTATTCGTCCCAGGGCCGGTCCCGGAACAGGGGATAGCTGAACCGGTCCTTGCCGTACTTGCGCTTGGCCATCACCTTGAAGGTCTTCAGCTGGTAGGTGCGGGTGTTGCGGCCGTGCAACTTGATGCCGCATTCCTGGGCGATGACCGGCTCCCGGCCCTCCAGGAAGATCTCCACGTGGGCCTCGCGCTCCCATTCCTGGTGGAGGTTGTCGTACTTGCCCGTCACCATGATGCCGGTGCGGCTGCTGGTCAGGTTCTTCGGGTCGGAGACCAGCGAGATCACATAGGGCACCTCCGAGGCGCCCTGCACGTTGAACAGGTAGCTCTGGGTGTCGATGTCCGAGGGCATGTGGCCGTCCCGGTACACGCGGGTGCGCAGGATGGTGTTCTTTGTAACGGGGATCGGCGTTCCGTCGTAGAGGGTGTCGCGATCGTCCGGGTCGGAGCAGTCCAGCGTGTAGTAGATGCGCGCGCCGCTCTCCGCCGTCATGGTGACGGAGAACGATTCGCCCTTTTCATGCAGGCCGCCGGGAACGGAATACACGGGCCTGGCGGGGCGGCCCAGCGTCACGCTCGCGCCGTTGGCCTTCATCGGGGTGGACGTCTCAAAGAAGCCGCATTCGCCGATGTCCGAGCGCCCGAAGGAGACGCCGGGATACTGCTCCGGCACGTACAGGCAGTCCACGATCGCGCCGTCCGGCCTGCACAGCGTCAGCGCGTAGCCGCCCTCGCCGTTCAGCGCGAAGGGCACCGGCACCAGGCGGTCAGACGGCGCGCTGGCCGGAAGGGGCGCGTCGTCCTTGCCCAGCATCGCCAGCGCCAGCCGCCCGTGGGCGGCGATGCGCGTGCCGGCGGGGAACTGCCACTTGCGGGCCTTCTTCAGGTTGTTGGAGAAGCCCCAGCCGGTCAGGTCCACGGCCTCATCCGAATCGTTGTACAGCTCCAGCCAGTCGCCCGTCTCGCCGCCCGGCAGGGCCATCAGCTCGCTGATGGACACGCTTCCTTCACGCTCCGACCGGCGCAGGCCGTCCAGCTCCAGCGCCGCGTCCGCCGTGTTCGGCAGGTTCGGCGTGGGCGGCAGCTCGCTTGTCCAGGAGCCGTCCTCCCTGCGGGACAGCGGCCAGCCCTTCACCGGCTCCGTCAGGGTCACCACATAGGTCAGGTCCCCGGCGGGCGTGAACAGGCACAGCGTCTCGCCGCCGGAGAGCCGGAAGCCGGCGTGCAGGTGGGCGGGGTCATCCCTTCGGTCGAGGCCGGAGCAGTGCACCGCCAACCGTCCGTCCGCCGGGAGCGTCACCGCCGGGAAGCGCCACTTGTCGGGCTTTTTTGGGTCGTCCGAGAGGCGATAGCCCTCCAGACTCACGCTCTGGCCGGAGAGATTCGCCAGCTCCACGTAGTCCCAGATTTCGCCGTTCTCGTCCGGGAAGGCGGCCACGTTCGAGGCCATCACCTCGTTGATCGCCACGTCTCCGGGGGTCATCCGCTCGCCGAGCTGGCCGGTGACCGTGTTGGCCTCGCCCGGCGTGGGCCGCACGGTCACTTCCCATTCGCCCTCCGGGCCCAGACTGTAGGACTCGTCGGTCTTCATGTCCGGCACCGTCACGCTGTCCAGCAGGTTCGCGGCCTCGTCGTAGAGGTAGAGCTCGTGGGTGCCGGAGCGGGGGAGGCGGAAGGGGGCGTGCAGCGCGCCGTCCGCGTCGGCGGCGCGGGCCAGCGTCCCGTCAGCCCAGACCAGCAGAAACGCGCCGGGCTGCATCGTCACATCCGGGAACACCAGCGTCTTTTTCAGCTTGTCGTCCCGCGTCAGGCAGAGCCCTCCCAGTGAAACAGGCGCGTCCGAGGCGTTTTCCAGCTCGATCCAGCTGATGCCCTCGCGCTCCGGCAGGGTCAGCTGGTTGTTGTTCTGCACCTCACTGATGCGCAGGGCCTCGGGGCGCTCCGCGGCCCGGGTCACCGGCACGCCCCAGCCGCTGCTGTTCAGCCACCAGGTGCCCGCGATCAGGGCAAGGCCAAGGGCGATCATCAGGATCAACGGCGGCCGATTCCCGCCGACGGTCTTCTTCCGTTTGCTGCTCATGCTCTCTCTCACATCCGCAATTGCCATCTCTCCATGCTGTATTTTAGCACATCGGGCTTTTCCTGTCCATAGATTCGCGGGGGAAGGGCGCCTCTTCATTCATTGCCACGGGAAGGAAACGATCTCCTCCGACCCTGCACCAACACTTATCGAATCAGTCGTATCTCCTCCGTTTTCACTGGATTTCCGCCCCGCGGCCTTGACACGCCCCGGCGGAAAGTTGTAGACTATTGGAAGGAAAAAGCGACTGGGAGGTTCCGGTATGAATACGAACGCATACATCTCCGCACTGGCAAAATACGGCATCGACAGGGGCCTGATCGAGGAGTGCGATAGGACCTGGGCGATCAACCAGCTGATCGACGCCCTGGGCCTGCACGGCTTTGAGGACGCCGAGCCGGCGGACGCGCCGCTGGAGGAGATCCTGAAGGCGCTGCTGGACGACGCGGTTCAGCGGGGTGTTTGCGAGCCGGATGTCACCAGCCGGGACCTTCTGGATACCCGACTGATGGGCATCCTGACCCCGCCGCCCAGGGAGGTGCGCGCGAAGTTCGCCGAGCTGTACGCGAAGTCTCCCCGGGAGGCTACAGATTGGTACTATGCCTTCTCCCAGAATACCGACTACATCCGCCGCTATCGCATCAAGAAGGACATGCGCTGGCTGGCGACCACCGAGTACGGCGACCTGGTCATCACCATCAACCTGTCCAAGCCGGAGAAGGACCCGAAGGCCATCGCCGCGGCGAAGAACGCGCCCCAGTCCGGCTATCCCAAGTGCCAGCTGTGCGCCGAGAACGAGGGCTACGCGGGCCGGATGAACCATCCGCCGCGCCAGAACCACCGCATCATTCCCGTGACCATTGCGGGCAGCCACTGGTTCTTGCAGTACAGCCCGTATGTGTACTACAACGAGCACTGCATCGTGTTCAACCAGAAGCACACGCCCATGGTGATCGACCGGGCGGCGTTCATGAAGCTGATGGATTTCGTGACGGAGCTCCCGCATTACTTCGTGGGCAGCAACGCGGACCTGCCCATCGTGGGCGGCAGCATCCTCAGCCACGAGCACTTTCAGGGCGGCCACTTCACCTTCCCGATGGAGGTGGCCCCGGCGGAGCAGGAGATTCAATTTGCCGGTTATGACGACATCCGCGCGGGCATCGTGAAGTGGCCGCTGAGCGTCATCCGCCTCATCGGCGCGAAACCGGAGCGGCTGGCTGACCTCGCCGAGAAGATCCTGAATAAGTGGCGCGGGTATACAGATGAAGCGGCGTTCATCCTCGCCGAGACGGACGGCACGCCCCACAACACCATCACGCCCATCGCCCGCAGAAGGGGCGAGGACTACGAGCTGGACCTGGTGCTGCGCAACAACATCACCACCGCCGAGCACCCGCTGGGCGTGTACCACCCCCACGCGGAGCTGCACCACATCAAGAAGGAGAACATCGGCCTGATCGAGGTGATGGGCCTGGCGGTGCTGCCCGCGCGGCTGAAGAAGGAGCTGGCCGAACTGGCTGAGGCGCTGGTGGCGGGTACCCCGCTGACCGGCGAGCTGGAGAAGCACGCGCCCTGGGCGGAGGAATTGAAGGCAAAGTACACCTTCACCGCCGAAAACGTGGACGACGTCCTGCGCCTGGAGGTGGGCAAGGTGTTCGCGAAGGTGCTGGAGCACGCCGGCGTTTACAAGCGCAACGAGGACGGCAAGGCCGCGTTCCTGCGGTTCATCGATGCCGTGAACGAATGAAAAGCGCGACAACCTGCGCCCGCCGACCCGGATCGGCTGGCGCTTTCTGCAGATGGATAAATATTTCATTATAATTACGCTGTGTTTCATAAAGATTTACGAACGTTAAACAGTGCTGCACGGGTGTGAATGAAATTATATGAATTTGTGCATATATCGCGAAGTCTATTGAAAAAGGAGGACCTGTGGGGTAAAATATCCTTAATTACGAATGTCATTGGGGAACTGGGGAGGAATACGGCATGCGAAAGTGCTTCAGATTGCTGGTTGTGGCCATGATCGCCATCATGCTGATCGCCTCAGCCTGCGCCATCGCGGAGAATACGATCTCCACGACGGTGCTGATGCGCGTGTCCCGCATGACGCAGAACGCCGTGGTCAAGGCCGGCGAGGATCTGTCCATCGAGGTCAACATCGACGGCGCGGAGCCCGCCTCCTACCAGTGGTACTTCAACGACGCGCCCATTGACGGCGCCAACCAGAAGGTCTACAACATCGTCAACGCCCAGCCCGAGCACACCGGCGTCTATCGCATGGACGCCTTTGACGAGAGCGGCGCGATGGTGGTGAGCATGGATGTGGCCGCCCGCGTGCTGGAGGACGAGGTGCCCCAGGCCGGCGACGGCTCGCTGCCCATCGGCTTCGCCTTCGCGGGCATCGCGGCCTGCGGCGCGCTGCTGGCGGTGCTGGTGCGCAAGCGCATGATGGCGTAAACAACATAAACCATTCGGGACGTTGTCCTTGTGTAGGGGCGCCGCTGCGGCGCCCCTACAATATGTCTATGGAGGTTATCATGACCAAGCCCTTCGAATTTGAACTGCTGCACGTCTGCAAGCAAACCGGCGCGCGGCGCGGTCGGCTGCATACGCCCCACGGCGTGATCGAGACGCCGGTCTACATGCCGGTGGGCACCCAGGCCACCGTCAAGACCATGACGCCGGAGGAGCTGAAGGAGTGCGGCTCGCAGATCATCCTCTCCAACACCTACCACCTGCACCTGCGCCCCGGCGAGGACCTGGTGGAGAAGGCGGGCGGCCTGCATCGCTTCATGAACTGGGATCGGCCCATCCTGACGGACAGCGGCGGCTTCCAGGTGTTTTCGCTGGCGGACCTGCGCAAGGTGGAGGAGCGCGGCGTTCAGTTCCGAAGCCACCTGGACGGCTCGAAGATGTTCATCGGGCCGGAGGAATCCATCGCGATCCAGCAGGCGCTGGGCGCGGACATCATGATGCAGTTTGACGAGTGTTCGCCCTATCCCTGCGACTATCCCCGCGCCAAGGACGCCATGTATCGCACGCTGCGCTGGCTGGAGCGCTGCCAAAAGGCTTGGACCAACGAGCACCAGGTGCTGTTCGGCATCGTCCAGGGCGCGTTCTACAGAGACCTGCGCATCGAGTGCGCGAAGGAGATGGCCCGGCAGGACCTGCCGGGCTACGGCATCGGCGGCCTCTCCGTGGGCGAGCCGAAGGAAGTCATGTACGACATGCTGGATAAGATGATGCCCTTCATGCCCCAGGACAAGCCGCGCTACCTGATGGGCGTGGGCTCGCCGGACTGCCTGATCGAGGGCGTGCTCCGGGGCGTGGACATGTTCGACTGCGTGCTGGCCACCCGCGTGGCCCGCAACGGCACCGTCTTTACCCACGACGGGCGGCTGGTGGTGCGCAACGCGAAGTACGCCGGGGATTTCAGCCCCCTGGACCCCGACTGCGACTGCTACGCTTGCAAAAACTACACCCGCGCCTACATCCGCCACCTGTTCAAGGCGGGGGAGATCCTGGCCCTGCGCCTCAACAGCATCCACAACATATACTTCCTCACGAAGATGATGGAGGAGATGCGCGACGCCATCGAAAACGACGCCCTGCTGGACTGGGCGAACGAATTCTACGCGCGGCACCGGCGGGGGAACTGGTGAGTGAAATAACGGTAAAATTTCGCGAACAACCGGTGAAACGTCCCTCAAAAAGTTGTAATTATTGACAAGCTCGGTTATAATAGGAACAGTATCCAACTGTATGCAAAGGAGAAATGAACCATGATGAATCTGATCAATCTGCTGGCCGAGGCCAACGAGGCCGTGGCCGTTACCGCCGCGGACGCCACCGCGACCCAGGCGACCGGCACCGCCACTGCCACCGCCGCTCCCGGCGGCGACCTGATGATGACCATCATCATGATGGTCGCGATGGTCGCCATCTTCTATTTCCTGCTCATCCGTCCGCAGCGCAAGAAGGACAAGCAGGTGAAGAACATGCTGGCGGCGCTGAAGCCGGGCGACAAGATCTGCACCATCGGCGGCATCTACTGCACCATCGCGTCCCTCAGCGACGAGGACGTGACCGTGACGATGGGCTCCCAGCAGAACGTGGTCGTCATCAAGCGCTGGGCCATCCGCAGCGTGGAGAACGTAGCGCTGGAGAACGACGCCGAGCCGCAGATCTGATTTGCGCGGAACCAAAGGAGGGCTTGCCTCGGCAGGCCCTTCTTTATAGGTTAAAATTTCTGTTTTGCCCGCTGTATTGCGCAATTTTGCTTGACATTGCGGGCATGTGATGGTAAGATAATGAAGTTCGGGTATGGGTAACCTGAGCGGGTGAAGGGAGCGTTGGACGATGCTGGAGAAGCTGAAAAATGCCGACAAGGTCGTCGGAACGCGCCGACTCATCCGCGCGATCCAGGCCGGCAAAATCGCCGAAGCCTACATCGCCCGGGATGCCGACCTGTTCATCGTGCGCCAGGTGCGCCAGGCCTGCAATGAGGCGGGTGTGCGCATGGTGGAGGTGGACAGCATGAAGCTGCTCGGCGAAGCCTGCGGCGTGGAGGTCAAGACCGCCTCTGCGGGCATCCGGAAATAAATACCCGATGAACTGCCAACCCGCTGACTTGCGGGGGCGTCGGGGGCGACAGCCCCTGATCTTCAGTCGTTTCCGGCGACATGCGCGGCGGGAACGGTGGCAGTGGCGGGGAAGGATTCCCCCGTCCACGATCCATGCTCGTATCCTTCCAGGGTTGCGGAAGTGTATATAGAGGCTCAATAAGATCCATAATAGTTCAGGAGGTGCTTTTCTTCAATGCCGACGATCAATCAGTTGATCCACAAGGGTAGAGAAAAGGTAACCAGCAAGTCGAATTCCCCGATTCTGC
>CADBZH010000022.1 GCA_902799045.1 uncultured Eubacteriales bacterium
GTGGCTGTAGTCCTTCAGGATGAAGGGGTCAATCCAGCCGAAGGCCGCCGTGCCCGCGCCGAACATGATGCCGAAACCGATCAGCCAGTAAAGCGGCGTACCAATGCAGAAGTCCATCAGGTTCTTCATCAGGATGTTGCCGGTGTTCTTCGCCCTCGTGAAACCCGCTTCGCACATAGCGAAGCCCGCCTGCATGAAGAACACCAGCGCCGCGCCCAGCAGCACCCAGATCGTGTTGACAGCGGAAAATGTCATCTTAAACACTCCTTCCTTGGTCGATTCCAAAACAAAAGCGCAAGGGCGGCGGTGAGACGAATCTCACTGCGCACCCTTGCGCCATTTGGAATTGCGTGTATTTTATGCTTGTCCATGGGTTTTGTCAAGTTGAGAAATGGTTAATGACAACCCCTCAGGCCGCACCGCGGCCAGTTCCCCTTACACAGGGGAGCCTTCTGGGATTCTGCAGCACATGCCTCCCCTGTGTAAGGGGAGGTGCCCGCAGGGCGGAGGGGTTGTCTCAAACTCCGCTGGCCCCGTAGTTGCTCAGCACCCTTGCCGACGGATCGTCCACGTCGCAGCCGGGCCAGGTCTTGTTGGGCATCCAGAAGTCCGCGATCATTTTCGCTTGGCCGGGATAGTATCGCTCGAACAGCTCCCGGTACATGAGGCTCTCCTTGGTGAACGGGCGGCAGTAGTCGTATCGTGCCGCCTTTTCGGCACACTCGGCGTCGGTATAGGTGCGCTCGGCCAGGGCCTTGAGGTCGGAGACCATCGAGTGCCCCACCGCGTCGGAGAAGGCCGCCTTCTGCCGCCAGAGGATCTCATCGGGCAGGATGTGGTCGTCGGCAAACGCCTTGCGAATGAGGTATTTGCCCATATCGTGTCGATTCATCTTCAGCTCCGGGTCGATGGACATGGCGTAGCGCACGAACTTCAAGTCGCCGAACGGCACCCGCGCCTCCAGGCTGTTCACGCTGATGCAGCGGTCAGCCCGCAGCACGTCGTACATGTGCAGCTCGCGGATGCGCTTCTCCGCCTCCTCCTGGAAGGCCGCGGCGCTGGGGGCGAAGTCGGTGTACTTGTAGCCAAATAATTCGTCGCTGATCTCACCCGTCAGCAGCACCCGGATGTCGGTGTGCTCGTGGATGTACTTGCAGACCAGATACATGCCGATGGAGGCGCGAATGGTGGTAATGTCCCAGGTGCCCAGCAGCTCCACCACCGTGGGCAGCGCGTCCAGCACATCCTTTTCGCTGATGATGACCTCGGTGTGGTCTGAACCGATGTAATTTGCGACCATGCGGGCGTACTTCAGGTCGATGGCGTCGATGTCCATGCCGATGGCGAAGGTCTTGATCGGCTTGTCGAGAATCCTCTGGGCGATGGCGCACACCAGCGAGGAATCCAGCCCGCCGGAGAGCAGGAAGCCCACCGGCGCGTCGGCGTCCAGGCGCTTTGCCACGCCGTCGATCAACAGTCGGCGGAGCTTGGCACAGACGTGATCCTCGTCCCGCATGGTGAATTGATCCACGTGGGCTGGGTCAGCGTAGCGGACGAATTCTCCGTGCACCCAGTAGCATCCCGGCGGGAAGGGCTTTATTTCGTCACACAGGCCCATCAGGTTCTTGGGTTCGCTGGCGAAGGCGATGTGACCATCCGGCTGATAGCCGTAGTACAGCGGACGGATGCCGATGGGATCCCGGGCGGCGATCAGCTTGTCTTGTTCGCCGTCGTACAGGATCAGCGCGAATTCCGCGTCCATCGTCTTGAACATTTCTACGCCGTATTCCCTGTACAGCGGCAGCAGGATCTCGCAGTCTGACGCGCTTTGAATGGGGAAGCCCTCGTCGATCAGGCGCTGCCTAAGCGGCCGGAAGCCGTACAGCTCGCCGTTGCAGACCACGTAGGATTCCCCCATCTGAAACGGCTGCATGCCCTCCTTCGTCAGGCCCATGATCGCCAGCCGGTGAAAGCCCAGATACCCGCGGGGAATCTCCACAAAGCGGCTCATGTCCGGGCCGCGGGAGACGGTGCGGTTGAAGCACGCGAGCAGCCTGTCCTTGGGGATCGATTTGCCCTCAATGCCGAATATGGAACACATATCACGCACCGCCTTTTCTGAAATTTTGTGCGTATTCTATCACGCTCCCGCCGCCCTTGTCAATACGGAATTGCAATTAAGAATTTGTAAACTTGCAAAATTACATATTATTGTGCCAGATAATGCGCACAATTCGCATTTCCAATTCATTTAACATTCAAAACCCCTTGACAGCCTGCCCATGGATATGCTATGCTTTGGCTGTGACAAGGCAAGGGCGTCGTGTTATGCGACCCCTTGCCTCTCTTTTTGGTTGTCGCCGTGCTCGCCACGGCGGCCCGGCGACCCGGCCAACGGCCCTATCGGGCCCGTTGCCTGACCAGATTAATTCGGAGGTACAATTATGAGCAAGTACACGAAGGAAGACATCATCCGCCTGGTGAAGGAAGGCGACGTGGAGTTCATCCGCATGCAGTTCACGGACATCTTCGGCCAGCTCAAGAACGTGGCCATCACCGCAAGCCAGATCGAGAAGGCCGTGAACAACGAGATCATGATCGACGGCAGCTCCATCGAGGGCTTCGTGCGCATCAACGAATCCGACCAGTACCTGCGGCCCGACCTGGACACGTTCGCGATCCTGCCCTGGCGGCCCCAGCACGGCAAGGTGGCGCGGCTGATCTGCGACGTGTACAACCCGGACGGCACCCCCTTCATGGGCGACCCCCGCGGCACGCTGAAGCGCATCCTGAAGAAGGCCGCCGACATGGGCTACAGCTTCAACGTGGGCCCGGAATGCGAGTTCTTCCTGTTCCAGACCGACGAGCAGGGCCGGCCGACCACCACCACCGGCGACGAGGCAGGCTACTTCGACCTGGGCCCGCTGGACCACGGCGAGAGCACCCGGCGGGAGATCTGCATGGCGCTGGAGCAGATGGGCTTTGAGATCGAGGCCAGCCACCACGAGGTGGCCGCGGGCCAGCACGAGATCGACTTCAAGTATGCTGACGCCCTGACCGCCGCCGACAACATCATGACCTTCAAGCTGGCGGTGAAGACCCTGGCCCAGAAGAACGGCCTGCACGCCACGTTCATGCCCAAGCCGGTGTTCGTTCATGCCCAAGCCGGTGTTCGGCATCAACGGTTCGGGCATGCACACCAACATGAGCCTGTTCAAGGACGGCAAGAACGTATTCGCCGATCCGTCCGACAGCCGCGGGCTGAGCAAGGAGGCCTATTCCTTCATTGCCGGCATCCTGAAGCACGTGCGGGGCATGGCAGCCATCACCAACCCGCTGGTGAACAGCTACAAGCGGCTGGTGCCGGGCTATGAAGCCCCCTGCTACCTGGCCTGGTCTGCCAGCAACCGTTCGGCTCTGATCCGCATTCCGGCGTCCCGGGGCATGGGCACCCGCGTGGAACTGCGCTGCCCGGACCCGAGCTGCAACCCGTACCTGAACATGGCGGTCTGCCTGGCGGCGGGCCTGGACGGCATCGAAAAGGGCCTGACGCCGCCGGAGGAAATCACCGAGAACATCTTCGCCATGGACGCCGCCACCCGCGCGGCCAAGGGCATCGAGAGCCTGCCCGGGACGCTGCACGAGGCCGTGAAGTGCCTGAAGGCCGACGAGGTCATCTGCGAGGCGCTGGGCGAGCACGTGCTTTCCCAATATGTCGAGGGCAAGGAAAAGGAATGGGACGCCTATCGGACGCACGTGAGCAGCTGGGAGATCGACAGGTATCTGGTGATGTATTGAGATGGACGGGGGAGCAAGCTATTCAGTCCTCCCCCAGGGACTCCCTCAGTCTGGCCTTCGGCCAGCCAGCTCCCTCAGAGAGGGAGCCTGGACGGGAGCCTGTAGAGTACATTTCCTCATCAAAAGCCTCCCTCTCAGAGGGAGGTAGCCCGCGCAGCGGGTCGGAGGGAGTGTAGGACTGAATGGTTGCCCGGAGAAAACGCTTTCTAATTGTTCATCTGTTCAGCATTTCTGATTCAACCAGCCGAAGGGAGGCGGTCCCATGCCGAGAATCATCATCGCCGGCGCGTCGGAAGCCAGCCGGACGCAGCTGAACCGACTGCTGACCGCCTCCGGCTTCGGCGTCTTTCGCCTCTGCGCCTCGGAGGGCGAGCTTCGGCGAACGCTGACGGAATGCGAGGACGGCATTGTGCTCATCACCGGCATGCAGGCGGACGACATTGCCGCCGACTTCGAGGGCTGCTTTCAGTTCCTGCTGATCGCGAGGCCCGAGGCGCTGGAGGCCTGCGAATCGCCCTGCGTGTTCAAGCTGGCCTATCCCTGTCCCGGCAGCGCGGTGATCGGCGCGGTGGAGATGCTTTGCCAGCTGCATGCCATGCGCCTGCCCCACAGGAGCGGCGGGGACAGGGCGTTGGTGGAGGATGCGAAGCGCCTGCTGATGCGCCGCGAGGGCATCGACGAGCCCACCGCCCACCGCCATATGCAGCTCTACGCCATGCGGCACAACATGAAGATGACGGACTACGCTGCACAGTTGTTACAAGGGGGTTCCAACGATGGTTGACCAGCAATATCCACTCTATCACCCGGAACTGGAGCATGAATCCTGCGGCGTCGGCGCGATCGTCGACCTGAGCGGTCGCGCCACCCACCGCACGGTGGATCAGGCGCTGACCATCGTGGAGCGCCTGGCCCACAGAGCCGGTTCGGACGCCCTGGGCACCACCGGCGACGGCGTCGGCATCATGACCCGGCTGCCCCACGAATTCTTCACCGCATGGGCGCGGGAGGAAGGCATATCCCTCGGCAAGCCCGGCGACTATGGCGTCGGGATGTTCTTTTTGCCGGAGGACGAAGTCGGGGTTCAAAACGTCTGCCGGATATTCGACCAGTTGGCGGTGTCGGAGGGCATGAAGGTGCTGGGCTGGCGCGACGTGCCCTGTCACCCTGCCCAGCTGGGCGCGGGAGCGCGGCGCACCATGCCCCGCATAAGGCAGTGCTTTCTGAAGCGGCCCAAAGATGTTCTGTCTGATATTGATTTCGACAGAAAGCTGTATCTCCTTCGCCGGGTGTTTGAAAAGCAGGACACAGACACCTACATCTGCTCGCTGTCCAGCCGCACCGTCGTCTACAAGGGCATGATGCTGGTTTCCCAGCTGCGCTCCTTCTACGACGATCTGCAGGACGTGCGCTATGTCTCGTCCATGGCCATGGTGCACTCCCGCTTCTCGACGAACACCTTCCCCAGCTGGTCGAAGGCCCATCCGCAGCGGATGCTGCTGCACAACGGCGAGATCAACACCATCCGCGGCAACCACGACCGCATGAAGGCCCGGGAGGAGACGATGAAATCGGCGGTCATGGGCGACAGCATGAAGCGGGTTTTGCCCGTGGTGAACCCGAACGGCAGCGATTCCCAGATGCTGGACAACACACTGGAATTCCTGGCCATGAACGGCTTTCCGCTGCCGCTGGCGGGGATGATTCTGCTGCCCGAACCCTGGCAGGGAGAGAAAGAAGCCAAGCCCTGGCACGACCTGTACCGCTACTACGCCACGATGATGGAGCCCTGGGACGGCCCCGCCGCCATCCTCTATTCCGACGGCGACAGCGTGTGCGCGTCGCTGGATCGCAACGGTCTGCGCCCGCTGAGGTGCGCCCTGACGGACGACAGGCGGCTGATCCTGTCCAGCGAGGCCGGCGTACTATTTGAAGAGAACGCACACATCCGCCGCCGCTGGAAGCTGAAGGGCGGGGACGTGCTGATGGCGGATCTGCGCAGCGGCGAACTGATGGAATCGGAGAATTTGAAGTCCCGCTTTGCTGCGGAGCATCCCTATTCCGAATGGGTCAAGAACATCATTCATCTGGAGGACCTCCCTCCGTCGCCCTGCGGCGACACCTCCCCCGAAGAGGGAGGCGAACTCCTTCCGACCCGGCTTCGCCGGGCTACCTCCCTCACAGAGGGAGGCGATATAGGCTCCCGTCCTGGCTCCCTCTCTGAGGGAGCTGGCAGCCGAAGGCTGACTGAGGGAGTTGAGGGAGCTGGCAAGCGCAGCGCGACCGAGGGAGTCTGTGACGTGGAAACCCTCTGCAAGGCCTTCGGCTACGCCTATGAGGACGTGCAGGATGTCATCCTGCCGATGGCGGAAACCGGGCAGGAGCCCATCGTGTCCATGGGCGCGGACGAACCGCTGGCGGCGCTGTCGAAGGTCCACCCGCCGCTGTACGATTATTTCAAGCAGCGCTTCGCCCAGGTGACCAACCCGCCCATCGACGCGCTGCGGGAGGCCTGCAAGACGGACTGCTCCATCACCATCGGCGACGACGGGAACCTCCTGTCCCATGATCCCGACAACTGCACCGTGCTGGAGCTGCCCTCGCCGGTGCTGACGGAGGCGGAGTTGCGGCGCATCCGGGGCATCGACCATCCGTCGTTCACGGTGAAGGAAATCTCCCTGCTGTATCCGGACAGGGCGCGGCTTCGCCAGGCCATGCGGGGCTTCTTCGCCGCCTGCGACGCGGCCTGTGCGGATGGCGCGAATATTCTGATCCTGTCCGATAAGGGCGTGGACGCGGACCACCTGGCCATCCCGTCGCTGCTGGCGGTGTCGGCGCTGGAGCAGCACCTCATTCACATCAAGAAGCGCACGAAGGTCTCCGTCATCCTGGAGAGCGGCGAGCCCCGCGACACGCATCAGCTGGCCATGCTGATCGCCTACGGCGCGCGGGCGGTGAACCCGTACCTGGCCCACGCGGTCATCCGGGAAAAGCTCTCCGGCGAAGCAATCGGCAACTACGACAGAGCCCTGACGGCGGGCGTATTGAAGATCGCATCGAAGATGGGCGTGTCCACGCTGCAGGCCTACCAGAGCGCCCAGCTGTTCGAGGCTGTGGGACTGGATCGGCAGTTCATCGATCAGTATTTCACCAACACCCCCTGTTCTCTGGGCGGAAAGGGATTGCACGACGCGGAGGCCGACAGCCGGTATCACCACGATCAGGCGTTCCTGAACCCCGTCCAGGCGGGTCTGACCAGCGTCGGCAGGCACAAGCTCCGCACCGGCGAGGGCGCCGAGGCGCATCTCTACAGCCCGAAGGTCATCCACCTGCTGCAACAGGCGGTGTGGACAAACGACAGGGCGAAGTTCGACGCATACGCGAAGCTGGTGGAGGACGACGGTCCGCGCACCCTCCGTGCCATGCTGGACTTCAACTATGAGGCGTGCCAGCCCGTGCCTCTGGAGGAGGTGGAGCCGGTCGAATCCATCGTGAAGCGCTTCAAGACCGGCGCGATGTCCTACGGCTCCATCTCCCGTGAGGCGCACGAGTGCATGGCGAAGGCCATGAACCGCCTGGGCGGCAAGAGCAACAGCGGCGAGGGCGGCGAGCTGCCGGAGCGCTTCGGCACGGAGCTGAACTCCGCCATCAAGCAGGTGGCCTCCGGGCGCTTCGGCGTGACCCGGGACTATCTTCTCAGCGCCAAGGAGATCCAGATCAAGATGGCCCAGGGCGCGAAGCCCGGCGAGGGCGGCCACCTGCCCGGCGCGAAGGTGACGGAGAGCGTAGCCAGGACCCGCTGCTCCACGCCCGGCATCTCGCTGATCTCTCCCCCGCCCCACCACGACATCTACTCCATCGAGGATCTGGCGGAACTCATCTATGACCTGCAATGCGCGAACGAGGACGCGAAGATCACCGTGAAGCTGGTGTCCTCCACCGGCGTGGGCACCATCGCCAGCGGCGTGGCCAAGGCCGGGGCGGGCGGCATCCTGATCTCCGGCGGCGAGGGCGGCACCGGCGCGGCGCCGATGTCCAGCGTCCACCACGCGGGGCTTCCCTGGGAAATCGGGCTGGCTGAGGCCCACCAGGTGCTGTGCCGGAACCGCCTGCGCCAGACCGTGACGCTGGAGACCGACGGCAAGCTGATGTCCGGGCACGACGTGGCCGTGGCGCTGCTGCTGGGCGCGGAGGAATTCGGCTTCGCCACCGCGCCGCTGATCACGATGGGCTGCCGCATGATGCGCGTGTGCCAGCTGGGCACCTGCCCCTTCGGCGTGGCGACCCAAAACCCTGAATTGCGCAAGCGGTTCGTCGGAAAGCCCGAGTACGTGGAGCGCTTCATGATCTTCGCGGCCCAGCAGCTTCGTCAGATCATGGCGAGGCTCGGCGCGCGGACGGTGAACGAGCTGGTGGGCCGAAGCGACCTTTTGAAGATGAAGGACGGTTCGCCGATGGACCTGTCCGCCCTGATCGGCTTTAGCCGGAACACCCACGTCCAGCCGGAATCGAAGCATGATTTCAGGCTGCATGAGCGCATGGACGCGCGGCTGATACAAAACCACGTCCAACTCACCACCACCGACCGGGCCTTCGGCACGCTTCTAAAGGGCGAGCGCCACATCCAGGCCCAGGGCTGCGGCGGACAGAGCTTCGGCGCGTTCCTGCCGAAGGGGCAGAGCGTCACGCTCTACGGCGTGGCCAACGACTACCTGGGCAAGGGGCTCTCCGGCGGCATGCTTTCCATCTGCCCACCCGCGGACGCGGTGTGGAACCCGGATGACACGTTGATCGGAAATGTGGCGCTCTACGGCGCGACCTCCGGCCACGCCTTCATCGCGGGCATGGCGGGCGAGCGCTTCGCCGTGCGCAATTCCGGCGCGTGGGCCGTGGTGGAGGGCGTCGGCGACCACGGCTGCGAGTACATGACCGGCGGCCGCGTGGCGGTGCTGGGGCCTGTGGGCGACAACTTCGGCGCGGGCATGTCCGGCGGCATCGCCTGGGTGCTGGACGCGGACGGCAGGCTGGAGGGCCGGGTCAACAGCGCCGTGGTGCGGGTGCATGAGGTCACCCGCGAGCAGGCCGCGGAGTTGAAGAAGCTGCTGGAAATGCACCTGGATCAGACGGGGTCGGCCAAAGCCCGTGAAATCCTCGCGGATTTCGAGGCGTGGCTGCCGAGGTTCAAGGCCGTCATTTCGGATGAGTATCTGGACTATTTAAGCGTCCGGCACAGCCGGACTGAGGGCGCAAGCGCAGTTGAAGACAAGACGCGCCCGAAACCCGCGGCCCGCGCAAGCGTGGACGCGGGGCGATAAAAAGGAGGCGAAGCAGCATGGGTAAGCCGACAGGATTCATGGAAGTCGCGCGCATGGAGAATCCATACCGTGATGAGGCGACGCGCCTTCGCGACTTTGAGGATTTGCACATTGCCCAGCCCACCGACGTGCGACAGGCGCAGGCCTCCCGCTGCATGAACTGCGGCGTGCCCTTCTGCCAGTCGGACTTCGGCTGTCCGCTGCACAATCTGATCCCGGAGTGGAACGACCTGCTGTACCGGGGCAGGGAGCGCGAGGCGCTTGAGCGGCTGCTTGTGACCGCGCCGTTCCCGGAGTTTACGGGGCGGGTGTGCCCGGCGCTGTGCGAAAAGGCGTGCAACCTTGAAAGCGAAGCATTGACGAATCGGGACAACGAGCTGTACCTGATCGAAACGGGGTTTGAGAAGGGCTGGGTGCAGCCGAGAATTCCCTGTAAACGCACGGGCAGGCGCGTGGCCGTCGTCGGCAGCGGCCCCGCCGGGCTGGCGACGGCCGACCTGCTGAACCGGCTTGGGCACGCGGTCACGGTCATCGAGCGCGCCGACCGCGCCGGGGGCCTTCTGATGTACGGCATCCCCAGCATGAAGCTGCCGAAGGCGGTGGTGGAGCGTCGCATCCAGCTGATGGAGGCCGAGGGCGTGCGCTTCCTGCTGAACACGGAGGCAGGGCCCGGGATCCTGTCCGAATACGACGCCGTGGCGCTCTGCGGCGGCGCGAAGAAGCCGCGGGTGCTGAACGTCGAGGGCGTCTTCGCCGTGGACTACCTGACGGCGGCGACAAAAGCCGTATTGTCCGGGTCTGAACCCGTCATATCCGCAAGGGGCAAAAACGTGGTGGTCGTGGGCGGCGGCGACACCGGCAACGACTGCGTGGGCACGGCGCTCCGGCAGGGCTGCGTCTCCGTCGTCCAGCTGGAGATGATGCCCGCGCCGCCGGTGGATCGCCTGCCCGGCAACCCCTGGCCCGAATGGCCCCGCACGCTGCGCACCGATTACGGGCAGCTGGAAGCCCTCCACCGTCAGGGAGCCGACCCCCGGATCTATGAGACGACGGTCAGGCGCCTCCTTCCCGGAGCCATCGAAACCGTGAAGCTCAGGGGCTTCGACCCCATCCCCGGCACGGAGCAGGTTTTGCCCTGCGACCTGATGCTGATCGCGGCGGGCTTCGTGGGCTGCGAGGAATCGACGGCGGCGGCCTTTGGCGCAAAGTGCACCCAGCGGGGTACCCTGATGCCCGAGGACGGCAGCCATCACCTGCGGGAGAACCTCTTCTCCGCGGGCGACATGCGCACGGGCCAGTCGCTGGTGGTGCGGGCCCTGGCGGACGGCCGGGCGGCGGCCATGGAGATTCACAACTGGCTTGGAGGAAAGGAAGCATGACGAAATACATCTTTGTCACCGGCGGCGTGGTGTCCGGGCTGGGCAAGGGCATCACGGCGGCGTCACTGGGGCGGCTTCTGAAGGCGCGCGGATTGAAGGTGGCCGCGCAGAAGCTGGACCCCTACATCAACGTGGACCCCGGCACCATGAGCCCCTACCAGCACGGCGAGGTGTACGTCACCGAGGACGGCGCGGAGACCGACCTGGACCTGGGCCACTACGAGCGCTTCATCGACGAGGATCTGAACCAATTCTCCAACCTGACCACGGGCAAGGTGTATTCCCGCGTCATCCAGCGGGAGCGACAGGGTGGCTATCTGGGCAGCACGGTGCAGACCATCCCTCACATCACCGATGAGATCAAGACCTTCATCTATCAGGTTGGTAAAAAGACGGACGCCGACGTGGTCATCACCGAGATCGGCGGCACCATCGGCGATATCGAATCCCAGCCCTTCATCGAGGCCATCCGCCAGGTCGGGCTGGAGGTGGGCCGGGAAAACGCGCTGTACGTCCACGTCACGCTGGTGCCCTACCTGAAGGCCAGCGGCGAGCACAAGTCCAAGCCCACCCAGCACTCCGTGAAGGAGCTGCAGGGCATGGGCATCACGCCCAACATCATCGTGCTGCGCGTGGACGAGCCCATCACGGACGGCAGCATCTTTACCAAGATCGCACACTTCTGCAACGTCAAGAACGACTGCGTGATCGAGAACCGGACCCTGCCGAACCTGTACGAAGCACCGCTGATGCTGGAGGCGGCGCACCTGTCCGGCATCGCCTGCCGGGAGCTGGGCATCGACGCGCCGGAGCCGGACCTGGCGGAGTGGCGGGCGCTGGTTAAGCGCATCCATCACCAGTCCAGGCGCGTGACAATCGGCCTGGTCGGCAAATACGTGCAGTTGCACGACGCCTACCTGTCCGTGGCGGAGGCCCTGCGTCACGCGGGCTACGCGCTGGACGCGAAGGTTGAGATCGAGTGGATCGATTCAGAGACAGTGACTGAGAAAGCCCTGTCGCGGGTGGACGGCATTATTATCCCCGGAGGCTTCGGCAGCCGCGGCATCGAGGGCATGATCCTGGCGGCGAAGTACGCCCGGGAACACCATATGCCCTACCTCGGCATCTGCCTGGGCATGCAGATCGCCGTGATCGAATACGCGCGGCACGTGGCGGGCCTTGACAACGCCAACTCCCACGAGTTCGACAAAAGCAGCCCGCATCAGGTCATTCACTACATGCCCGACCAGAGCGACGCCACCGACAAGGGCGGCACGCTGCGGCTGGGGAAATACCCCTGTGTGTTGAAGCCCGGGACCGCCATCGCGGCCTGCTATGGCACGACCGCAATCAGCGAGCGCCACCGCCACCGCTATGAGTTCAACAACGCCTATCGCGATGCGCTGACCGATGCCGGCCTCGTCCTGTCCGGCCTCTCCCCCGACGGACGGCTGGTAGAGACCATGGAGCTTCCCGGCGAGCGCTTCTTCATCGGCGTACAGTTCCACCCGGAGTTCAAGAGCCGACCCAACAGGCCGCACCCGCTGTTTGTGGGGTTCGTCAGTGCTGCGTTACAATAGAATCTTAACACACTAACAAAGTAATGCGGTATTGACTTTGGAAGAAATCGTGTTATAATGCGTATCAAGCACACAGGAAAGGTGGGATTTGACGTGACGCGCGCAATCCGTTCCACGCTGTCTGTCTCCCGCCGAGCCATGCCCATCGTCATGTCCGTCAACAACGCTGTGCGATTTATCTTCGCGCAGCTGTTTTTTGCCTTTTTGGGCTTTTGGTTTACGCCGATGCCCATCTGAAGAATCGCGAACATGGACTCACAGGTTCATCGAGGCGGCTCTCCGGATGGGAGGGCCGCTTTTATGATACATTTTTGCTTGAGGAGGAACCCCACCATGAAGAAACTGCTTGCCATTCTCGTCGCCGCCATGCTCTGCCTGGGCATGACCGCCGTTGCCGAAGCGACCTACACCGTGGGCGTGTGCCAGCTGGTGCAGCACCCCGCGCTGGACGCCGCCACCCAGGGCTTTGTGGACGCCCTGACCGAGAAGCTGGGAGACGCCGTTGCCATCGACGTGCAGAACGCCTCCGGTGATTCCAACACCTGCTCCACCATCGTGAACGGCTTTGTCTCCGACAACGTGAGCCTCATCATGGCCAACGCCACGCCGGCGCTGCAGGCCGCCGTGGCCGCCACCGGCGATATCCCGATCCTGGGCACCTCGGTCACCGACTACGCCACCGCCCTGGAGATCGACGGCTGGACCGGCGCGACGGGCATCAACGTCTCCGGCACCAGCGACCTGGCCCCTCTGGACCAGCAGGCCGCGATGCTCAGCGAGCTGTTCCCGGACGCCAAGGTCGTGGGCCTGCTGTATTGCTCCGCCGAGCCGAACAGCAAGTACCAGGCGGACGTGATCACCGGCTGCCTCACCGAGCTGGGCTATGAGACCGTGGAATACACCTTTGCCGATTCCAACGACGTGGCCAGCGTCGCCCAGAGCGCCTGCGACGGCTGCGACGTGATCTACATCCCCACCGACAACACCGCCGCCAGCTGCACCGAGGCCATCCGCAACGTGGTGGAGCCCGCCGCCAAGCCGGTGATCGCCGGCGAGGAGGGCATCTGCAAGGGCTGCGGCGTCGCGACGCTGTCCATCAGCTACTACGACCTGGGCTATGCCACCGGCGAGATGGCCTGCGAGGTGCTGGTGAACGGCGCGGACGTGGCCACCCTCCCCGTCACCTTCGCCCCCAACGTCACCAAGGAGTACAACGCCGAGCTGGCCGAAGCCCTGGGCGTGACCATCCCCGAGGACTACGTGGCCATCGAGGGCTGACGACCGAGAAGAGCGCTCAGCGCAGTGCGGATATGGATTCCCTGCACAGCGGGAACAAAACCCATTGCCGCTCGCGCCGGGTCCGAACAGATCCTTCGCTGCGCTCAGGATGACATACGCCATGACGGGTGTCATTCTGAGCAAAGCGAAGAATCTGTTCGATTCGGGCATCGCGGCCATTTGCCGGTGCTTCCGCACCGCCTTCGGCGCCTCTCTCCTGACTCAACCCCAATATCTACCGACTGGAGGCATCCACCTTGAACCTGACTTCATTACTCAACGCCCTGCCCGGCGCGGTGGCCCAGGGGCTCATCTGGGGTATCATGGCCATCGGCGTGTACATCACCTACAAGGTGCTGGACCTGGCGGACCTGACCGTGGACGGCAGCATGGCCACCGGCGGCGCGGTGTGCGTGATGCTGATGCTGAACGGCGTCAACGTGTATCTGGCGCTGCTGTGCGCGGTGCTGGCGGGCATGCTGGCAGGGCTGATGACCGGCGTCTTCCACACGGCCATGGGCATCCCGCCGATCCTGTCCGGCATCCTCACCCAGCTCTCGCTGTACTCCGTCAACCTGGCCATCATGGGCTTCAAGGCCAACCAGGGCATTAACGTCACCAAGTACGCGCTGATCGTCAGCCAGCGGAACGTGCGCGAATTCGATCTGTCCAACCCGATCTTCACCTCGCTGATCGTGCTGGCGCTGGTGATCGCGGCGCTCTACTGGTTCTTCGGCACGGAGCTGGGCAGCAGCCTTCGCGCCACCGGCGCGAACGGGGCCATGAGCCGCGCCCAGGGCATCAACACGAACGTCTGCAAGATCCTGGGGCTGATGATCTCCAACGGCATCGTGGCGCTGTCCTCGGCCATGCTCTCGCACTACCAGGGCTTCGTAGACGTGAACATGGGCCGCGGTGCCATCGTCATCGGCCTGGCCGCGGTCATCATCTCCGACGTGATCTTCGGGAAGCTGTTCCGCAATTTCGCGCTGAAGCTGACCGGCGTGGCCATCGGCGCGGTGATCTACTACATCGTCATACAGGTGGTGCTGTGGCTGGGGCTGAACACGAACCTCCTGAAGCTGCTGAGCGCGCTGATCGTGGCCGTGTTCCTCGCCGTGCCCTATTGGAAATCGAATATGAAGGGGGGCAGGGGCCGTGCTTGAGCTTCAAAGCGTGAAAAAGACCTTCAACCCGAGGACCGTGAACGAGAAGATCGCGCTGGACGGGCTGAGCCTGCGCCTTGAGGACGGCGACTTCGTGACCGTCATCGGCGGCAACGGCGCGGGCAAGAGCACCATGCTCAACGCCATCGCCGGGGTGTGGCCCGTGGACAGCGGGCGCATCACCATCGACGGCGAGGACATCACCCACCTGCCGGAGTATCGCCGCGCCGCGCTGCTGGGGCGCGTGTTCCAGGACCCCATGACCGGCACCGCCGCCACGATGCAGATCGAGGAAAACCTGGCCCTCGCCGCCCGCCGCGGCCAGCGGCGCACGCTGAAAATCGGCATCACCCGCCAGGAGCGTGAAGCCTACCGGGAGAAGCTGAAAAAGCTGGGCCTGGGTCTGGAGGACCGCATGACCGCGAAGGTGGGCCTGCTCTCCGGCGGGCAGCGGCAGGCGCTGACGCTGTTGATGGCGACGCTGAAAAAGCCGAAGCTGCTGCTGCTGGACGAGCACACCGCCGCGCTCGACCCCCGCACGGCCCAGAAGGTGCTGGAGCTGTCCGAGCAGATCGTGGCCGAAAACCATCTGATGACCCTGATGGTCACCCACAACA
The DNA here is from genome assembly GCA_902799045.1 of uncultured Eubacteriales bacterium. Classification (GTDB taxonomy): domain Bacteria; phylum Bacillota; class Clostridia; order Christensenellales; family Aristaeellaceae; genus UBA2862. The sequence goes on from CADBZH010000022.1 coordinate 15,134, forward strand.
TGCGCGACGCCATCCGCTATGGCAACCGGCTCATCATGATGAACGAGGGCCGCGTGATCCTCGACATTACCGGGGATGAAAAGAAGCACCTCACCGTGGAGATGCTCATGGATGCCTTCGCCAAAGCCAGCGGCGAGGCCTTTGCCAACGACAGAATACTGCTGTCCTGAGGCCGCGTCGTCAAAACGCATCGCTTCATTCATGACGATCGCTTCCCCCCATGACAGGAAAAGGGCCGGAGGGCAGACGCGCTGCCCTCCGGCCAGTTGTTTCCGGAATCAGAAATTGTACTCCTTACACATCGGAGCGTCGGCGGCAGAGGACTTCTCATCGAACCAGATGAGGTTGTTGCCCGTCTGCTTGTCGAACAGCTGGATGAGGCGCGGCTGGGTGGTGAAGCTGATGGTGCGGCCGCTTCAATCCCCCGTCAGCTCCATGAACTCGTCGATCGCCTTCAGCACCGGCGCGGTATACTTCTCATCGCCGAAGAGCCACTGCTCGTGCTGCATGTCAAACTCCCGGATTTCCGGGTCGCGGAAGTACTTCCTGTAGCGCTTCAGATACTTCTCGCCCATCCTGTCCGCGTAGATGAAATGGACCTTCGTGTTTTCCACGTGGATGTCGTCCCTGAGCCAGGTGAGCAGGTCCGTGTAATACTCGTTCCTGATGGACTCCGGGCTGAATTTCTCAAAGCAGCCCATGAACCGGTCCGCCGTCGCGTCGCTCATTTCAAAAAAGCCCTTGAGCTTTTCCCGGGTTTTGGCCCGCTTCTTTTCGCTCCTGGTGAAGCTGGTCAGGAGCGGAACCACCAGCTTCGATTGCAGCCACGCGCTGAATCTCCCGCTCTGGTCCAGGTCCGGGCTTCCGAAGATGCCGTGGTCGATGTGGATGTTCTCCCTCTGGATCAGCTGTCCCACGAAGGTGCTGCCCAGAGAGGAGCCGATCGCGCCGTCGATCCTTCCGCCGTGGTTCTCCCGGATATACTTTTCGATCTTCTCCGTAACCGTGATCATATCCGGAAAGATCGCGCCGCTGCCGTCAAAGCCGTCGTAATTGACGCAGATCAGGTGATACTTCTCTCCCAGCCGATCGAGCACCGTGCCGAAATTCGTCTGATAATCGCAGGCCGTTCCCGGCAGCAGCATCAGGGTCTTTCCCGAGCGATTCCCCATTTCATCAAATTGCATCGTCGCGCCCTCCTCGGTCCCTCGTTTCTTTCTTCCTGTGGCCGTATGGATCATGTTCCATGCTCCAGGATACGGCAGGTCGATATTAGACAAATCTAACCCTCGTCCATAGAGAAAGCCCACCGCACAGCCGTCCATCCTGGACGCGGCTGTATCATGGGCGACAGGTTATCGTTAGAGTGTGTTTCTAAAATCCCCGAAGCGCATTTTCGGCGGATTTGGCTGCATTTCTGCGTTGCTTTTCCTTGATCTACCGCCAGTAAACCTGCGGAAAACCGCCTTGAGATGCAGCCAACTACGCTCGAAACTGCATCTCCTGGGATTTAGAAACACACTCTAGGCTCCGTTTACCATTATATACCGCCAGCCTTGATTTTTCAAGCAAAAACACAGTTCTTTACGAAGCGTTGGGGGATATTCTCTTGCGCTCAGGCCCTTCGCACGAAATCCGCCATTTCCTTCTCCAACAGGCAGAACACATTGGCAATCAGGTATCCGTCCGCGATTGCGTGATTCATCCGGACGCTGACGGGCATCAGCAGCCTTCCGCCTTCCTCGCGGTATTTTCCCCAGTTGACGATGGGGAGAAAATACAGGTATCCGTCGGGCAGCTCGATATTCAGCGAATCGTAGGAGAGCCAGGAGATATACGAAGCGTCAAACCAGTTGGGATGGTTTGCGGCGTCCAGGCCGTATTCCCGCGTCTGTCTTGCCTGCTCGATGTCCTCCCGGGCACGGCGGTAAAAGGCATCGTAGTCCTCGCTGTATTCCGTATAGACCGGCGTGCAGGTTTCCGTGTCCTCATGGAATACATACTGCGTCGGATGGATGACATCGTAGCAAATCAGTTCATCCGTCTGCCACAGATAGGCCATCCGGTAATCGTCCCGGGAATTGAGCGCCCCGGAGAGGATATACAGAAAATTGAGATAGAACTTGGTTCCCGTCTGTCGGCTGTGCGCCGCGAGGGCCGTCACGTCGATTCTTGCGGTCATGGAGGTGGAGCACTTGCAGTCCTCCGTAAAATGGCGATAGACGCCTTTGCGGTAATAGGTTTCCCTGTCTATGATTCTGTAATCCATGATGATCGGCCCCTCTTCAGTCGAACAGCTGCCCCGGCAGCTTCAGCTTTTCCTTCGACGGGAAGGCGGCGTCGAAGGCTTCGACGTCCGCGTCGTCCACATAGTAGCCCCTGGGCGTCTGGTAGACGCCTGTGACGCCGTCCAGGTAGCCCGGAATCAGCTCCCGGCACAGGAAAAAGGAATCGTCCGCGTCCTCCGGCAGGTCGTGGTAGCGGATGACGAACTTCCGGGCGTAGTCGAAGCCGCAGTGGCTGTAGAATTGGAGGTTCCCCTCAAACAGCACCGCGCCGAAGCCCATGGCCGTCGCCTTGTCCAGACAGTAGTCCAGCAGCGCTTTCCCATAGCCCTGCCGCTTCAGTTCCGGCACGATGCCGATGGGGCCCATGGTCAGCACGGGGATGGTCCGCCCGTCGTCGGCCTCGATCACCGTCCTCATGAACATGTTCTGCCCGATCAGCTTCCCGTCCCGCTCCATCACGAAGTCCAGCTCCGGGATGAAGGCGGGATCGTCCCGCAGCACGTGCATCACGTAGTGCTCGCTGCAGCCGGGCCGGTACACGTTCCAAAAGGATTCCCGGATCAGGTTTTCCGTGGCCCTGTAGTCCTCTCTGGCTTCCGGACGAATAATGACGCAATCGTTCATGGGATCATTTCCTTTCTATTCTTCCAGGTGTGATTCAGTGATGGATATAGACCCGGGTCTCGTCTCCGCCGTCTTCTTCATGTGCCATGCACAGGAACTCCCAGCCATAGCGCTCGTAAAAGCCGGTATGATCTGTGACCAGGTACAGCGGCATCATTCCCTTCGCCCGCATGTCCTCCACGACGAGCGCGAGCAGGCGTCCGGCGATGCCCCGGCCCCGTTCGCTCTCTTCCGTGTAGACAGCGCAGACGTTCGGGGCAAGGTCCTTTCGGTCGTGAAAATCGTTCTCGATGACGCCCAGTCCGCCGACAATCCGGTCTTTGGCCAGGCAGAGATACCAGCCGTATTCCGTCTGGCGGTTCAGATAGGCCGACATACAGGTAAGATAGGCATTCTCCGGCACGCCCCATTTCTCATGAAACCAGGACGCGGCGCGCTCCAGAAGCTGTGGACGTTCCCGAAGGGAAATATAGGCATATCCCTCCCGGCTCCCGAAGGTCTCCGGCTCTGCACGCTGCTTCAATACCCGATCCACCGGCACCCAGCCGATATACTTCGGGTGATCCCCGGAGAGCGCTGTCATGGCTTCGATTTCCCGGCAATCGTCGATTCGCACCGTATCCCAGGCATGGATGATCTTGCCGTCCCCAAGGCTGGTGCCACAGTGACCCCAGTTGGCCGGTCCGTCCGGGCCCTGACAGATGCAATCATAGAAGACAAACGCGCCTCGCTCCGGCATGCCCTGACGCATTCCGTCCGCATAGAGCAGAGCGGACGCCTTCGCAGAATCCCCGCCGAAGATCTCGATCCCGTTGCTCTTTTCAAGCGCGTCCTCGATGAAGGACAGGCACCAGCCGGCGTATTCCCTGCTGCCGAGTTTATCTTCTGCCCAGCGGATCATGTTTTCTGTAAGTTCGCTCAGCCATTCTTCTCTGGTCATCACGGAAACATGCGTTTTTCCGTTGATTTCATCCGGATACTCGCAGGCAAAGCGCATCCCGATGGATTCAGCCGTCCGGAAGGAAGGCTCATTGGTGTATTTGCAGTAGGAGTACAAGGCAGGATAATCCGTATTCCGAAACGCCCAGTTATGAAAGCCGATTTCGGGGAGCGTTTCTCCGTTGATGTTTTGCAGTGTCAGCCCGCAGTCGCCGATCATCTGCCGGGTATCCTTCAGGCATACCGCCCACAGGCCAAAGCCGTCCTTCTGATAGCGCTTCATGTTCCGCTCGATCCAGTCCCGAACGTGCTGCCCGTCGAAGGTATAGGGATAGTGCCACATGGTTTCAGGGTCGCCGAGCACCCGAAACAGCGCGTCGAAGTCCTCCGGGTTCATCTCCCGAAGCAGCAGCCTTTTCGTCTCCAAAAGCATGGTATCCTCCCTGGTCAGGCAAAGCGGTGGACCCGTATATTCGCAAAATCGTGCTCGGTGGTATAGTACAAAACCGTCTAATCCTTCTCAACGGCTCCTTCTCCGTACACCTTCGCGAAGTGCCGGCTGAATGCCTCCACCAGCGCGATGGCCTCCCCCGTTCTCTCCGGTTCCCGATCGCATAGGTGGATCAGCGCGGAGATCGGCGTGGTGTAGGCAAGGGCGAGCATCGCGGGATCGTCCCTGCGCAGCAGCCCCTTGTCCATCATGCCCGCGAAGACGGGCGTGAACATCTCCGTGAGGCCAGTGAGGAAGTGCTTCGTCGCCAGTCCGCGCGCCCTTTCATCGCGAAACTGCTCGATGGCCAGCACCTTCCTCGTCATGACGATTTTTTCGTCATGGACGGTGAAGTTCACCATCTCCAGGGTCATCTGAACCAGGCCCTCCAGCGAATCCGGCACGGGCGGCAGGCGCTCTGGTGAGCCGAACCGCTCGCCGTAATACGCGATCATCTGGTCGAGCAGCGCATTCCATATGGCTTCCTTGCTCTCAAAGTGCTTGTACATCGACGATTTGACGAGCCCGAGGGACGCGGTCAGCTCGCGGATGTTTGTCCCGGCGTAGCCATTTTGGGAGAACATCTGAAGCGCCGTTTCGAGTATTCTTTCTCTCGTATCCTTTGCCATAAACAGCCTCCATTTCAAACGGTGACATTTCGCTCTCATATTATAGTGAACGAAAGGTCACCTGTCAAGACTTGTATGGATATTTCCGTTGGATCAAGCGTTAAGTAGACGATGATTAATTCGAGCATCGAGGCTGCGAGTGCATTTTTCGGCAGGTGGCCTTGCAGATTTCGAAGGTTTACTGGAGGTAAATCGAGAAGAATCGGTGCGGGAATCAATCAGCGGCTACTTAACTGCCCTCTCAGGCAGGCGCAAGGGGCCGCATGCCCGAAGAAGCTGCCGAAAGAAACGATTCGATATCGGGCAGGCGCCTTTCCGCCTCCTGCACGCCGATTTGGTAGACCCGTTCCAACACCTCCGGATCCCTTTCCGTGCGACGGATGCCCAGGGACCGCGGCGGGCGAATCACCAGCGCTTCGCCGGAAGCCTCCCGCCGGTCGATTGCCTCCATCTGCCGGTTGTACATCTCATGGCGGACAGACATGGCCTCCGCGATCTTCGGGGTCCGCCTCATAAGCAGCCGCATCACGGGCATCGCAGACGCAGGCTGCTTGCGGTAGCCCCCTGGCTGCGTGAGGACGATCACATTGTGGCGATAGCCCCTGCTCTCCATAAAGGCAAAGGGAACCGCGTCCGATATGCCGCCGTCCAGCAGCAGGCGATCCCCCACGGCGACCGGCCTCGACACCACCGGCATGGACGCGGAAGCCCGCAGCCAGAGCATATCCTCGGCGCCGCCGTCGCTGCATTCATGATAGACGCACCGGCCGCTGCGCACGTCCGTAGCCCCCACATAGAAGGCCATCGGATTCTCGCGAAAGGCCTTCCGGTCGAACACGTCCAGCACGTCGGGCAACTCGCGGTAACAGAAATCCGCCCCGTACAAATCGCCGGTTTTCAGCAGCGAACGCAGGCTGCAATAGCGGGGATCGCCGCAATACTGCTTGTTGTAGCGCACGGCGCGGCCCGCCTGTCCCGACTTGTAGTTGCAGCCGAACACCGCCCCCGCGGAAATGCCCGCCGCGGCGTCGAAGGCGATGCCGTGTCGCATCATCACATCCAGGACGCCGCAGGTGAACATGCCCCGCATGGCCCCGCCTTCCAGGATCAGTGCCGTTTTCGTTGCTCCCTGTGCCATTTCTGTTTGCCTCACATGTCCTTCGGGGGGGGGGACTCCCCTGCTCACCCGCGTCCGGGATTTCGTCCCTGTCCCTCATGCGCGCTCTGAAACAAGGCGTCTGATGCCCGCCCAGTCAAAGCACCTCGTGTATCTTCCGTTCGGAAAGGCGCAATCCCGGTTCCAGGGCCTGTCAAACACCAACACCCGCAGATTCGGAAGATGCTCAAAGAACCTGAACGCCCTGGGCGAATCCTCCACGGCGAAATCGAACTGCATCCGGTTGTAATCCTCCAGTTCAAGACTGAAGGGGCTGTCCTTGATGAAGCTGTCCCGGCCGTATTTGTTCAGGCAGTACAGCCCGACCTTCCGAAGGCCGTGGGCGTCGAGCCATTCCCGGGAGGGTTCATAGGCGCTGAACGGACGGCCCGTGATGATCGACACCTCGTGCCCGCCGGAAATCCATTCGTTGATGACGGCAGATGCCCCGGGCGTCTCTTTATACGAAAGCAGCGCCTCCGGCTCGTGTCCCCGGATCATCAGCCGCTCGAACTGCCCGTCGTCCAGGTCAAACGTCTTGTCCAGCTCGAAGAATCGCATATCCTCATAGGGCACGTCCCTTCCGAACATCTCCGCGGCCAGCTTTGAAAACGCCCTCCCCGTCTCGCAAAGGCAGTCATCAAAATCAACGTATATGCGCATGGTCGTATCCTTTATCTGTCAGGTTCGTCCTTCAATCCCAAACAGGTCCGCGTATGCTTCCCCTTTCATTATATATCGCCGGGCGCTGCTTTTTCAAGAGGCTTATCGTCCATGCAGCTGCTTTCATATCGAAAATCGGCCTCATTTTCCTCTTGAACATTCTTTCATAATTTGGTACAATAGTCTTCAGTAAATGTAAGAGTCAATCATCGCCATGCGGATCTCCCCGCGGCAGTTCTGAGAAAAGCACTTCAAAAATCGCGGAGCGGAGGCAAGCAGTCCGACGACATCATCATGGTTGTTTTGACGATCAAGGAGAAACTATGATTAAGAAATTCAGGTTCAACAGGATTACGGTGGGATTGTTGTTTGCCTTTGCTTCGGCCGTGCTCTGCACAGCGCTCACCTGGGTGGTCTTCTTCGATAAAGAGGCTTATGCGCGAATGCAGGTCTACTTCTTCGATTGCGGCGTGGACGCATTGGGCTCATTGATCTGCGCGGCGCTCTATTTCGGCTGCATGAACCAGCAAGGGGACGAGTCAAAGGCCTTCAGAGCCTTGATTCTTCTGGTCAGCGCCAGCTTTGTGGTAAACGCATGTATGTACCACTCGCTGGGCGTGCCCAGCCAGCACGTATACACCTTCACGTTCTGCCTGCTGAGCAAGCTGATGGATCTGGTGATGATATTCTTCTTCTACCAGTACGTGAAAAAGACGCTCGGCTTTGGAGGCAAGCTCGCTGGATGGGCGGACAGGGGCATCCCCATACTGATGGCGCTGGAGTCCGTGGTCATACTGATCAACATCTTCTATCCGCTCACGTTTTTCATTGACGCGGACGGATTCTATCAGGCCACGGGCGCTTCGCCGGCAGAGGACGTGTACCTTGCCGTGGTCTCGCTGATTACGGCTGTGCTGATTATCAGGAGCAGCAGCCCGCGCAACCAGAAGATGGCCGCCATGACATTCATCCTCCTGCCGCTCATCAGTTATGCCCTGGTTCTGGGCGCCTTCGGCAGCGCCTCGCAGTACGGCATGATCCTGATGTCGCTGGTCATCATGTACTGCATCATCTTCAACGACAAGAGCAACAAGCTGGCATCCACGCAGACCGAGCTGAATATGGCTACGCAGATCCAGTCCAGCGCGCTGCCTTCCGTCTTTCCTGACAGCGAGGCGTTCGATCTGTTCGCGAGCATGAACACCGCGAAGGAGGTCGGCGGCGATTTCTACGATTTCTTCATGATCGACGATAATCATCTCTGCTTCCTCATCGCGGACGTATCCGGCAAGGGCGTGCCCGCGGCGCTGTTTATGATGACGTCCAAGACCATGATCAAGGACTACGCGCTGACCCGGGACAACACCTCGGATATCTTCACCGAGGTCAACGCCCGACTGTGCGAGAACAACGACGAGGGCATGTTCGCCACCGCCTGGATCGGCATACTGGACACGCGGACGATGACGCTGCAATACACCAACGCCGGCCACAATTACCCGGTTCTCCAGCGCGCCGGCCACCCCTGTGAACTGATAACGGCGGTGCACGGGCTGTTCCTGGGCGGCATGGAATTTACGCAGTATCGCCAGGGCGAGCTTCAGCTTGAGCCGGGCGACCGCCTGCTGCTGTACACGGACGGCGTGGTCGAGGCGCACGATCGCAATGACGAGCTTTACGGCGAGGACCGCCTGAAGAGCATGATGAATGACACCAGGAATCTGTCGGGCGAACAGGTGCTCGAGCGCGTCTTTGCCGATGTCGGCGAATATGCCACGGGCGTTCCCCAGTTCGACGACATCACCATGGTTGTCTTGACGATCAAATAGCATAGGAGGGATATCACATGATGAATATCATCAAGACCCGGAGCGATGGCACCCTCACCATTGCCCTGGAGGGTCGAATGGACATTTCCACCGCGCCGGACCTGGAACGGGAGGTCAAGGGCAGCCTGGACGGCGTGACCGAGCTGGTTTTCGACTTTGAAAATCTCGCTTACATTTCATCCGCTGGCCTGCGCGTGCTGCTTCTGGCCCAGAAGAAGATGAACAAACAGGGCACGATGAAGGTGATCCATGTCAATCCAATGGTGATGGAGGTCTTTGAAACCATGGGCTTCGCGGGGATCATAACGATCGAATAGGATATGATTCTCAGAACTATATATAGGAGGTAATAACCATGAAGCTGACCCCGAAAAAGAACGGAACCGAACTGACCATCCAGCTTTCCGGCGAGCTCAACACGCTGACCGCGCCGGAGCTGTCCAACCTGCTGAACAAGGAGCTGAGCGGCGTGCAGACCCTGACGCTTGACTTTGCCGAGTGCGACTACGTCTCTTCCGCAGGCCTGCGCGTGCTGCTGGCGACCTTCAAGCAGATGAAGGCGGTAAAGGGCAGCATGCAGCTGTCCAACGTCGGCGAGAATTTCAAGGACGTGCTGAAGAACACGGGCCTGGACGCTGTGTTCGGTGTGTTTTGAGCGCCAATCACACCTGAAAGGAGCGAGAACAGCATGACCGAGGAAAGCATATTGAGAATACCCGCCAAGCTGGAGGGCATGGATCTCATTCTGTCCTTTGTCAGCTTCATGCTGGACACCAACGGCTGCTCGGCCCAGGCGCGCACCCAGCTGCGTATGGCCGTGGAGGAGCTGTATGTGAACGTGACCCTCTATGCCTATCCCTCAGGAGGCGGCTGGGCCGAGATTCGCGGCAGCGTGGAGGACGGCGTGGCGACGCTACGCCTCATCGACGGCGGAACGCCCTTCAACCCCCTGGAGAGGGATGATCCCGACATCATGCTTCCCGGCGAGGAGCGCGGCATCGGCGGTCTGGGCATCTACATGGTGAAAAACATGATGGACGAATTGGAATTCGCTTACAGCAATGGCTGCAACCAGCTGACGCTGCGCAAGCAGCTCTGACAGAATCACAGGGACACACCCTTTCCCCCACATCGTGGGGAAAGGGTGATTTCATTTGGATCCCGTGAAGAACCCAGGAAGAACCCTCCGCTCATCAAGAGAACCTAGATGTCTGCGAAACGGCGTTTCAGAAAAGGCGCTACTACTGGGTGTTCCACTCCGGCAAAGCGTTGTACAGATAGCGGAAGATGGTCTCGTAATCGTGCACGCCGCCCTCCATCACATCGTAACGAACCTTGCCGCCGAACACCTCCGGGCGAGCCGCCATGGCCTTCATCTGCGGGTCCAGGTTCGGGAAGGCGATGTCCTTCGTGCCGGTGATCGCGTGGATGCGGAAGTCCGGCGCGCCCTGGCGCGCCACGGCGTCGACCAGCGCTTGCACAGTCGCCTCCGTCTGTTTCCCGCCGCCCGTCTCCTCGCAGACCCAGCAGTCGCCGCTGAGGGGCAGGAACCAATGGAACAGGTCCAGCGCCTCCATGAAGGCATACCAGGTCGTCACGCCGCCCATGGAAAAGCCGCCAATGGCGCGCTCTTCGCGGGTGAAGGATCTTCCGATGCGCCCCTCCGCCAGCGGCACGACCTGCTCCCTCAGCTCCCCTGTGAACTTCTTCACCGCAATGCCGGAGGAAGCCGGCGTCTTGTCGGTCTCCTTCGGATCGTAGAAGCAGGGCGCGACCATGTAAAGCGGCTCCAGCTCGCCGCTGTCGATCATGTGGTCGACCATGTTCAAAAACGCGGGGCAAAAGAAGGCGTACTGGTCGCCGCCGCCGCCATGGATCAGGTAGAGGACGCGCCCGGCGGGCTTCGTCGGCGTGTACAGGAGCAGGAATTTCTCTCCATAGGTCAACTTCTCCACCGTGCCCGCGCTTTCACAGGCGGACAGGTATTTCTCAGGGACTGGCTTCATATGATAACCCCCTCCAAATGATCCATCTCATGCTGGATGATCTGCGCGATCCAGCCGGAGTATTTCTCGCGGCGCTTCCGCCAGGCCGCGTTCCGGTATTCGACCTCGATGTTCTGATATCGCGTGACCCTCCGCGTGCCGTCCAGGGACAGGCAGCCCTCCTCGGCCTCGTAGGGCGTGTCCTTCGCGAGCATCACCGGGTTGTACATCACCGTATCCGCGAAGCCGAGGCTGACGATGATCACGCGCTTCCTCACGCCGATCATGTTCGCTGCCATGCCCACGCACCTCTCCCGGTTGGCCTGGAGCGTATCCCGCAGGTCCCGATCCAACACCGGGTCCGCCTGGGCCATTGGCAGGGACTTCTGGCTGAGGAACAGCACGTCCCGAACGATGGGCCGGATCATGCGCTCACCCCCTTTCCCGGACAAAAGCCGCCCGTTTCAGTCCCTACGCAGGACCGGCGATTGCGTTCTCGCGCGCCTGAAGCAATCCTTCCCGACGGCATTTCACTGAACGCCGCAGCCGACCGTCGGCATGACGCATGTCGTGAAGAATTGCTCATAGCCTTCCTTGCCAAACACCCTCTCCAGCACGGCGGAGGACGGATTGCCCTCGTCGATCATCCTCCGTCTGAACGCGAGAAGGCCGTCGAGCTCATCTGCCTTTGTCGGTGCTGAAAACGCGGCTTCCCTGTAGGCGCTCACGCTGTCCGTGGCCACACGAGCCAGCAGGTCCGGGTCCGCGTCCTTCGGGATATCCTTGATGAGGGAATAACCCGTGCGCTCCGAAACGTACCACGCGGGCTTTTCCGCATGGTCCGGGAGACTGGAATGCGCCTTGCAAACCCGCTCCAGCAGCGGCTGGGAAGCCCTGTTCCTGGTCCAATCGTAGTATTCGACAAAGATCATGCGCTTCTTCCCCATCAGCATGATGTCGATGAGCAGATACGGCACATCCCTTCCCTCAGAGGGCATGAACGAACAGGTGAGCAGCCGCATGCCGAAGGCGGTATCGGTCCGCATGGTCATCAGGTGCCCAAAGCCATGCACCCGGAACTGCCGCGTCCTGAAGGTCATCAGCCCGAGGCGCTTCGGGTAGGAAAAGCGCGCGTACTCATCCGGCGTGATCTCCTCACAGACAGCGTCCCCTGTGAATCGTTCCGCGATCGCGTTCGCGATGCGCTCCGTCTCCTTCATGCCGTCATATCCCCCTCCGTCATTTGATCCATCGTCGGGCTTTCGCTATTCCTCGTACAGCAGATAAGGCTTCCTCTGCGTCTTGAACGCGGCGATGTCGTCCTGCCAGGAGGCCTTGATCGCCTCGGCGGTCTCACCCGCTTCGATCATGGTCCTCAATTGGTCGGAACCGCTGAGCAGATCGATCCAATAGCGGCCCTGCTTGTTCGGGGTTCCCCAGAAGTATTCCTCCCGTGAGGTCTCCGTATAGGCGTGATAGGCGCGGATTCCTCATACTGTTCGTCTCCCAGCAGCACCTCGCCCTTGGAGGCCAGGCAGCTGCCACTTGCCAGGCTGAACAACAGGCAGGCAAGCAGCATCGTCCTCAGCGGCGGCATAAATCGTAAAATCGTTTCTTCATGTGAGAGTCTCCTTATCAATCCAGCCACAGAGTGGCGTTCAGTTTTTTCGGGTTGGCCCGAAGCAGCGCGAGGCGCAACCGGCGGCTCGCCTTGCCGTCCAGTTTTATTGCGCCGCCTCCACGATCGCCGTGAAAAAGCACAGCGAAGTATCGTCCAGCGCCCTCACCACCGCGATCTCGGGATGGAACTGGATGCCGAGCACAAAGGCCTTGTCCGGCCGTTCCACCGCCTCGATCATGTCGACGCCGCCGGTTTCTGTAGTGCCGGTCACCTTCAGACGCGTCCCCTCCACGCTCTTGACCGCCTGATGATGCCAGGACGGCGCGCTGCTGATGACCTCCGCGCCGACGAGGCGATAGAGGAGCGACTCCCGATCCGTCACCGTCACATCGTGAAAGGCAAAATCGCGGTAGGCGTCGGGCTCCTCCGGTTCGTTGCGATGGACGCAGGTATCGTCGAGGCCGAACGCCTGCAGGGCTTCCGGGATATCCTGAATCATCTCCGCACCGGAGACAACGGAGAGCAGCTGCATGCCCCGGCAGATGGCCAGGACCGCGACATCCTGTTCCAGGCAGTAAGACATCAGCAGATAGTCGGACACATCCCGTTCGGCGCTGAAACCCTCCCGGGTCTGGACCGGCTGGGGATCATAATACAGGGAAGGGCTGATGTCCTCGCCTCCCGGGAACACGACGGCCGCGATGCCCTCCATGACCGACGGGGCGTTGGAGCCCTGCCAGGTGTTGCAGCGCACCCGCTTGGCCGCCGCGTCCGACAGGCTCCCATCCGCGTTCGTAGCGTCGACGAGCATGCCTTCCTCATAAGTGAAATCCGCCGACATCACCTGCGGCAGCAGGATCGGCTCGCCGCCCGCCGCCTCTATGGCCTCGCAGGTGGCGACAAAGCTCTCGGACTGCTGATCGCTTCTCCACGCCACCCCGACCCGGGGACGCTGTTCCGCGCCGGCGCGGAGCGGGAGCGTCAGAAGCAGCAGCGCCGCGAGCCAAACACACATCCTTTTCATCATTCAGTCTTCCTTTCACCCTGGTCCTGCGGAAGCGATGCATGCGTCAAAGCCGACGATGACGCGCTTCAGCGATTCTGAAGCACACTCCGGGCAAACAGACCCATGGCATGCTCCTGGGCATCCCTCAACTGGCCGAGCAGGCGATCCGGCCGTTGGTGCTCAGCGCCTCGAGCTCGTCGAAATTGACGATCAGCCCCCGCTCCCTGAATCGCTTCAATATTGGGTGGTTTTCGTCCAGGCTGTCCAGCTCGTCCAACAGATACATTTCAATGGGGGTTTACGCGCCGCACGTCCCCCGGAACAGATTCGCCACAGCCTTCGCCGTCGTCTCCAGCGTGCCGACCGTCGACCAGACGAAGATGCCGGCCAGCAGCACGACCACCGCGGCCAGGAAGATCCAGATTCCCGGATTGGTGACGTGCAGGTAATCCGTCAGCTGCTTCGGGGATGAAATGCGTTTCAGGCTTTTCTGACGAAAGAAGGATGATTTCGCTTGCTCAGGCATGTCCTCAGCTTCTGTTCATGTGTGATGGTTGACCCGTTTCCCTTTGATTCAACCCGGATGTGCCAAACCCGTCTCATTGACAGGCAGCGGCACGGGTCATTTTTGCCGAAGCCAGCCAGGCGTCCTGCGCCTGCCGGCCGTATTTGTCATCTTACCACAGTAAAATTTTACACGAAATACCATCATAAGTCAACAAGAAAGCAAAGATAAATAACCGTTTATGTATGGTTACATGTAATCAAAACTGAATCGCTCCGAGATCCGCACGGAAGCGATGCGGTCCCGGAAGCCTTTTGAGCATTCACGCAAACCCGGGAACGAGACGAGGAGACTTGCAAGGTTTCTCTTGCGAAGCTGCTCACTAACGAAACGTACAGATCCTTCGCTTCGCTCAGGATGACAGGGCTTTCGATACGCTGTCATTCTGCGCGAAGCGAAGGATTTGTACGAAACGTCAAGGGGTCACATTTTGCAAAGAAAACGTGAAGAACCAAGAATATCGTCGTTTTCGTTCCAGTGTTTGGCAGGGAGACTGCCTTCGGCGGAGCTGTGCGGCTACGGTTTCCTCATAGCAAAGTGAATATCCATGCGGTGACGGCGCTGCCCAGGATGATCATCACACACTGCCGCGCCTGCTGCCTGCGGTTGTAGCCAAAGTCCTGCCAGCCCGCGCAGCCCTCGGTCTCCGGGAAGTAGTGCTGGAAGAAATGGGTCTTTGTCAGCAGGAACCAGTCCAGGGCGAGGATGTCAAACGCCTTGATGACCGCGCCGATGGTGAAGAACCGAAGGAAGAACTGCCAGAAGGTGAAGCCGCGCCTCAAGCCGTCGATTCCACCGATGACGAACAGCGCCATATATCCCGCAACAAACAACACAAGGATGATCCACCCCAGCGCCCGCTTCGGCGACATGGACAGGCCCTCGAGCCTCGGCCTGAGTTTCTCCTGTACGTCCTCCGGGAAGTTCTTCGCCAGCCGCGCGGTGGGCAGCGTGACGGTCACGCCCCAGATGCCCAGGAAAAGCAGGACACAGCCTGCAAGGGACAGTATCGCAGTCATCTTCCGCCTCGCCTCCTTGATCTCTCAGATGCTTGGGGAACGGTCCCCCACTATATGGCGTATTCCCTGTCGCCCACATACCGCTTCCAGCCGAGCAGCAGCGCCGTGAACATAACGATGGCGCCGAGGCTCATATTTGACGTTCCGATCCCGTTGATCAGCGCTGTGTTGCCAAGCCGCCGAACCCCGTTGAACACGGCCTTTCCGAGCAGCAGGTTGAACACGCAATACCATTTCGGGAATGGCGTGCGACCCTTGAAGAACGCGATGAACTGCACGATACCCGCGCCGATGAAGAACACCGCAAAGACGGCAGCAGCCGGCAGCAGGAAGTACAAGAGGTATTTCATAGCAATGTCGTGACCGACGGCCTTTCCCGCCGCCCCGGCGACGGATTTGTAGATCCACATGAACGCGCCGCAGGGCAGGTGCACCGCGCCGCCGGCGACGGCGAGATAGACGTGCATCGACAGCTTGTAGAACCGGCCGCCCTGGGGCATCTTTTCCCGTATCAGGGGATAGATCGTCATGAGGCCGCAGAATTCCAGGCAAATCCCCGCAAAGCCGATCAGGCCGCCCAGAATCGGCCGCCAGGCCGGCATGGCCAGCGCGATGGCGAAGTAACCGTCGATCATATTTGCCCCGTCCGGAAACCTCGCCGCGCCGATCAGAAGGTCGCCAATCAGCGTCAGCAATGCCCCGAACAGGCCGATTTTCAGGGATTTCTCTGCTTTTTGTCTGCTCATGTTCTTTCTCCTCTTACCGAACCAACGCGACCAGAAGCCCCACCAGCACGGCTGGGATCAACGCAAAGATGATGCCGGGAAACAGCATCCCCTTCGCGTGGAACCACTTCTGATGGTAGGCCGCATCCATGTGCTCCGTGCCCTCCAGCCGGAACATCGGCAGGTTGGCAAACAGCACCCAGTCGAGGAAACAGGTGTCGTAGATGCCGATCCACGCCATCAGGCCGAAGGTCAGCCCGAAGCCCTGCCAGAAGGTGTTCGCCCCGGCGACCCGCGCACACACCAGCAGGATGCCCGTAAAGAGCAGCACGCCGAAGCCCTTGGTCAGCAGCACATTTTTGGATTTATAGCTCACGTCCACTCGCTCGTGGGTCTTGAAGTATTCCGCCTGGATGTCCGGCGGATAGTTGTGGATGCTCGCGGGGCTGTGTTTCCGGTCGCCACGGTAATAGGCAAAGATGACCGCCGTGAAGATGGCCGCAAAGGCCGCCATTTCGGCCAGTATGACCCAGATATTCATGCTCATTTCTCCTTTTTGTACGTGTTGCGGATCTGCTCCCAGGAGGGCATCTGGCGGTAGAGCCGGTCAAATGCCGGCATCGGCAGGTCGGGCTTCTGCGCCCGAAGCCGCTGAAATGCTTCATCCAGATCCTCCATCTCCGTGGGCGCGTGCCGGCAGTGCTCCGTGGTGCAGAGCGCGCCGAGGCGGGTCTTTGCCGTCAGACAGATGATGAGCTTCGTCACCGCATGGGCCAGTCCCGGCTCCAGCGACTTCTCGTCGCCCACCGGCCGCACGGGACAGCCCAGCGCCATGAGCAGATGATAGGCGTCCTTCACGGCGTCCAGCATCAGCCTTCGGTCCGCGCGGGTGGACTTTTTCAAATCGCAACCGGTCTTGTAGCAGAGATAGACCACGGGCAGGATATACGCCGCATGGTATTTGAGCCAGGCGTCCATGTTGTCGCAATACGCCACCGACAGCCTGCTGCCGGAGAAGGCCTGCTTCAGCACCGTCTTTGCGGCGGCGGGGACCTCCGCGTCGGCCTTGCCGAGGGTCAGTCGCCCGTCTCCCACATGCACCGTGGTCAGCCTGCCGTTTTCCCGCGTCCCCGCGGTAGAGCCAAAGCCAAACAGAACGGTCTTGGGCGAGGGGCTTCCGGCGTGGATCCGCGCTTCCATATCAGGCGCGGAGAGGTTGTTGCCGGTCAGCACCACGATGGGGCTGTCGACGGCCGCCAGGTCCGGCACGATGCGCTCCATCTGGCGATACTGCATCACCGCGAACACAAGGTCATAACGCTCACTCCCGGGTGCCTCCAGCACGCGGGGACGATCCACCGTATCCTTCCGCTGAATGTAGTGGCGGATCCGCAGCCCCTCCGCCCGCAATGTCTCCGCCCACGCGCCGCGGGCAACGACCGACACATCGTTTCCACAGGCGCAGAGCGCGTGACAAAGCTGCCCGCCGATCACGCCTGCGCCATAGATCAGAATCTTCATGGACGACCCCCCATCATTTCATCGTTCGATTCCAACGCGCGTCATACTGCTCCGGACGCTCATGGAGAAATCCGGGAAAGCGTTCCCCGGGCAGTGCCGCGCAGGCCTCAATCCTTCTTCATGTCGAACCGAAGCCGGTACTCGCAGGCCCGCGCCCCCTCGGAAACCGCGGAATTGCGATCATAGCGGATGTGCCGGAAGCCCTGGGAGTATTCCTTGTCCATGTGGCAGATGCACAGGACGGCCCTTTCATCGCCCAGCGCCCTGGCCAGCTCATGGTATGGACAGGAGAGGATGTCCACGCCGTACATCTCCGGGGGCTCGGAGACCAGCCGGCTTCGGTAGCCCAGCTTCTCGCTGCTCATCTTCTTCATGACGCTCTCCACATGGCGCCACACGAAACGGTCCGCGCCGGGCAGGCTCGTCAGGGCGTGGATGATCCGGGCAAAGCGCCTGCCCATTGCCTCGCCATAGCCGTTCAGGAGGCCCTCGGCGTCTGCCCCTCGGGCCGTCAAAGCGCGGTACAACGCCACGGCCGGAAGCGTCATGGCGCCTTTGTGCCGCTTCAGCTCCGGCCGGGAGGAGAGAATATGGCTGTATTCCTTCCCGGCGTCTTCCCAGATCTCATCGGCGGCGTCCCTGCCCAGCGAATCCGCCAGCCTCTTTCTAAAGCCCCTGTAATACCATTGTCTGTTCAGTGGATTCATACCATTGCCCCTCATTCGCGGATATGGAATTGCTCGCCGCAGTTGCGTATCCGGACAAGCCTCATTCCGGGACATTCACAGGCCGCGCAGCTCCCGCGCCATCCGTTCGGGCCAGAACAGCGCCATATCCGCAGGTTTTTTCGATGCGCATCCTCCCGCCGGACACCGGCACAATGAAGCCTACAGGATCAGCGCCATGATGCCCGCCAGCGCCGCGGCAAGCGCCGCCATGCCGAGAGTTCCCATGATCCATTTCTTCTGCTTGTCCTTCGCGGTGATGTACGGCCTCAAGTCCTCAGTGCCGGGGATGACCCAGGCACGGGTATGCCCGACCCAGTATCCGTCGATCAGTATGCGGTCGATCAGATTCATGATGGACAGGATCACAAACCCCTGCCAGAAGCCGGGCAGGAAGCCCCGCGTGCCGTTGATTGCGTAGACGCAGACGAGCACATAGGCCATATATGCCGGAATACACAGGCCCCTGAAGCGCACGCCCCGCCTCCGGATGGCTTCCCTGGTCGTCACGCCAAGCTGTATGACGCGGTCCTGAACCTTCTTATCATACAGATGCACCATCCCGATCGCGCCGTTCCGAATGCCGACGGCGCAGATGACCACCAGCAGCGCGCCAAGCCCAAGCCCTTCCACAATAAGTTTTATCACAAGCATTCACCGTTCACCTTCGTGGTTTCGTTGTGTTATGCGATCACTTATAAGGATTGTCCTGTGAAAACACCGGCGGCCAGTACGGAAGCGGTTTTGCGCTGAGATTGAGCTTGAAATCGCAATAGTCTCCGTCCTCAAAGCAGGTGTGCTCCCGGTAGAGCGGCGCGCCGAGCAGGCCGAAATTCACATAGTCCAGGTTGCAGAGATACGGCATATACGCCTCGTAGCCATACTTCCTTGCGAAGTTTGCCAGCGGACAGACCAGATTGTGGTAGCTGAAATCGTAGCCCGCCTCGGGCGGGTTCTGCGTCTGCGTTTCAAAGCTGCCGGGATTGGCCGCCGCGTTCTTCGCGTTCTGTGCGTCCTTTTTCTTAAGCATCTTGTTCAGCAGCTTCGGGCTCCTGTAAACCTTTCCCATCAGGGTGCGTACGGGGCCGGGCATTTTCAGCGTGTTGCGCTCGTAAGCGCAGACCATGATGTGCCCGATTTGCTCCATCGTCACGCCATACCGTTTCAAGACCTCGCCCATGGCCACAAAGTAATAGGCGCCGGTCAGGTTCCTCGTCCCGCTCACCTTGTCGCCGCCCACATAGGGGAAGCGTTCAAGAAGGTGCTTCTCATAATAATCCCAGATTTCATCAAGAATCTCGGCGTACTTCTTTCCGCTGGCCCTTTCAAGTTCCGGCGCGACGAGGGACAGAAACCTGTCCATTCCCCTTCTGAACTTGTCTTTGTTCGCTGCGTAATACTCATGCATGGCTGAAAGCTCCTCAGCAAATCATCGTCCTCATTTTCTCGCCAGCACCGTGATCCACGGCTTTGACGGATGATGGTCACTTACGACCTCCGAGAATCCGGCGGCTTTCAGCGCCGCTTCTATCGCTTCGGCGGTGTGGTTCTTCATGCCGTCGATGATCTTCTCATATTTCAGGCTGGTGGCGTCCGTGCCGTCCGATTCGTTGCAGATCATGAAATACCCGCCCGGCTTGAGCACCTTCGCCACCTGCGCAAAGCACTTCTCAAGACCCGGCCAGAAATAGACGGTTTCAAAGGCCGTGGCGAGATCGAAGGCTCCGGCGGGCAGCTTCAGATTGGATACGTCGCCCTGCTGAACCGTGCAGCGTCCGGCGGCAATCATATCCCGGTTGTAGTCCCTCGCCTTTTCTACGGATAGATCGGAATAATCGATGGCGGTCACATGCGCCTGCGGGTACTTTTTCAGCAGCTCGCCGGCGTTGCGTCCGCCGCCGCAGCCGAGGTCGACAGCTTTTGTCGGCGTGATGGCGGGCAGATGCGTAAATCCCCAATCCGCCATCTTCGCGTGTCCGGAGTTCATGCCGCTGAGCATCATCTTCCCAAGAAAGCCCTCGGGCTTGCGCGTCTGGCTCACAAAATCCTTGAACAGTCCCATGGTCTCAAACCTCCTCAAATATTCTTGCTTCGTTCCCGGCCTTCGCCCGCGTCCGTTTCATGCCGCACGGGGCGGAAGTCGCACAGCCTTCCATCCTGGCAGAGTGTTTGGCGCTGATAAGATCCGTACAGGGTATCGCTCCCGCTGTGTATCTGCTCTCACGCCCGCCTCATAAACGGTTCGACCTGCTCCACACAGGCCTTTGTCTCCGCCGCCATGCAGCCACAGGGCTGGTATCCCGGTCGAATCACAAGCTCCGCGTTCGGCATGTAAACGGGGAAACTCCTCCTGTGCGGAATGATAGCCGCCCGCCTGGCCGTGTCCGCCCTGATCCGGCGCGATGATATGGCACTCGCTTCTAAAATGCGACTGCATCAAGCTGTACAGATCCATTCCTGAGACTTTCATCGGAGCCAGGAGAATAACCGTCGGGTATTCCCTGCCGCCGAACTCATCGATGAACATTCCAGTCCTCCAGTTAGCATGCCCTAATCCCGGTTCATGATATCGCCCATCACACAGCCGTCCATCCCTGGCCTCACTGTATGATGGGCGATTAGTTATCGCTTACTATTATAGCGCACTTAAGCCTGCATTGCAAGCCTGTTCCGTTGATTTCATTCAGAGTGTCTTTGCTGCTCGCTGCCGGCAAAGGCAATCTTTACAAGAATGTAAAATTATGATATAATTGCGCTGTTCAAATGTATTGGAGGGGCGTATGCATGTATTCTTGACCGGCGAGCGGGGCATTGGCAAGAGCCGGGCGGCGGCGTCCGCCGCGGCGCTGCTGGGGCGGCTGTGCCTGGGCTTTCGCACCGCGTTTTTGGCGGAAGACCATCGCGCGTCCGCCCTGTACCTGTTCCCCGCGAACGCGGACTGCCAATCGGAGGAGGCGCGTGTGGCGGCCGTCTGGTCGGATGGCCGGCTGACAGCGTCGGCGGGCGCCTTTGACGTCTACGGCGCCGCCCTGCTGCGGGAGGCCCGCGGGCATCCGGAGGCGCTGATCCTGATGGATGAGTGCGGCCACGTAGAGCGGAACGCGCTCGCCTTCCAGCGGGAGATCCTGGCCTGCCTGGACGGCGAAACGCCGGTGCTGGGCGTGCTGCGCAAGGGCCAGCCCTGGCACGCCATGATCCGGGAGCATCCCAACGTGCGGGTGCTGGAGGTCACCGCGCGGAACCGGGACCGGCTGCCGCGGCAGATCGCCGAACTGATCGGAGGGAGACGGCCATGAGCGGGATCATGCGGGAAGCGCTGCTTTCCTGGGCCATGAACGGCGCGCCGCAACCGCCGATCCTGTGCTCCTCTGGCGAGGAGGAGGCGCTGCTGCTGGGCCACATGGTGGCTTCCGGCCTGGTGGACGGCGCGGACAAGGTGCGATCCGTCCGGCGCGACGACGGCAGGTGGCAGGTGCGGGCCGAGCTGTGTGAACAGGCGTCCCTGCCCGCCCTGCTGCGGCTGGAGGCCATGAAGCCCCTGGACGACGGCTTTGTCGCGCCGTCCGCGGCGATCGCCCGCCTGTGCGGGCAGGTGATGGCGACGGAGCGCGGCGCGGGGCTTCACACCGTTCTGCTGAGCGATGGAAAACGAACGGCGCTCGGCCGGGACATCGGCCGCCACAACGCGCTGGAAAAGGCCGTGGGCATCGCCCTGCGAGAATCGCTCGACCTGAAACGCGCCATCCTGGCCGCCTCCAGCCGGCTGTCCCTGGAAATGCTGGCCAAAGCGGCTTTTGCCGGGATTCCCGTCCTGGTCACTCAAAAACAGGTGGGCAGCCTGTGCGTCCAGCACGCGCAGCGCTTGAACATCGCCGTGTGCCGCCTGGAGGCGGCGCTGCGCCCGCTCAGCTGCCCGGAGCGCGTGAGGGACTGAATCAACGGCGTCAAGCCGCCGGTCCAAGGGGATATACAGTATGCGGAGGATCAAAAGCAGGGATCTGGCCGTGATGGCCCTCGTCCTGGCGCTGGGCCTGTTTTCCAAGCGGATCGTTTCGCCCGTGACCAACCTGCTCACCGATTTCTTCCGCATCCCCGGCGGAAGCACGGCAGTGGGGTTCTCGCTGGCGTTTCTGCTGATCGGCAGGGAGACGATCTCTGTGCCCTTCGCGGGGACGCTGATGGGCCTGGCCCAGGCGGGCCTGGCGCTGGCGCTGGGCATGTCAGGCTACCATGGCGCGCTGGCGCTGATCACCTACACCCTGCCCGGCCTGGTGCTGGATCTGGCGTCCCGCCTGCCCCTGGAAGGCCTGGCGGGCCGCGTCCTGGCGTGCGCGCTGGCCTGCCTGTCCAGCGCGGCGCTGAGCAATGAACTCGTCTTTCACCTGCGCGGCCTGTCGCTTGTGCTGTGGCTGATGCTGGCGGTGCTGTCGGGGGTGGCCGGGGGATGGCTGGCCCATCTGGTGCTGAAAAGGCTTGAAAGAACAAAAAGGCAGGAGAAACAGAAGCCATGAAGAAGAAAACACTTTGGATCGCCGCCGTGGCGCTGCTCGTGATCGCCGTCCTGGCCGTCGGCCTGATCGTGCGCAACGGCCAGACGGCCCGCGAGGCCGCCGGCGCCGTCACGCTGAAGACCGGCGGGCAGGCCCTGCAGATCCCCCTCGGGGAGCTGGACCAAACGGCCTTCAGCGGCGAGACGGTGAACGGCAAGGGCGAGCGCTTCACCCACGATTACCGGGGCGTCCCGCTGAAAGCCCTGCTGGAGGACCGACAGGTTGACCTGAGCGCGGTGTCCACCGTGACGGTGACGGCGGCGGACCAGTTCTCCGCCGAGTACACCATCGACGAAATCAACGAAAAAGGCAAGGTCTGGCTGGCCGTGCAGGTGGACGGCCAGGGCGTCGAGGGCATCGACCCGGGAACGCCCGGCGCGCAGATGGTGGTCTTCGGCGATCCCAACAGCAAGCGCAACGTGCGCTGCCTGACCGAGATCGAAACGAAGCCCTGACACAGACGCCTCCCAAAGAAGACCGAATCCAACGAAAGCAGGTGTCGCCTTGAAGCAATTGGCAAGACGCGGGAGCATGAACGAGCGCATCGACGTCGTCCTGAAAAAATTCCGCTCCCGAATGACCTCCTACCCGCCGGGCATGTGCCCGCTGGTGCTGTACCGGTCGCTGCTGCAAATCTCCATGAACCAGACCTGCGGAAAGTGCGTGCCCTGCCGGGACGGGCTGGTGGAGGTGGACCGGCTGCTCGGAGACATCCTGTCCGGCGACGGCGACGGCGACACGCTGGCGAAGATGGAGCGCCTGTGCCGCATGATCGCCCGCTCGGCGGACTGTGCGGTGGGCGTGTCCGCCGCCAACCTGATCCTGGACAGCCTGACCGAATTTGCCGACGAGTACGGGAGCCACATCGCCCATCATCGATGCGTGGAAAACGTGACCCAGACCGTGCCCTGCGTCACGCTGTGCCCCGCGCACGTGGACGTGCCGGGCTATGTGGCGCTGGTACACGCCGGGGATCATGCCGGGGCGGTGAAGAAGATCCGGGAGAAGAACCCCTTCCCCACGGCCTGCGCCATGGTGTGCGAGCATCCCTGCGAGCGCAAGTGCCGCCGCAGGATCATCGACGACGCCGTGAACATCCGGGGCCTGAAAAAGTATGCCGTGGACCAGGTCCGCGCGGATGCGGTCGAGACCCCGCGGCGAAACGTCAGCACGGGCAAGCGCGTCGCCGTCGTCGGCGGCGGGCCGTCCGGGCTGACCGCGGCCTACTTCCTCTCCCTGATGGGCCACCATGTGGATGTCTACGACGCGCACGAAAAGCTGGGCGGCATGCTGCGCTATGGCATCCCGGAATACCGGCTGCCCAAGGCTCGCCTGGACGAGGACATCCGGGCCATACTGTCCGTGGGCGGCATCGACGCGCACCTGAATACGAAGGTGGGCGCGGACATTGCCTTTGACGCCATCCGCAGGGATCATGACGCCGTTTTCCTGGGCCTGGGCGCGCAGCTGGGCAACCGCATGCCCGTGGACGGCGCGGACGGAAAAAACGTGTTCCCCGCGGCGGATTTTTTGCAGCAGGTGGCCAGCGGCCACGCGCCGGATCTGACCGGGAAGCGCGTGGCGCTGATCGGCGGCGGCAACGTGGCCATGGACGCGGCCCGGACGGCGGTGCGCCTGAACGCCCGGTCCGTACACGTCTTTACCCGCAAGCGCGACGACTACACCGCCCTGGACACGGAAATCGAGGCCGCCATGCAGGAGGGCGTGCGCTTCCGCACCCTGCTGAGCTTCCTCAACATCGAGCTGAACGGCGAGGGCGCCGTGCGCGCCATCTGGCTCCAGCCGGAAATCGTGGCCGAATACGACAGATTCGGCTTCGTGCAGACCGAGCACTCCAGCAACTATCCCTATCGCTTCCTGTGCGATTTCCTGATCCTGGGCGTCGGGCAGCGGAGCGACCTGTCGGCGTTCGCCGAGGCGGGCGTTCCCTCCGAGCGCGGGCGTGTCCGCGCGGACGTGACCTGCGAAATCCAGGGGATGCCCGGCGTGTTTTCCGGCGGCGACTGCGTGACCGGCCCCTCCACGGCGATCAACGCCATCGCAGCGGGACAGGTGGCGGCCTTCAACATCGACGAGTATCTGGGCTATCATCACAAGATCCCCGGCGACACGCCCCTTCCCCCGGCGGTGCCGAACCCCTGCATCCCCACGGGGCGCGCGGAGATCGAGGAAAAGGATCCCTTCGAGCGGCGCGACAACTTCGACTTCGTGGAGCTGTCCATGACCGCCGAGGAAGCGATGCGCGAATCCGGCCGGTGCCTTCGGTGCGATCACTACGGCTGCGGCGCGATGATTGGAGGCAGGGGCGAATGATCACCATCACCATCAACCAAAGGTCCATCCAGGCGCCGGAGGGCCGGACGATCCTGCAAATCGCCCGGGACAACGGCATCGACATACCGACCCTGTGCTACCTGGAGGATGTGTCCGACATCGGCATGTGCCGCCTGTGCATGGTGGAGGCGGAGGGCTACGGCCAGCTCCTGCCCGCCTGCCGCACCGTGGCGACGGACGGCATGGTCATCACCACGGACAGCGAGGCGCTGACGGACCATCGCCGGGAAATGCTGGATATGATCCTGTCCAACCACACGCTGGACTGCATGAGCTGCGCGGCCAACGGCGGCTGCGAGCTGCAGGATCTGTGCAATCGCTATGGCGTCAGTCGCGCCTCCTGCCAGGGCTCGCGCGCCGGGATCGAGGGCAAGGCGCAGGTGCTGTCCGAAAACCCCTTCATCACCTACGATCCCGGCAAGTGCATCCACTGCCAGCGGTGCGTCAACGCCTGCCACACCGTCGCCTGCAACGGCGCGCTGGGCAACGGGCGCAGCGGCGTGTTCCACCTGGTGGACGCGCCCTTCGGCCAGGGCTATAAGCTGACCGGCTGCGAAAGCTGCGGCAATTGCGCCGCCGTCTGCCC
Organism: uncultured Eubacteriales bacterium; assembly: GCA_902799045.1. Lineage (GTDB taxonomy): Bacteria > Bacillota > Clostridia > Christensenellales > Aristaeellaceae > UBA2862. The sequence goes on from CADBZH010000022.1 coordinate 40,410, forward strand.
CACCGGCGCGCTGCGGCTGAAGCAGGAGGAAAAATACCGGAACTGGGAGGTCTCCAGAGTCCGCACGACCTGTCCCCACTGCGCCACGGGCTGCCAGTTCGACCTGCTGGTCAAGGACGGACGGATCGTCAACGTGGAGGCGGCGGACGGCCCCTCCAACCACGGGCGCCTGTGCGTCAAGGGCCGCTCCGGCAGCTATGACTTTGTCCATTCGCCCGACCGGCTGACCGACCCGCTGATCCGGGATCGGGCTACCGGCCAGTTCCGCAAGGCCTCCTGGGAGGAAGCCATCGCCTACACCGCCCGGCGCCTGATGGAGATCAAGGCCCGATACGGCGGAGACGCCCTGGCCGGGTTCGCCTGCTCCCGCTCGCCCAACGAGGACATCTACATGGTGCAGAAGATGGTGCGGACCTGCTTCGGCACCAACAACACGGACAACTGCGCCCGCGTGTGCCACTCGGCCACGGTGGCCGGCCTGGCGAAGACGCTGGGCTCCGGCGCGATGACCAATCCCATCCGCGACATCACCCACGACGTGGACTGCATCCTGCTCATCGGCTCGAACCCGGAGGAGGCCCACCCGGTGGTGGGCATGCAGATCCGCAGGGCGGTTGCCCGCGGCACGCGGCTGATCGTGGTGGACCCGCGGGAAATCGGCCTGACGAAATGCGCGGACATCCACCTGAAGATCCGGCCCGGCACCAACGTGGCCTTCGCCAACGGCATGATGCACGTGATGATCGCGGAGGACCTGGTCGACCACGCCTATATCGAAGGCTTTGCCGAGAACTATGACGCGCTGAAGGCGACGGTTGAAAAGTACACCCCCGAATACGTGGGCGAAATCTGCCACATCGATCCGGACAAGCTGGTGGAAGCGGCGCGGATGTACGCCACGGCGAAAAAGGCGCCCATCATCTACTGCCTGGGCGTCACGGAGCATTCCTCCGGCACCGAAGGCGTGATGTGCGTGTCCGACATGGCGGTGCTTTGCGGGAAGATCGGAAAGAGCGGCTGCGGCGTCAACCCCCTGCGCGGCCAGAACAATGTGCAGGGCGCCTGCGACATGGGCGCTTCGCCCACGGACTATCCCGGCTATCAGAAGGTGGACAACCCCGCGGTGCGCGAAAGGTTCGAGGCCAAATGGGGCGTGCGCCTGAATCCGACGCCCGGGCTCAAGGCCACGGACGTGTTCCCTGCCGCCATCGAGGGGAAGATCAAGGGCCTGTACATCTACGGCGAGGACCCCATGGTCACCGATCCGGACACCCGGCACATCGAAAGGGCGCTGGAAAGCCTGGAATTCCTGGTGGTGCAGGAGCTGTTCATGACCAAAACCGCCCGGTACGCCGACGTCGTTTTGCCGGGAAGGAGCTATGCCGAAAAGGAGGGCACCTTCACCAACACCGAGCGCCGCGTACAGCGCGTGCGCAGGGCGGTGACCGTGCCGGGCAACATGCGTCAGGACACGGACATCATCATCGACCTGATGAACGCGATGGGTTATCCGCAGCCGCGCCTCACATCGGCGCAGATCATGGAGGAGATCGCCGAGCTGACGCCCAGCTTCCACGGCATCAGCCATGCCCGGCTGGACGCGGGCGAGAGCCTGCAATGGCCCTGCCCGGACGCGGGCCACCCGGGCACGCCCATCATGCACGCCGGAAAGCCCGCCCGGGGCCGGGCGCTGCTCTACGCCGTGGACTACAAGCCCTCCATGGAGCTGCCCGACGAGGAATACCCCTTCATGCTGACCACGGGCCGCATCCTGTATCAGTACAACGCAGCGGCCATGACTGCCCGGGTGAAAGGCCTGAACGAGCTGGCCGGAGAGGGCTTCATCGAGGTGAATTTCCGAGACGCCGAAAGGCTGGGCATCGCCAGGGGCGAGCGCGTGCGGGTGACCAGCCGCCGGGGCAGCATCACCGCCGCGGCCCACGTGGGGCGCAAGGTGTCACAGGGCGAGACCTGGATGCCCTTCCACTTCCCCGACTCACCCGTGAACCGATTGACCAACGCGGCGCTGGATGAATTTGCCCGGATTCCCGAATACAAGGTCTGCGCCGTGAAGCTGGAGAAGATCCATGGAGACGGCTGAGCGCGTCGCCGTCGGGATCCTCGCCGGCGGCCAAAGCCGCCGGATGGGGCGGGACAAGGCGCTGCTGACCTTTGACGGCAGGACGGCCCTCGCCATCATCGCGGAGGAGATGCGGGATTTCCCCGAAACGCTCGTCTCCGCGGCGGAACCGGGCAGGCTCGGTTCCCTCGGCCTGCCCGTCTGCCGGGATGAGCACAAGGGCATCGGCCCCATCGAGGGCATCCGGCGGCTCCTGGAGACGGCAAAGGCGGAATACGTATTCGTCTGCGCGGTGGACATGGCCTTTATCTCAAGAGAGGCGGTGCGCGCCCTCGCCCGCCGGATCTGCCCGGAGTGCGACTGCTATGTGATCACCCGCGGCGGCGTCCCCGAACCGATGTGCGCCATCTACTCCAGGAGGGTCCTCCCGGTCATCGAGCGGCTGATTTCCCAGGGCAGGTATCGCCCGCGCGAAATCTTCCGGGAATGCCCGACCCTGTCTATCCCGCTGGAATCCTCCGGCCTGGATGCGGGAATCCTGATGAACATCAACACCCCGGAGGACTATGAGAAGGCGCTGCAGGCGTACAGGGCCCGCCAGGAAGCCCTGACGACAAGTCAGGGGTCGACAATGTAGTTTTGGCAGAATAGACGCCGAAATTGATCCGGCTCTTCGTTCCTGTCACCGAGCCTCTGGATCTACATCCCCCTGTTTCCCGATCAGCAGGGATTCCCCCGTCATCTCCTCCGGCTTCTCCAGGCCCATCATCTCAAGCAGCGTAGGCGCGACATCGGCCAGGCAGCCGCCTTCCCTGAGGGTACAGGCGGGATCGCAATTCACCAGGATGAAGGGAACGGGATTCGTGGTGTGGGATGTCAGGGGCTCTCCCGTCTCCTTATCCACCATCACCTCGGCGTTGCCGTGATCGGCGCAGATGAACATCTGGCCGTCCGTTTCTTCCACGGCCTCCACCGCCCGTCCGATGCACTTGTCCATGAAAGCGACGGCCTCGATGGCGGCTTCCTCCACGCCGGTGTGACCCACCATGTCCGCGTTGGCAAAGTTGGCGACGATCAGATCATATTCACCGGAATGGATCTTCTCGACCAGGGTATCACAGATTGCCTCCGCGCTCATCTGAGGCGCAAGATCGTAGGTCGCCACCTTCCGGGACGGAACCAGGAAACGGTCTTCCCCCTCGTTGGGCGCCTCCACACCGCCGTTGAAGAAGGAGGTCACGTGCGCGTACTTTTCCGTCTCGGCGATCCTGGCCTGCTTTTTGCCATTGGCGGCCAGCCACTCGCCGAGGGTGTTGGTCAGGATGAGCTTGGGGAAGGCGACCTCCTTGTCCGGGATCGTGGCGTCATAATCCGTAAAGCAAACGAAGGTCACCTGCTTCCGGGGCCCCCGGTCAAAGTCGTCAAAGTCGTCGCAGCAGAAGGCGCGGGTGAGCTCCCTGGCGCGATCCGGCCGGAAATTGAAGAAGATGAGGGAATCCCCATCCTTGATGGTGGCCGTGGGCGCGCCGTCCTTCATCACCACCGTCGGGAGTATGAACTCATCCGTTTCGCCTTTTGCGTAGGACTGCGTCACGGCCTCCAGGGCGGAATCCGCCGTCACGCCCTCGCCGAGGGTCAAAGCCCGATACGCCATTTCTACCCGATCCCAGCGATTGTCCCGGTCCATGCCATAATAGCGGCCCCCCACCGTTGCGATGGCGCCGCACCCGATCCGATCCATCTGGTCCTGCAATTCCTGAATAAAGCCCCTTCCGGATTCCGGCGGCGTATCCCGCCCGTCCGTGAAGCAGTGAACATAGACCTTCTCCAGGCCATGGCGCTTCGCCAGCTCCAGCAGGGCATACAAATGCGAATTGTGACTGTGTACGCCGCCGTCAGAGAGCAGGCCGAGGAGATGCAAGCCCGTTCCCTTATCCTTCGCGTTCTCTATCGCCTTCAGCAAGGCCTCGTTTTCAAAGAAATCGCCATCCGCGATGGACTTCGTGATCCGCGTCAGATCCTGGTAAACGATCCGACCTGCGCCGATATTCAAGTGGCCCACCTCGGAGCTGCCCATCACCCCGTCCGGAAGGCCCACGGCCAGGCCGCTGGCCTCGCCCGTCACAAAGGGACATTCCTTCATCAGGCGATCCATCACCGGCGTATCTGCCAGCGCGATGGCATTGTGCTCCGTCTCATCGCTCACGCCGTAGCCGTCGAGGATGAGCAGCACAGTCGGTCCCTTGGCGACATCCCCTTCCGCCGCAGCCGGCAGGGCTGCGGTCAGCAGCAGCGCCGCCAGCAGAAGCATCAGCAACGATTTGATCCTGCCTCTCATCAAGTCCCTCTCCTTCCCTGGTGCGCTGGTTGGCCCTACTTGCAGAGCTCCGCGACGATCCTGTTGATCGCCTTGCCGTCGGCCTTGCCCTTCAGCGCGGGCATGACCTCCTTCATGATCTGCCCCTTGTTCTTCGTGGCGAGGGTCTCCGTGAAATATGCCGCCAGGAACGCGCGAATCTCCTCGTCCGACATCATCTTCGGCGCGTATTCGCTGATCACGTCATAGGCAAACTGATACTCCGCCTTCAGCTCCGCCCGCTCGTCGGGGCAGGTGTCCAGCTGCTCCCTGGCGGTCTTTTGGGATTTCAGGATCACCTGATCCACCAGTTCCTCCGGGATGTCCTCCCGAGTGCCCGCGTCGATGGCCGCCCTCTTCACGTCGGCGATCAACGTGGAAATCACGTTCTTGCGCTCCTTGTCGCGCGCCTTCATGGCCGCGACCATGTCCTTGTGCAGGGTTTCAAAAGTCATATTATCAGCCTCCTTGTATAATGTATTTGGGTTTTGAGAGGGGCCCATACCCTCAAAAAGACTTGTTCAATTACCGCAAATGTGCGATAATTGAGCCATTGGGCGGAG
>CADBZH010000023.1 GCA_902799045.1 uncultured Eubacteriales bacterium
AACGGCAACCTGGCCTTCGGCGGCGGCAACTACGCCTGCTGGATCAACCCCACCACCGGCCACCGCTTCGTGGACGAGGGCTCCGAGCGCGACGTGCTGAGCCTGGCGGAGTTCAAGAACGGCATGGAAGTGAACGGCACCAAGGGCGTGTTCCTGGAGTTCTACAACAAGGAGCAGATGATGCCCGCGCCGATGCAGCTGGCCGAGGGCGACTATGAGGGCCGCTACTATCGCCGCACCATCGCCGAGCTGCCCGAGCTGTTTGAGCAGCTGGGTGTGGAGGCCGATCCCGAGGTCGTCATCCAGACCATCCGCGACTATGACGCGGCCGTGATGGGCCAGGGCGAGTTCCCGGACGTGGGCAAGGCCATCGCCTCCCGCACCATCGGCAACGTGGAGATGAACGAGGACGGCAGCTACAACGTGGACAGCTATGACCTGGACAACGCGCTGCTGACCATCCGCCTGATGGCCCCCTCCACCCACCACACCATGGGCGGCGTGGTCGTGGACACCGAGCGCCACGTGCTGAACGCCGACGGCGAGATCATCCCCGGCCTGTACGCGGCGGGCGAGGTCACCGGCGGTATCCACGGCGGCAACCGCCTGGGCGGCAATGCCATCGTGGAGATCTTCGTCTCCGGCCGCACCGCGGCGAAGGCCGTGACGGCGGACAACGAATAAACCGACCGACATAAAGCGTCGGGGCAGGATTTGATCCTGCCCCGACGCTTTTGTTGTCTTCACATACAGTTGTTTAGGAATATACGAAATGTACCTGTCATCGGCCAGCCGCCTCTCGCTCATTCCCGGTTTTCCGGGATGCGCGTTTATTCTACTCTCTCGAGGGTCCCTCCGTCCATCCGGTACAGCGCGTCGGCGTAGCGCGAGGCCTCGCTGTCGTGGGAGACGATCAGCACGGCCTTGCCCCGCTCCTTCGCGGCGCTTTGCAGCACGGACAGTGCCAGCGCGGTATTGGCGTCGTCCAGGTCGCCGGTGGGCTCGTCCGCCAGGAGGACCTCCGCGTCCTGGAAGAGCGCCCGGGCGATCGCCATGCGGCGCAGCTCCCCGCCGGAGAGCTCGCCCGTCCGCGCGTCGGCGAGGGCAAGGATGCCGAGGGTGTTCAGCCACCGTTCGGCAGCGGCCCTGTCCCCCGGCTTTCCCGCCAGCTGCGCCGGAAGCAGCACGTTCTCCAGCACCGTCAGCGTGTCGACAGCGCTGCGCCCCTGCGGGATGACGCTCAGCCTCTGGTTGCGCAGGCGGGAGAGCGCCCCGTCCTTCAGGCCGTAGAGATCGGCGCCGTCCAGGGTGACAGTGCCCGAAGTGGGCGTCAACAGCCCGGACAGCATGTGCAGCAGCGTGGTCTTTCCGGAGCCGGAGCGCCCGGTCAGCACGGCCACCTCACCGGCGTTCAGGCCCAGGCTGGCCTCCCGCACGGCATAGAAGTGGTTCGCCTCGCCCGTTTTTCGGAAGTAGCGCATGGACACGTTCTCCGCCTTCAGCATGCTCAGGCCCCCTCTCTCAGCGTCACGCCGGGGTCGGTCCGGCTCAGCCGCCACGCCGCCCAGGCGCTCGCCAGCGTCCCGACCAAAACCGTCGCGGCGACGGTGCCGATGGCCAGCGCCGCCACCGTTCCCGCGTCCGGCGTCAGGTACGGCAGCTTCAGCTTCGATTCGATCAGCGCCGTGAACGGGAACACGGCCGTCGCCGCCACGCCCACGCCCAGGAGGCCGCCGACGAGGCTGCACAGCGCCGTCTCCGCCAGGATCAGTCGGCTCAGCCCTCCGCGGGACGTGCCCAGCAGGAGCAGCACCGCGAACTCCCGGCGGCGCTCCGCGATCATCATGGCGAAGGCGATCATCAGGATTACAAACGCCAGCACCCAGACCGCCCCGGCCAGAAGCGCCACCGTGCGCGACGCCCCCTCGAGGCTGTCCGACGCGCCGGTGAACAGGCTGCGGGATCGAACGGCGGCGGCCTTGCGCACGTGGGCGTTGATCTTCGCGGCCACGGCCTCCGGGTCGAAGCCGTCGGCCACCTTCACGTACACGGCGGAGATCACGTCCGCGTCGTCGCTCGTGAGCTTGTGGGTGACGCCCTTCTTCTCCGCCGCCGCGAGCAGCTTTTCCATGGTCGCCATGTCGCAATAGACGGCGGTGTCCAGCCCGGTGCCGGTCTCCGCCAACTTCGCCACCACATGGCAGTTCTGGTCGTAGATCTTGAGGCTCTCCCCCACGTTCGCCGTCACCCGGCAGCCCACGGCGAGGTCCATGTCCCCCAGCTCGCGGGCATAGCTCTGCCCGATCCAGGGGCGCACGGTGAAGTCTGCCTCCGGGTCGATGCCGATCACCTGCACCTTCACGGCGCAGCAATCCGCCTTCAGGGAGGCCAGGAAGGTCTGCGGCGCGGCGAGTGCCACCCCGTCGACCTCCTTCACCCTGTCCAGCGAGTCCGCGCTCATGTAAAACGCGCCCGCCGTGCCCTGGAGGATCAGCTCCTGAAAGTCCACCTTGCTTCGGGCCGAGCCTGGCAGCACAATGATGTCCGCGCCCAGGCGGGCCTGGAGGCTGTCCAGGCCGCTTTGCAGCGACCGCACCACCACCGAGCCGCCGAACACCGACAGCGCCAGGAAGGCCGTCAGCAGCACCAGCGCCGCGGTGCGACCCGGCCTGCGCAGCAGGTTTTTGATCGGAAGATGTGAAGCTCCCATGTCCTACCTCGCTTCATTCCTCGAAAGCAGCAGCCCGACGAGCGCCGCGATCATCGCCAGAGCGAACAGGATCATCGTCGCCGGCCGCATCAGCATCCGGCAGCGCATGGTGTCCATCCCGCAGATGTCGATCAGCGTGCCGGGGATCAGGATGCCCACAAGGCCGGCCGGCAGCATGGCGAGGTACAGTCCAAAGCGCGCCCGTCGCGCCGCTATCGCCAGCAGCGCCAGCGCCGCCATGAGGCCGCCGACGCCCAGGATCCCCCGCGCGGCCCAGTGGCACGCGCCGAAGCTGCCGTCCTCGTGGACGCACGCGCCGAGGAAGGTCTGGCTGCCGACGGCGATGACCAGCGCGAGCAGCGCGACGAGGATTGCGGGAACAATGCTCTTGTTCATATTGGCTCCTTTGTTCAGGTCGGTTGGGCGTTGAACTTCCGCCGGTTCGTCTCTCACTCCACGAAGTTTTCGTTGATGACTTCCTTTGCCACGCGCCCGTGCTCCAGCACGATGGTGCGCTGGGCGGCCTCGGCCACCTCGGGGTCGTGGGTGACGACGATCAGCGTGGTGCCCTCGCGGTGCAGCTGCCGGAACAGGTCCAGCACGATATTCTCGTTGGCCTCGTCCAGGTTGCCGGTGGGCTCGTCGGCCAGGATCAGCTCCGGATGGTTGATCAGCGCCCGGGCCACGCACACTCGCTGCTGCTCGCCACCGGAGAGCTGGCTGGGCAGGTGCCGCGCCCGCTCCCGCAGGCCCACGCGGCCCAGCGCCTCCAGCGCCTCCGCCTCGTCGGGCATCGAGTGGTAATACTGGGAAACCATCACGTTCTCCACGGCCGTCAGGTAGTTCACCATGTGGAACTGCTGGAAGATCAGGCCAATCTTGTCGCGGCGGATGTCCGTCAGGTGCTTGCTGGATTCCTTGGAGATGTCCACGCCGTCCAGCAGCACCTCGCCCTTCGTGGGCTTGTCCATGCAGCCGATGATGTTCATCATGGTGGACTTGCCGGAGCCGGACGGCCCCATGATGGCCACCCATTCGCCCTTGTCCACGTGCAGGCTCACGTTGTCCAGCGCCTTGAGCTCGCCGTATATCTTGGAAACATTCTTCAATTCGAGAAGGCTCATCTGCTATTCCTCCTACATCGTCTTCAATCGGTCCCGGCGACATTTGCGTCGGGACCGCAGGATATTTGATCGAAGGGAAATCCCATTTCCCGGAGAGCAAATTCCTACCTTTCAGGTTTTGCGGCCAGACGGCTTGCCATCAAGCAAAATCTGGAGGGGGTGGCAATGGCGCGGGAGCTTGCTCCCCCGTCCACATTATTCTCCTTTCAATACCAACGCCGGGTCGATGGCCACGGCCCGCTTGATGGGCGCGAGGCAGCTGACGGCGGCGATCGCCACCGAGACGATCACCGTCACCGGCAGCAGCAGCGGCTGGAACGTGATGGACGAGCCGAACACGTTCACGCTGACCACCTGGGCGAACACAAACCCCAGGATCGCGCCCAGCACGCCGCCGAGGGTACCGAGGAAGATGCCCTCGCCCAGGAACTCGCTGCGAATGGAGTTGTCCGACGCGCCGAGGGCCTTGCGCAGGCCGATCTCCCGGCGGCGCTCGGAGACCACCGCCATCATCGTCGTGGAGACGCAGATCATCGTCAGCAGCAACACCACCGCCGTCACCAGGAACACCAGCGCCTGCAGCTTGCCGAGCACGGCCGTCTCCGACTTCGTGACGCGCTTCACCAGCCGCGCCGTGACGCCGATGTCGCCGCCAGTCAGCTGCTCAGCATAGGCGTTCAGCTGGTCCTCCTCGGCGGACACGGAGAGCTCCGCCACGTCCAGCCGGTCCTCGCCGGTCAGGTTCTCCAGATCCGAAAGGGCCATGAACACATAGCCCTCCTCCTCGCCGCCGGTCACCAGGATGCCCGAGACGGTGTACTTCATCGTCCGGGGCTGGTTCGCGGCGGTGGCGGCGCGGGCGCCGTTCAGCGCGTTCACGACGGCGGAGGACGTGACGGTCGCGCCGGTGAGGGCGTCCACCTCGTCGCTGCCCTCGGGGGCTGCTGTCATCGCCGTGCGGATACCCGCGCCGGCGTTTTCATCCGTCACGCCGGTCAGGCGCAGCGGCAGCTTCTTGCCGACGAATTGGCCGAGGAACGCCTCGTCTGTCTGGGCGCGTCCGCCGAATTCCGCGGTCTGGGTGGAGGCGTCGACGGTGATTTCGGCGATCCTGCCCTCGTCGTCCAGCCGCGTCGAAACGGAGACCGCGCCGCCGCTCCAGCCCTCGGCGCTGCCGGTGAGCGACGCGCCGGGCGTCCAGTCGTCGGAGGCCTCGCCCTGCGCGTTCGAGGCGGAGGGCTGCCAGGTCAGCTCCATCTCGGAGCCCACCTTCACGCCGATGGTCTCGGCGATCTCCTTGCCGACGAGGATCTCGCGGGTGGCCTCGGGATAGCGGCCCTCCACGCTGAAATAGGGGCTGGTCTTGCGGACCTGTTCAAAATCCGTGCCCGCCGTGGTGAAGGACTGCTGTCGGCTGGTCATGTCCAGCCGAACGTAGCGATAGGGCGCCGCGCCCACCAGCGCGTCCTCCGGGAACTGCGCAAGCGCTTCGTCCAGCGTTTCGCCGGTCAGCGTCTCCCCCTCCGCCGGCATCACCAGCATGTTTGCGCCGTAGGAGCGCATCTGCGAGCGCATCTGGCGCGGAACGTCATAGTAGATCGTCACCAGGCCCGCCAGGATCGTCGCGCCGATGCCGATGGACAGCAGCGCGATCAGCATCCTGGAGCGCCGCCTAAGCAGCGAGGCGGTGATCATCCTCAGGAACATACGTCGTTTAGTCATGTTATTCCTCCAACGAAACGATAAGAGGGGTTCTTCAGTGCCCTCCGTGCAATACCTCGGCGGGCTTGAGCCTGAGCACCATCCGAATGGCGGGCATGCTGCCGGCGATGGTGACGAGGGCGATCAGCCCGGCGACGATCGGGATCACGGTGGGGTTCATCTCCACCGCCGCGCCGAACACGCTGCGGCCGATCAGCTGCGCAAAGCCGAAGCCCATGAAGTAGCCCGCGGCAAAGCCGACGAGCGCCGTGATGAGGATCTCCGTCATCACCACGCCGGTGATGGACCGGTCCTTCGCGCCGATGGCCTTCAATAGGCCGATCTCCTGGGCGCGCTCCATGACGGAGGCCGTGACCAGGTTGGAGATGCCCAGCGCCGAGCCGATCAGGCTCAGGGCCGTGATCAGGATCATCAAAAGCTTCGTCTTGTCCAGCACGGTGCCCTCGCTCTCCGCCACCTGGCGCACGGCGCTGGCCACGGAGCCGGTGATGACCTCCTGGATCTGATAGCAGATGGCGCTGACGTAGGCCGTGCAGTACCAGGTCTCATAGTCGCGGCTGGTGAGCGCCGCGGGGTTGCGGGCCGCCCGGCGGGCCAGGTCGTTGTCCGGCGTCGTGAGGGCCGAGACCTCGATGGAGGCCACCTTGCCGTCGCGGTCCGTCAGCGCCTGAACGGCGTCCAGCGTGGCGAAGATCTGGCCGTCCTCGTCGCCGCCGGCGTCATAGATGCCCACGATCTTCGCGTCCAGCGCGCCCTGGCTGCCGGTGAGGCGCAGGGTCTCCCCGACGGTCAAGCGCTTCTCCTCCGCCAGCGCCGTGCCGACCATGATCTCGCTGTCGGCGCTCTCGTCGGCCTCGTCCAGCCAGCGGCCGTCGACGATCTCCCACCAGGAGCGCATGCCGACCACGCCCGCGTCCAGCTCTTCGCCGGTGGGCAGGGCCAGGTGATGGTTGAACCAGGTGCCCACCACCTCGGCGCTGCCGCCGTCGGGCAGGGCCACCTGGGCGTCCAGGAAGGGGGTGAAGTCCACGATGTTGAAGGCCCAGAAGATGGTCTTGAGCCTGCCCAGCTCGTCCTCGTTCAGGTAGGCAGCGTTCAGGGCCTCGCCGTCCTCGCCGGTGTCGTAGATGTCGGAGAGGAGCGAGGCGTCCTTGGGCTTGACGGTGATGTTCGCGCCGTAGTTCTTCAGCTCCTTGTTCACCTTGTCCTCCACGTCCATGACCACATTCAGCATGCCGGTGGCCAGCGACGCGCCCAGGGCGATGGTGACGGCGATCAACAGCATCTTGCTCTTCTGGTGGAACAGGACGCCGCGAATCATTCTAAACAGCATGTTCCCGTTCCCTCCTCACTTGAATTCCCGCTCGCCGGCCAGGATGTCGGAGAGCTTGAAGATCAGGTTGCCGTCTCCCACCTCGTAGCCGAGGGGGATCGGGTTGCAGCCGCCCTTGAAGCCGATGGTGTTGATGTTCATCACCACGTCACACCTCCGGCACACCACCTGGCCGCCGCGCTCGTAGTAGCCCGCGTTGCCGCAGACGTCGCAGGCGTCCAGGCCCACGCCGTAGGACGCGGAATTGGGCTTGCGCACCACGATCCAGCGCACGTCCACGTCGTTCTCGGTGCGGTATTCAAAGCGGTGCAGGTGGAAGTCGTTCACGGCCTCCAGCGGCACGTAGATGTTTTCCCCGTCCACGGTGTAGGTCTCCGGCGCGGAGAGCTCGATCACGCGGGTGTCGTAGCCCTTCACCACCGTCAGAAAGCCGGTGAACACGATCAGGCCAGCCACGGCGACACAGGCTATGCGGCGGAAGTGGCGGTTGCGGGCGCGCAGCTTCCGGCGCTGGGCGGCGTTCTCCCACGGCTCGGTGACGCGGGTGTTCTGGAAGAAGCAGACCGCCAGCACGGCCAGCGCGATGAGGAAGATCGCCCATATGAACAGCATGGACTGGTAGGCCGTGAACATCATCCAGTCGCCGATGAAGCCGTAGGCCTCCTTGGTGTAGCGAACGGGCCAGTTGAGCCACTTCGCGCGGTTCACCCAGGGCACGAAGAAGCGGCCGGTGCAGTAGATCCAGTAGACGAACGCGCCGGCGCAGGTCAGCCCGGAGAGGGCGCCGGCGGGTTTGATATGCAAAGCGCAGAGATACAACAGGCGCGAATACGCAAGCAGGAGAATCAGCGCGATCAGCCATCCGGCCAGGCGCACCATGTAGTACGCGGACCAGTAGCCGTTGCCCATCGTGTTGAAATTGAAGGGATAGAGCATCACGCCGGGCAGGTGATAGAAGATCAGCACGGCGGATACGCCCGAGCCCGCGAGGCACGTCAGCGCCCCGCCGACGCCGCGGCGCGCGCCTTCCCTTCTGCCGAAGATCAGGCAGAGGATGATGAAGGCCAGTATGAACGCCAGGGAGAAGGCGTAGATGTAGTGGTTCCAGTGGCTGGAAACGATTTTGTTGCTGGTGCCCTTGACCGACGCCAGTGCCGCCGAGGCGGCCACGCCGACGCCGATGCCGATGCCGTGGAAGCGCTTGCCGAACCTCCCGTAGAGGCGCGTGAGCAGCGCGTGCATCAGCGTGACGAGCGTCACCGTGACGAACAGGTCCTGGGTCACCGTCCAGAGATACTTGAGCATTTTCATGCCTCCCGCAGGTAATGGAGAAACCGTTTTTTGAAAGTTAACACGTGTAAACACGTATTTAACAATGGTTCTGAACGCACGGACTGCTGATGCGCATCCCCCGCGGATGCAGCACCAGCAGCTCGCATTGTTTGTGTTTTACCGTTCAGCGTTTACTGAAACCGTCGGGGCGTGGGATTACCACTCCTTGACGAAGTTCCAGCCGGTCCAGGTCGCGGTCAGCGGCTCGGTCCAGAACTCGTCGGCCTCAACGCCGGTCTCCTCGTCCACGTGCAGCAGATAGCCCTGCTCCGCGGGGCTCTTGATGGACAGGGTGATGGTGTACTCGCCCTCGGGCAGAGCGATGTTGTTGCCGTAGTGCGGGCCATCGGAAGCGGCCATGGGCATCATGGAGCCGGTCAGCACTTCGTTGCCGTCAACGTCGTTGATGGTGTAGTCGATGCTCAGATAGGGCACCCACTCGCCCACGTTGAAGGAGTAGGGATTCTCGTTGGCGGTCAGGTCCACTTCGATGTGCAGGTCGGAGTCTTCCTTGGCGGCGGCCAGATCGGCGGGCGCCATGTCAACGGGCTGGAAGTACACCATGCTCATGGTCATGAAGCCGACGTCCTGCTCACCCTCGACGCCCAGCTCATACTCGTCAAAACCGGCCTCGTCGGCCAGGGCAAACGCGGAAACGCTCAGCAGCATCAGAGCAGCCATCAGCAGGGCAAGAAACTTCTTCATGTGTGAATCCTCCTAAAATAAATGTGTTTGTTTTTGTATCTTCAACGCGGCGTCTGCGCGGGGCAGGCTCGCGTGGAGAACCGTTCTTTGAGTCAGGGGGTCTGAGATTGGAACTGCCAATTCCTGATTCTTAAAGCATCGTTGACCGCAGCGAGGCGACGGCAGGGCGGAAAAGACGCCGCAGAATCGGTGCGGGAATCAATCAGCGGCTACTTAATTCTTCGCGGCGAACTGCGCCTTGAGCGCGTCGATCTTTCCGCGATAGTGGGCGATCATGAACGTCACCAGCAGCACGATCGACAGGATCAGCTGGGGCACCAGCGTCTCCAGGTACGGGTAGATGCCGAAGATCTGGATCACGTCGTTCTCCGGGATGCCCGGCACGTTGTAGACCAGGTCGAACACGTTGCCCTCGGCCAGCTCCTTGATGCCGCTGCCCAGGAAGGACACGCACATCACGGCCATCAGGATCGAGGTCGCCGTGAAGAACACCTTGATCGGCAGCTTGATGGAGAGTTTGGTGATGGCCAGGTACACGAACACCAGCAGCACGCAGCCCGCGCCGAAGCCGGCCCAGACCATGCCCGGATTGCCCTCGGCGAGCATCGGCTGGTAGAACAGCACCACCTCGGCGCCCTCGCGGAACACCGACAGGAACGCCGTGAACGCCAGCGCGAAGGCGCTGCCCTGTTCCACCGAGGACTGCACCTTGCCGTCGATGTAGCGGCTCCAGCTCGCGGCCTCGGCCTTGGAGATCATCCAGTTGGAGACGTAGAACAGCACGCACACGGCGATCAGGGCGGTGATGCCCTCGATGACCTCCTGCGCCAGGCCCGCGCTGGTGAAGGCGCTCTTGGCCCAGGCCAGCACCGCGGCGGCGGCGAACGAGGCGGCGATGCCCGCCACGGCGCCGATGTAGACGTTTTTCAGGCTCCGGCCGTTGCCGGACTTGGTCAGGTAGGCGATGATCGCGGCGATGACCAGGATGGCCTCCAGGCCCTCGCGCACGATGATGCCGAAGGCGCCCAGGAAGGTGAGCAGCTTCGGGTCGGAAGGCGCGGCCTCCTCGACCACCTCTTCCGTCTCCCCCGCCTCTTCGTTGGCGGCGGCCTTCTCGGCGGCCTCCTGCTCGTCCAAGCGCTTCGCCGTAGACAGCAGCACCTGCTTGGCGGCGTTGTTTTTCTTGCGGTACTTCGTGATGGAGTAGCCGTCCTCGCCGCCGTCGATCAGGCCGTGCAGCGTGGTGAACACGTCCTCCACCTTCAGGCGGTCCTCAAGCGACAGCTCCTTGTAGATGGCGTGATCGAGGCCGGATTCCTCGTACACCGTGTAGTAGGCGGTGTTCAGGTTGTCCTCGGCGGCCTCCAGGTCCTTTTCCATGTAGGCCTGGTAGGAGGTGTCCAGCAGCTCGCGGGTCAGGCTCGCGGCCTCGTACCAGCTCTCGTACTTCATCGCCGCGTTCGGGTCGGCGGAATACTCCGGATAGGGGTCCGTCGAAACCAGCTCGCCGTTCTTATACCACTTCATCTCGCTCTGGACGCCGCCCTGCTGGGAAGCCAGCTTGTTGCCGTCCTCGCGGATCATGCCCTTCAGCTTGACCAGCGCCGTGCGCACGGAGACGCGCGCGTCCTGCTCGGCGTTGCTCTTCTTCACGGCGGCCTTGCAGGCGGAGAACTGCATCTCCACGGCGTTCTTGCGGTTGCCGGAAATGTAGCTCAGTGTCTGTCGCTCAAAGCCGGTGGTCTCGTAGACGCGGAAATATGCGTTGGAGACGTTGTCATAGGCGGTGGCGGCGTCGCCGCTCAGGTAATCCTCAAAGGCCGTGTCCAGGAACCGGTCGATTTCGTCCGACGCGTCGGCCCAGCGGGTGTCCTCGCCGGACTCCGCCAGCACGGGCAGGCTCTGCATGAGCAGCAGCAGCGCCAACATGCCGAGCAGCGCGATGCGGGCGATCCGTATTCTCTTCATGATGAAACTTCCTTTCATGGCTCACCCGGAGGCGAACCGCGCGGATGGTTTGTTAACTAAAATTAACATTCGTTAGTCTTTCCTAATCCGCAGCCATTATTTTAGCATAATCTAATCCCGCCCGCTATTCCAATATTGACTTATTGGGCGGTCGCGATTGTCTGTTATTGACTTTTTACTTGATTGGGCTGGCGTCATTGGTTATTTTATGCTAACATATATTAGTAAAAGATAACTAATATCGTGAGGCAGGTGGGTTCGATGAGCGAGGAAGCGCGCAACGCGACGGTCGCGCCGGTGCGCGGCGCCTCCGGAAGGGCGCTGACGCAGGCCGCCATGGCCTACATCGAGGGCCACAGCACAGATAAGTTTTCGCTGCAGACGCTGTCGGACGCGCTGTTTGTAAACGGAAGCTATCTGCTGCGCGTATTCAAGGCGAACACCGGCCACACGCTGCTGTGGTACCACAATCACATCCGCTGCGAGCACGCCATGCGGCTGTTGGCCGAGGCGGACGTGAGCATCTCCCAGGCCGGCGAGGAGGCTGGCTTCGTCTCCTCCGCCCACTTTTCCCACGTGTTTAAGAAGATGACAGGTCTCACACCCACCGAGTACCGCGTGGCGCACCGCGACACTATCTAAGAGGCAGCCATGGAAAAGAAGGAAAAGACAGGCCGCGTGATCTCCGAGGCGACGCTGGACCGATACCTGGCCGCGATCCTGGTGCTGCGGCGGCGCGTCGCCATCGTGCGCTCGGTGGACGTGGCGGGCTACCTGGGCTATTCCAAGGCCTGCGTGTGCGTGGCCGTGAAGCAGATGCTCCAGGAGGGGCTGGTGCTGATGGAGCGCCACGGCGCGCTGGTGCTGTCCGACGCCGGCGAGCGCCGCGCCCGCGCCCACGCCGAGCGCCTCGACTTCTTCCACGGGCTGTTGACCAAATCCGGCGTGGAGGACGAGGCCGCGCGGATCGAGGCCGACGCCATCACCCGCGCCCTCAGCGGGCGCTCGTTTGAGGCGCTGCGGCGGTATCTGGGCAGCCGGGGCGTGGAAACGCCGTCGGTCGAGGCGGAATAGGCTCGAAATGATCAGGCGCGCACAAACAGGGGCGGCTTGCCGCAGGAATCGCTGCGGACCAATGCGAACAGATCCTTTAGCTTCGCTCAGGATGACAGGGACCGCGATTCGTTGTCATCATGAGTGAAGCGAAGGATCTGTTCGTTTTGTCAGCCAACCCCATCGAAAGGGATGGCCCGCCCGTCAGCCCGTCTTGTTCCCCGCTTCCCCGTGAAGGGGCTTCTTTTTATACCCGCAATCGCAGTACGGGCCGCCCCCGGCGAGGGTGTACTGTCGGACGAAGCGCGTAGCGCCGCCGGCCTCGCTCATCGTGTAATCCAGGCGACACATGGCGGGCGTGTACTCAAACAGCCCCTGCTCCCGGAGCAGGCGACAGATGCCGCAGGACGTGAACCGCGCCTCATAGCCGCTGCCGTCGGCATAGGGCAGAAAATCCATGTTCCAGGAATAGGGATTCCGGTCCGCCGCCCGAAGCGCCGCCGTGGCCTTCATGCCCGCGATGTCCGCGTCGGTGAACTTTCGCCGCCCGCTCATCCGGCAGAACAGCCGCATCGCGCCGGTCATCATGCCGTCGCGGTAAAACGCCGTGGCCTGTCCGAGCGTCGGCTTCGCGTCCAGGCTGTTCATGAACGCGGCGAACATGGCGCAGCTGACGATGTTCATCTTGAAGCGATCGCCCTTTTCAAACTCCGGCAAGCGCCCGATGATCGCCCTGTACCTGCCCTTCGCGGTTCGGGCCGTTGCCCTTGCGCGGCCTTCGTCCATGCCCAGGTTGGCGGCCAGGCTCTTTTTGAACGCGCCGGCGAACAGCAGCCACATGCCCGCCGGCATTCCCGCGTATTTCATGTTCCGTCCCCACTTCCATTGTTAGTTTAAGTTTACTAATATAATTATATCCCCCGCGGCACGCGCTGTCAAGCCGGACGAAAGCCCTTCCCATCCGCCGCGTTTTCTGGTACAATAGAGCTATGTGAAACCCATTCAGGAGGTTATTGAAATGGAATATCGCGTGGAGAGGGATTCGATGGGCGAAATGCGGGTGCCCGCCGACCGCTACTGGGGCGCCCAGACCCAGCGCAGCTATCAGAACTTCAAAATCGGCGGCGAGCGGATGCCGGTGGAGATCATCCGCGCCTTCGGCGTGCTGAAGAAGGCCGCGGCGCTGGCTAACCGCCGCCTGCTGCCGGAGCGCATGACCCAGGCCAAGCTCGACGCCATCTCATCCGCCTGCGACGCGGTGATCGCCGGGGAGCTGGACGATCACTTCCCGCTGGTGGTGTGGCAGACCGGCAGCGGCACCCAGAGCAACATGAACGCCAACGAGGTGATCGCGAACTACGGCAACGCCCGCGCCGGGGCAAAGCTGCTGCATCCGAACGACGACGTGAACATGTCCCAGAGCAGCAACGACACGTTCCCCACCGCCATGCACATCGCGGCGGTGACGGCCATCGAGGACGCGCTGCTTCCGGAGATGGACCGCTTCGTCGCCACGCTCCGCCGCCTGGAGGAAGAGAACGCGGACGCGGTGAAGTCCGGCCGCACGCACCTGCAGGACGCCGTGCCGATCCGCTTTTCCCAGGAGATCCGCGGCTGGCGCGGGCTGATTGAGACCCCGAGGGATATGCTTGCGGCCGCCCTGCCCCAGCTGAAAATGCTGGCCCTGGGCGGCACCGCCGTGGGCACGGGCCTCAACGCGCCGAAGGGCTTTGACGTCGAGGTGGCCGCGGCCGTGAGCAAGCTGACCGGCAAGGCGTTCGTCACCGACCCGAACAAGTTCCACGCGCTGACCGCGAAGGACGCGCTGGTGTTCGCCCACGGCGCGATGAAGGCGCTGGCGGCGAACCTGATGAAGATCGCCAACGACGTGCGCTGGCTGGCCTCCGGCCCCCGCTGCGGCCTGGGCGAGATCCACATCCCGGAGAACGAGCCCGGCTCCTCCATCATGCCCGGCAAGGTGAACCCCACCCAGTGCGAGGCGATGACGATGGTGTCGGTGCAGGTGATGGCCAACGACGTGGCCGTCTCCCTCGCCGCCAGCCAGGGCAACTTCGAGCTGAACGTGTTCATGCCGGTGCTGATATACAACTTCCTCCAGTCCGCTCGGCTGCTGTCGGACGGGCTGCGCTCGTTTAACGACAACTGCGTCCGCGGCATCACCGCCGATCGGGAGAGGATGCGCTCGAACCTTCACAACAGCCTGATGCTGGTGACGGCGCTGAACCCCCACATCGGCTACGACAACGCCGCGAAGACGGCGAAGCTGGCCTACCGGGAGAACATCTCCTTGAAGGAGGCCTGCGTGAAGCTGGGCTTTTTGACGGAAGCGCAGTTTGACGCGGTGTTCCACCCCGAGGAGATGGCGTGAGCGTTCACAGGAGCAAGCGCTATGATTGAATTATCAAAGAAGCAGGCCTGCCAGGCGCTGGTGCGCTACCACAACCTGGACGGCGCGGACGACTTTCGCGGCCTGGACGGGGCCCGCGCCGTCATGGACCGGCTGGGCACGATCCAGTTCGACCCGCTGAACGTGGCGGGGCGCAACCCGGACCTGGTGCTGCAGGCCCGGGTGCAGGATTACCGGAGCGACTGCCTGCGCCGGCTGCTTTACGAGGAGCGCCGCCTGGTGGACGGCTTCGACAAGGAGATGTGCATCTACACCGCCCGGGACTTCCCCGACTTCGCCCCGATCCGCGCCATGCGCGCTTCGGACGGGCGGCGCTGGCTGGAGAGCCGCGGCCAGGGCGAGGCCTTCGACATGCTGGAGGACATCCTCGCCATCATCCGCCGGCGCGGGCCCTCTTCCCTCTCGGACATCCCCATCGGCGAATCGAAGGACTTCGGCTGGGGCCCGAGGCGGCCCTCCGGCGCGGCCATCGAGTATCTGTTCGCCAGCGGCAGGCTGTGCGTGGCCGACAAGGCGGGCACCCAGCGGCGCTTCGACCTGACGGAGAACGTGCTGCCGGGCGAATACCTCGTCCCCGTGGAGCGCGACACGGACGCCTTTGCCGACTGGTATGTGAAGCGGCGACTTGGCTGCGTGGGCCTTCTTTGGGACAGGCGCGGCGGCGCATGGCAGGGCTATGTGGTCGGAGACGACGCGGCCCGCAAGGCGGCGCTTCGGCGGCTCGCCGACCGGGGCGAGATCGTCCCCGTGCGCGTCGAGGGCATCCAAACGCCCTTCTACGCGCTGCCGGAGGTGGTGGAAAGCCCGGTGGAGCCGCCGCGACGCCCTGCCTGCCGTTTCATCGCGCCGCTGGACAACCTGATGTGGGACCGGGCCATGGTCGAAGCGCTCTTCGGCTTCCGCTATCGCTGGGAGGTGTACACGCCGGTGGCCAGGCGGGAATACGGCTACTACGTGCTGCCGGTGCTCTGCGGCAGCCGCTTCGTCGCCCGGTTTGAGCCGGAGCCGGTGGCCAGGGCCGGATGCCTGAAGGTGAAGGCATGGTGGTGGGAGGAGGGCGTCTGCCTCGGCAAGGGGATGCTCGCGGCCGTGGAAGCCGCCCTCCGTCGATTCTCACGGTTCCTGGGCGTCGAGAATGACCCGGGAAACATGGATTTGATCTGCCCGAGGTAAACCGTTGGCCGATTCATACATCCTTAACATCTGAGCCGTTGTATTTCGGCATAAAATCCGGTATAATGTTAAGAAAGGTAGTTTTACCTTTTGTTGAAAGACCGACCAATTCAAGTGACGGAGGTTTACCCACATGAAGCGATTGATCAGCGTTCTGGCCGTTTTGGCGCTGGTACTGGCCCTGGCCGTGCCCTGCGCCGTGGCCGAGGAAAACGACAACTGGCTGCACATCTTCTATACCGACGATCCGGAGAGCCTGGACGTGCAGCTGACCACCGACAGCTACACCATCCCGCTGAACTGCTTTGACCGCCTGGTGGAGACCGACACCGTGGACGGCGAGCCCCAGGTCATCCCCGGCCTGGCGGACAGCTGGGAGGTCTCGGACGACGGCCTGACCTACACCTTCCACCTGCACGAGGGCGTCACCTTCCACAACGGCGATCCCCTCACCGCGGACGACGTGGTGTACACCGTCAACCGCATGATGGACCCCAACGGCATCTACAAGAACTATGACATCTACTACGGCATCGTCGAAGGCGCTGCCGAGTATCGCGAGGGCGAGAGCGACGCGGGCGTGACCGGCGTCACCGCCATCGACGACCTGACCGTCGAGTTCAAGCTGGTCGCGCCCTGCGCCTCCTTCCTGAGCCGCCTGGCCACCCCCGGCGGCGCGGTATACAACCGCGAATCCACCGAAGGCGTCGAGGATTTCGGTGTGAACCCCGCCGTCTGCTTCGGCACCGGCCCCTTCCAGGTCACCGATTGGGAGCTGGGCAGCACCGTGACGCTGACCGCCAACCCCGATTACTTCAAGGGCGCGCCCGCCATCGACGGCATCGTGATGCACATCGTCTCCGACCCGGACACCCAGCGCATGATGTTCGAGCAGGGCACCGTGGACGTGTTCAACTTCGACTATGCCGAGAGCCAGCTGCAGTGGTTCCTGGACAACGGCTATGAGGACCAGATCGTCTCCGGCACCCGCGCCGGCACCTACTACTTCATGTTCAACACCGCCATCGAGCCGCTGGACAACGTGAACGTGCGCAAGGCGCTGCAGATGTCCGTGGATCGCCAGACCATTTTGGACCAGGTCTACGGCGGCGAGGGCGCGCTGCTGAGCACCTTCATCCCCGCCGGCATCCTGAGCCACAACCCCGACGCCGAGGAGATCCCCTACGATCCCGATCAGGCCAGGCAGATCCTGGCCGACGAGGGCTACGCCGATGGCTTTGACATGGAGGTCGCCGTCATGGCAGATTCCAAGTCCGGCCTTGACCTGTCCACCATCCTGTGCTCCTACTTCCAGGCCGTGGGCGTGCGCGCGACCGTCAAGCAGTTCGACGAGTCCAGCTACTATGACATCCGCCGCGACGGCCAGCTGCCCAGCTACTACAACAACTGGTCCGCCGACTACAACGACCCGGACAACTTCCTGGACACCTTCTTTGCCCGCCACAACACCGTAGGCCGCTCCGTCAACTACACCAACGACGAGATCATGGACCTGATCGACGCCGCCGGACTGATGACGGATCCCGACGAGCGCCTGGCCGCCTACCAGAAGGTGGACGAGGCC
This sequence comes from uncultured Eubacteriales bacterium, assembly GCA_902799045.1. GTDB lineage: Bacteria > Bacillota > Clostridia > Christensenellales > Aristaeellaceae > UBA2862. The sequence continues at coordinate 17,134 of CADBZH010000023.1, forward strand.
GTGGTGCACGAGGACGCCGTGGTGCTGCCGCTCTACCAGCGCAACCACCTGTTCTGCCTGAATCCCCGCGTAAAGGGCTTCAAGGTCTCCTGGAACGGCTGGAGCGACATGAGCTTCTACGGCATCACCCTGGGCGACTGATTCTTACAGCCCTGAAACCCCATTGCAGTTTAGAGTGTGTTTCTCAATCCCCGGAGATGCAGTTTCGAGCGTAGTTGGCTGCATCTCAAGGCGGTTTTCCGCAGGTTTACTGGCGGTAAATCAAGGATAAGCAACGCAGAAATGCAGCCAAATCCGCCGAAAATGCGCTTCGGGGATTTTAGAAACACACTCTAGTGTAACAGCCAATCGTCCACTTTGAAACAACCCTTCCGTCAGCCTGCGGCTGCCAGCTTCCCTTGCACAGGGGAGCCCTGGAAACGTCCTCATGCCTCCCCTGTGTATGGGAAGGTGCCGACGCAGTCGGCGGAGGGGTTGTCATGTTTTTGCTGAGGCACTGTAGTAGGGGCGCCGTATCGGCGCCCCTACAATGACATATCCCCATACTGACCGGAGGTTTCCCATGGTCAAGCACATCGTCAAGCGCATATTGATCACCCTCCCGGTGCTGCTGGGCATCGTCCTGCTGATATTCTTCATGCTGCAGGTCGTGCCCGGCGACCCGGTGACGGTGATGATGAAGGAGCACCTGAAGGAGGATGTGGTGGAAAACCTCCGCCGCACCATGCACCTGGATGATCCCTTTTTCGTGCGCTATTTCCGCTACATCCTGGACATGCTTCGCGGTGACCTCGGAACCAGCTGGAAACTGAACCGCCCCGTGACCAACCTGATCTCCACGGCATTCCCCTACACGCTGCGCCTCGCCATCGCGTCAGCGCTGTTTTCGTGGATCATGGGCATCCCGGTGGGCGTCATCTCCGCCGTCCTGAAGAATTCGCTGGTCGATCACCTGAGCATGGGGCTTTCGCTGTTCGGCGTGTCGATGCCGGTTTTCTGGATCGCGCTGATCTTGCAGAACACCTGCAAGGGCTTCCTGCCCGTCTCCGGCGTGCAGGGTTGGCAGAGCTACATCCTGCCCACCATCGTGCTGGGCTGGTCCTCCGCGGGGCGCATCGCCCGCCTGACGCGTTCGAACCTGCTGGAGGTGCTGCGGGGCGACTACATCCGCACCGCCCGAAGCAAGGGGCTCTCGCCGCTGAAGGTGATCACCCGCCACGCTCTGAAGAACGCGCTGATCCCGGTCATCACCGTGATGGCGATCCAGATCTCGTCGCTGCTCTCCGGCGCGGTGATCACCGAGTCAGTTTTCGCCATACCCGGCGTGGGCAGCCTGGCCGTCACCGCCATCAACAACCGCGATATGCCGCTCTTGCAGGGCACGGTGATCTTCACCGCCGTGCTGATCATCGCGGGCAACCTGGCAGCGGATATACTCTACTCCGTGATCGACCCGCGCATCCGCGTGGAGTGAGGGGGTGCGGGCGTGAAAAAGCGATTCAAGGATACCTACACAGCTGAACTCTCCCGGCAGATCCTCGAGGCGGAGATCCAGCCCGACCAGGGCGTGTTCAGGAGCATCCTGAACATGTTCAAGGTCAACCGGGCGGCGCTGCTGGGGCTTGTGCTGATCGTGCTGATCGCACTGATGGCGGCGTTCGCGCCGATGATTGCCCGCTATGATCCGAACGCGCTGGACCTGACCTCCATGCGCGCGGCCCCTTCCCCGGCCCACTGGTTCGGTACGGATGACCTGGGCCGCGACGTGTTCGCGCGTGTGGTCTACGGCAGCCGCATCTCGCTGATGATCGGCTTCATTCCCTCGCTGATCTCGCTGGTGCTGGGCACCGTGCTCGGCCTGATGGCGGGCTACCTGGGCAAGGTGGCCGACGGCATCATCATGCGCGTCGCGGACGTGGTGCTGGCGTTTCCGTCGCTGCTGCTGGCCATGGTGGTGATGTACACCCTCGGCTCGAACATACTGAACATGTTCATCGCCCTGTCCATCATCAACTGGGCCGGCACCGCCCGTGTGGTGCGCGCCCAGACGCTTTCCCTTAAGGAAAAGGAATTCGTCGAGGCCGCGCGGTCGATGGGCGTTTCCCGGGCGCGGATCGTGTTCCGCCACATCCTGCCCAACTGTCTGCCGAACCTGATCGTGCTGTTCACGCTGGACATTCCCGGCTCCATCATGTGGGAGAGCAGCATGAGCTTCCTGGGCGTGGGTGACCCGAACGCCGCCTCCTGGGGACTGATGGTCAGCCAGGGCAAGGGCTACGCCTACATGTGCCCGTGGCTGATCCTCGCGCCGGGCCTGGCGATCCTCGTCACCGTGATGGCCTTCAATTTCCTTGGCGACGGCCTGCGCGACGCCATCGATCCGTATATGAAGACGTGAGGAACGAAAGGAGCTCTTCCATGCCGAACATCCTCGAAATCAAGGGCCTGGTGGCGTCCTTCGCCTCCGACGGCGTCCGGGAGCGGGCCATCGCCGTCAACGGCGTGGATCTTGCCATTCCCGCCGGAAAGACCGTCGGCCTGGTGGGCGAATCCGGCTGCGGCAAGAGCGTCACGTCGCTTTCCGTGATGGGCCTGCTGGCGGACAACGGGCGCGTCGAAGCCGGCGAAGCCCTGTTCGGCGGCGTGGATCTGTTGAAGCTCTCCGACCGGGAATTGCGCAAGATCCGCGGCAATCGAATCTCAATGATCTTCCAGGAGCCGATGACCAGCCTGAACCCGGTGATCACCGTGGGCAAGCAGGTGGCCGAGGCGCTTCGGCTGCACAGCGGGATGGACCGCCAGGCCGCGAAGGCGCGGACCATCGAGATCTTTGAAAAGGTGGGCATCCCGGAGCCGGAGCGCCGCTATGCCTGCTATCCCCACCAGCTCTCCGGCGGCCTGCGCCAGCGCGTGATGATCGGCATGTCCATGGTGCTGAAGCCGGATTTGCTGATCGCGGACGAGCCGACGACGGCGCTGGACGTGTCCATCGAGGCGCAGATCCTGCGCCTGATGCGGGATCTGCAGCGGGAGAGCGGCATGAGCATCCTGATGATCACCCACAACCTGGGCGTCGTGGCGGAAATCTGCGATCTGGTGTACGTGATGTACGCGGGCGAGGTGGTGGAACGGGCGGACGTGAACGCGCTGTTTGCCCATTGTGCCCATCCCTACACCCGCGGGTTGATGGCCTCGCTGCCCCGCATGACGCCGAAGGGCCAGCGGCTGTACAACATCCGCGGCACGGTGCCGAACCTGCGGGCCATGCCCTCGGGCTGCCGCTTCTCGCCCCGCTGCGAATTCGCCACGGAGCGCTGTCGCGTGGAAAAGCCGCCGCTGGCCGACATCGGCGGCGGACACCTGTGCCGCTGCTTCGCGCCGGAGTCTGGCGAAGGGCCGATGGGAGGTGTGAGCCGGTGAACGAGCTGTTGCGCACCGAGCGCCTGGTGAAGGAGTTTCCGGTGAAGGGCGGCGTGGTGCACGCGGTGTCCGACGTGTCCTTCTCGGTTCAGGAGGGCGAAACGCTGGGCCTGGTGGGCGAATCCGGCTGCGGCAAGTCCACGCTGGGCAAGCTGGTGCTGGACCTGATCCCGCCCACCTCCGGCAGGGTCTTCTTTGAGGGGCAGGATCTCTCCCAGTGCTCCGGGGAGCGCCTGCGAACGCTGCGGCGGGGCATGCAGATGATCTTTCAGGACCCCTATGCCTCGCTGGACCCGCGCATGTCCGTCGGGCGGATCATCATGGAGCCGCTGACCGCCCACCGCGTGGGCAGCACCCGCGCCGAGCGCAAGGCCCTGGTCTGCCAACTGATGGAACAGGTGGGCCTGCGGCCGGAGTTCTACGACCGCTATCCCCACCAGTTTTCCGGCGGCCAGCGCCAGCGCATCGGCATCGCCCGGGCGCTTACGCTGAACCCGAAGCTCATCATCTGCGACGAGCCGGTCAGCGCGCTGGACGTGTCCATCCAGGCGCAGATTCTGAACCTGCTCAGCGACCTGCAGCGGGACAGGCGCCTCACCTACCTGTTCATCAGTCACGATCTGAACGTGGTGCGCTATCTCTCCGACCGCGTGATGGTGATGTTCCTGGGGCAGGTGTGCGAGCTTTCCCCCACCGAGGCGCTGTATACCGCGCCCAGGCACCCCTACACCCGGTTCCTGCTGGAGGCCGTGCCCCAGCCGGACCCCTCCCGGCGGGACGAGGCGCGCGCGCTGCTGACCGGCGAGGTGTCCAGCCCGGTGAATCCGCCCAGCGGCTGCCGGTTCCGGCTGCGCTGTCCCTACGCGGACGCCGATTGCGCCGCGTCGCACCCGGCGTTGCGGGAGCTTTCGCCCGGCTGCTTCTGCGCGTGCCACCATCCGCTGGAGAGATAGATATGCACAGATCCTTCGCTTCGCTCAGGATGACAGAGATTGCGATTCGTTGTCATCCTGAGCGAAGCGAAGGATCTGTACGCATAATTGGCGAAGTGCATTTGCCATTTTTCAGGTTTCCGTGAAGGGCCTCTCCTTTGTCTTCGCAATTCGCTCCTCACCCCCGCAGCGCGCTTTCGATCACTTCCAGCGTTCCGGCGGTCGCGTCCAGGCGGCACTTCACGCCCAGCGGCACGGTCAGCTTGCTCTCCAAGTGACCGATGGCCAGGTTGGCGAGCACCGGCTTTCCGAACGGCGCGATGATGTCGCGGACGATCTGCTCGATGGTGAAGTCGATCTCCGGGTTGCGCTGGCGGCAGTTGGTAAAGCCGCCCAGCACCACGCCCGCGCACTGTTCGAACATCCCGGCGTGGCGCAGCTGGGTGAGCATGGAATCGAGGCGGTAGACGAACTCGTTGATGTCCTCGATCACCAGCACCCGTCCCCGCGCGTTCAGCTGCCAAGGCGTGCCGCAGGTGGCCGCGAGCAGCGACAGGTTCCCGCCCGCCAGGCGGCCCTCACACCGCCCCGGCACCACGCAGACGGGCTCCATGCCCTCGGGATGGGGAAGCAGGCCCAGCGGACGCGTGGAGGTCAGCGCCCGCAGCAGGTTGTTTCGGGTGAAGTCGTCCATGTGCGTCCAGCAGGTGGAGGGCATCGGCCCGTGAAACGTCACCAGGCCCGCCTTGCGCTGGATGGCACAGTGCAGCGCGGTGATGTCCGAATAGCCCAGCAGGAGCTTTGGGTTGGCGCGGATCAGCTCATAGTCGATCCTGTCCAGCATCCGCGTGACGCCGTAGCCTCCGCGCAGGCAGACGACGGCGTCCACACGGTCGTCGGCAAACATGCGGTTCAGGCCCTCGGCGCGCATCGCGTCCGTGCCGGAGAGATAACCGTAGCGCGCCTTGCAGGTCTCGTCCACGATCGCCTTAAAGCCCAGCGCCTCGATGGCCGCCATGGTCTTGGGAAACCGCGTCTCCACCTCCGGCAGCGTGCCGGAAATCCCCACCAATCCGATGGTGTCTCCCACCTTCAACGCTTTTGGTTTCAGCATAGCGCTCCCCTCCCGTCCCGTTCATTATAGCAGGGGCATGTTAACCGTATCTTAAATTGTCCGTCGTATGGACGCGATATCCGGAAAAGCGGTTTTGGGGTATCATGAAATCAACAAACAACATGGAGGATTTGCCCATGAAAAAGTCGATTCTGCGCCAGTACGCGCGGCTGATCGCCGAGAGCGGCGTGAACGTGCAAAAGGGTCAGGAGGTGTTCATCGTGGCGGGGCTGGACCAGCCCGAATTCGTCGCGATGGTGGTGGACGCCTGCTACAAGCGGGGCGCGAGCCGCGTGGTGGTGGACTGGGATTACCAGCCGCTGGAAAAGCTGCACGTGCGGCACCAGAGCGTCAAGACACTCGCGGAGCTGACCGTGTATCAGGAGGCCCGCTACAAGCACTATCTGGATCGCCTGCCCTGCCGCATCTATCTGGATTCCGACGATCCGGACGGCCTGAAGGGCATCAACCAGAAGAAGCAGGCTGCGGCGCGACAGAAGCGCTATCCCCTCGTCAAGGGCTATGTGGACGCGCTGGAAAACAAGTATCAGTGGTGCATCGCCGCCGTGCCGGGCGCAGCCTGGGCGAAGAAGCTGTTTCCCGATCTGTCCAGACGTCAGGCGATCGAAAAGCTGTGGGAGGCCATCCTGGCCACCAGCCGCGTGGACGACGATCCCGTGGCCGCCTGGGAGGCCCACAATCGCGACCTGCACGAGCGCTGCGCCTGGCTGAACGGCCTTGGCATTGAGAAGCTGCACTACACGGCCTCCAACGGCACGGACTTCACCGTGGGCATGATCCCCGAGGCCGAGTTCAAGGGCGGCGGCGACACCACCCTCTCCGGCGTGTTCTTCAACCCGAACATCCCCACCGAGGAATGCTTCATCAGCCCGATGAAGGGCGTCGCCGAGGGCATCGTGTACGCCTCGAAGCCGCTGAGCCGCGACGGCCAGCTGATCGACCGGTTCTGGATCCGCTTCCATGAGGGCAAGGCCGTGGACTGGCACGCCGAGTTGAACAACGAGCTGCTGACGCAGATCATCACGATGGACGAGGGCAGCGCCTACCTGGGCGAATGCGCGCTGGTGCCCTACGATTCCCCCATCCAGAACAGCGGCATACTGTTCTACAACACGCTGTTCGACGAAAACGCCGCCTGCCACCTGGCGCTGGGCATGGGCTTCGCGGACACCATCCGGGGCTTCGAGGACAAGACGCTGGAGGAGTGCCGCGCCATGGGAATCAACGATTCCATGATCCACGTGGACTTCATGATCGGCACCGCCGACATGGCCATCGACGCCATCACCCGGGACGGGCAGATTGTGCCGGTGTTCCGCGACGGGAACTGGGCAAAGTAAAAAGGTTCACCGCGGAAGCTGCCCTTTCAAGGCTGTTGGCGAACAGATGGACAGATCCTGCGCTTCGCGGGCCTTCGGCTGCGCTGCGCTCAGGATGACAGGAGTATCGTCGTTTGTCGTCCTGAGCGAAGCGATTGATGTGTAGGTTGCACCGTTCTGCGGCGTTGGGGGCGGTATTCTGCCATGACTGTCCATGTAACCCCCAGTTTTTTGAAGAACCCAAAAGCAGGGGCGACGTCGCGTCGCCCCTGCTTTCCATGTAGGGTTTGTTTTGTTACCTTCCGGGACGGCCGGGGCCTCCCTGGCGTCCGACGCCGCCGCCTGAACGTCCTCCGCCGGGTCGGGACTCAGGACCCGTGGGACGGGCTGCCGGACCCGTGGGACGGGCTGCCGGACCCGTGGGACGGGCTGCCGGGCCCGTGGGACGGGCTGCCGGGCCCGTGGGACGGGCTGCCGGACCCGTGGGACGGGCTGCCGGGCCCGTGGGACGCACCGGCTGCGGCGCGGCAGGGCGCACCGGCGGCTGCGGCGCGACGGGGCGCATCGGCTGCGGGGCG
>CADBZH010000024.1 GCA_902799045.1 uncultured Eubacteriales bacterium
CGCCGTGTACTTCAAGGCCGCCGGGGCGGACGAAGCGCAGATCCTGCTCGTCACCATCGCCAAGGCCGACGTGGAGTTCACGCCGCCCGTCGCCGCCGTCGGCGAGTAAGTCGAGGCCATATCGCCATCCCCGCCGTCAACGAACGGCGGGGATTCCTGTTTCTTTATGGTTATAGACAATTCTGGTGGAAAAAACCGCTGTCCTGCGGATGAGGCAGGATATAATTATAGACGATGCCCGTCAATCCTTCTTTTCTTCCTTCTTGTCCTTCTTGACAGGCTTCTTGCCCGTGTGCACATGCTCGTCGGAATTTTCGATGCACTCCCGCCAAATCCTATCCATGTACCCCGTGAAGGTTTCGGGTTTCGCGTTGGGCGCGTACTGCTCGATCAGCCTGTTGATCTCGCCGACCTTGTCCATGTAGTTCTAGAGTGTGTTTCTAAATCCCAGGAGATGCAGTTTCGAGCGGATTTGACTGCATTTCAAGGCGATTTTCCGCAGGTTTACTGGCGGTAAATCCAAGGAAAATCAACGCAGAAATGCAGCCAAAGACGCCGAAAATGCGCTTTAGGCATTTTAGAAACACACTCTATACGCCAGAAGTCGACTTTGAATGGAATATTCTATTGCTTGCTCTAATTAGTGTGCTCTTGCTAATCCCTGTCAGCTCTCTGACCTGACCGTAGCTTTTTCCATCAGCCAGCAGCCTCAACGCGAAAGCAAGCTGGGCATCTGTATACTTGCGCGGGCGGCCATCCTTGAAGCTGGGGTTTTGCCGCGCAAGTAGTTTGCCAGTCTGTGTACGTTCCACAATCATCCCGCGTTCATACTCCGCAAAAGCGAGCATCACGGTCAGAATGAGGTTCCCTGTCAACGTATTCTCCACCAGCCCCATATTGATAATATGAACCTTCACGCCTCGCTCAAAGAGCTCCCTGACGGTTTTAACGCCTTCTATGGCAGTTCTGGCAAAGCGGTCCAACTTACAGACCACCAGCAATCCCAAAGCATTTCTTCATCAAACATACTGAACAGTGTTTCTACATCTGTGCCCGCTTTGATAGCATCCTGAATGGCCTTCATGTTTTCTTCAGTTGCGAGAGGATATTCAAATTTGATTTTCATAGTATATACCTTCCTGGGTTGTTTACGCGGTTATCCCACCGCTATTGTGTATTGTCTTAACCTTATATTAACATTATACTATAGTTTCTATTCATAGTCAAATACTTGGTTTATTCGATTTTCTCTGGATTCGACTTCTTTTCCCCTGAAAACCCTTTCCTGGGGAATCGTCATTTTGAAGCGGAGTGCGTAGCACGAAGCTTCAAAATGACGATTGGGCCCCCAGGCCGATGAAAATTGAAGCGAAGTGCGAAGCACGGAGCTTCAAATTTTCATCGGGGTATGGATTGAAGAAATTGGGCATCTACCAATTTGGGGTTATTCTATAAGAGCTCCCCCATTTTGGTATCCCGCAACCTAACCACATAATACCATCGTCCGTTTCGCTTCTTGTCCTTCTTCCTCTCAACCGCATAACCGTTTCTCTCCAAATAATCCTTGACTGTGGGCCATTTGTAATGACTTCTGTTAGGGTCATCGGGCTTCCGAAGATCGAGGTGATCGCATAGAGCTTCCCGTTCTTCAGCATAGAGCCGTGTATTCAGGAATCGAGCAGGAAGATGCTGGCAGGAGAGGTTATTGGCGCCTTCAACGTCGTGGTAGTAGAAGAGGGAAAGGTCACCATGATAGCGGTCGCGCACCTGGGTCTGGATTTCTTTGTCTTTGTCATGGACGATCATATAATCGATCTTGCGGTTCTTTGAATCAATTTTGATGCAGGTTTCGGAGGCCCTATTGATTACAAGAAGGTCAATGTTCGCGGGTATGGTTTCGTCCTTCAAAATGGTATCCCGCAAAGCAAACTGTTCGCGATCCATAGGATGGTCCCGCTGAGTATTAGGTTGAACGCTCCAGAAGCCATTCGCGCGCACACCTATGCTGTTGGCGCAGGCAATATAGCGTTTCATGTCTTTAACGTTCGTGGTGTAGAGAATACCAGTTTCGCCCTTGTGCCGCTGAATGATGGTTTCAACGCTTTCCCTATATGGCACGGCAGCGAAGGTTTCCACGCGGAAAAGGTCGCTTTTGTCAAAGGGAACGTCATAGCACAGAGCGTCAAAGTGCTCCCTGATCTTCTGCGGTGTCGCGCTCAAGGCGATGATCTTTGTCTTTTTCTCTTCCGCAATGATTTGCAACGCGACCTCCGCGGCTTCAAGGTTGGTGTTATCGCCGCTGAAGTTATGATAGTTTACAAGGTTCTGCATCTCGTCGCAGATGATGTAATCAAAATCCTGCCATCGGAAATGGCGGCCTTTTCGCACTTCGCTGCCAAAGCCTGCATAGGTCATGACAGGCATTTTCTTGTCCGCAGTATGTGCCCACTCACCCCAGATCTTGCCGCTGCAATAGTCGGCCATTGCGTAGTCATCGCGGCTGATTGTGATGATGTTTTGCTGGATGCGCATTTCGCCGTTACTGGTGTCGATGAGATAAAGAATGCGTTCTGGATTTCCTGCCCACTCTGGGATAGTGTTCAAGGCAAAGTAGGTTTTGCCGCTGCTGCAATTTGCTTCAATGATGTTGATGCGGCCAGGAAGAATGAAGTCTGGGTTGGTGATGAGATTTGATATCCTTTGCGATCCTTTCATAAAAAGGTATTCCTCCTGACAATCAATACTACCTGCTTTGCTACAACAGTGAAAAGCGTCGCAAAGAAAATCTTCGGATCGACCGCATGGAAAAGGTCGAATTGACTGGAGAAAAGCGAAGGGGCACCGGCGGACTCCACCCAAAAGCTGCGCGCAATTATACCCAGCAGACCTTTTCCATGTTTTCACGAGATAGTCAGAAGGAGCATATCACCTTGCGATTCATAAATCAACTGCGCGGCGTAGCCTACGACCGCTTCGGCGATGTCATAACCATGCCGGGCACCGGCGCGCGGTGACGCGGGGCGTTTGCCGAACGGCGCGCGACAACCGGGCGCAGCGCCGCCCCCGCAAACGCACACCGTCGGCATGACCGTGCGTTCCAGGCGGGCGCTCAGTTTTTCCAAAACACGGATCAATTGCAAAAAACAGTAGACGCGGAGTGCGCTTGTGTGATACAATGTATTAAGCGAAGGTAAAAGGGAAGGTGGATGTATGCTCTATTCCAGCGCGGGCTTTCTGGCGCTCATCATCCATCTTATCATCAACCACGACGTGTTGCGGAGGACGCCGGAGCGGGAGATCATCCCTGCCCACCGTCCGTATCGCTTCTTTTTGCTCTCCGTGCTGGGGTACTATGTCACCGACATCCTGTGGGGCATCTTCTACGAGCGCGGCCTGGTCGCGCTGACCTTCGCGGACACGGCGCTCTACTTTGCGGGCATGGCCTGTTCGATCCTGTTCTGGACGCGCTATGTGGTGGACTATCTGCGGGAGAAGCGGCTGTTCGGACACCTGCTGCTCATCGTCGGCTGGCTGTTCTTCGCGTTTGAAATGCTGATGATCCTGGCGAATTTCTTCGTGCCGGTGTTGTTTTCCATGGAGGGCGGCGTGTATCAGGCGCTGGGCGCGCGCTACATCACGCTGGGCATCCAGGTGGTCATGTTCCTGATGACGGCGATCTACGCGCTGGTCATCGCGGCGCGCAGTGAGGGCACCATGAAGCTGCGCCACCGCACCATCGGCATCTCCAGCCTGGCGATGGCCGGCTTCATACTGGCCCAGGCCTATTTCCCGCTGCTGCCGCTGTATGCCATCGGCTGCATGCTGAGCACCTGCGTGCTGCACAGCTTCGTGCTGGAAAACGAGAAGGAGGAGTATCGCGACCGGCTGGAGGCGCGGCTGGAGGAAAACATCCTCAAGGGCAACTATTACGACCTGCTGACCGGCCTGCCGGGCATGAGCTACTTCTTCGACGCGGCCCGGAAGCGCCGCGCAGAGATCGAAGGGAGCGGGGAAAGGGCCGCCTTCCTGTTCATCAACCTCGGCGGCATGAAGTTCTACAACCGAAACCACGGCTTCTCGGAGGGCGACCGGCTGCTCCGGACGCTGGCGCAGCAGCTGGGCGAGGCCTTCGGCAGCGAGCATTGCAGCCGCCTGGGCCAGGATCACTTCGCCGCGGTCACCGGGGCCGAGGGCCTGCCGGACGCGCTGAACGGGCTGTTCGCGGCGTGGAGGGCCGTCAACGCGGGGGATTGTCCGCCGATCCTGGCGGGCGTCTATCTGGGCGGAGACGAGGAGACGGACGTCATCGCGGCCTTCGACCTGGCGAAGATCGCCTGCGATTCGCTGGGCAACGCCTACGCCTCCTCCTTCCGCTACTTCGACGCCACCATGTTCCGGAACGCCGAACACCAGCAGTTCATCATCGGCAGGCTGGAGAAGGCCATCGAGCAGAAGTGGATCCAGGTCTACTACCAGCCCATCGTCCGTGCCGCCAACGGCCGGGTGTGCGACGAGGAGGCCCTGGCCCGGTGGATCGATCCGGAGCGCGGCTTCCTGTCCCCGGCGGAGTTCATCCCGATGCTGGAGGACGCGAAGCTGATCTACAAGCTGGACCTGTACGTGGTGGAGCAGGTGCTCGAAAAGATGAAGCGCCAGCAGGCGGCGGGGCTCTGGCTGGTGCCCCAGTCGGTGAACCTGTCCCGGTCGGACTTTGACGCCTGCGACATGGTGGAGGAGATCCGCCGCCGCGTGGACGCCGCCGGCATGCCCCACAGCATGGTCACCATCGAGATCACCGAGAGCATCATCGGCAGCGATTTTGACTTCATCAAGGGCCAGATCGAGCGCTTCCGGGCCTTGGGCTTCCCGGTCTGGATGGACGACTTCGGCAGCGGCTATTCGTCGCTGGACGTGCTGCAGAGCCTGCAGGTGGACCTGATCAAATTCGACATGCGCTTCATGCAGCAGTTCAACCACGACGAGAAGAGCCGCATCATCCTCACGGAGCTGATGAAGATGGCCGTGGGCCTGGGGCTGGACACCGTCGTCGAGGGCGTGGAGCGCGAGGACCAGGCGGAATTCCTGAGGGAGATCGGCTGCTCGAAGCTGCAGGGCTATTACTACACCAAGCCCCTGCCGGTGGAGGAGGTCTTTGCCCGCTACGCCGAGGGGCGGCAGATCGGCTTTGAAAACCCGGAGGAGACCGATTACTTCGACGCCATCGGGCGCATCAACCTCTACGACCTTTCGGCGCTCACCAAGGAGGACGAGGACCGCCTGGGGCGCTACTTCGACACCGTGCCGATGGCGATCATCGAGGAGCGGAGGAATACCACCCGCTTCACCCGCAGCAACCACGCCTATCGCGAATTCATCCGCCGCGCCTTCAACCTGGAGCTGTCGGAGCTGGGCACCAGCTTCGGCACGACGCCGGCGGGCCCGGGCCTGCCCTTCGTGGAGATGCTGCACCGGTGCGGGCAGGAGGGCGGCCGCGCCATGTTCGACGAGGTCCTGCCAGACGGGCGGACGATCCATTCCTTCGTGCGCAGGATCGCGGTGAACCCCGCCACCGACACGACAGCCTTCGCCGTGGCCGTGCTGGCCGTCTCCGGGGGAGAGGGCTGACGGCTTTCCGCCAACGAAATGCCGCGCGTCCTTGCGCGGCATTTCGTTTTATGCTATAATCATCCTGTGAAAATCTGCGGGCCGGGGCATGCCTCCAAACGGGTTTTCCCGGCATTTGGAAACACACCCAGGACCCGACAAACGTTGATGGCGCCGCTTCAGGCGCGGAAAGGACGGTAGACACATGGCAAGAGGCGGATTTCCCGGCATGATGGGCGGCGGCAACATGCAGCAGCTGGCCCGCCAGGCGCAGAAGCTGCAGCAGCAGATGGCGAAGATGCAGGAGGAGCTGGAGGCGAAGGAGTACGAGGCCAGCGCCGGCGGCGGCATGGTGACGGTGAAGGTCTCCGGCAAGAAGGAGGTCCTCTCCATCGAGATCAAGCCCGAGGCGGTGGACCCGGACGACGTGGAGATGCTCCAGGACATGGTGCTGGCCGCCGTGAACGAGGCGCTGCGCGACGCTAACGACACCACCGAGCGCGAGATGGGCAAGCTGACCGGCGGACTGAATATGCCGGGGCTGTTCTGACAGGGGTCGATCATGCGGAAAGGCAAAGCAGGGGTGAATTATGGCTGAGATCGAGGCGATCGCCAGGCTGGTGAACCAGCTGTCAAAGCTGCCGGGTGTGGGCCGCAAGACGGCGCAGCGCCTGGCCTATCACATCATCGGCCTGCCGGAGGAGCAGGTGCGGGAGCTGGCGGTCGCCATCTTCAACGGCAAGAAGCAGATCCACTTCTGCCCGATCTGCGGCAATTACACCGACACCGATCCCTGCGCCATCTGCGCCGATTCCAACCGTCGGCGGGACATCGTCTGCGTGGTGCGCGATCCCCGGGACGTGAACGCCATGGAGCGCATGCGGGAGTACAACGGCCTGTATCACGTGCTGCACGGGGTCATCTCCCCGATGGACGGCGTGGGCCCGGACGACATCCGCATCCGCGAGCTGATGAGCCGCCTTTCGGACGGGGAGATCCAGGAGGTCGTGCTCGCCACGAACCCGGACGTGGAGGGGGAGGCCACCGCGGCCTACATCTCCCGGCTGATCAAGCCCATGGGCGTGAAGGTGACCCGCATCGCGCACGGCGTGCCCATCGGCGGCGAGCTGGAATACACCGACGAGGTGACGCTGCTGCGGGCGTTCGAGGGCAGACGGGAGCTGTGATTCAGGGAGTAGGGATGAGGGAGTAGGGAGTAGGAAATGCCTGATAGCGTGGCAGCCACTATTCCTACTCCCTAACTGCCTGCTCCCTACTCCCTCCGATTTCTGCTCATCATATCATGCGGAGCAATAATCAACAATCAAGGAGGAACGCAACATGAAGGTTCTTGTCACCGGCGGGGCCGGGTATATCGGCAGCCACACCTGTGTGGAGCTGCTGAACGCGGGGTACGAAGTGGTCATCGTGGACAACTTCGCCAATTCCAAGCCGGAAGCGCTGGACGCCATCCGGACCATCACCGGCAGGGACTTTGCCTTCTACCAGGTGGATATCCGGGATCGCGAGGCGCTGGACGTGCCCTTCACTGAGCATCGGATCGACGCCGTGATCCACTTCGCGGGCCTCAAGGCCGTGGGCGAATCGGTGCAAAAGCCGCTGGAGTATTACGACAACAACCTGTACGGCTTCATCGTGCTGGCCGAGGTGATGCGCGCGCACGGCGTGAAGCAGTTCGTGTTCTCGTCGTCCGCCACGGTGTACGGCATGAACAACCCCGTGCCCTTCAACGAGACGATGCCTACCTCCGCCACGAATCCCTATGGCACCACCAAGGTGATGATCGAGCAGATGCTGCGCGACCTGGCCGTGGCGGACGGGGAGTGGAAGATCTGCCTGCTCAGGTACTTCAACCCCATCGGGGCGCACGAGAGCGGCCTCATCGGCGAGGACCCGAACGGCATCCCCAACAACCTGCTGCCCTACGTGGCCCAGGTGGCCGCCGGGCGGCTTCCGCAGCTGACCGTGTTCGGCGACGATTACGACACCCCGGACGGCACCGGCGTGCGCGACTACATCCACGTGGTGGACCTGGCGCTGGGCCACCTGGCGGCGCTGGAATATGTGAAGGATCATCCCGGCGCGGAGGCCGTCAACCTGGGCACCGGCAAGGGCACCAGCGTGCTTGAGATCGTGCATGCCTTTGAAAAGGCCTGCGGCCACGCGATTCCCTATCGCGTTGCCGAGCGCCGCCCGGGCGACATCGCCGAGTGCTACGCCGAAACAGACAAGGCCGCCGAGCTCCTGCACTGGCACGCCACGAAGAATATCGACGACATGTGCCGCGACGGCTGGCGCTTCGCGAAGAACCGGTATCGCTGAGCGCTCGGAGGATCGCTCTGGGATGAAACCAGGCAGCCCACGAGTTGTCCCTTTCGAAATGCCGGCGGCTGACGAAACGTACAGATCCTTCGCCTCGCTCAGGATGACAGGGCTTCGATTCGCTGTCATCCCGAGCGAAGCGAAGGATCTGTACGCAGCGGCAACAAGCTCAGCTATACCGAAAACAGGTTTATCATCTGTCAATCAGCTTTTTCTAATCCTTCTCTAATCCAAATTCCTTGTCATCTCATTTTCGGGCGTTATAATGGGCCCATCAAAACGAACGGAGGACACAAAAATGACGCACTACGAGATGGCTGAGAAGCTGGCTGAGAAGATGAACGTGAGCCTGGAGGAGGCCAAGGCGGCCCTGGAGGCTTGCGATTGGGAGATGCTGGACGCGGCGCTGAAGCTGGAAAAGGAGCACGGCGCGCAGGAGCAGACCTATTCCACCCGCGCCGAGACCCAGGAGGACCCCGAGGAGCGCGAGCGGGCCAGGGAGCGCCGCCGCAGCGTGGTGAACGGCCTGGGCGATATGCTGCGCAGCCTGGTCAACATGGGCAACCGCAACCGCTTTGAGGTGCGCAAGGGCGACGAGGTGGCGCTGGAGATGCCGGTGCTGGTGCTGGTGCTGCTGCTGCTGTTTGCGTTCTGGGTGTGCGTGCCGCTGCTGGTGATCGGCCTGTTCGCGGGCTTCCGCTACAGCTTTTCCGGCGCGGAGCTGGGCCGCGAGAGCGTGAACAGCGCCATGGACAAGGCCGCCGAGGCCGTGGAAAAGGTGAAAGAGGAAGTCGTTGGCGAGAAGTAAATGCTGAGGGATCAGGAATAGTGGCTGCCGCTGTTTCTCAGGAAACAGACCTATAGGTTCGCGGCAGCCGCGTTGTCTAATCCCTGATCCCTGATACGAAAGGAGCAACCCCATGCCCAAGATCCTGATCGTCGAGGACGAGGAAAAGCTGGCGCGCTTTGTGGAGCTGGAGCTGACGCACGAGGGCTACGAGGTGGACAAGGCCTTTGACGGGCGGACGGGCCTGGAGAAGCTGGAGTCCGGCGGCTACGACCTGGCGCTGCTGGACATCATGCTGCCGGGCCTGAACGGCCTGGAGGTGCTGCGCCGGGCCCGCCGCACGGTGGACACGCCGGTGATCATGCTCACGGCGCGGGACACCGTGATGGACAAGGTGACGGGCTTGGACATGGGCGCCGAGGACTACATGACCAAGCCGTTTGAGATCGAGGAGCTGCTGGCGCGCATCCGCGTGGCGCTGCGCAAGAGCGAGAAGCGCGCGCCGGAGACGAAGCTGCTGGCGGCGGGGGCGCTGCGGATGGACGTGGACCGGCACACCGTGTGCTACGGCGACGCGCCCGTCGAGCTGACCCAGCGGGAATTCGCGCTGCTGCAGGCGCTGCTGGAGAACAAGGGCATCGTGCTCAGCCGCGCCACGCTGCTGGAGCGGGTGTGGGGCTATGACTACATGGGCGAGACCAACGTCGTGGACGTGTACGTGCGCTACCTGCGCGGCAAGATCGACGACGCCTATGACGTCCGGCTGATCCAGACCGTGCGGGGCGTGGGATATGTGATCAGAGAACAATGAAGACGATGAATACCAATCGCCGCTTCAATTCCATCGCGCGGCGCATCCACAGCGCGTGGCAGTGGAAGAAGCTGTGGCAGATCCTCCTGCTGAACCTGCTGGCGCTGGGAACGGCCCTGGCGGGCTATCTGTACGCCCAGGAGACGGCGGTGACGGGCGCCTTCGCGGGCTGGCAGCTGCCGCGGGCGATGACGGTGGCGGCCGAAGCGGGCTCTCTTCAGGCGATGGCGGAGTCTCTCACCTACAGCTTCACCTTTCAGGAGACGGTGCACGCCGTGCCGCTGGCGGGCTTTGTCAACGTGGTCATGCACTTCGGCGGGCCGCTGCTGGGCGTGGAGCTGGTGCTGTGGTTCTTCGGCTTCTTCGGAAGCGCCCGGGGCGCGCGGCGGCTTTTGAAGCCGTTGGACCGCATGGCGGCCACGGCTCAGCGCCTGTCCGACGAGGCGGCGCAGCAACAGAAGCGCGGCGGCATGGACGAGGCGAAGTTCCACAACCTGGAGGCCGCCATCGAGCAGATCGACATCGGCGACAGGCTGTCCACCGGCGACAAGGACCTGCGCGGCCTGGAGGACGCCATCAACGACCTGCTTGCCCGCATGCACGCGGCCTACCGGCAGCAGGCCCAGTTCGTCTCCGACGCCTCGCACGAGCTGCGCACGCCCATCGCGGTGATCCAGGGCTATGTGAAGATGCTGGACCGCTGGGGCAAGGACGACGAGAAGGTGCTGGACGAATCGATCGCGGCCATCAAGACCGAGACCGAGCACATGAAGACCCTGGTGGAGCAGCTGCTGTTCCTGGCGCGGGGCGACAGCGGCCGGCAGAAGCTGGAGCCGGAGCGGATGGATCTTTCCGCGCTGGCGACGGAGCTGCTGGGAGAATACCGGATGATCGACGAGGCCCACGAGTGGCGCGAGGGGCGGCTGGCGAGCGCCCCGGTGCTGGCGGACCCGGCGCTGATCAAGCAGGCGGCGCGGGTGCTGATCGACAACGCCGTGCGCTACACGCCTCCGGGAGGCTCCATCCGCCTGTCGGCGGGGCTGGAGGGCGAGGGCTGCTGGCTGGAGGTGCAGGACGGCGGCATCGGCATCTCCGGCGAGGACGTGCCGCGCATCTTCGACCGGTTCTTCCGCGCCGACCCCGCCCGCGCCCGCCAGAACGGCGGCACCGGCCTGGGCCTGTCCATCGCCCGCTGGATCGTCGAGCGCCACGAGGGCCACTTCGAGGTGGTCAGCCGACCGGAGCTGGGAACCAGGATACGGATGTATCTGCCCGCATGCCCCTCTCCAGATTTAACACGCGCGTAATTGACATCCTGACGTTAAAGGAGTATAACTAAGCCAGATCGCAAGATCAGTCTTCGGGGCAGGGTGAAATTCCCGACCGGCGGTGAAAGTCCGCGAACTCTCGCGCAGCGGGGGCCGAATCGGTGCAATTCCGATACCGACAGTACAGTCTGGATGATAGAAGACGAACGCGCATGCGCCTGTTGAAAGGTCCACGCCCCGGGGCTATTCCCGCGGGCGTGTCTGTTTTTGGAGGTGTTGATCCCATGTCCAACGTTACCCGTACCCGCAAGCTGACCGGCGTGGCGATGCTGTCGGCGGTCTCCGTCGTGTTGAGCTTCCTGTCGTTCCCGGTGCCGCTGATGCCCTCGTTCATCAAGCTGGACTTTGCCGAGCTGCCGGCGCTGATCGCGGCCTTCGCCTACGGCCCCATCAGCGGCATCGCCGTGTGCCTGGTGAAGAACCTGATCGCCTTGCTGAAGACCTCCAGCGGCGGCATCGGCACGCTGTGCAACTTCCTGCTGGGCGTGGCCTTCGTGGTGCCCGCCGGGATCGTCTACATGAAAAAACGCAGCCGCTCCGGCGCGCTGATCGGCGCGCTGGCCGGCGCGGCGGTGATGGCGGTGCTCAGCGTGTTCTTCAACTACTACCTCGTCTATCCCATGTACACCGCCTTCATGCCCATGGAGGCCATCATCGGCATGTATCAGGCCATCAACCCGAAGGTGGAAAACCTGTGGCAGGCGCTGATCTGGTTCAACCTGCCGTTCACCTTCGTCAAGGGCCTGGGCAGCGTGCTGGTGACGTTCCTCGTCTACAAGCCGCTTTCGCCGGTGCTGAAGGGGAGAAAGTGACGGAAGAAGACTGGCCTTCACGGAATGCTGAAGGATCTGTACAAAGCGTCAGCGATTCGTGAAGGAGCAACCAAAAACCGCCTCGCGTCAGCGAAGCGGTTTTTGGTTGCCCCGGTTTATGCCGCGGGGGTGACGGCGGTGATGTGGGGATTGGCGCCCTCGTACCAGTAGAGGAAGCCCTCCAGGTCGACGACATCGCCCACGTTCAGGGCCTCGACGGCCTTGTAGACCTCGGTGTCCTGGCCGCAGAGATAGAACTCCACGCAGAAATCGTAGGTCTGGCCATCCTTGGAAACCTTGAAGTACAGGTCGTCGGTCTTGCCCTCGGGATCCTTGTAGGCGAAGGCCGCGCCGGTCTCGTCGTAGGCTTCCACGGTCATGCCCTTGAAGGCGACCAGCTGGTTCTGGTGGTCGATCAGCTCGTCCTTGCCCAGCAGATCGGTCACGTCCACGGGCTCGGCCACGAAGGCCTCGCCGCCCTCGACGAACTCAAAGGTGGCGTCCACGATCTCAACCTCGCCGGACCACTCGCTCTTGTAGCCGGTAACCTTGATCAGCGTGCCGGGCTCCAGCTTCGCGGCGTCCTCCTCGGAGCAGGCCATATTGTAGATGAAGTACGCGCCATCCTGATCGGCGGCATAAACAGTCACCTGGTTATCCCACCAGGACTGATGCGCCTGCACATAGCACTCGACGGTCACGGCGTCGTCCACGGCCGCGGCGGCATAGTCCGCATAGGTCATGGTCGCGGCTTCCTCGGCCAGCGCCAGTCCGCACAGAGCCAGCGCCAGGGTCAGCGCCAGAACAGCAGCCAGAATCTTCTTCATTCTTTCTTCCTCCTTGATGTTTGGTACGGCTTTCGCTCGCCGCATGGGTTGGACGAAAGCCGCCGTTGGCGGGTTCCCGCCTGGAGACAGTTTTATTATACTACGATTTGATGATTATTCAATGATTTAACAGGAATTTTCGTTTCCCCCAGTTCGCCGCGGGCTTCTCCACCAGCCAGGTCACGGCCAGCGCCGCCAGCAGCGCCGCGGCGAAACAGAGCAGCGTGTAGTTGAGCTGCCAGGGCATCTCCCCGGCCTGGTTGGGGTTGGCCTCGGCCAGGTAGGGCGGGAGGCGCCACTCCTTCAGCTTCACGGCCAGCCACTGGTGCCAGATGTAGAAATTGAAGGACAGGCCGCTGAGAAAGCGCACGACGCAGTTGGAAAAGGCGCGGCGCACCGGCTGGAAGCTGAGGCTGCCGCCGGCCAGCACCAGCGCCCCGCAGGCGCTGAACAGCCAGCGGCGGTCCAGCTGGCCCTGGCGGATCAGGTCGTAGCCGTAGATGTGGGCCTGGGCGTCCAGCAGCCGCCAGAGGCCCCATGCGCCCAGGGCGCAGGCGACGGTGGCCAGCGCGGCGATCCACCCGCGATGCCGCTTCCGTCTGGCGAGTCGGACGTAGAGGTGGGCCGCCAGCATGCCGTTGGCGTAGGCGTCCAGGCAGTTGGGCAGGCGGTTCACGAACAGCGTGGTGTCGGCCATCTGGCCCGTCCACAGCCGCTGGAAGCACAGCGCCGCGCCCACCATCGCCGCATAGGCGACCAGCGGGCGCTTTCGAAACAGCGGGGCCAGCGCCGGCAGGATCAGGTAGAACTGGACCTCCACCGCCAGCGTCCACAGCACCACGTTCAGCCGCGTCATCACATAGGTGTCGTAGAACAGGTTGTGGGTGAAGGTGAGGTGCGCGCCCAGGTCCTTGAGCAGGACGGGAACGTCGTTGAAATTCACCTCAGGCAGCGCAAACAGCAGCATCACCGCCAGGCACAGCCAGTAGCTGGGCAGGATGCGCAGCGCCCGCCGCACATAGAACTGGCCCGCGGGGCGCGCCTTGCCGTTGGCGTAGGGCAGGTACAGCAAAAACCCGCTGAGCATCAACAGCAGGTCCACGTACATATAGCCGGCTTGCACCGTGGGCATCAGGCTCAGCTTCCAGGCGCCGATTTGAAGCGTCGGGCTCAGCCACGATTGCTGCCAGATGTGGTACCAGGCGATCATGCCCACGCACACCACCCGCAGCAGGTCGCCCGCGGCGGCGTGATCCGCCGGGGCGAGGGCGACGCGCCGGCGCTTGGATTGGCTCTTCTTCATGTCGGTCTTGAACGATCCCTCTATGCCCTGTCGTAGAACGCGAAGCCGCCGACGGTGGCCAGCGGGGCGTCCTCGCGGGGGTGGCTGGCGCTGAGGGACTGGTACCAGAGGGCGTCGGCGCTCAGCGCCCTGCGGCCGGAGAGCACCGCGTGGGCGGCCTTCAAGCTCTGGGCGTCGTAGCGGCGGCCGATGGGGAACTGGTGCTGCTCGTTTAACACGTCGCCCAGGTCGTCCGCGAACCACACGCTGTCCAGCCGGTTCATCGCCACGGTGCCGATGGCCAGCTTGGTGTCGTAGCTCTCGTCCCGCGCCAGCGCGTAGATGGCCCGAGCCAGCAGCACTGTGTCCCTGTCCTCCGTGAAGCTGGCATGGGGCAGCAGCGCGCCGGTCAGCAGCGCCGCCAGCGCCAGGATCGCAATCCATTTCCGCATCGTTTGATCCTTCTTTCGGGGCGCGCAACGGCTGGCGCGCCCCGTGAATTCATGATTTTGCACATGGATTATACATCATCCCGTAACAGGTTTCAATGGATCTGTAATAAATGTGAAACAATTGTCCAGATTGCCGATTTTTGTCCAATTTGGGAGGGAGAGGGGCACGGCTCACGCATGAGTGACGAATCATGGATGAAATGGCGACGCATCGGCGCCCCTGCGGTATAATGGGCCCTGGATCATTATGATGCTATTGTAACGCATGCGTTTGCCCTGGTGAATGCCGGTTCCCGGTGGACAGCCGGAGCCGGGATGTGCTATAATTCATCCATATCAATGGCTTCGGAGGGCGCAATGAAGAGGATGAAGAGCTGTCTGGCGCTGATGCTGGCGCTGGCGATGATCGTCGGCGGCCTGGCGGGCCTGGCCGAAGCGGCGGACGGGACGCCGGTTTTGACGCTGATGGTGTACATCACCGGCAGCGACCTGGAGAGCCTGGGCGGGGCCGCGACCGGTGATATCACCGAGATGCTGCGCTCCGGCGTGGACACCGGGAAGGTGAACGTCATACTCTGCGCCGGGGGCTCGAAGCTGTGGCAGAACGGCTTTCCCAACGACGTGGTGTCCGTCTGCCGGCTGGACCGGCGCCGGCTGCGGCCGCTGACGAACCTGGGCAAGGCCAGCATGGGCGCGCCGGAGACGCTGACCGGCTTTCTCAACTATTCCGTGGAGAACTATCCGGCGGACCGCTATGCCCTGATCCTGTGGGACCACGGCGGCGGGCCGATGAACGGCGTGTGCTTCGACGAGCTGTTTTCAAAGGCCGACCGCCACGACAGCCTGGATCTGAACGAGCTGGGGCAGGCGCTGAAGGAAAGCCCGTTCTCTTCGGAAAACCCGCTGGAGTGGATCGGCTTTGACGCCTGCCTGATGGCCTCGGTGGAGACGGCCTGCGCCTGCGCCCCCTACGCGCGCTACATGATCGCCTCCCAGGAGACGGAGCCGGGTACCGGCTGGAACTACGCCTTCCTGGGCGGGCTGGACGGAAGCCTGGCCGGCGACGCGGCGGGCGCGCGGATCGTCGAGAGCTACGCCGGCGCCGCGGGCGGCGCGTCGGGCCAGATGCTGACGCTGTCCTGCGTGGACCTGTCGCGGGTCGCCGGCGTCGAGCGCGCCATGGACGACCTGTTTGCCCACCTGGACGACATGCTCAGCCCGGAGCACTTCTCCGACATCTCCAACGGCCGGCGCGACGCCAAGAGCTTCGGCCGCGCCTCCACCGGCTCGGAATACGACCTGGTGGACCTGTACAGCCTGTCCGAGCAGTACTCGGACGCGCAGCCGGAGCGGGCCGCGGCGGTGCGCTCGGCGCTGGAGGAGGCCGTGGTGTGCGTCGCCGGCAACCAGGCCAACAGCCATGGGCTGTCCGTCTACTACCCCTATTTCAACAAGGATTACTTCAACAACGGCTGGAAGCAGCTCTACGGCACCTGGGCCTTCGCCCGGGGGTACTATGACTTCCTGATGGACTACGCGAAGGTGTGGCTGGGCGAGCAGATGGCGGACTGGTCGAACATGCGCGGCACGGCCCGCGACCCGGACGCCCTGGCGCAGGAGATCACGCTGCCGCTGACGCCGGAGCAGGCGGCCCACTTCGCCTTCGCGCAGGTGTTCATACTGGGTAAGATGCCCTATGTGAACTGGTTCTATTACAAGGTGGACGAGATCGACGACGTGACCCTGGACGACGAGGGCGTGCTGCACGCGGACTACAACTACAAGGCGCTCTACGCCGTGGACGGGGACGGCGAGCCCCTCTGCGACGCCATTCCCTATCGCATCGTGGACGGCTATTACCTGATCCGCTCGAACCTGACGGACAAGACCTGGGACGAATACCGGGACGAGAGGTATTCCGACCGGGGTTTCTCCCTGAACGAGGAGGCCTCCATCGACGTGCGCAAGGTGTTCCTGCAGTGCGCGATGAACGAGGCCGGGGACGGCCTGGACGTGGTGGGCATCATCGACCAGGGCGAGGGCATCGACGGCATGCTGTACGAGGGCGATGGCCTGTACACCGGCAAGCAGACTCTGTCCGCGGACATGGAGGGCTGGAACTACGTCTGGTTCTTCCACTTCCCCCGGGAGCTGACGCGGGACGACGGCGGCGGCCTGGAATCCTTCGAGAGCTGGCCCAACCCCAACGACAACGACAGCCTTACGCTGGAGTGGGACGAGATCGACAACACGGAGCCCTGGTCGCTGAAGTTCCTGGAGCAGCAGTACGCCGGGCGCGACCTCTACGCCCAGTACATCGTGCACGACACCCAGGGCAACCTGACGGGCAGCAACCTGATCCCGGTGGCGAACCCGACCCACGAGCAGGTGGTGACGGAGCCGCGGGTGCTGTACGATTCGGAGAAATTCGAGCTGACGCTGACGGGCATCGACCTCGCCCGGGCCCGCTTCAACGACGGCCTCTACCTGCGCCTGAAGCTGAAGGACAAGCGAAAAGAGGCGACGCCCTTCGACCTGCGCATTCGGGACGTGATGCTGAACCGATGCAGGCTGGACGACGCCTACTCGCCGATGCCCGCCCTGGACGAGGACGGGGAAGTGGTCTACGCGCTGAACATTCCCACGAAGGACATGCCGGCCAACCTGGAGGAGCGCGTGGAGCGCATCGCCTTCGACTTCCGCGTCTTTGAAAACGACGGGAGCTATGACGACATCGAGGTCATCCCCGTGGCGCTGGACGTGGACATCGACATCAGCGACGTGCACGAATACGTGCCGCTGGACGAGGCGCTGGCCGAGGCCCAGGCGGGCGACATGCTGTACCGGCTCATGAGCCTCCGCCAGGAGGACGACTGCCTGATGCTGTCGGTGTACGCCGAGAACCGGTCCGACGCGCCGGTGGACGACAGCTGGCGCAGCAACGCGCTGGTGGACGGCTGCGAGTGGGCCTCGTCGGTGGAGGGCGCCTGGTTTGAGCTGCCCGAAGACAGCTGGGGGCTGGAGAAGGTGCGCCTCTACACTATCTCGCCCGCCGTCGGCTCCTCGGTGAACCCGGACGATACGCCGCAGTACAGCTATCCGGCCTACTGGGGCACGCCCGTGATCCACAGCATCGAGTTCACCGACTGGAACAACGAGCCGGTGCGCTTCGAGCTGAGCGAGCCCTTCGCGCTATCGGGCATGGAGGGCGTCGTCGCCGCGCAGTCCGCGGAGGCCGAGGCGCTGACGCTGCTGGATGCGGAGGATTTCAGGATCGAGCTGACCGGCTTTGAGCTGCGCCCGGACGGGCTTCGGCTGACGGTGGACCTGTTCAACCGCACGGACGGGGAGATGGGGGTCATGAGCCAGAGCGCGAGCGTCAACGGCGAAGAGGTCGACCGGGAGCTGCGCAGCATGGACGGCTGGCTGACCACGTTCTTCAGCGAGGAGACGATGTCGGCGCACAGTCGCTCGCGCTTCACCTGTGTGCTGAAGCCGGAGGCGGCGGCCGTCGCCGAACGCGGCATCGAGACCTTCGCGCTGCGCTTCCAGTACCGGCCGGAGGGCGAGGAAATGTGGCGCTACACCACCGAGGCCGAGCTGGGCTTCGCGGGCGGGGCCGTCGCGCCGGGGGGCGAAGGGGAGGCGGCGCTGCGCCTTGCGGACGTGGTGCTGCTCAGCCCCTGCGAGCCGCTGGAGAACGCGCCGGTGGACCCGAAGACCCTGGTGGACGTGTCCTGGAGCCTGCCGAGGGACGCCGCGGACTACGCCGTGACGCTGCGCGCGCCGCTGGACGAGGCCCGGCAGGCCGACTTTGCCGGGGCCGAGGCGAAGCTGATCTGGAAGCAGCCCAGGGAACAGGCGGGCGAATACGGCCTGCAATACGTGGCGGAGCTGTACGCGCCGGTGACCCTGTCCGACGGGATGCTGGCCTGCGATTTTGGCGGCCTGCTGCTGCGCTGCGGCGATTGCAGCCATCCGTCCGTCCAGCACATCATTTCCGGCGAGGACGGCGAAGCGCTCTACAGCCTGCGCGGGCTGCGGCTCTATACCGACAGCGCGGACATGTACAGCAACGACCCCTACTTTACGCAGCTGGACGTGCGCCTGGACGCGGCCGAACGGCGGGCCTGGGTCGAGAGCGCGGCCCTGGACCCCGGCATCGGCAGCGCCGAGCGCCCGTGCCTGCTGGAGTACCTGGCGCTGGTGTACGAATACGCGGACGGCGAGGGCAGCGCGCTGGAGAACACCGGCAGCCTGATGGGCGAATCGTACCAGCTGACGGACGGGGTCGTGCCCATGAGCGTCTGTCCGGCGGAGGATTTCGACCTGTGGGTCGTGTTCACCGTGACGAACGCGGACGGCAGCGTCTACACCGTCGCGCGACCCTACGCCGAGGCCTGCGAAGGCGCGCGCTGAGGGGGCGCACTTGACGGATTCCTGCCGCCGCGATATAATGCCAGTAATCAAAAGAAGGTTTATCACGGGAACCTGGGATATATGTGAAATGCAGTCGGACGGTCATATGCACAGATCCTTCGCTTCGCTCAGGATGACAGCGAGTCGAAGCTGCGTCATCCTGAGCGGAGCAAAGGATCCGCACGTTCCGTCGGCGGACGGCGTTGACAGAGAAGACCTGCAAGCCGCCTCGTCTCATTCCCCGGGTATCCGTGAGGCGCCAATAAAAGAGAAAGCGGAGCGATCCGAGAGGACAATACCATGGCTTTTTATTCGACACAGTGCGCATCCTGCGCCGACCCTGCCAAGCGGTGCGTGAAGCCCGCGGAGGGCGACGGCGAGGCGGCGCTGCCGGAGATGTATGAGTGTGACAACGAGACCTGCAAGCTGAACGCCGCCCGCCAAAAGGGGCTGCGGCAGCTGCAATCGCTGAAGGCGGAGGAGAGCCTGAACCGCGAGCGCGAGCAGGCGCGGCACGCCCTGCGCCACGAAGCCGCCGAGCATCGGGGACGGCGGGATCACCGGCGGAAATAAGCCCCGCGGGGCGCTTCTATGGAGGCGGCATGATCCGGATACTGTTTGTCTGCCACGGCAACATCTGCCGCTCGCCGATGGCGGAATATGTGATGAAGAAGCTGGTGAAGGACGCGGGACAGGAGCGGCGGTTTGAGATCGCCTCGGCGGCCACCAGCCGGGAGGAGATCGGCAACCCGGTCTATCCGCCCGCCCAGCGGGAGCTGGCGAAGCACGGCATCTCGTGCAGGGGCCACGCCGCGCGGCAGATGACCCCCGCGGACTACGACTATTACGACTACCTGGTGGCCATGGAGCCCTACAACCTGCGCAACATGCGGCGCATTACGGACGACCCGGACGGCAAGATGCGGCTGCTGTTGTCGTTCATCGGCTCCGACGAGGGCATCGACGATCCCTGGTACACGGGCCGCTTCGCGGAGGTCTACGGGCAGATCGAGGCGGGGTGCAGGGGGATGCTGGAGGAGTTGGGAGTCAGGAGTCAGGAGTGAGCGGCGGAGGCCGCTATTCCCGTTTCCGGGCCAGCCCGATCCCCTCGCAGGCCAGCGCGCCGGCGGCGAAGGCCAAGGCGATCCACGGATGCCCGAGGAAGATGGCCGCGCCCATCAGCACGGCGCAGGCCAGCGCGGCGGCGGGCAGCGGCTTTTTGTCGGTGCGGCCCAGGAAGAGCGCGGCCACGGCGATCAGCGCGACCAGGCTCAGCAGCTGTGAGACGCGGATCGGCCCCAGATAGAGGCTGTCCGTGCGCAGGCCCTCCACCAGCGCCCGCTCTAGCGCGTAGAGAAACGCATAGGCAAGAAAGATGTCGCCCTCCCGACGGAGGCGATTCTTTTTTTCCGCGATCAGCAGGACCGCGACGATCAAGAAGCACCAGGCGGATTCATAGAAGAAGGTGGCGAAGTGCCACTGGCCGTCGGCCTGGATGAACACGGAGACGGGGAAGCGCTGCTGCCACGGCCGGGCGGCGAGGGCCCCGTAGGCCTCCTGGTTCACGAAGTTGCCCCAGCGGCCGACGGCCTGGCCCAGCGCGATGGAGGGCGCGGCCAGGTCCGCCAGCTTCATAAAGGGCAGCTTCTTTTTGCGCCCGTACAGCCAGCCCGCCAGCACGCCGCCGATGATGCCGCCGTAGATCGCCATGCCGCCCTCCCAGATGTACAGGGCGTGGAGGGGGGTGGCGGCGTAGGCCTCCCAGGAGAAGGCGACGTAGTAGATCCGCGCGCAGACGATGGCCGCCGGGATGCCGATCAGCGCCAGGTCCAGCGCCGTCTCCTTCGGCAGGCCCAGCCGCCTCTCCCGACGCGCCGCCAGAAGCACCGCCAGCGCCATTCCGCAGGCGATGATGACGCCGTACCAGTGGATATCCAGGCCGAAAAGGTGAATGGAGTTGTTCATTGTCGTCACTTCCCCGCAAAGGCTTCCGCATACACATTATAATCTTTATGGCACGAAAAAGTCAATTCATGCGCATTGAATCCTAACCGAATAGGGCGTATAATATAGAATACGATGGTTGTACCCTGTCCATGCCAGCGGCAGCGGGCGGGGCGTCGGCGATTCAACGAGCGATCGGGGCGTGAGCTATGCGCAAAAAGAGAGTGACCGGCAGGTTTTACCTGTTCTTGCTGGCCTTGCTTGTGATCGCCTTTTTGATCCTGCGCCCGATGTTCATCACCCGTTCGCAGGAGACGGTCATCATGATGTCGAACGCGGCCCAGCGCCAGACGGTGGACTGCGTGATCCTGCGGGACGAGAGCGTGTTCACCTCGGATTCCACCGCGCGGGTGGAGTACATCGCGCCGGAGGATTCGCTGGTGGCCGAGGGCGACAACGTGGCCAACCTCTACGCCACCGGCTATTCCGAGAGCCTGCTGGACAACCTGGAGACCACCCGAAAGAAGATCCAGGAATACCACAAGGAGCTGCTGGCGAACATCGTGGACAGCGAGTTGAGCAAGCTGGACAGCGTCGTGGACTACATGGCGCTGGAGTTCAAGAACCTGATCACCCGCCAGACCACCGGCAACCTGAAGACCGTCACCAGCCAGCTGGAGACCGCCATGGTGAACCGGCAGGACTATCTGCGCCAGAACAAGCGCGGCGACAACAAGCTGACGAAGCTGTATGACGAGGAAAACGCCCGCCTGAGCAGCATCCAGAGCTGGCGCACCGTGTCCACCGCCGAAAGGGAGGGCGTGGTCTCGTTCTACATCGACGGCTATGAGAACGACCTGACCCCGGCGGGCCTGAACGCGCTGAGCATCGCCGATGTGCGCGCGGTGCTGGCCGGCGACGCCCTGGAAAACACGCGCCAGACCCGGAACACCGGCGTCTATCGCATCGTGGACCAGGATCACTGGTACGTGGCCGTGCTCTTCAACGGCAGCACCTGGACCCCCGTGGTGGGCCAGGACAACTACTACATGCAGATGGAGGGCTACGACGACCTGATCTACACGGCCTCGGTGTACAGCGTCCAGAAGGAGGGCGACACCACGCTGGCCGTGTTCGAAATCAGCGACCCCATCGGCCCGCTGATCTACCGCCGCAGCGGCCTGGCCCAGTTCAACATCGAGCTGACCGGCCTGTCCGTGCGCGTGGAGGCACTCTACAACGAAAACGGCCAGATGGGCGTGTGGCTCTACGACGTGCCCGGCGGCACGTTCGTGCCCGTGGAGGTGCTCTCCACCGACGGCACCATCGCCATGATCCAGCCGCTGGTCGAGGGCGCGCTGCAGCTGGGACAGACGGTATTGATCAAGTAATGTGGACGGGGGAGCAGGCTCCCCCGCCACTGCCACTCCCTCGATCGCCCCGCGTGCCCGCTGTCGCTGCCCGCGGGTTTCGGGCGGGCCAGTCAAATGGCCTCGCCCTCAGTCCGCTCTGCGGACGCTCAAACAGATTTTGCTTGATGGCAGGCCATCTGGCCGCAAAACCTGCTAGTAAGGAGTACGGGATTTGAACCGCGAAGAACTGTTGAGCAATATCGCTCATTGGCGCGAGCGCATCGGCGAAGCCTCGGCAAGGTGGGGTGGATGTGAGATCTGCGCCGTGTCGAAGACCGTGGACGCCGCCACGATCAACCTGGCCTGGGAGGGCGGCATTCGCGTCCTGGGCGAAAACCGGGTGCAGGAGCTGCTGGGCAAGATCGACGACCTGAACCCGGGCTACAGCATCCACCTGATCGGCCAGCTGCAGACCAACAAGGTCAGGCCCATCATCGACAGGGTCGCCATGATCCAGTCGGTGGACCGCGAGACCCTGGCGCGGGAGATCTCCCGTCGAGCCGTGGCCGCGGGGGTGGAGATGCCGGTGCTGGTGCAGGTGAACATCGCCCGGGAGAGCCAGAAATCCGGCGTGGACGAGGAAGGGCTTTTGCCGCTGCTGCGCCTGTGCGGGGAGCTGCCGGGGCTGCATGTGCGGGGGCTGATGGCCATCATGCCCATCGCGGAGGACCCCGAGGCCGTGCGGCCGTACTTCCGGCGCATGCGCGAGTGGTTCGAGCGCCTGCGGGACATGGACCTGCCGGACGTGGAAATGCGCACGCTTTCGATGGGCATGTCCGACGACGCGATCGTCGCCGCCGAGGAGGGCGCGACGATGGTGCGGCTGGGCCGGGCGCTGTTCGGCGCGAGACATTATCAATAGCATACCGACGTTTGTTATAAAGAGGGGATACCATGGCGCGCAATAAATCCGGCGGCTTCAACAAGCTGCTCAACTTCATCGGGCTGGTGGACGACGAGGACACCCGCGACACCTATGGCGAGGAGTATGCCGGCGACAGCTATGGCCGGAAGTCGACCTACACGCCCTCGCGGCAGACCCGCCCGGCGACGAACACCCGACAGCCCGCCCAGCGCCGGCTGCCGGATTCCGGCACGCGCAGCCGCTATGACAGCGCCAGCCGGTATGAGAGCCGCTACGAGAGCCGGAGCCAGGCTTCGTCCCGCGCCAGCCGCGGCTATGACGACTATCGCGCTGGCGAACGCCGCACGGAATCCCGCTTTGACGATTCCAGCTACGGCGCCCCGCGCTCCACGCGGCCTTCCTCGCGCTACAGCCAGCCGGATTCCCGCTACGCGGCCTCGTCCGGCAACGTGCCCGCGCGAACCGCGCCCCAGCGCATGCGCGTCAGCCCCCGCAGCCGCACCGTGATGTATTCGCTGCACACGCTGGAGGACTGCTGCGAGGTCATCGACCAGCTGATCGCCAACAACACCGTGGTGCTGACGATGGACGAATTGGACGGCCGCCTGCTCCAGCGCGCCGTGGACACGCTCTCCGGCGCGGTGTTCGCGCTGCACGCCTCCATCCGCAAGGCCTCGGACAAGACCTACCTCGTCGCGCCGATGAGCGTGGAGATCAACGAGGCGTATGACATGGACACGCGGTTTTAGAGTGTGTTTCTAAAATCCCCGAAGCGCATTTTCAGCGGATTTGGCTGCATTTCTGCGTTGCTTTTCCTTGATTTACCGCCAGTAAACCTGCGGAAAACCGCCTTGAGATGCAGCCAACTACGCTCGAAACTGCACACTCCAGACTTCGGGGAACGGAAACGGTGTGAAGGGCGGGTGACGCTATGCTGGGCCTGTACGAGGTGTTCTACGCGGCGACCATCTTCCTGCGCCTGATCACGTGGGGCATCGTGCTCTACTGCGTGCTGAGCTGGTTCCGGCCGAACTTCCAGGCGTTCTTCTGGCTGCGCCGGTTCATACAGCCCTTCGTCTCGCCGTTCCAGAGGCTGTCGATGAAGGTGATGCGCCACTTCAACGCGCCGGTGGACCTGACGATGCTGTTTGCCGTGCTGGGCTATCAGCTGCTGGCGCGGCTGCTCTGGCGGCTGTACCTCATCCTGGCGAGGGCGCTATGACGGGCGACGCGCTGGAGAAGCGCCTGGGCGAGCTGGCGCTGCGGGCCGCGCACACGGGCCGCGTGTGCTGCACCCGCTTTCTGGAGCCGACGCAGCGGGACGCGGCCAGGGCTGCCGCCAACCGGGCAGGGGCGCGCGTGGCGTTCTGGGGCGGCTTTGAGGACGCGGAGCGCGTCGTGGCCGCCTTCTACGCGGACGAGGCGCCGGAGGCGTGGGCCTATCCGATTTCGACGCTTCGGATCGACTGGAACGGGAAGTTCGCCAACCCCGGCCACCGCGACCTGCTGGGCGCGGTGATGGGCCTGGGGATCGACCGCGAGGTGACCGGCGATATCGCCATGGGCGAGCACCGGGGCGGGAAGTGCGCCTACCTGTTCGCGCTGTCGGACATGGCGGATTATATCGCCGCCACGCTGGAGGGCGCGGGCCGCGCCGCGGTGAAGGTGACGGTGACGGACGAGGCGCCGGTGCTTTCGCCCCCGGAGGGGCAGGCGCTGCGGCTGACGGTGCAGCAGGAGCGGCTGGACGCGGTGCTGGCGGCGGCGTGCCGGCTCTCCCGCGGCGAGGCGCAGAAGCTGATCGCGGCGGGGCTGGTGAAGCTGAACCACGCGATCAACACCCATGCCGACGCGCGGCTGAACGAGGGCGACCTGATCTCCGCCCGGGGCCACGGCCGCATCCGCGTGGAGTCGTTTGGGGGCGAATCCCGCCGGGGCCGACAGGTCGTGACGGTGTTCAAATATGGCGGCAGTGGAAAATAATGCGTAACGTCGCGTTATTTTGCAGGAAACGCCGCCTTGGCGTCGAACTTGTTTGCAGTAGAATCGACATACACATCAGCGAATGAAAGGACGGTTATCGACATGGCGATCAGCGTGAAGGACATTCAGGAGAAGGAATTTGGCACCCAGGCCAGCGGCGGCTATAACATCGAGCAGGTGGACGATTTCCTGGACGAGATCTCCGAGCAGATGGCGACCCTCGTGCGCGAGAACCTGGAGCTGAACAAGCAGATCAAGGCGCTGGAGGCCGACGTGAAGGCCGCGCGCCTGGCGGCGGAGGCCGCCGAGGCCAAGACGCCCGATTACAACGAGAAGAGCTACTTTGCCAACCTGCAGAACGCCATGCGCGAGAGCCTGATCGGCGCGCAGCGCATCGCGGACGAGACCCTGGAGGAGGCCAACCGCAAGGCCCAGAAGACCGTCGGCGACGCCCAGGTGCAGGCCGACCAGATCACCGTCTCCGCCCGCGAGAAGGCCGACGCGCTGCTGGCCCAGGCCAAGCAGGATGCCGAGACGGCCACCGCCGAGGCCCGCGAGCGCGTGAGCACGCTGGAGCAGCGCTTCGAGGCGCTGAAGACCTCCGCGGCCAACTATAAGGCGGAGTTCAGCCGCCTGATCGACGCCCAGACCACCGCGCTGCGCGACAGCAACGGGCTGTTCTGATCGTGTAGAAACCCGTCAGATCCTGGGCAGGGGCGCCGCATCGGCGCCCCTGCGTTGGCAAAGGCGCATATTTGCCCGGGAAGCTGGCAAATCTAACCAATTAAGGGGGGATTTGCCGTGACCGGACGGGATCGCGCGCGCATCGACGCGCTGCTTTCGACGCTGGAGCGCATGCGGCTGGAGGAATACGTGGCCTACCTGTCGAACTGGCGGCGGGCGCTGTGGCGCAACCTGCTCTTCGGCGTGTGCCGGGGGCTGGGGTTCACGCTGGGCTTTTCGGTGCTGGGCGCGCTGCTGGCGGTGCTGCTGCGGGGGCTGGTGGTGGAAAACATACCGCTGATCGGCGGTTTTCTGGCGGAGGTCATACATGCGATTGAGGCGAGGATGTAGGGGCTGGTGGATCGCGCTGCTGGCGGCGCTGGCGGACCGGCTGACGAAGCTGTGGGTGATCCGCGCGGGCCGCCCGGGGGCGCTGGTGCCGGGGCTTTTGAACCTGCGGCCCGTGGAAAACAGGGGCATGGCCTTTTCGATGCTCTCCGGCCAGTCGCTGGCGCTGACGCTTGTCACCGCCGCGCTGGTGGCGGGCCTCGTGGGCTGGCTGGTCGCCCGGCCCAAGACCTCCGGAATCACCCGGGCGGGCCTCTGGCTGATCGTCGGCGGGGGCTTCGGCAACCTGTACGACCGGATCGCCACCGGCGGCGTCACCGATTTCATCGAGTTTGCCTTCGTCCGCTTCGCCGTGTTCAACGTCGCCGACGTGTGCATCTGCGCCGGGGCGGCGCTGGTGATCGTCGGGGCGTGGGTCGAGGAGAAGAGGAAGCGCGATGCGGTCGATTGAATGAGGAATGGCGGTTTCAATCCACGTGCCGCGCTCCAGGAAAGAGGTTTCCATGTCTGAACCAATGATCTTCGATGCCATCGTTCCCCCGGAGTCCGACGGCGAGCGCCTGGACGTGTTCGCGGCGGCGCTGGCGGACGTGACGCGCTCGCGGGCCGGGGCCCTGATGAAGGACGGGCGCGTGCGGGTGGACGGCGCGCCCCAGGCCAAGGCGGGCTTTAAGCTGAAGGCGGGCATGGCCGTGCGGGTGGAGGTGCCCGCGGCGCTGCCGACGGCGGCCCTGGCCGAGGACATCGAGCTTGAGATCGTCTACCAGGACGCGGACCTGGCCGTGGTCTACAAGCCCAGCGGCATGGTGGTGCACCCCGCCGCCGGAAACGAGACCGGCACGATGGTGAACGCGCTGCTGGCGAAGCTGGACAAACTCTCCGGCATCGGCGGGGAGATCCGCCCCGGCATCGTGCACCGCATCGACAAGGACACCTCCGGCCTCCTGCTGGTGGCGAAGAACGACCGGGCGCACCTCTCCCTCTCCGAACAGATCAGGGCCCACACGGTGCAGCGCGCCTACCGCGCCATCGTGATCGGCGGCTTCCGGGAGGACGGGGGCACCGTGGAGGGCCCCATCGGGCGGCACCCCACCGACCGCAAGAAGATGGCCATCGTGCCGGGCGGCCGCGAGGCCGTCACCCACTGGAGCGTGCTGGAGCGGCTGCGCGGCGCGACGCTGATCGAGGCGCGGCTCACCACGGGCCGCACGCACCAGATCCGCGTGCACATGGCGTCCATCGGCCATCCGGTGCTGGGCGACCCGGTGTACGGGCCGAAGAAGTCGCCCTGGCCGGTGAAGGGCGGGCAGCTGCTGCACGCCTATCGCATCGGCTTTGAGCATCCCACGACCGGCGAGCGCATGCTCTTTGAGGCGGAGCCGGAGCCGCGCTTCACCCACTGGCTGGAAAAATTGCGCAATGCCTGAGCCTGTGGTATAATGACCGGGGAGCGATTAGAGTGTGTTTCTAAAGTCGAGGATGTGCAGTTTCGAGGGTATCAGGCTGCATTTCAAGGCGCTTTTCCGAAGGCTTACTGGCTGCAAGTCGATCGGGATTTTAGAAACACACTCTAGATATGAACGACCGACCCGCGAGGAGGAAAATGCCATGAGGAAGCTGCTTTGTGTGCTGCTGGCGCTGGCGCTGCCGGGCCTGACGGCGGCGCTCGGAGAGCCGATGGCGCCGGATCAGGCGCTGATCGACCGCTTTGAGGACGTGTGGGTGGACGGCAACGTTGCCGTGGAGATCTGGTATGACGACGGCTTCTTCCATTGCAGCGCCGTGCGCGGCGACGGGGGAGACGACAGCGACGTGTGGACCTATGAGACCTGCGTCTACGACGCCGGGCAGGACGCGCTGGTCTGCGAGGGCGGCGAGCGCTATCTCGACCACTATGAGAACGGCGAGCTGGCCTCGGAGCGGGTGGCCGAGGGCCTGACCGCCACCTTCGCCTTCAACGACGAGGGCTTCCTGATCTGGTACGATTCCGAGGGACTGTTTGAAAACCTGGCGCTCCAGCGGCTGTCCGACGCGGAGCAGGCGGAGTACTGGGAGGCGGCCAAGGCCTTCCTGGGCACCTGGCAGTGCGACCGCGCCACCATCGAGATCAGCCCCGCCGGCGAGGACGTGCAGGTGCTGGTCTACTGGGGCGGCAGCGCGTTTGAAACGTCGGAATGGGTGTATACCTGCGTGTTCGACGAATATGAGAACACGCTGACCTCCGTGGGCGAGGCCACGCGAACCGACGTGGTGTTCGACGAAAGCGGCGAGCAGCAGTCCGCCGACGTGCTGTACACCGATGGCTCGGCGGTGTTCCGGCTGGACGGCAACGGCTGCCTGGTCTGGGAAGACGGAAAGGAGAACGCCGGGGACGGCATGGCCTTCGAGCGCGTGGACGACGGGGAGGCGGAGCTGGCCGCGCGCTTCGCCGGCCGCTGGGCCGCCGGGCGCGCCACGATCGAGATCGAGCCTGAGGACGACGCCTGGCGCGTCAATGTCCTGTGGGGCAACAGCGCCGCGGACAGCATCGTCTGGGACTATACCTGCGTCTACGACGAGGAGATGGACGCGCTGATCTCCGTGGGCGGGGCGACGAAGAAGGACGTGTTCTACGGCGAGGACGGCGAAATCGCCTCCGAGGAGCTGCTGTACAACGACGGCGCGGCCCTGTTCGAGCTGGACGCCGACGGCAACCTGCGGTGGAACGACGCCGTGGAGGACATCGCCGAAGACATGCCCTTCGAATATGTGGCGCCGCTGGAATGATCGGGACCGATTGAGGCTGTCAACCGCCGGTTGACAGCCTCAATGTCAAGCGCGGTTGGTGGCGCAACCGGCGTTCGGGGCGTATAATGACGGCATCATTTTTAAGGGAGGGCGAACCCATGCTTTCAAACAAGATCGCGGCGCTGCGCAGGCAGGCGGGCTGGTCACAGGAGGACCTGGCGGAGCGGCTGGACGTGTCGCGCCAGTCGGTGTCCAAGTGGGAGAGCGGCGCGAGCCAGCCGGACGTGGACAAGATCGTGGCGCTGAGCCGGCTGTTTGGCGTCAGCACCGATTCCCTGCTGCGGGACGACGCCGACATGCCGGTGCTGGTGGGCATCGCGCCCCAGGACGCGCCGGAGCTCAGGCTGGTGGAGGACGCGGAGGAGGACGCGCCGGAGGTGGACGAAAACGGTCTGCGCCTGCTCGCCGAGGGCGAGGTGTTCCGCTATCTGGAAAACCGCCGCCGGTGCGCGCCGATGAACGCCTTGGGCGCGGGGCTGTGCGTGGCCTGCCCGGCGCCGATGATGGCGCTGATGGGGCTTCCGCTGCCGGCGGGCCTCTCCGTGGCGCTGGGCATCGCGCTGCTGCTGGGGATGATCGCCGCGGCGGTGGCCATCTTTATCTCCGCGCGGATGAACGCGCAGAAGTATGACTACGTGGAAAAGACGCCCTTTGCCCTGACTTCGTCCCTGCGCGAGGCCGTTCTGGAGCAGAAGCGTCAGTTCCAGCCCGCCTTCCGCCAGAGCGTCATCTATGGAACGGTGCTGTGCATCCTGTCGCCGGTGCCGGTCGTCATGGGCGGCATCCTGAATTCCAAGCTGCTGACCCTCAGCGGCGTGGGCGCGCTGCTGCTGATGCTGGCGGCGGGGGTCTTCCTGTTCACCCGGGACGGCCTGATCAACGACGGCTTCGACCACCTGCTGAAGCTGGCCGAGCGCAGCCTGCGCCGCGTGGAACGGGAGCAGCGCCGCCGGGAGCGGAACGCCGCGTGACGCCAATAATTGCAAAAATATGATAGAATATTTCCAGAATATTACAATTCTGCTTGAAATTGACCCCTCGTTGTGCTAAAATGGAGGTACCATTTTGTAAACGGGGGGATTTTTGTGCGTTTGAAGCGCATCCTCTGCCTGCTGGCGCTCTGCGCGCTGGTGTTGACGGCCCTGCCCATCGCCGGGATGACGGCGGACGCGGCCGCGAAATACTACATAACCGTGGATACCACGAACCAGATCGTCACGGTGTACGTCAACGGCAATACCTCGGATTCGGGCGTCGTCCGGCAGATGATCTGCTCCACGGGCAAATCTTCCACGCCCACGCCGTCGGGCACGTTCTCGCTGCCCGGCAAGACCTACAGCACCGAGCGCACCGAGTGGTATTACTTCCCGGTGTACAACTGCTACGCGAAGTGGGCCACCCGCATCTACAAGGGCGTGCTGTTCCATTCGGTGCTGTACTCGTCCTCGAAGAGGGGCCCCACGAGCTCTTCCGTGAACGCGCTGGGCAGAAAGGCCAGCCACGGCTGCGTGCGCCTGCGCGTGGACGACGCGAAGTGGATCGCCCAGAACTGCCCCGCCGGCACCAAGTGCAAGGTGTTCGCCGCCGGCAGCACCAACACGGACCTGCGCAAGCGGCTGCTGAACAAGAGCTTCTCGCGCGACAACGAGACCTATGACCACTTCATGGGCCGCGCGGAGGGCACCACGCCTGCCCAGCCGGTGAAGATCAACCTCTCCCGCGGCAAGAAGGGGGCGCAGGTCACCCAGCTGCAGAACCAGCTGCGGGGCCTGGGCTACTATGGCGGCGCGGTGGACAGCAAGTTCGGCAAGGCCACCAAGACGGCGGTCTGCGCGTTCCAGGCGGCCATCGGCGTCAAGAAGACCGGCAAGGTGAACAACGCGCTGTGGGACCGCATCTTCGCCTCCAACGCCCCCACCAGCACGAGCTGCACCCTCGTGGAGGGCTGGCAGGGCCCGGCGGTGAAGGTGCTGCAGCAGGCCCTGGCGGACCTGAAGCTCTACGGCGGCGCCGTGGACGGCAGCTTCAAGGCCGATACCACCGCCGCGGTGAAGCTGTATCAGCAGGATTTCAACCTGCCCGTCACCGGCAAGGCCGACACGGCGCTGCAGGACGCGGCCATCAAAAAGGCCGCCGAGGTGAAGGCGCAGTTCGGCGCCACGGCCTATGAGCTGCACACCAGCACCCGGAACGTCAGCATGGCGCGGGTGACAGCCAAGAAGTACACCAAGCTGCGCGCCAAGGGCAGCAAGAAGGGCAAGAGCCTGACGAAGCTGTACAAGAACGTCATCGTGAAGGTGCTCAGCGACAACGGCGCCTGGACGCAGGTGCAGTACAACAACCTGACCGGCTTTGCGGAGAAGCGCTATCTGGGCTTCTTCACCGGCACCGAGACCGTGGTGAGCTACGAGCCCGCGCCGACGCCCACGCCGTTCATCCCCACGCCGACGCCCGCGCCCACGGCGGTGCTGGCCCCGCCGGCCATTGAGGTGGCAGATGGCCTGGTGCTGGAGGAGACGCCGGAGCCGACGCCGATTCCCACGCCGACGCCTGCGCCGACACCGGAACTGACGCCTGCGCCGACACCGGAACTGACGCCTGTGCCGACGCTGGAACCCACGCCCGAGCCGACCGCCGAACCGACACCCGAGCCGACCGCTGAGCCGACCGCCGAACCCACGCCCGAGCCGACGCCGGTGCCGAAGTACGCGGTGACGGCTGTCGAAGGCGCGCGGCTGTTCGGCGCGGCGGACGCGGCGCTGGAGCCGCTGGCCGTGCTGCCGCAGGGGATCTGGCTGGAGGTCGTCGAAGCGGACGCGGGCTGGATCGTCGTCCAGTGGGACGGAGAAGCGGCCTGGCTGCCCGCCGGTGAGGCGGTCTTGACCGACGAGCTGCCCGAGGCGGAGCCGCCGGAGGCAACCGAGGAATTTGGCGAGGAGACGCCCGCGCCCAGCGAAGCGCCGGAGGACGAGGACGGGAACGGGCTGATCCTGGAGACCGGAGAAATGAATTTCGGGGAGGAACCATAGAGACATGAGCCGATTGGGCGATACCATCCGCAGCGCGCGCGTCAGGGCGAAGCTGACGGAGAAGGCGCTGGGCAAGAAGTGCGGCCTGGCGGAGAGCTTCATTCGCGACGTGGAATCGGGGCGGAGGATCGTCTCCGACGACCAGGCGCAGCGGATATTGAAGGTGCTGGGCGTGGCGAACCCCGTTTCCACGGAGCTGGAGGTGGCGGCGGAGCCGGAGGTGAAGCTGCGGCCCCGGCCCCGGGCCTACGTGCTGGACGCGAAGGAGCAGGAGGAGAACGCGCGCAAGGCCGTCGAGGAATCCTCGGACGCTTGGCTGGACGCGTTGAACGGCGTGGTGAAACGGGTGCCGGTGATGTCGCCGGACGGCCTGGTGATCGACCACGTGCTCACGCCCATCGTGGGCGGCAAGATCGAGGGCGGCGCGCCGGACAAGGTGCTGTACTATCGCGCGCCGGACGACAGCCTGCGGGGCTTTCGCGTCCACGCGGGCGACCTGCTGCTGGTGGTGCCCACCGCGAAGGCCGAGGACGGCGCGCTGATGCTGGTGGAGCACAGGGGCGAGCGCATGGTGCGCAAGCTGCTCAAGCTGGACGGCGGCCGCATCCAGATGCAGGCCTTTGACCATGAGTTCACCGCCGCCGTCGGCACCATCCAGGATGTGAAGGTGCTGGGCCGGTGCGTGAAGCTGATCCGGAGCCTGTAGAGGCGGGGAAAGGCCGAAGACGGGGCTGCCTGAAAACGACGCAAAGCGGTCGTTTTCAGGCAGCCCCGTTGCATATCGGCGGGCAAAACCGCCTATGCCGCCACCTCGCAACCGCCGCCGCCGCGATTCTTGACGCGGTAGAGGGCGGCGTCGGCGGTTTCGAAGATGGTCTCGTAGGACCTGGATTCGCCGCCGTAGGCCGCGCCACAGCTGACGTGGGTGAGGGGGATCCCGTCGGAGGCCGCGGCCGCCAGCGCCTCGTTGATGCGCCCCACCTTGCCGCGCACCAGCTCCGCGTGGCTGGAATCGGTGTGCCCCATGATGACGGCGAATTCGTCGCCGCCGATGCGGCACACGTAGTCCTGGCTGCGGAAGCTGTCCCGGATGCTCTTGGCGACCTGCTTCAGCATGCGATCGCCCATCTCGTGGCCGTAGGTGTCGTTGACGGGCTTGAACTTGTCCACGTCAAACAGCAGCAGGCAGGAGGTGTCCCAGTCGGTGTTCTTCAGGATGAAGTCATAGCCGTTGCGGTTGTACAGGCCGGTGAGCGCGTCATGGGTGGCCTCGAAGGCCAGGTGCTCCTTCTGCTCGCGGTTGGACTCGTACATCAGGTTGTAGGTGCGGGCCAGGAACTGGAATTCCTTGGAGCCCTTGACGGGGATCGGCTCGTCCGCGCGGATGTAGACCACGGCCCTCAGCAGCGGGCTGACCACCAGCAGCATCGTCACCACCAGCATCAAGAGCGTGACGCCGATGGCGGCCAGGATCAGCAGCCGCTGGCGGGACAGCACGTCGTTCAGGCCGTCGGCGGTGCGCGTCTGCTGCTGGCCGATGTCGTCCGCCAGGGTGGCAAGGCAGTTCAGCACGTTTTCGGTGATGACCTGCTTGCGCTGGTGATACACGTCGTCAAACACCTTCGACCGCGCCGTCTCCGCCTGTCGCTGCGGCGACAGCAGCGCGTCCTCCTCCGAGAGCTCCACCCGCTGGATGGCCTCGGGGAATTCGGTGTAGTCATAGCCGAAGGCCGTCACGGCCAGGCGCATGGCGTAGTATTCCCGGTCCATCAGGGCCACGGATTCGTCCATGGCCGCCTGCAGCGAGAGGAATGCGGGGGAATTGCCCAGGAAGGCGTGGATGTTCTCCAGCGCCGTCTCGCGCCGGCGCGCGACGTTCACCTCCTCGAAGTAGTTGTCCAGATAGTCGCGCTTGCCCGTCACCACGAAGCAGCGCGCCTGCTCCGTCAGATAGTCCGAGGCGATTTGAAGATCCTTGGCGTCGCGCTCCCATTGGATGTAGTTGTCCGTGTTTTCACGCATCCGGGTATAGCCGGTCTTGGCGGTGAACGTGGCGACCAGCAGGAGCACGGAGATCAGCAGCGTGACGCACGCGACGACCAGCTGGACGCTGCGTATCGAGATGCTGCGCCGATCCAGGCCGCCGGCCCTTTGCTTCGCTGCCATGCGAAAGCCCCCTTGTCCAGTAATCAAATACACTATTATTACTCTATAATATTATACCATGCCGCGTGTACAATGTCCATATGCCCCGGCCGGGAACGGCACTTTTCCCTTGCCCCGCGCGCATTTCTATGTTAAAATATGTGTATTGATTATCAACACACAGGGGGAGAGGAAACCATGAATCCCATCAAGAAGCTATCCACGGGCAAGGTCTGGTGCTTTGCGATCGGCCAGTTCGGCTGGTCGGTGCTGGCGGCGCTGATTTCCAGCTGGCTGGTGAATTACTACCAGCCGGACCTGGCCACCCAGCAGGCGGGCCAGCCCATCTTCATCCCGCAGGGCCTGGCGATCTTCGGCGTGCTGACGATCCTGGGTGCGATCACCGCCTTCGGGCGCATTTTCGACGCCGTCACCGATCCGCTGATCGCCTCGATGTCAGACCGCTGCAAGAGCAAGGACGGCCGGCGCATTCCCTTCATGCGACTGGCGGCGGTGCCCTTCGCGCTGGCCTGCATTTTCACGTTCTGGTCGCCGGTGAACGGCGAAAGCTGGTTGAACGCCGGCTTCCTGTTCGTGATGCTGATGCTGTTCTACCTGTTCATGACGATGTATTGCACGCCCTACAACGCGCTGATCCCGGAGCTGGGCGCGGACCAGAAGACCCGCATGGCCATCTCCACCTCCATCAGCTTCACCTACATCGCCGGCATGGCGATGGCGTATCTCGCGCCGGTGATCTGGGGCATGCTTCAGGGCATGGGGCTGGAGCGCGTGCTGGCGATCCGGCTCACCTTCACCGGCATGGCGGTGATCGGCATGATCTGCATGTTCGTGCCGGTGTTCACCATCCGGGAAAAGGACTACGTGGTGGCCGCGCCCAGCGAATCCACGGCCATCAAGTCGCTGACGGCCACCTTCCGGAACAAGGATTTCCGCGTGTTCGTGGCCAGCGACATCGCCTACTTCCTGGGCATCACGATGTTCCAGACGGCGCTGCCCTTCTTCGTCACCAGCCTGCTCAAGCTGGAGGAGGGCATGAGCACGGTCTACTTCGTGCTGATGACGGCGCTGAGCGTGGTGTTCTACATCCCGATCAACAAGCTGACGCCGAAGTTCGGCAAGAAGAAGCTGATCCTGTTCGCGTTCGTCGTGTTCACCGTCAGCTTCGTCTACACGGCCTTCTTCGGAAGCGGCCTGCCGATTCCCCCGGCCGTGCAGGGCTACATCCTGTGCGTGGTGGCGGCCCCGGCCATGGCCATCTTCGGCATCCTGCCCCAGGCCGTGGTGGCGGATATCTCCGAGTGCGACGCGCTGGAGACCGGCGAGAACCGCAGCGGCATGTTCTTCGCGGCGCGTACCTTCGCCTTCAAGCTGGGCCAGTCCATCGCCATGCTGCTGGTGACGGCCTTCGCCACCATCGGCCAGGAGACCGGCGCGGGCTACCGCATCACGGCCATCGCCGCGGCCGCGGTCTGCGTCCTCGGCGGCGTGCTGTTCATGCTGTACAATGAAAAGAAGGTCTACGCGAGAATCCTGCGGAAATAATGAAGGAGAGGGGGAGCGCCCAACTCCGCCCTACTCCCTACTCCCTACTGCCTACTGCCTACTCCCTCTCATGAAAGGAGAGCGTCGTATGTCCAACCCCCGCCTCAACCCCGACGGGCTGGCGCTGTCGGAGCGCTATGCCGAGACGATGGACCGGGTCGTCGTGCCCCGCATCAACGCGTGGCGGAGCGACGAGACGGTCATGGGGGACGGCGGCCGCCCGCTGTTCACCAGCCGGTTTGACGCGGAATTGCCCGCGGGCACCGTGCTGATCGTGCACGGCTTCACCGAGAACGCGGACAAGTTCGCGGAGCTGATCCACTCGCTGATGACCTGCGGCTTCAGCGTGCTGGCCTACGACCAGCGGGGCCACGGCCGGTCCTGGCGCGCGCCGGGGCTGGCGGAGAATTCCGTGACCCACGTGGACGACTTCAACGAATACGTGCGGGACATGGAGATCGTGGTGCAGCAGCGGCTGGCGGCGATGCCGAAGCCCTGGTTCCTGTTCGCCCATTCGATGGGCGGCGCGGTGTCCTCGCTGTTTCTGGAGCGGCACGGTGGCGTGTTCCGGCGGGTGGCGCTCTGCGCGCCGATGATCGCGCCGAACCTCAGCGGCCTGCCCCAGTGGGCGGCGCGGATGTTGTGCGGCGGGGCGGGGGCGCTGGGCGCGTCGAAGAAGCGCATCTTCGTCTCAAGGCCCTATTCCGGGCCGGAGGATTTCGACACCTCGGCCGCCTCCGGCAGGGAGCGCTTCAACTGGTACGACGCCGTGAAGGCTGCCAATCCCGCCTTCCACAACAACGGCCCCACCTACGGCTGGACCGCCGAGGCGCTGCGCGCCTCGCGGATGGTGCTGGAGGCGGGCGCGGTGGAGAAGATCGACGCCCCCGTGCGCCTCTACACCGCCGAGCGGGACGGCTCCGTGCTGCCCGGGCCGCAGAAGGCCTTTGCGGCGCGGCTGAAGAACGGCCAGCGCAAGCTCGTACATGGCGCGCGGCACGAGATCTATCGATCGCCGGACGACGTGCTGTTCCCCTGGTGGCACGAGATCCTGGAATACTATCGCGGCAACATCGACAACGACGGGAGCAACG
Organism: uncultured Eubacteriales bacterium; assembly: GCA_902799045.1. Lineage (GTDB taxonomy): Bacteria > Bacillota > Clostridia > Christensenellales > Aristaeellaceae > UBA2862. The sequence goes on from CADBZH010000024.1 coordinate 36,562, forward strand.
GGTGAAGGGGCCGGATGGCCGGAACGAAAAAGGGACGCTGCATGGCGTCCCTTTGCCGTTCCCCTCATCCCGCGCCCTCATCCCCGGGCCCGTTGGTTAAATGTTTGGTTGCGGCCCAGAACCCTTGCGGGATGGGCGTTTTTCATTTATAATGGATTGTGGAACAATAGGGAAGCCTTTTGGTTTTCACAAGACGACGAGGTTGAATGGCGATGAAGTGGATTGCGAGCGCGGCCTTCGGACTGGAGGGCATGACCGGCCGGGATTTGAAGCACCTGGGCATGCGGAGCGTGCGCGTGCTGGACGTGGGCGGCGCCGAGTTCGAGGGCGACTTTGCCGACGCCTTCCGCGCGAACCTGTGGCTGCGCACCTGCGACCGGATCCTGCTGGTGATGACCCAGTTCCAGGCGCGCACCTACGAAGAGCTGTTTCAGGGCGTGAAGGCCGTGGCGTGGGAGAAGCTGCTCCCGGAGGACGCGGGCTTTCCCATCCGCGCCAAGTGCGTCAAGAGCCAGCTGATGAGCCCGTCGGACGTGCAGAAGATCGCCAAGCGCGCCATGGTGGAGCGGATGAAGGCCGCCTACGGCGCGGATTGGTTCAGCGAGACCGGCGCGCTGTTTCAGGTGGACGTATCCATCCGCAACGACGTGGTGACCGTGGCGCTGGACGCCTCCGGCGAGCCGCTGTCCAAGCGGGGCTATCGCACCTGGAACGGCGAGGCGCCCCTGCGGGAGACCCTGGCGGCGGCGCTGGTGCTGCAGAGCGGATGGCATCCCTGGCAGCCGCTGTACGATCCCTGCTGCGGCACGGGCACGATCCTGATCGAGGCGGCGTTCATCGCGCTGGGCCGCGCGCCGGGGCTGACGCGGAAATTCGCCATGGAGGCCTGGCCGTGCGTGCCGCATGAGGCGCTGGAGGCCATCCGCGCCGAGGCGAGGAAGAAGTTCGAGGAGGGCCTGAAGCGCCCTCTGTCGATCGCCGGCAGCGATATCAACCCCGAGGCCATCGAGCTGGCCACGCGCCACGTGAAGCAGGCGGGGCTGGCCGGGCGCATCGGCCTGGGCGTGAAGGACATGCGGGACGTGATGCCGGGGGCAGACCTTCTGCCGGGGGCAGACCTTCTGTCGGGAGCAGACCTAATGCAGGGGGATGTGCCGAAGGGGGAGACGGGCGTGTTCATCGCCAACCCGCCCTACGGCGAGCGCCTGGACAACGCCCGCGCCGCCCACGCCGTGGCCCGACAGCTCGGGGCGCTGCAAAAGCGCTTTCCCGGCTGGAAGCTGTGCGCGTTCAGCGCCGACACGGGCTTCGAAAAGGAGTACGGCCGCCGCGCCACCCGCCGCCGCCGCTACTACAACGGCAGGATCGAGTGCGAATACCACATATTTGAGTGAGGAGTGTGGAGAGCGGGGTTCAGATGGCTCGGGACAGGTCCTTCAGGCTGTCTCACTCCACACGCCACTCTCCAAGCTCCACACTTGGATCGATAGAACGTTGCTAAAGAATTACCAACGCGACTGCAAGGAGTATCGTTATGAAGCCTATCTTCAACCGGGCCCCGTTGACGCCCAACACCCTCTCTCCGCTGCCGTTGGGCAGCATCCGGCCGGAGGACTGGCTGCTGGAACAGCTTGAAACCCAGCGCGACGGCCTGACCGCGAAGCTGGATGAGACCTGGGCCGACGTGGGCGCGGACTGCGGCTGGCTGGGCGGCCCGGGCGACGGCGGCGAGCACGCCCCCTATTACCTGGAGGGGCTGGTGGCGCTGGCCTGGACGCTGGACGACGAGGCGCTGAAGGACAAGGCGAAGCGCTATGTGGAGTGGATCCTCTCCAGCCAGCGCGAGGACGGCTGGTTCGGCCCGGAGGGGAACGGGGATTACTGGCCGCTGATCCTGGCGCTGCGGGCGCTGCGGCTCTATTTCACCGCCACCGGCGACAAGCGGGTGCTGGTGCTGATGGACCGGTTCTTCAAGTATCAGTACGCGAATTTGAAGGAGCATCCGCTGAAGGAGTGGGCCGTGGCCCGCGGCGGCGAGAACATGGAGCTGGCGCTGTGGCTGTACAACCTCACGGGGCAGAAGCACCTGATCGAGCTGTGCCGGAAGCTGCGGGGGCAGACGCTGGACTGGCCGAACTACTTCCACACCTTCGCCAACACCGTGCCGATGAGCAAGTCGCTGAAGTGGGACCGGCTGGAGGAGGCGCTGGGCGAGGAGAAAAACGAGCCGCTGATCGGCGAAAAGAGGCCCTACTTCCACACCCAGTATCACTTTTCCCACGGCGTGAATCTGGCCATGGGGCTGAAGGCTCCCGGGGTCATCAACCTGTTCAAGTCCGGCTTCAAGGAGCAGGGCGGCTTCCGCTTCGGATGGGCCAAGCTGGTGAAGCACCACGGCGTGGCCAGCGGCATGTTCATCTGCGACGAGCACCTGAACGGTAACAGCCCCACCCAGGGCAGCGAGCTCTGCGCCATCGTGGAGCTGATGAGCACCCTGGAGGCGCTGCTGGGCCTGGGCGATTTCAGCCAGGACTATGCCGACATCCTGGAAAAGCTGGCCTACAACGCGCTGCCGGCCGCCTTCACCGCCGATATGACCGCCCATCAGGGCGACGAGCAGGTGAACCAGGTGAAGGTCTCGCGCGAGAAGCGCAAGTGGTACAATCACGGGGACGACGCGAACCTGTTCGCCATGGCCCCGAACGACGGCTGCTGCCTGGCCAGCTGCCACCAGGCCTGGCCGCGCTTCACGTCCTCGCTGTGGTATGCCACCAGCGACGGCGGGCTGCAGGCCGTCAGCTATGCGCCCTGCACGGTGCGCGCGGTGCTGGACGGCGTGCCGGCGCGGCTGCGGGTGTCCGGCGGCTATCCCTTCGGCCAGTCGGTGGAGATCCAGGTGTCGGTGAAGCAGCCCTGCGAATTCCCGGTCTACCTGCGCATGCCCTTCTGGACCCGCCAGCCGATGGTCTATCTGCCCGACGGCGAGATCATGCAGGTGCGTGCCGGGGACGTGACCTGTGTGCGCCGCCGCTGGCGCTCGGGCGACGTGATCCGCCTGGAGCTGCCCACGGTGCCGCGGGTGACGAAGTGGTATCACCAGTCCGGCGCGGTGGAGCTGGGCCCGCTGCTGATGGCCTTCCAGCCGGAGGAGCAGTGGGAGAAGCTGGACGACGGCGCCTGGCAGGTGACCACCGAAACGCCCTGGAACTGGGCGCTGGTGCGGGACGAGCCGATGAAGGCCGTCTACGCCAAGGGCGAGCCCGCCGCCTTCGGCAAGGGCGACGCGCCGGTGAAGGTGCTGGTGAAGGCCACGCCGGTGGACTGGCACATGGACGGGGCCAGCGCCGGGAGCGTGCCGATGGTGCCCGCCATTCGCGAGAGCGAGGCGCAGGTGATCGAGCTGGTGCCCTTCGGCGGCACGGCGCTGAGGATCGGCCAGTTCCCGATCGGCCGCGGCGGCAGCAGCAGCCGAAAGGAATAGAGGGCGCCCATGGGAAACGAGCATCTGGAGCGGCTGAGTCGCGAAGAATTGATGGACCTGGTGAACGTGTACTCGAAAAACTGGCTGGCGCTGGACGGGCTCTGGTTCCAGTCGGTGGAAAAGGAGCAGGGGATGGACGCCGCCATGCGCCACGACGTGGACGTGTGGAGGGTGTACACCGCCATCGAGGCCCGACGGCTGAAGCGGTTCCTGGGCCTGGCCGAGCGCCCGGGCCTGGAGGGACTCATGCGGGCCATGGACCTGCGCTTCAACGCCCATCACAACCGGCACGAGTTCGTTCGCGAGGGCGAAAACGCGGTCGTCTTCCGCACGGTCTACTGCCGCGTGCAGGATACCCGCGCCCGAAAGGGCATGCCGCTGCATCCCTGCGAACAGGTGGGCGAGGTGGAGTTCGGCGAGTTCGCCCGCGCCATCGACGACCGCATCTGCTGCCAGCGCGTCAGCTGCTATCCCCACATCACCGACGACAGCTGCAATTGCGCCTGGCGGTTCGCGATCGAGGAATAATTGGAAACAGACAAAACGCAGTCGGCTTATCACAAGTACAGATCCTTCGCTTCGCTCAGGATGACAGCGAGTTGCAAACCCTGTCATCCTGAGCGAAGCGAGGTCGGATGAGGTTGTTTCCCATAAAGAATAAGCTGTTGCCCAATAGTAGGGGCGGCGATGCGCCGCCCGCCCTTGTACGATTTGCATCGTCGTACCCGGCGGGCGGCGCAACGCCGCCCCTACAAATACATACCTGCTTGTATGGTTCTGCGTTTTAATACTAAACTCAATCTAAAAGTGAACATATGCGGAGCGGATTTTTCGTTCTGCCTAAGCAGAGCGGAGGGAGGCGATGCAGCGCATCGTTGACCGTTGACCGCAGCGAGGCGACGGCAGGGCGGAAAAGACGCCCGCAGATGGTTGCAATTTAGATTGAGTTTAGTATAAACAGCCCCTGGCAGCCGAAGATGACTGACAGGGGGAATCCTGAGGAAGACGTGAAGAACCGTTTTATTTCAACTCCCACAGCGTGTCGCGGGCATAGGTGGCGCGCTTGGTGGACTGGCTGGTGCGGGCGGCGGGAGCCTCGTAGTTGAAGCAGAAGTAGTAGCCCGCGTCGTAGGCGCCCTCGGCGGTGTTCTCCACGCCCTTCAGGTAGGCGTGCACGGTGGCGTACCGGCTGGTGATCTCGTATTTGAAGAAGCGCAGCTGGCCGTCCAGTGTGTTGTAGTCCAGGCCGTTTTCGGTGCAGTAGCTGATCAGGCTGCTCTTGCGCCCGGCGTGCCACTGGCAGATGCCGTAGCTGGTGCCCCGGTCGCCGTCGCAGACCGGCCTGTAGCCGGATTCATACTTGATGTTCGCCATCACACCCATGGCGGCGGCGCGGTTGTAGCCCATCTCGCCGATCAGGAAGGCGTAGATGACGTATTCGTTGCTGCCCTCGGAGAAGGGATTGCTGCGGGCCGTGCGGCTGGTCGTCTCGGCGGAGGCCTTTTCCAGGTGGGAGAGGGCCATATAGCCGATGGCGCCGTTGCGCTCGACCATCGCGGTATCGCCCTTGATGGCCAGCAGGGTCATCTTCGTGCCCTTGTCCACGGCGATGCTGTCGCCGGAGAGGCCGGCGTCGGCGTACACCCGCGAGGACTGGTTCGTCACCACCGGTGCGTTGCCGGTGCGCACCGGCTCGTCGGTGGCGGTGGGGGTTTCGGCGACGGATTCGCCCAGGTGGCTGTAGAGCATGTAGCCCACCTTGCCGCCCACGCGCACCTTCGCGCACTGGCCGTTCACCGCCAGCACCGTGACGCTGGTGCCCGCGGCCACGCTGGCGTAGCTGGAGGAGGTCTTGGGCTTCTTGTAGAGGCGGGTCTCCCGGGTGGCGACGAGGGCCAGGTTGAGGTCGGCCTCGTCGGTCGGGGTCGTTTCGCTGGCCGCGGCCAGGTCCGCGACCTGGACGATGCCGGATTTGCCGCCGACGTTGATCAGCGCCGCGTTTCCCATGACGCCCTTCACCTTCACCTCGGTGCCCCTGGGCAGCGCGCCCAGGTAGTCATAGGGGGCCTTTGAGGCGTATACCTTCATGGAATCCACCGCCACCACGGCCTTGTAGCTACCCTCGGCCCGCGCCTGGGGCGCAAGCAGTGGCAGCAGCGCCGCAATCAGCAGCAGCAGGGCCAGGGCACGCAGCTTCGATGGTTTGCAGAGTGTATTCATCATTACAGTCTCCGGAATCGCGTATTTTTTGACCTTACGATCATAAAACTGTAATAATTATACCATCAATGCAATACTTTGTCAACATCTGTTCATAAATTCAAAATATGTGGCGGAAGCTGGACGCGAACAGGATTCTTCACGGAACCCCGGGGAATCTGCGAAATGCCGTTGGCTTGTCATGCGTCGTTTCGTAGAATTGGCAGCATTAAGGGAGAAAACCTGTGGATCGCTATTCCTCCCGCCAGCCCTTGCAGACGTCCACCCAGCCCATGAAGCCCTGGGCCGTGGCGGCGAGCTGGTCGCAGGTGAGCTCGATGGCGCTGTTGGCGCTGCCGCAGGCGGGGAACACGGTGTCGAAGCGTTTCAGGGACACGTCCAGGTATGTGCGCACGCCCTCGCTCAGCGCGAAGGGGCAGACGCCGCCCACGCCGTGGCCGATTTGCGCCTCCACCTCGTCGTGGCCCAGCATCTTCGCCTTGGCGTGGAATTGGGCCTTGAACCGCGGGTTATCCACCTTGGCGTCTCCGGCGGCCACCACCAGGATGGGCCCGTCCGGCAGCATGAAGCTGAGGGATTTGGCGATGCGGGCGGGGATGACCCCGGCGGCCTGGGCGGCCAGCTCCACCGTGGCGCTGGACACCGGGAACTCCAGCACGCGGTCCTCCAGACCAAAGGGCCGCAAATAGGCGCGAACGCGATCGACGGACATGATCAGGACTCCCTTCTTTAGAAACACGCTCTGGTTACAGTTTGCTGGTGAAGCCGACGGCCCGCCCGAGGATGCGGATGCTGCCGTATTCCTCCAGCGTGAACACCATCGGCCGGTATTTCGGGTTCTCGGACAGCAGCTGCAGGCCGCCGGGGATGTGATAGACGCGCTTCAGCGTGGCCTCGTCCTCGATGATCACGGCGGCGATCTGGCCGTCGTCCACGTCGTCCTGGCGGCGAATGAACACGATGTCGCCGTCGTGGATTCGCGCGCCGACCATGCTGTCGCCCTTCACCCGCAGCGCGAAGTCGCAGTGGAATTCGCCCTCGCAGTCCGCCGCGTCGAGCGTCTCGTCGGCGTAGATGGGCTGTCCGGCGGCGATGGCCCCCAGCAGCGGCACGCGCTTTTTCACCACCGGCAGCACGCTGTCGGCGTTTCTGAGAGCGGAGGGCGAGGGGCTGACGCCCCGGTGCACGCCGGCGATGGCCTCCGGTTGGGGCGCGGGGGCCTCCTGGGTGCAGAGCTCCGCCAGCGGGCAGCGCAGGGCGTCCGCCAGGGCGGCGAGCGTGGCGATGGTGGGGTTGCGGGTCTCGCCGTTCAGGATCTTGTTGATCGTTCCCCGGGGGACGCCGGAGAGCTGGCTCAACGCCTCGGTGGTCAGGCCGTTTTCGCCCTTCAGCCGCGCCAGCTTCGCGCTCAGCTTCATGGAATCGCCCCCTTTTGAACCCATTATAGCACGCCTGGAGTTCCGAATTCAACCGTGATTAACCGAACACGGGTTTAAATTTTCCGCAAATGCGCAAGAAATAACCGCAAACGGTCTATTATGCGATTAACCGAGTACGGATAAAGGAGGGCAAGCAGATGATGAAGGCAAATGAGCCCCGGACGGTTTGCGTCGCGGGCAGGGAATACAGGCTGCGCTATACCGTGAACAGCCTGTGCGCGCTGGAGGATCGGGCGGGGATGTCCATCGACCGGCTGATGGACCGGCAGTTCAGCGCCACGCGGCTTCTGCTGTGGGCGGGCCTGGCGGAGGAGCAGCCGGAGCTGACTGTCCGCGACGTGGGCGCGCTGATCGGCAGCCACATCCTCTCCGGCGGCAGCCTGGAGGACATCGTGGAGGTGTGTGCCGCGGGCCTGCGCGAGGCGGGCTTCTTTGGCGGCGACGACGGGGAGGAGTGAGCCGTGGCGGGACGCGAGAGGCTGCGCCTGGCGGCGAACTGCTTTCTGCGCGAGGAGCCGTCCCGTGCCGCCGCGCCGCTGGGCGTGGGAAAGCGGGGGATGGGCCTGGCCTGCGCCGGTCCCGCCCGGGACGGCTGGCTGCCCGTGGAGTATCGCGGCGGGATCGCCTGGGTCGCGGGACGCTTTGTGGAGGCGCGCAGGAGTAGGTAAAGCAGGAAGGGTCCGTCTCAATGCGGGGATGTCTTGCCAACTGCCTTCCCCCGATGGGGAAGGTGGCCGAGCGCAGCGAGGTCGGATGAGGTCCCCGGGGTCTCCCAGGACCCGAAGAACGCACTTTTTTGGCGGTCTGCCCGTAAAACGCACCGGCGTCCGCGCAAGCGGGCCGCCGGCAGCGCCGCGCTGGGATTCGAAGAATCCGCGCGGGCTGGTCGCG
>CADBZH010000025.1 GCA_902799045.1 uncultured Eubacteriales bacterium
CGCCGGCTGTGGTGCTGCTTTCACTCCGCGCTGATCGAGGACGGCGTCTGCCACGGCGCGCTGCTGTTCGACGAGGCGCGCGGCGGGCTGGAAGCCGTCTATGCCGACGCGGTGGTGATCGCCACCGGCGGGCAGAACGCGCTGTTCGGCAAGACCACCGGCTCCACCCAGTGCGACGGCTATGCCGCGGGCAAGCTGTTCATGCAGGGCGCGGAGCTCAAGAACCTGGAGTTCATACAGTATCATCCCACGACGCTGGAGACCGCGCAGAAGCGCATGCTGGTCTCCGAAAACTGCACTACGTCTTTGATACGGGTAGCAGCGGCATAATGGCGAGGGCTCGTTTTTGGGGCTCGGAGGGCTCGTTCGAGCCTTCGTGTGAAGTCGGGTATGGACCCGGCTATTTTATTACATAATAAATACAGCCACTGAGCGTCAGTGGCTGTACAACATGTCATGTCAGATATTTTGTGCCTTTTTGGCTTGCTGTGAAAGTCGACTACCAAGATCATAGGCTTTTTTCAGATCGACCGGGAATTGCGTTTCATGTCGTTCTTTGCGCTCCTCTTCGGAAAACAGATTCATGTCGTAACGGGAGTAATCCTTAAATTGAAGGGTCTCATAACTGCATAGAATCCTACGGCATTTGGCAGATGAAGGGACGCTCCGCTACAATGAATTAAAAAGGGGCATCCCTCTGATCACTAATATTATGCTGACGCAGTCCATTCGGGAACTGGAACGGAGCTATTTGGTTGAACGAAAGAATTATGATTCCATTCCTCCAAGGGTTGAATATTCCCTCTCTGAACGTGGCAAGACACTGATTCCCATCTTGAAGCAGATCCATGAATGGGGAAAAGATCAGATGGATTTGGTGGTCAGCGAAGCTATGAATAAGAACTCACAATGAAAGACGGTAAGGTCAGAATTCCCGACTGCGGATCGCCGAATCTTCGCGACCAGCTTTGGTGGGTATGTCGCTCTCCTGTGCGCGGATCAGCTTGCCGATTTCAGCATCGTACTTCGAGCGCCGGCTGTTACGATGCCGGAGCATATCCTGACGGACATTCTCGAAACTACTCCCGATGATTTCAAGCGGCGCGGAATCATCGAATGCGGCTACGAGAGAATAATCAAACTGCCGTACAGCTTTTATGAAGATCTTCAGCATCATCGGGCGATGGGTGGGGATGGTTGATGGTGTCAGGTTGAGAGAGTATAGTATACTTAGAGAATACTAGAATGCTTGGCTAAGTCGGTTTCTCTACTTTCACCGTGACAACATAATGACAACAGAAATCATGATAGCCAATATCTTGAGAGTAATGCGAATGATATGAATACCACGAGCGAAACCACCTAAGCAGAATCGTTTAGAAACGGTCTGATGGGAGCGAGTGGGAATGATCTCCGAGATCCCGAGAACCCCGCAATAGCAAGGGTTTTCGGGATTTTTCTTTTGCTCTGATAACGATTTGATAACAGCAGGTCAGTATAGTCCAGAGACACTGGATAATACAAATCGTAGAGCGCATGGATTATCTTGAATCCAAACAAAAATGTAAGGTATCAAGAATTGCTTGCTGAGTGGGAATAAGGTACATGTCAAGGGGCAACCCAAATGGTGCGAAAAGGGCAAACTGACTTTTCCTGACGTTCCAAGCACAATAATGAATCAAACAGGTTCTGGAATCTGTGATCGCATCAAGGATTCCGGGGCCTGTTTTTTTGTACGAAATAGGGCAAGCAACAGTAACGAAGAATGATGAGCGGCACCAATATTGCAACCGAGAAGTACATGGCCGAGCCGATGGATAGAGTTGAAGATCGTGCGTGTCGAAATAGAGTTTATCCCGGGAGTGAGCAAGCTGTGGTGAGGAGGGAATGAGAGGGGAAAGTCCAGCGGCATAAAATCGACTGATAGTCGAAAATAAACTTGACAATTGGAGGAGAGGAGGCTACAATAAAAACCGACCGATAGTCGAAAAGGGGGTTTGGACATGAAAAAGGGAGAGCGCCGGAAACGGGAGCTGCTTCAAATCGCCTACGGGATGTTCGTTTCCAAGGGCTATGAGAATACCAGCGTGGACGAGATCATCGAGGCGGCGGGCATCGCCAAGGGCACGTATTACTATTACTTCCAGAGCAAGGAGCAGATGCTGGAGGAGGTCATCGGCATGATGCTCGAGGCCGAGGCGGAAAAGGCGGAGGCTGTGCTGCGGGCCGATCTTTCGGTGCCGGAGAAGATTGTGGGGATCATCGCGTCCATCCAGCCGGAGCAGCAGGAGCGGACGATCGACGAAGCCCTGCACCGGCCGGAGAACCTGCTGATGCATGACAAGATCCGGGGGCGCCTGTTTGACCTGATCGTGCCGATCCTGTCCCGGGCCGCCGAGGATGGCGTGAGGGAGGGCCTGTTCGACTGCGACCACATCCCGGAGCGGATAAGGATGATCCTGATCTTAAGCAGCGACCTGTTTGACGGCCACAATCCCTATACGCCCGCGGTCATCGACGTGTTCATCGACGCCACGGAAAAGATCCTGGGCGCAAGGCCGGGCACCATGGGCTTCATCCGCGCCCTGGTCCGCGCTCCCCAGGACGTTCAGTGAGGTGTGACGATGAAGAGCCAATCGAATCTCAGAAAGTTCATCCTGCTGTGGGCGGGGGAATTGATCTCCTCCATCGGCGGGGGACTGACCAGCTTCGGCCTGGGCGTCTACATCTTCCAGCAGACGGGCAGCGCGGCCAGCATGGCGCTGGTCACCCTGCTGGGCTTTTTGCCCACGCTGCTGCTCAGCGTGCCGGCAGGAGCGCTGGCGGACCGGTATGACCGGCGGCTTTTGATGATGATAGGGGACGGCTGCTCCGCCCTGGGCATCGTGTACATACTGGCCTGCATGATGAACGGCGGCGCGACCCTGACGCAGATTTGCGTGGGCGTGCTGATCAGCGCCGTGTTCTCCGCGCTGCTGGAGCCGGCGTTCCGGGCCACGATCACGGACCTTCTGACCAAGGAGGAATTCTCCAGGGCCAGCGGGCTGGTTTCCCTGGCCGGCAGCGCCCGCTATCTGCTCTCGCCGATCCTGGCGGGCTTCCTGCTGACGGTCAGCGACGTGAAGCTGCTGCTGGCGATCGACATCGGCACGTTTTTTCTGACTGTGGTCAGCGCCGCCGTGGTGCGCCGGAGCATCGGCAAGAAGGCCGCGGAGACGGCCACCGGCTTCCTGGCCAGCATCCGGGAGGGCTGGCGGATCCTGCGGGCCCGGAAGGGCGTGCTGCTGCTGGTGCTGGTGTCCTCCGCCATCACGCTGTTCATGGGAATGTTCCAGATCCTGGCGGAGCCGCTGATGCTGTCCTTCACGGACGCAAAGACGCTGGGCGTGGCCGAGACCGTCTGCGCCAGCGGCATGCTGGTGTCCGGGCTGGTGCTGGGCGTGCGGGGCATCAGGAGGCATTTCACGGGCATCCTGAGCGCCTCCCTGGCGCTGGCGGGGCTGATGATGATCGGCTTCGGGTTGTTTGAAGACGTCCTGCCGATCTGCGCCTTCGGCTTCCTGTTCTTCGCAGCGCTTCCCTTTGCCAACAACAGCCTGGACTATTTGACGCGGACGCACATCCCCGACGCGGTGCAGGGCAGGGTGTGGGGGCTGATCGGCTTTTTGTCCCAGCTGGGCTATGTGGTGGCCTACGCGGTGTCCGGCGTGGCGGCGGACGCGCTGGGCGCGTGGACCGGCATGGGCGTCGGACGGGGCGCGGCCCTCGTCATACAGGTCGCCGGCGGCATGATGGCCGTCATCGCCGTCGGGATGCGCTTTATCCGGAGCATCCGGGAATTGGAGGGCGACATGGAACCGGCGGCGGAGTGACCGCCGAAGAAGGAGGAAAACATGATGCAACAGGCAGGCTATCGATACAGGCCGGTGTTGTTCTTCGCGCTGGCATATCTCTTCACATGGATCTTCTGGGTCCCGGCGATCTTCCTGCCGGGCAACGCGGCCTTTGGATTGATGGCGGTGGGCCTGATCGCCCCGGCCGTGGTCTCCACGCTGTTCGTGGTGCTCTCGGGTTCGGACGCGCTGAAGCGGGACCTGAGGAACAAGCTGGTGGGCTTCTACAAGGTGAAGTGGCTGAACGTATTCTGGGCGGTGGCGCTGTTCGCGGTGATCGTGGGGCTTTCGATCCTGCTGTCGCTGGCGTTCGGCCAGTCGCTGGACCAGTTTGCCTTCACCGAGGACTTCTCCTTCACCGGCGTGGGCATCGGCAGCGCGCTTATGACGATCCTGGCCGCGTCCATCATCGAGGAGGTGGGCTGGAAGGGCTATTGCGAGGATTCCATCGGCAACTACATGAACTGGTTCTGGGAGTCGATGATCTTCGGCGCGCTGTGGTCGCTGTGGCACCTGCCGCTGATCTTCATCCGGGGCACCTACCAGGCGGGGCTGACGGTGAACCCCCTCTATGTGGTGAACTTCTTCGTCAGCGGCATTCCGCTCGGCTTCATCATCACCTGGGTCTACCTGGTCAGCGACCGGTCCATCCTCGCCTGCATGGTGTTCCACCTGTTCGTCAACTTTATGCAGGAGAAGATCGCCATGACGCCCGAGACGAAGTGCGTGGAGACGATCGTCGTCACCGCGGCGGCGGCGGTCATCGTGCTGGCGAATAAGGATCTGTTCTTTGAGACGCGGCACGTGGGCCGGCTGCTGGAAGCGCTGGAGCATGGGCATTGAAGTGCGCCCGGAGGAATGAATGATGAGGGATATGCGCAGCACCGGCAGATTCATCGCGCAGACACTCCGGCGCAGGCCGGAAGTCGTCGGCACTGCCCTCGACGTGCCGGCGGCTTCCCTGGGTGCGGTAAGTATATCGAGGAGACCATCGACCGGAGGACCTTCGAAACGATCCCGGGCACAGCTTTTGTGGGGGTTACAAAAAAGTAACTGCTTGCAAAGCATGCAGCATCATAATATAATGTTACCACAGCGGTGGCACGTCTCAAATCACTGATTTGCGCCGTGCCATCCCAGCCCAAAGGGCTGGGATCACTTTGCCCAAAGGGGCAAAGCGCCCTTGAAAGGAGGCAACCCCCATGAAGACCAAAGACGAGCTGCCGGATTGCCCCGTTGCGACGACCGTGCAGGTCATCGGCAGCAAATGGAAGCTGCTGATCATGCGCAACCTGCTGGCGCGGCCCTGGCGCTTCAACGAGCTCCACAAGGACCTGGAGGGCATCAGCCAGAAGGTGCTGACGGACAGCCTGCGCTCCATGGAGGCGGACGGCATCATCACCCGGACCGTCTATCCCGAGGTGCCGCCCAGGGTGGAATACGCGCTGTCGCCATTGGGCGAGACCATGCGCCCGATCCTGGACGCCATGCAGGCCTGGGGCAACGCCTTCAAGGCCGGAGAACTGCCGGAAGAACCATAGTTACAAAAAAGTGCGTACTTGTGCAAAGCACAGGTACGCTTTATTATGTTTTCAACGGGAATGCTTCCCGAATCTGAAAAGGAGGATATCTGTATGGCGCTTAAGAATCTCGCTGCCTGGAATGGCAATGTGGCGATTGCGGCTTGCGGTGCGGCCTGTGGCGCGTCCGACAAGCCTGCCGAGGAGCCCAAGCCCGCCGCCTGCGGTGCTGGCGACAAGCCTGCCGAGGCTCCCGCTGCCTGCGGCGCGTCCGACAAGCCCGCCGAGGAAAAGCCCGCCGCCAGCGGGGCCGGCTCGGCCTGCGGCGCTGCCTGCGGTGCCGGCGACAAGTAATCGACCTTGCCCCGGCACCTCGCCGGGGCGCAACAGTGTATTCAAGGGGAGACCGGTATGAAACAGTATTTCGCCTTTCAGTGGCACATCACGGACGATTGCGACCAGCGGTGCAAGCACTGCTATATCTTCGCGGAAAACAACTGCAAGCCGCTGGATGCCATGTCGTGGGCGCAGATGCAGGCGGTCGTCGACAACTGCGAGGATTTCTGCGAAATGTACGACCGGCTGCCCTATTTCTATATCACCGGCGGCGACCCGATCCTGCACCCGGATTTCTGGCCGCTGTTGGAGCTGCTGGCCATCAAGGGGATGCCGTTCACCATCATGGGCAATCCATTCCACCTGACCGACGAGGTCTGCCAGCGCATGAAGCTGCTGGGATGCGAGAAGTACCAGTTGTCCATCGACGGACTGCAAGAGACCCACGACTGGTTCCGCAAGCCCGGCTCTTTCCAGACCACGCTGGAAAAGATCGCCACGATCAACCGCGCGGGCATCCGCTCGGTGGTGATGACCACGGTCTCGGGAACGAACATCCACGAGGTGCCGGGAATCATCGACGCGGTGGTGAAGGCGGGCGTCAATGTGTACGCTTTCGCACGATATTGCCCGACCAGTGAGGAAAAGGACACCGGCATGTCACCGCAGGAATACCGGCACCTGTTGGAGGTCTGTGACGCCAGGTTCAAGGCATGGGAAGCGGCGGGATGTCAAACCTATTTTAACCGCAAGGATCACCTGTGGACGCTGTACCAGTATGAGACCGGCGAGTTCAAAATCCCTGAAAACACTCAGCCCGGCATGATCTACGGCGGCTGCAACTGCGGCAACTGCCACATGACCATCCTGCCCACCGGCGATGTGTACGCCTGCCGCCGGGTGCAGAACAGCCGGGTCGGCAACGTGTTCGAGGATCGCCTGGCGGACCTGTGGGTCGCGGAAGTGGAGCAGTACCGGGAGTACGACAGGTTCAGGAAATGCTCGAAATGTGAGCTGCTGCCCTGGTGCCGGGGCTGTCCCGCGGTGGCCAGCGGCGCGCGGGGGGATTTCTACGACGTGGACCCGCAGTGCTGGAAGGAAATCAACAACCTGACGGGGGAGAGATTGTGATGGACGCTTTGACCTGCATCAAGAAGCTGGGCTATGTCGGCGTGCTGGACTTCGCCACCGTGGACGAGGACGGTGCGCCCCAGGTGCGCAACATCAGCGCGATCCACTACGAGGGCACGGACATCTACTTCCTGACCGCCCGGGGCAAATACTTTGCCAGTCAGTTGAAGCGGGACGGGCGGGTTCAGATATTGGGCTATACCCGCTACAAGGAGACCATCCGCGTCTCCGGTCGCGCCGTGGAGGTTCCCGAAGAGGAGCAGCTCCGGTGGCGGAATGTGCTCTATCAGGAGCAGCCGTACCTTGAAAACGTGTACCCCGGCGAGACGAAGAATATCGACACGATGTTCGTGATCCGGGACTACACCATCGAATACTTCTGCCTCTCCACCCGGCCCATCACTCGGGAATACTTCGCGGTCGGGAACGCACAGCTCAAACCCAAGGGCTATGTCATCGGCAAGGACTGCATCGGCTGCGGCACCTGCCAGGCCGTCTGTCCCCAGGGCGTCGTCTCCGAGGGTACACCCTATGGGATCGACGCCAATCACTGTCTGCAATGCGGCAGCTGCGCCGAAAACTGTCCCGCGGAAGCCATCAGGAGGTTATGAGCATGAAAGCGGTCGTGTTGAACGGCATCACCCCCGCCGATCAGGTGAGGCTGACGGAGGTGCCCGTCCCGCAGGTCAAGCCCGGCTGGGTGCTGGTAAAGGTCCGCGCCTTCGGCATCAACCATTCCGAGCAGGTGCTGCGCCTTCAGGAGATCGAAGCGCCGTACATCCAGAAGCCGGTCATCCCCGGCATCGAGTGCGTGGGCGAGATCGCCGACCCCTCCGATTCCGGGTGGAAGGTCGGCCAGAAGGTCGTCGCGCTCATGGGCGGCATGGGCCGCAGCTTCGACGGCAGCTACGCCGAGTACGCGCTGCTGCCCGTCCACCATGTCTTCCCGGTGGAGACCGATCTGCCCTGGGACGCGCTGGCCGCCGTGCCGGAGACGTGGTTCACGGCCTGGGGCTCGCTGTTTGAATGCCTCCAGCTCAAGCCGGAGGACGTGCTGTTGATCCGCGGAGCCACCTGCGCGCTGGGCTATGCCGCAATCCAGATTGCCAAGGCGCTGGGCTGTCGCGTCGTCGCCACTACCCACCGCGAAACAAAACTGCCTCTGCTGTCCGGAGCGGACGAAGCCGTGCTGGACGACGTCAGGCTCACCGGCAGGGTTCGCGGCGTCACCAAAGCCCTTGATCTTGTCGGTCCGCGCTTTTTGAAGGATACGCTCACCGCCGTGCAGAAGGGCGGCATCGTGTGCAGCACCGGCATCCTGGGCGGCGTATTCACCCTCAACGGCTTCGACCCCATCAAGGATATCCCCAACGGCGTGTACCTGACCGGCTTTTTCAGCAATTTTCCCACGCAGTCCGTCATGGACAGCATCTTCCGATTCATCCGCGATAAGGCGATCAAGCCTTCATTTGGCGCGGAGTTCGGCTTCGATGCAATCAAGCAGGCCTGCATCGCGTTGGATGAGGGAAAGATCAATGGAAAAGCAGTAGTCACTGTATAGAAGACGCGCCCATTGCAAACAGGCACTCACCAGCTCGCCTGGTGTGCCTTTGCGCGATTGATTGCAGCGCTTTCGTGTATCGGGTTCGACCGGTCCCTGGGCATGAACGCCACGCGGATCCGCCCGAATGGATTGAAAAGGGACGGGCTCAAAATCCGCGCTTTGCCGGCTGTGGTCAGAGAATCGCCTTCCATGCTTCGCTCTGAACGAAGAGGGCGAGGATTTCTCCATCAATGCTGCCCTCCCGCACCATGCTGCGCAGGATGTCCAGGGAGCGCTCGACCGGGATGGGCTTCTTGTACGGCCTGTCCTTGGCGGTGAGGGCTTCGAAGATGTCCAGGATCGTCAGCAGCCGCACCTCCCGGGGAATCGAATCGCCCGACAGCTTGAGCGGGTAACCCGCACCGCCCAGCAGCTCGTGATGTGCCGAAGCCCATTGGGGAACCATCGCGAAGGTCTGCGGGAATTTCACCTGGCTGAGTATGAGCCTGGTCGCGATGGCATGCCCCTGCATGATCTGTCGCTCCCCGTCCGTCAGCGTTCCCTTGCGGATCAACAGCTTTTCCGCCTCGGACGGCAGCAGTACGGGCTGCCCGGCGCCGTCTTCGTCGGTATAGCGCGCCCGGGAAATCTCCTGGATCGTGGCGACGTCGTTCTCCTCGAGAAACGGCGCCGTGTTGATCCGCTGGATCGCGTCCAGCCAGGCCGCGTCACGGGCCTTGCGCGCCTCGTGCGCCTCCGCGGAGATCCGGCCTTCCAGCCGGTCGATGCGGGCCAGCAGCCGCATCCTGTCAAAGCGCGCCTCGACGCGTTCCAGGTCGTCGCCCAGGCGGGTGGCCTTGTCCATGATGGAAAGCGGCACCACGAGCTTGCCCACGTCGTGCAGCCACACGCTCATCAGGAAGGCGTGCCGCCTGTCCTCACTGAAGCGATGGGGATTGTCCGTCTCGTCCAGCCAATCCAGGAATGCCCTGGCCATCTTCACCATGTTGCGGGTGTGGTTGGCCGTGTAGGGCGAGCGCTCGTCGATGGCCGTGGACAGCGCCGTCACCAGGGAATCCAGCAGCGTCGTGATCTGCTGAGCGTACTGGAGCTTCAGCTCCGCGAGCGCCGTGATATCGCTGAACACGAGGATGATCCCGATGGGCGTCGGGCCGTCCTTGAGGTAGGAGGTCACCATGTGCAGCTGCCGCATCCCGCTGCCGGTATAGAAGGGCACGAGGTGGTGGTGCATGCCGGTTGGATGGTAGACCGCGTCCAGCACAGCCTGGTTGAAGGTGTCGTTTTCGCTGTATTCGTAAAAAGCCGCGGCAATCTTCCTGCCCATCAGCTGGTCCGCGCTGCGGTTCAGTATCCGTTCCGTCGCAGGGTTCAGGCTCTGGATGCTGCCGTCCAGCCCCAGCACCATCACGCCCTCCGACATGTCCCGGATGATGCTTTCACGAATCAGATCGTCATGCTTCGTCACGTTTTTTACCTCCGTGTTGCGGTCGCCTTCCCGTCATTCCGCCGGCGCTCCGCCGCGACACGGGTGAGAACACCGGTGAAGGCGTCGTTTGTCTGAGTGCATCGAAGGATCTGTGCGAAACGTCAAGAGGCGCCATTTTGCAAATCTCTCAACTTTCCGTGAAGAACCTGCAATTATCATAAACCGGCGCGGGGAAAAAAGCAATGAAAAAATGCAAATTCCGGCTCGACAGTCCGGAATGCTTGCTGCACAAATGTTTAAAATATGGTAATATAGGTTAAAAGGAGATTTTGTTTATCAGAAGGTACCCCAAACGATGAGTGTTTTTGCGGCTTTCATTCCGGCGGCGATCTTGCTGCTTGTCCTGGCTTTCCTGGCGCTCTATTTCACGCGCCTTCAGTCCATCGGAACCATCAGGAAGCACACGGATTGCGCGGATGGCTACGATCTGTATCAGGTTGAGATCAAATACGATTATCACCTGGACAAGCTGCTTCAGCGGGAATACTCCAGCAGCCAGGAGGTCACCGACGCCGTCCTCTCCGTGGCGCTCCCGCTTCTGCCCATCCACATGGAATCGCCGGATTATTCGTGCAGTGCCTTCAGCATCACCGACGTGGAGGGCGACGTGCTGATGGGGCGAAACTACGATTTTGACATCGACACCTCCGCCCTGATCGTCTGCTGCGCCCCGAAAAACGGCTACCGCTCGGTCGGCACGGTGGCGCTGGACAACCTGTCCGTCCGGAAAATCGGCGGCATCGTGTCCAAATTGTCCACGCTGCCCGGCGCCCTGATCTGCCTTGACGGGATGAACGAGAAGGGCGTGTCCATCGCGGTGCTGATGCTGGACTCCGCCCCCGTCCGCCAGAAGACGGAAAAGCCCGATATTTTCACCACGCTTGCCATCCGGCTCGTGCTCGATCGGGCCGCCACTCAGCTTCATGAAGAACAACTGGGAGATACTCGTGGAGGACATCGCCAACGGCACCGTCAACCCGGACATGTACAAGGACGAGGCAGTGCTCGTGCCGCTGAAGCCGTACCTCAAAAAACGGCCGGAGCGCGCCGCCCAGCTTCGGAAGATCTTCGAGCAGGGCTTCGACGAGCCCATCGTGCCCAAGCTGTGGCCGAAGCTGTCTTACGTCGGGGCCATCGGAACCGGCGGCTTTGCCGTCTACGCGGATAAGGTCAAGCAGTTCATCGGCGACATTCCCATCGACTATTCCGTATACGCCGCGTCGGAGGGCATTTTCGCTTCCGCCAGCGAAATGAACGATCCCAAATACGACCTGTTGACCGACAGCTGCTTCTTTGAATTCCTGCCGACCGACGCTACGGCGGACGAGGCACACCCCCTGACGCTGAATCAGCTGGAGCCGGGAAAGGAATATGAAATCATCATCACCAACCTCTCCGGCTTCTACCGCTATCGCATCAAGGACGTAGTCCGGGTGCTGGGCTTCCACGGATCGACGCCGCAGATCACCTTCGCCTACCGCATCAGCCAGATGGTCAACCTCGCCGCGGAAAAGACCACCGAGGAGCACCTGAACCATGCGATCTCCGAGTTCTCCGAGGCCATCGGCTGCAAGATCGACGATTACTGCCTCTATATCGACTACGACGTCGATCCGGCGCGCTACGTGCTCCTGATCGAGCCGGATCACTTGCTGCCGGCGGATCGGCTGCACGAATACTCCCGCATCTTTGAAGAAAAGCTGCGCAAGGCCAACGTGGAGTACTCGGTCTGCCGTGACGACAGGAGCATCGGCCATCCCCTGGTGCTGCTCCAGCAGCAGCAGACCCACGCGCTCTGGCGTGAATTCAAGATCTACAAGGGCGCGTCTCCCAACCAGGTCAAGCCGGTTCGCATCCTGGACACCCCGCAGAAGGAAAAGTTCTTCTTCGGCATGCTGGAGGAGGGCTCCGGTCGGGAAAGGCTCAAGGAAATCATAGACGACTGACGCTTCCCGCGGCTCGCTTCGCACCTGAATCAGCGTCCTTTTCCCCGCGCAGAGACGCAAGCGGCATATCAGGCGCTTGATCCGATGAAAATATCATAGAAAGCCTTGACAGGTGACCTTTCGTTCACTATAATGAGTGAACGAAAGGTCGCTGCTGTTGTTGAAGGCTGCCCGGGGCAGGCGATGCGGGAGGAAACGCCCGAAGCGGCGCTTCATGGCGGCTGGACAAGGAATCACGGCTGAAGGCCACGACGGGGCAGGCGGCGCGAGGCCGCGGCATGGGGAGGATATTTTCATGGATACGAGACCGGATGGCCGACGCCGATCTGGTGCGCTTTGCCAGCGCCTGTTCCGCCGTGGCCATCTCCCGGTTCCCGCTGCCGCTGCATCCGCCGAAGCTGGAGGAAGTACGGGCGCTGCGCAGGAAATGAGGCGAGCCGCCTGAACGATTTCGAAAACAGGAGAAAGAATGACAGAAAGAGGGGTATGATATATGAAGATCCTTCTGGCCGAGACCGGCTCTCCGATGATCCCGGAGGAGCAGTACGCGGCCATCGTGAACGGAGGAATGGGAAAGTGAACGCACAATTGTTTTCACAGGCGATCGTGAAATTCCTGGGCGGCCTGCTGATCGTCGGGCTGCTGCTGTTCCTGCCGGCGGGGACGCTCGCCTACGGGCAGGCCTGGCTGCTGATCGGCATCCTGTTCCTCCCGATGTTCATTGCTGGACTGATCATGATGCGGAAATCGCCCGAACTCCTGCGCAAGAGGCTGGACGCCAGAGAGGAGCAGTCCGAGCAGAGAACCGTCATTCTCCTCAGCGGGCTGATGTTTCTGGCGGCGTTTATCGTTGCCGGGCTGAATTTCCGATTCAGATGGATCGTGCTTCCCGGCTGGGTTTCCTGGGCGGCGGCCGCCGTTTTCCTGCTGGCCTACGCGCTGTATGCCGAGGTGCTGCGGGAGAATGTCTGGCTCTCCCGGACGATTGAAGTGCAGGAAAACCAGAAGGTCATCGACACCGGGCTTTATGGCGTTGTCCGGCACCCCATGTATATGAGCACGCTTCTGCTGTTCCTTTCAATGCCGCTGGTGCTGGGGTCCGTGCTATCCTTTGTGATCGTGCTGGCGTATATCCCGATCATCGCCAAGCGCATCCGCAATGAAGAGAGGGTGCTGGAAATCGGCTTGGAGGGATACGCCGAATACAGGAAGCGGGTCAGGTACAAGGTGATCCCGTTTGTGTGGTGACGGACGGGAAGACGCTGATCGAGGCCGACGACATCGGCTTCGTGCCGCTTTTGCCCATCGCCAGCGGGCGGCTCTCGGGCAAGATCACGCCGTTCAGAGGCGGAATATCAATAATGGGTATTGACGTATGAATGATTTGGCTGTAAATTGGAATCATGGTGAAATGAAAAGGAGGCAAACCCATGGATCTGAAACTCAAGGACAAAGTTGTACTGGTCACCGGCGGCACCGGCGGCATCGGCACCGCCATCGTGAAGGCGTATCTGGCGGAGGGCGCGAAGGTGGCGTTTTCCTCCACAAGCCAGGCGAAGATCGACGCGCTGCTGCCCACGCTGGAAGGCGACGTGGCGGGCTTCGTGGCGGACATGAACCGGGAAGAGGACATCCGGGATTTCGTGGAAAACGCGAAGGCAAAGTTCGGCACCATCGACATCGTCGTGCCCAACGCGGGCTATGAGGGCAAGGCCCATCCCGTGCAGGACATGACCCTGGAGCTGTTCCAGCAGACCTACATGCTGAACGTGTTCTCGGTGATGCTGCTGATGAAGTACGCGGCGCCCACGCTGATCGAGAAGAAGAGCGGCGCGGTGGTGGTCGTGGCCAGCGCGGCGGCCTATGAGCCCACCGCCGGCAACAGCGCCTACGTCTCCAGCAAGTACGCCGTGGCGGGCCTGACGAAGTGCGTCGCCATGGAGCTGGGCCCCAACGGCATCCACGTGAACTACGTGTGCCCCGGCCCGGTGGACACGCCCATGATGCTGCGCATCGAGAAGGATTTCTTCGGCGACAGCATGACCCACGAGGAGGCCATGGCGATGCTGGCCGGCACCTACGCCATGGACAAGCGTTACGCCAAGCCCGAAGAGGTGGCGAACGCCGTGCTCTACCTGTCCAGCGAAGTCTCCGCCCACACCGCCGGCATGGGCATGCACGTGGACAGCAAGGTCTCCGCGCCGAACTGATCGACCGGGAAAGCGCAGCCAGGATCGCAGGGGCGCCGTTGCACGAAGCGCCCAGAATAACGACCTCATCCGTCTTTGGCGAAAAATGCAGGCATTTTCCGCCAAATCCACCTTCCCCGGAGGGGGAGGCGCTCAGGATCTTCCTCAAGGGCCCTCCTCTTTGGGGAAGGCGCCGAGCGAAGCAAGGCGGATGAGGTCGTTTTGGGTTCATGAAAGTTAAAATGATGCCCTGGATTTAACATTCCGCGCTGGAAAAACGGCGCGCGATGCGGTATGCTGGAGGCATGAGACGCGAAAGGGAGTGAACGCGCTTGGAGGAGAAGCGGCTGATCGAGGCGTTCCGGTGGCTGCACCGGCATCCGGAGCTGGCGCTTGAGGAGCACGGGACCACGGCGTACATTCGGGGTATCCTGCTGGAAAGCGGTGTTCGCCTGCTGGACACCGGCCTGGAGACGGGCTTGATCGCCGGGATCGGCGCGGGCGAGGGGCCGGCCGTCGCCCTTCGGGCGGACATCGACGCGCTGCCCGTCTGCGAGCAGACAGGGCTGGAATACGCCTCGGAAAACCCCGGCGTCATGCACGCCTGCGGCCACGATTTCCACGCGGCGACCATGCTGGGCGCGGCGCTGCTGCTGAAGGAGCGGGAGGCGCGGCTTCCCGGCACGGTGAAGGTGATCTTCCAGAGCGCCGAGGAGGTGAACCTGGGCGCGGCGAAGATGGTGGCCACGGGGCTGCTGGACGACGTGAAGCTGTTCCTGGCCGGGCACACCTATCCCTGGTACGAGGCAGGCACGATCGGCGTGCGCCCGGGGCCGGTGATGGCCTCCGCCGACCGATTCTGCGCCAGGATCACCGGCAAGGGCTGCCACGCGGGACATCCGGAGCTGGGCGTCGACCCCATTCCGGCCCTGGCGGCCATCGTCAGCGCGGCGCAGACCCTCGTCAGCCGACGGGTGAATCCCTTTGAAAGCGCGGTGGTGTCCATCACCCGCGTGGCGGCGGGGAACACCTGGAACGTCACGCCCGAGACGGCGGAGCTGGAGGGCACCGTGCGGACCATGAGCACGGGCGTCCGGGACGAGCTGCAGAGGCGCCTTGAGAAGCTGGTCGCCGACACGGCCGGGGCCTTTGGCTGCGCGGTGGATTTCACGTATGAACGCGGCCCGGACCCGGTGATCAACGACGCCGGGGTCTGCGTCCGCGCCGCCGAGACGGGCCGGAGGCTGGGCCTGGACGTGCGGGAAAACCCGCCCTCGATGGGCGCGGAGGACTTCGGCGCGTATCTGAAGATCGCCCCCGGCGCGTTCCTGCGCGTCGGCACCGGCGGCGGCTGGGACAACCACCATCCCCGGTTCACCGCCGACCCGGCGGCGCTCATGCCCGCGGCGCGGTTCTTCGCCGCGCTGGCGGAGGGGGAATTGAACCGACTGGCGGGAGCATAGAGAGGGGGACGACGCGCATGACCTTTACCGATATCTGGACGATCAACCCCGTGCCGGCGGAGGGCGCGGTGCTTCGCGGCGAAAGCTGGCGCGTGACGGTGCTGACCGACCGGCTGCTTCGGCTGGAGTACGAGCCGCAGGGTCGCTTCTGCGACACCGCCACCCAGACGGTCATCGACCGGGCGTTCCCGCTGCCGGCGTTCACGCATGCCGAAAGGAACGGCTGGCTGACGGTGGAGACGGAGGCCGTGCGGCTTCAGTACGACGGCAGGCCCTTCTCGCCGGAGGGGCTGTCCGTGACGCTGAAGGGGCAGTACGGCGCCTATGCCAGCGTGTGGCACTACGGCGACGGCGGCAAGAACCTGAAGGGCACCGCCCGGACGCTGGACGAGGCCGACGGCGCGATCCCGCTGGGGGACGGGCTGCTGTCCCGGGAGGGCTACGCGGTGCTTAACGACTCCGACACCATGCGCATGGACGGGGACGGGAACCTGCTGCCCGCCGAGGATCACGGCGTCGATATCTACCTGTTTGCCTACGGGCGGGATTTCAAGGCCGCGCTTGAGGCCTTCTACCACCTCACCGGCCCGACCCCGGCGCTGCCGAGGTACGCGCTGGGCAACTGGTGGAGCCGCTTCTATCCTTATACGGAAGAGACCTACATGGCCCTGATGGAGCGCTTCGCGGCGGAGGAGGTGCCCCTTTCCGTGGCGGTGCTGGACATGAACTGGCACGTCACCGACATCGAAGCGAAGTACGGCCCCGGCTGGACGGGCTACACGTGGAATAAGGAGATGTTCCCGGACCCGCCGCGGCTCTTGAAGTGGCTGCACGACCGGGGGTTGAAGGTCACGCTGAACGACCACCCCGCCGACGGCCTGCGGGCCTTCGAGGACCTGTACAGGCCCATGGCGCAGGCGATGGGCGTCGATCCCGCAAGCGGCGAGCCGATTCCCTTTGACGCGGGCAGCCCGAAGTATCAGGCGGCCTTCGAGAAGGTGGTGCTGGACGACTTCGAGAAACAGGGCGTGGACTTCTGGTGGATCGACTGGCAGCAGAAGGGCGGCAGCAGCGTGCCGGGCATCGAAGCGCTGTTCATGCTGAACCACACGCGCTACCTGTATTCGGCCCGCAGGGGCGACGCGGGGCTGACCTTCTCCCGCTACGGCGGCCCGGGCAGCCACCGCTATCCCATCGGCTTTTCCGGCGACAGCTTCATCACCTGGGCGAGCCTCGCCTTCCAGCCGTACTTCACCGCCACGGCGGCGAACATCGGCTACGGCTGGTGGAGCCACGACATCGGCGGCCACATGCACGGCGTGCGGGACGAGGAGCTGCAGACCCGCTGGCTGCAGTTCGGCGTGCTGTCGCCCATCATGCGCCTGCACGCCAGCGACAGCGAATTCCTCGGCAAGGAGCCCTGGGCCTACGGCGAGCCCGCCTGCTCGATCATGAAGCGCTGGCTGCGCTTGCGCCACGCGCTGCTGCCGTGGCTGTACACGAAGAATCTCGAGCGAACGCCCGTCGTCACGCCGGTTTACCACGACTGGCCGGACGACGAGGCCGCCTACGCCGCGCAGCACGACGAGTACCTGTTCGGCGGGGAGCTGCTGGTCGCGCCGATCACGTCTCCCGCGGACGATACCGGGCTGGCGTCGGTCAGGGTCTGGCTTCCCGACGGAGACTGGTTCGACTTCACCACCGGCCATCGCTATCCTGGCGGGCAGGCCATGCGCGTCTATCGCGCGCTGTCCGAGCTGCCGATCTTCGTCCGCCCGGGCACGGTCATCCCCATGGACGGCGAGACCCGCTTCCCAAACGGCTGCCCGCTGCCCCGGACGCTGCTCTTCAGGGCGTTTGCCGGGGCGAGCGGCGGCTGCCACGTGGTGGAGGACAACGGCAGGATGCCGGGTTCGCCGGAGCAACGTTCGGTCGAGACCCGGTGCGCCCTGGAGGTCCGTAACGGCATGACCGTTACGATCTTCCCGCCCACCGGCGACAGATCGCTCCTCCCGCAAGGCCGCCGCTATGCTGTGGAACTGATTGGCGTGAGGGATCTGCCCGACGACGCCACCGCCGCTTACGAGGCCAGCTACGATCCCGCCACGCGCACCCTGCGCCTGGAGCTTGACGCGGACGCTCCCGACG
Organism: uncultured Eubacteriales bacterium; assembly: GCA_902799045.1. GTDB lineage: Bacteria > Bacillota > Clostridia > Christensenellales > Aristaeellaceae > UBA2862. The sequence continues at coordinate 17,677 of CADBZH010000025.1, forward strand.
GCGTCACCCTGCGCTGGCGCGAAGCGCCGGTTTGCCCGCCCCTCGACAAAGAGGCGATGCTGAAAGAGGCGCTTTTGCCGCTGCGCATGAACAACGACGACAAGGACCGCGTGATGCGGATATTGAAAACCGCACATGCGTCCGCCCAACGCCTCGCCGCCTGGCGCTGCCTGGACCTGCCGGATTCGGTGATGGGCCTGCTGGAGGAGCTGGAGGTACAGGAATAGCCGGTCGACAATATGGACAGATCCTTCGCTGTGCCAGGGATGACAAACGACGCAATGTGGCCATCCTGAGCGCGGCGAAGGATCTGTGCAAGACGCCAAGAGGTTCCATTCTGCAAATTTCTCAGCTTTCCGTGAAGAACCCATTATTTCAGCCCGCGTGGTTGCGCGGGGAACCGGGATCGGTTATAATACTCACCGTAGACCCGCGCCGCGACGGCCGGCGCGGATTCCCCTGAAAGGCCTCTGAAAAGATCGGAAGAAAGGACGACGCCCCATGAAGAAGATTCCGGTATACGGCTTCGCGGACGAAGCCAGCGCCAACTTCGCCGGGCAGATCGCCGCGCTGCTGCGCAACGGCATGCGGGGCATTGAGATCCGGAATGTCGACGGAGAGAACGTTTCCGACATCAGCCTGGAAAAGGCGCGCGAGGTGCGAAAGCAGCTGGACGCAAACCAACTGGTCACCTGGTCGATCGGCTCGCCGATCGGCAAGATCGACATCCGCGAGGCCGGCTTCGAAAAGCACCTGGACAAGCTGCGCCACACGCTGGAGGTCGCGCGCATCCTCGGGGCCGGATACATCCGCATGTTTTCGTTTTACATCCCCTCCGGCGAGGCCCCGGCGGCCTGTCGGGACGCCGCCCTGGAGCGCCTGACAAGGATGGCGGAGCTTGCCGAGGGCAGCGGCGTGAGGCTGTGCCACGAGAACGAGAAGGGCATCTACGGCGACAACGCCGAGCGCTGCGCGGACATCCACCGCAGTATCCCGCAGATCGGCGGCGTCTTTGACCCGGCGAATTTCATCCAGACCGGCCAGGATACCGCCGAGGCATGGAAGCTGCTGAAGCCCTGGATCGTCTACCTGCACGTGAAGGACGCTGACGCCAATGGCGGCGTGGTGCCCGCCGGGCGCGGCGTGGGCGCGGTGGAGGCGATCCTGCGCGATTTCATCGCCGGCGGCGGGCAGGGCGTCACGCTGGAGCCGCACCTGAGCGTGTTCGACGGGCTTTTGAAGCTGGAGCGCGAGGGCGAGCGCAGCGGGATTGGACATTACGTGTACGGCAGCGGCGACGAGGCCTTTGACGCGGCCGCGGCGGCGCTGAGGGAGCTCCTGGAGCGGTGAAACGGCGAAGAGCAGCGGCCCGCGAGGCGCGTTGACCCACAATCGAACCCTGCGGCTTCAACGGATCGGAGGGATTTGAACATGGATAAGAGGATCAGGCTGGGCATCATCGGCATCGGCAACATGGGCACGGGCCATGCCCGGAGCCTGCTGGACGGCAAGTGCCCGGATCTCGAACTGACAGCCGTCGCGGACATCAACCCGGAGCGCCTCGCCTGGGCGCGGGAGCATCTGCCGGAGGGCGTCGCGCGCTTTGACGACGCCATGGCCATGCTGGACAGCGAGCGGATCGACGCCTGCCTGGTCAGCGTGCCTCACTACGACCATCCCAAGTACGCCATCGAGTGCATGAAGCGGGGCCTCCACGTGATGGTGGAAAAGCCCGCGGGCGTCTACACAAAGCAGGTGCGCCAGATGAACGAGGAGGCGGAAAGGCATCCGGAGGTCGTGTTCGGCGTGATGTTCAACCAGCGCACGAACTGCGTCTACCGCAAGATGCGCGAGCTGGTGCAGTCCGGGGAATACGGCCGGCTGCGCCGCGCCAACTGGATCATCACCAACTGGTACCGTCCCCAGGCCTACTATGACTCCGGCGACTGGCGGGCCACCTGGGCCGGGGAGGGCGGCGGCGTGCTGCTGAACCAGTGCCCCCACCAGCTGGACCTGTGGCAGTGGATCTGCGGCATGCCCAGGAGCGTGCACAGCCACATGCGCTTCGGCCAGTGGCACGACATCGAGGTCGAGGACGACGTGACCGCCTACATGGAGTATGAAGGCGGCGCGACGGGCGTGTTCGTCACCTCCACCGGCGACGCCCACGGCACCAACCGCTTCGAGGTGCAGCTGGACCGCGCGCGGATCATCGTCGAAAACGACAGTCTCTCGCTGCTGGAGTTCGAGGTCAGCGAGCCGGAGTTCGCGCGGACGAACACGATTCCCTTCGCCACGATGCCCGCCCATGAGGTGAAGGTGGAGACCGACGGGCAGAATCCCCAGCACGTGGGCGTGTTGAACGCCTGGGCGGGAGCCATCCTGCGGGGCGAACCGATGGTGGCGGAAGGCCGGGAGGGCATCAACGGGCTGATGCTGTCGAACGCCATGCATCTGTCCGCCTTCCTGGGCCGGAAGGTCGAGCTGCCCATCGACGAGGAGCTTTACTGCGAGGAGCTGATGAAGCGCGTGGCCACCTCCCGGCGCAAGGCGGGCGGGAAGGCCGTCTTTGCCGACACGCGCGGAAGCTACTTCGGCACTGGGAGGTGACGCGATTTGAAGAGATTGATTGGAATGTTGCTGGCCTTGCTGCTGCTGGCCGGCGGCCTTGCGCGGGCGGAGGACGCGATCACCTCGCTGGCGCAGCTGAACGCGCCGGGCGTGGTCGTGGGCATCAGCCAGGGCAGCGCGGCGGAGTCGATCGTGCGAAGCGAGCTGCCCGAGGCGGCCATTTCGCACTTCACGGATAACGCTACCGCCTTCCTGGCTGTGGCCCAGGGCAAGCTCGACGCCTATATCTACGACTACAACCAGATGCGCATCGCCATCGAAAACGGTGTGTCGGGCGTGCGCCTGCTGGACGAGACCCTGGACGAGCCGGTGCGCATCGCCGTGGGCATTTCGCCGGTGTCGGCGATCCCGGATCTGGAGGGCAAGCTGAATCGCTTTATCGCCGATCTTCGCGCCGACGGGACGCTGGACGACATGTTCCGACGCTGGGTGATGGACGGCGAGGACGCCCTGCCGGACATCCCCCTGCCCGAAAACGCGGACGTCCACCTGACGGTGGGCACCTGTGGCATCGGCATGCCCTACAGCTACTATGCCGGCGACCAGCTGACGGGCTACGACATCGAGATGGCCCGCCGCTTCGCCGCGTGGCTGGGCGCGGACCTGCGCTTCAAGGTCTACGACTACGGCGCGATCATTCCGGCCTGCGTCACCGGCGACGTGGATTGCGTGATGGCCAACCTGAACATCACCCCGGAGCGCGCCGAGGCGCTGGCCTTCTCCGACGTACTCTACGAGGAGAAGATCGGCGTGATGGTGCGCGACGCGACCGGCGCGACAGCGGCGCAGGCGTCCGGCGGCGTGCACTGGCGCGATTACAACGGAAAGCGCCTGGGCGTGCTGGTCGGCCCGCTGATGGAGGACGTCGCCCATGAATACTTTCCCGACAGCGAGATCCTGCTGTTCAACGCCTATACCGACTGCATCACGGCGCTGCTCACCGGGAAGGTGGACGCCTACCTCGGCGACGAGCCGGGGCTGAAGTCCGTTCACGCGGAGCAGCCGGAGATCGACTACATCCACGACCGCATCACCCAAAACAACTACAGCTTTGCCTTCCGCAAGAACGACCCGCGGAGCGCGGCGCTGTGCGACGAGCTGAACGATTTCCTCGCCCGCAGCTGGGCGGACGGCACGATGCAGGAGCTGGACGACATCTGGTTCGGCGTCGACGAGGCGCGCAAGGTGGTGGATATGTCCGGCCTGACCGGCGAGAACGGCACGGTCCGGGTCGTCACCACCTCCACGGACATGCCGTTTTCCTACATCAAGGACGGGACGAACGTGGGCTACGACATCGACCTGGTCGTGCGCTTCTGCCGCGACAGGGGTTACCGGCTGGAGCTGGGCGACGTGGATTTCGCGGGGCGGATCCCGGCCATCGAGTCCGGGAAATACGACTTCACCACGGACATGAACGTGACGCCGGAGAGGGAGGAGCAGGTGCTGTTCTCCGACCCGACCAGCTACGGCGGCATCGTGCTGGGCGTGCGGGCTTCGGACCTTGGCGCTGCTTCTTCCACGAAACCAGGCGACGCCGGCGTCAGCCTGACGCTCGACGATTTGAACGGCAAGCGCATCGGCGTGCAGACCGGCACCACCTTTGACGAGATCGTGCAGGGGATGCTTCCGGACGCGCAGATCAGCTATTTCAATACCTATCTCGACATGGCCGCGGCGCTGGAAGCCAACAAGATCGACGGCTTCCCCGGCGGCGACCTGGTGCTGAGGATGATGGCCGCCGAGGACGACAAGCTGGCGCTTCTGGAGGCGTCCGCGGACATCTACGACTGCGGCTTCGTACTGCCCAAGAGCGAGGCGGGCGAGAAGCTGCTCGCCGAGGTCAACGCCTGGCTGGAGGCGTTCAGGGCCAGCGGCGAGCTGGACGCGGTGGTTTCCAAGTGGACGGACGGCCCGGAATCGGGCAAGATAATGCCGGACTATGCCGCCTTCCCCGCCCCCAAGGGCACGCTGACGATGGCGACCGAGGGAGGCTACGCCCCGATGAACTACTTCCGGGGCGGCGAAGTGGTCGGCTTTGATATCGAGCTGGCCGCGCGGTTCTGCGAGGACAATGGCTACGGACTCAAGATCGAGACCATGAACTTCGATGACATTCTGGCAGCGGTGCAGACCGAAAAGGTGGATTTTGCCGTTGCGGGCATCGCCGTCACGCCCGAACGCGCCGAGAGCGTCAATTTCTCCGTACCATACTTTACCGGCGGCATGATGATGGCCGTGCTGAAGGGCGATGCCAGCGCCGCCGCGTCGGAGGTCCAGCCGGAGTTCACCGAGTTTTCCGACCTCTCCGGCAAGACCGTCTCCATGCTCACCGGCGCGCCGTTTGAGGAGCTGGTGAGGAGCAAGGCCCCGGACGTGGGCGAGTTCACCTTCTTCAACAGCACCCCGGACATGATCCAGGCGCTGAAGGGGCAAAAGACGGACGCCTTCCTGATGAACAACGCCGTCGGCCAGCTGGCGCTGAACCGGAACGCGGATCTGGCGCTGTTCCCCCAGAGCCTGCAGGACGGCGCGTTTGGCATCGCGTTTGCCAAGGGCGATCCCCGCAGGGACGAATGGCAGGCGGCCTGCGACGCGATTCCCCGCGACGAGATCGAAAAGGCGTGGGAGAAGTGGACGGGCGCGGACGACAGCGCCAAGGTCCTCCCCGAGCAGGACTGGCCCGGCGCGAACGGCACGGTCAGGGTGGCGGCCTGCGACACGCTGGAGCCGATGAGCTACGTCGGCGGGGACAACGAGCTGAAGGGTTTCGACCTCGAGGTCATCCTGATGGTCGCGAAGGAAATGGACGTGAAGGTGGAGTTCACCGGCATGGAGTTCTCCGCCATACTGGCCGCGGTGCAGTCCGGGAAGGCGGACCTCGGCGCGGGCAGCATCATCATCACGGAGGAACGCGCCCAGGCCGTCGATTTCGTGGAATACTATCCGGCGGCGTTCGTGCTCATCGTGCGGGGCGTCAAGGCGCCGGAGTCGGAAGTGGTGGCGGAGGAGGAATCCGCTCTGAGCGGCATCGCCGTTAGCTTCAACAAGACCTTCATCCGCGAGGACCGGTGGAAGCTGTTCGTGGAGGGCGTTCTGACGACGCTGCTGATCACGCTTTTGAGCATCCTGTTCGGCACGATCCTGGGCTTTGGCGTGTTCATGCTCTGCCGCAACGGGAATCCCGTGGCCAACCTCTGCACCCGCTTCAGCATGTGGCTGGTGCAGGGCATGCCGATGGTGGTGCTGCTGATGATCCTGTACTACGTCGTCTTCGGCTCGGTGGCCATCGGGGGCGTGTCCGTGGCGGTGA
>CADBZH010000026.1 GCA_902799045.1 uncultured Eubacteriales bacterium
TGAGCGCACGAAGTTCTCCGCCTATTGCGTCTACTCGGCAGCCATATCGCTGTTCATCTATCCCGTGTCCGGGCACTGGATCTGGGGCGGCGGCTGGCTGAGCGACCTGGGCTTTCACGACTTTGCCGGGAGCACCTGCGTGCACATGGTCGGCGGCGTCTGCGCCCTGATCGGGGCGAAGATGCTGGGGCCGCGCATCGGCAAGTACGGCGCGGACGGCAAACCCCGCGCTATCCTCGGCCATAACCTGTCCATCGCGGCGCTGGGCGTGTTCATCCTCTGGTTCTGCTGGTTCGGCTTCAACGGCGCGAGCACCGTGGGCATGGACAGTGACGAACTGATCGTCTCCGCCGGCCTGGTGTTCTTCAACACCAACCTGGCCGCCGCCGTGGCCACGTTGACGACCATGATCTTCACCTGGCTGCGCTACGGCAAACCGGACGTATCTATGACCTTCAATGCTTCGCTGGCGGGTCTCGTGGGCATTACGGCGGGCTGCGACGCGGTCAACCCCTTCGGCGCGGCGATCATCGGCATGTGCTGCGGCCTGGCGGTGGTGCTGTCGGTGGAGTTCTTTGACAAGGTCGTAAAGATCGACGATCCCGTCGGCGCGATCTCCGTTCACGGCGTATGCGGCGCGCTGGGCACGATCCTCACCGGCCTGTTCGCCACAGGCATCTCCACGATGAAGGGCGTGTTCTACGGCGGTGGCTTTAAATTCCTGGGCGTGCAGCTGCTGGGTGTCGGCGTGGTGATCGCCTGGACAGCGGTCATCATCACCATCGTGTTCTCCATCATCAAAGCCACCATCGGCCTGCGGGCCAGCGCGGAGGACGAGGTCATGGGCCTGGATCGCTCGGAGCACGGCCTGCACACCGCCTATTCCGGATTCACTATCATGACAGACAGCGCCGTGGAGGACGCCGAGCCGGTGACCATTCCCGCTGGAGAGTACGAAACGCCTGTCAGGGTGGCGAAGGAAAAAGCCCCCGACGCGCCGGTCTACACCAATGTGCGCATCATCTGCCGTCCGGCCAGCCTGGAGCCTCTCAAGAAGAGCATGAACAAAATCGGCATCACCGGCATGACGGTGACGAACGTCATGGGCTACGGCACGCAGAAAGGCAAGCCGGAATACTATCGTGGCACGCCCGTGGAGGTGACATTGCTGCCTAAGGTACAGGTGGACATCGTGGTCAGCAAGGTCCCGGTCCGCATGGTCGTCGAAACCGCCAAGCGCGTGCTGCATACCGGTCACATCGGCGACGGCAAGATCTTCATCACCGATGTGGAAAACGTCGTGCGCGTCCGCACCGGGGAGGAGGGCTACGACGCGCTGCAGTCGGACTGACAGAACAGAGTTCCACAATCATGCCAACAGCCGCAGGGGCGACGCCCCTGCGGCTGTTTTGCGCGGCGGTATGTTAACAATCATCGTCGACCTCTTGCCAACGCTGCTTCCATGGACTATAATAGTAAGTAAAGGCAAACTAACTACAGCAGACCGCGCCTGAGCGCTGATGCTGAGTCGTCGCCAACCGGGATCGGGAGGGATCATCATGCTGTTAACGGTGTTTCTGGCGATCGTGTTTTGCGCGGCGATCACACTTCTGCTGATATCGGCGGTGGCCTTTGTACAGGACAAGCGGCTGTTCTCATCCGCTCCGAAGGAGGTTCAGGCGCTGATCCGGCCGAGGGTCGGGGAATTGTTTCGCGGCGCCCGGGTCATGGGCGTGGCGCTGATGCTCTTCAGCGCGCTGATGATACTGGGCGTTGGTGCGGTCGCGATCTGGGACGGCTTCAGAAGCGGCTTTACCTTCTGGCAGTTCTTCCTGCGGTTCGTGTCGATCTTCACGATCTACAAGGCCTACGACATGATCTTCTTCGACTGGTTTCTCCTGTGCAGATTCGGATTCTTCCAGCATTACTTTCCGGAGACGGAGCCTGCGCTCCGCGGCAGGAGGTACGGGTATAACCTGAAGAGCCAGCTGGTGAAGCTGCTGGTGGTATTTCCGGCGGCGTCCGCGCTGGCCGCCTGGGCCTGCGCGAGCCTGCTTTCGCGCTGATTCCCGCTGCGCGGGTGGGATGCCCGGTGACCGTGATTCGTTGAAAGGGGGAAAGACCCATGGCAGACAGACGTGCGGCAATCAAGAGCGCCTACCGGCAGGCCGGAGGCCATGCCAGCTTCTATGACGGCATGATCACCTATTCGACCTTCCTGGGGAAGGCGATTTGCCGGATCGTGTGGAACATGGACGGCGAGAAGAACACAGCCTATCTGGAGCGCGCCCTCTCCGGCGTGCCGGAGGACTTTTCGGGCAAGCTGCTGGAGGTGCCGGTGGGCACCGGCGTGTTGACGATGCCGGTCTACCAGAGTTTGCCCGGCGCGGACATCACGTGCCTGGACTATTCGCCGGACATGATGTCGGCGGCAAAGGATCGGGCGGAGCGCATGGGGATTGAAAACGTGCGCTTTATGCAGGGGGACGTGGGCGCGCTGCCCTTTGGCGACGGGCAATTTGACGTCGTGCTGTCGCTGAACGGCTTTCACGCCTTCCCGGACAAGGAAGCCGCCTGGCGCGAGACCTTCCGGGTATTGAAGCCCGGCGGCACCTTCTGCGGCTGCTTCTACGTTCAGGGCGGCTGCGCCCGGACGGACTGGTTCATCCGGCACCTCTACCAGCCCAAGGGCTACTTCACGCCGCCCTATGAGACCGAGGCGAGCCTGAGCACGCGGCTTTCGAAGATGTATGCCGAGGCGGACGTGACCGGCTTCGAGGGCATTGCCTGCTTCCGGTGCAGGAAGGCGGTGCTATGATCGTCGTCCAACTGGCGCTGTACTGTGCCCTGTTCACGCTGATGGTGAAGCTGGGCGTGGGGAATGACGCCCTGAACGGCCTGTTCTTCTTTCCAAAGCCGGTGCAGGAGCGGGTGTACGCGCTGGGATTGACGGACCGGGAGACGGTCGGCCGCCGGCGCAAGCGCTTCATGGTCGCCTTCTTCGCGGTCATGGCGGTGGCGCTCGTGCTGGTCGTCCGCATCTGGAACGGCGTCCACGCCTTTTGGAGCGCGTACCGGCAGGCGCTGCTCTTCCTGGAAGTGATGAACTGGTACGACGGCATCGTGATCGACCGACTTTGGGTTGGCCACAGCGCCTTCTGGGTCATTCCGGGAACGGAGGACATTCCCTTTGTCCAAACCTGGCCGCAGGTACTGAAAAAGCGCGGAATCCTCACGGCGATCTGGGGAATCGGCGCGGCCATCGTCGCGGGAATCGCGGCGCTGCTCTGAACGAAAGGATATGAACGGCATGAGAGAGAAGGATCTGCCCTTCGATCGCGCCAGGCACGCGATCTATTCAAAGAAGGCGAAGCAGTGCGTGCAAACGCTGCTGCGCCGGTATTACGATGAAAAGATGGCGTCGGCGCTGTGGGAGAAGGCGCAGCTGCAATACTGCGCTTTTTTGGAGGACGAGCCCGCCATGGGCGGCGTGAAGATGAAGGCCAGCATCTACGACCCGATACTGATCTTCGCGTGGTACGCCGTGATCCCGGACAAGCCGCCGCTCCAGGATGTCCAGCAGGATGTCTACCGCTGCTTCATGGGCGCGTTCGACGCGCTGGGAAAGCTGTTCGACCTGAACCGGAAACTGGACAACCGCATCGCCAACCTTGCGTTTAAAAGCGCCGCCGACCGGCGCGTGAAGGAGATCGAGGCGTTCCCGGCCTCCTTTCGGATGCAGGGCTACAGCTACGACCGGGAAAACGGCGTCGTCAGCTATGGCTTCACCCAGTGCCCGAACGCGGAATTCGCCAAGCGCCACCACATGGAGGACGTGCTGCCGCTGATGTGCAACTGCGACCACATGGCCATGCAGAAGCTGCACGCGACGCTGATCCGGCAGGGGACGTGCGGTATCTCCGACCTGTGCGACTACCGCATCGTGGGGGACCGGAACCCCGTTGCCCGCGAATATGAACTCGTGACGCGGAAAGACGGCTTGTGGGTCAGCGTGAAGAGGCGATAGGCCGGCTATCGGCGCATGATCTGAACCATCCTGTCCCAGCCCTCCCGGGCCTCCCGGCACACCGGAAACACGGGATAGCAGTGGAACATGCCCTCGCCGACGATCATCTCGTAATCCACGCCGTACCGCTTCATCGCCGCCTCGAAGGACGGCGCGCAGGCATAGAGCGTCTCGTGGCTGCCGTAAATGAAGGTTACCCTCGGGCAGTTTGTGAAATCGGCCTTTTGCAGCCGGAGCATGTAATCCGGCACGGTGTCGTCGCCGTGGCGCATGATCTCCTCGGCCGTCTTCATGTATTGCGCGGGGATGGCCACGTCCAGCCTATCCAGCGCCAGCATCCGCTGCCACTCCTCCTCCGTGTCCACGCAGGTGCCGGGGGAGATGGCCATGATGTGCCCGGGCATCGGTGTGTCCGCGCGCCCGTCGTTGATGTAGGGCACCATGCCCAGCGCCAGGTTGCCGCCGGAGGACGTGCCGAGCACGGAGACGCGCTCCGGGGCGTAGTCCTTCAGCATCTCGCGGTAGGTGGCGTGAATCATCGCGTAGGCCCGCGTCAGCGGGTAATCCGTGCACAGGGGATAGTAGGGAACGAACACGTCCAGCCGCGTCTCCCGGGCGAAGCGCAGCGCCTTCTTGACGGCGCCGGGACGCGGCGCGCTGATCATGCCCCCGCCGATGATGAACAGGTTCGCCCGGCGGGCGGGTCGCCGGTGGATCAGCCGGAGCACCGGACAGCCCATGATTTCTATTTGACTGATCTCAAAGGCTTCGTCGCGCAATTCCGGGATGCTGTTCCGGGCGTTCTGCCTGCGCCGGTTTGCCAGCAGCGCCTCCGTGCTCTTGCCGACCCACATCCTCTTGAGGCCGGACGCCTTCACCAGGCGCTTCAGGACTTCATATTTCAAGCTCATCTTTTATCGACCTTCCCTTGGTTAGCCCTATATTACCGCTGCGCCGCCAAAACTTCAATACGCTGATGTTAGTTTTAACAAACATATCTTGCATTCTTTTCTTTGAGGGATATAATGGAGTAAGGAATGACTAACTTATTGAGGAGATGACGACCATGGGAATGAACAATGAGAATGCGAGTCGGGCGCGGGCTGATTACAGGAACTGGATGCCGAAGGGCATGGTCTATACGTTCCTGGCCGGGGCGATCGGCTGCGGCGCGGCGGCGATCCTCCTTGGCCTGGTGCTGAACGGCACGCTGAAGACCGTGTTGACGGTCGCTTTTGCCGCATTGGCGGTGATCCTCTGCGGCATGACGGTCTGGGCGCTGCTGATGCGCCGCGCGTTCAGCTATGACGGCAGGCGGCAGATGTCCCGCCAGATCATCGAGGGCACGGCGGCGCATGTGAAGCTGCCCGCCGGCGGCAGGTGCCTGGACGTGGGCTGCGGCAGCGGCGCGCTGGCCATCGCCGTGGCGAAGCGCAACCCGAAGGCCGAGGTCGTGGGCATCGACCGCTGGGGCAAGGAGTACGCCTCCTTCAACAAGAGCCTCTGCGAGGACAACGCCCGGGCCGAGGGCGTGAAGCGCATCTCTTTCCAGCAGGGCGACGCCACGCACCTCGGCTTTTCCGACGAGACCTTCGACGCCGTGGTCAGCAACTACGTGTACCACAACATCCCCGGCGACCGGCAGCAGTACCTGCTGGAGACCCTGCGGACGCTGAAGAAGGGCGGAAGCTTTGCCCTGCACGACATCTTTTCCAAGTCGAAGTACGGCGACATGCAGGCGTTCGTCACGCATTTGAAGGACATGGGCTATCAGAAGGTGGAGCTGATCGACACCACCGACGGGAGGTTCATGACGAAGTTCGAGGCCGCCTGGATGGGGTTGAGCGGCTCGGCGCTTTTGACGGGGATCAAATAGACCGCACAGGGGGAAGACCGATGTTCTGGGATAGCGTTGCCGGGGTCTATGACCTGTTTGTCAACATCGTCAACCGAAGGACGCACGTGGCGCTTCGGGCGATCGTCGCGGACCTCGTCCGGCCGGGCGACCGCGTGCTGGAGTGCGCCTGCGGGACGGGGCTGCTCACCGCGGTCATCGCGCAAAGGTGCGACCGGCTGACGGCCACGGATTTCGCGCCGAAGATGCTGGCAAGGGCGAAGAAGAACTGCGCCGCGTTCGACAACATCACCTTTGAACCGGCGGACATCACGACGCTGGATTACCCGGACGACAGCTTCGACGCCGTCGTGGCCGGGAACGTGATCCACCTGCTGGACGCGCCGATGCGGGCGCTCGGCGAGCTGGACCGCGTGTGCAGGCCCGGCGGCAGGCTGATCATCCCGACCTACATGAACCGGGACGGGAAGGGCAACACCAGCGGCTTTGCCATGGCGGTGGGGAAGGCTGGAGCGGACTTCAAACGGCAGTTTACCGTGGAGAGCTACCGGCGATTCTTCTTGGACGCGGGCTATCGCGACGTGTCCGTCCGGCTGGCTGAGGGACGCATTCCCTGTGCCGTGGCGGTGATGCATAAAGCGGGAGGACCGGCGCTGTAGGCGGCGCGGGTATTCGCATGGCTCGGAGGAGGGACGATCATGAACTGGCCGAGGGTCATACTGGACGGCGTCTCGATGTCGCTGCTGTTCAACGCCGTGGTGGGGGTGGGCTTTTTGCTCTGGCCCCAGGCGTACAGCACCATGTTTCCGAAGGAGATCAGGCAGGCTGCCGCGCCCTATGTGGACAAGGGCGAGGTGCGGAAGATGAAGTGGCTGCTCTATCCGCTGTACCTGGCGCTGTTTGTCTACTGGGCCATCAGCGCCCGCTGCGCCGGGACGGCGGGCTTCTGGAACCTGTTCTGGACGGGCTACGCGGAGATGACGCTGGTCAGCATCAGCGACTTCATCATCCTGGACTGCTGGCTGCCGGGAAAGGTCCGGCACATGATCAAGGGCGCGGAGCGCTGCAAGGCCTGGGAGCGTTGGGAATGGCTCAAAACGCTGGCGATTCCGGAGCACGGCCTGGGCTGGACGCTGCTGGTCTGCCCGATGGCCGGGCTGATCGTGGCGGGGCTGGGCGCGCTGCTCCCGTAGACGCAAGAGATCACGTGCCAATCAGGTTTTGGCGGCCCCCAACGACCCAGGAGCGGGCTGCTAAAACGCCATACACATTCCGACGGCTGTGACTATACGATTAGCTGTTGCGCTGTAGCAGGGGCGGCGTTGCGCCGCCCGCCAGGATAAACGATGCCATTCGTGTCCTGGCGGGCGCCGCAACGCCGCCCCTGCATCTGCTTGATGTGCGCATATTCATTTTGAGACAATTCCGGCATTCTTGCCGGCCGGCATCATGAAGAGGGAAAGCCGGCCCATGGTTCCGCCTCAGGCATCGGCTCTCTGAGATGCCCGGATTTTATGTACAAAAGAGGTCGGATCCGTGTGGTATAATATGACAAACAGTGTTTTACAGGCATAAACCGTCATTTACATGATATACCGAGAGAGATCGAGAGGTGAGTTCGATCATGAACCGACCCGGAAATCTGACCCGCGTTTCCATGGAGGATATGAACGCCGTCATCCGCCTCAGGCGAAACAGTGAATTTGCCCGGCAGTATCTGGAATCCGGCGTCCACACGCGCTCCTTTCCGGAGACCATGCTGCAATACTCGGGGCTGAGCGACCTGACGTCGCTGCGCGTGAGCCTGTTCCGGCTTCAGGATTTTGACGGCGAGTCCTCGGGCGACAGCCTTCGCCGGAAGATCGACAACTGGCTGAAGGGCAAGGCGATCCCGTCCAGCCGGGAGCAGCTGATCCGCATCTGCTACGCGCTGGAGATGGACCTGGAGAGCGCCCAGAACTTCATCGCCACCGTGGGCGAGGGCGGCCTGCACTATCGCAACCCCGAGGAGTTGACCTGGCTGTACGGGCTTCGGGAGGGCTTGCCCTACAACCGGGTGGTGGAGCTGCAGCGGCTCATCGCCGGGGTGAGGATCGGCGGCGAGGGCACCACCATGGATGTCGCCCAGGAGTTCTATCGCATCAAGACCGTGGACGAATACGTGCAATTCGTCTCCAAGAAGGCCGAGAGCCTGGGCCGCCTGCACAACACGGCCTATCGCCACTTCAAGCGCTTCATGGCCATACTCACCGGCCCGGGCGACAGCCTGAACGGCGTGGTGGAGGAGACCTACACCGTGCGCGACGTGGTGCGCATGTACCTGCGCATGCCCACGCAGTCCGGCAAGGCGGGCGGCGTGCTGGCTTCGATCCTGAACCGGCACTGGCCGGACGAGGTGCTGCTCAGCCGCATCATGAACCGCCAGATCGACGTGCCCCGCAAGGTGCTGACGCTGCTGTTTCTCATCACCGACGGCGCGGACGACAACGCCTCGGACAGCGACGATCCCGCCGAGCTGTTCGCCGACCGCTATCGTCGGCTGAACCTGCTGCTGGACAAGTGCGGCTACTGCCAGCTGGACCCGCGCAACGCCTTTGACTGGCTGGCCCTGTATTGCATGTATTGCGACGAGGATATGGAGGTCAGCGAGCGGATGCGCGAGGTGCTGACCGAGAACATGAACCTGAACTGACCGGGAGGAGGGAGACGGCCTTGAGCGAACGGGGAATCGGACCGCGGCCCCTGCCGCCGGACACCATACTGAACGGCGGCTATCTGGTGGAAAAGTGCGTGGGCAGCGGCGGCTTCGGCGTCACCTACCGGGCCCGGAACCTGCGCGTCAAGGGGGATTATGTCGCCATCAAGGAGTATTTCCCCCGGGCGGTGGCCGAGCGCGGAGAGCGCGGCGCCGTGATCATCCGCGCGGACGCCGCCGGCGAGTTTCACCGCTGGCTGGAAAACTACGAGCGGGAGTACGGCCTGCTGATGAAGCTGCGGGGGAACCGGGCCATCATCAACGTCCGGGAGACCTTCCGCGAAAACGACACCAGCTATCTGGTCATGGACTTTATTTCCGGCGAGACGCTGGAGGAGCGCGTGCGCCGGGAGGGCCCCATGGACGGCGAGGCGCTGCTTGCGCTGATCAAGCCGTTCTTGCCGGAGCTGGCAAAGATGCACCACGCCGGCATCCTGCACCGCGACATCAACCCCTCCAACATCATGCTCCCGACGGGAGACATGCCCAAGCTGATCGACTTCGGCAGTGCGCGCCCCGTGCCCCGGGAGGGCGGGCGGCTCACGGCGCTGCTGCGCCCGGGCTTCGCGCCGCCGGAGCAGTACAACGACCGCTCCAGGCAGGGCCCGGAGACGGACGTCTACGGCTTGTGCGCCAGCCTGTACTTCGCCCTGACCGCCGAGGCGCCGCAGGACGGGCGGCAGCGGATGCTCCGGGACGAGCTGAAGCCCCTGGACGGGCTGCCGGGCTGCCCCGAAAGGCTTGCCGCCGCGGTGATGAAGGGCCTTCAAATCGCCCAGGAGCAGCGCCAGCCCTCCTTTGAGGCGCTGTGGTACGAGCTGTTCGGCGGCGAAGCCGCCCCGCCCCGGGACGGGACGAAGCCGCCGGAAAAAGTGACGCCCCGAAAGCTCGAGACCGTCAAGCCCGTTCAGCAGATCCGGTCGCAGGCGGGCAGCCCGGCGGGGCTGTACATGCACCGGAGGCTGGCGGCGGCGGCGCGGGCGGCGCGGCTGCTCAGGCCCCTCAACCCGCCCAAGTACGACAAGCTTTCGGCGGTGATCGGGAACATGGCCCGCCGGGAGCACCACACCGCCGTGGACCGCGTCACCCTGGAGGACGCCGTCGCCGGGGCGGGCCGGCTCTACCAGGCCGTGTGCGCCATGATGACCCGGAACGACGGTTAAAAACGGCCTGAAGGCCTGTGCTATACTGATGCCATCAAGGGGAATGCCCCCAACACGAACAGCAAAGGAGAGTTGAATCATGGAGATGAAGCAGTGCGCCTTTGGACATTTCTATGACGCGTCCATCTATACCCAGTGCCCCTATTGCAGCGACAAGACCGGCAACGCCTCCGAGCCGAACGTCATCGACCGCGAGGAGATCGGCCCCACCGCGCCGCTGGATGGCACCCGGCCCGAGGCCTTCGACAACGGCGTGACCGTGCCGCTGGATGCGGGCGTGGAGATCCGCCCCGTGGTGGGCTGGCTGGTGTGCGTGGAGGGCCCGGACAAGGGCCGCAGCTACGAGATCCACAACGAGAACAACTTCGTGGGCCGCAGCAGCACCATGGACATCAACATCCAGGGCGACCCGGGCATCAGCCGCGACAAGCCCGTCATCATCACCTATGACAGCCGCAGCCGCGCCTTCTTCTGCGGGTTCATGAACGGCCGGGGCGTGGTGCGCCTGAACGACAAGCCCCTGCTGAGCACCACCGAACTGAAGATGGGCGACAGGATCGAGATCAGCAAGACAACGCTGATGTTCATGCCCCTGTGCGGCGAGCAGTTCGACTGGGATTGGGACAGCCTGAACAAGTAATTGAGCTTGGTATAATACTCCTTCGCATATTCGCGTGCCGGAGTTTCGCCGGTCGCATTCAAGCGTCCGGCGTTTTCTATTGCGTTTTACGGGAGCGGTGAGACTATGCTGAATCAGAATATCAACCTCCTTCGCCTGGCGGAGGCGACGGAAGCCGCGGCGGAGACCGCCGCGAAGGGCGGCGTTCCCGCGTGGGTGTACATCGTTTGCGGCGTCGTGGCGGCCTGCGCCATCGCCGCGGTGCTGATCGTCCGGGCGAACCGCAAGAAGGCCGCCCCGGCGCGCGCCGACGAGGCCGCCGCGCTCTCCCAGGCGCGGCCGGAGCCGCAGGTGGAGCGGGAGACCCTGCCCATCACCGCCGTGGGCAACGTCCACGGCATCGGCTCCCGCCCGGACCAGCAGGACGCCTTCGGCGTCTCCAGCATTGCCAACAACAAGCTGGTGAAGGAGAAGGGCATCCTGGCCATCGTGGCCGACGGCATGGGCGGACTGAAGAACAGCGGCGAGATCAGCCAAGCGATCGTGCGCTCGGCACTGAAGAAGTTTTCCGATTTTTCCGGCAACCAGCGGGAGACCCTGCTGATGCTGGGCGCGAACATCAACGGCGTGGCGAACGACAGCTTTGACGGCGGCACGGGCACCACCTTCATCGCCGCCAGCATCAAGGACGACCTGCTGGACTTCATTTCCATCGGCGACAGCCGCATCGCGCTGTGCCGGGGCAGTTCGCTTCTGACCATGAACCGCGTGCACAACTACGCCGCCGACCTGGACAGCGCCGCCGCACGGGGACAGGTGAGCGTCGCCAGCGCCATGAACGACCCGAAGCGGGCGCGGCTGACCAGCTATGTGGGCATGGGCGAGCCGAAGGCCGTGGATATGCCCGCCGCCCCGATCCAGCTGAGCAAGGGGGATCGGGTGATTATCATGACCGACGGCGTGTTCGGAACCTTGTCCGACGCCGAGATCGCCTCCGCCCTGGAGGCCAGCGCCCCGGAGGCCGCCCTGCGCCTGGAGGCCCTGATCAAGGACAAGAAGAAGGAAAACCAGGACAACTACACCGCGATCATCATCGAAATCTGACGATGTACATTGGAGGCGAACACAGTGAAGGGAAATGAGAGCAACCAGGATATGTGCCCTCGCTGCATGACCCCGCTGCAGGGGCAGAAGATCTGCCCCAAGTGTCAATTTGACCCCAGCACCTATACTCCCGCCAAGCATCACCTGCCGCCGCGCACGATCCTGGACGGCAAGTACCTGGTGGGCTGCGTGTTGGGAGAAGGCGGCTTTGGCATCACCTATGTGGGCTGGGATTTGCAGCTGCACACGATGGTGGCCATCAAGGAGTACTTTCCCACCGGCATCGTCTTCCGCGACAACACCCAGTCCAATGTGGTCAGCGTGTTTTCCGGCTCCGGCGAGGAATACTTCCTGCACGACCGGGAGAAGTTCCTGGAGGAAGCCCGGATGCTGGCGAAGTTCGACGGCAATCCCGGCGTGGTCAACGTCAAGAACTACTTCAAGGAGAACGGCACCGCCTATATCGTCATGGAGTACGTCCAGGGCATCAACCTGGCCGTGCTGATGGAGCAGAACAACGACAAGCTGCCCTATGACCGGGTGATGAGGCTGCTGGATCTGCCCATCCGGACCCTGGCGGAGATGCACCGTCAGAACACCTTCCACCGGGACATCAGCCCGGAGAACCTGATGGTGACCAACGACAACATGGTGAAGCTGATCGACTTCGGCTCCACCAAGACCAACAAGAAGGACAAGTCGCGCTACCTGAAGGTGCGGCCCGGCTTCTCCCCGCTGGAGCTGTACACCACCGGCGGGCAGGAGGGCCCCTTCTCCGACATCTATTCCCTCAGCGCCACCATCTACAAGGCCGTCACCGGCATCACGCCGCCCCCGGCCACCGACCGCATCAATGACGACGCCCTGATCCCGCCCATCAAGGCCGGGGCCAGGGGCATGAGCTCCGCCCAGGAGAAGGCGCTTTTGAAGGGCATGGCCGTGAAGGCCCAGGACCGCTACCAGCGCGTGGAGGACCTGTACGCCGGGCTGTCCGGCAAGAGTGCGGCGAAGAGCGGCAAGAGGAAGAAGCAGGGCCCGGTGAAGGCTGTCGCGGCGGCGGTCGTGGCGGCGCTGGCCATCAGCGGCGGGCTTTTCGCGGCGAACCAGAACCACGTCTGGCCCTTCCCGACGCCCACGCCGACGCCCACCGTCGAGCCCACGCCCACGCCGGAGATCACCGAGGCGCCGACGCCGGCGGTCACGGGCTACTTTGACGTCGATGCCTACCCGCTGGACGCGAAGATGTTCAAGGAGGCGCCGGAGGCCTTCGTCGCCTACAGCAGCGGCGAGCAGAGCCCTTACGAGCTCTATGCCTGCCTGACCCCGGACGGCCTGCGCTTTACGCGTGCCGATCCGGCAAACATCCCCGTGGTGGACGATTCCAACGGCCTGCCCGCGCGGACGGACATCACCGGGGAGCAGCTGGCCACGGCCATCAACGCGCTGTATCAGTCCTGGCTGCCGGTGCGGAACGTCTTCCTGCAAAACTGGCACTTTGAGACGCTGGAGCCCCTGGCGCGGCCGTGGCCAACGCCCATCGGGCTGGACTTTGACAACTGCGAAATGCCCTCCGACTGGAACGTGCTGGAGGGAATGGGCGACAGCCTGAATTCCCTGACGGTGATGGGCAAAGCCGACATGGGCGACCTGGCGTGGCTGGGCCGCATGCAGGGCATCGCCGCGCTGACGCTGGACTGGCGGGGCGAGGGAGACGCCCATATAGACGTCGCCCCCATCGGGCAGCTGGAACGCCTCTACAGTCTGGTGTTAGCGAACGCCGGCCTAGAGGATATCTCGCCTCTGGCGGATCTTGAAAACCTGTCGCAGCTGTATCTGCACAACAACCATATCTCCGACCTGTCGCCCCTTGCCGGGAAGGAGAAGATGGTGTATTTGCAGATCAGCATGAACCCGGTGACAGACCTGTCCGCCCTGGCAGGGATGCCGGAGCTGGAGTGGCTGGACATGGATCGCTGCGACGTGGAGGACATTTCGCCGCTGGCGGGCCTGGAGAAGCTGAGCTTCGTGGCGCTGGGCGGCAACCGCATCGCGGACTTTGCCGCCGTGGAGCACGTGGCGGAGGTGGTGGGCCGGGACGACCAGCGCGTGGAGGCGCCGGCACCCACGCCGACGTCCGAGCCGGAATCCACCGAAGCACCCGCCTGGTGGGAGAGCGTCGAGCCCTACGCCATCAGGGAGAGCGCGTTTTCGAATGTGCCCGGCCTGTGGGAGCAGTACAACGGCGACCGCCGGTACGACGCGAGCGTCTGCGCGGTGATCTCGCCCAGGGGCCTGGAGCTGCGGACGGCCAACAACGCCGGCGGGCTGGATTACGAGCTGGGCGGCGAACACGCCGGGGCCGAGCGCGCCGACCTGACGTCCGAGCAGCTGGCCAGCGTGCTGAACGCGGTGCACGACCTGCCCGTGGGCGAGCTGGTGCTTGAAAACTGGAACCTGCCCACCATGGAGCCCCTGGGCAGAAGCTGGGGCGACAACGTGACCGTCTACATCGAAAACTGCGCCCTGCCGGACGGCTGGGCGGCGTCGGTGGGGGCCGTCGGCCCCGGCCTGCGCGCCCTTTGGATCGAGGCGGATATGGACGCCTCGGACCTCAGCCCCCTGAACGGCCTGCCCGACCTCGCGGAGCTGTTCATGCGAGACCAGAGCTGGCAGGGCGACTGCAACCTCGACGTCGGCGCCATCGCCCATCTGAACGGCCTCACCCATCTGGATTTGCAGGGCATGGCCCTCGAGGACATCGGCCCGTTCGCGAACCTGACCAGGCTTACCTTCTTCGGTGTCTCCGGCAGCCATGTTTCCGACTTGAAGCCGCTGGAAGGCCTCAAAAACCTGACATTTATCAACATCGACGCCAACCGGGTTTCAGACCTTGCGCCGCTGGCGGGGCTTTCCGAGCTGGACAACCTGTACGCCAAGGGCAACTTCATCTCCGACCTCTCGCCGCTGGCCGGGCTGGAGAAGCTGTATCGCGCCGAGCTGGACAACAACCTGATCGGGGACTTCTCGCCCGTCTCCCACGTGGCGGAGGTCACCGGCCGGGAATACCAGCTCAGCGAGGAGGCGCTCGCCGCCGTTCCCGAGGTCTATCAGAGGCTGCTGAACGGCGAGGTCGACTACGAGTACCAGCTCACGGCGGTCATCCGCCCCGAGGGCATCCGCTTCTACGGTGCGGACATGGACGACGGCGTCGACCGGGAAAATCAGGGCAGTTGGACCTGGCTGACCGACGAGCAGTTCGATCAGCAGATGAGCTTCATCCAGATGATCCGCTTGCCGGTGCGCCGCGTGGTGTACGTCGACTGGGACTGGGGCCCCGCCAACATGGATCGTTTCAACCGCGGCTGGGTGTGGCTGCACGATATCGAGTTCGTCGATTGCGGCCTGCCCATGGGCCTGCCTGAACAGACGGTCTGGGGCGGCATCGCGGCCATGGGCGAGGGGCTGGAGCGCTTCTGCGTGTATACCTGCGACTTTGACGCGAGCCAGCTGAACTGGCTGGCCGACTGCCCGAATCTCACCGAGCTGCGCCTGAGCAGCGGCGGCGGGGATGGGCAGTACCTGATGAATTTCCTGGGGAGCCTGAACGCCATCGAGGTTCTGACCCTGCAGGATATGAACCTGAGCGACATCTCCGCGCTCTCCAGCCTCGTCAACCTGCGTCGCCTGGGCCTGGCCGGGAACCGGATCTCTGACATTCATCCCCTGGCGAACCTGACGGGCCTCGAATACCTGGACCTGGGCGTCAACCGGATCGAGGACGCCTCCCCGCTGGCGAACCTCACGAGCCTGAACTACCTCGGCCTGCACGGCAATCGGATCGCCGACCTGTCGCCGCTTCAGAACCTGGCGAGCCTGCGTGGCCTGGAGCTGCAGGACAACCGGATCGAGGATCTGAATGCGCTGTCCGGCCTGGGCGAGTTGGATTGGCTGAACCTGGAGAACAACAGCATTGTGGATGTTTCTCCCCTGAGCCGGGTGGTCATCCGGCAGAACCTGTGGCTGGCGGGAAACCGGATCGCCGACTTCTCGCCCCTGGACAGCCTGCCCGCCGAGTGCGTGGTGCACGGCAGGGACGAGCAGCGCGTCTGGGAGGAACCGGCCGAGGTTTCCGTTCGCGACGCCTTCGCCGCCTGCCCGGACGTGTACGAGGCGCTGACCGCCGCTCTGGGCCTGAGCGCCGACGCGGACATCGATCCCGACGACTATCCCTTCAACGACTTCGACGCCGCCAGCGTCGTCATCTGGCCCGACCACGTCAGCTTTGTAAGGGACGCCGACCGGTCCGCCAATGAGGAGGACGAGGACGCCCGGGGAGCCCTCGGCGCCCAGCGGACGCGGGAGGTGCTGGACGCGCTCTACGCCTCCAGGATGCACTTTGGCTGCATTGCCTTCGTGAATTGCCGGATCGAATCCCTCGCGGCGCTGGGCCATCCCTGGAACGACGGCGTCCGGCTGGTCTTTTCCAACTGCGTGCTGCCGGAGGATGCCGCGCTGGCCATCAAGGACATGGGCGAATCGCTCAACGTGCTGGACGCCAGCGGGCGCCTGCCCTGGTGGGAGCTGAACTGGCTCGCTGCGAGCGGCGAGCTGCACGAGTTGTCCCTGAAATACTTTGACGAAGACGTGACTCTGGACGCGAGCGCCGTGGGCGGCCTCACGAGGCTCGAATTCCTGTGGCTGATGAACTGCGGCCTGACGGACATCGGCTTCGTTTCCGACCTGACCGAGCTGCACTGGCTGGGCCTGCACGCGAACCGGATCGAGGATATCTCGCCGCTGGCGGGGCTGGAAAAGCTAACGACGCTGTACCTGTCGCACAACCGGATCTGCGACCTCGGCCCGCTGTCCGGCCTGAGCGAGCTGAACTACCTGGAGCTCAATGACAACCCCGTCGAGGATCTGACGCCGCTTTCCGGCCTCTCCGGTCTGGAATACCTGGACGTGACCGACTGCCCCGTCTCCGACTTCGGCCCCGTGGCCCACGTCGCCACGGTGGAGGGCAGGGGATGATCGAGCCTGACCCCCGGGCGGGGATGCTTCGGCATCCCCGCCTTTGGAATTTTGGTTAAAATCGTCGGCGGGTCTGTTGCTATAATATCGCCAGAAACACCCGAGGAGGGAACGATATGAAGTACAGAAGCGCACGACGGATCTTCGCCCTGCTGACGGCGATGGCCATGCTGGCGGCCATGCTGCTGACCGGCGCTGTGGCCGAGGGTGTCGCCATCGACAGCGAAGCCATCCTGAACTGGGCCAAGGGCTTCGGTGGAAAGCCGCAGTCGCTCAGCGTGCCGGATACCGCCGCCAGCCATCTCCAGATGAAGGCTCCGGAGCGGACCGG
This sequence comes from uncultured Eubacteriales bacterium, assembly GCA_902799045.1. Taxonomy (GTDB): domain Bacteria; phylum Bacillota; class Clostridia; order Christensenellales; family Aristaeellaceae; genus UBA2862. The sequence continues at coordinate 16,886 of CADBZH010000026.1, forward strand.
CGTCAAGGCCGGGGACATCGCCGCGCTGAAGCCCAGCGCCGATGCCTTCCGCGCCGAGATGAGCGCGGACAGCGACGCGGCTGTGGAATTCGCCCGCAATTTCAACTGCGCCATCGCTCATGTCTACTTCTCCGAGGACGAGGGCATGGAGCAGATGGCGGCGCTGATCTGGATCTGCGGCTCCATCGTGCTCTATGCCACGGACAGCGCGATGTTTGAAGCGCTGGCCCAGCAGCTCTACGAGATGGGCGACCAGGACCCGCTGGCCACGATCGCCAGCTGCATGGACCTTATGCTGATGGTGGACGGGGAGTACGTCGGCATCGCGCCGGCCGGCATGGCCCTCTCCGACCGGTATCCCGTGGCCTACTTCGTCATCGACCTGGGTGAAGAGATGGAGTTGGGCGAACTCGTGCCCTGCGAGCTCACCGGGAGCGAGCAGGAGGTCATTGGCTACAGCATGAGCGACGACGGCAGCCAGATCGGCCTCGCGAGCGACGCAATCGTTCCCTCGGGCGAGGGCCGGTTCGCGCTGAAATCCGGCATTCCCTATCTGTACGGCTCGCCGATCTACGCCGCCGACCTGAACGAGGGCAGCTATGACTTCCGGCCCATGGCCATCCAGGGCTCCGACGGCTATGTGTATTCCGCGATGGACGCGCTGCTGGCGCTGCTGGAGCAGATCGGCGCGACTGAGGGCGAAGGAGCGACGGAGCCGACGCCTGAACCGACGCCCGAGCTCACACCGGAACCGACGCCTGAACCCACGCCCGAGCCGACGCCCGAACCCACGTCCGAACCGATGCCGGAGCCGACGCCCGAACCCACGTCCGAACCGACGCCGGAGCCGACGCCGGAGCCGACGCCCGAGCCGACGCCGGAACCGACGCTTGAGCCCGTGGTCGTGGTGGCGGAGGAGACGACCCCCGAGCCCACCCCCACGCCGGAAGTGACCGAAGCGCCCACGGAAGCACCGACAGAGACTCCCACCGAAGCGCCCACTGCCGAACCCACCGCCGAGCCGGTGGTCGAGCCCGAGGGCGACGGCGGCGATCGCGGCGGCGTCGGCGGCCTGCTCGAGAAGAACGAGGTGATGTACGGCCTGCTGGGGCTGGCCGTGGTCATCGCGGTGCTGCTCGTCTTCCGATCCCGGAAAAAGAGCATCGAGGCGACCCGGGAGAAGCAGAAGCAAGCCGAAACCATCGCCGCGCCTCGTCTGCATGATGTGGATCAGACGGATAAGACCGTCGTCACCGGGGCGACGAAGCCCGCGCAAAAGACCCAGCCCAAGCCCGAGGAGAAGCAGCCCGCCGTGTCCATCCGCTGCCTGTCCGGCGCGCTGGCCGGGGCCAGCTTCCCGCTGACGGGAAAGGTAATCATTGGGCGCGACCGTCGCGCCTGCGGCATCATCTACCCGGCCGATACGCCCGGCGTCAGCGCCGTGCACTGCTCCGTGCGCCCCGCGCCGGACGGAAGCGCGCTGATCCTCACCGACGAGGGCAGCAGCCACGGCACCTTCGTGGGCGGGAACCGACTGGCCGTGGGCAGGCCGGTGAGCCTCAAAAACGGCGCCACCTTCTGCCTGGGCAGCCAGAAGCATACCTTCCAGGTCGTCATCGAGTGACCGACCCGAACCAATGACAAAAAGGAGCGATTGCCATGAAGTGTCCCCATTGCGGCAAGGAAATCCAGTTCGCGGAAGTCTGCCCCCATTGCGGGAATAAGATCAGCTACGGCGGCAACACCGTGCTGTACAAGGCCACCCGAAGCGGCAAGCTGACCTATAAGCAGATCTTCTCCAACGTGTTCAAGCGGCACACCCCGGAAGACACCCGGCGCAGCCTGGTCTCCATGCCGAAGCCCGGCACGGACATGCTGGCCGTCTGGGAAAAGCCCTGGCTGTTTTCCCGGCTGTTCGTGATGCTGCTGGTGATGAGCGTGGTGCTGCTGTTGCAGAGCAACGCCTACACCACCAAGACCGACGTGGGCGTGACCTTCCTGATCGAATTCAGCTTCGTCACCACGCTGATCGGCCCGCTGACCATCGCGCTTTTGATCTGGGAGATGGACATTCACAAGCGGGTGAGCCTCGTCAACTTCCTGGGGCTGGTCTTCTTCGGCGGCGTCGTGACCATCGCGCTGGCGCTGCCGCTGAACAGCAGCCTGAACTGGCCGGCGTGGACGGCGGGCCTGACCGAGGAGGCCGTGAAGCTGCTGGTGGCGCTGGCGTTCATACTGCTCTTCCGCCGCAAGGGCCTGCACTGCCTGGACGGCCTGGCCATCGGCGCGGCGGTGGGCGCGGGCTTTGCGTTCTGGGAGAATATCTTCTATGCCTTCGTCAACTCCGGCGACGCCGGCATCCAGGCCATGTCCATGTGGCGCTCGTTCTGGGAGCTGTTCAGCTCGCACATGCTGTATACCGCGCCCTATGTCGGCGCCCTGTGCTACGCCGTTAACGGCGGCAAGCTGAAGCTGGAACACTTCAAGAACCGCTTCTTCCTGATCGCGCTGGCCTTCGGCATGGGCGCGCACGCGCTGAACAACGCCGAGGACAGCTTCGGCTACGCGATCCTGCTGCGCTTCAGCGACAGCCTGGTGTTCCCGGTCTACTGGATCCAGATCGCGCTGGCGTTTGCCTCCTGGGGCATGCTGCTGTTCATGCTGCGCAAGGGCATCAATCAGGCGCTGGAGACCAACGACATCAACAAGGCCATCGACCAGGCCTGCACCCAGGCGCACACCTCCGTGGCGCTGGTGTGCCGCGAGGGCACCTATGCCGGCGAGGCCTTTGCCGTGAAGGAACAGCCCATCGTGATCGGCCGCAAGTCGGACATGTGCAACCTGGTGCTGCCCGGCGATCCCGTCAGCCGCAGGCACGGCGCGCTGCGCCTGGAGAAGGGCAGGGCCGTCTATCGCGACCTGGGCTCCAGCAACGGCAGCTTCATCAACGGCAAAAGGGTGGCTCCGAACACGGATATCCCGCTGAACCCCGGCGACGTGCTGGAGATCGGCTCCGACGCCGAAAGGTTTGAGGTGGTATGAAGAATCTGACCATTCGCTCCTTCTCCCTGGCCGGGGGGCGGGAGGTGAACGAGGACGCGGTGCGCCAGGGTGAGCGCGGTCGGCGCGTCGTGGGCGTGGCTGCGGACGGCCTGGGCGGCGAGGGCGGCGGCGACGTGGCCTCGCGCCTGGCTGCCGACGAGGCGCTCCGGATCCTCCTGGAGGCGAATCGGCTGTCCCCGGCGCTGATGCGGAATATCATGGAGCGGGTCAACTCCACCGTGCTGGCCCAGCAATTCAGCACCGGCATCAGGATGATGACCACGCTGGCTGTCGCCGCCGTGGAGGGAAGGCGGGTGCTGCTGGCCCATCTGGGAGACACCCGCGTCTACCGCTTCAGAAACGGCAGGCTGATCTACTGCTCCAGCGATCACAGCGTCACCCAGAAGCTGGTCGACAGCGGCGAGATCACCCGGGAGCAGATGCGCACCCACGAGACCCGCAACCTGCTACTGAAGTGCCTGGGACAGATGGAGACACCCAGCCCCGGGATCCGCCAAGGGTGGATGCTGGGCAACGAGCGGCTGCTGCTCTGCACCGACGGCTTCTGGGAGAAGTTCTCCGACGGGGAGCTGTGCCGGGCCATGGCGGGCGGCAGCGTCGAAGAGATCCTGTCCGGCCTTGAAAAGACGGCCCTTCAGCGCACGGACGCCGAATCGGACAACATTTCGGCGCTGCTGATCGGATAATCAAAGGCACGGGAACGGCGCGTTCGATGGCGAACGCGCCGTTTCTGTGCCTTTGGTTCTGCACGGAAAGCCGGGAGGGGAGTGTGTGGAATCCGCTGCCGCTTCACTCGGGATGACAGGGATTTCGAGCCGGTGTCATCCTGAGCGCAGCGAAGGATCTGTGCGTTCCGTTGGCACACCGCGTTGAAAGAGAAAACCGGCCAGTCGCCTTGTATCATTCCGCAACCTTCCCCGATGAGCGAAATGGCGTCGCTCTATTGCGCAGGGGCGCCATCTCGTGCGCGGTGCGGGAAGCGGTGTGCGCTCGATTCCGGTATGCGCCGCCCGCCCTTGCCTTCCCCTTTGGGGAAGGCAGCACGGCGAAGCCGTGACGGATGAGGTCGTTCCCTCCATGCGATGCGCTTGCGTACTGGGACGAGCGGCGAAACGCCCCTACAGGGGAGCTCTAAAAACTAACGCGTCGCCCGACGAGATGAATTTTGGCCAGATTTGGCTTGCAAAAGGCGTAGGCTGCCTGGCGGGCAGTCAAGGTTTTTGCAAGACGAAGATGGCTAAAATTCAGCCGTCCGGCGGCGATGAGAGTTTTTAGAGATGCCCTACATGGGGTATATGCGATACGGTTGACAGAGGACCGTAACGCATGCGTTTGCCCGGATGAACCGCTCAATCGCCGTTGCCAGAATGCCCCGCACCATGTATAATAATGGATATAGAAATATCGGGCAGGGGGAAGGACGCATGAGGATCGGCGTGGATTACTATCCGGAACATTGGGACAGGGCCCTGTGGGAGCAGGACGCGGATCTGATGCAGAAGACCGGCGTGAAGCTGGTGCGGCTGGCGGAGTTTGCCTGGTGCCGTCTGGAGCCTCGGGAGGGCGAATTTGACTTCGCCTGGCTGGATGAGGCGATCGACCTGTTCGCAAAGCGGGACATCGGCGTGGTGCTCTGTACGCCCACCAGCTGCCCGCCCCTCTGGCTGTATGAGAAGTACCCGGACGCCGTGATGGTGGAGAAGGACGGCCAGCCCACCCGCACGGGCATCCGCGGCCATCGCTGCATCAACCACCCGGCAGTGATCGAGAATTCCCGGCGCATCATCGAGGCGATGACGAAGCGCTACGGACAGTGCGACGCCGTAAAGGCCTGGCAGATCGACAACGAGCTGGAGGCCTATTTCTGCTTCTGCGAGCGCTGCAACGGCAAATTCCGGAAGTGGCTGAAGAACAAGCACGGCAGTCTGGAGGCCATCAACCGGGCCCACGGCAACGTGGTGTGGAGCAACGAGTATTCCTCCTGGGAGCAGATCCAGCCGCCCTATGGCCATTATGCAGACGCCTGGATGAACCCGGCCTACATGCTGGATTACAGCCGCTTCGCCTCCGACAACGTGATCGAATTCAGCAACTGGCAGGCGGCGCTGATCCGCGAGAACAGCCCCGGCAAGCCGGTGACCACAAACGTGTGGTACAGTGGCCACATGCCGGACTTTTACAGGGAGTTTGCGACCCTGGACTTCATGGCCTACGACAACTATCCTGTCACGCGTCTCCCGGACGATCCGGAGGAGTGCTTTTCCCACGCCTTCCACCTGGACATGATGCGGGGCGTCAAGCGCAAGCCCTTCTGGGTGATGGAGCAGCTCAGCGGCGGCATGGGCTGCTGGGCGCCCATGAGCCGCACCACCTCGCCGGGGATGGTCAAGGGCTACGCCCTGCAGGCCTTTGCCCACGGGGCGGACACGGTGCTTCACTTCCGCTGGCGCACGGCCAACATCGGCGCGGAGATGCACTGGCATGGGCTCATCGACGCCAGCAACGTGCCCGGCCGGCGCTTTGAGGAGTTCGCCGACCTGTGCAGGACCGCCCGGGCGCTGGAGGACGTGCGCGGCGCGGAGATCAGGGCGGACGTGGCGATCCTCATCTCCTTTGACAGCGAATACGCCTTCAAGATTCAGCCCCAAACCGAGGGGTACTATTACTTCGAGCAGCCCCAGCGGCTGCACCGGGCCTTCACGGCCCTCGGACTGAACGTGGACGTGATCGGCCAGCACGAGGACCTGTCCGGCTATCGCGTCGTCTGCGCGCCGGAGCTGTACGTGACCGACCCGGCGGTTTCCGAGCGCCTGCACGCTTTTGCCGAGCAGGGCGGCACGGTGATACTCACTACCCGCAGCGGCGTGAAGGACATGAACAACAACATCATCATGGACCAGCTGCCCACCGTCTACCGGGACATGGTGGGCGCGGTGGTGGCCGAGTACAATCCCATCGGCGCGGACACGGTGCCGGTTCGCTTTGAGGACGGCGCAGTTATCAACGGCAGGCAATGGTGTGACATCCTGGAGCCGGAGGGCGCGGAGGTGGTCGCCCGCTACGATGCCGATTTCTACCGCGGCAAGGCGGCGGTCACGCGAAATGCATTCGGAAAGGGTGTCGTCTGGTATGTCGGCACCGTCGGCCGGCAGGCGCTCTATGACAAGATTGCCCTCGCGACGGTCCGGGAGGCGGGCCTCGATTATGTGCCGGACCTGCCGCCACAGGTGGAGGTGACGACTCGCGTGGCCGACAGCAAGACCTTCCGCTTCGTCTTCAACCACGCCGACGCGCCGCAGCGCTTCCGCTTCGAGGGCAGGGAACTGACCCTGGCGCCCTTTGAGATGAAGGTGCTCAAGCCGACCGACCGGTGAGGCTTCAGCTGCCGGTTTCCCCAAAGGGCATCTCTAAAAACTCTCATCGCCGCCGGACGGCTGAATTTCAGCCATCTTCGTCTTGCAAAAACCTTGACTGCCCGCCAGGCAGCCTACGCCTTTCATCTCGTCGGGCGACGCGTTAGTTTTTAGAGCTCCCCCAAAGCGGGTCGGAGGGCGTGCGTAATCGGATCATCGCCCCGAACGGGCGCGCATTAACAGAATCATGGTTTGCATTTTCCCTATGCATATGATAGAATTCAACCGGATAAGCCATACCATCGATACGGGAGGAATCGTATGCAGATTCTCAGCATGATCCTTTCTCTGCTTTGCGGGGTCGCGTTGTTTATGTTCGGCATGTCGCTGATGGGGGATGGGTTGAAGAGCGTCGCCGGAAACAAGCTGGAAACGTTTCTCTACCGGATGACCAACACCCCCTTGAAGGGCATCCTGCTGGGGACGGGCGTCACCTCGGTGATCCAGTCCTCTTCCGCCACCACGGTCATGGTCATCGGCTTTGTCAATTCAGGGCTGATGAAGCTCCATCAGGCCATCGCCATCACGCTGGGCGCCAACATCGGCACCAGCGTCACGGGCTGGGTGCTGTGCCTGTCCTACATTGAGGGCTCGGCCGGCATCGCCAGCCTCCTCTCCTCGTCGACCATCAGCGCCGTCGCCGCCATCTCAGGCATACTGTGCCGGATGCTCTCCAAGCGCAGCGTCTACAGAAACCTCGGCAACATCCTGATGGGTTTCGCCGTGCTGATGGTGGGCATGCAGACGATGAGCGCGGCGGTCTCTCCGCTTAAGGAGAGCGACGCCTTCATCCAGGCCGTGACGATGTTCTCCAATCCGTTCCTGGGCATCCTGCTGGGCGTCGTGATGACCGCCATCCTGCAGAGCGCCTCGGCCTCCATCGGTATCGTGCAGGCGCTGTCCGTGACTGGGGCGCTGACCTTCGCCACCGCCTTCCCGGTCATCCTGGGCATCGGCGTGGGCGCGGCCTGCCCGGTCATGCTCTCGGCCTTCGGGGCCAACAAGAACGGCAAGCGCACCGCGTTTGCCTACCTGCTCGAAAACGTGTTTGGCATGGTGCTGTGGGCAGCCGGGTTCTATGCCCTGAACGCGGTATTCTCCTTCCCGTTCATGAACCGCGCCGTCAGCCCGGTGATGATCGCGCTGATCAACTCCGTCGTCCGCATCGTGAACGCCGTCATGCTGTTCCCCTTCATCAAGGCGATGGAAAAGCTGCTCATGCTGCTTGTGAAGGATTCGGCGGAGGACCTGGAGGACATCGCCGACAGCGCGGACTTTGACCTGCTGGAGGAACGCCTGCTGAACCTGCCGGCCCTCGCCCTCGGACAGGCCGAGCGCGTGGTGGACGGCATGTCCCGGAAGGTGCGCAAGAACGTCGGACGATCGCTCAACCTGATCCACGAATTCTCCCAAAGCAAATATGAAAAGGTCCAGCGCAAGGAAGACCTGATCGACAAGTACGAATCCAAGACGGGGGAATACCTGATCCAGCTCAGCAAGCAGCCGATGGATTCGCGGCAGACCCGCCGGGTGACCATGCTGCTGCGCGTCGTGGGCGACCTGGAGCGGATCGGCGATTACGCATCCAACATCGCCCGCGTCACCAACGGGATCCACGATGACAACATCTCCTTTTCGGATGACGCCAGGAAGGATCTGAACGTGGTCATCGAGGCTGAGAGGGATCTGGTCAACAGCACCGTGCAATCCTATCAGGAGCACGACCTGACCACCGCCATGCGCATCAAGCCCTGCGCCGCCGCGCTCTCGTATCTCTGTGAGATCCTGAAGGCGCGCCACATCGGCCGGCTTTCCCGGGGCGAGTGCAGCCTCACCCAGGGCACCGCCTATACCGAGCTTCTGAACAGCTTTGAGCGGATCGCGTCCCACTGTGTGGCCGTCTCCGGCGTGGTGCGGCGGGAGCATCAGTCCAACCCGGATTTCCACGTGCATTCGCTGAAGGCGCGCGAGCTCAGCGAACAGCAGTATCAGCAGATCTATGATGCGTTTCTGGCGAAATACGACGTGCTCAGCAGCGAAGAGCGCCCCCTCAGCGTGGAGGACGAGGCGGTTCAATGACAATTTCGAACTGTATCCTTCGCGGACAGGAATGGCATAAAGGAGGCCGCAGGCAATGAAGCCCTATCTTGAGGAAAAAGAAGCAGTTCTTTCCCAAACTGGTTCGTCGATGACGGGCCTGAGCGACGCGGAAGCGTCCGAACGGTTGAGACAAAACGGCCCCAACAAGCTGAAGGAAGGCAAGAAGGACAGCCTTCTGGTCAAGTTCCTCGGAGAATTGAAGGACCCGATGACCATCGTGCTGATCGTGGCCGCGGTGGTCAGCGCCATCACCGCGCTGTACGCCGGCGAGAGCCTGACGGACACGATGATCATCCTGGCGGTGGTGCTGATCAACGCCTGCCTGGGCGTCTACCAGGAGAGCAAGGCCGAGGCGGCCATCGAGGCGCTGCAGCAGATCGCCGCCGCCACGGCGAAGGTGGTCCGCGGCGGCCACCAGAAGACCGTCCGGGCCGACGAGGTTGTCGTGGGCGACGTGCTGATTCTGGAGGCCGGCGATGCCGTGCCCGCGGATGCCCGCGTCGTGGAGTGCGCCTCCATGAAGACCCAGGAGGCCGCCCTGACCGGCGAGTCCACCGACGTGGAGAAGCAGAGCGAGGCCCTGACCGCCGCGGAGAACGGGGATGTCTCCCTGGGCGACAGGAAGAACATGGTCTACATGGGCTCCATCGTCACCTATGGCCGCGGTCACGCCGTGGTCACCGGAACCGGCATGAACACGGAGATGGGCGCCATCGCCGATCAGCTGGCCAGCGCGAAGGACGAGGAGACGCCCCTTCAGGTCAAACTGAACGAGCTGTCGCGCAAGCTCTCGTTCATGATCCTGGTGATCTGCGCCTTCGTGTTCATCGTCAACCTGGTCAGAAGCGGCGGCAAGGCGGTGCTGGACACGTTCATGGTGGCCGTCTCGCTGGCCGTCGCGGCGATTCCCGAGGGCTTGAGCGCGGTCGTGACGATCCTGCTGTCCATCGGCGTGACCAAGATGAGCAAAAACCACGCCATCATTCGCAAGCTCACGGCGGTGGAAACGCTGGGCTGCACGCAGATCATCTGCTCGGACAAGACCGGCACGCTGACGCAGAACAGGATGACAGTGGTCAGGAAGGTCGCCGGGGACGAGACCTTGCTCCTGACCGCCATGGCGCTGTGCTCCGACGCGGAGCTGGAGAACGGCGAGGCGGTGGGCGAGGCCACGGAATGCGCGCTGGTCAACTGCGCGAACCAGAATGGGATGCCCAAGAACCGCCTCAGCGAGGATCTGCCCCGCGTGGACGAGGCGCCCTTCGACTCCCTGCGCAAGATGATGTCCACGCTGCACCGGGCCAAAGCCGGACAGGGCTTCATACAGTTCACCAAGGGCGCCCCGGACGAGGTGCTGCGCCGCTGCACCCATATCTGGCAGGACGGCAGGGCCGTTCCCCTGACCGAGACGCAGCGAGCGCAGATCCTCGCCGAAAACAAGACCATGGCCGACCAGGCGCTTCGCGTGCTGGCGGCGGGGCAGCGCATCTATGACGAACGGCCGGGCTCCAACGCGCCCGAGGCCTGGGAGCAGGGCCTGACCTGGATCGGCATGTGCGGCATGATCGACCCCATCCGCCCCGAGGTGAAGGACGCCATCGAAAAGTGCCGCAGCGCCGGCATCCGCCCGATCATGATCACCGGCGACCACAAGGACACGGCCACGGCCATCGCCCGGGATCTGGGCATCCTGGAGCCGGGCCAGATGGCCATCACGGGCGCGGAGCTGGACGCCATCCCCGACGACGTGTTCGCCAGGGACGTGCAGCGCTATTCCGTCTATGCCCGCGTCCAGCCGGAGAACAAGGTGCGCATCGTCAACGCCTGGAAGGCCCTGGGCAAGGTCACCGCAATGACCGGCGACGGCGTCAACGACGCGCCCTCCATAAAGAGCGCGGACATCGGCGTGGGCATGGGCATCACGGGCACCGACGTGACCAAGTCCGTGGCGGACATGATCCTGACCGATGACAATTTCGCCACCATCGTCTCGGCGGTGGGCGAAGGCCGGCGCATCTACGACAACATCCGAAAGGCGATCCAGTTCCTGCTGTCGGCGAACCTTGCCGAGGTGCTGGCAGTGTTCGCCGCCACGCTGATGGGCTTCTCGATCCTCAAGCCCGTGCACATCCTCTGGATCAACCTGATCACCGACACCTTCCCGGCCATCGCGCTGGGCATGGAGGACGCGGAGAAGGAGGTCATGCGGCGGCCTCCCCGCGACAGGAGCGAGAGCATTTTCAGCGGCGCGATGGGCTTTGACATCGTGTTCCAGGGGTTCGTCATCGCCGCCGTGACCGTGTTCAGCTTCTTTGTGGGCTGCAGGATGGAATCCGGCCTGTGGATGATCGGGGAATCCAGGGTGGGCATGACCATGGCGTTTCTCACGCTCAGCATGATCGAAATCTTCCACTCGTTCAACATGCGCTCACGCGTCGCCTCGCTGTTCTCCATGAAAAAGCAGAACGGCATGCTGTGGCTCACGCTGGCATTTTCGCTGCTGATCACGGCTGCGGTGGTGTTCATCCCGTTCCTGAACAGCACCTTCTCCTTCCGGCCCATCACCTTCGTCCAGTACCTGATCGCCTTGGCGATGGCCCTGACCGTGATTCCGATCGTGGAAATCGAGAAGGCGGTCCGCCGCCGGACGCTGCGCCTGAAAACGCGCCCTGACGGCTCGAGGATGTGATTCAATGAAAACGGCTTCCATTGTCATCAACGCGGTCATCGCCGCCGCCACGCTCGTCATACTCGTGCGGTTTTTCCGCAAGGACGGCGAATGGCAGCTTCGGGGAGGGCTAAAGGCGTTTCGCTATTTCACGGTCCTCTCCAACGCCTTTTGCGCCGTCGCGGCGCTGATGATGGCGGTCGGGCAGCTCGGCGGCGCCCCGTCGCGGCTTGTTCTGCTGATGAAATACCTGGGAACGGTTTCGGTCACGGTGACGCTTTTGACGGTGTTTCTGTTCCTGGGGCCCACCCAGGGCGGCTACGGCGAGCTGCTGCGAGGCGAAAACCTCTACATGCACCTGATCGGGCCGGTGCTCGCGATCGTGTCGTACCGCTTTCTGGAGAGACAGGATATGACCTTCGCGACGGCGCTGACGGGGCTTGTGCCGGTGCTGCTCTACGGGGCGCTGTACCTCTATAGGGTCGTGCTCTCGCCCGGGGACAGCCGATGGGAGGATTTCTACGGCTTCAACAAGAGCGGCAGGTGGCCGATCTCCTGCGCGATGATGATCGCCGGGACATTCGTCGTCTGCCTGCTGCTGTGGATCGGGTGAAGTCTCCCGCGCCGTCGCGCATGTGATATAAATGACCGGCGCCACCGCCGATCGCTACATGATTCCGGAGCGCGGCTATCTCAGGGCCGGCTATTACGCCGACCTGACGGTGTTTGACGAGGAGGCCCTGCACGGCGGCACGCCGGATCAGGAAAAACCCTTCGGCATCGAAAAGGTGTTCATCAACGGCAGGCTGGTCCTGGATGAAGGAAAGCTGGACCGGGAGGCCCTCAGAACGTCCGGAAGAGCCATCCGGATCTCCTGATCCGGAGGAGACGGAAGGCGCGAGGGCGGGCATCCATCGGACCGGGGCACGCGGCGCTTGCAGAACGGCGGAAAATATGATACTATAACTGTATTGTGTTACATATTTGGAAGAGGGATCAGTCAATTATCTCAGAGGAAGGATGATCGCATATGTCTTTGAGCGACAAGCTCTATAAGATCCTCATCCAGGGCGGCTCCTGGAAGACCATTCTGGGTGGCCTGTGGGTCACGATCCAAATCTCCGCGCTGGCCCTGGTGCTGGGCACGGTGCTGGGCGCGGTGATCTGCCTGCTGCGCACGCGGAAGAACCCCGTCGCCCGGGGCATCGCCTCGGTGTATATCGCCATACTGCGGGGCACGCCGGTGCTGATGCTGCTGCTTCTGCTGTACTATGGCGTGTTCGCCCGGGCGAATCTGAACCCGGTGACGGTGGCGGTGTTCACGTTCGCGCTGAACGTGTCCGCCCATGTGGCGGAGCTGCTGCGCTCGGCGCTGGAAGCCGCCGACCACGGGCAGGCCGAGGCCGCGCGGACGCTGGGCTTCTCCGCCTGGGATACCTTCCGGATCATCACGCTGCCGCAGGTGCTGCGCATCGCCAAGCCGGTCTACCAGTCCACCATTGTGAACCTGATCCAGTGGACCAGCGTGGTTGGCTACGTGACCATCACTGACCTGACCCGCGTCATCAACAACACGGCCTCGCGCACCATGCAGCCGCTGCTGACCATCTGCATCGGCATGTTGATCTACCTGGCGTTGTCCTATATCGTGTTCGGCCTGTTTGCGCTGACGGATAAGATGAAGAAGAGGGGAGGCGAAACGGCATGAGCCTGATCGAAGTGAAGGGCCTGAGGAAATCCTTCGGCAGCCTGGAGGTATTGAAGGGCGTCGACCTGAGCGTGGAGCAGGGCGAGCGGATCGCCATCATCGGCGGCTCCGGCTGCGGCAAGAGCGTGTTCCTGCGCTCGCTGTGCCTGCTGGAGAAGCCGACCGCCGGGCAGGTGTTCATCGATGGCAAGGAGATCACCGCCGCCAAGGGCGGCCAGGTGGACGAAATCCGCCGCAGCATGGGCATGGTCTTCCAGAAGTTCCACCTGTTCAGCGAGATGGACGTGATGGACAACCTGTGCCTGGCCCCGACGCGGATACTGAAAATGCCCCGCGAGGAGGCGGAAAAAAAGGCCATGGAGCTGCTGGGGCAGGTCGGCCTCGCCAGCCGCGCCCACGCCTGGCCCACGGTGCTCTCCGGCGGTCAGCAGCAGCGCATCGCCATCTGCCGCTGCCTGATGATGGAGCCGAAGGTGCTGCTGTTCGACGAGCCGACCTCCGCACTCGACCCCACGATGGTGGGCGAGGTGCTGGCCGTGATCCGCATGCTGGCCAAGCGGGATCTGAGCATGCTGATCGTGACGCACGAGATGAACTTCGCCCGCGAGGTGGCCAGCCGCGTGCTGTACTTTGCCGACGGCGGCATCTATGAGCAGGGCACGCCCGATGAGATCTTCGACGCGCCGAAGCGCGAGAAGACCATCGCCTTCATCAACAAGATCAAGTATTTTACCTACGAGATCGACCGCCAGGACTTCGACCTGATGCAGCTCCAGGGCGGCATCCAGAATTTCGGCGAGAAGTACGGCCTGAATCAGAAGCGCACCTACCGGCTGCAGATCTGCTGTGAGGAGCTGATCTATGAGCTGCTGAGCCACTGCTATCCCAACCGGAATGACGTGGATCTGAAGCTGACGGTCTCCCACGCGGAAGCCGACGGCGCGACGCGCATCGCCATCAACTGCGGCGGCGCGGCCTACAACCCCTTCGAGCAGGACGAGGATGGCCTGGGCGTGACGATCCTGAAGAAAATGGCCACGCAGCTGGATTACCGGCTGGAGGGCGGACGGAACGTCATCGACATCTCCCTGTAGACCCCCAAACAAAGGAATGCGCCGCAAGGCATTTTCCAATACATTTCAAGGAGGACAACTCTATGAAGAGACTCGTTTCCCTGACCCTGGCCCTGATGCTGGCGCTGTGCGCGCTGGCCGTTCCCACAATGGCGGAGGAAGTCGTCGTAAAGGAAGGCGTCCTTACGCAGCTGAACTGGACGGACGAAGAACTGGAATCGGCAAGTAACATCGTGGTCCCGATGCTGATTCTCGATGCGCCCCAAGATGGCGGAGAGAGTGAAGCCGAAGCCCAGCCCGCGATCAAATACGATGAGGTGTATTATGATACGCTGGATGCCATGCTGATGGCGCTGAATGTCGGGGACATCGACGAAATCAGCATCAACTACGCCACGGCGAGATATCTGGAGGCCACAAACGATAATTACGCCATCATGTATCGTCCCGATGAACTGGCAAATGACACCGCGATCGAACAGTTCATCATTAGCATGCTCACCTACAATTACGCCTTCCTGCTGATGGAGGATCATGCCGACCTGCGGGACGCGCTGAACGGCGCCATCGCCGAAATGAAGGCGGACGGCACGCTGGATGAGCTGGTTCAGACCCAGATCGAGGCCGCGATCAACGGCGAAGAAATCGCGCCGGTTGAGATGCCCAGCATCGAAGGCGCGGAGACAATCCGCGTGGCCGTGACCGGCTCCATGCCGCCCCTGGACTACGTGGCCGCCGATGGCACGCCCGCGGGCTTCAGCACCGCCGTGATGGCGGAGATCAGCCGCCGCCTTGGCAAGAACGTGGAGTTCGAGGTGGTGGACAGCGTGGGTCGCGCCACCGCCCTGGCCTCCGGCACCGTGGATGCGGTGTTCTGGACGATCACGAACGACATTGCGCAGAAGGCCGCCGACATGAGCCGTGAGGAGCGGCAGGAACTGAGCAGAAGCTTCAATCCCACGGATGAGGAGAAGCAATACATGAAGCAGTTCGACGCTGCCTTTGATGTTTCCACCCTGAGCAGCCAGGATAAGCCGGAAGGCACGATCGTCACCGATCCGTATTTCAGCGATTATACCACTGTGGTGATCAAGAATTCATAGGAAGCCATGCAGTAACAGAATCGGAACCCATGGGACGGCTTGTTCTCCCTGACCACCGGCAATGGGTGTCAGGGAGAACATCCATGCCACATGCCGGCGGGGACGCTTCTCCCAAGCACAGGGGACGTCCCCTTTGGGATCTACCGGCCGGAGCGGCCTACAACCCCTTCGAGCAGGACGAGGAAGGCCTGGGCGTGACGATCCTGAAGAGCATGGCCACGCAGCTGGACTGGCGGCTGGAGCCTGGCCGGAACCTCATCGACATATCGCTGTAGGCGACGCGCGGCGGAAGCTGACGCTGCGCGCGTTTCCAGAATACCATCTTCTCAAGCAGAATGGAGGCATTACTATGAAGAGGTTTTTTGCGATACTCACTGTGCTGGTGCTCTCGCTTACCCCGATGAACGGCTGTCTGGCGGAGGGAGAGAGCGCGCTGGGCCTGCTGTCGCCCCAGGGGGTTTCCGAGGACGAGCTGAACGATAACCTGAAGGATATCCTGTTCAACGTCCTGCCCTTCTCCGGCTACAGGTTTTTTGATACCTTCAACAGCATGATTACGGCGCTGAACAGCGGTACCATTGCGGGCATTGAGACCGATGAATACGTGGCCGGCTACATTTTCTCGCACCTGGACGGCTTTGCATCGTACACGACGGACGCGCTCCCCGAGTACCACGTGGGCTATTCCATGCTGCTGCGCGAGGAGGACACGGAACTCCGGGATCGCATCTCAGGCGCTATTGCGGATATGAAGGCGGACGGAACGCTGGATCGCCTGAAGGCGCTTTACATCGATGACTGCATTGCCGGTAAGGAACCTGAAGCGATGGTTCCGGAGCAGATTGACGGCGCGGAGACGCTCGTGGTCGCCGTGACAGGGGATCGGCCGCCGATGGACTATTTCTCCGCCGACGGCACGCCGATTGGCTTCAATACCGCGCTTGCGGTCGAAGTTGCAGACCGGCTCGGCATGAACGTTCAGTTCGTTTCGGTGGATTCCGGAGCGCGGGCCGTCGCGCTGGCCTCGGAGAGCGCGGACGTGGTTTTCTGGTCGGTCCTGGGCGACTTTAACAACTGGGAGAAGGCCAGCGAGGAGGATCAGCCCGAAAACACCATCCTGACGGAGCCCTATCTCACGGGCATCGAGTGCTATGTGGTCCGGGAAGACTCGTCGATAGCCGCAGATTGAGGTCGCGCACAGGGGACGGTTCTCTGCGCTGAAGAGGCAGAGACAGGGAACCGTCCCTTTTGGGCACAACAGGCTAAGGCAGCCGCTGAATCATTCCCACACCGATTCTGCGGCGCCTTTTCCGGCATCTGTTTCTTGCAGATTTCTCGATTTACCTAAGGAGGAAGACCAATGAAAAAACTGATTTTGCTGACGCTGGCCATGATGTTGGCGCTGTGTGTGCTGATGCCTGCGCTGGCCGAGGGTACCATCAAGCGCATCGGCACGCTGCAAATGCTGAACATGACCGAGACGGAATACGCCGCCGTGCAGAAGCTGCGCGCCAGGATCGGCAAGATGATGAACGAGGAAGGCGTTCCCGCCGAGCATCCCTACTACGACGGCATGCTGGATGAAGAGCCGGAGATCGTTTTCTTCGACAGCCTGGACAGCATGCTTATGGCGCTGGACGCCGATCAGATCGACGCCATCGATCTGAACCGAAGCACCGCGAAATACCTGTGTGCCAACAATGACAGGCTGGCGATCCTGATGGATTACAGCGACCCTGATGAAAACATGCTGTCAGAATTCGCGTTAAACGGCCCCATGGGCTTCGATTTTTCGATGATGCTCCAGGAGGAAAACCAGTCCCTGGCGGACGAGCTGTCCGAGGCGATCGATTCCATCGACGAGGACGAGCTTGAGGCGCTCACGGAGAAATACATCACCGGCGCGATCAACGGCGAGATTCCTTCCGTTGAGCTGCCTGTTATCGAAGGGGCGGAGACGATCCGCGTGGCCGTGACCGGCGATCTGCCGCCCATGGACTATGTGAGCGCCGACGGCCAGCCCGCGGGCTTTAACGTTGCCATCCTGGCGGAGATCAGTGCGCGCATCGGCAGGAATATCGAACTTGTGCCCATCAATGCCGCTGCTCGCCCCGTGGCCCTTTCCTCCGGCACGGTGGACGTGGTGTTCTGGAGCCGCAGCTGCATGGGGGTGAACGAAGCCAGGGACAATGATTTCCAGCTGGATACGGTGCTCGTTCCCGAGGACGAGGCTGATCAGGAGATGCTGGAGAAGATCGAAACCGAAATCTTGCCTGATTTCGATTATGCTGTCTACGCAGACAAGGATATCCCGGATGGGCTGATCGTCACCGCATGCTACTATACCGACAGCACCGTGCTGGTGTCCAAGCAGTAATCGTAGAGCGCGCACAGGGAACCGTCCCTTCTGGGCCTGCTGGATTATCGCTGCCCATACCACAGAAACCGGATCAGCATTGCGCTTTGATGGCGCTTGCCAGTGAGCGGGATGCCGATTTGGATAAATAAACACGGAGGTATACCACAGTGAAAAAAACCGTAACCTTGATTCTGGCGCTCTTGATTGCCCTCTCCGTTTGCCTGTCCGTGGGCATGGCCGAGGACGCCGGGAACACCGGCGCGGTCCAGAAGTATGGCGACATTGGCCGGCTGTCCAAGCTGAATATCACTGAGGACGAATTGAATGAAGTGCTCAAGGACATCATGGTCAACAGTATCTGCAACAAATACGTGTTCTATGACACGATGAACGATATGATC
Source organism: uncultured Eubacteriales bacterium (assembly GCA_902799045.1). GTDB lineage: Bacteria > Bacillota > Clostridia > Christensenellales > Aristaeellaceae > UBA2862. The sequence goes on from CADBZH010000026.1 coordinate 34,774, forward strand.
ATGGCGCTGAACCGAGGCGATATCGTGGTGCTCGAAACCGATCAGAATACTGTGCGTTACATCGCCTCCAGAAACGACAATATCGTGGATCGCCCGCCGTACATGAATCCCAATATGCTGATCTTCTGCATGCTCCTGCGGGAAGAGGACACGGAGCTGCGCGATCAGATTTCCGCGTGCATCGCCGAAATGGAGGAAGACGGCTCCATCGAGGCGATGAAGCAGACCTATATCGAGGATGTCATCGCGGGCGAAGACCCCGTCGCCATCGAGTCTCAGGTCTTTCCGGACGCCAAGACGATCAAAGTGGCCGTGACGGGCGACCGTCCTCCCATGGACTACGTCTCCGCCGGCGGCGATCCTCTGGGCTTTAACACGGCCCTGATCGCGGAAGTGGCGAAGCGGCTCAAGATGAACATCGAAATGGTCAACGTGACCTGCGCGGCCAGGGGCATAGCGCTTGCCACCGGCGTCTGCGATATCGTGTTCTGGATGGAAGTCGGCGATTTTGAAAACTGGGAAGGTGCCGATTTCGAGGACCAGCCTGAAAACACCGTTGTGACGGAGCCCTACATGTCCGTTCCCCTGTGGTGGGCCGTCCTCAAGGATTCCCCCGTGGTGGACGTGTATCGGGAGGACTGATCGCGTCGGCACGCACTGTGATCCCTTCGGTTCTCTCATCCATTTGGGCGAGGGAACAGGGGAGGGATTCAGTGCCCAGCGGGTCCGGGAAGGATTGACAGAATGTAGGTGCTTCACGGAAGGTTGAGGGATTTGCAAAATGCAATCTCCTGGCGTTGCCTACAGATCCTTCGCTGCGCTCAGGATGACAGGGATAGTGATTCGTTGTCATCCTGAGCGCAGCGAAGGATCTGTACGTTTGGTCAAGAGGGATGCGTTTGGCAAATCCCCCAACACTCCGTGAAGAACCGGATTAATGGCGTGGAACGATCGGTCATTCCCCGTCCTTGCGGATGTGATAGGCCAGGTTGATGGCGAAGCCGGAGGGGGAGACCATCAGGGTCGCGCGGGAAGAGCCCGTATCGGTGACCTTGTCCCCCTGGGCATTCCGGAAGCCGTGGGCGACCAGGAAATCGTAGGCCTCGTCAAAGTCGCGCACGTTCATGCGGATGGCGGTCAGGTCGCGCGGCATGTGGCCCGGCTCCACCTGCGCCACGTCCACGTGGAAGCCGTTGGCATCCTTCATGGAAACGCTGGTGATGTCCTTGTCGTTGATGCCGGTCTTCTTATGCTGCCGCTCAAAGCCAAGCGCTTCAAACAGTGCGATGACCTCGTCGGCCTTCTCGGTGAGCACCATGGGGTGGAATGAAGTGATCTGCATGGGGGTTATCCTCCTCGCTCAATAATATCTGTAATCTGTCGTCAATTCCTGCCGCGTGCGTGCTTGTCTTCGTATTTTCCCTTGATGGCAAGGCCGATCGTGCCATCCGCGATCAGCGCGGTTACGTAGCCCATGAAGCTGAAATCAAATCCGATACCGGCCATATTGACGCATGCCAGGATCAGCTTGACGATGTCCAACGCCAGGAGCATGTAGAAGAGATTCCATGTTCTGCGCTTTCCGAGATCCTTCCCAAAGGCGAGAATCAGAAGGATCACAGCTTTACAGGCGTTCACGATGCTGATGGCAATCATCATCGCGTTGACCTTATAGAAGGAGAGGTCAATGTATATCGTCAATGCGCACACGGCGATATGCAGGATCAGGAACGCCTTGTAATAGCCTGCCGCCTGCTTTGTGTAGCCCTTCAACAGATACAGCGCGCCGGCAACGAGCATCGCCAGAATGATCGCCATCAGGAATACGTTCGTCAGATTGGACAGGCGCTCCGCATCGGCGGTGGCGTTGTGACAGCCAACGATAAAATTGACCGCGGCGCCGACGGTACCGCAGGCCATTGCAATCATCAAAACCAAATGAGAGATCATAAGAGGACTTGACTTTTTCATAGCTTCTTGTTCCTTTATATTGCTGATTGTGAGTTGTTGTCCGGGTGATATTCTTTTCGCTTGCCTGCGATGATTCTTCCGCTTCCCGGAACGTGCCCGCGGCTCATTGCCTGAACCGCAGGCAGCGGGGAGGGATTACCTGTCCTCTTTCCGGATGTGCTCGGCAATGCTGATGGTAAAGCCGGACGGGGAAACCATCATCGTAGACTTGGAGGAGCCGGTATCGGTAACATGTCCGCCCTGCGCGTTCTTGAAGCCCTTTTCCTCCAGCAGCCTGTAAGCCTCGTCAAAATCGCGGACGTTCATGCGGATGGTTACAATGTCCTGCGGGACGGGCGCGGACGCAACGTCCACGTGGAACACCTTGCCGTCCTCTCCGGTGTAGCGCATGCGCACGCTGGTGATGTCCTTGTCGTTGATGCCGGTCTTCATGTGGCGGCGCTCTCAAGGCGTTCTATCCCCTGTCAATCGTGGTTTCGGATGTGCTGCGTGAGCTGGATCGAGAAGCCGGAGGGGGCGAACATCAGGCAGGAGCGGGCGGATTTGGACTCGACGGTATGATCCTCGTCCCGGGCGTTTTTGAAGCCGTGCGCCTTCAGAAACGCATAGGCCTCGTCAAAGTCGCGGACGTTCATCCGCATGGTGCTCATGTCCTTTTCCATGGATTCCACCCGGGCCACGTCCACATGGAAGCCGTTGGCGTCCGTCATGCGAACGCTGGAGATGTCCTTGTCGTCAATGTTGTCCACCTTGTGGCGGCGCTCAAAGCCCAGCTCTTCAAACAGCTTGATGATCTCATCTGCGTTTTTGGAAAGGATCATGGGGTTAAAGGTCGTGATCTGCATGGCGTTTTCTCCTTTACTTGTGGTGGTCGATCCGCGCAGCGGAATGCGCCCGCGGCTCATCGTCAGAGCCCGCGGGCGGTGTCGGAGGGGTTATTGGTCTTCTTTCCGGATGTGCTCGGCAATGCTGATGGTAAAGCCCGACGGGGAAACCATCATCGTGGACTTGGAGGAGCCGGTATTGGTGATGTGCCCGCCCTGCGCGTTCCTGAAGCCCTTCTCCTCAAGCATTTTGTAGGCCTCGTCGAAGTCGCGGACGTTCATGCGGATGGTTACAATGTCCTGCGGGACGGGCGCGGACGTAACGTCCACGTGGAACACCTTGCCGTCCTCTCCGGTGTAGCGCATGCGCACGCTGGTGATGTCCTTGTCGTTGATGCCGGTCTTCATGTGGCGGCGCTCCAGGGGGTTGAAGCTGGTGATGGTCATGGGGTTGTTCTCCTCCTTCGGGGTCTGATTGCCAGGTCGAGTGGCAAGTCGGGTTGGAAGTCGGGATGCTGCCTGTCAGTCGCGATCCTTGGTGTGCTGAGAAACCGCGAGAATGAAACCGCTCGCGGACACCATGATGTTGAACCTGGAGGAACCCGTATCGATCGTCTTATTGGCGACCGCATGCCGGGCCTTGTGGAATCCCCGCGCTTCAAGGAACGCGATCGCCTCCTCCAGGTTGTCCACGTTCATGCGGATCATCGTCCACTCGCCGGTTCCCTGGGAAACGTCCACATGGAAGCCGTTGGCGTCCTTCATCCGGATATCGGTCGCGTTGTCCTCGCCGATGCCCTGCTTGGTGTGGCGGCGCTCAAAGCCCAGCTCCTCAAACAGCTTGACGGCGGATTCCGCGTCCTGGGTAACGATCAGGGGGTTGAAGCTCGTGATGGTCATGTCGGGTTCCTCCTTGCTAATAGTCGTCAGTTCTCAAAATACAAGGGTATCCAGCTTTTCCGTCAGTTCGGCGATCCTCTCCACGCAATGCTGCACCAGCCGGTGGTCCGCCTCGGAGGGCTTTCTCTGCTTGCGAACCTTGCGGATCAGGCGGCTGTAGCCGATGAGCGAGGCCTTCTCGGAGACCTCCCGCATCCGCGCCTCATCCTCCGTTCCCAGATAGTGCTTCAGGAAGCCACGGAAGAAGGCCTTCGCGGTGTCATAGGAGAAGCCCATGAAGCGCTCGACCACGTCGTGGTTATCCTCGCCCAGCAGCACGTAGAAGTAGTACAGGTCGCTGAGCTCCAGGATGGGATGCCCGGTGGCCAGGCGGTCCATGTCGATCAGCAGGGCCTCGCCGCGCTGGAGAAACACGTTGCCCGTGTGGAAATCGCCGTGGAGCAGTGTGTTGGTCTCGGGCAGCGCGTTCAGAAGCGCCATGCACTTGTCCGCGAGGGCCCTGTCCTCCCGGCCGATGCCGCCTTCGATGTAGTCGCCGATGCGCTCCATGGCGCCGTGGAAGCCGTCATCGGGCGTGACCTCCGTGGAGTGGATCGTGTGGGCCAGATCGGCCATCAGCTTGGCGTAGGTCTCCACCTGCCCGGGGTCCCGCGCGACGCAGGCGGAGAGCGTGTCGGCGTCCACCAGCTCGTACATGGCCCCGTAATTGTCTCCCTCGTCGCCCGTCGCCTTGACGGATACGATGCCAAAGGAAATGGCCGTGGGGATGCCCAGTATGAAGGCCTTGCGGGCCATGGCGATTTCCTGCTCCACGTCGCGATAGGTGTTGTTCTGGTTGTAGACCTTGATGATCAGCTCGTCGTCATAGCGGTACACGTCGCCCTTGGCCCCGCGCCCGATGCGCTTGCAGCCCTCCACGGACACCTCGCGATACTTCCGATAGCGCGCCTTGTCGGAATCAAAGGAGCCGGGCCAGATGAAGTTGATGTGCTTGATGAACTCCTTGAACGCGCCGGTCTTGTTCAGCGACAGCTCCAGCTGCTCCGCGATGGTCTGGTAGTACCAGTGGTGCATCTCGGGGTCGCGCTGATGGAAGTTCTCCCAGGTCTTTTCGCCGTACTCGGAATAATTGCCCGCCAGCGAGCGGATGTTGGCCAGCTTGTCCGCCAGCCACAGCATCCGAACGCCCTGGTCTTCGGCGCTCTTGAGCACCTTCAGCGATTCCTCCTTGCGGCGCTTCCAGCTCTCGCTGCGGCTCTCGCCCGCGTACTCGTTTTCCGATTCTGAGGACACCAGGAAGGCTACGCGCTCGCCGAAGCGCTTTTCGATCTCAGCCAGCGTGCCGTCGGTGTCCTCCACGATGTCGTGCAGGATGCCGGCGGTGATGACGTCCTGGTCGTCCGTCATCGTGGCCAGGATCTGCGCCACCTCCAGCGGGTGCAGTATGTAGGGGATGCTCCCCAGCTTGCGCACCTTGCCCTGGTGCATGACGGTGGCGTAGACGATGGCTTCCTCAATTTTGTTCATCATGGCGATGGTCCCTGCCTTGATTGATGATCCATGGGCGGATCGCGCAAAGCATCGACCCGCCTATGCCGGGGTTATCGGTCTTCCTTCCTGATGTGCTTGACAAGGGTGATGCCGAAGCCGGAGGGAGACACCATCAGCAGGCCCTTGGCGGAATCCGATTCGGTGGCCGGCGTTCCGTTGGAGGGCTTGAAGCCGTGATCGGTCAGCAGTTGGTACGCCGCGTCAAAGTCGTCCACATTCATGCGAATGCTGGCGATGTCCCGCGGAATCGCGGCGCTGGTGACGGCCACGTCCACGTAGAAGCCGTTTGCGTCCTTCATGCGGCAATCGGTGTACGCGTTCCCGGAGGTCGAAGTTCCGCTGGGCGCGTGGCGCTTTTCAAAGCCCAGGGCCTCAAACAGAGCGGTGACTTCCTCGAAATGGTTCGTAACAATCATCGGGTTAAAGGTTGTGATCTTCATGGGGCGTCTCCTCTCTTCAGGATCGGTCAGTCGTGATTCTTGATGTGCTGGATCAGGTTGATGCCAAAGCCGGACGGGGAGTAGAGGATGCAGGCCTTGGCCGAGCCGGTATCCGTCACGGCTTTGCTCTGCGGATTCGTAAAGCCGCGGGCGGTGAGGAACTCATAGGCTTCGTCGAAATCGTCCACATTCATGCGAATGGTGGTCAGGTCCTGCTCCCGCGGCGCGCTGCTTCTGCTCACGTCCACATGAAACCCGTTCGCGTCGGTCATCCGATAGCTGACGTATTCGTTCCCGAGGGCGGACGTGCCGGTGGGATTGTGCTTCTTTTCAAAGCCCAGCGCTTCAAACACGCTGACGACCGATTCCAGGTCCTTGGTGATGATCGAGGGATTAAAGCTGGTGATCTTCATGTCATGTTCTCCTTTACATGCGTCGATTAATCGTGGTCCTTGATGTGCTTGACGATGGCGATGCGGGAGCCGGAGGGGCCTTCCATCGTTGCGGCCTTCGCGCTCTTGACGTCGATGGTCTGATCCCCGCGCACGTTCCTGTAGCCGTGGGCCGTCAGGGTGCCATAGGCCTCCTCAAAGTCGTCCACGTTCATGCGCATGAGCATGCGATCCCGTTCGCCCGCGGTCTGGGTCGACACCACGTCCACGTGATAGCCGTCGGGGTGCTTCATGCGAACGCTGGTCACCTCGATGTCGCCGATCCGGTTGGAGGGGGCGTGCTTCTTCTCGAAGCCGAGCGCCTCAAACAGCTTGATGACAGAATCGGCGTCAGGCGTTACGATGATGGGGTCAAAGGTTGTGATTTTCACGGAATGAAACTCCTTTAAAAGTCTGATATGAAGGAACAGTGTCCTGCCTGTCGTAGAGATAATAGCACATTTGTGATATTCTGTCTATATGAATTTGAATAAATTGTACAGAATATTTTCTGAATGGTTACAAAATCAACTCACTCTGGAAAAACGATGAGAGTTAAGAATCTATTAATATATGACAATACAACTGTTATTGACACCGGCACTGGATTGTGTTAAGCTACACAGGAGTTTGTGGTTGGAGAGCCAATTTGCCGAAACAGACGCTTCTGCGGAACGTTACAATTCTGGGAGGTATTCAAGATGGATAAGGGAAAGTTCAATAGTCTGAAAAGGGTCCACATGTGTTTGATGGTGCTGCTGTGCCTTGTGAGCATTGCCAGCGCGATCATCATCTTTACCGGCAATATTCCGACTGGCTATGAGACGAGCGGGGCGGAATACAGGACGACTCACATCCTCTACGGCATCGCGCATGTCGTCAACGCGCTGGCCCTGGCCTGCGGCATGACCTATCTCTTGAAGGGCGGCAACAAGCAGTCCGCCAAGTGGTACAAGACCTTCGTCGTGCTGGTGCTGCTGGGCGTCATACTCCGCCTGATCGGCACGCTCATCCGTCCCGGCTTCGGCCTGCCCGCCTGCCTGATGATCGGCATCGTCATCGCCCTGCTGGTGCTCAGCTTCGTGAAGAACCTCGGCAGGCAGAAGAGCGCGCTCGTCTGCTACCTCCTGCTCGCGCTGGAGCTGGTTCTGGCCATCGTCACCTTTGACAAGGGCGAGCCGCTTTCCAGCATCGCCGGCAGCCTGATCCGCATGGTCCTGGACGGCTCCATCGGCCTCGCCATTCAGGAGAAGTACCTGGACAAGGCTGCCAGGCACACGAAGTAAGGCTTTGGAACACGCCCCCGGAACCGAACGCCAGCCGGACAGGCACGGGCGTTCGGTTCTTTACAATCGGAGGTTTGAACACAGCCGCTCCGCAGCAGGGGAATCAATCGACCGCGCGGCTTGACAACCCCGGAACGGTTGTTTATAATGAATGTGTTTATAAGGTCAAATGATCTTTATTAGGACGGAAAAAAGAATTGGAGAATGCGCTATGAGTTATTGGGTTTTTCTGCTGGTGAGCCTGGTGGCTTGCTCCGTGGGCTTCCACGCATACATGTGGTTCTTTTCTGTCGGCTACGGCCTGGCCATCGCGGCCATCGGCGCGGCGCTGGCCATCGCCTATCACGGCGGCATGGGCCTGCCGGAGTGGCTGGCCTGCATATTGCTGTTTGTCTACGGCTGCAGGTTGTCCGGCTACCTGCTGATCCGCGAGCGCAAGAGCGCGGCCTATCGCAAGGTGTTGAACCCTGAGCTGGACCGCAGCAAGCGGATGCCCATCTACGCCAAGTTCGCGCTGTGGGTGACCTGCGCCCTGCTGTACACGCTGATGACGATCCCGCTCTACTTCCGCCTGCAAAACGGCGTACCCGCGGACGCGATGCTTTGGATCGGCCTCATTGTGATGGCCTGCGGCATCGCGCTGGAGGCGCTTGCCGACCTGCAAAAGAGCGCGGCCAAGCGCAAGAACAGCCGCCGGTTCGTGGATACCGGCCTGTATCGCTTTGTGCGCTGCCCGAACTACCTGGGCGAGTTGACGATCTGGGTGGGCATGCTGCTGACCGGCACCACGGCGCTGAAGGGCGTGTGGCAGTGGGTGCTGGCCATCCTGGGCTTCGTGCTGATCGCCTGGGTGATGTTCAGCGGCGCGCGGCGACTGGAGCTGCGCCAGGACAAGAACTACGGCGCGGACCCGGAGTACCAGAAGTACGTGCGCACCGTGCCGATCCTGATCCCGTTTGTTCCGCTGTACAGCGTCAAGAAGTATAAGTTCCTGGTGGCGTAAGGAGGCAAACGCAATGCTTGAAAACCTGCTGAAGATGATCCGAAATGACTTTCCCCTGACTGAAAAGGACGGCTCGGCGCGCCAGTTCCAGGCAGCGGGCATGGCCTTCGAGGCGCGGGCCTATGTCGCGGAGGGACTGGGCCACGTCGGCGTGATGACCGCCCAGGGTCCCATGCGGATGGAGACGCTTCTGATCAGCCCGTTTGAGCTGGACGCGCCGATCCTCTCCTATGACCGGATCCACGCGATGGGGCAGGAGATCATGGTGGCGGAGATGTACGATTCGCTGCTGGGCGATTCGTTCTGCGCAGACGGCATGGCCCGGGCCCTCGGCGAGGCGGCGGTGTACCCCGACAAGAGCCAGGATATCTGGTACGCGCCGATGATCGTTTCGCCGTGGCTGAACCAGAAGGGCGCCGCTGACGACGCGGCGCGCTTCGACGGCATCGCCGCCGATTATGTCGCGGCATACCTGGCCGCGGCGAAGGCGGCGGAGCCCTGCGACGCGGCGCAGAAGCGCGAAAAGGCGGCGGTCTACAGCGAAGGGCTGCTCAAGCACGGCGGGCCCGCCACCGATCCGGTGAAGGCCGCCATGGGCGAGGAATTCACCGCCGATCTGTTCCGCAACACGCTCTTTGGCGCGTAAACCCTCCATCAAACCTCCTCACCGCCATTCGAACGAATCGGCGGTGGGGATTTTGCTGCAAACACCGCAATAGAGGGTAATACATATGATTTCTGTCTCGATCGCACTTCTGGATTTCATCCCGGTGCTGCTCTTCGGCGCGGCTGCGGCGCTGCTGCAGCACGACCTGTATGGCAGGATGACCAGGGGAGCCTACGCCCTCTTCGCGGCGGGCACGATCGACGCGACCCTGGCGGGGCTGCTCAAGGCGCTGCATAAGCTGCTGTACGCGATGGGCGTCTGCGATTTCCAGCCGCTGAAGCAGATGTTCTTCCCCGTTCAAGCCATCGGATTTCTGCTGGCCGGCTGCGGCGCGCTGTATATCGGCGCGCGAAAGCCGAAGGGAGGCAAGGCGCTGGCCGTCGCGGCCCCGCCGGTGTACTCGGGAACGTTCATCTTCGTGGGCGTCATGCTGGCCGGGCTGGGCATGCTCTACGCCGGTCTGGGCCGGGTGGCCGCGAAGCTGAAGAAGCCCGCGGTCGTCGCCCTGCTCGCTGTGTCCTTTGTGTTCAGCCTGGGCATGGGCTATCTGGCCTCCAGGGATTTCACCCAGCCCGTCATGAATTGGGTGGCGGAGCTGGTGAACGTTGTCGCACAGGGCAGCCTGTTCGCCGCGGCGCTGATCCTGCACCGCTCCGGCCTGGGGGAAACGGAGCGCTTCAATGCGTGACGGCCACGGCGTCGCACCATGACGGTTATCAATCAACGGCATTCCACGCACGGGGGGAAAGAAGATGAAAGGGTTTTGCGAGCGCAAGTTCAGCTCCATGTTTTTATCAGGCACGTTTACAAAGGCGGTCATGTACATCATGCTCCTCTGCGACAGCATTGTCGCGGGCTATTACATCGGTGAATCCGGCGTCGCGGCCATCAACGCCATCACGCCCGTGACGGGCATCGTGACGTTCTTCGGAGACCTCGTCTCGACGGGCGTCGGCATCGTCTTCACCCGGGAAGTCGGGGCGATGCGAAAAAAGCGGGCCGACGAGATCTACGGCCAGGGGCTCATCATCAGTATCGGTATCGGCCTGATCTCCGCCGCCGTCATCTTCCTGATCACCGACGTCTACTTCAGGGCCAACGGCATCACGGGCGAGATCCTCGAGAACGCCCTCCAGTATTACCGCCTGGTTCCGATCAACGCCTTTTTGACCATCGTCATATTCTATCTCGAGCAGATGGTGTACAGCGACGGCGACGAGCTGTGCAACAACATCTGCTACGGGTTCCAGATCGGCGGCAACATCATCCTCTCCGTGGTGCTGACCAAGTTCCTCGGCATGACCGGCATCATCCTCGGCTCCGTGATCGGAAACGCCCTGGGCATTCTCGTCTGCTGCTGGCACTACTTCCGCAAGGGCAACACGCTGCACTTCGTGTGGCACCTCTCCATCAAGGATTTCCTGCTCACCTCGCGCTACAGCATCGTGGATTCGTCGGTTTACCTGTGCTGGGCCCTGATGGACTACGTGATGATCGGCTTTGTCTCCAGCCGCTTCGGCGAGACGGGCCTCATCGCCCTCGCCGTGGTGGTCAGCCTGATCGAGTTCAGTGTCGTCATGGACGGCGTGGGCATGGCCATGCAGCCGCTCATCGGCACGTATTTTGGCGAGAAGAACCCCCTGCTCATCAAGCGCGTCATGAAGTCCGCCATCAAGGCGGCGCTCATCGAGGGCGTGATCGCGACGGCGCTGATCTGGGTTTTCGCGAAGCAGTTCTGCGGCCTGTTCGGCATCACCGGCGGGGCGACGCTGGCGCCCTCGATGCTGGCCATTCGCATCGTTTCCCTCGGGTTCACGTTCTGCAGCGCCGTTTCGCTGATGACCTCCTACTACATGCTGATCGACCGCATCGGCATGGCGACCTGCTTCGCCTGCCTGCAAAACGGCCTTTTGTACATGCTGCTGCCGATTTTGTGCGCGACGCTCTTTGGCATGGGCGGCATGTGGGCGGGCTTTGCCGTGGCGCCGGTTCTGACGCTGGCCTGCTCGCTGGCGTTCGTCTATCTGCGCTTTGGCAGGGCGGATTTCCCGTACCTTCTCAAGAGCATGGATTCTCAGATCGAGGTGATGGACGACACGCTTTCGCCCGAATCTGCGGTGCACCTGTCGGATCGCGTCAGGAGCAGCCTGCTGGCGCATCAGTATGAGAAGAAGACGGCCAACAACGCGGCGCTGTTTGTCGAGGAGATCGGCCTGACCATCCTCGAGAGGAACAGGCAGGCGAAGAAGCCGGTCCTGGTCGAGCTCTCGCTCTTCTATGAGCAGGACTCGGTCCTCGTCATCGAACGCGATTCCGGAACGCTGTTTGACCTGACGGAATCCGATGCTCAGATCGGGGAATTGAGCAGCTTCATTCTGAGCGGCATGATGGAGGCGCACAAGGAAAAGGCCTATCTCGTCACCACCGGCTACAATCGGAACATGATCCGCTTTTCGCGGGCGTGAACCAGGGACCAAGCGGAGGAAATCACATGAACATATACGATTTTGACGGCACGATCTATCCGACGGATTGCTCAATAGATTTCTGCCTGTGGTGCATGAAACGCCAGCCCAAGCTGTGGTTCACCTTCCTCCCGAAGGCGCTCAAAAACCTCATTCTGAGGAAGATGGGGAAGATGACGGAAGCGACGATGCAGCGGGAGTTCTTCGGCTATCTGACGCTGGTGAAGGACTTCGACGAGCAGATCGAACGGTATTGGGATAAAAACGAAAAGAGGATCGCCTCCTGGTACATGGCCCAGAAGCGGCCGGACGACCTGATCATCAGCGCTTCGCCGAACTGCATCATCGAACCGATCGCAAACAGGCTCGGCGTGCGCTTCATGGCCACGGATTTCGACCGGGAATTCGGGGTTTTCCTCAACAAGATGAAGTACGCGAAGGAAAAGGCGCGGTACATCATCGACCAGGGCTTCCCGATGATCGAGAATTTCTATTCCGATTCCCTCGCGGATACGCCTCTGGCGCTGTTGGCGGAAAAGGCCCATCTGGTCACCAACAAGGCCAGCACCGTGGTCGATTGGCCGGACCTGGACGAGAAGACCTTGGCCAAGGTCAAGGAGAAAATCGACACGGGCTGGAACAGCTATGTGAAAGAGGATTAGTCCATTGTATATCATCATCTACGACTTTGGCACCAGCAGCTTAAAGACCTGCCTGTTTGAGATCGACGAGAAAATCAGGCTGCTGGCAAACGCCAACGCCGCCTACGGCCTCCATGTCTCCGCCAATGGCGGCGTGGAGCAGGACACGGAGGAGTGGTGGGCGGCGATCTGCTCCACCACAAGGGCGCTGTTTACGCAGACGGATGTCAAACCCGGGGATATTGAGGGCATGGCCTTCTGCTCGCAGATGCAGGGCACGGTCCTGGTCGATGAGAACGGAAATGCCCTCAGGCCTCCGATGAACTACCTGGATCAAAAGGGCGTGAAGGAGTACAGGGAGTGCATGGGCCGCGGGATCATCAAGGTCTCCGGCTGCAGCCTGTACAAGCTGGCGCGGAACCTGCTCGTCAATTACGCCGGCTCCGTCAGCGCCAAGGACCCGGTATGGAAGTACAAGTGGGTGGAAAACAACGAGCCTGACGTCTTTTGGAAGATGTACAAGTGGCTGGATATCGGCGATTACCTCGTGGCGCGCTGCACGGGCAGGATCGTCCGCACCGCCGATTCCGCGTTCGCGACCTTCCTCTATGACACGCGCAAGGGCAGGGAAGGCTGGAACAGGGGCCTTCTGAAGATGTACGGCGTGCACCCAGAGCATATGCCCGAGATCATCGACAGCACGGATCGGGTCGGCGGCCTGACGGAAAGGGCGGCGGCGGAGCTCGGCCTCGTGCCGGGCATCCCGGTCTTCGGCGGCGGCGGCGACACGACCTTTGTGAACATCGGCGCCGGCTGCACCCGGCCGGGCGACACCCACATCTACGTCGGAACCTCCGGCTGGGTATCGACCTGCATGGACCGTCAGACGGTCGACCTCAACGCGATGATCACCGGCGTTCTCTCGGCTATCCACGGCTATTACAATTACTACGCCGAATTGGAAACGGCGGGGAAGTGCCTGGAGTGGGTCTCTGAACACCTGGTCCTCGACGAGATCGGCGTCTATCTGTCCCACGACAAGGTGACCGACGTGGAGAGACGGTATCTGAGCCTCTATGACTATCTCTCCGCAAAAATGAGCCAGGTGCTCCCGGGGTCGAACGGCGTGATCTTTACCCCGTGGCTCCACGGCAATCGGTGCCCGTTCGAGGATTCCAAAGCCGGCGGCATGTTCTTCAATATCCGCGTTGAAAACAACAAAGCAGACATGATTCGCGCCGTCATGGAGGGCATCTGCTATCACCTGCGCTGGCTGCTGGAATGCGTCATGAGGAAGGTCAAAACCTCCGATGTGATCCGCTTCGTCGGCGGAGGCTCCCTCTCGCCGGTGACCTGCCAGACGCTGGCCGACATCACAGGTCGGACGATCGAGACCATTGACAACCCCCAGTCGGTGGGTGCGATGGGGGCCGCGATCGTGGTCGCGGCGGGCATCCGCGGGGTGGACGCGTCGGAGCTTTCGCGGCGGCTGGTCAGGGCCAACCATTCCTATGCGCCCAACCCGGCCAACCGGGATGTCTATGAGCGCAACTATCAGGTGTTCAAGAAGCTCTACAAAGCCAATGCCGCGCTTTTCAGAAAGCTGAACGGCTGAAGAACGTTAATTGTAGTTTAAAAAGATGCCGCCGAGGGCAAAAGGGTGTTATACTGGAACGGATAGCGCTCTGATGTGAGGTGAGTTGTTTGAAACCGGTCGCTCGAAAGCTGCTCTACGCCGCGTTCATCGTGGGGACGCTGGCGGTCGTCCTTTTGCTGGCTGTGCGCAGCGGGGACCTGCCTTCCTCCATTGAAGCGATCAAAAGCATGCCCATGCGGTATGTCTTTACCGGCGTTGCGCTGACCTTCGGCGCGATCTTCTGCCAGACGCTCAGCGCCCTGTCGGCCATGCGGGCAATGGGCCATCACATTGGCCTTTTCGACATGTTCAGGATATCGGTCCTGGGCGAATTCTATTGCTATGTCACGCCCGGCGCCACCGGTGGACAGCCCATGGTGATCTATCAGATGTACCGTCGCGGCGTGCCCGTGGGGGACGCCACGTCGATCCAGCTGGTGCACCACCTGTTTTTCCAGCTGGCGGTGAATATCGTCGCCACCGCGCTGGCCGCCACCCATTGGGACTTCATCGTGGAGCAGGTGGGCGGCAGCATGGCGATCCTGGTGTTCGGCTACTGCTTCAATTTTATAGTGCTGCTGCTGTTGCTGCTGCTGTGCCTGACGCGCAGGCCCGTGCGCTGGTCGCTGGAGAAGCTGACGCTGCTGGCGGAAAAGCTGCGGCTGAAAAAGCTGGCGGCGCTGCGGGAGACGATCCTGAAGACCGCCGACCAGTTCTATACCGCTACCCAGAGGATCAAGAAGAATCCCGCGGAGATCGTTCGCCAGCTGGCGATCGGTCTGCTTCGCGTGCTGTCGCTGAACAGCGTGATGTACTGCGTCTATCGCGGCCTGGGGCTGTCCGGCCATGGCTACGCCCAGCTGCTGGCCATGAGCGTGATGCTCTACATCTCCGCCGCCTACACGCCCCTGCCCGGCGCGTCCGGGGCCCAGGAGGGCTTCTTCGCGCTGTACTTTGCCGGGATGTTCCCCAACGGACAGATCTTTTCGGGTATGCTGGCCTGGCGGTTCATCACCTATTACCTGGTGCTGATCGTCGGCGCCGTTGTCACGCTCGGCATGGGCGCGCACCGGCAGGAGAAGGAAGTGGCCGCGCTGGAGGAGGGCGAGCTGCCCGGGGAGATCGACGAACCATGACGGTTACGGAAGGCGAAAGGCGGTGAGCGGCATGTTCAGCGGAAAGCTGGTTTTTGGAAGCGCGGAGGGCGGCGTCGACCGGCTGCGCGACGCGCTCAGGAGCGCGGAGGCGGTCGTGATCGGCGCAGGCGCGGGGCTTTCCACGTCGGCGGGCTATGTCTACAGCGGCGAGCGGTTTGAGCGCTATTTCGGCGACTTCCGCAGAAAGTATCGCTATGGCGATATGTATTCCGGCGGCTTCTATCCCTACGCGACGCTGGAGGAGCAGTGGGCATACTGGAGCCGGTATATCCATATCAACCGCTATATGGACCCGCCGAAGCCGGTGTACGAGAATCTGCTGGCGCTGGTGAAGGACAGGGATTATTTCGTCATCACCACCAACGTGGATCACTGCTTCCAGCGCGCCGGCTTTGACAAGCGCCGCCTGTTCTACACCCAGGGCGACTACGGCCTCTGGCAGTGCTCCAAACCCTGCCACCGGGCGACCTATGACAATCGGGAGACCGTGCGCAGGATGGTTGAGGCCCAGGGCTTCTTAATCGCGGAAAACGGCGATCTGACCCTGCCCGAGGGCGTGACGCCGGCGATGGCCGTGCCGACGGAGCTGGTGCCGCGCTGCCCGCGCTGTGGCAGGCCCATGTCCATGAACCTCCGCGCGGACGATACCTTCGTGGAGGACGAGGGCTGGCGGGCGCACGCCATGCTCTACCACAATTACCTGGAGGAACACAGGACACGCAAAACGCTGTTTATGGAGCTGGGCGTCGGGGCCAATACGCCGACCATCGTGAAGGTGCCCTTCCTGCGCATGACGCACGAGTGGCCGGACGCCGTCTACGCCTGCGTCAATTACGGAGAGGCGTTCGCGCCGATGGAGCTTGAGGAGAAGTCGATCTGCATCGACGGAGACATTGGGTGCGTTCTGGACCAACTGGCGCGGCAGGCGCCGTGAATTCGCGACAAGCGCGCAGAAACACACTCTGGAATGTGAAGAAAGAAGGGTAATCAATGGCGGCAACCGGCAACACATTTTTCTTCCCCTGGGAAGTCAGCCTGATGGAGTGGCTGCAGGGGCACATCAGCGCGACGGGGATATCGATCATTTCATTCTTCTCCATGTTCGGAGAGGAAATCCTGCTGGTCCTTTTCCTGGGCTTCATCTATTGGTGCTATGACAAGAAGCTGGGCCGGACGATGGGGCTGAGCGCCATCATGGGCCTGACCTGGAATGCCATGGCCAAGAACGTCGCCCTGCGCCGCAGACCGTACTTTGACCATGAGGGCATCAGGATCCTGCGCGTCGTGGAGCCGGAGGCGGACATCTACAACATTGCGGCCCAGGGCTATTCCTTTCCCAGCGGACATTCCACCAACGCGGTGACAGCCTTCGGCTCGCTGGCGGTCAACCTGCGCAAGCGGTGGATGATCGCGATTGCCATCGCCATACCGATGCTCACGGGGTTTTCCCGCTTCGTGGTCGGCGCGCACTATCCCACAGACGTGCTGGGAGGATGGCTGCTGGGCCTGATCATCGTGCTGATCGTTCCGATGCTGCAAAAGCGGGTGAAGAACACGCTCGCGCTCTACGGGATCCTGCTGCTCGTCAACGTGCCCGGCTTCTTTTACTGCAAGAGCGCGGATTACTACACCGGGGCGGGACTGCTGATCGGCTTCATGGGCGCGACGCTGCTGGACGATCACTGCGTGCACTTTGAGAACACGCGCAAGCCCCTGTGGATGGTCGTCCGCCTGCTGGGCGGGCTGGCGATCTACCTGGCGCTGAGCACCGTGCTCAAGCTGCCCTTCTCCAAGGAATTCCTCTCCGGCGGCAGCACCGCCGCGCTGCTGGTGCGCTGCGCGCGATATGCCATCATCGCCTTTGTGGACTTCGGCCTCTATCCCATGCTGTTCAGGCTTGAAAAGAGGGCGAACGGCTGAGGCAGGACCACGGGACCTGATGCAGCCCTGTGTCAATACAGTATTGCGAATACCCCGGCGGGGCCGCCCTGCGGCGATGCCCGTTCGCGAGCTGAAAAAACAGGCTCTTCACAGAAGACTGCGGGATTTGCAAAACGCAGCCCCATGTCGCTTCGTACAGATCCTTCGCTCCGATCTGGATGACAAACGGCACAATGCTGTCATCCTGAGCGGAGCGAAGGATCTGTACGTTGCGCTCTCCTGCGGCATCGAGGGCTGTGTTCTGCCGACTGCACAAGCACCCCCGGCTTTCCGTGAAGGACCTTCAAATATGACCAATGTCTTGTAAACATCGCGAAACTGTGTTAAAATCACAGACAGACGCAAACCGCAATCAACGACGCATGGACCCTGGAGAGGGTCACAAAACCAGTACTCAAAAACATATGGAAAAGCAAACGAAACCCGCGCTGCTGTCGAAGCGGCTCTGCCGAGACTTTCCGGGCCGACCGGCCGTCGTCGGAAGCGGCGGCAGCTGTACCTACGAGGCCATGGAGACGGGCATTCTGGGCCTGAGCCGGGTGCTCCGGGAGATGGGCGTGCAGAAGGGAAGCAAGGTGGCCCTGTGGGGCTACAATTCTGTCAACTGGCTGATCGCCTTTTTTGCCATCGTTCGCGCCGGCGGCATCGCTGTGCTGCTCAACTACAGCATGTCGTGCGCCGACGCCGCGGAGCTCTTGACCATGACGGAGACCGCCTTCCTGCTCTGCGGCGACAACGGCGCAACGAAGAAGGATGCGAACGCCATGCGAACCCTGGCGGCCCTGGCGGATATCCCGCAGGAGCATTGCCTGGATATCCGCCCCGCCGCGCTGGACCTGAGCCGGCATTTCCGGGAGGAGGCCGAGCAGCCGGACGCGCGCGATGAATCCGAGGCGAATGAAACCGCGTTCATCATATTCACCTCGGGCACCACGTCCCGGCCCAAGGCGGTGAAGATTTCCCAGAGTGCGCTCTCCATCGACGCGGAGGCGTTCAACGGCAATAGCGGCGAATACGCGGGCCGCAGCGTCTGCGTGGCGGTGCCACTGTTCCACATCCTCGGCCTGTTGATGAGCTACGCCTATCTCTGCCGGGGGGCCACGGTGTGCCTGCCCGCGAACTACAAGCCGGACACCCTGGTGCGGGAGATCGACGCCAACCGCGTCTCCGACATGGCCGCGGTGGGCGCGGTGTACCTGGCGCTGGCCGAGGCGGAGGGCTTTGAGGAACGGGTGGTGCCCAACCTGCATCTGTGCATGATCGCGGGCGGCATGTCCACCCCGGTGCAGATGATGCGCCTGGAGCTGCAATACGCCAACGCCACCTTCATCAATATGTACGGCCAGAGCGAAGCCGCGCCGCTGACCATGGTGAGCCCCTGCGACTTGGTGGAAAAGCGGGCGCAGACCGTGGGCCGGGCCGTCGAGGGGTTGGACATCCGCATCTCGGACGGCAAGGGCGGCTTCCTGCCCCAGGGCGGCATCGGCGAGGTGGTGGCCCGGGGCGACAACCTGATGAACGGATATCATGGCCTGCCCCGGGAAAAGCAGCCCATCGACGACGCGGGCTGGCTGCATACCGGCGACCTGGGCTATTTCGACGAGGACGGCTACCTGCACCTGTCCGGCCGGATCAAGGACGTGATCATTCGGGGCGGCGAGAATATCTCTCCCTCCGAGATCGAGAGCGCCCTGAACCGGATGGACAACATCCGCGAGGCCAAGGTGATGGGCGCGCCGCACCCCATCTACGGCGAGAGCGTGGAGGCGTGCGTCACCATGACCGACGGCGGCGCTTCGTTCGACCAAGAGGCGATCAAGGCCGCCCTGCGCTCGATGGTCGCGCGCTTCAAGGTGCCCTCCCACATCTTCCTGTACGACCGCTTCCCGCTGAACGTGAACGGCAAGCTGGACCAGCGCTCGCTGCACGCCGATATGCTCACGCGGCTGAAGCGCCTGGCGGTGGACGAGGAGCTGGCCGGCGGCGTGACGGTGTTCGACCTGGTGGTGAAGAACAGCGGCTATGCCATCGTGCCGGTCACCAGCCTGGTCGAGGAGCTGGCGTCCAGCGTGGGCTTTGGCCGCCGCAGGGCGCTGCAGATCCGGCTGGCCGTGGAGGAGATGCTCACCGAGCGCATCATGGACGCCTACTCCGCTGCGGGCAACATCCGCGTGAAGATCACGCTGATGCCCGAATGGATGCGTGTGGCGTTCAGCGACGATGGCGCGGAATACTTCATCGACAAGTGCCGGGACACCTCCATGAGCGCCCAAATCATCCTAAAGGCCGTCAGCGATTTCCACACCGACTACGCCGGCGGCAAGC
This sequence comes from uncultured Eubacteriales bacterium, assembly GCA_902799045.1. Taxonomy (GTDB): domain Bacteria; phylum Bacillota; class Clostridia; order Christensenellales; family Aristaeellaceae; genus UBA2862. The sequence continues at coordinate 54,012 of CADBZH010000026.1, forward strand.
CCGTCTACTGCATGGATTTCCTGTACGAGGGTGAATTCAGCGTCCAGGAATTCCTGATGAAGAGCAAGGAGGAGACTGAAGCATGAGCAATGTGCGCCCTGAATTTGAGAAGAGGGAGATGGCCTGTTCCGCCAGCCCCTATGTGTATCTGCCGGTGGACATTCCCGTCTACACCGTGGAGGTGAGCCACCGGGAGATGATCGACGGCGACCTGCTGCAGAAGGCCCTGGACCGCACGATCCGGCGCATGCCGTATCTGGCTGACACGCTGGTCATCGACCATGGCGCGGTGTACTACGCGAAGGACCCGCTGCCCATGGAGGCGGCCCACACGGCGGGCATTCGCCGCGTCGGCGGCAGCGAGACCAATTACCACATGCTGGACCTCACCTGGGACGGCAACGTGACCTGGTTTTCCATGTTCCACGGCTTCTGCGACGGCCAGGGCATCTACACCTTCCTGGAATCCGTGCTGTATCACTATTACTGCATGAAGGACGGTGTGGAGTACGACCCGAACGGCATCCGCACCGACAGCACGCTTCCGACGGAGGCGGAGACGGTCGATCCCTACGCGAGGCAGTATGAGGTCTCTCCGGACTTCACCATGCCCCAGCGGCGAGAGCAGCCCGCACCCTATCACCTGCCGGAGATTGTTCGCAATGGCTCCCGCGAGGTGCTGGAGTACGGCTTCCGCCTGCCCTCGGAGGCGTTCATGAAGTTCGTGAAGGCCAACGGCACGTCTCCCTCGGTCATGCTGTCCATGCTGGTGGGCGAGGCTATCCGGCGGCTGCATCCCGACGCCGACGCGCCCGTCATGACCCTTATTCCCGTGTCTATTCGCAGGCAGCTGGGCTGTGAGGAGACCTTCAAGAACTGCTCCAGCCGCGTTTTATTGCCCGTCAGCGGCACGCCCATGGACGCGCTGCCCTTTGACCAGCGGGCCGCACAGCTTCGCGCCATGCTGAAGCAACAGATGGCCCCGGATATGTTCCGCGCCACCTACAATGTGCTGGGCCCGATGTATCGCAAGCGCATGGATGAGGCCACCGATTACCGGGAAGAGCTGAGCAAGCCCGCCGGCTTCATGACCTTCATCCATGATACCTTCTATCTGGATTACATCGGCTCCATGCACAAGACCGGCTACTCCGAACAGATCACGGACGTGCGCTTCCTCTGCAAGCCCGCGGCGGGAAACACGCTGCACCTGAACGTGATCGAGCACAACGGGGAATTCCGCGTCACCTGCCTGGCCGTGAGCGACGTATCCGCCATCGCCGAGGCGCTGGAGCAAGCGATGAAGGACCACGGTCTGCCCGTCCGGTGCGTCCCCGTGCGGCGCTTCACCCTGCCAATCAGCGCCTGGCGGGAAGGAGTCCAATAAACAGAAAAGGGGCTTACCATGAATCAGCCGGATTTCAAGCTCAAGGAAAAGAACTATGGCGGCGTTGCCAACTTCTATTGCAGCAAGCCCTCCCGCGCCTATGTGGTGGAGGTGGGCCTGAGTCACGACATCAAGGGCGACATCCTTCAGGAGGCGGTGAACGCCACGCTGCGCCGGATGCCGTATTGCGCCGACGCGCTGGTGGAGAAGAACGGGGATTTCTATTACGCGGAGAATCCGCTGCCCTTCGAGGTGGCGGAAACGGAGCAGCTGCGGCGCGTGGGCGGCGCTGAAACGAACTGGCACTGCCTGGACGTGACCTATTGGAACGACACGGCGTGGTTTTCCATGTTCCACGGCTTCTGCGACGGGCTGGGCCTGAACCTGTTCATCGAGGCTACGCTCTACAACTATTTCTGCATCCGCGACGGAAAGAAGTATGCGGCGGAGGGAATCCGCACCCCGGACAGCCCCGTCCTGCCCGGCGAGGAGCTCGACCCCTTCGCGAAGGAATACGAGCTTCCCGAGGGCTACAAAATAGATTTCTTCGGCGAGAAATACCTCCACCTTCCCGAGATCGACGAAAGGCCTCTGGACTATATGTACGGAGTGCCGGTCCAGGTGAAGGAAGACGCATTCATGCGCTTCGTGAAGGAGAACAAATCCACGCCGGTCGCCATGCTGCATGTGCTGCTGGCAAACGCCGTGCAGTCCGTCCACCCCGACAACGCGCAGACCGTCGGCGCGCTGGTGCCCGCCTCCTACCGCCGGCACCTGAACGCCGAAAACACGTTCAAGAACTGCTCGGGGGCCCTGCGGCTGCCCTATCGGATCGCGGAAATGAGCGGACTGCCCTTTGAGGAGCAGGCCCAGCGCTCCCGCGCCCTGCTCAAGCAGGCCAACGACGAGAACCTTGCCAGATTCTTCACCAACGCCATGGGCGGCGCGCTGCGCAAGGTCAGCTCGGCCATCCCCAACTACGCGGGGCGGCTGCCGTATCTGGACTTCAAGAAGAATTCCAACAATGAAACCTACATGATCGACTATGTGGGCAGCCTGAAGGCGGGCGAGTATGGCCGTGAGATCGTGCGGACCAAGTACATGGCGACGAACACTGAGAATCATTTCAGCACGGTCACGCTGTACATTTCGGCCACGGGCGGCTTCTTCCACTTCGAGATCGTCCGCGCCTTCGAGAGCAGCGCGTATGTGGACGCCTTCCTGGAGCAGCTTTCCCGCCACGGCATCGCCTATGCCTGTGAGCCGGAATCCCGCTACGTCACGCCGCAAAACGGCCTGATCACCGATCTGGGACTGCTGTGACCCGATGGATGACGCCGCGAAAGGACGGCAGAACGAGATGAAACTCAGGAAAATCAACGCGGCGCTGGGCCTTCTTTCGATCGTGGCGATGCTTTTGCACATCGGCTACACCGTGTTCGCGTATCTGACATTCTACTACAACCCGGACTTGAAGGTACTGACGGCGGTGCCCTTCATGGTGCTCGCCTGCCTGCACGCGGTCTGCGGCATGCTGGCGGTGTTCCTCCAGTCCGACGGCACGCGACTGGACATGTACCCGCGGCAGAATGTGCGCACGATCCTTCAGAGGGCCTCCGCGGCGCTGATGCTGCCCCTTCTGATCCTGCACATCAACACCCTCGGCCTGCTCCAGTCCACCGCCGGGGCGGGGCAGTGGCTGTGGTTTGGCCTGCTGATGCTCAGCCAGCCGCTGGTCTATGCCACGGCGCTGACGCACATCGCCACCTCGGTGACGCGGGCCTTCATCACGCTGGGCTGGCTGTCCTCCGCGCAGAAGCAGCGGGCGATCGACCGGGTGGTCTATGTTCTCTGCGCCCTGGCGTTCGCGGTTTCGACCTTCGTGGTGCTTCGGACGGAGCTTGCCATGTTCCTGCCCGGAGGTGGCGCGGCATGAAGCATGTGCTGATCATCGGCAGCGGCATCTCCGGCATGGCCTGCGCCGTGCGCTGCGCGGAGCGGGGCGTTCATGTGGCGCTGGCGTCGCCGTTTCCCTCGGAGCGCTCCCAGTCCGTGATGGCGGCGGGCGGCATCAACGCCGTGCTGCCTGATAATGATGCGGGCGATTCGGTGGCCAGCCACGTCGGGGACACGCTGAAGGGCGGCTGCGGCCTGGGCGGCGAGCGGGCC
>CADBZH010000027.1 GCA_902799045.1 uncultured Eubacteriales bacterium
TGATGAACTCGTTCAGCTCATCCACCGGCGCGTCCACGTCCGCGGATTCCGCCAGCGCAAGGCCGCCGCACAGCATGGCGCACACCAGCAGCGCGGACAAGCATTGAAGTAGGATTTGCTTCATAACAACACTCCCGTTCGTCGTCCCGACGGCTTCGCAAGGGAAAACCGGCGTATACCTTCCGCTTGTATCGCGGCATACCATATTTAACCAAATTATGTCATAATTATTATAAAGGACGGGTAAAGCGTTGTCAAGACGCAAAGGAGGAGGCACAGGCCCCTTCCATCAAATCTGAGTGAGGTTGCACACACAAAAAACGTACAGATCCTTCGCTGCGCCCAGGGCGACACGGATTGGGAATCGATGTCATCCTGAGCGGAGCGAAGGATCTGTACGCATCTCATTTCCGGGGTTCTGCAAAGGGCCAAATCCGCATTGGCGCTCCTCTTGGGGCCGGATCAGCCGACGACGATGTTCACCAGCCGTCCCGGCACGAACACCAGCTTGCGCACGGCCTTGTCGCCGATCAGCTTCTTCACCTCGTCCAGGGCGAGGAAGTAGTCGCCGGCGGCTTCGCGGGTCAGGTCGGCGGGCACGTTCATGCGTCCGCGCAGCTTGCCGTTGATCTGCAGCGCCACCTCCACGGTGTCCTTCACCAGCGCGGCCTCGTCATAGGCCGGCCAGTCGGCGTACATCAGCTCGCCGTCGGAGAGCCGACACAGCTGGTTGATTTCCTCGGTGATGTGCGGCGCGACGGGATTCAGCAGCTTCATCAGCGCCAGCATTTCGCCCCGGGTGACGCTGCCCTTGGCGTAGATCGCGTTCACCAGCGTCATCATGGCGGCGATGGCGGTGTTGTACTTCATCTTTTCATAGTCCTCGCCGACCTTCTTGATGCAACTGTTCACGTCGAAGGCCAGGTCCGCGGAGATGCCGGGTTCGTCGGTCATGAACTCCGCCATGCGCCACACGCGGTCCAGGAAGCGCTTGCAGCCCTTCACGGAATCGTCGTTCCACGGGGCGGCGGCGGTGTAGTCGCCCATGAACAGCACGTACAGGCGCAGCGTGTCCGCGCCATACTGCTTCACGATGTCCAGCGGGTCCACCACGTTGCCCTTGGACTTCGACATCTTCTCGCCGTCGCTGCCCAGGATCAGGCCCTGGTAGCTGCGCCGGGCGTAGGGCTCGGGGGTGTTCACCTCGCCGATGTCATAGAGGAAGCGGTGCCAGAACCGGCTGTACAGCAGATGGCGCGTCACGTGCTCCATGCCGCCGTTGTACCAGTCCACCGGCATCCAGTATTTCATTTCGTCCATGCTGGCGAAGGCCTGGTCGTTGTGGGGATCGACGAAGCGCAGGAAGTACCAGCTGGAGCCGGCCCACTGGGGCATGGTGTCGGTCTCGCGCCGGGCGGGGCCGCCGCACTTCGGGCAGGTGCAGTTCACGAAGCTCTCGATGCGGGCCAGGGGGCTCTGGCCGTCGGTGCCGGGCTCGAAGTTCTCCACGTCCGGCAGCCGTAGCGGCAGCTGGTCGTAGGGCACGCCCACTGTGCCGCAGGCGGGGCAGTGGATCAGCGGGATCGGCTCGCCCCAATAGCGCTGGCGGTTGAAGGCCCAGTCCTTCATCTTGTACTGGACGCCCTTTTTGCCGATGCCCTTCTCCGCCAGGAACTCCAGCATCGCGGCGATGGAGTCCTTCTTGTTGTCATACTGATTGAGGAAGTCGGAGTTCACCATCCGGCCATCGCCGGTGTAGGCCTCCTGTTCGATGTCGCCGCCCTCGATGACCTGGATGATCTCCACGCCGAACTTCTTGGCGAATTCCCAGTCGCGCTGGTCGTGGGCGGGCACGGCCATGATGGCGCCGGTGCCGTAGCCCATCATCACGTAATCCGCGATGAAGATGGGGATCTTCTTGCCGTTGACGGGGTTCACGGCCATGAAGCCCTCCAGCTTCACGCCGGTCTTGTCCTTGACCAGCTGGGTGCGCTCAAACTCGGTCTTCTTCGCGCAGGCCTCGCGATAGGCCTCGACCTCATTCCAGTTGGCAATGCGATCCTTGTACTTGTCCAGCAGCGGATGCTCCGGCGCCATGACCATGAAGGTGACGCCGAAGAGGGTGTCCGGGCGGGTGGTGTAGATCTCAAGCGTCTCCTCGGCGCCGTCCAGCTGGAAGTTGACAAACGCGCCGGTGGAGCGGCCGATCCAGGTGACCTGCTGCTGCTTGATGCTCTCGGGATAATCCACGGTGTCCAGGCCCTCCAGCAGCTTGTCGGCATACTGGGTGATGCGCAGGTACCACACGTCCTTCGGCAGCTGCACCACGTCGCTGTGGCACACGTCGCACTTGCCGCCCTGGCTGTCCTCGTTGGAGAGCACCACCTTGCAGTGGGGGCAGTAGTTCACCAGCGTCTTGGCGCGGAACACCAGGCCGTGCTCAAACAGCTTCAGGAAGATCCACTGGGTCCACTTGTAGTATTCCGGCAGGCTCGTCGCGATTTCGCGGCTCCAGTCGAAGGAGAAGCCGATCTGCTTCATCTGGTCCTTGAAGTGCTCCACGTTGCGGGTGGTGATCACGTGGGGATGGGTGTTGGTCTTGATGGCGTAGTTCTCCGCCGGTAGGCCGAAGGAGTCAAAGCCCATCGGGAACAGCACGTTGTAGCCCTCCATGCGGCGCTTGCGCGCGATGACCTCCAGGCCGGAATAGGCTTTGATGTGGCCCACGTGCATGCCCGCGCCGGAGGGATAGGGGAACTCCACCAGGCCGTAGAACTTGGGCTTGTCGTGGGAGGCCTGCGCCTCGAAGGCATGGGTCTCGTCCCAATGCTTCTGCCACTTGCTCTCGATGCCCTGGGGATTGTAGGTGGGAATGTTATTCATGTGACTGCACCTCGCACATATAATGATAAATAAAAAACCTCCGTCCCAGTCAAGAGACGGAGGAAAGTATCCTTCGCGGTACCACTCTCATTGATTCCCTGCGGAATCCACTCGATGCCGGTAACGGCGGCGGCCGCTTCCCGCGGGGGAAGGTGCTCCGGAACGAGTTCGGCGGGTCGCGACGCTGCCTTTCAGCCTGCGGCACGGCGTGCCGACGGGGCAGCTCTCTTGGGTCGCGGGGAATCGCTTACTGCTTTCCTTCAACGCGCATTTTCCTGTTTATGCTTAAGATCAGCCCTCGGTGGTCGCGTCGGCGGCTTCCTCGACCGCTTCCTCAGCGGCCTCTCCGGCGGCTTCGACGGTCTCCTCGGCGGCTTCGCCGGCGACCTCTTCCGCGGCCTCCTCAGCCACTTCCTCGGCGGCCTCGCCCTCGGCCTGGGCCTCCTCGACGGCGTCCTCAGCCTGCTCGGCGGCTTCCTCCGCGGCCTCTACGACGGCGGTGGGCGTCGCGGTGGTCTGGTGGGAGGTGATGATGGTGGCGGCAATCGCCAGCACGATGAACACGGCCGCGGCGATCTTGGTGTAGCGCTGCAGGCGGCCCTCCATGCTCTTGGCCTTGTTCTTGCCGAAGAAGGTTTCAGCGCCGCCGCCGATCGCGCCCAGGCCTTGACGCTGGCCCTCCTGCATCAGCACGGTCACGATCAGCACGATGGAAATCAGGATCAGAACGATATCGACGATAATGGACAGAGCAGACATTGGAACTTCCTCCTTAAGTATGAACGCATATCACATTTTGAATCGGCGCGGCCATCGCCAAACGCGCATAATAAAGCCCGCCGATAAAACGCACTGGATTATTATAGCACGGTTCAAATCAAAACGCAACCTGTTTTTGAGGGAAAAACGCGGGTTTCGACCATAAAATGACGGTTAAATGTTGGTTCAGCGCGGAGCGCTGCGGGGTCGGCAGAACACTGGCGGTTGATGCTGTGTACAGATCCTTCGCTGCGCTCAGGATCTGTGCGCGCCGCTGGCGGCTGGAGGAGCCGCTTCATCTATTCCTCCTCAAACAGCCCGGCGATCCTAAGCTTCGCCCGGTACACCTCGTTGCGCGCGTAGCCGGCCTCGGTCGCCGCCCCTGCCGCCTGGCGCAGGTCGTCGCCGTCCAGCATCCGCGTGAGCATGAACGCGCAGACGTCCGCCCGCTCGACGGGCGCTTGGGCGGGCGGCAGCATCGACAGGTCCACCGCCAGGCAGTATTCGCCCTTCTCCACGCCGGGATTGGCCTTCAGTTCCGCCAGCACCGCCGGGGCCGCGCCGCGGTAGAGGCGCTCGAATTTCTTGGTCAGATCGCTGCACACGCACAGCAGGCATTCCGGCCACATCCCGGCCAGCGCCTCTACCAGGTCCACGATCCGGTGAGGGGATTCGTACAGCACGAACACCGGTACCCCGGCCCTCCGGATGGCCTCCAGCTTGTCGTAAAGCGCCTTCTTCTCCCGGGGCAGGAAGCCGTAGAACGCGAACTCCCGGGCGTCAAAGCCGCTGGCGGACAGGCAGGTCGCCACCGCCGTCGGGCCGCACACCGGCTCCACGGCGATCCCCGCCTCCCAGCAGGCGCGCACCAGCAGGTGCCCCGGGTCGGAAATGCCCGGCGTCCCGGCGTCGCAGGTCAGCGCCACGGTCAGATCCTCCGCCAGCATCTTCTCCACGATCTGCGGGGCCTTGCCCGCCTCGTTGTGCCGGTGGCAGGAGGTCATGGGCTTTTTCAGGTCGAACTGGTTCAGCAGCTTCATCGTCACCCGCGTGTCCTCGGCGGCGATCCAATCCGCCTTTTCCAGCGCCTCGCGCATCCGGGGCGTCAGGTCGTTCAGGTTGCCGATGGGCGTGGCGACCACGTACAGCTTGGGCATTTTGGGAATCTCCTTTGACGCGGCGTCGAACTGGGCGGAGCGAGGATCCTTGCGCTTGAATCCTGCCGGCATCAGTCCTCGCAGGTGATGCTCAGGTTGCGGAAGCAGCCGTCCGTGCCGATATCGACGTACAGGCCGACGCCCCCGCGGGCGTCCTTCCCGTGCTTGAGATCGGGCACATGAAGCACGCTCTTTCCGTCCACGCAGAAGGTGGCCTCGCCGTCGCGGATCTCCGCGCGGAGCCGGCTCCACCGGTTCAGCGCGATGGTATAGACAGCGCCCTCGTATTTCACGATGCCGAACTCCCGGAAATAGGAAAAGGTATAGCCCGGATAGGAGAAATACTGGCATCCGTGCGCACGGCGCACCGGGTCCGGGCAGCCCTCGCCGTTGGTGGGGCGGATGTAGAAGCTCTCGAACTCGCTGTCGTCGCCGCTTGCCCGGAAGACGATGCCGATGAAGCCCCGGGCGTAGTCCGGCGCGTCCGGCAGCAGCCCGCCGCGGACCTCCACCTCGATGACGCCGTTGTGGAAGTCGACGCCGGGAACGCGGGCGTAGGTATTCTCGTCGGGCAGGGGCTTGTCCGCCTTGACGACCCGGACGGCGCCGTCGGGGGCGGACTCGATCCGGGTGTGTACCGGGATCAGCGTGGAAGCGTTCAGATCGATCGTCATATTGAATCTCCTCGCCTTCTCAGGATGTTTTGCGCAGGATATAGAACAGCTCGTTCCCGGTTTCAAAACGGCCCTCTGCCGCGAAGCCCTCGGGCAGGTGACCTTCCATCCATTCGGCGTAATTCGCCGCCATGCCCACGTTCCTTCCGCCGAGGGTGCGGGTGGGGAAGGAGCAGACGAGCCACGCGGCGTTCACGGCGTTCATCACGTCCCGTGCCGCGCCGCCTCTCTGCCGTTCCAGCAGCGGCAGCAGCTTGAGCAGCAGCGCCATGTCGAAGCGGCGCTTCGGGACAGCGCCGGGGCAGAGCAGGTCCGCGCAGACGGCGCTGACAGGCGCCTCGTAGATCTCGTGGAAGCCGTTGACGGCCGACACCGCGCCGCCGGAGATGTCCACGCCCACGGTCTCGATGCCCCGCGCGCCGAGATAGATGGGATGGATGCCGCAGGCCAAGTCCAAAACCGACCGGGGTCGGCCCGTGATCGCAAAAACCTGTTCATAGAGTGCGTCGATGTCCGAAACCGGCAGGCGTTCGCGGGTGGAGGCGTGGCGGGAGAGCATCTTTTCCAAACCGACGTCGGTTTTCTTTATGGACCACTCCTGCATGTCCCAGGCCAGGTGCCGGGCCTCGTCCGCCGTCATGAACGCCCCGCTGATGCCGTGCAGCGCCTCCCGGGCGGCCTTTTCGGCGTCCTTGGGCTTTTTGTACTTCCGCCGGCATTCCTCCCACACCCGCCGCACCGTGTCCGGGCAGATATCGCGGGTGTTCTTCGAGGTCAGCAGCTTTTCCGGTATTGCGTTGTGCGGATCGGGCATTGTGAAACTCCTTCACGGCAGGCAGACGGGCGGAAGCCGGGAGGCCGTTCGGCGGCCGATCCGGCGTCGGGAGAAGGCGCGGCGGCAAGTGTCACCCGGCGCTGCCGAGCAGCTCCATCAGCCTGCCGTAGAACCGCAAATTGTGGGCCGTGGCCAGCCGCAGGGCGTAGGGGTCGTTCACCTTGAACAGGTGGTGCAGGTAGGCGCGGGAGTGATTCTTGCACAGGACGCAGTCGCAGGCGGGGTCCACCGGACCGTCCTCCCGGCGGTGTGCCTCGTCCAGGATGTAGAGGAATCTATAGAACCGGCCGTCCTCCCGGCGCACGCCATCGGGCGTGTCCATGCCGGGAAGCCAGGTGTACAGCCGCTGGTGGCGCGCCTCGCGGGTGGGGATCACGCAGTCGAAGAGGCTGTAGCCGATCTTCGTCAGCGCGGCGATCTCCTCCGGCCGCCCCAGCCCCATGGCGTACTTGACCTTGCCGTCGGGCATGGCGTCCGCCGCCATCTTCAGGATGTCCAGCCGGAAGTTGCCCTCCGCGTCCATCGGCCAGCCGCCGAAGCCGTAGCCGTCGAAGCCGATTTCCTCAAGCCGCCGCCCGCACTCCAGGCGCAGCTCCGGGTCGCTGCCGCCCTGGACGATGCCGAACAGCTTCGGCTTCTTCTCCAGCTTCTTTGCCAGCTTGTCAAATTCCGCCCGGCAGCGCTCGCCCCACTTCACGGTCAGCTCCACGCTGCGGCGCTGCACGTCCATGGGGTCGTCCGGGTGGGTGCACATGTCCAGCGCCATCATGATGTCCGAGCCGTACTGGAACTGCACCTGCATGCATTTCTCCGGCGTGAACGTCAGCTTTTCCCTGCCGCGGTCGGGCCGGAAGATGATCTCCTTGTCGCGGATCTCGCCGTACTCCGGGTTCTCGCGGATCAGAGAATACAGCTGGAACCCGCCGGAATCGGTGAGGATCGCGCCGGAATAGCCGGTAAAGCCATGCAGCCCGCCGAGGCTCTTCACGAGCTTCGCGCCGGGCTTGGTCATCAGATGATAGCTGTTCATCTCGCAGCCGACGAGCCCCGCGGCCTCCACGTCCTCAAACGCGCCCGCGCGAATCGCGCCGTAGGTGGCGTCCGGGAAGAAGGCGGGCAGCCTCACCGCGCCGGAGGGGGTTTCAAGGAAGTTCATGGCTTCAAAGCCCCATGTCGCGGCGGTATTCGCCCCGCAGGTCGCTCCAGTACTTTCGGTCCGCCTCGGTGATGGGCCGCAGCACCCGGCAGGGGTTGCCCACGGCGATCACGTGGCTGGGGATGTCCTTCGTCACCACGCTGCCCGCGCCGATCACCACGTCGTCGCCGATGGTGACGCCGGGGTTGATGACGGCGTTGCCCCCGACCCACACGTCGCTGCCGAGGGTCACGGGCCGGCCGTACTCCAGGTGCGCGCCGCGGATTTCCGCGTCGATGGGATGGGCGGCGGTGTACACGCACACCCGCGGCCCGAACAGCACGCTGTCGCCGATGGTCACCGGGCAGACGTCGATGATGATGCAGTCGTAGTTGAAGAAGCAGTTGCGGCCGATGCAGATGTTCGAGCCGTAGTCGCAGCGGAAAGTCTGGTTGATGAAGCTGTCCTCGCCGATGGCCCCCAGCAGCTCCTTCAGCGCCTGCATCTGGGTCTGCATGTCCAGCGGATCGGCGGTGTTGAAGCGTTGCTGCAGCCGCCGCGAGCGGCTCATGGCCTCGGCGATCTCATCGCCCTGGGCGATGTACAGCCTGCCGGAGAGCATGCGTTCCATTTCGGTCATGGGAATCATCTTCCTCTCAAGTGATGGTAAAGCCGGAATTCCGGACGTTCAGCCCGGCGACCAGGATGCCCGCCATTACAGCTTCTCCACGATCCGCAGGCTGGCGCTCCTCGAACGCGGATTCTGTTCCAGCTCCGCGTCGGACGCCGTGACGGGCTTGCGGGTCACGAGCTTCACGGTGGGCTTCTTCCCGCAGACGCACACGGGGAAGGACTTCGGGCAGGTGCAGGGATCGGCGAGGCTCCGGAAGGTGTTCTTGACGATCCGGTCCTCCAGCGAGTGGAACGTGATGACGCACAGCCGCCCGCCGGGGTTCATCAGCTCCGAAAGCGCGCGCAGCGCCGGCTCCAGCGGGTCCAGTTCGTCGTTCACGGCGATGCGCAGCGCCTGGAACGTGCGCCGCGCCGGGTGGCTGCCGTCGCCCTGGCGGAGCTTTTTCGGAATGGCCGCGTCGACGATGTCCACCAGCTGGGCCGTGGTCTCGACAGGGGACTGCCTGCGCCGGTCGCAGATCACCCGCGCGATCTGCCGCGCCCACTTCTCCTCGCCGTAGTCGCGCAGGACGCGGTTCAGCTCGTCCTCGCTCCAGGTGTTCACGATCTCCCGGGCGCTGAGTGCCTGGGTCCGGTCCATGCGCATGTCCAGCTTCGCGTCGTCGTGGTAGGAAAAGCCGCGCTCGCGCACGTCCAGCTGGTGGCTGGACACGCCCAGGTCGATGAGTATGCCGTCCAGGCCGCCCACCCCGGCTTCCCGCAGCAGCGCCGGCGCGTCGTGGAAGTTACCGTGAAGCGCGAGAAAGCGGGCGGGGGATTCCACGGCCTGAAGCCGCGCCGTGGCCGCCTCGATGGCCTCCGCGTCGCGGTCGATGCCCACCAGCAGCCCGCCTTCGCCCAGGCACCGCAATATCTCGCCGGAATGGCCGGCCCCGCCCAGCGTGCAGTCCAGGTAGACGCCGTCGGGCCGGATGGCGAGCCCGTCCAGGCATTCGTTCAGCAGGACGGGTAGATGATGAAAAGACATGGCTTACCTCGCGTGCTTGTATCGCATCGTACAGATCCTTCGCTCCGCTCAGGATGACAGGCTTGCGTCGGTGGTCATCCTGAGCAAAGCGAAGGATCTGTACATATCGGTCAAAAACAGGATTTGCCGGACCGGGGCGACGTTTGTACAGCCGTCCGGATCAAATCTTCCACGGCGCGATGCCCAGCTTCTTGCGCACCTTCAGCATCGTCCGATGGGCGATGGCGGAGGCGCGGTCGCGGCCGGAATCCATCACCTGCTGGAGGTAGGCCTTGTCGGTGCTGATGCGCTCGTACTCATTCTGGATCGGCTCCAGGGTGGCGATGACCGCGTCGGCCACGGCGTCCTTGAACCTGCCGTAGCCCTGGCCGTCGTATTCGGCGGCGATTTCGTCCATGCCCCGGCCGGTGAGGGCGGAGAGGATGCTCATCAGGTTGGCGACGCCGGGCTGGTTTTCCGGATCAAAGACCACGCGGTTCTCGCAGTCCGTCACGGCGCGGCGGATCTTCTTGCGAATGATGTCCGGCTTGTCCAGTATGGCGATGTAGGTGTCCTCCGGGTCGCTCTTGCTCATCTTGCGCGTGGGCTCCTGCAGGCTCATCACCCGCGCGCCGACCTTCGGGAAGTAGCCGTCGGGAATGGTGAACACGTCGCCGTAGACGCCGTTGAAGCGCTCGGCGATGTCCCGCGCGATTTCCAGGTGCTGCTTCTGGTCCGCGCCGATGGGCACCAGGTCCGTCTGATAGAGCAGGATGTCCGCCGCCATCAGCACCGGATAGGTGAACAGGCCGCAGTTGATGTTGTCGGCATGCTTGGCGGACTTGTCCTTGAACTGGGTCATGCGGCTCATCTCGCCCATATAGGTGAAGCAGTTCAGCACCCAGCCCAGCTCCGCGTGGGCGGGCACCTGGCTCTGGAAGTAGATGATGTTCTTCTCCGGGTCGAGGCCGCTGGCCAGGAACAGGCTCATCGTGCGCAGGCAGGCCTTGCGAAGCTCCGCCGGGTTCTGGCGCACCGTCAGCGCGTGCAGGTCCACGATGGAATACAGGCAGTCGTATTCGTCCTGCAACAGGTTGAAGTTGCGCAGCGCGCCGATGTAGTTGCCCAGCGTCAGGTTGCCGGTGGGCTGTATGCCGGAAAAGATGCGTTTCTTTTGAACTTGCTGTTCCATATGCGAGAACCTCCGATGCTCAACAGGCAGTATTAACGATCGTAATTATACCACGCGAAAACGGATGCGTCAACGCTTCTGGGCCTCGATCCGCTCCGCCAGGTCGTTCAGGTATACCCAGCGCTCCGTCTTCTGCTCCAGCTCGGCTTCCAGGGCCTGCTTCTGCGCCGTCAGGGCTTGCAGCTTCACGTAGTCGCTGGCGTTTTGGGCGATCTCCGCCTCGCAGGCGGCGAGCCGGGTCTCCAGGTCCGCGATGTCCCGGTCGATGGTGTCGAACTCCCGCTGCTCCCTGAAGCTGAATTTCAGCTTTTGCGGCCGGCTCTGGGGCCTTGGCGCCGTCTCGGCCTTCTTCGGGGCGGCCGCGGGCTTTTCCTCCGCCCGGCGCTTTTTCAGGTAGTCGCCGTAGTTGCCCTCGTAGCGGTTGACACCGCCGCCCTTGCCCACCTCGAAGATGCGCCCGGCCACCTTGTCCAGGAAGTAGCGGTCGTGGCTGACGGCGATCACCGCGCCGGGGAAGGAATCGAGGTAATCCTCCAGGATCGTCAGCGTCTCGATGTCCAGGTCGTTCGTCGGCTCGTCCAGCAGCAGGATGTTCGGCGCGGCCATCAGGATCCCCAGCAGGTACAGCCGCCGCCGCTCGCCGCCGGAGAGCCGCCCGATCCGGGAGTACTGCAATTCCGGCGTGAACAGGAAGCGCTCCAGCATCTGCGCGGCGGAAAAGCGCCCCTCGTCGGTGCGCACCTCGGAGGCGATCTCGTGGATGTAGTCCCAGGGCCGCTGCCGGGGGTCCAGCTCCCGCCCCTCCTGGGTGAAGTAGCCCAGCTTGACCGTGCCGCCGAATTCCACCGTGCCGGAATCCGGCTTCAGCACGCCCGCGATCAGGTTCAGCAGCGTGCTCTTGCCTGCGCCGTTGGGGCCGACGACGCCCACGCGGTCGTCCCTGAGCACGGTGTAGCTGAAATCGGAGATGACGGTCCTGTCGCCGTAGGCCTTCGCGACGTGGCTCAGCTCGATGGTCTTGCGCCCCAGGCGCGAGGCCGCCGTGGCGACGGCCACGGAAGTTTCGGCCTCCGGGCCGGACTGGGCCTTCAGCGCCTCGTAGCGGGCGATGCGCTCGGTGGACTTCGTGGACCGCGCCCGGCAGCCGCGCATGATCCACTCGCGCTCCTTCTTCAAAAGCTGCTGGCGCTTGCGCTCGCTGGCGGCGGCCATCGACAGCCGCTCCGCCTTCAGCTCCAGATAGCCGGAATACTTCGCGTCGTACAGGTACAGGTCGCCGTGGCTCAGCTCCGCGATGTGATTCGTCACGCGGTCGAGGAAATAGCGGTCGTGGGTCACCATCACCAGCGCGCCGGTGAAGCGCATCAACCGCTGCTCCAGCCACTCCACCATGTCGCTGTCCAGGTGGTTGGTCGGCTCGTCCAGCACCAGTATGTCCGCCGGATGCACGAACACCGCGGCGAGGGCGACGCGCTTGCGCTGGCCGCCGGAGAGCTGCCCGATCCTCCTGTCAAAGTCGGTGATGCCCAGCCGGGTCAGGATCGTTCGCGCCTCGTATTCGTTCAGGGCGCGGAAATCCGCGGGGAAGTCGGCGAACACCTGCTCCAGCACCGTGTTGTCGTCGTCCATCACCGGCGTCTGGGGCAGGTAGGCCAGCTGGACGTTCGGGTCGCGGGTGACGCGGCCGGCGTCCGGCGCTTCCGCGCCGGCCAGCACCTTCAAAAGCGTGCTCTTGCCAGTGCCGTTCACGCCGATCAGGCCCACGCGATCGCCCGCGTTCAGATAGAGCGTCACGTCCTTCAGCAGCTTCTTGTCGCCGTAGTCCTTGGCGAGGTGTTCCGCGGATAGGAGCATAGGTACCTCCCGTTTGAATACTATAACAACACAGCCTCCCCTTGCGCAGGGGAGGCAAAAATCTCTGAACCGTCAGTCGAGCTTTTTCACGAAGCACCTTCTGCGCTTGTGCTGCTCGGTCTTGAAGAAATTCCACTGGCTCTGCACCTGGTGGTTGGTCTCCAGCTGGGGGCCGGTCTCGGCGTGCCGGATGCCCATCCTGTGGCAGCCCTTGATGACGTGGTTCAGCATGATGGCGTTCACGGCCTTGTTCTGGTATTCCGGCGTCACGGCCACCAGGAAAAGATCCAGCGTGTCGTTCACCTTCAGCGCCCGCAGCACGCCGATCCACCCCAGCGGGAAGAGGCGGCCCCGGCTCTTCTTCAGCGCCTCGGCCATGCTGGGCGCGGACACGCCGAAGCCCACCAGCTCGTCGTGTTCGTCCAGCACGAAGCAGGCCAGCTCCGGGTTGATGAGGGGAATGAACTTTTTGGCGTAGCGGGTGATCTGCTTCTCGTCCAGCGGCACCGTGCCATACAGGCTGGAGTAGGCCGTGTTCACCAGCCGGAACACCTTTTCGATCAGCGGCTGATAATCCCGGCGGGACTTCGTCTCGGCGATGTGCAGGTTGGAATAGCGCATCACGCGCTCGGCCAGCTTGTCCATGCGCGTCACGGTGTGCTCGTCATAGGGCACGTCGATCAGCATCTCCACCCAGTCCACGTCCTTGATGTAGCCCAGGCGGGTCAGGTGGTCGATGTAATAGGGGAAGTTGTAGTAGGTGATGAACATGCTCCGGCGGTCAAAGCCCTCCACCAGCATGCCCTCGCGGTCCAGGTCCGTGAAGCCCAGCGGGCCGTGCACCTCGTTGCAGCCCTTCTCCCGGGCGAAATCCTCCACCGTCTTGAACAGGGCGGAGGAGACCTCGAAGTCGTCGATGAAGTCCACCTGGGTGAAGCGCATGCGGCTCAGGCCCCACTTCTCGTTGGCGCGCCGGCTCAGGATCGCGCCGATGCGGCCCACGATCTTCCCGTCCCGCCAGGCCAGCCAGCACTTCGCCTCGCAATAGGAGAAGGCCGGGTTCTTCCGCGGGTTCCAGTCGGACAGGTCGTCGCCGATCATCGCCGGCACGTATTGCGGCACGTCCCTGAACAGCACGTTCGGGTAGTCGACGAACTTTTTCAGCTCCGAGCGGTTTCGTACTTCCCTGATCTCAACCATTGTCTATCTCCCCAGATAAAGTCAATCCCGGTCCAGTATAGCATATTCCGCGCGAATGTGCAATTCACACCGCACGAAATGAGGAGGGGGACTTACTTCCGCTTGCTGTTGTTCAGGATGCTGACGACGCGCAGGAAGAGGTTGATGATGTCCAGGTACAGCGAGGCGGACAGGTCGATGGCGTTGTCCGCCGTGCGGGCGCAGGTGTTGGCCCGGGCCCAGTCATAGCCGATGTACAGCGAGAACACGCCCGCGCCCAGCCATTCATAGAGCATGAAGCCGCGTCCGCGGAAGAGCAGCAGGTTGATCAGGCCGCCGATGACCGTGAACAGCAGCGAAAAGAACAGCACCCGGCCCAGGCTCAGGAAAAAGCCCGTCCAGAGGGTCCCGGCGATCATGAAGGACAGGGAGACGATGGCCGTGATCAGCACCGCGCTCTTGATGACGCTGACCGGCACGCCCTGCAGGCTTATGCACAGCACCATGCCGATCGGCGCGGCGATCAGCGTGTAGCCCAGGAAGCTCAGCGCCGCTCCGCCCTTTACCACCATGAAGTTGCCCGCGAATACCAGCACCAGATAGAGCAGCAGGAAGATCAGCGGGTTCATGCCGTACACCAGCCG
Organism: uncultured Eubacteriales bacterium; assembly: GCA_902799045.1. Classification (GTDB taxonomy): domain Bacteria; phylum Bacillota; class Clostridia; order Christensenellales; family Aristaeellaceae; genus UBA2862. The sequence goes on from CADBZH010000027.1 coordinate 13,952, forward strand.
CACCACCTGCTCGCCGAACAGCGCCACCGTGGCGAAGTTCAGCAGGAAGCCCCAGAGCAGCATGCCGCCGATGATCAGGTTGAACGCACGTTCCGAGATCTCCACGTCGCCCTCGCGCAGCGTTCTGCGCTCGGCGAGGACCATTTGCGAATTGCCGAGAGCCATGCCATAGCCCCCTTTCATGATTTGCCTCTATTTTAGCCAACTTCCCCCGCGTTGTCAACCGTCACGCCCCGGCGGCGTCCGGCATACTGTTAAATATAGCGCCTTTTCAGAAATGTGCACGCTGCGGTTACAGTTTTGTGCTATAATAGTCACCGATTATGATTTCATGGAGGCGAATGCCGATGAAGATAGTGGTGCTGTGCGGCGGGCTGAGCATGGAGCGCAATGTTTCCATCGCCAGCGGCTCGCTGATTTGCAAGGCGCTGCGCGAGCGCGGCCACAAGGCCCTGCTGGTGGATATGTTCTATGGCCTGGAGGATTGCGCCGCCCCGCTGGACAGCCTGTTTGAAAACCTGCCGCCGGTGGAGGCGATCCCCGTGGCCGGCGAGCCGGACCTGGAGGCGGTGAAGGCTTCCCGCAAGTGGCAAAGCCCCAGCAAGGTGGGCCAGGGCGTGTTCGAGCTGTGCGCCCTGGCGGACGTGGTGTTCCTGGGCCTGCACGGGGCCTGCGGCGAGGACGGCCGCATCCAGGCCGCCCTGGACCTGATGGGCATACCCTATACCGGCAGCGGCTATCTGGGCAGCGCCATCGCCATGGACAAGGACCTGACCAAGCAGCTGGCCCGCGCCGCGGGCGTGCGCACCCCCGAGTGGCGCATCTTCAGCTATCGCAGCCAGACCGTCGAGGCAATCGCCGACGCCGCCAGCCTGCCCTGCGTGGTCAAGCCGGTGGACAGCGGCTCCTCCATCGGCGTGTCCATCGCCCATACCCGCGAGGAACTCGTCGAGGCGCTCAATGAGAACCGGCCGCTGGGTCGCGTCATCGTCGAGCAGTATGTAAAGGGCCGCGAGATCCAGGTGGGCGTGCTGCGGGGCGAGAGCCTGCCCTCCATCGAGATCATCCCGAAGGTGGGCTTCTACGACTACCGGAACAAGTATGAGGCCGGCGCGGCGGTGGAGATCTGTCCCGCGCCCATCGACGCCGAGCTGGAATCGAAGCTGGAGAAGACGGCGCTGAAGGTGCACCGCCTGCTGGGCCTGCACACCTATTCGCGCACCGATTTCATCGTGGATGAGGCGGGGGAGGCCTACTTCCTGGAGATCAACACGCTGCCGGGCATGACGCCCACCAGCCTGATGCCCCAGGAGGCCGCCGCCGTGGGCATCGACTACGGCACGCTCTGCCAGCTGATCGTGGAGGACGCCGCGGGAGGTGACGTTGCGCGATGAAGCCGTTTCTGCTGAGCGAGGCCGTAAAGGCCATCGGCGGGCGCTATGTGGGCGACGCGGCGGCACTGGATCGCGCGATCACGTCTGTCACCAGCGACAGCCGCACCGCCGGCCCCGGCGCGCTGTTCGTCGCCTTCAGGGGCAATCGCGTGGACGGCCACGATTTCATGGCCGGGTGCGTCGGGAAGGGCGCCGTCGCCTGCGTCACCGAGCGCGAGCCGGCTGAGGGCGAGATGCCCGCCATCGTGGTGGATTCGTCGCTGAGGGCCATCGGCGCGCTGGCGGCCTGGCACCGGAGCCGCTTCGACATCCCCGTCGTCGGCATCACCGGCAGCGTGGGCAAGACCACCACCAAGGAGATGATCTCCGCGGTGCTGAGCCAGCGCTTCGCCACCCACAGCACCGAGGGCAACCACAACAACGAGCTGGGCGTGCCCTGGACGCTGCTGCGCCTGGACGAGGGCCACGAGGTGTCCGTCGTGGAGATGGGCATCAGCGATTTCGGCGAGATGCGCCGCCTGACCGCCATGGTCCGGCCGTCCATCGCCGTGTTCAGCGTCATCGGCGACGCCCACCTGGAGTTCCTGGGCGACCGCGAGGGCGTGCTTCGGGCCAAGGGCGAGATCTTCGAGAGCATGGACGAAAGCGGCCTGGCCGTGCTGAACGGCGACGACGAGTTGCTGAAGAACTGCCGCCCGAACATGCGGCGGGTGCTCTACGGCTGCGGCGGCGATTGCGACGTGCGCGGCGAGGCCATCAAGAACCTCGGCGAGGACGGCATCGAGCTGACGATCCGCCATCGCGGCGGCTCCTTCGCGGCGAAGATCCCCGCCTTCGGCAGCCACACGGTCTACGCGGCCCTGGCCGCCGCCGCCGTGGGGCTGGAGCTGGGGCTCACCGAGGCCCAGATCGCCGCGGGCATCGCCGACTATCATACCGTGGGCGACCGGGCGCGGGTGCTGCACGTGGGGGATCTGACTGTCGTCAGCGACTGCTACAACGCCAACCCGAATTCCGTCCGCGCGGCGCTGGCCTCGCTCTCGGCGCTGAAGGGCCGGCGGGTGGCCCTGCTGGGCGACATGCTGGAGCTGGGAGACGGCTCCGACGCACTGCATGCCGGCGTGGGCTGCTACGCCGCGGAGCTGGGCATCGACCTGGTGGTCGGCTGCGGACCGCATTCCCGGTATACCGCCTCGGCCGCGAAGGAGGGCGGCGCGAACGCGCTCTACTTCGCCGACAAGCCCGCGCTGCTGGCGGCGCTGGAGGACATCCTCCGCCCCGGCGACTGCGTGCTCGTCAAGGCCTCTCTCGGCATGGCCTTCAAGGAAGTCGTGGAAAGGATCATGACACTTCACGTTTCTTCGGGAAATTGACGATGAACCCGCTCAGTCCGCTTCGCTGACAGCTCCCTCCCGGAGGGAATCATATCCCTTTATGGAAGCCTCATCATCAGGAAACAGGCACAGCGCCAGTCGCTTGGGAAACAGACGGCGCTGGCTCCAGCGTCCTGCGGAACGCAATGTGCAGATCCTCCACTTCGTTCAGGATGACAGTGAAACGAACCCTGTCTTCCTGAGCGAGGCGAAGGATCTGTGCGTTACGAGAGGGACAGCCTGTGGGCAGAAAGCGGCGGCATTTCCTGCTCCCCGCTGTCTGCTTACGTCAGCACGCCGTTCCCTGCACGCGTCCGACGGCCGTGTTGTCGCTCCTCCGGTCGCGCAGCGCCGCTACGGGGTTCGGCGCGGTCTCAAAGCGGTAGTCCTCGCCGTCCCGGGCGATGACGCGCTCGATGACGGCGTGGCTCTCCACGTCGTTCATGTCCCGGTTCACGATGCCCTGGTATTTGAAAAAGTCCGCCTGTGGGCCCAGGTCGTTCACGTTCGTCCAGTCCTCCCGCAGGGCCGTGTTGCAGACGGTGCAGCCCAGCACGTTGCGCACGTAGTCGATGTTTTCCGTCAGGCGCAGCGCCTCCGGGAACGTGCCGTCCGGGATGACCTGCGCCGCCTCGCGGCCCTCGTAGGTCTCCAGCCAGTTCGCCGCCGCGTGCAGGTGGCTCACCTCCTGTTCAAACAGCCTCTCCCAGACGCCCTTGACGCGCGGGTCCGTCTCCGTCTCCATGGCGCTCCAATAGAGGTAGCACTCGGTGTACTGGTGGTTCAGCAGCCCCTCCAGCCAGGTCTGGTCGGTATCCATCAGGCTGCCGTACTGGCTCACGTGCTGCTCCTCCACCATGCCGATCTCGCGATACAGCTTCTGGCCCCAGGCGGTGGGGTAGAAGGCGGCCACGTTCATATAGTAGTTCATCGTCTGCTGCTCGGCGGCGGTGATGATGCCGGTGCACAGCCGGGTCATCGGCGAGGCTGCGCGGTTCTGGATGTGGAACTTGATCGAATCGAAGGGATGCCGGTGGTGGGCGATGGTGGGCCGTCCGGGCATGATCTCGGTGTAGCGCCCGACCAGCGCCTCGGCGTGCTGCCGGTCGTCCAGCTCCATCAGGTCCGCGTAGCGGTACAGGTGGTCGAAGTCCTCCAGCAGGGCGAAGTCCAGCGCCTGCTTCACATAGGGATTGTCCTCCCTCCGGGCCAGGCCCGCCGTCAGGTCCACCGCCAGCTGCTCGTAGCCGATGGTGTGCTCGAGGATCGTCTCGTCCGCCGGCTTCAGCGCGCCGATCAGCTTTTGCTGCTGCTGCTCCAGCCGGCGCAGCAGCGCGATCTGCCGCCGAAGCTCGTTGTCACCAGTGTGGCGCGAAAACTGGTGGCCGTACCACACCTGCTCGAATTCCGTGCCGTTCATCAGGATCACCCGGCACCGGGTGTAGGGGTCCACCGTCCGCTTGTCGTAGGGAACGGGCGTCATCTGACCCCAGTTCATGATCAGGTTCTCCAGCGGCTTTGCCGACAACTCAAATGGATTCATACCCACGCTCCTTTACGCGATTTTGGGAGTAGTATATGCGAACCGGGGTGGATTTATCATCGGCGCGCGCCGGGAGGATCGCATTTGGGAGGCACAATTTTGACTATCCTTGACATTCGGTTGACATAAGGTTTATAATTGAGTGGTAGACTGTTCTTGCATACGAAAAGGAAGGTGCCGATATGAACGAAGTGAAGAAGCCGAGACAGCCGATGGTGTTTTACTACCTGCTGGCCATCGTCGCGATCATACTCTTCAACAGCCTCGTCGCGCCGCTGCTGTTTTCGCCGCAGGTGACGGAGGTCAGCTACGACGAATTCATGTCCATGACGGAGGACAAGAAGGTCGCCGAGGTGATGATCGAGGACAACCAGATCCTCTTTGCCGACGCCCAGGGTAACCTCTACAAGACCGGCCTGATGGACGACCCGGACCTGACGACGCGCCTGTACGCTTCCGGCGCGAAGTTCAAGAGCCAGATCGTGGAGCAGATGTCGCCGATACTTTCGATTCTGATCTCCTGGATCCTGCCGCTGGCGCTGATGATCGGCCTGGGCCAGTATTTCAGCAAGAAGCTGGTGGAGAAGGCCGGCGGCGGCGCGGGCAGCATGATGTTCGGCATGGGCAAGAGCAACGCCAAGGTGTATGTGAAGAGCACCAGCGGCATCAAGTTTGACGACGTGGCGGGGGAGGACGAGGCCAAGGAGATCCTCTCCGAGATCGTCGATTTCCTGCACAACCCGAAGAAATACGAGGAAATCGGCGCGAAGATGCCCAAGGGCGCGCTGCTGGTGGGCCCTCCCGGCACGGGCAAGACGCTGCTGGCGAAGGCCGTGGCCGGCGAGGCGAACGTGCCGTTCTTCTCGATCTCCGGCTCCGAGTTTGTGGAGATGTTCGTGGGCATGGGCGCGGCCAAGGTGCGCGACCTGTTCAAACAGGCCAACGAGAAGGCGCCCTGCATCGTGTTCATCGACGAGGTGGACGCCATCGGCGGCAAGCGCGACGGCCGCATCGGCGGCAACGACGAGCGCGAGCAGACGCTGAACCAGCTGCTGACGGAGATGGACGGCTTCGACGGCTCCAAGGGCGTGGTGATCCTCGCCGCCACGAACCGTCCCGAGAGCCTGGACCCGGCGCTTTTGCGCCCGGGCCGGTTTGACCGCCGCGTGCCGGTGGAGCTGCCGGATCTGCAGGGCCGCGAGGCGATCCTGAAGGTGCACGCCAAAAAGGTGCAGCTGCAAAAGAACATCGACTTCCAGGCCGTGGCCCGGGCGGCGTCCGGCGCTTCCGGCGCGGAGCTGGCCAACATCGTCAACGAGGCGGCGCTGCGGGCCGTGCGCGACGGGCGGCGGCTGGTCACCCAGGCGGACCTGGAGGAGAGCGTGGAGGTCATCATCGCGGGCTATCAGAAGAAGAACCGGGTGATGAGCGACAAGGAGAAGATGGTGGTGGCCTACCACGAGATCGGCCACGCGCTGGTGGCGGCGAAGCAGAGCGAGTCCGCGCCGGTGCACAAGATCACCATCATCCCGCGCACCAACGGCGCGCTGGGCTACACCATGCAGGTGGAGGAGAACGAGCATTTCCTGCTCACCAAGGAGGAACTGGAGAACAAGATCGCCACGTTCACCGGCGGCCGGGCCGCCGAGGCGCTGATCTTCAAGCAGATCACTACCGGCGCGAGCAACGATATCGAGCAGGCCACGCGCCTGGCCCGCGCCATGATCACCCGCTACGGCATGTCGGACGAATTCGGCATGGTGGCCATGGAGCAGCTGACCAACCAGTACCTGGGCGGCGACACCACGCTGGCCTGCTCCGCCGAGACCGCCAACCACATCGACGAGGTGGTGCGCGGGCTGATCGCGGCGCAGTACGAAAAGGCCTACGGGATTCTCCAGGAGAACGTGCAGCAGCTCCACGCGCTGGCCAAGTACCTCTACGAGCACGAGACCATCACGGGCGAGGAGTTCATGGACATCCTGCATCGCTCCACCCCGCGGATCGCGGCGGCGACGGCGGCGCAATAGGCCAGGGGTCTCACGGGGCCGCATATCTGCCAACGAAAGCCAAGGAACGCCAACGGGGCGCCTTGGCTTTTCCCGGGAAAAGCGATATAATGCCTTCAGAAGAAAAACCGAGGTGATCCCTGTGAAGTGCATCGTAAACGGCACCATCCTCCTGCCCGACGGCCCTGTGTGCGGCAAGGCGCTGGCCTTCGAGAACGGCCGCGTCGTCGGCCTGATCGACGCGGCTCCGGCGGGGGCCGAGCGGATCGACGCGGCGGGCGGCATCGTCTCGCCGGGGCTCGTGGACGTGCACTGTCACGGCTTCATGGGCATGGACGCCTCCAACGGCAGGATTGACGAGCTTCGCGAAATGTCCCGCCGGATGGCGAAGTGGGGCGTCACGGCCTGGCTGCCCACCACGATGACGCTGATGTGGCCGACGCTGGAGCGGTGCTTCGGCGCCATTCGCGCGGCCCAGGCACAGTGCCTTTCCGCCGACTGGGCGGGGGCGCAGGTGCTGGGCTGCCACGCCGAGGGCCCCTTCATCAACGCACGCAAAAAGGGCGCGCAGGACGGCGCGGCCATCCAGACGCCGGACTTTGAAAAGCTGCGCCCGTGGACGGACGTGGTGCGCCTGATGACCGTCGCGCCGGAGGTGGAGGGCGCGCTCCCCTTCATCCGCGAGGCTACGGCAAACGGCGTGTTCATCTCCATGGGCCACACCGCCGCCACCGCAGGGGAGGCCCTCGCGGGAGTGGAGGCCGGCGTCAGCCATGCCACCCACACCTTCAACGCCATGACCCCGCTGACCCATCGCGAGCCCGGCGTGGTCGGCGTGGCGCTGTCCGACAGCCGCGTCTACTGTGAGCTGATCGCGGATACGTTCCACGTCGATCCAATGCTTTATCCCCTGATGGTGCGGCAGAAGGGCGACCGCCTGGTGCTCATCACCGACTCCATCCAGGAGGCGCACCAGCCCGACGGTCCTTATGAGCGCGATGGCCAGACGATCATCGTCAACGGCATCCGCCTGCGCTTCCCCAACGGCACCATCGCGGGCAGCGCCCTGACGATGGACCTGGCCGTGCGCAACTTCCGCGCGCATACCGGCCTGCCGCTGCACGAGGTCGTCAACATGGCCTCGCTCTATCCGGCGCGGTCTGTCGGCGCGGACGGCGAAAAGGGCTCCCTGGAGCCCGGCAAGGACGCCGACATCCTCATCACCGACGCGGATTTCAACATCCGAGCCACGTTCGTGCGGGGAGAGAGGGCCTTTTAAGCGGTTCTTCACGTTTTTCCGGGGAATACCCCTCTCAGTCAGCCTTCGGCTGCCAGCTCTCCCCCTCACGGGGGCGAGCCAAGCGCTGAATAAAGCCCTGCCTCGCCCCCGTGAGGGGGAGAGGGTTCGAGCGCCCGGAAAACAGTCCTGTGGACTGTTTTCAGCGAGAACGGGCCGGCAGGCCCATGGAGCCCGTAGGGCGGAGAGGGGCATCTTCTCAATTCCCCATGTTTCCGTGAAGAGCCTTTTACGTGCGTTTTACGGGAATCCGGTTCCCTTGCTTTCAGCATGGGATCAGTCCAGACATGGGAAAACAGAAAGCGGCAGGGACGCCGAAACGACGTCCCTGCCGCTGTATCATGTGTTTAGATCCTAGCCACGCCGGAATCCCTTGCGGCCTGGGCCACGGCTTTCGCCACGGCGTCCTTCACGCGGGGATCGAAGGGAGCGGGGATGATGTACTCCTCGTTCAGTTCCTCGTCGGAGATCAGCCCGGCGAGGGCCTTCGCGGCGGCCATCTTCATCGCCTCGTTGATGTCCCGGGCGCGCACGTCGAAGGTGCCGCGGAACACGCCGGGGAAGGCCAGCACGTTGTTGATCTGGTTTGGGAAATCGCTGCGGCCGGTGGAGATCACCCGCGCGCCGCCGGCTTTGGCGTCCTCGGGGAAGATTTCGGGCGTGGGGTTGGCGCAGGCGAAGATGATGGCGTCCTTCGCCATGGTCTTCACCATGTCGGTGGTCACGGTGCCGGGGGCGGAGACGCCGATGAACACGTCCGCGCCGACGAGCACGTCTGCCAGGCTGCCGGACTTCTTCGCGCGATTGGTGAGCTTCGCCATTTCGTCCTTGGCGGGGTTCATGCCCACCGGGCGGCCCTCGTAGATCGCGCCGTTGCGGTCGCACATGATGACGTCCTTCACGCCGTAGCTCAGCAGCAGCTTCACGATGGCCGTCGCCGCCGCGCCCGCGCCGCTGGTGACGACGCGGATCGCGTCCGCCCGCTTGCCGACTACCTTCAGCGCGTTGATCAGGCCCGCCAGCGTGATGATGGCCGTGCCGTGCTGGTCGTCGTGGAAGATCGGGATATCGCACTTTTCCTTCAGCTTGCGCTCGATCTCAAAGCAGCGGGGTGCGGAGATGTCCTCCAGATTCACACCGCCGAAGGAGCCGGACAGCAGGTAGACCGTGTTCACGATCTCGTCCACGTCCTTGCTCTTGATGCACAGGGGGAAGGCATCCACGTCGCCGAAGGCCTTGAACAGCACGCACTTGCCCTCCATGACGGGCATGCCGGCCTCCGGGCCGATGTCGCCCAGGCCCAGCACCGCCGTGCCGTCCGTCACCACCGCGCACATGTTCCAGCGGCGGGTCAGCTCGTAGCTCTTCTCCACGTCCTTCTGGATCTCCAGGCACGGCTGGGCCACGCCGGGCGTGTAGGCCAGCGACAAATCGTCCTTCGTCTTGACCGGCGGCACCGCCACCACTTCGATCTTGCCCTTCCATTCGGCGTGCTTCCTCAGCGATTCCTTCGCGTAGTCCATTGCCGCGTCCTCCCTGCTGTAAAATACCGTTTGCCTCAAGAAGTATAGCGCGAAAAGATCGAGAGGTCAATTTAAGTTTCTGCAAGTCACATGGGATTAACCTGCTCCGCCGCATGGGATTAACCTGCCCTTCATTGACGGCGGCGCTTTGCCGTGTTATAATGGTGATACAATCGAAAATATGCCGTTTGATGTTTGCAGGAGAGCGAGCCGGCTGGCTCCGCCGAAGGAGAACACTCTCAGGCGTTCCGTTGGGAATGAGGACTGTGAACGGACGGCACTCTGGAGACGCCCGCCGTCTGCGCGGGGGCCGAAGGTGAAAGCGGCGGGAAGCGCCGCGAATCTCTCAGGCAAAAGGACAGAGTCACGCGCTTCTCTGGGGCATGTTCCAAAGGGGCGGCGTCCCTGCGACCGATGCCTGCATCGGTTTTTTTCATGAATGAACACACAGGAGGAAAGCAGCAATGGTACAGGAGAGCATGGAATTCATCCGCAGCTATGACCCGGAGATCGGCGAGATCATGTTGAAGGAGCTGGAGCGCCAGCGCCACAACCTGGAGCTGATCGCGTCGGAGAACATCGTGACGGAGCCGGTGATGGCCGCGATGGGATCGGTGCTGACGAACAAGTACGCCGAGGGCTATCCGGGACACCGCTACTACGGCGGCTGCGAGTTCGTGGATGAGGTGGAGAACGTGTGCATCGAGCGCGCGAAGCAGCTGTTCGGCGTGCAGTACGCCAACGTGCAGCCCCACAGCGGCTCCCAGGCCAACGCGGCCGTGTACCTCGCCCTCTGCCAGCCGGGCGACACCGTCATGGGCATGGATCTGAGCGCCGGCGGCCACCTGACCCACGGCGCGAAGGTCAGCTTCTCCGGCAAGCTCTACAACAGCGTCTCCTACGGCTGCGACCCGGACACCGGCCTGATCGACTATGACCAGGTGCGCGACCTGGCCCTGGAGCATCGCCCGAAGATGATCATCGCCGGCGCGTCCGCCTATCCGCGCGTCATTGATTTTGAAAAGTTCGGCCAGATCGCCAAGGAGGTCGGGGCCTACTTCATGGTGGACATCGCCCACATCGCCGGCCTCGTGGCGGCGGGCGAGCATCCCAGCCCGATTCCCTATGCCGACGTGGTGACCACCACCAACCACAAGACGCTGCGCGGTCCGCGCGGCGGCATGATCCTGACCAACGACGAAGCCATCGCCAAGAAGATCAACAGCGCCATCTTCCCCGGCACCCAGGGCGGCCCACTGATGCACGTCATCGCGGCGAAGGCCGTGGTGCTGGGCGAGGCGTTGAAGCCGGAATTCAAGCAGTATCAGCGCCAGATCGTGTCCAATGCCAGGACCATGGCCGACGCCCTGCTGGAGCGCGGCGTGAAGCTGGTCTCCGGCGGCACCGACAACCACCTGATGCTGATCGACCTGAAGGAGGCCGACATCAGCGGCCGTGAGCTGGAGGAGCGCCTCGACACCGTGCACATCACCGTCAACAAGAACAAGATCCCCGGCGATCCGCGCTCCGCGAAGGAGACCTCCGGCATCCGCGTGGGCACCCCGGCCATCACGGCCCGCGGCTTCAAGGAGGCCGAGGCCAGGGAGGTCGGCGAGCTGCTGGCCCTCGCCGCCCAGGACTTCGACGCGAAGAAGGGCGAGATCCTCGAGCGCGTGGACGCCCTGTGCACGTCCTTCCCGATCTACGAATAATACTCAAATCTGACTGGCGCAACGCGGTCGGTATCCCTGAAAAAGATCCTTCGCTGTGCCCGGGAGGGCAGGATTCGCTTTCCTGTCATCCCGGGCGCGGCGGAGGATCTTTGCACAATCATGGTAGACGCGCTCAACGCTCCCCAAGCTGGCCCATCAGCGTCTCCAGCTCCTCCCGGGTCAGCTCCCGCCACTGGCCGGGCTGGAGCCTTCCGAGGCGCAGGTTCATGATGCGCACGCGCCGAAGGTGGGTGACGTTTGCGCCCAGGGCCTCGCACATGCGGCGGATCTGGCGGTTCAGGCCCTGCACCAGCACGATGTTGAAGCTCCTTTCGCCGGTGCGCCGCACCTTGCAGGGCAGGGTGACGGTGTCCAGGATCGGCACGCCGCTCATCATGCTCTCAACGAACGGGGCCGTCACGGGCCGGTCGATGGTGACTTCATACTCCTTCTCATGGCCGCCCGCGGCGCGGAGCATCCGGTTCACGATCTCCCCGTCGCTGGAGAGCAGCAGCAGGCCCTCGCTGTCCTTGTCGAGTCGGCCCACCGGGAACACGCGCTTCGGGTAGCCGAGGTAATCCACCACGTTCATGGGCTCGCGGGGGTCGGCGGTGCAGACGATGCCCTTCGGCTTGTTCAGCAGCAGGTACACCTTCTCGCTTTCGCCGGTCAGCGGCCGTCCGTCCACGGTGACGGTCATCCCGGGCAGCACCCGCAGGCCCAGCTCGCCGGCCCGTCCGTCCACCCGCACGCGGCCCTCCTCGATCAGCCGGTCCGCCTCCCGCCGGGAGCAGTAGCCACTGTCCGCCATGTACTTGTTCAGCCGAACGCCCTGTTGCGTATCCATAGCTGCCCTCCGCGATTCATTCCTGTGTTCGCCTGTTATTCTATCACATTTCGCCCTGCTTGAAAAGGGATGGGGCTAAAAACACCAGGACAAACGCATGGGTTACAGCAGGACTGCGATCACATGACGTCGATGCGTTCGCAGGGTCGCCGACGCGCCGCCCGCCCCAAGCTTCCCCTGTGTAAGGGGAGGTGGCGAGAAGCGCCGGAGGGGTTGTCAGGCCTTCCCCGGATGGAAAGACACGAAACCGGATTGCCACGTCGCTTCGCTCCTCGCAATGACGTGGTTCGACCATGATTCGCGGTACGTCATTGCGAGGAGGCGAAAGTGGTATAATAAACTTGGACAAAGCTGAAATGACAAAAGGAGAGAAGAGCAATGCCCAAGGGAGAGCGAAAGGAATACAGTGCAGAATATAAACT
>CADBZH010000028.1 GCA_902799045.1 uncultured Eubacteriales bacterium
AGGCGATGCAGCGCATCGTTGACCGCAGCGAGGCGACGGCAGGGCGGAAAAGACGCCCGCAGATGGTTGCAATTTAGATTGAGTTTAGTATTATACTGCAGGGGCGCCGTTGCGGCGCCTGCCCAAAGCCTTCCCCTTGGGGAAGCTGCATCATCGGTACAATATGTACTCCATCGAATCCTCCGTCCGGCCGTCCTGGGTATCATACGGGATGGTCTTGACGTAGCTGAAGCCGCACTTTTCGATGACGCGGCGGGAGCGGTCGTTTCGGATAAAGTGGCCGACGATGATGAAGTCCAGCTTCACGTCGTCCAGCAGCCAGCGGACGACGGCGCGCACCGCCTCGGTCATCAGGCCCCGGCCCCAGCAGTCCTTCGAAAGCACGTAGCCGATCTCCCGGCCGCGCTTTTCCTCCAGTGCCAGCTCCGGATAGCGCCGCTCGTCATAGGTCTCGATGCCCAGCGAGCCGATCACCTTTCCTTCATATTCGAGGGCGAAGGTCCTCTTTTCGCGCATGAACATGGCGAGGACCTGCCTGGATTCCTCGATGCTCTTATGCGGCGACCAGCCCGCCATCTGCCCCACACCGTCCACCCGGGCGTACTCGTAGAAGTCCTCAAGGTCGCTCTCGCGCCAGGAGCGAAGCGTCAGGCGCTCGGTTTTCAATTCAACGCCGGTGATGTCAACGGGTGCGTTCACAGAGATCCCTCCAGACGTTCAGTGCCTCCATTGGGAAAGACGGTCGAGCGCAATGAAGCCGGGACAGGTCAGCGTTCGCCCGCGTCCGTCATGTATGGGGGCGGGCGGCGCAGCGCCGCGCCTGCACAAACGCGGCAGCTGGTATTCCTGCTCCCTATTCCCTAGAGCGTGTTTCTAAATTCCCCAAGATGCATTTTCGGCGCCTTGAACTGCATTTCTGCGTTGGTTTCCCTTGACTTAGCCTAATTCCTCAGCGAGTGCAGCGGCGCGGGGATGCGCCCGCCGCGATGGATGAACTCCGCCGCGGAGAATTCGCGCACGGGGATGACCGGCGCGTGGCCCAGCAGGCCGCCGAACTCCACGCTGTCGCCCACCACCTTGCCGGGGGCGGGGATCACGCGCACGGCGGTGGTCTTGTTGTTCACCATGCCGATGGCGCTCTCGTCCGCGATGATGGCGGCGATGGTCTCGGCGGGGGTGTCGCCGGGGATGGCGATCATATCCAGGCCGACGGAGCAGACGCAGGTCATGGCCTCCAGCTTCTCCAGGCTCAGCGCGCCGCGCTCGGCGGCGTGGATCATGCCGATGTCCTCGGAAACCGGGATGAACGCGCCGGAGAGGCCGCCCACATGGCTGGACGCCATCACGCCGCCCTTCTTCACCGCGTCATTCAGCAGCGCCAGCGCCGCGGTGGTGCCGTGGCCGCCGCACACCTCCAGGCCCATCTCCTCCAGGATCGCCGCCACGGAATCGCCCACGGCGGGCGTCGGCGCAAGGGACAGGTCCACAATGCCGAAGGGCACGTCCAGGCGGCGGCTGGCCTCGCGGGCCACCAGCTGGCCCACGCGGGTGATGTGGAAGGCGGTGCGCTTGATGGTCTCGGCCACCTCGTCAAAGGGCGCGCCCTTCACGCCCTCCAGCGCCACCTTCACCACGCCCGGCCCGGAAACGCCCACGCTGACGGCGCAATCGCCCTCGCCGGGGCCGTGGAATGCGCCGGCCATGAAGGGATTGTCCTCCACGGCGTTGCAGAACACCACCAGCTTCGCGCAGCCCAGGCCGCCGTTGTCCGCCGTATTCGCGGCGGTCTGCTTCACCACCTCGCCCATCAGGCGCACGGCGTCCATGTTGATGCCGGCGCGGGTGGAGCCGACGTTGACGCTGGAGCAGAGGAAATCCGTCTCGCTGAGCGCCTCGGGGATGGACTCGATCAGCCGCCGGTCGGCCTCGGTCATGCCCTTTTGCACCAGCGCGGAATAGCCGCCGATGAAGTCCACGCCGGTGGCCTTCGCAGCCGCGTCCAGCGCCCTGGCCACCTTCACGGGATGCCGGATCGCGCCGGTCACCAGCGCGGCGGGCGTCACGGAGATGCGCTTATTGACGATCGGCACGCCAAAATCGCGTTCGATGGCCTGCCCCACCGCCACCAGCTTTTCCGCCCGGCGGGTGATGAGGTCGTAGATGTTCCTGGCCAGCCTGTCCTCGTCGTCGGTGACGCAGGCAAGCAGCGAGATGCCCATCGTGATCGTGCGCACGTCCAGCTTCTGGTGGTCGATCATGTTCAGGGTCTCGAGGATTTCGGAGGTATTGATCATGTGCATGGGAATCGCTCCTTATTTGAATCTTGAGGGAGTAGGCAGTAGGGAGTAGGAATAGTGGCTGCCGCACGCTCTGGCATCTCCTGCTCCCTTAGATCTGGTGCATCGCCTCGAAGATTTCGCTGCGCTGGGTGCGGATCTGCACGCCGATGCGGTCGCCCAGGGCGTCCAGCTCGGTCTTGAGCGCGTCGAAGGAGCTGGCCTCGCTGGACACGTCCGCGATCAGGATCATGCTGAACAGCCCGGAGACGATGGTCTGGCTGATATCCAGGATGTTGGCGTCGTTCTCATACAGGATCCGGCTCACCTGCGCGATGATGCCCTTCTTGTCCGAGCCCAGCACGCTGATGACTACTTTTCTGGTTTCATTCATGGGATTATCTCTCCTTTGGATTATTGCGTCTGTTGCCTTGAATGGCAAAGCGAGACAGAAATGTTTCTCCCAATCCGTCGACAGCATTTTATCAACGCAGTCACAGATCCTTCTTTCGTGTCGAGGCTGCATCATAAAGAAATAGAACCTCTGCGAAGTTGACTTGTATTTCAGGCCAAGGCCCGTTGCTTCGTGAAATCCGCTTTCTTCAAGCAATTTCTGATGCTGTCTTGTATAATACTCATCCTGTTTCCGTGCCTTATGCTGATAGTATACAACACTTGAACCCTGTCTGTAATAATCCAGAATCTCCTCTGGTTCCACATATCTGCTTGCCCTGTTCGTCCGCAATGCGCTGGGAACCATCAATCCATTATCCGGGTCTAGGAAGACCACGTCCAGATCGCGTAATTGGTTCAACGCATTCGAGTGCCACTCTTCTCTTCTGTCCTCTTGCCTTGTGTTGTTATGCTTCGCAGATGTGATAGGTATTGAGTAATATGTCGCCGGGAGAACGTCCGACGCCTCGATCGAGGCAATTTTTCTGCAGCCAGATTCCACTATGCGTTTGAGTTCAGACCACAGATACGCATCGCAATCGCTGTAACGGTGATCGAAAAGGTATTTTACATGGCTGCCATCACCGTTGTGACTTTCATCGGCGTTTAGATACCAGTTCACCCCTATTGAAAGTCCTGCACTTGATAATGCTCGCAACAACCCTAATTTCCCGAAGTCGCCAATATCACCCACATACCTATTCTGCATTGAACGCCTCCAGTATGTCGAATCTATGTTTATTAGATTACCATTCCTATGTTTATTTTTCTACCATTGATCGCCTCAAATTTGCATTTCTAACCTATTCCCGCTATAATAGGAACATCAATGACATTCGGAGGAATACCCATGCTTTCTGAATACCTGATGATCGGGGAGATCGTGAAGCCCCAGGGCGTGCGGGGCGAGGTGAAGGTGCGGCCCTGCACCTGCGATTTGGCGCGGTTCGAGGGGCTTGAGACGGTGTATGTGGAGAAGGACGGCGGCTACGCGCCGCTTTCGATCCGCGTGAACCGGCTGGCGGACGACGCCGTGTTCATGAACGTGGCGGGCGTTTCGGACCGCGACGCGGCCGAAGCGCTGCGGGGCACGAAGCTGTACATCGACCGGGCCCACGCCGTGGCTCTGGACGAGGACACCAACTTCCTGACCGACCTGTACGGCCTGCACGGCCTGGCGGACGACGGGCGCGACCTGGGAAAGCTTTCCAACGTGATGCAGCCCGGCGGCAACGACGTGTACGTGTTCAAGGGGCCGCTGGGCGAGGTGCTGGTGCCGGCGCTGAAGAGCGTGGTCGTGAAGGTGGACCTGGAGAAGGGCGAGATGCTGCTGAACGGCAAGCGCCTGAACGAGGTGGCGGTTTTCGATGAGGATTAAGGTCTTTACGCTGTTTCCGGAGATGCTGCAGCCCATGCTGGGCGTGAGCATCCTGGGCCGGGCCATCGGGTCGGGACGCCTGCAGGTGGACCTGATCGACATCCGCGCCTACTCCACGGACAGGCACCGCAACACCGACGACTATCCCTTCGGCGGCGGCGCGGGCATGGTGATGAGCGCGCAGCCCATCGTGGACGCCTTCGCGGCGAACCTGCCCCAGGATTTCCGCGGCAGGCGGATCTACCTCTCCCCCCGGGGACGGACACTGACGCAGAAGACGGTGGAGGCATTGGCCCGGGAGGAGGAGCTGGCGCTGCTCTGCGGCCACTACGAGGGCGTGGACCAGCGGGCACTGGACGCCGTGATCGACGAGGAGCTGTCCATCGGCGACTACGTGCTCACCGGCGGCGAGCTGGGCGCGCTGGTGGTGATCGACGCGGTGTCGCGGCTGATCCCCGGCGTGCTGGGCTCGGAGGAATCCAGCGAGGACGAGAGCTTCACCACGGGGCTCTTGGAGTATCCGCAGTACACCCGGCCCGCCGACTTCCGGGGCGAAAAGGCGCCGGAGGTGCTGCTGGGCGGCAACCACGCGGAGATCGTGGCCTGGCGGCGGGAGCGTTCGCTGGAGCTGACGCTTCAGCGCCGGCCCGAGCTGCTGGAAACCGCGCCGCTATCCGACGATGACCGCGACATGATCGCGCGGCTCAGGCGGGCACATGAGATCGAGGCGGCCCTGCCGGGGCTGCTTCGGCAGGATTTGCGGGACGCCGACCGGTTCCCCCGGCAGTGGTTCAGCGCCTTCGTGCCGGAGGCGAGCCGCAGGGCCGCGAAGCGGCAGTGCTTCTCCGGGCGGCGGCACGTGGGCTGGCTGTGGCAGGCGTTTTCGATGGGCTTCATCCCCGACTGCTCGGAGGGCGAGACCGCGCTCGATTCGTGGCGCGGCGCGGGGATCGACAGCGGCTGGCTCTATCTGCCGGACGAGCGGCTGCTCTATCGCTTTGAAGGCGGGATCGAGCCGCCCGCGGGGCATTGCCTGCTCGCGGACGCCGCCCTGAGGCGCACCCTCGCGCAGACCGGCAGGCCGGGCAAGGGCCCCTATTGGGTCGAATTGGCGGAAGGCTGAGCCGTTCAACGGCTAATTATGACATCTTCTTGCATTTTTACCCGGAGGCATAGACAATCGGTACAGTGATATGATAAAATATCGCCATCGAATGGCAATTATGCCGAAATAAAGTCATACGAAGGCGAGGTTGATCCCCATGAAGAAGTTCCTTGGTATCCTGCTGCTGGTCGCGCTGATCGCGTGCGCGCTGCCCACCGTCCTGGCGGAGGGCGAAAATGAGCCCGCCTGGGCCGGCGACCTGGTGCTGACCTCCACCACCCTGTACTCCGACGCCGGCATGAAGCACGCCATCGGTCGCGTGCCCGCCAAGACCGCGGTGGTCTGCAAGGCCTACCTGAACGGCAAGTTCTATCATGAGAACAAGCTCACCCTGATCGCCTACAACGGCAAGACCGGCTACGTTCGCACGTCGAAGCTGCTGTTCAACAACTATACCGCCACCCGCGACATCACCCTGCCCGCGGGCACCAGCATCTTCCAGCGGCCCAGCGCCAAGAGCGCCAGCGGCAAGCTGGACAACGCCAAGACCGTGTGGCTGCTGGGCGTGCGCGGCAAGTGGGCGCTGGTGCGCGAGGCGACCGCCGACTACAACGGCATGTTCGGCTTCGTCCACGTCGGCAACTGACGCAAAATCGCGCGTTTCTACCGGGAAGTTTAACACAAATTGACCCTTGTGTTCCCCTTTCCTTCGTGCTATAATAGACGAGTTGAAATCGGGCGGTCCTCTGTGGCAAGGCCAGCATGAACGTCCTGGAGAGGAAAGGAGGAAATTCCCATGAATGAGATCATCCGTTCCATCGAGAGCGCCCAGCTCAAGAACGACATCCCGGAGTTCGCCATCGGTGATACCGTGCGCGTTCAGGTGAAGGTTGTCGAAGGCTCCCGCGAACGTCTGCAGGCCTTTGAAGGCGTGGTCATCGCCCGCCGGAATGGCTCTGTCCGCGAAACGTTCACCGTTCGCCGCACTTCCTACGGCGTCGGCGTTGAGCGCACGTTCCCGCTGCACAGCCCCCGCATCGACAGCATCAAGGTTGTCCGTCGCGGTAAGGTTCGTCGCGCGAAGCTGTACTATCTGCGTCAGCGCAGCGGCAAGGCGGCCAAGGTCAAGGAGAGGACTTAATCTTCCCAGACCACAATCGGGAATCGCACGTGCGATTCCCGTTTTTTGTCGGCAAGGCCGACAGCCAATCGCTGCCGCGCTTTCCAGCGACGCCGGATCGGCCATCGAACGGCCTCCCGGCTGCGCACTGGCTTTGTAGGGGTGGCGCCCTGCCGCCCGTCGGCAAGGCCGACAGCCAATCGCTGCCCCCCATCGAAAGGAGCGCCATGAACCAATCACTGATCCATCTGACGGATCGCGTGTGGGTCTACCCCTATGAGGAAACGCGGGACCGGCCGAACCTGGGCTACGTCCGGGGCGACCGGCTGTGCCTGGCCGTGGACGCGGGGCACTCCGACGCCCACATCGCCGAATTCCATGACGCGCTCAAGGCGGCGGGCCTGCCGCTGCCGGACATCACGGTGCTGACCCACTGGCACTGGGACCACACCTTCGCCATGCACAAGGTGCACGGGCTGACGCTGGCAAACGGGCGAACGGACCGCCATCTGCGCGATTTCCGGGAAAAGGTCGAGCGCGAGGGCGTCGAAGCCTTCCTGGCCATGGACGAAAGCATCCGCCGGGAATACGCCGGAAACCGGCCCGTGGTGATCGTCTCGGCGGACGTGGCCTTCTCCGGCGCGATCGACATCGACCTGGGCGGCTGCCGGGTACGCGCGTTTGAGGTGGAAACGCCCCACACCGACGACGCGACCTTCGTGCTGATTCCCGATGAAGGCGTGCTGTTCATCGGCGACGCCAACAGCGGCGTCTTCCCCACCTGGAAGCGGGACCCTTCGCTGGCGAAGAAGCTGACGGGGACGATCGCGGACCTGGACGCGCGCATCTTCGT
This sequence comes from uncultured Eubacteriales bacterium, assembly GCA_902799045.1. GTDB lineage: Bacteria > Bacillota > Clostridia > Christensenellales > Aristaeellaceae > UBA2862. The sequence continues at coordinate 7,186 of CADBZH010000028.1, forward strand.
CGAGGGCCACTGGACGCCGACGACGAAGGAAGACATCATCCGCGACCTGTTGGAAGGCTGAGGGAAACGACCTCTTCCGTCTGCGCCTCCGGCGCAGCCACCTTCCCCTGAAGGGGAAGGCTCGCGACCCACTCTCCAACTCCTCACTACTAACTCCTCCCTCCTCCGAAAGGATTCACTATGGCAAACGAACGCATCAACTGGTATCCGGGACACATGGCGAAGACCCGGCGACTGCTGGCGGAGCAGCTGCGGGCGGTGGACGCGGTGATCGAGCTGTGCGACGCCCGCGCCCCGATGGCCACCCGCAACCCCGATTTGCAGAAGCTGACCCAGGGCAAGGCCCGCATCCTGGTGCTGAACAAAGCCGACCTGGCCGACGACAGCCAGACCGCCCGCTGGCTGGAGCACTTCCGCCGCCAGGGATTGACCGCCCTGCGCTTCAATTCCAACGGCGGCAAGGTGAAGGACATCCTGGGCCGCATCGAGCAGGCGTCGAAGCCGGCGCTGGAGCGCTACGCGGCGCGGGGCGTGCGCAAGACGATCCGCTTCATGGTCATCGGCATCCCCAACGTGGGCAAGTCCACCTTCATCAACCGGCTGCACGGCTCGGCCATCGTGAAGGCCAGCGACCGGCCGGGCGTCACCCGCGCGAACCAGTGGGTGAAGATCGGGCCGTTCCTGGAGATCCTGGACACCCCCGGCATGCTGCCGCCCCGCATGGACGATCAGGAGGGCGCGCGGCTGCTGGCCTACCTGGGCTCCATCCGCGATGAGATCATGGACACGGAGGACCTGGCCGGCGGGCTGATGGCGCTGCTGCACCGGCTCAACCCCGCCGCCCTCGCCGCCCGCTACAAGCTGGGCGAAGACTGCGGCACGGAACCCCACGAGCTGATCGAGGCCGCCTGCAAGGGCCGCGGCTGGCTGCTGTCCGGCGGGCGCTATGACACCGACCGCGCCGCCGCGCTGGTGCTGGATGAATTCCGGGCCGGGAAGATCGGGAAAATTACCATCGAGGAGGCCGGATCATGACCGAGCGCAAGCGCCGCGAGACGCCCCAGGAAAAGCTGCTCCGCCTGACGGAGATCGAGCGCGGCCTGTGGGACGGCGGACTTCGAATCGCGGGCATCGACGAGGTGGGCCGCGGGCCGCTGGCCGGGCCGGTGGTGACGGCCTGCGTCAGCATCCCCGCAAACAAGCTCGTCCCCGGCGTGGACGATTCCAAGAAGCTGTCCGAAAAGCGCCGCGAGGCCCTCTTTCCCCTGCTCCTCGAGGCGGCGGACTATGCCGAGACATGCTTCATCGGGCCGGACGTGATCGACGAGATCAACATTCTGCAGGCCACCCGCCGGGCCATGGAGACCTGCGCGGCGCGCTTTGACGGCGACATCCTGCTGATCGACGCGGTGGAGGGCCTGCAGCTGCCCTGCGAAGCCCTCTCGCTGGTGCACGGCGACGCGCTGAGCTACATGATCGGCGCGGCGAGCATCGTGGCGAAGGTGACCCGAGACCGCTACATGATGGAGCTGGACGCCAAGTATCCGATGTACGGCTTCGCCCGCAACAAGGGCTACGGCACCGCCGAGCACATCGCCGCGCTGAAAAGGTATGGCCCCTGCCCGGAGCACCGGCGCTCGTTCATCGGCAGGATCCTGGGAGAAAGCCATGAATAAGCGCAAAAACGGCGCCCAGGGCGAGGCGGAGGCGCGGGCCTACTTGGAGAAGAAGGGCGCGAAGATCCTCGAAATGAACTGGCGGCGGCCCACCGGCGAGATCGACATCATCGCCCGGCTGGGCGGGACGCTGCTGTTCGTGGAGGTGAAGCGCCGGGCCACGCTGCGCTTCGGTCGGCCCGCCGAGGCGGTGGACAGGGCCAAGCAGGCCCACATCCTGCGCACGGCCGCGCTCTATTTGCAGGAGCACCGTCTGGAGGACGCGCCGTTGCGCTTCGACGTGATCGAGGTATTGCCGGACGGGATCCGCCACATCGAGGCGGCGTTCGACGCGACGGGGGTATTTTGATTTCCATCATCCAAGGAGAATCCAATGAAGAAGCTGCTTTGCGCGCTGATGGCGCTGATGCTGATACTGGGCGCAGCCCTCGCGGAGTCGGAAAACCTGCTGGAAAACGGCGGCTTTTCCTCCGACGACGGCGACCTGCCGTCGGGCTGGCGCCGGGACATGTGGTTGACGGACGCCGGGGTGAGCCTGTTGACCGTCGATCCCGACGGCTTCGAAGGCAGCTGCGTGACCGTCACGAACGTGGAGGAGAACGACGCCCGCTTCGCCCAGACCGTCAAGGTGGCCCCGGACACGCTGTACCGCCTCTCCGGCATGGTGCGGGCCGAGGGCTGCGACGCGGACGGCTATGGCGCGACGCTCTCCATCGCGGACGTGTTCGTCTATTCCGACAGCGTCTATGACACCGACGGCGACTGGCGGTTCGTCGAGCTCTACGGCCGCACCGGCCCCAACCAGACGGAGCTGACCGTGTTTGCCCGGGTGGGCGGCTACGGAAGCCTGTCCGTCGGCCGCGCCAGCTTTGACGACATCGCCCTGGAGGCGGTGGACGCGGCCCCGGACGGCGCGATGGTCTACGACCTCTGGCGGGAGGACAGCGGCGCCTCCTCGAACCTCTCCACCGCCGACGAGGGCGAACCCGCCCGCAACACGGAGACCTGGCTGCTGTTCATCGCCTGCTGGGCGCTGCTGGTGCTGGGCGTCGTCCGCAAGCGGGGGCGCGGGGCCGTGCCGATGGACAAGGGCCAGCAGACGGCGCTGTTCGTGGGCGGCCTGGCGCTGGCGCTGGTGCTGCGGCTCGTGATCGCGGCGCGGGTGCGCGGCTACTACACCGACATCAACTGCTTCTCCGCGTGGTCCGAGCGCATGTTCACCCTGGGCCCGCTGAAATTCTACGACCCGGAATACTTCTGCGACTATCCCCCGGGGTACATGCTGCTGCTGTGGCCGGTGGCGGCGCTTCGCCGGCTGTTCGGCCTGGAGACGGGCAGTGGGGCCTACCTGGCGCTGTTGAAGCTCGCGCCCATCCTGGCGGACATCGGCTCGGGCCTGCTCACCTGGCGCGTGGCGGGCCGAAAGCTCTCCGCGCGCGACGCCGCGCTGCTGGGCCTGCTGGTGGCCTTCAACCCCGCCGCCATCGCCAATTCCGCCGCCTGGGGACAGATCGACGGGCTGCTGGCGCTGGCGATCGCGCTGTGCGCCCTGGAGGCGGCGGACGGCCGGTATGTGCGCGCGCTGCTGTGGTACGGCGCGGCGGTGCTCGTCAAGCCGCAGGCGCTGCTGTTCGGGCCGCTGGGCCTGGCGGTCATCCTCTGCGCGATCCTTGCCGACGCCCCCGAAAACCGCAGGGCGAAGCTGCGCGCGCTGCTGGTCGGCGCGGCGGCCTGCCTGGGGATGATCTACGCCGTGGCGCTGCTCTGCTGCGCGGGCCAGGCAAAGGGCCTCGGCGACGCGCTGATCCGGCCGTTTGGCTGGCTGTTCTCCCTCTACACGGGCACGATGAGCGGCTATCGCTACATGACCGTGAACACGCTGAACCTGCACTACCTGCTCGGCATGAACTGGGCGCGCATGGAGGATCACGCCTTCGTCGCAGCGCTGGCCTGGGCGCTGTTCGCCGCGTCCTACCTGTTCTGCCTGTTCCTCGCGTTCAAGGGCGCGAAAAAGCCCCGGCGCATATTCCTGATCGGCGCGCTGCTGATCGCGCTGTTCTGCGCCTTCGGGCCGATGATCCACGAGCGCTACCTGTTCCCGGGACTGCTGCTGCTGGCGCTGGCCCTCGGCGTGGAGCGCGACCGGCGGCTGCTGATCGCGCTGGTGACGCTGACGGCGACGGTGTTCCTGAACGAGCTGCTGGTGCTGCAGGGCGGCATGACCGAGGCCAACTACGGCCACCTGCAATCCAGCGAGCACTGGCTGAACTGCATCGTGTCGCTGGCGAACGTGTTGAACGCCGCGTTCCTCACCTGGACGGCGGCGGACATCTGCCTGCGCGAGCACCTCCTCCCGCTGCGCAAGCCCCAGCGGGAGGAGGTCGGCGCGGGGGCCTACACCCTCGCCGAGGCGCCGAACTGGCGCATGGGCCTGAGGCGGGCGGACTATCTGCTGATGGCGGCGGTGACGGCGCTGTACAGCGTGCTGGCCTTCACGAACCTGGGCGTGACCCAGGCCCCCCAGACCGGCTGGACCTCCAGCCAGGGCGGCGAGGCCGTGGTGTTCGACCTGGGCGAGGTGAAGACCTGGCGCATGACCTACTACGGCGGCATCTGCAATTCCACCTTCACGGTGGAGCTGTCCAACGACGGCGAGCACTGGACGGAGCCCTGCTGGGCGAAGTACAGCCAGGGCGAGCTGTTCCGCTGGCTCTGGTTCACGCCGCTGGATTCCGACAAAAACACGCTCTACCTGGACAGCAAGGCCCCTGAAGGCGGCGACGCCGCCTGGACCTACGCCACCGCCTCGGACGGCGATCCCCGGCAGACCGCCCGCTACGCGCGGCTGACCGCGGAATCCGCGGGGCTGATCCTGTACGAGGTGGGCTTCCTCGACGAGAGCGGCGCGCCGCTGCCCATCGCCGGCGTCAGCCAGACGGGCCAGACAGCGGAGTCGGACAGCAGCGCGGCGCTGCTGATCGACGAGCAGGCCGCCGTTCCGGCCCATCCCAGCTACCTCAATTCCACCTACTTCGACGAGATCTACCACGCCCGCACCGCCTATGAGCACCTGCACGGCCTGAACGCCTATGAATGGACGCATCCGCCGCTGGGCAAGGTGCTGATGATGGTGGGCATCCAGCTCTTCGGCATGACGCCCTTCGGCTGGCGCTTCATGGGCGCGCTGGTGGGCGTGCTGATGGTGCCGCTGATGTACCTGCTGGTGAAGCAGCTGACGAAGGACACGCGGCTGAGCTTCATCGCCATGTGCCTGATGGCGCTGGATTCGATGCACTTCACCCAGACCCGCATCGCCACGATCGACAGCTACGCGGTGTTCTGGATCATGCTGATGTACCTGTTCATGTTCCGCTACTGCCAGTTGAGCTGGAACCGGGAATCCCTGGGCAGGACGCTGGTTCCGCTGGGGCTGTGCGGCGTGACGATGGGCATCGCCTGGGCCACGAAGTGGGTGGGCCTGTACGCCTCGGCGGGGCTGGCGATCCTGTTCTTCTGGACGGTGTTCCGCCGGCTTCGGGAGCTGAAGCACCTGCGCGACCGAGCCGGGTCGCTGAAGAAGCTGGTGCTGACGCTGCTCTTCTGCGTGCTGTTCTTCGTGATCATCCCGGCGCTGATCTACTACTTCAGCTACTACTGGCTGCTGCGGCCGGAGGGCGTCAGGACCTTTGGGGACATGTTCTCCAGCGTCCGACTGAACCGGGTGATCGAGCTGCAAAAGAGCATCTTCGGCTATCACGCGGGCCTCGGCGGCGACACACACTACTTCCGCTCGCCCTGGTATCAGTGGCCGGTGATCTGGTGGCCGATGTGGTACTACTCAGGCACGGGCTACATGCCCGAGGGCACGATCTCCTCCATCAGCTGCATGGGCAACCCGGCGGTGTGGTGGTTCGGGCTGGCGGCGCTGCTGTTCGTGGTGGCGCGGATGTGCTGGCAGCGGCGGGCCCACCGGCGGGACGTGATGGTGGTGATCGGCTTCGCCAGCCAGTTCCTGCCCTGGGTGATCGTGCCGCGCAGCACGTTCATCTACCACTACTTCGCCAGCGTGCCGTTCATCATCATCGCCTCGGTGCTGCTGCTGGACGCGATCCGAAGCCGCAGCGAGAAGGCCTTCGGCATCACCTCCGGGGCGCTGCTGGGCGCGTCGCTTATGCTGTTCGGGGCCTTCTACCCGCTGGAGAGCGGCCTGCCCTGCAGCCGGGAGTACGCGCGCTACCTGCGCTGGTTCAAGTGGTATAACTATTAGATTGGGCCCTCTGCTCAATGCTTGTCATCGCGAGTTTTGTCTCCGAAAAGGCCATCAAAGCGGTTGTCATTGTCAACCCCTTTTGGTAAAATGGTGGTAACGAAAAACCCATTACACAAGGAGGCACAACCATGAACAACCTGGGCCTTTTGGATTCCCCCCTGTGCTTTGACCCCTACTTCGGCGAACCGGATCGCGACGGCGACCAGGGCTTCGAGGTGCTGGAGGACGGCCGCGTGTTCTTCCGCATCAAGGCCCCGAACGCGAAGTGCGTGCAGATCGACCAGTTCGGCAGCCTGACGGACCTCTCCCCCGCCGCGCACGGCATGTGGGAGGGCATCGCGGACCTGGGCCGCGGCTTCAAGTATATCTTCGTGAAGGTCGACGGCGCGGACGTGCTCTGCCCCTACCTGCCCATCGGCTACGGCTGCTGCCGCCCGATGAACTACGTCGACATCCCCGTGCCCGGCGAGGAATGGGACGCCCTGACGGACATCCCCCATGGCGCGGTGACCCGGCGCTACTATCTCTCCTCCGTCACCGGGAAGCTGGAGATCTGCCTGGTCTATACGCCGCCGGCCTATGACCCGCAAAGGAAGTATCCGGTGCTGTATCTGCAGCACGGCTTTGGCGAGAATGAGATCGGCTGGGTGTTCCAGGGCCACCTGGGGCGCATCGCCGACCAGCTGCTCAGCGACGGCGCGATGGAGGAGATGCTGATCGTGATGGGCAACGGCATGGTGCGCGGCAGCGACCGCATGTCCGCCGCCCAGGTCTTCCCCGAGGTGGTGCTCAACGACCTGATCCCCTTCATCGAGGCGAACTACCCGGTGCTGACGGACAAGTGGCATCGCGCCATGGCCGGGCTGAGCATGGGCAGCTACCAGACCAGCCGCACGACCCTCTCCCACCCGGAGCTGTTCGGCTGGGCAGGCCTGTTCAGCGGGTTCCTGCGCGCGCCCTGGGGCGACAAGCCGGAGGCGCACCTGAAGCTGCTGGACGACAGGGCGAAATTTGCCGAGAGCTTCCGGCTGTTCTACCGCGCCATGGGCACCGAGGACCAGTTCTTCGATCGCTTCGAGCAGGACGACGGGCTTGTGGCGGAAAAGGGCGTCGACATGCTCCGCCGCACCTTCCCCGGCGGCCATGACTGGAGCGTCTGGCGCAGGTGCATCCACGATTTCCTGCCGAGAATCTTCAAGGATTGATTGAGCCGAAGACAGAAAGATCCTTCGCACGGCGCGGTTTCCAACCTCCCGCTCGGGATGACAGGGTTTGCGATACGCTGTCGTCCTGAATGATGCGAAGGATCTGTACGTTGCGTCATTCTGCGGCATTGAGGGCGGCGTTCAGCCATACATTTCCATGCAGCACTCAGGTTTCCGTGTTGAGCCAGGGCAAGGACCCGGATTGCCACGTCGGGCCATAAACGGCCCTCCTCGCAATGACGTGGTTCGATGCTGCTTCGCTGCACGCCATTCCAGCCTCCGCGCGGCAGCCGCTATTCCTAATCCCTAATCCCTAATCCCTATTCACTCAAAAACTCAAACCCATTGAAGTTATCGTAGGCGCGGATGGCGGTAAGGCCGCCGATGGGCCGCGAGGACAGTACCGTGCCGGTGCGGAAGAGCAGCCCCAGGACGGGCAGGCGGCGCACGACAGTCATCTGGATATCGCTGTAGGCGCGCTGGAGGGTGGTCTCGTCGGTGGCGCTGCGCACGCGCTGGATCAGCTGGTCCATCTCCTCGTTGCTGTAGCGGTTGAAGTTCAGGCTGCCGCCGGTCTCCAGGATCGCGGACATATCCGGCACCTCGCTCAGGTTCACGCCGATCAGCGCCAGGTCGTAATTGTGGTGGCGCATGGCGTCGCGCACGTCGTCCTGATCCATCACGACCACGTTCACGTTGAAGCCCACGGCCTCCAGGTATTCCTTGACGAGGTTCGCGGCGTTTTCGCGGATGCTGTTGGTGCCCTCGTTGTAGGTCACCAAGCGCAGGGTGGGCTCCTGGAGCATGATGCCGCTGCGCCGGTTCAGCCGCCCGTCGCCGGTCATATCCACCCAGCCGGCGTTGTGCATCAGCTGCAGCGCGCGCTCCGGGCTGTAGTAATAGATGGCGCTCTGGCTCTCATAGAGCCAGCTGGTTGGCACGATGGGCACTTCGCACTGGATGCCCATGTCCAGATAGCCGTTCGAGGCGATGACGGAGCGGTCCAGCGCGTACATGACGGCCTGGCGCACGTTCACGTCCGACAGGATGGAGTAGTCCGCGCCAAGGTTCGGCACCAGCATCTCATAGGTCATCGTGGGATAGTCGATGCTGGTGAGGCCGGAGAGCCGGCGACTGAGGGAGGCCTTCGGCGACGTGGTGGAGAGCATGTCCACCTGGTTGGTGCGAATGGCCTCGATGGCGTCGCCCGCCACGTCGTAGCGCTTCAGCAGGATGCTCTTCACCCGCGGCTGCTGCTTCCACCAGAGCGGATTGGCCTCCAGGCGCACGGTGCCCGCGTCGTCAGAGGCGATGTACCAATAGGGGCCGGTGCCGCGGGGAAACTGGTCGTAGAGCGTGTCGTACTGCATCACGGGAAAGTTCATGGCATAGAGCGTCATCAGGCTGTTCGACTTGGCGTCCACCGTCAGCACGTACAGGTCGGTGGCCTCCATGGCCGTGACCATCTGCAGGCGCCCGTAATAGGGGTTCGCCGAGCCCGACTGCACCAGCGTCTGATAGCTGCGCACCACGTCGTAGGCCGTCAGCTCGTAGCCGTTGTGAAACTGGATGCCGCTGCGCAGGTTGAAGGTCCAGGTCTTGCCGTCGTGCACCCAGTTGTCCGCCAGCATCGGCACGGGCTTCATGTTCTCGTCGAAGTCCACCACGCTCTCATAGACCAGCTGGTTCACGCTGACCAGGTCCCAGTCGTTGCAGGCCAGCGGGCTGACGGACAGGTAGCCGGGATCGATGTAGCCGATGATCACGTCGGCGTTCTCCATGTCGGCCTGGGGCGTCTGCGCCTCCTCCGGCACCGCGGCCTGGAAGCCGCCGGAGAGGTCTGAGGCCAGGTCGTCCGCCAAGGCCGCGGGCAGCAGCGCCAGCGCCAGGGCCAGCGCCAGCGCGCTAAGCCGCCTCCGGCGCGTAGAGTTCCGCATATTTCTCATAGTATTTCAATACCCTCTTGACATAGGAATCCGTCGCGTCGGACGGGATGCGCTCCAGCGTCGCGCCGTCGTCGCTGCACTCCGGGTCGGCGAGCCACTTGTCCACCTGGCCCTGCCCCGCGTGATAGGCGGCGGTGGCGCAGACGAGGTTGCCGTCGAAGCGCCGAAGCAGATAGCCCAGGTACCAGCAGCCATAGCGAATGTTCGTCTCCGGCTCGAAGAGGCAGCCCTCGGCGTAGGCCTCGCCATGCTTCCCCGCCACCCAGGCCGCCGTGTCCGGCAGCAGCTGCATCAGCCCCTGGGCGCCCACGGAGGACACGGCCTCCGGCTGATAGCTGGACTCCGCGAGGATCACCGCCGCAGGCCAGGCCGGGTCGACGCCGTTCTCGCTGGCATAGCGGCGGATCTCGGCCTCGTATTCCACCGGATAGACCTGAAGCGTCGCCTCCGGCTTCTGATTCAGCAGCAGCCAGACACCCAGGCCCGCCAGGCCCAGCACGGTCACGATCATCATCGTCGCCCCGGCGACCCGCTTCGCCAGCCGCGCCCGCTTCGCCTTCAGGCGCTTTTTCGGGACGGGCGGCTTCTTGTTACTCGAGGTCATAGTCCCTCCGTGTTGGATTACTCTGCTTTCTTCAGAGCCGCCCTGAACAGCGCCTCCAGCTCGGCGCGGGTGCGGTCGATGGGCTGGTCGGTGTTCACGGCGTGGGTGGCGCGGGCGTTGCGCTGCTCGGTGGGCATCTGGCTGTCCACGCGGGCCGCGGCCTCCTCGCGGGTCAGCCCGTCGCGGGTCACCACGCGCTCGATCTGCCGGTCCCGCTCCACGTAGAGCGTCCACGTCTCATCGCAGAGGGCGTCCATGCCCGTCTCGAACAGCAGCGGCACGTCCAGGATCACCACCGCGGCGCCGTTCATGGCCGCCTCGTCCATGCGGGTGAGCATCTCCCGCTGCACCAGCGGGTGGATGATGCCCTCCAGTGCCCGCCGCGCCGGCTCATTGCCGAACACCAGCCGGCCGATGGATGCGCGGTCCAGCGAGCCGTCCTCGTTGAAGGCCGCCTCGCCGAACACCCGGCGGATCTCCGGCAGCGCAGCGCCGCCCGGGGCCGTCAGCTGCCGGGAGATCTCGTCCGCGTCCAGATGGGCCGCGCCGAGGGTCTTCAGATACTTCGCGGCCTCGGACTTTCCGCAGCCAATGCCGCCCGTCAGCCCGATCACATAGGGCTTATTTGCAAGCACGCCAATCCCCTCCAATGGAAATGTCGGTGCGCAGCGGCACGTCGAGCGTCACGACGCCCTCCATGCAGCGGCGCAGCATGTCGCGCACGGCCCCGGCTTCGCGCTCCGGGGCTTCCACGATCAACTCGTCGTGCACCTGCAAGATCAGTTTTGCCTCAAAGCCGCCTTCCTTCAGGGCGCGGTGCACGCCGATCATCGCCAGCTTGATGATGTCGGCGGCGGTGCCCTGGATGGGGCTGTTCATGGCGCAGCGCTCGCCAAAGGCGCGCACGGCGAAGTTGCCGCTCGTCAGCTCCGGCAGATAGCGCCGACGCCCCATCAGCGTGGTGACGTAGCCCTGCTCGTGGCCCTTCTTCACGGCAGCGTCCATGTAGGCCTTCACGCCCGGATAGCGATCGAAATAGCGGTCGATGAATTCCTTGGCTTCGTAGCGGCTGACGCCGATGTTCTTCGCCAGCGTGAATTCGGAGATGCCGTAGACGATGCCGAAGTTCACCGCCTTGCTGGCCGAGCGCATCTCGTGGGTCACCTCAGACAGCGGCACGCCGTAGACCTCCGCGGCCGTGCGGGCGTGGATATCCTGGTCCTCCCGGAAGGCGTGGATCATGGTCGGGTCGCCGGACATGTGCGCCAGCACCCGCAGCTCGATCTGGCTGTAGTCCGCGTCCACCAGCAGCCAGCCCGGGCGCGCCACGAACGCGCCGCGGATGGCCTTGCCCAGCTCCGTGCGCACGGGAATGTTCTGCAAATTCGGCTCGGCGGAGGAGATGCGGCCCGTGGCCGTGCCCACCGGGTCGAAGCGGGTGTGGATGCGGCCGTTTTCGTCCCGCATCGGAATCAGCGCGTCGATGTAGGTCGATTCCAGCTTCTGATACTTCCGGTATTCCAGCACCTTGCCGCAGATGGGATACCTGCCGGCCAGCTGCTCCAGCACCTCGGCGTTGGTGGAGACCTTCTTCTTCGGGGACGGGATGCCCAGCCGGCTGAACAGCAGCTCGCCCAGCTGCTTCGGGGAGTTCAGGTTGATCCGCTCGCCCCCTGCCAGCTCCGCGATTTCGTCGGTCAGCCGGGCGATCTGCGCCTTGAACTGGACGCCCAGCGCCCGAAGCGCGTCCGCGTCCACCAGGAAGCCCTCGCGCTCCATGTCCCGCAGCACATAGGCCAGCGGCAGCTCCACCTCGCTGTAGATGCGCTCCAGCTCGTTCTCCCGCAGCTGCCTCTGCTGGATCAGCGAAAGCCTGCGCAGGGCCGTGGCGGGATGCGCGGCAAAGCCCTCGACACCTTCCTGCTGGCACAGCGATTCCCCGTCGAAGCCCTCCCGCTGGGGGTTCAGCGCGTAGGCCGCCAGCATCACGTCGTGGAGGTCGCCCTTCACGCGATCCAGATCCACCGCCAGGGATTTCAGGTCGCACACCACCTTCGGGCAATCGCGCTCAATCAGCGGCATGGCCGCCTCCAGCGCCTCCGCGTCCGTCAGTCCCGGCGAAAGCAGGTCGCCCCCCATGGGCATCGAAAGGCGCGCAGCGTCGGTGGCCACGGTGAAGTCCGCGCCGATGTGCAGCGCTGCCCACTTCGCGCTCCCCGACAGCTCCAGGATACGCGCGGCGAGGGCCGCGCGTTCCGCGAACGCCTCGATCTTCGGCAGGTCCTCCGCCTCGACGGCGCCCAGCGACGCCGTCGCCTGGGGCTGAACCGCCTTCGCCACGTCGGTCAGCCGCCGGGCCGCCGCGTTCATCCGGAGCTCGTGGAGCCTCGGCAGCGCCGCGGCCAGGCTGCCGACGCGCCAGGCCTCCGGATTCACGTCGATGGGCGCGTCGCGGTCGATCTTCGCCAGGGCGTAGCTCAGCTCCGCCAGGTCCCGGTTGGCCATCAGGCGCTCCCGCAGCTTGCCCTTCTGCTCCGCGTCCGCGTGGTCCAGCACGCTTGCGAGGCTTCCGTACTGTTGCACCAGCTTCAGCGCCGTCTTTTCGCCCACGCCGGGAACGCCAGGGATGTTGTCGGAGGCGTCGCCCATCAGGCTCTTGACATCGATCAGCTGCGCGGGCTCAAGCCCGTAGGTCTCGCGGATGTAGTCCGGCGTCACGCGCACGGTGTCGGTGATGCCCTTCTTGGTGTAGAGGATGGTGGTGTGGGGGCCGGCGAGCTGGAAGGAATCGCGGTCGCCGGTCACCAGCAGCGCCTCGCCGCCGTGCTCTTCGCAATACCTGCCCACTGTGCCCAGAATGTCGTCGGCCTCGAAGCCCTCCTTCTCCAGGATGGGGATGCCCATCAGGCCGATCAGCTCGCGGATGATCGGGTCCTGGGCGCGCAGCTCGTCGGGCATGGGCTTGCGGGTGGCCTTGTAGCCGTCGTACATGTTGTGGCGGAACGTCGGCGCGTGAAGGTCGAAGGCCACGGCCAGGCAGTCCGGCCGCTCCTCCTCGATCACCTTCAGCGCCATCATCACGAAGCCGTGCACCGCGTTGGTGAGCGTGCCGTCCGGCGCGGTCATCGGCGTTTGCAGCGCGTGAAACGCCCGGTACATCAGGCTGTAGCCATCCAGCAGGACGATCTTCTCCGGCATATGAGCACTCCTTCAAAACCGCCTGATCGGCAGGTTAAATCATTTCTATTTTATTATAGCACAGGTTCGGTGAAAATACAAATGGCAGCGAAATCGGTATACTCTTAACGATGACGTGGTATACTGTCTTCAGATCATTCTCGGAGGTTCCCATGAAGAAGCTCACCGCGATCCTGGTCGTCCTGCTGGTGCTGCTGGCGGGGTTCGCCGCCTGGTTCTATCTGGGCGGCACGCTGCACGCCCAGGTGTTCATCCAGACCGCCAACGCCGCGGACTATCCGGAGGCCTACGGCGCCATACGCAGCCTGCTGGAGAGCGGCTCCGCACCCCAGGCCTTCACCGACGCGGCCCTGGGAGACGACGCGGCGCGCTACACGCTGGTGGACGTGAACCTCCGTCTGGCAAACCGCGGGCTGTTTCCCGCCGAGTGGCTGGACATCCGCGCCGACGGCATCCAGGGAGACATCGCCGTCTACGCCCTGACCGGCGAGGGCAGCGACGTGCCCGCCCGGGACACCGCCACCGTAAACCTGAAGCTGATCACCACCGCGCCCGCCGACGCCATGCGCGATATCCACGTGCAGTACTACGTGCACGGCATGAAGCGGGAGATCGTGGTGCGGTAAGCGAGCGGCTCTTCAGGGAAGCCGGGAAAGCGCCAAAACGCAGCTGGCGAACCACGCAAACAGATCCTTCGCTGCGCTCAGGATGACAAAAGGCGCAATGCAGTCATCCTGAGCAAGGCGAAGGATCTGTACGTTTTGGCAATTGACAGCGTTGAAAGGAAAGGCTCTTCACGGAAACCTGAGAGTCGCGTGGATGAGGCAGCCCACAGCCTTCAATGCCGCGAAGCGCAGGATCTCTACGAAGCGTCAAGAGGCTGTGTTCCGCGAACCGCTTCGCCTCATTCCCCTGTTTGACGGAAAGAGGCGCAAGACTAGAGTGTGTTTCTAAATCCCAGGAGATGCAGTTTCGAGCGTAGTTGGCTGCATCTCAAGGCGGTTTTCCGCAGGTTTACTGGCGGCACAGCAGTCGCGCCACTGCCTCTGGCAGGCGCGACCAGCCCGCGCTGGAATCCAAAGGATTCGCGCGGCGCTGCCGCCGCTTCCGCTTCGCGGAGTA
>CADBZH010000029.1 GCA_902799045.1 uncultured Eubacteriales bacterium
CTGTCGCTGTCGCTTTTGAAGGGCATGACGGAGACGATGGAACACGCCTGGGAGGAAGGCGAAGCGCTGCCGAACCGGCTGACGATGAAGGTGAAGCGCGCGTGAGAAAAGCCTCCCCTGTGTAAGGAAAGCGCCTGCGAAGCAGGCAAAGGGCGGGCGCCGCAGACCGGAATCGCGCGCACCGCTTCCCGCACCGCGCACGGGATGGCGCCCCTGCAAGAGAAAAGAACCGGATTGCCACGTCGGGACATTGCATGTTCCTCCTCGCAATGACGTCCAACCAAGCGTTATCGCACGACGTCATTGCGAGGAGGCCTTTAGGCCGACGCGGCGATCCGGTTCTTTTTCGTCTTGACAAATGCAGCGCGGATAGCTATACTTTTCACAGAAATTTAATCATAAATTCACTTAACACAGCGGCGAAACAGCGTGGGAAGGGTGCGAACCGATGAAATGCGAATTCCTGACGGGCAGCTATGCCGCGCGGGACGAGGCCGGCGTGTGCCGGGTGGCCTTCGACCCGCAGACCGGCTTTTCCGTCGAACAGGCCGGCAGCGGCTACGTCAATCCCAGCTTCGTGCTGGTCCATCCGAACGGGCGCGTCTTCTACACGGTGGAGGAGACGGAGCGGGGGAGCGTCCGCGCCCAGGCGCTGGACGGCGACCTGAACGCGCGCCCGGGCGGCCTTTCCACCGGCGGCGCGTCCCCCTGCCATCTGGCGCTGTCCGGCGACCTGCGCCGCCTGTACGCGGCGAACTACTCCAGCGGCAGCCTCGCGGCCTTCGAGCTGGACGGCGACGGCGACATCGTTTCCCGCACGGACCTGATCTGCCACACCGGCTCCGGGCCGAACCCCGAGCGCCAGGAGGCGGCCCACGTCCACTTTTCGATGGCGCTGGACGGCCTGGTGTACGTCTGCGACCTGGGCATGGACGCCGTCTTCGTCTACCGGGACGACGGCGGGCGGCTGAACGAGGTCGGGCGCGTCGCCATGCCCGCGGGCAGCGGGCCGCGGCACCTGGCTCACACGCCGAAGCACCCGGACCGGCTGTATTGCGTGGCGGAGCTGGGCGGACGGGTCTACGCGCTGAAGCGCGGAGCGGGCGGCTATGCCCCCGACCAGGATGTCGGCATCCTCCCCGCGGATCATGACGGCCCCAACACCGCTGCCGCGATCCACATCACCGAGGACGGCGAGCTGCTGCTGGCCTCCAACCGGGGCCACGACAGCGTCGCCGTGATCCCCCTGGGGCCGGACGGGCGCCTCGGAACGCCGGTGATGTCGGGCTGTGTGGCGGAGCCGAGGGATTTCATGATCTGCGACGGGCACGTCGTCGTCGCCAGCCAGCGGGATTCCGTCCTCCGCGCCTATCGCCTGAACCGCCGGACCCTGCGGCTGGAGGACACCGGCCTGGCCCTTGACATCGGCCGCCCCGTGTGCCTCTGCCCGCTGAAACCACAATAAGACAAAGGAGAATCGCCATGGAAAGGATCATCGCCGATACGGTCAATCGCAATTCCAGCCCCAGCCAGCTGCGCATCACCGACATCCGTTTCACCGACGTGGTGGGCGCGCCGATGCACTGCACGCTGATGAAGATCTACACCAACCAGGGCATCGTGGGCCTGGGCGAGGTTCGGGACGCGGCCAACCGCGTGTATGCCGAGATGCTCAAGAGCCGCCTGCTGGGGGAAAACCCCTGCAATGTGGAGAAGCTGTTCCGCCGCATCAGGCAGTTCGGCGGCCCCGCGCGCCAGGGCGGCGGCGTCTGCGGCGTGGAGGTGGCCCTGTGGGATCTGGCCGGCAAGGCCTACGGCGTGCCGGTGTATCAGATGCTGGGCGGCAAGTATCGCGACAGGATCCGGATCTACTGCGACACCGACGTGGACGGCAAGCACACGGGCAGGGACATGGGCATGGCCCTCAAGGCCCGCATGGACAAGGGCTTCACGTTCCTGAAGATGGACCTGGGCCTGGGCATCCTGAAGGGCGAGCCGGGCACGGTCTGCGCGCCGCTTGGCCTGATGGACGAGATGAACGCGGCCGAGGGCCTGTCCTGGGCCAACAGCGCCGGCCCCGCGGAGCGCAGGCAGGCGCGCAACCGGGCCTACGACCTGTTCAACGTGCCGCACCCGTTCACCGGCATCCGCGTGACGGAGAAGGGCCTGGACGTGCTGGAGCAGTATGTGAAGGACGTGCGCGACGTGATCGGCTATGAGATCCCGCTGGCCATCGACCACTTCGGCCACATCTGCGTGGAGGACTGCATCCGCCTGTGCCGCCGCATCGAGAAGTACAACATCGCCTGGGCCGAGGACATGATCCCCTGGCAGTACACCGACCAGTACAAGCGTCTCAGCGAGGCGACCACCGTGCCGATCTGCACCGGCGAGGACATCTTCCTGGCCGAGGGCTTCGAGCCGCTGCTGACCCACCGCGCCGTGAGCGTCATCCACCCGGATATCCTCACCTCCGGCGGCATCCTGGAGAACAAGAAGATCGGCGACCTGGCCCAGCGCCACGGCGTGGCCATGGCCGTGCACATGGCGGAGAGCCCGGTTTCGGCTTATGCCTGCGTGCACAGCGTGGCGGCCACCGAGAACTTCTACGTGCTGGAGAACCACTCCGTGGACGTGCCCTGGTGGGACGACATGGTGCTCGGCGCGCCGAAGAAGATCGTGGAAAACGGCTTCATCGCCGTGCCCGACAAGCCCGGCCTGGGCGTGGACGATTACAACGACGAGGTGCTGCGCGAGCATCTGCACCCCGATTACCCGGAGCTTTGGGCCGAGACCAGCCGCTGGGACGACGTGTACGCCCATGACCGGCTGTGGAGCTGACGGAGGGAAGCGCGTGGAAAGAGTCGTCATATTGACGGATGACCGCATGGCCGAGGCCCGACAGGTGCGGGACGGCCTGATCGGCCGCGGCTGGCGGGTGGAGACCGTGCCGAAGTTGGTCTGCCTGTGGGACGAGGCGGCGCTCTCGAACTGGGCGGAGCCCTTCGCGGACGCGATCGCCGCCGTGATCCACCCCGCGCCGGAGCCGATCCTGGGCAGCGTGGAGGCCGTGTCCGAGGCCGATTGGAAGCGCGCCGCCGACGAGGGCCCCATGGCCGCGTGGTGCGTGACCAAGGTGTTCTGTGAAAGGATGAAGGCGGGCGGCGGCAGCATGATCTACCTGAACAGCATCCACGCCGAAAAGCCCGTGGGCCACGGCGCGCTGTTCAGCATGGGCTGCGCCGCCGCGCAGATGCTCGCGAAGGAGGCCGCCCAGGATTACGTGGAGTTCGGCGTGCGCGCCTTCTTCATCCAGAAGGGCATCACGGCCACCGACCCGGACGGCAGGAGCCCGGTTTCCGGCGTGTATTGCGGCGTGGAACTGCGCTATCCCACCCGGAAGCTGCCGGAGGAGGGCTATCTGGACGAGCTGGTGGCGTTTCTGCTGACGCCGGGGGCGGCGCCGCTGAACGGCGGCGACCTGATGGCCGACGGTGGCATGACCCAGTATTACACCCATCGCCGCCGGGTGGAAGGGAGGCCCTACTATGACTGGCCGAAGTGAAGCGCGGGTGGCCCTGGTGACGGGCGGCGGCAAGGGCGTGGGCGCCGGCGTCGTGAAGGTGCTGGCGGAGCACGGCGTGCGCTGCTGCATCAACTGCAATTCCAACCCCGACATGGCGGAGGCGACCCTCGAGGCGGTGCGCGCCGCCGGGGGAGAGGCCTTCGTCTATCGGGCGGACATCACGGACCTTTCGCAGCTTCAGGGCATGGTGGACGCGATTGTCGAAAAGTGGGGCAGGCTCGACATCCTGGTGAACAACGCCGCCATGCAGCCGAACCGCTTCATCGATCAATACGACTATGCCCTGCTGCGCCGGGTGTGGGAGATCAACATCGGCGGCTATTTCCACGCGGCGCGGGCTTGCCTGCCGCATCTCAGGAAGAGCGAATGCGGCCGCGTGGTGAACATCTCCAGCATCCACGGCAAGCGGCCCACCGGCTTTGACGCCGGCTACGCCATGACCAAGGGCGCGATCCGCATGTTCACCCGGGAGCTTGCGCTGGAGCTGTACGCCGACGGCATCACCGTGAACGCGGTGGACCTGGGCGGCTGCCGGATCGAGTTCAAGACGGGCCGGGCGCCGATCCAGTCCCACAATCCGCTGGACTGCAACAACCCGGAAATGAAGGGCTTTCGCCAGGTGACGCCCCGCGACGTGGGCGAGCTGGTGTGGTACCTGTGCAAGCCGGAGGCCTCCGCCATCACCGGCGACGGCATCCGCGTGGACAAGGGCCTGATCCTGATCTGATTGAGCAACACGGAGGGAATGCGCATGTTTTTCAACGACCCCGAGACCATCATTCGCCTGACGCCGGAGTGGACGGGCGAACGCCTGCCGGACGGCCGTCCCAAGGTCAGCCAGGACGTGCTGCGGCGGATGCGGAAGATCACGTTCGAGGAGGCCTGGGGGCCCCTGTGGAACCTGGGCTATCGCAACAACTGGGAGTGCGACTTCAAGATGACCCACGGCGACAGCATCCTCGTGGGCCGGGCCGTGACCGCCGTGATGATGCCGTTCCGGCCGGACCTGGACAAGGCGCTGCGCCAGATCGGCGAAAAGGAGGAGGGCCACAAGGGCTTTTACAACCAGTGGGTCATCGACGCGCTGGTGGAGGACGACGTGGTGGTCGTGGACCTGTATGACAAGATCTTCGAGGGCACCTATGTGGGCGGCAACCTGTCCACCGCCATCCGCACCCGCACCAAACAGGGCGGCGCGGTGATCTGGGGCGGCGTGCGGGACCTGCAGCAGATCGTGAAGATCGACGGCCTGCAGATCTACTATCGCGGCGTGGATCCCACCGGCATCGGCAACTGCGTGATGACCGGCTACAACCTGCCCTGCCGCATCGGCCAGGCCGTGTGCATGCCCGGCGACGTGGTGCTGGGCACGATCAGCGGCGTGATCTTCATCCCGGCCCAGCACGCCGAGCAGGTGGTGGTGAACGCCGAGAAATCCCACGTGCGGGATATCTTCGGCTTTGACCGGCTGCAGAGCCGCACCTACACCACCGCGCAGATCGACACCCGCTGGACCCTCCCGATGATGGAGGACTTCCTCAACTGGTTCAAGACCGATCCCCGCGCCGAGACCTATCGCCACCTCACCTGGGAGGAGGAGCTGGAGGAGGCCCGTAAGCTCGAGGCCGACGCTCCGCCGCAGGTGCGGCTGTAATTCGCCAGTCAGGCAAAAGATCCTTCGCTCCGCTCAGGATGACAAGTGACGCAATTCCTGTCATCCTGAGCGAAGCGAAGGATCTTTCCATTGCTGTTTGAGAATGGCCTTATACTAAACTCAATCTAAATTGCAACCATCTGCGGGCGTCTTTTCCGCCCTGCCGTCGCCTCGCTGCGGTCAACGATGCGCTGCATCGCCTCCCTCGTTTAGTATTAAACGAAGTCCTCGCGCATCGGGGTGAAGATGTCCAGCAGTGTGCCCGCCTCCAGGCAGAGGGTGCCGTGGGGGATGGCGGAGGGGAAGGCGATGGTGTCGCCGGGGCCCACCTCGACGGCCTCGCCGTCGATGGTGAACTGGAAGCGGCCGGACTTCACGTAGGTGTTCTGGCAGTGGGGGTGGGTGTGCACGGAGCCCACGCCGCCGGCCTCGAAGTTCACCTCGACGATCATCAGCTGGTCGGTGTAGGCCAGCACCCGGCGGGAGACGCCGCCGCCCAGATCGTTCAGAACAGCGTCCCTGTGGAATACGACATTGGCTTTCATGGATGGGATACCTCCTTGCGGTGATTGATTGATACAACTATGATGCCCTTTGGACGCGGCGGCGTCCGGCGAGCGCCACGTTCAGCCCCGCGAACACCACCAGCAGCGCGATGGCCACGAGGATAGCCGTCATGCCGCCGCTGAAGCCGCAGGAATCGGCCAGCGCGCCGACCACGGTGGGCATGGCGATGCCGCCCGCGGAGCCGAAGGACAGCAGGATGCCCGTGGCCATGGGATAGGCGTTGGTGTAATCGGCGGCGTCGGCGTAGATCATCGGGCAGATGCCGGACATGAAGAAGCCCAGGCCCGCCACGCAGAGCGTCACCGCCGGGATCGTCGTGGCGGCGAGCAGCCCGGCGAAGCAGGCCGCCTCCAGCGCCGAGGCGATCAGCATCAGCTTCTTCGGCGCGATGCGCTGGGAGAGCCACGCGCTGGTGAGCCGCCCGACGAGGATCACCGCCCACAGCAGCGTCGCCATGGTCTGGCTGTAGGCCGCCACCGCCTTGTCCAGCGCCTCGCCGGTCGCGCCGAAGTTCTGCAGCAGCGCGTCCTTGTGCTGGATGTAGCTCACCAGCCAGCCGTTGATGGCGTACTCGGAGCACAGGTAGAACAGCATCATTCCCGCCAGCACCAGGAACGCCGGCTCGCGCAGGAAGCCGAAGCCGCCGGAGCGCCCGCCGGCCTTCTTCGCGGGCTTGTCGTCCGGCACGGTGACGCGGGTGAGGTTCAGCACCGACAGCGCCCCGCAGGCCACCACCAGCAGCACGCCCGCCTGCCAGCTGATGAGGTTCTTGAGCAGCAGGAAGCTCATCGGGGCGGTGATCGCGCCGATGGCGAACACGGCGTGCAGCAGGTTCGAGGCCGCGGCGCTGCCGCCGGTGATGGCGTTCACGGTGCCGTTGTTGAAGTTGGACACGCTGCCGCGGCCCACGCCGGTGAGTATGAACGCGAAGAACAGGATGCCTGGCACGCCCTGTACGGCGATCAGCAGCATGCCGATGAACGCCAGCGAGGACAGCATGATCACCGTGCGCTTGCGGCCCAGGTACACGCCCACCACGCCGCTGAGAAACCCGGCGGCGAGGTTGCCGATGGAGTGGGCCGAGAGCATCAGCCCGCCCGCCGTGTCACTCAGGCCGTAGGCGGCCTTCATGTCCGGCAGCATGGAGCCCTGGGTCAGGGCGATCATGCCGTTGCAAAAAAAGGCATAAAAGCAGGCGTAGAGCAGCGTTCGCCTGGACTTGTCCAGGTCCCTGATGAATGAGAACATATTCGGTCGATCTCCTTTGCGCTTATTTCAGCATGGATTTCGCCTTGTCGCCCATGTGCCCGGCGATGTAGGCCCACACCTCGTCATCCGGCACGTCGGCCTGGCCGTCGGGGAGCAGGAACGCGCGAACGGCGTTGACGTACAGGTACACGCAGCCCTTGACGCGGAAGGCCGCCTGCGCCTCGCTCCACTTGAACGTCACCGGCGGCTCCGCCTTCTGGTCGTTGGTCACGGTCACGCCGTCGAAGTCCAGCTTCACGGTGTACACGGCGCGGCCATTGCCCAGCTTGCGCTGTTCCGCCTGCATGTTCACCTGGGAGAAGAACGTGCCGAAGTACACCAGCGGCAGGCCCAGCCCGATCACCAGCAACACCGCGGCGATCATGCCCGCCTGGGCCTTGCCGGTGAGCAGCGCCACCGCCGCGAAGGCGACCAAGATCAGCGCGAACAGCACGGGCCGCCGCCAGCGCTTGCGCAGGCGGAACATGTCGAAACGGCTGAAGCGCTTGAACGTCTTTTCGTCCAGCCTGACCTTTGTGGTGATGGTTCCCTTCATATCTGTACCTCCTGGTTTGCCGCGGATTGAAGCCGCACGCCGCTGTCCCACTGGCTGGCGCAGGCGCTGGGGCTGAGGCCGAAGGTCTGCTTGAAGGCGCGGTAGAACGCGCTGTAGTCGGAAAAGCCGCACTCGTGGCAGGCCTCGGTCACGGCCGCGCCGTGGGTGATCATCGTGTAGGCCGCGTCCAGCCGCTTGCGGCGCACGCATTCCGCCGGGGTCATGCCGGTGACGTGCTTGAAGCGGCGGGTGAGCGTGTTTTTATCCATGAAGAAGAGCTCGGCCAGCTCCGACACGCTCAGCGGCGCCTTCAGGTGCGCGGAGATGTATTCATAGATGCGCATCACGTCCTGATAGCGCTGGGCGTTGCGCCCGTTCATGCCGCCCGTGGCGCTGGAGAGCACGCGCGTGATGTGGATCAGCAGCTGAGCCACGACCAGCCGGTTCAGCGAGGCGCTGTCCAGGTCGTTCAGCTGCTTTTCGTGCAGCAGGCTGAACAGCAGGCCGATCATCAGCTCGTAGGTTTCCGGGTCGGGCACGATCAGGTTGCGGCCCTTCAAATCGTCCCGCTGAAGGTTTTTGAAGCGGGGCAGCAGCGCCGTCAGCGATTCCACGAAGGACGTGTTCAGCCAGAGCACGAACCGCTCCACCTTCAGGCCCGCCACGGCCACGTCGGAGTAGTGGGTCTGCCCCGGCGCGATCAGCACCACCATGCCCGGCCCGAGCTTGTAGCGATGGCCCTCCACGATGTAGCTCACGCCCTCGGTGCGGGGGAAATAGATCTCATAGAAATCGTGGGTGTGGGGGGTGATGTAGCCGGGCGCGGTGTCCACGCGATGGAAGATCTCGAAATCATCCTGGCGCATCACCTGACGGACATCAAACGGGGAAACGTAGGACAAATTCATCCAACCACACCTCCAGTGACTTTGTCAACATTATATTCAAAATTGATGTTTTTTGCAATATAGTTTGCGTGAAAAGCCATAGACATTCCTCAGAAAATGTGTTTAAATATTAATAACAGAGTTTACGTTTCACGATGTAAGCTTTTCGGACGAATCTAAGCGGCGTCGCCGCCTGGAATATTTAAAAGGAGGAAACCCTCAATGAAGAAACTGTTTAGCATCGTTCTCGTGCTGGTTCTGGCGCTGGCCTGTGTCTCCGCCCTGGCCGAGGAGCCCATCACCCTGACCTATGCGGAAGTCAACCCCGTTGAAGGCACCGTCGTCGGCGACGTGGCCCTGGCCTTCAAGGACAAGCTGGAAGAGCTGTCCGGCGGCGCTATTGTCGTGGACATCCAGGCCAGCGGCGTCATGGGCGATGAGAAGACCGTCCTGTCCAACATCTTTGCCGGCGACACCTCCGTGGATATCGTCCGCATTTCCGCCTTCGCCCTGAACCAGTACGGCGCTCAGAAGTCCGTCTTCCTGACCCTGCCCTACGTGTTCACCAGCGAGGATCATTATTGGAACTTCGTCGCCAGCGACCTGGCCAAGGAGTTCCTGGCCGAGGCCAAGGAAGTGGGCATGCCCGTGACCGGCCTGGCCTACGGCGAAGAGGGCTTCCGTCACTTCTTCTTCAAGAATGAGGTTTCCGGCATCGACGACCTGAAGGGCCTGAAGATCCGCGTCTCCGACGACCCGATCATGACCGGCATGGTCTCCGGCCTGGGCGCCGCCGCCACCACCGTGTCCTTCGGCGAGCTGTACACCTCCCTGCAGTCTGGCGTTGTGGATGCCGCCGAGCAGCCCATCACCAACTACCTGTCCAACTCCTTCCAGGAGGTTGCCCCCTACCTGCTGAAGGACGGCCACACCCTGGGCACCATCGAGCTGATCGCCACCGATTCCTGCTTCGCCAAGCTGAGCGAGGAGCAGCAGGGCTGGGTGCAGGAAGCCGCCGATTACGCCATGCAGGTGTGCAAGGACTCCGTCACCGTGAAGCAGGAAGAGGCCCAGCAGACGCTGCTCGACCAGGGCTGCTTCGTGATCGAGGTTGAGGACAAGACCCCCTGGCAGGAAGCCACCAAGGCCGTGCTGGACGCCAACATCGCCGGCATGGAGGATATCTACGAGCAGATCCTGGCCCTGCAGTAATCGCATAGAAACCAGATCACCCAACGTATAACCCATCGGGGGCGCAGGGCTTGACCCCTGCGTCCCCGGTTTGTCTGTGTGCTGATTCCCATATACTATAATTGAGGAGGCTTATCAATGCCAGCCTTTTTCAAGTCTCTGGAGAAGATCAAGCCCGTCTATGACTGGGCCTATAAGATAATATTGTTCATCTGCAAGATCCTTCTGATCGCGGATATCTTCATCACCTCCTGGTCCGTGCTGGGTCGCTATGTGCCGTTTATCACCGACCCGCACTGGAGCGAGGAGATGATTTTGACGTTCATGGTCTACATGGCCGTGCTCTCCGCCACGCTGGCCATCCGCAGGCGCAGCCACATCCGCATGACCGCCTTCGACAAGTACCTGCCGAAGAAGCTGCTGATGGTGCTGGACCTGCTGGCCGACCTGGCCGTGCTGGCCCTGGGCGTGGTGCTGGTGATCAAGGGCGTGGAGCTCATCGATCCCAACGGCAGCCTCGCCAAGTTCGCCAAGTATTCCTCCATCCCCACGCTGAGCCAGATCTGGCAGTATCTGCCGATGGCCATCGCCGGCGTTGGCATGATCCTGTTCGAGCTGGAGCAGGTTTTCCTGCGCATTGAGGAATTCTTCGTACCCGATAACACCGACGGAAAGGAGGCCCAGGCATAATGAGCGGCGAGAATCTATCCACCCTGATCCTGCTGGGCAGCTTCCTGCTCATGGTATTCCTTCGCTTCCCGATCGCCTACTCCGTGGGCATCTCCACTGTGCTGTGCCTGATCTCCATGGGCCAGAACCTCACCGTCCTGCCCCTGCAGATGCACCACGGCGTGTGGTCCTTCAGTCTGATGGCCGTGCCCTTCTTCATCACGATGGGCGTGCTGATGGGCTCCGGCGGCATATCGGATAAGCTGATCGCCCTGGCCAATTCGCTCGTCGGCTGGATGCGCGGCGGCCTGGCCATGGTGAACATCGTGGCTTCCTATTTCTTCGGCGGCATCTCCGGTTCCGCCTCCGCCGACACCGCCTCCCTCGGCTCCATCCTGATCCCCATGATGGTGGACCAGGGCTACGACGTGGACTTCTCCACCGCCGTCACCATCACGTCCTCCTGCGAGGGCCTGCTGGTGCCGCCCAGCCACAACATGGTCATCTACGCCACCACGGCGGGCGGCATCTCCGTCGGCGCGCTGTTCATGGCGGGCTACCTGCCCGGCGCGCTGCTGGCCATCAGCCTGATGGTAGGCTCCTACATCATCTCCGTCAAGCGCAACTATCCCAAGGGCGAGAAGTTCTCCATCGTGAAGTTCCTGAAGCAGCTGGGCACGTCCTTCTGGGCCCTGGCCGCGATCCTGATCGTGGTCGTGGGTGTGGTCGGCGGCGTGTTCACGGCCACCGAGTCCGCCGCCATCGCGGTCGTCTACTCGCTGATCGTGTCCGTGTTCATCTACAGGGGCATGGATTGGAAGGGTGTCTGGAAGGGCCTGGAGAGCTGCATCGACACGCTGGCCATCGTGCTGATCCTGATCGCCATGTCCGGCGCGTTCGGCTACTGCCTGACCAACCTGCACGTGCCCGCCAAAGCCGCCGCGCTGATCACCGGCGTTTCCAACAGCCCGATCGTCATCGCGCTGCTTTTGAACCTGATCCTGCTGGTTCTGGGCATGATTATGGACATGGCGCCCATCATCCTGATCGCCACGCCCATCCTGCTGCCCGTGGCCACGTCCATCGGCATCAGCCCCATCCAGTTCGGCATCATGGTGGTTCTGAACTGCGGCATCGGCCTGCTGACCCCGCCGGTCGGCGCGGTGCTGTTCATCGGCTCCGCCGTGGCAAAGCGCCCCATGGAGAAGGTCGTCCGCGCGACGCTGCCCTTCTATCTGTGCATGCTGATCACGCTGCTGCTGCTGACCTTCGTCCCGCAGATCTCCCTGTGGCTGCCGAGCCTGTTTGGCTATCAGGTCTGACGACCAGTCAGGAGTTGGGAGTTATGAGCCGGGAGTTTGAGGCGGCAAGTCTTTTCAACTCCTCGCTTCTCACCCCTGACTCCTCAATATCGAACGGAGTGAGATTATGAAAATGACCTTTCGCTGGTACGGCGCCCAGTCGGACCCGATACCGCTGAAGTATGTGAAGCAGATCCCCGGCATGACCGGCCTGATGGGCCTGCTGGACAAGCCCGCCGGCGTGGACTGGCCCGAGGACGAGTTCAAGGCGCTGGTGAGCGAGGTGCACGACGCCGGCCTGGAGCTGGAGGTCATCGAGAGCGTGAACGTTCACGAGGACATCAAGATGGGCCTCCCCAGCCGCGACGAATACATCGAAAACTACATCTCCACCGTGAAGATGCTGGCGCGCAACGGCGTGAAGGTGGTCATCTACAACTTCATGCCCGTGTTTGACTGGCTGCGCACCGACCTGGCCCGGGTGATCCCCGAGGACGGCTCGAACTCCCTGTACTTCGACGAGAAGGACCTGGGCGAGATGGGTCCGCTGGAGATCGTGCGCAAGACCGCCGAGGACAGCCAGGGCTTCAGCCTGCCCGGCTGGGAGCCGGAGCGCCTGGCGCTGCTGGAGACCACCCTGAAGCAGTATGAGGGCATGACCGGCGACGATCTGCGCAGGCACTACAAGTATTTCCTCGACGCCGTGATCCCGGTGTGCGAGGAGGTGGGCGTGCGCATGGCCTGCCATCCGGACGATCCTGCCTGGCCCATCTTCGGCCTGCCCCGCATCGCCCATACCACCGAGCAGTTTGACAAGATCGTGAAGCTGCACGACAGCCCCGCCAACGCCATCTGCCTGTGCACCGGTTCCCTGGGCTCCAACCCGGAGAACGACGTGGTGGCCGCCATCCGCCACTTCGGCGAGATGGACCGCATCGGCGCGATGCACGTGCGCAACGTGAAGTTCCTGGGCCACCACCACTTCCGCGAGGCCGCGCACCTGTCCTGTACCGGCAACCTCGACATGTATGCCATCATGAAGGCCATCCACGACACCTGCCCTGACACCTACGTGCGCCCGGACCACGGCCGCATGATCTGGGACGAGAAGGGCCGCCCCGGCTATGGCCTCTATGACCGCGCCCTCGGCGCCGCGTATCTCAACGGCCTGTGGGAAGCGATTGAGAAGAATTGACGAGGAGGGATTAGAAATGGCCCGATCCATGAAAGGAACGTTTGAACCCCTATTCTCGACGAGCGATTCATAACCTCGTTTCATTCTGGCTGTTCCCCGCGGCAGCCACTATTCCTGATCCCCAATCCCTGTTCCCTAATCCCTCTTGACTCTTTCCCTTTACAGGAGGAACAATCATGATACTGAATTACAACGGCCTGCAGGACCGTGCGGCCTGGGAGGCCGCGGGCGTCAAGCTGCCGAAGCACGACTGGAAGGCCATGTGCGCCGAGACGAAGCAGAACCCGGTGTGGGTGCACTTCGGCGCGGGCAACATCTTCCGCATCTTCATCGCGGGCCTGCAGCAGCGGCTGCTGGACGCGGGAGAGGCGAAGGCGGGCATCGTGGCCGTGGAGACCTTTGACAACGAGGTGGTCGAGCGCATCTACCGCCCCCACGATTCCATGACCCTGGCCGTGAGCCTGCTGGCGGACGGCGGCATCGACAAGTCCGTCGTGGCCTCCATCGCCGAGGGCATCGTCGCCAGCGAGCCGGAGGGCTACGCGGAGTTGAAGGCCATCTTCGCAAAGCCCAGCCTGCAGATGCTGTCCTTCACCATCACCGAGAAGGGCTATGCCCTCCGGGACATGAAGGGCGAGCTGACGGCCGTGGCCGCCGCCGACATCGAGACTGGCCCCGCCGCGCCGAGGCACGCCATGGGCGTGGTCGCCGCGCTGCTGCTGGAGCGCTTCAAGGCCGGGGGAACCCCCATCGCCGTGGTGAGCATGGACAACTGCTCCCACAACGGCGAGAAGCTGCGCGCCGGAGTCACCGAGATCGCCCGCGCCTGGCAGGCGAAGGGCTTCGTCCCGGCGGAGTACATCGCCTGGCTGGAGGACGAGGAGAAGGTCTCCTTCCCCTGGAGCATGATCGACAAGATCACCCCGCGCCCCGCCGAGGCTGTGGAGAAGCAGCTGACCGCGCTGGGCATCGAGGACATGGCGCCCATCGTCACGGCGCGCCACACCTACATCGCGCCCTTTGTGAACGCCGAGGCGCCGCAGTACCTGGTGATCGAGGACCGCTTCCCCAACGGCCGGCCGCCGCTTGAGAAGGCGGGTGTCTACATGACCGACCGCGACACCGTGAACATGACCGAGCGCATGAAGGTCACCACCTGCCTGAACCCGCTGCACACGGCGCTGGCCGTGTACGGCTGCCTGCTGGGCTATGAGAAGATCTGCGACGAGATGAAGGACGAGCAGCTGGTGAAGCTGATTCAGCGCATCGGCTACGTGGAGGGCCTGCCGGTGGTCACCGATCCCGGCATCCTGAGCCCGAAGGCGTTCATCGACGAGGTCGTGACCCAGCGTCTGCCGAACCCCTTCATGCCGGATACCCCGCAGCGCATCGCCTGCGACACCAGCCAGAAGGTGCCGATCCGCTTCGGCGAGACCATCAAGAGCTATCTGGCCGACCCGGGCCGCGACCCGGCGACCCTGGAGGCGATCCCGCTGGCCCTGGCGGGCTGGCTGCGCTATCTGCTGGGCGTGGACGACGAGGGCAAGGAAATGCCCGTCAGCCCCGACCCGATGGCCCCGGCGCTGCAGGAGGCACTTACCGGCATCGCGCTGGGCGAGCCGGACACGGTGGGGGAGAAGCTGAACCCCATCCTTGAAAACGCGAACCTGTTCGGCGTGAGCCTCGCGGAGGCGGGCCTTTCGGACAAGGTGACCGGCCTGTTCAAAGAACTGATCGCGGGCCCTGGCGCGGTGCGCGCGACGCTGAAAAAATACCTCGATTGAGATCAGAGAGAGGAAATGAAATATGCTGAATTTGAATCTGAAGCCTGCCGGAACCTACAGGTATGACGCGGTGTCCCTGGGCGAGGTCATGCTGCGCCTCGATCCCGGCGAGGGCCGCATCCGCACGGCCCGCGAATTCCGCGCCTGGGAGGGCGGCGGCGAATACAACGTCGTCCGCGGCCTGCACAAGTGCTTCGGCATGAACACCGCCGTGCTGACCGCCTTCGCGGACAACGAGGTGGGCAAGCTGCTGAAGGACCTGATCGAGCAGGGCGGCGTGGACACGAGCCTGATCTATTGGAAGAAGACCGACGGCATCGGCCGCGTCTGCCGCAACGGCCTGAACTTCACCGAGCGCGGCTTTGGCATCCGCGGCGCGGTGGGCTGCTCCGACCGCGCGAACACCGCCATCTCCCAGGCCACCCCCGCCGACTTTGACTTTGAACACGTCTTCGGCGAGCTGGGCGTGCGCTGGCTGCACACCGGCGGCATCTACGCGGCGCTCTCCGAGCAGAGCTGCGAGACCATCATCGAGGCCTGCAAGACCGCTAAGAAGTATGGCACGCTGATCTCCTACGATCTGAACTACCGTCCCTCCATGTGGAGCGCCATCGGCGGCCTGGAGAAGGCCCGCGAGGTGAACAGGGAGGTCGCGAAGTATGTGGACGTGATGATCGGCAACGAGGAGGATTTCACCGCCTGCCTGGGCCTGAAGGTCGAGGGCAACGATGAAAACCTGAAGGAGCTGAACCTGGACGGCTACTACAAGATGATCGAAGAGGCCGCGAAGCAGTATCCCAACTTCAAGGCCATCGCCACGACCCTGCGCACCGTCAAGACCGCCACGGTCAACGACTGGAAGGCCATCTGCTGGGCGGACGGCACGGTGCACATGTCCAAGGAGTACAACGGCCTGGAGATCATGGACCGCGTGGGCGGCGGCGATTCCTTCGCCTCCGGCCTGGTCTACGGCCTGATGACCACCGGCGATCCGGAGAAGGCCGTGAACTATGGCGCGGCCCACGGCGCGCTGGCGATGACCACCCCCGGCGACACCAGCATGGCCAGCGTGGGCGAGGTCGAGGCCATCATGGGCGGCGCAGGCGCCAGGGTGAAAAGATAAGGATATCACAACCCCTCAAGTCGCGGCTTCGACGTGACAGCTCCCCTTACACAGGGGAGCCTTTTGGGAGTGCTGGGCGACGTGCCTCCCCTGTGTAAGGGGAGGCGCCGAGCACCGCGAGGCGGAGGGGTTGTCCGATTCAGCAAGCCCCATAAACATGAATGGAGTGAACGCCTATGTTTCTCGATAAGGATTTCCTTTTGAACACCGACACGGCCATAAAGCTGTTCCACGAGGCGGCGGAGAGCTGCCCGATCATCGACTACCACTGCCACATCAATCCCCGCGAGATCTATGAGGACCGCCGCTATGACAACATCACCCAGGTCTGGCTGGGCGGCGATCACTACAAGTGGCGCCTGATGCGCTCGGCGGGCGTCGAGGAGAAGTACATCACGGGCAATGAGACCAGCGACCACGACAAGTTCGTCAAGTGGGCCGAGGTGCTGGGCAAGGGCATCGGCAACCCCCTGTACCACTGGAGCCACCTGGAGTTGCGCCGCTTCTTCGGCTATGAGGGCATCCTCAACAAGAAGACCGCCGAAGAGGTGTGGGAGCTGGCGAACGAAAAGCTTCGCAGCGAGGGCTACAGCGTGCGCGGGCTGATCAACATGTCCAACGTGGAGACCATCTGCACCACGGACGATCCCATCGACAGCCTGGCGTGGCACGAGAAGCTGGCCGCGGACAAGACCTTCAAGACCGCCGTGCTGCCCGCCTGGCGCCCGGACAAGGCCATGAACCTGGAAAAGGCCACCTGGACGGAGTACATCGCCCAGCTGGAGCAGGCCTCCGGCGTGAAGATCGACAGCTTCGCCGCGCTGAAGGAAGCCCTGAAAAAGCGCATGGCCTACTTCCACGACCACAACTGCCGCCTGAGCGACCACGGCCTGAACTACGTGATGTACGCTCCCGCCTCCGAGGAGGAGATCGAGCGCATCTTCCAAAACCGCGTGGCGGGCAAGATGCCCACGCTGCACGAGGAGGATCAGTTCAAGCACGCCTGCATGCTGTTCCTGGCGGGCGAATACAAGCGCCTGAATTGGGTGATGCAGCTGCACTACGGCTGCCGCCGCGACAACAACGGCCCGATGTTCCGCAAGATGGGCCCGGACACCGGCTTTGACTGCGTGGACAACGGCGCGTCCTCCAATGACACCGCCGCCTTCCTGGGCGCGCTGGCGGAGGGCGACATCCTGCCCAAGACCATCCTCTACAGCCTGAACACCAACGACAACGCCGCCATCGACACCATCCTCGGCTGCTTCCAGCGGGATGAGGCCGTGGGCTACATCCAGCACGGCTCCGCCTGGTGGTTCAACGACCACTTCGACGGCATGACCGAGCAGATCAAGTCGCTGGCGTCTCTGGGCTACCTGGCCGGCTTCGTGGGCATGCTCACCGACAGCCGCAGCTTCCTCAGCTATCCCCGCCACGAGTATTTCCGGCGCATCCTGTGCCGCGTCATCGGCGAATGGGTGGAAAACGGCATGTATCCCGACGACATGGAGACCCTGTCCGAGATCGTGCGCGCCATCAGCCACGACAACGCCAAGGCGTACTTCGGGTTTGCGGAGAAGTAAGCAAAAAGGCCTTTCCCAAAGGAAAAGGAACAAACAACGGAGGTAAACGAGCAATGTTGAATATCGAACAGGTTGCGGCCTGCGGCGTGGTGCCGGTGGTCGTATTGGACGACGCGGAGCAGGCGGTGCCCACCGCGAAGGCTCTGCTGGCGGGCGGCATCAACGCCATGGAGATCACGTTCCGCACCAGCGCCGCGAAGGCTTCCATCGCGAAGGTGGCGGCGGAGGTGCCGGAGATGATCGTCGGCGCGGGCACCGTCATCAACGTGGAGCAGCTGCACGACGCGCTGGACGCCGGCGCGAAGTTCATCGTGTCCCCGGGCACCAGCGAAGAGGTGATCGCCGAGGCCGTGAAGCTGAACGTGCCCGTCGCGCCCGGCGTCGTGACGCCCAGCGAGATCATGATCGGCCTGAAATACGGCCTGAAGGTGTTCAAGTTCTTCCCGGCGGAGAGCTACGGCGGCCTGAAGACCATCAAGGCGCTGTGCGGCCCGTTCCCGCAGATCCGTTTCATTCCCACCGGCGGCATCAACCAGAACAACGCCCAGGCCTACTTCGAGAATCCGAAGATCCTCGCCGTCGGCGGCAGCTGGATGGTGACCAAGGACATGGTCGTCTCCGGCGACTTCGCGGGCATCACCGAAAAGTCCGCCGCCGCCACCGCGCTGTTCAGGCAGGTTCGGGGGTAAAGCAAAGGAATCCCCGGCCCGTGGTCGGGCCGGGGATTCAATGGGAATCGTTGCCTTACGGCTGCTTGCCGATGTAGGCCAGGATGCCGCCGTCCACGTACAGCACGTGGCCGTTGACGAAGTTCGAGGCGTCGGAGGCCAGGAACACGGCCGGACCCATCAGGTCCTCGGTGGTGCCCCAGCGGGCCGCCGGGGTCTTGGCGACGATGAACTGGTCGAAGGGATGGCGGCTGCCGTCCGGCTGGCGCTCGCGCAGCGGCGCGGTCTGCGGCGTGGCGATGTAGCCGGGGCCGATGCCGTTGCACTGGATGTTGTGCTCGCCATACTCGGAGCAGATGTTGCGGGTCAGCATCTTCAGGCCGCCCTTGGCCGCCGCGTAGGCGGAGACGGTCTCGCGGCCCAGCTCGCTCATCATCGAGCAGATGTTGATGATCTTGCCGTGGCCCTTTTCGATCATGCTGGGGATGACGGCCTTGGCCACGATGAACGGGGCCACCAGGTCCACGTTGATCACCTTGGCGAATTCCGCGGCGGGCATCTCGACCATCGGGATGCGGCGGATGATGCCGGCGTTGTTCACCAGGATGTCCACCACGCCGACCTCTTCCTCGATGCGCTTCACCAGCGCCTGTACCGTTTCCTCGTTGGTCACGTCGCAGACATAGCCGTGGGCGTCGATGCCGGCTTCCTTGTAGGCAGCCATGCCCTTGTCCACCAGGTCCTGGTTGATGTCGTTGAACACGATGGTCGCGCCGGCATGCGCGTAGGCGGTGGCGATGGCGAAGCCGATGCCGTAGCTGGCGCCGGTGATCCAGGCGATCTTGCCCTCCAGGCTGAAGTTTTTCAGGAAATCATTCATGGGTTTTTTCCTCCTTCGTGATTGAATGGGTCATCGCAGTTCGGTGGTGGGAATGGTGTCCATGTCGTCAAAGGCCTGGTTCTCGCCGCCCATGGCCCAGATGAACGTGTAATTGCTGGTGCCGGCGCCGGCGTGGATGGACCAGCTGGGGCTGATCACGGCCTGCTCGTTCTGCATCACGATGTGGCGCGTCTGCTGGCCCTGGCCCATGAAGTGGAACACCACCTGGTCCTGGGGCACCTCGAAGTAGAAGTACACCTCCATGCGGCGCTCATGGGTGTGGGCGGGCATGGTGTTCCAGACGCTGCCGGGGGCGAGGACCGTCATGCCCATGGAGAGCTGGCAGGTCTTCAGCACGTCCGGATGGATGAACTGGTTGATGACGCGCTGGTTGCTGGTCTCGGGCGCGCCGCAGGGCTTCTTGGCCGCGTCGGCGATGCGGATCAGCTTGTTTTCATAGCTGGTGTGCGCCGGGGCGGACACGAGATAGAATTTCGCGGGCTGGGCGGGATGGTCGCTGTAGAACAGCACTTCCTTCGCCCCGCGGGTGATGTACAGGCAGTCCTTGTAGCCCAGCTCATACACTTCGCCGTCCACGCTGACGCTGCCGGCGCCGCCCACGTTGAACATGCCGCATTCGCGGCGCTCCAGGAAGTATTCGGTGCCGAAGTTCTTCCAGACGTCGATGCCCTTGTCAATCGGCAGGGGATCGCTCACGGGCATGATGCCCAGCGTCACCATGCGGTCCACGTGGCTGTACACGGCGGTCACCTCGCCGGGGGTGAACAGGTTCTCGATCAGGAATTCCGCGCGGGTTTCCTCGGTGGTGTAGCGGCTGAAATCCTTCGGGCCGCAGGAATAGCGAATATCCAAGCAATCGACCTTCTTTACTGTATATTTTGGCGCTCAGCGCCCTTCATAAAAATTATACTGTTCCGCAAGGGTTTTTGTCAACGGGGCAGGGACGGAAAAATACAACGATATTTCAGGAGGAGGAATTCACTATGGCACAGCTGAATTACGAGGTTTTGCGCAAGTCCGGCTACGCGGGCTTCATCCAGGAGACGGGCGTTGAAAAGGTGATGCAGTTCGGCGAGGGCAACTTCCTGCGCGCCTTCGTGGACGATTTTTTTGACATCGCCAACGAGAAGGCCGGCTGGAACGGCAAGGTGGTGCTGGTGCAGCCCATTGGCGGCGGCCTGTCCGAGCTGATCAACCAGCAGCAGGGCCTCTACACGCTCTATCTGCGCGGCAGCCAGAACGGGCAGAAGGTGGACGAGAAGCGCGTCATTTCCACCGTCAGCCGCTGCCTGAATCCCTACGCCGAGTGGGACAAGGTGCTGGACTTCGCCCGGAGCGACGATTTGGAGATCATCGTCTCCAACACCACCGAGGCCGGCATCGTTCACGACAACGAGAGCGGCTTTGACCAGGTGCCGCCCCACAGCTTCCCCGCGAAGCTGACCCGCGTGCTCTGGGAGCGCTTCACGGCGGGCAAGAAGGGCATCGTGATGCTCAGCTGCGAATTGATCGACAACAACGGCAAGGAGCTGCTCAAGTGCGTCAACCAGTACATCGACGACTGGAAGCTCTCCGAGGATTTCCGCAAGTGGGTGAACGAGGAGAACATCTTCTGCTCCACGCTGGTGGACCGCATCGTGCCCGGCCGCATCCGCGATGCCGAGGAGGTCAAGCGCCTGGCGGCGGAAAACGGCTATGACGACCCGCTGACCGACGTGGGCGAGATCTTCGGCATCTGGGTCATCGAGGGCCCGGCGGAGCTTGAGGACCGGCTGCCCTTCAAGGTGGCGGGCTGCCCGGTGATGGTGGTGCCGGACGTGACGCCCTACAAGAAGCGCAAGGTGCGCATCCTGAACGGCGCGCACACCGGCTTCGTGCTGGGCGCGTATCTGGCGGGCTACGACATCGTGCGCGACTGCATGCACGACGACGTGATCCTCGGCTACATGAACGAAATGCTCTACAACGAGGTCATCCCCACGCTGCCGCTGGACAAGGAGGACTGCAAGCAGTTCGCCTCGGCGGTGCAGGACCGCTTCAATAATCCCTTCGTGAACCACGAGCTGATGAGCATTTCTCTGAACTCCACCAGCAAGTGGCGCGCCCGCAACATGCCCACCTTCCTGGACTATGTGGATCAGGAGGGCCGGCTGCCCAAGTGCCTCACCACGTCCTTCGCCGCCTATGTCGCCTTCTACTCCAACGACATCCAGGCGCTCACCGACGCCGGCTTGGTCTGCAAGCGCCCCAAGGGCAACGAATATACCGTGTCCGACGACCGCTGGGTGCTGGAGTTCTACAACGCCCACAAGGGCGACAGCGAGGAAGCGCTGGTGCACGCCGTGATGACGAATACCGACATGTGGGGCCAGGACCTGACCCAGGTGCCCGGCTTCGAGAAGGAGGTCGTGCGCATCCTGAAGGTCATCCGCGCCGAGGGCGCGAAGGCGGCCTACGCCGCTTGCCTGTAAGCAGACTGCAAGCAGAAGCCAAATGAGGAGCCGGGATCTGCGGCGCTTGCGCTGAACGCCCGACTCCTCGCGCCTGGTTTCTCACTGAAAAACGAAGTGCATCCCAACGGAGGACAACATGAATCAATTAGTTCAGATCACCCCGAAGGACATGGTCGCCGTGGCGCTTCAGCCGCTGAAGGCGGGGGAGGCCGTTTCCTACGGCGCGGGCACGGTGACGCCGCTTTCCGACATCCCGATGGGCCACAAGGTGGCGCTGCGGGCCATCGCGCCGGGCGAACCGGTCATCAAGTACGGCTTCCCCATCGGCAGGGCCACCGAGGCCATCCCCGAGGGCGGCCACGTGCACACCCACAACCTGCACACCGGCCTGTCCGGCGCGCTGGAGTACGAGTACCGTCCCAGCCACCCGGCGCTTGAGCCGCGCGA
This sequence comes from uncultured Eubacteriales bacterium, assembly GCA_902799045.1. GTDB lineage: Bacteria > Bacillota > Clostridia > Christensenellales > Aristaeellaceae > UBA2862. The sequence continues at coordinate 21,814 of CADBZH010000029.1, forward strand.
GGTCGCCACGTTCAAGGGCTATCCCAGGAAGCTGGGCCGCCCCGGCATCCGCAACGAGCTGTGGATCATCCCCACCGTGGGCTGCGTCAACGACAACGCCCAGGCGCTGGCGAAGCTGGCGCAGAAGTTCGTCGGCGGCAGCGTGGAGGGCGTCTACGCCTTTTCGCATCCCTACGGCTGCTCCCAGATGGGCGGCGACCAGGAGAACACCCGCCAGGCCATCGCGAACCTCGCCACCCATCCGAATGCCGGCGGCGTGCTGCTGCTGGGCCTGGGCTGCGAGAACAGCGGCGTCGGCGAGATCATCCCCCGCATGGGTCAGTACGATCCGGAGCGCTTCCGCAGCCTCGTCTGCCAGGACGTGGAGGACGAGCTTGAGGCGGGCCTTTCGCTGATCGAAGAGCTGGTGGAGCGGATGCGCCGGGACGCGCGCGTGGACTGCCCCGCCAGCGAGCTGGTGGTGGGCCTCAAGTGCGGCGGCTCCGACGGCCTGTCCGGCATCACCGCCAACCCGACCATCGGCGTGTTTTCCGACCGGCTCACCGCCATGGGCGGCAGCACCATCCTCACCGAGGTGCCGGAGATGTTCGGCGCGGAGACCATTTTGATGGACCGCTGCGCGGACGCGGCGCTTTTTGACAAGACCGTGCACCTGATCAACGATTTCAAGGGCTACTTTGAATCCTACCACATGCCGGTGTATGAAAACCCGTCGCCCGGCAACAAGGCCGGCGGCATCACCACGCTGGAGGACAAGGCCCTGGGCTGCACCCAGAAGAGCGGCTCCGGCCCGGTGAAGGGCGTTCTGAAGTACGCCGAGAAGGTGGAGAATCGGGGCCTGAACCTGCTCTCCGCCCCCGGGAACGACCTGGTGGCCTCCACGGCGCTGGCCCTCTCCGGCGCGCAGATGGTGCTGTTCTCCACGGGCCGCGGCACGCCCTTCGGCTGCCCGGTGCCCACGGTGAAGATCGCCAGCAACAGCCCGCTGGCCGCGAAGAAGAAGAACTGGATCGACTTCAACGCGGGCCGGCTGCTGGACGGCATGACGCTGGACGAGCTGGGCGGCGAGCTGACGGACCTTGTGCTGGCGGTGGCCAGCGGCGCGCAGACGCGCAACGAGATCAACGGCTTCCACGACCTCGCCATCTTCAAGCAGGGCGTGACACTGTAAACGATACAGGAGTAGAGATATGATCACGAACGACAAGGGCATCGTTGAACTGAAGCACTTTATCCTGCGGGAGGTCTGCCGCCTGGCCTGGGCGGGGGAGCTGACCCCGGAGGGCACCGAGGAGATCGTCTACAAGGTCAGCCCCGGCCCGAAGCCCCAATACCGCTGCTGCGTGTACAAGGAGCGCGAGATCATCCGCGGGCGCATCCGGCTCGCCATCGGCCACAGCCCGGAGCCGAACCACCCCACGAAGAACGTGGTGGCGGTGATCCCCGCGGCCTGTGACGACTGCCCCATCCAGGAGTATTCCGTGTCCGACATCTGCCGGTTCTGCCTGGGCAAGGCCTGTCTGAACGCCTGCCGGTTCGACGCCATCGGCCCCGGCGACACCAAGATGCGCATCGACTCCACGAAATGCAAGGCCTGCGGCCAGTGCGCCAAGGCCTGCCCCTTCCAGGCGATCATCCACCTGGCGCGGCCCTGCCGGAAGGCCTGCCCGGTGGACGCCATCTACTATGACGAGGCGGGTATCTGCAAGATCGACGACGAGAAGTGCATCCACTGCGGCAACTGCATCCACAACTGCCCGTTCGGGGCCATCGGCTCGAAGATCTATTGCGTGGACGTGATCCGGGCCATCCGCGAGGGCAAGCGCGTGGTGGCGATGTGCGCCCCCGCTACCGAGGGCCAGTTCGGCAAGGACATCAGCATGGCCGCCATGCGCGCTGCGCTGAAGAAGCTGGGCTTTGCCGAGATGGTGGAGGTGGGCCTCGGCGGCGACATGACCGCTGCCTACGAGGCCGTGGAGTGGATCGAGGCCAAGAAGGAGGGCCGCAAGATGACGACCTCCTGCTGCCCGGCCTTCATTTCCATGCTGCACCATCACTTCCCGCAGCAGTATGAGGAGAACAAGTCCACCACCGTCTCGCCGATGGTGGCGGTGTCCCGCTATCTGAAGAGCCAGGATCCCGACTGCGTGACCGTGTTCATCGGCCCGTGCATCGCCAAGAAGGGCGAGACGCGGAACCCGACCATCGTCGACAGCGCCGATTATGCCCTGACCTACGGCGAGATCGTGGCCATGCTGGATTCCGCGGGCGTGGCGCTGGAGCCCGTCGAGGAGGATTACCAGGAGGCCTCGATCTTCGGCAAGAAGTTCGCGGGCACCGGTGGCGTGGGCAGCGCCGTGCTTGAGGTGATGGAGGAGCTGGGCGAGGACACCGGCGACGTGAAGCTGTTGACCTGCGCCGGCGGCGACGAGTGCAAGAAGGCGCTGACGCTTTTGAAGCTGGGCCGCCTGCCGGAGGACTTCATCGAGGGCATGATGTGCCCCGGCGGCTGCGTCGGCGGACCCTCCAAGCACCAGGCCGAAAACCTGGTGGTGAGGGCGCGCACCGACCTGCTGGCCAAGGCCGACGGGCGGAAGATCCTCGAGAACCTGAAACGCTATCCGATGGATCAGTTCTCGATGTATCGCGACGGCCACATGGACCCGGACGGCGGCCCGTTCGCGAACCGGGAAGCGTAAGGCGACATGATCAGACGAACGGCGATGCTGATGCTGCTCATCCTGGCGGCGCTGGCGCTGGCCGGCTGCCGCTTTGCGGTGGTGGAGAGCGGCGAGACCGTCATCGAGGCGGCGACGCCCACGCCCCAGGCCACGCCCCGGCCGCAGAACACCCCGGAGGCAACCAGCGAGCCGCTGGAGGCAACCAGCGAGCCGCGGTGACACTTGACAAAGATTTAAACCATTTGCCATGGTATTGGCACCGAAAGCGACTATAATAATGGGTATCGATTATGATGTCCATACTGGCGGTTTGCAGCCGCCGACGGAGGTGCGATACATATTATGCGACACGCGTTGTGTCTGTTGATGGCAATGGCCCTGATGATGGCGATGGCGGCTCCGGCTGCTCTGGCGGTCACCGCCCAGGAGGCGCTGTTTGGCGACGGCACGGCTCCCGAGGAGGAGCCGGCGGACGCCCGGCCCGAGGGGGAGACCGCGCCTGCTGCCGCGGAGGATACCGGCAGCGCGAGCGCCTCGACCGGCAACTATCCCACGCTCTCCCTGGGCGACCGCGACGGCGACGACAGCACCGCCTACATCGTGTTCATGCAGAACCGGCTGATCGAGCTGGGCTACTTGCGTGACGCGGCCGACGGCGTGTTCGGCGAGAACACCCAGACCGCCGTGAAGGCCTTCCAGCGCAACAACGGCCTGCCGGACACCGGCGTCGCCGATTCCGCCACCCAGGAGAAGCTGTATTCCGACGTGAACGCGCTGAACCCGATGTCTGAGGACAGCAACATGTTCGGCGGCGAGACCACCCGCGTGCAGACCATGCTGGGCCAGTGGGGCTTCTACGGCGGCGCCGTGGACGGCGAGCCCGGCAGCAATACCTCGACCGCCATTCGCACCTTCAAGCGCTATATGCGCGCGTTCCAGCCCAGCTTCGGCGTGACCCCCACGCCCGAGCCCACCGCCACGCCCAATCCGAACGGCCTGTTCGGCGATATGCCCGTGGTGGAGGACGAGCTGCTGGTGACGCCTGCGCCGACCAGCGACCCGCTGACCGACGACAGCGTCACCAACGCCGTGATGGAGTACGTGGACGGCGAGCGCGACTTCGTGGTGTTCCGCCAGACCGTGCGCGAGGGCGATTCCGGCGACGAGGCGCTGCGCGTCCAGACCCGCCTGCACCAGCTGAAATACCTCTATGCCACTGACGGCGTGTTCGGCGGCCTGTCCACCCGGGCGCTGAAGTATTTCCAGCGCAAGAACGGCCTCCAGGAGACCGGCGTGGCCGACGCCGAGACCCAGCAGGTGCTGTTCTCCGCCAAGGCAATGCCCGGCGAGGAATACGTGTTCCCCTACAAGCTGGTGGTGGACGTATCCGACCAGCGGGTGTATGTGTCCGAGTGGACCGGCGACCGCTATGAGGGCCCGGTTTTTACCTTCACCTGCGCCACGGGCAAGAAGGACACCCCCACCCCCCTGGGCACCTACCAGGCCGGCGGCAAGGCGGGCGGCGAGTGGTACTATTTCAAGGACTTCAACTGCTACGCCAAGTGGGCCTACCAGATCGTGGGCGGCATACTGTTCCACTCCAACACCGTGTCCAAGCCCAAGGGCAAGCCCTCAAACGGCGGCCTCGGCCACCGCGCCAGCCACGGCTGCGTCCGCATGAAGGTGGAGGAGGTCAAGTGGATCTATGACAACTGCCCCCAGGGCACCACGGTCGTGATCCAGGAGTAGCCTGCCGATCCGCCACAGGGGCGCCACGCGGAGCGCCCGGAGATCAATACAACGGACAGATCCTTCGCTCCGCCCGGGATGACAGCCAATTTGATACGCTGTCATCCTGGGCGGAGCGAAGGATCTGTGCGCATGTTTGCCTGACTTATACTAAACTCAATCTAAATTGCAACCATCTGCGGGCGTCTTTTCCGCCCTGCCGTCGCCTCGCTGCGGTCAACGATGCGCTGCATCGCCTCCCTCCCCTCCGCTCTGCTTAGGCAGAACGAAAAAACCGCTCCGCATATGTTCGCTTTTAGATTGAGTTTAGTATGAAAATCGCCGATTCTCCAGGCTTCCGTGAAGAGTCCCTTTTCCCATTCTTTCATTGACAATTTGCGCCGGTTCGTGTATATTGTTCACAGAACATGGGCACAAGGGCCCATGCCGACAGAGAACACGCAGGAGGAAACGCACCCATGAAACTGCCCGGCTATCATGAGGATTTGCATACGCTGCACGTCAACACCCTGCCCACGCGGGCCTATTACATTCCCTATTCCGACGGGGAAGCCGCCCGGCGGGACGTGCGCGCTGAGTCCGACCGCTTCCAGCTGCTCAGCGGCGAATGGAAGTTCCGCTATTTTGCCAGCACCGCGGCCCTGCCGGAGGATTTCCTCTCCGAGGCGCAGCCGCTGGACAGCATGCCGGTGCCCTCGGTGTGGCAGATGCACGGCTATGACCGCCACCAGTACACCAACGTGCGCTATCCGATTCCCTACGATCCGCCCTTTGTGCCCGCGGACAATCCCTGCGGCCTCTACATGCGCCACTTCACGCTGGACGAGGGCGAGGGCACGCGGACGCTGGTGTTCGAGGGCGTGGATTCCTGCTTCTATCTGTGGCTGAACGGCAAGTTCGTGGGCTACAGCCAGATTTCCCATTCCACCAGCGAATTCGACGTGACGGGCCACGTGCGCCCCGGCGACAACGTGATCGCCGTGCTGGTGCTGAAGTGGTGCGACGGCACGTACCTGGAGGACCAGGACAAGCTGCGCATGTCCGGCATCTTCCGCGACGTCTATCTGTTGCGGCGCGACCCCCGTCACATCTGGGATTACTTCGTGCACACCTATCTCTCGCAGGACCTGCGCGCCTGCGACCTGCACGTGGATATCCAGATGCGTGGCGAATCGCCGGAGAACCATTCCATTCACTACTACCTGTACGATCCCCAGGGCGATCCCGTCGCCAACGGGCGCACCTACGATCCCTGGATCGATATCCACGTGGAGGACGTGGAGCTCTGGAACGCGGAGAACCCGGCGCTCTACACGCTGGTGCTGCGCTATGCGGGCGAGCGCATCGTGGAATTCGTGGGCATGCGCGAGATTCACATCTCCGACCGCGTGGTCTACATTAACGGCCAGAAGGTGAAGTTCCGCGGCGTGAACCGCCACGACAGCGACCCGGTGGTGGGCCCGGCGGTGGATGAAAACCACATGCTGCGGGATCTGGTGCTGATGAAGCAGCACAATGTGAACGCCATCCGCACCAGCCACTATCCCAACTCGCCGCTGTTCACCCGCATGTGCGATCACTACGGCTTCTACCTGATCGCCGAGGCCGACCTGGAGTGCCACGGCGTGGTGTTCTACGACGGCGATTATAACGAGGCGAACTACAACCGCATCGCCCAGGACCCGAGCTTCTGCGAGGCGATCCTGGATCGTGTGCAGCACAGCGTCATCCGCGACAAGAACCGGCCCTGTGTGGTGATCTGGTCCATGGGCAACGAGGCCGGCATGGGCGCGAATTTCCACGAGGCGCTGCGCTGGACCAAGGAGTACGATCCCTCCCGCCTGACGCACTACGAGCGGGCCTCGTTCCCGCCGCCGGGCGAGGAGATCAACCACGACAACCTGGACCTGTACAGCCGCATGTATCCCACCATCGAGGAGATCGACCGCTACTTTGAGGAGGGCCGCATCGACAAGCCCTATATCCTCTGCGAGTATTCCCACGCCATGGGCAACGGCCCCGGCGACCTGGAGAACTATTTCCAGTGCTTCGACCGCCACGATGGCCATTGCGGCGGCTTCGTCTGGGAGTGGTGCGACCACGCGGTGGACATGGGCCGCAACCCCGACGGACGTCGGCGCTACTACTACGGCGGCGACTTCGGCGAGTTTCCCCACGACGCCAACTTCTGCATGGACGGCCTGGTCTATCCGGATCGCCGCGTGCACACCGGCCTGAAGGAGTTCAAGAACGTGAACCGGCCGGCCCGCATCCGCGAGGTGAACCTGGAGGCGGGGCAGTTCGATATCCGCAGCCAGCTGGATTTCACGACCCTGGGCGAGCACGTGACGCTGCACTACGCCGTGCGCCAGGGCGGGCGGGAGATTGCCCATGGCCAGGTGCCGGAGGAGGCGCTGGACATTCCGCCGCATGGCGAGAGCGTGTTCCAGATTCCGCTGCCGGACACGAAGCGCCAGCCCTTCGCCGTGTATTTCGAGATGCGCCAGCGCTATGACCGGCCGCTGGTGCCCGCCGGGCACCTGCTGGGCATCGAGCAGATCGGCCGCCAGCTGATGGACAAGCCGCGCAAGCCCGAGGGCGTGCTGGCACTGGAGGTGCGCGAGGACGATCGCGCGGTGAACCTGCGGGGGGAAAACTTCCGCTATGTGTTCGACAAGCAGACCGCCTGTCTCAACGTGCTGAACTACGATCAGCTGCACCTGCTGCAGGCCCCGGTGGCCTTCAACATCTGGCGCGCGCCCACCGACAACGACATGTACATCAAGGAGCTCTGGAAGCGCTTCGGCTATGACCGGGCCATCACCCGCGTGTACGACGTGCGCGTGGAGGCGGGGGACGACGCCGTCATCACCGCCGACTTCAGCCTGGGCGCGATCAGCCTACCCAACATCGCCACCGGCACCGCGGTCTGGCGCGTGCGCATGAACGGCCGCATCGAGGGCAGCATCCACGTGAAGCGCCGCGACGGCGCGCCCGCGCTGCCGCGCTTCGGGCTCAGGTTCATGCTGCCGGAGGAGGTCAACCAGGTGCGCTACTTCGGCTTCGGGCCCTATGAGAGCTACAAGGACAAGCATCGCGCCAGCGTGAAGCACCTCTACGACGATACCGTCGAGGGCATGTATGAGGACTACATCTTTCCGCAGGAGAACGGCAGCCGCTGGAATTGCGATTACGTGCGCCTCGCCGGCCCGCTGGGCGGCATGGAGGTGACGGGCGAGGAGTTCAGCTTCAACGCCTCCCGCTTCACCCAGGAGGAGCTGACCAGCAAGGCCCACAACTTTGAATTGGAGCCCTGCGGCGACACCGTTTTCTGCCTGGACTATCGCCAGAACGGCATCGGCTCGAACAGCTGCGGCCCCGCGCTGAACCAGCGCTATGCCATGCCTGCGGAATTCACCTTTGACTTCGCCCTGCAGCCGTTCTCCAGGGACGAGGAGTGATGCTCCGCGAGACGGCGAACTAGAGTGTGTTTCTAAAATCCCCGAAGCGCATTTTCGGCGTCTAAGGTGCATCGTCCCAATCCTTCGGATTGCAACGATGCAGTCAGCGCAAGCGCTGACCGGAAAACCCTTTGGGTTTCCC
>CADBZH010000030.1 GCA_902799045.1 uncultured Eubacteriales bacterium
GTCCATCCGCAAGCCCATCGACGTGCAGGGACGCCATAAGAAGCAGTCCGGCGGCCACGGCCAGTTCGGCGACGTCAAGATCCGCTTCCGTCCCAACGAGGACCCGAACGATACCGAGTTCCACTTTGTAGACAGCGTCGTGGGCGGCACCGTCCCGCGCCAGTACATCCCGGCCGTTGAAAAGGGCCTGATCGACAACATCAAGCACGGCGTGCTCGCCGGCTTCCCCGTGGTGGGCCTCACCGCCGAGCTGTATGACGGCGGCTACCACCCGGTCGACTCCTCTGAAATGGCCTTCAAGACGGCGGCCCGCCTGGCCTTCAAGCAGCTGACTACCGCGTCCCCCGTCCTGCTCGAGCCCATCTACCACGTGGAAGTGGACGTGCCGGACGCCAACGTGGGCGATATCTACGGCGATATCAGCAAGCGTCGCGGCCGCATCCTCGGCTCCGAGAAGGTGGGCGACCTGCAGCGCGTCATCGGCGAAGCGCCGCTGAGCGAGATGTTCAAGTACGCCACCGACCTGAGGTCCATGACCCAGGGCCGCGGCTCCTTCACCATGAAGTTTGAGCGCTATGAAGAGGTTCCCGCCAACGAGGCCAAGAAGGTCATCGAAGCCTACAAGGCCGAGGAAGAGGACGACGATTAATCCACGGACCCCATCGCATCCCCGGGCATTGGCCCGGGGATGCTTTATTCTGCCTTTCGACGCTCCGGTTTCCCGGAACTTAACCCATTTCTGGGCTTTCACGGCTTGACCTTCGGAGCATGCCATGCTATAATGCTTAGCGTGTTAATCGTTTACATGTTAATTATTCCAAATCCAACCAATGAGGAGGCATGCCCATGGACGCGATCGAGCGCGACCGCACCCGGCTGGTGCGCGACAGCATCGACAGGTTCATACGGATGATGCGCCTGCACCACCGCATCGTGGAGCGGCGCGTGGAGGGCTGCGGCGTCCACCACAGCCAGCACCGCCTGCTGATGAAGATCTCCTTCCTGGGGCGCAGCGCCTCCCAGAAGGCGCTGGCCGAGGCGATGGAGGTGAGCCCCGCCTGTGTGGCGCGGATGCTGAAGGGCCTCGAGGCCGCGGGTTACGTCAAGAAGGCGGAGGGCGCGGACGGCCGCTGCAACGAGATCAGCCTGCTGCCCGCGGGGCAGCGCGTGGTGGAGGATTCCCAGGCGCTGTTCCGGCAGATCGGCGAGGAGATGTTCGAGGGCATCTCCGGGGCGGAGATCGAGGCCATGGGCCGCACGCTGGAGAAGCTGCTGATCAACCTGTCCAACATGGAAAAGCGCGACGCGGAGCCCGTCGCGCGTTCGGAAGGAGATGACCGCCGATGAAATGGTCCAAGTACGTCAAGCCCTATTGGAAATACTTTGTGCTCGGTCCGCTCTGCATGATCGTCGAGGTGCTGGGCGAGATCTTCATGCCGCGCCTGTATTCCCAGATCCTGAACGTGGGCGTCGAGACCCACAACGTGGGCTATATCGTCGTCACCTGCCTGCTGATGATCCTCACGGCGCTGCTGATGATGGGCGGTGGCGTGGGCGGCGCGTATTTCGGCGCGAAGGCCTCGGTGAATTTCGCCTCGGACCTGCGCCAGGACGTCTACGCGAAGGTGCAGCAGTTTTCCTTCGCGAACATCGACAAGTATTCCACCGGCTCGCTGGTGACGCGCCTGACGAACGACATCACCCAGCTCCAGAACTTCGTGAACATGATGCTGCGCATGTTTTTGCGCGCCCCCGGCATGATGATCGGCGCGCTGATCATGGCGATCACCATGAACCCGGAGCTGGCGCGGGTGCTGGCCGTGACGATCCCGGTGCTCCTGGTCACCCAGTTCCTGATCATCCGCTTCGGCTTCCCGCGCTTCACCGTCATGCAGGAGAAGATCGACAAGCTGAACAACAACGTGCAGGAGAGCCTGACCAACATTCGCGTGGTGAAGAGCTTCGTGCGGGAGGACTTCGAGGATGAGAAATTCCGCAAGTCCAACGGCGATCTGAAGGACGCGGCCATGCGGGCCCTGGGCGTGGTGATCTTCATGATGCCGGTGATGATGCTGATGATGAACATCACCACGCTGGCCGTGGTGTGGTTCGGCGGCAACCAGGTGATCGGCGGGAAGATGCTCGTGGGCGATTTCTCCGCGTTCCTGACCTATATCACCCAGATCCTGATGAGCCTTATGATCGTGGGCATGCTGTTCATGAACTCCTCCCGCGCGCTGGCCTCGTCCCGCCGCATCAGTGAGGTCATGCAGGAGGAGATCGACCTGAGCGACGAGCACGCCGCCCACAGGGACCTGCGGGTGCAGCGCGGTGCCATCGAATTCAAAAACGTCGGCTTCCGCTATTACAAGAATTCCGAGAACCACGTGCTGAAGGGCATCGACCTGAAGATCGAGGCGGGCCAGACGGTGGGCATCATCGGCTCCACCGGCTGCGGCAAGACCACGCTGGTCTCGATGATCCCGCGCCTGTATGACGTGGACGAGGGCCAGGTGCTGGTGGACGGCGTGGACGTGAAGGACTACAGCCTCTATCACCTGCGCGAGGGCGTGGGCATGGTGCTGCAAAAGAACGTGCTGTTCTCCGGCTCCATCGCCGACAACCTGCGCTGGGGCAACGAGCGCGCCACCGAGGCCGAGATGGCCGAGGCGGCCCAAAGTGCTCAGGCCGACGGCTTCATCCGCTTGCTGGGAGGCTATGAGACGGAGCTGGAGCAGGGCGGCGTGAATGTGTCCGGCGGCCAGAAGCAGCGGCTGTGCATCGCGCGGGCCCTGCTGAAGCACCCGAAGATACTGATCCTGGACGACTCCACCAGCGCCGTGGACACTGCCACCGAGGCGTCCATCCGCGCCGCCTTCCGCAACGAGCTGAAGGATTCCACGAAGCTGATCATCGCCCAGCGCATCTCCTCCGTGCAGGAGGCCGACAAGATCGTCGTCATGGACAACGGCATGATCACCGGCGTCGGCACCCACGAGGAGCTGCTGGCCTCCAACCGGGAATACCAGGAGATCTATCATTCCCAGGTCTCCGAAAAGGAGGTGGCCTAAATGGCGAGAACGCTTGAAACGCTGCAAAAGCAGTACAACAGCGCCGTCGCGGCCTCCGGGCGCGGCCCCATGGCGGCCACGAACAACTTCAAGGGCAAGCCGAAGAACTCCCGACAGACCATCGGGCGCATCCTCTCGTATGTCTCGGAGTACAAGCCCCGGATGGTGCTGGCTCTGCTGTGCATGCTGCTCAGCACCGGCGCAAGCCTGGCGGGCGGCTATGTGCTGCGCCCGGTCATCAACAACATCGCCAACGGCGAAACCCCGGCCGGCGACCGCGTGAAATACCTGGCGATTATGCTGGGCGTGCTGGCGGCGATCTACCTGGTGGGCGTGGCCAGCTCCTGGCTGCAGAGCCGGCTGATGATCGGCGTGTCCCGCAGCGCCATCCAGAAGATCCGCGACGACCTGTTCACGCGGGTCGAGCGCCTGCCCCTGCGCTTCCACGACAACGAGTCCACCGGCGACCTGATGAGCCGCTTCACCAACGACGTGGACAACATCGGCCTGATGCTGGACCAGTCGCTGATGAGCATGGCCTCGGGCGTCATCAACCTGATCGGCACGCTGGCGATGATGATCTACACGAATATCTGGCTGACGCTGATCACGCTGGTGTTCATCCCGATCTTCACGCTCACCAGCCGCTTCATCATCGGAAAGAGCCGCAAGTATTACTCCGCCCAGCAGGCGGCGCTGGGCGCGGCCAACGGCTACATCGAGGAATCGGTGGCGGGCCAGAAGGTGGTGAAGGTGTTCAACCACGAGGCGGAGTGCGAGCAGGAGTTCAACCTGTTGAACAACGACCTGCGCCACAAGCAGCAGAACGCCATGTTCTTCGGCGGCATCATGGGCCCGATCACCGGCAACCTCGCCCAGGTCAGCTACGCGCTGACGGCGGGCATCGGCGGCGTGCTCTGCGCCCTGGGGCGGTTTGACGTGGGTGGCCTGGCCATCTTCGTGAACTACTCCCGCCAGTTTGCCCGTCCGATCAACGAGATCTCCCAGCAGATGGCCACCATCTTCTCCGCCCTCGCCGGCGCGGAGCGCGTGTTCAGCCTGATGGACCGCGAGCCGGAGGAGATCCACGCCGCGTCCGGCGTGAAGCCCCCCGAAAAGCTGGCGGGCCACGTGATCCTGGACGACGTGAGCTTCGGCTACGTGCCGGAAAAGACGGTGCTGAAGCACATCAGCCTCTACGCCAAGCCCGGCCAGAAGATCGCCTTCGTCGGCTCCACCGGCGCGGGCAAGACCACCATCACGAACCTGCTGAACCGCTTCTACGACATTGATTCCGGCAGGATCACCGTCGACGGCATCGACATCAAGGACCTGCCGCGCGACTTCCTACGCCGCAACATCGCCATGGTGCTTCAGGACACCCACCTGTTCAGCGGCACCGTGATGGAGAACATCCGCTACGGGCGGCTGGACGCCACGGACGAGGAGGTCGTCGCCGCGGCGAAGACCGCCAGCGCCGACAGCTTCATCCGCCGGCTCTCCGACGGCTACGACACCATGATCGAGGGCGACGGCGCGAACCTCTCCCAGGGCCAGAGGCAGCTTTTGAACATCGCCCGCGCCGCCCTGAGCAAGGCGCCAATCCTGGTGCTGGACGAGGCCACCAGCTCCGTCGACACCCGCACCGAGCGCCACATCGAGCACGGCATGGACCGCCTGATGGCCGAGCGCACCACCTTCGTCATCGCCCACCGCCTCTCCACCGTCCGCAACGCCGACGCCATCATGGTGCTGGAGAACGGCGAGATCATCGAGCGCGGCGACCACGACGACCTGCTGGCCATGAAGGGCCGCTATTACGAGCTGTATACCGGCAAGAGCGAGTTGACGTGAGGGACAGGGATCAGAGTGTGTTTCTAAAATGCCTGAAGTGCATTTTCGGCGTCTTTGACTGCATTTCTGCGTTGATTTCCCTTGACTTAGCCCCACTAAGCCTGCGGAAAATCGCCTTGAAATGCAGCGAAATCCGCTCGAAACCGCATCTCCCGGCATTTAGAAACACACTCTAGGGATCAGGGAATAGGAACAGCGGCTGCCGCGTGATTCCGCGGGGGCGGCATACGGGTCGTCCACAACGGAAACAAGGTCGTCACACCCGTACCGGGCCAGAAAGGAGGCCAACCATGGACCTGCACGACTATCGGGACGTCGCGGAGAACTACGACGCCTACCTGGACGTGATGTACAGCGAGCACGACAACTACGAGGGCTTCCAGGACTTCTACCTGGACCTGGCCCGCGCCAATGGCCGGGCCGGTACGCTGGACGTGGCCTGCGGCACCGGGGCGGTGCTGCTGCCCCTCTTGCAGGCGGGCCTGGAGGCCGAGGGCACCGACATCTCCGAAGCCATGTGCGAGGTCGCCCGGGCGAAGGCCGAGGCGCTGGGCCTCCACCCCCGCGTGTTTGCCGCCAACATGACGGATCTGCGCCCGGGGCGGAAGTATTCCCTGATCGTCATCGCCCGGAGCGGCTTCATGCACCTGACGACGCCCGAGGACCAGCGCAGGGCGCTGTTGAGCCTGCGGGACTGCCTGACGGAGGATGGACTGCTCTCCCTGAACACCTTCGCGCCGCATCCGCTGTTTCAGGCCCGGCAGATGCGCACCACCCCGGAGGACTACAGCTTCCGGCTGGAATATACCAACCGCGACGGCCATCGGGAGCGCATCTACAACGCCATCACCTACGACCCCATGACGCAGATCATGTCCGGCAACTGGAAGTTTGAGACGCTCGACGACGCGGGCAAGGTCATCGCCGAGCGCGTCCGTCCGCTGAAGATGCGCCAGACCTACCGGCAGGAGATGCTGTACCTGATCGAGCTCTGCGGCCTGGAGGTGGTGGACTGCTTCGGCGACTACCACGGCAGCCGTGCGGACACCGGCCGCTACGTCTGGGTGCTGCGCAGGAAGTAGAGTGTGATGAAAAAGGACGCCATGCGGCGTCCTTTTTTGGCTCTTCACGGAAAAGTGGGGAATGCCGACTCCCTCCGCCAGCCCTGCGGGCTGCCACCTCCCTCGGGGAGGGCGGCCAATTGACCTGCCCTCGTCGCCAAAAGGCTCCCTCCTGGAGAAGCTGGCGTCGAAGGCGACTGACGGGGTTATCAGGAGATACCCAGGCTTTCCGTAAAGACCCGCCTTTTTCATGCTATCGTTCAAACGCGCTTCCGTGCAGCCGTCACGCGTTGTATTTCTTTTCATCCAGCAGGCCTTCACGCTTGGCGACGATGGTGGACACCACGGCGTCGCCGGTGACATTGGCGCAGGTCTGCATCATGCCCACCAGCGGATACAGGCCCATGACCAGACTGATGGCTTCGGCGGGAATGCCGATCTGGGGGATCAGCAGCGCCAGGCAGACCAGGTTGCCGCCGGGAACGCCGGGGCTGCCCACGGACAGCGCCATGATGGCGATGAACAGCGACAGCAGCACGCTGCCCGTGACGGGGACGCCGAAGATGCGCGCCATGAACAGCGCGGAGATGATCAGCGATATGCAGGAGCCGTCCATGTTGATGGTCGCGCCCAGCGGCAGCGAGAACGAGTAGACCCGGCTGGACACGCCCATCGCCTCGCACTGCTTGACCGACGAGGGCAGCGTCGCGTTGCTGGAGGACAACGTGAAGGCCGTCACCATCGCGGGATAGTACTTCGACAGGAATTTCAGCGGGTTCAACCGGGCCAGCTGGGCCAGCAGCAGGTACACGCCGATCATCACCATGTCGGCCACGTAGATCACGGGCACCCACACCAGCACGCCTGCCAGGTTGGACAGGTTCATGGAAATCATCATCTTGGCTGTCGAGCAGAACACCACCAGCGGGATGAACGCCACCAGCTTGCTCGTGATCAGCGAGAACACGCGGTTCAACGTGTTCAGCGCCTTTCTCAGCCCGGATTCCGACGACGGGAGGATGGCCGCCGCCATGCCCAGGATCGTGGCCATGAAGATCAGCTGCAGCATGTCCGACTTCTGGAAGGGCGTGATGATATCGGTGGGCACGATGCCCATCAGTGTGTCGCGCAGCGAGATCGAGACGCCCTCGCTCTTGGCGATGGTGGCGCTGGCGGCATCTGTGACCGCCGAGGCCAGCGAGGGATTCCCGATGGGGAATACGCGGTAGGTCAGCAGGCCCACGCCGATGGCCAGCACGGATGTGATCAAATACAGTCCCACCACCCTTGCCGCGATGCGCCCCAGCGCCTTCAGGTCGCTGAAGTCTGCGATGCTCGAGGCCACCGAGCAGAACACCAGCGGCCCCACGATCAGCTTCAGCGCGTTCATGAACATCGTGTATACCGGCGTGAATACGTTGTCGGACACCGCGCTCGCCGCGCCGGGCAGCAGCGCCTTCAACAGGAACCCCGTGCCGAGGCCCAGCGTCAGCGCGATCAGCGTGTTGATCAGCGAGGCGTAGGGCGAGCGCTTCACGCGCATCGTCACGTGGTTCACGCCGTGTCGGTTTTGGCATTCGAGGCTGTCGCCCAGCAGCTTTTTCAGCATCGTGCGGATGACCTCGCTGGCCTCCGCGTCATGATCGGTTTCGTTGCTGTTGTACAGCTGCGCGCCGATCTCTCCGGCGTCAAAGGGCGTGCCCTGCGCGTTCAGCCGCAGCGTGACGCCGCCCAGGCGGCCCGTCGCCTCGATGGTCACCGTCGCCCCTGCCGGGGCGCACTCCAGCAGCTTGACCAACACATCCTCCGCCGCGATCATCGCGCGAAGGATGTCTCGCCGGGACACCTTGTGCTTTTTCAGACTACTATAGCACATAAGGGCCGCGGCTGTCTATCGCCGGGCAGATTTCTTCGACAAAACGGGGACCGCGCCGGGGAGACGCGGTCCCGTTCCCACGGGTCGGTCGTCAGTTCAGGTTCGTCATCGTGCTGCCGCAGCGCGGGCACAGGTTGTTCTTGCTCACGCAGGTGGTGCCGCAGTTGCTGCACTGGCTGAGCCTGCCGCCCTTCACCGGATTCACCGGGCCGCAGCTGTAGCAGCCGCCGGTGGCGCTGGTGGCCGTGCCGTTCCCGCCGGCTTCGCCCACCGGCTCGAACGCGCAGGAGGACTGGGGGAACAGCGGCAGCGAGAAGAATTCGTCGCACACATTCTCCGCGAACTCCTCGCAGGGAGGCACCTGGCAGAAGCCGTAGGTGGGGATCAGGATGTCCACCTCCGCGAGCACCTTGAGGACCACGGTGACGCAGACGGTGATGTCGAAGGCACAGTTGCCGATGTAAGAGCCGGACACGCAAATCGCGCTCACAAGGCTTTCCAGGGTGAAGGGGATGATGGAATCGTCGGGGATGCAGAGCAGGATATCCTTGTCCACCTGGACGACGGTCTGGCCCATCCACTCCTGGCAGCGCTGGTCCAGGAACAGCACGTCCAGCGGCACGTCCACGGTGCAGCGCACCCGGGCGAACTGGGGCCGGTCGGTCATGCGCTCGACGGAGAGGTTGGAGATGCGGCCGGCGGTGGTGGAGCTGCGGCAGCTCTCGAAGGTCCAGGCGCCGGTGGGGCGGGGCAGGGGATCGAAGCTGTTCTCGGCGTTTTGCACGGCCTCGTCGTGGGTGATGGGGATGCTGCTGGGCGGGCACTCGCAGTTGCAGCGGTTGCCGTTGCAGTCGCAGGCGCAGGGGCGGGTGGTGCCCTGGCAGTCGTTGCCCGGCAGCACCGGCACGATGTTCTCAATCACGATGCGCTCGTCGTCCAGCTGCTGCTGCTGCATGCAGCTGTCGTAGATGTTCTTGACCTGCACGCAGACGCGCTGGTTCAGTCCGGAGAGGATGTTCCCGTTCACGACGCCGGGACAGGTGTCCGAATTCGCGTTCTTGTAGCTGTAAAAGCTCATGTTCATACCTCCTCGTTTGTCGCGGCGGGCCTTTCAGCGGCCCACAGTGCATCCTATGCCCGCGGGCGAAAAGGGTGCAAAATTCTGCAAACGGCAGGGGGATAGCATAATTATTACAAGATTTTGATACAAATATTCATAAATGGCTTGATTTTGAAATAAAAAAGTAATATAATGAGAGCATCAAGATCCCATCGGAGGCTTTGAAATGAGTATTCGACTGCGCAAACGCATTCTGACATTTTTGCTCGCCTGTGCCTTGATCCTGGCCCTGTGCCTGCCGGGCATGGCGGAGCAGATGACCGTCTATACCGCCAGGGACGACGCGAAGGTCTACGACGCCACCGGCGCCGTGCTCGGCACGCTGCCCGCGGAAACCGCGCTGACGCTCACCGGCATGAAGGGCAAGATCTGCCGGGTGGAGCGCAACGGCCTGACCGCCTACATGCTGAAGGCAGACCTGAAGGCCGCGGCCGACACCGCCGAGCCGCCCGCCGCGGAGACGGACGAGGGCCAAACCGCCACCGCCTACGTGGCCGTCGACGGCGCGAAGGTCTACACCTCAAAGGGCAAGGTCGCCGGGACGCTCTCCCGGAACACCCAGCTGACCGTCACCGGCGTGAAGGGCAGCGTCTGCCGCGTCACGATGAACGGCAGGACCGCCTACATGAAGAAGGCGGACCTCTCGACCCGGAAGGTGACCGCCGAGCAGACGGAGCAGCAGCAGGAATCGCCGGTGACGACGGTGAAGCCCACGCCGGGCTATGTCAAGACCGACAAGTGCAAGGTCTACGATTCCACCGGCAAGGAGATCGCCACGCTGCGCCAGAACGCCGCGGTGAACGTCACTGCCTACAACGACACGCTCGTGAAGATCAGCGTGGGCGTCATCCAGGGCTTCATGCACAAAGAGGACATCTCCGACGACCCCGTCGCCAGCGGCGACAAGGACTACACCACCGGCGCGCACAAGAGCAACGGCCCCGTGGGCGGCTCCACCGTCGCCGGCGCAAAGGGCACCGCCCAGGCCATGGACTGGTGGACCAGCGGCATCCAGAAGATCTTCGCCCGCGGCACCATCGCCCAGATCACCGACGTGGAGACCGGCATCTCCTGGAAGGAGAAGCGCACCGGCGGCATCAACCACGCCGACTGCCAGCCCCTCACCGCCGCGGACACCGCCGCGCTGAAGGCCGTCTACAAGGGAAGCTGGACCTGGGAGCGCCGCGCCATCTTCGTGACCATCGACGGCGTGAACTACGCCGCCTCGATGAACGGCATGCCCCACGGCGGCCAGAGCATCACCGACAACGACTTCTACGGCCATCACTGCATCCACTTCACCAATAGCCGCTGCCACTACAACGACAAGGTGGACTCCGCCCATCAGAAGGCCATCAAGAAGGCCGCCGCGGCGACGCTGGAATAAGGCTGGACGGGTTGAAACGCATTCATCACGGTAACCCCGGGGAAACCAGCGAAATGCAGCCGGCCTGCCATGCGCACAGATCCTGCGCTTCGCGGGCTTTCGGGGATGACAGCGTATCGCGATCCCCGTCATCCTGAGCGCAGCGAAGGATCTGTGCGATCCGTCAGCGAACGGCATCAAAAAAACGGGAAGTCCCCTCGTCTCATTCCCAAAGTTCCCGTGAAGAGCAAAAAAGCCCTCCCCTGTGCAAGGGGGGAGGGCTTTTTGATGCTTATTCCTTTTCCGCCGGCTTCGCGATGGGCGCGTTGTCCGGGGTCAGGGCCACCGGCCTGATTCGCTCGCCGCAGTGCGGGCAGATGTATTCCGCGTCGGCGTCGTCAGTAAGCGACGTGAAGAACATGCGGCTGCACTTCGGGCAGAGGTTGCCCGCCAGCGACTCCTCGTCGTCCTTCGGGGCCTCGGCGGGGCGCAGCAGGTGCAGCTTGTCCTCGGCGCTGGGGAACAGCTCGTCGTCGTCATCGTCGTTAAAGTCCAGCGCGTCGTCGTCATCGTCGAAGAAATCCTCCATGTCGTCGTCGCCCGCGCCTTCCAGCTCGGACAGATCCTCGTCGATGCTCTCCACATAGTCGTTCAGGTCGTCCAGCAGCTCGTCGATGGCCTCCACGCGATCGGAGAGATCGCCCAGCAGATCCACGATGCCGGCCAGCAGCTTGCCGTTGGCGTTGTCCGCGTCAATGCTGCCGCCCTCCATCAGGCCCTTCAAAAAGCCAACCTTCTTGCCGAGGTTTTCCATATTCCGCACCTCCCGTCAATGGGCAGTATAACCAAAATAGTTTATTCAAATGAGGCCGATGGCAGTCCATCGGCCTTGATATGCGTTTTTGCAGCCGCAGGTCATTCGCGCTTGAATCAGCGGCGCGAAAACCGATCTCAGAAAGGGCGGCAGCGAGTGACGGTCAGCCCCGCCGATCAGGCGCGGCCCAGGTATTCGCCGCCGTCGCGGGTGTCGATCTTCAGGATCTCGCCGGTCTCGATGAACAGCGGCACCTGCAGCACCAGGCCGGTCTCGAAGGTGGCGGGCTTGGTGGTGTTCGCGGCGGTATCGCCCTTGAAGCCGGGCTCGGTGTTGGTGACTTCCAGCTCCACGAAGTTCGGCGGCTGCACGCTGAAGGGCGCGCCCTTGAAGAAGCGCACGGTCACGTTGGTGTTTTCCTTCACGAAGGGGATGGCGTCCTCCACCTGGTCGTGGGTCAGGGCCAGGTCGTCATAGGTCTCCATGTCCATGAAGTGATAGAAATCGCCGTCGTTGTAGGTGTACTGCATCTCCTTGGTCTCGATGTAGGCCTTGGGGAACTTTTCGGTGGGGTTGAAGGTGCGCTCGATGACCGCGCCGGTGACGACGTTCTTCAGCTTCGTGCGCACAAAGGCCGCGCCTTTGCCGGGCTTCACGTGCAGGAAGGACACGATGGTCCACACGCCGTTGTCCATCTCAAAGGTGACGCCGTTTCTGAAATCGCTTGCGTTAATCATGGGGAATGTGCCTCCTCAAATAGTAGTCGGGGTTTTATGATCACAGCGCGAGGCGCGCTGAAAAACATACTAAAGCTCGATCAGGTGCTTCGGCGCGGCGATGGTGTTGATCACGCCGTCCGCCGTCATGATCACGGTGTCCTCGATGCGGCAGCCGCCCACGCCGGGGATGTAGATGCCGGGCTCCACCGTCACCACGTTGCCGGGGCGGAGGATCTGCTCGCTGCCCTTCGCCAGCCGGGGCTGTTCGTGGATGAACAGGCCGACGCCGTGCCCCAGACTGTGGCCGAAGGCACCGGGATATCGGGCGTCGATGTAGTCGCGGGCCACGCGGTCCACGTCGCCGCATTTCTTGCCCACGGCCAGCGCGTCCAGCCCGAGCTGCTGGGCCATGCGCACCGTCTCGTAGATCTGCTTCAATTCGCCGGTGATCCTGCCAAAGCCCACCGTGCGGGTCATGTCCGAGCGATAGCCGTTCACCGTCGCGCCAAAGTCCAGCGTCAACAGCTCGCCGACTTCGATCACGTGGTCGGAGGGCGTCGCGTGGGGGAGCGCGCCGTTGAGGCCCGCCGCCGCGATGGTGTCGAAGGCCACACCCTCGCTGCCCAGCTCCAGCATCTCAAACTCCAGCACCCGCTGGACCTGCTTTTCCGTCATGCCCGCGTGGATGCTGGGCAGGATGTTCATGAAGGCGTCGCTGGCGATGGCCGCCGCCCTGCGGATGCTCTCCAGTTCATCCTCGTCCTTGATCTCGCGCAGCTTCTCGGGGATACCGTCCATCGGGACGAGCTCCACGCCCTCGAGCGCCGCGTCCAGCCGGCGATAGGCGTCGTAGGTCAGGTAGTCGGTCTCCACGTGGATCTGCCGGACGCCGTGCTTTGCGGCCAGGTCCCGGATCAGCGCGGAATAGTCGCGCTCAGCGGATACCTGTGCCAGCTCCCAGTCCGGAGCCTCGCGCCGGGCCTGCTCCGTATAGCGGGAGTCCGTCAGGATCACCTGAGCGTCCCGGACGATGAACAGGCAGCCCTCGCCGGTGTAGCCCGCCAGCCAGCGCAGGTTCTCCGGCCGGTGTGCCAGCGCCGCGCCCGCCTGCATGGCGTTCAAAAACGCCTGTAAATGGTTCAAATTCGTCACGCTCCATTGCGGATAAGAATAGAAACACATCCTCATTATAACACATTCCGGTGGGAATTACCATAGGGAAACGTTATTTTTCTGGGGAATTGGAGCGACCTACCAAAGCGGCCTGCGATATTCCTCCTCCAGATGGAACCACCTTTCGAGGAACGCCTCGCCCTCCGGGTCTTCGGCAACGACGCGCAGGGCGTCCCGAGCGGCGCGGACGAACGCCGGGTCGAGGCCGCCGACGCCGCTTCTCGCCAGCGGGCACATCGCCCGGGCGCGCGCGTCCATCCGCACGGTCCATTTTCCGCTCCTGCCCCGCACCGGCGTCAGCGGAAAGATGCGGCAGCCCAGCGGCCGCCGGTCGCGCTCGCACGGCCCCTCGCACACCAGCATCGGCGCGAGCCCGCCGGGGACGATCCGGCCCCACGCGCAATCCCCAAGCGCCGCCCTTTCGCCCGGAAACAGGTGCACGCCGCCCTGGCCGTCCTCGTCGGGCCGGCAGCAGGCCGCGCTGCAGAGCAGTCCGCAGTCCGTGAGCATCGGCGTCAGGTCGCCCAGCGCCGCATAGGCGCGCATGATGGTGGAAGCGTCCATAGGATCGATCTCCGTTCTTCGTTCTGCATCCATCATATCACGCGCAACTCCATCTTGCAATCCCCTCGCCGTTGTGGTAAAATACTTCTAACCGCGAGAGCGGAATGAAAAACCGCATAAGGCACGAGGTGCGCCCGGAGCTGTATCGCAGCGTCGCGGGCGAGAATAGGGAAACAGGTGGGAATCCTGTACGAACTCGTCACTGTATCAGGGGAGGACGACGCCAAACGCGCCACTGGCGAAAGCCGGGAAGGCCGCGCCGCCCGATGATCCTCAAGCCAGGAGACCTGCCTCGTGTCGGTACAGGGGCCGAACGGCTCCGGATCACGAGCAACTGATCGTACCGCACACAGACGCAAGCCTGTGCTGTTTCTCTTGCCCGTGGACAGGAGATTTTTGTTTGGCCGACGCACCTGCGGAGAGAAAGAGGAGGCTTTTCCATGAAGAAACTGCTTGCGATCCTGGTGGCGCTGGTGCTGGCGCTGAGCTGCTTTGCGGCCCTCGCCGAGGAAGAGGACGAGGAGCACTATGAGACCGGCGACGCCAGCCTGGACAACATCCTGAACCAGGACGACATCGGCGAGAAGGAGCTGTTGGTGGTGTCCTTCGGCACCAGCTACAACGACAGCCGCCGCCTGACCATCGGCGCGATCGAGAGCGCCATCGCCGAGGCGATCCCGGCCTATTCCGTGCGCCGCGGCTTCACGGCCCAGATCATCATCGACCATGTGGAGCGCCGCGACGGCCTGCACATCGACAACGTGGCCGAGGCCCTGGACCGCGCCATCGCCAACGGTGTGAAGACGCTGGTCGTGCAGCCGACGCACCTGATGCACGGCTTCGAGTATGATGACGTGGTCGCCGAGCTGGCCGAATACGCCGACGCCTTCGAGGGCGGCATCTTCGTGGGCGAGCCGTTGCTGACCAGCGACGACGACTTCGACCGCGTGGCGGACGTGATGATCGACCTGCTGAAGGACTATGACGACGGCGAGACCGCGCTGGTCTACATGGGCCACGGCACCGAGCACGAGTCCAACGCGGTGTACGCGAGGATGCAGGGCATCCTCAGCGACAAGGGCGCGGACAACTACTACATCGGCACCGTGGAGGCCGAGCCCTCCGTGGAGGACGTGCTGGCCGCCATCGAGGGCAAGGGCTACAAGCGCGTCGTGCTGCGCGACATGATGGTGGTCTGCGGCGACCACGCCAACAACGACATGGCGGGCGACGACGAGGATTCCTGGAAGAGCCTCTTCACGAACGCCGGCTATGAGGTGGAATGCGTGCTGGAAGGCCTGGGCCAGGAGCCCCGGATCCAGCAGCTCTACGTCGAGCACGCCCAGGCGGCCGTCAAGGCGGCGGAAGGCGAATGACGGGAGGTGCAACGGCTATGAAGCGCTTATTGGCTGTCGTCCTCCTGCTGATGCTGGGCTGCGCGGCCCTGGCGGAGGGGGAAATGGGTCAGGTGGCGGACACCGCCGACATGACCGACGTGGTGGACGTGGTGGAACCCGGCATGACGCCCGTGACCGCCGCGGCGCTGAACGACGGCACGTATGAGGTGGCCGTGGAGTCCTCCTCGTCGATGTTCAAGGTCGTCGGCTGCGTGCTGACCGTCGCGGACGGGCAGATGACAGCGACTCTGCGCATGAAGAGCGAATCTTACAGCTACATGTATCCCGGCTCCGCCGAGGAGGCCGCCCAGGCGGACGAGGCAGAGCTGCTGCCCCTCGAGACCGAGGGCGAGAGCTTTTTCTTCACCCTGCCGGTGCCGGCATTGGACGCGGGAGTGGACTGCGCGGCCTTCTCCGCGAAGAAGCAGCTGTGGTATCCGCGCACGCTGCTGTTCCGGGCGGATTCCCTGCCCCCGGAGGCCTGGCGCGAGGCGTCGGGCGTCGAGCTCGCCGACGGCGCGTATCTCGTGAACGCGACCCTCGAGGGCGGCCGGGCCAGGCTGGTCGATCCCGTGACGCTGACCGTCGAAAACGGCGTCTGCTCCGCGAGGCTGGTGTTTGCCACCACGAAGATCGACTACGTGATCGTGAACGGCGAGAAGCTGCTGCCGGAGGCGGCGGACGAGGGCGTGGCCTTCACCGTGCCCGTGGCGGCCTTCGACCGCGGCCTGTCCATCATCGTGGACAGCACCGCCATCCAGCCCGCCACCGAGGTGGACTACACCGTCACGTTTGATTCCGCGAGCATCGCGGCGGCGGAGTGACAGACGGTTCTTCGCTGATCCTCGCAGGGGCGGCGTTGCGCCGCCCGCCCGGGCACGATTCGCATCGTTGTACCCGGCGGGCGCGGCGACGGCGCCCCTTCTTTTGGCTTGTCAGCCGTCTGCGCGACAGGGCGACATCATTTGCTTTGTAGGAAATTGCTCTCATCCAGGTAAATGACTTTGCCCTGGCCTGCGCGGGACACGTTTGCATTTTTTCCCTCGATGTGCTATGATGAATAGCAATGATTCTCGTTTCACGGAGGCACTATGATCATATTGGGCATCGACCCGGGCCTTGCCACGCTGGGCTATGGCGTGATCGAGGCGGACAACCAGAACCGGCGGCTGATCCAGTTCGGCACGCTGACGACCCCGGCGGGCCAGCCCATGCCCCAGCGGCTGCGGGCTATCTACCAGGGCATGAACCAGCTGATGGACATTTACAACCCCGACGACGTGGCCTTTGAGGAGCTGTTCTTCTCCAAGAACATCACCACCGGCATCGCCGTGAGCCATGCCCGCGGCGTGGCGCTGCTGGCGGTGGTGCAGCGCACCGAAAACCTGTACGAGTACACCCCGATGCAGATCAAGCAGGCCGTGACCGGCTATGGCGGCGCGGACAAGCACCAGATGCAGCAGATGGTGAAGATGCTCTTAAAGATGAAGGACATCGCCCGCCCGGACGACGCCGCCGACGCCCTGGCCGTGGCCCTGACCCACGCCAACTCCATGAACATGAAAAAGCTGTTCAAGATTCAATAGCCGCACTGGCCGAAGGGAGAATTTCGATGTTTGCGCATTTTGACGGCGTCGTCGCGGAAAAGGCGGCGGATTCCATCGTGCTGGATGTGAACGGCGTGGGCTACCTGCTGTTTGTCAGCGGGGCGACGCTGCAAATGGCCCCGCAGGTGGGCGAGCGCATGAAGCTCTACAGCGTGCTGAACGTGCGCGAGGACGCCATGGAGCTCTTCGGCTTCTACAGCCGCGAGGAGAAGGCCATGTACGAGCGCCTGAAGGGCGTCAACGGCGTCGGCAGCCGCACGGCGCTGCAGATCCTCTCCGCCATGAGCGTGCGCGACCTGTCGCTGGCGCTCGTCTCCGGAGACGCGGGCGCCCTGACCCGGGTGCCCGGCATCGGCAAGAAGACCGCCCAGCGCCTGGTGCTGGAGCTGAAGGACAAGGTGGAGGACAGCGAGCTGACCGGCAGCGGCGCGAGCGTCTCGCCCCGAAGCGCCTCCGCGGGCCCCGAGGCCGAGGCCGTCGCGGCGCTCGCCGCTCTGGGATACAGCGCCTCCGAGGCCGCGAAGGCCGTCAGCCGCGTGGCCGGCCAGACTGAAAAGGCCGACGAGCTGATCTTCCTCGCGCTGAAGAGCCTGGGATAGGCCTTCCGCTTGGTCATATGATTGCATCTTCCCGCATATATAGTGCCACTATGTATGCGGGAAGGTGTTTTTATGCGGTTTGATGATGTCGAATTGGCCCACGACCTGAGGATGCCGATGCAGCTGATCGTCTCCAGCGCGAAGCTGCTGCGAATGGCGCTGGACGACCCCGCGCTGGATGGCAAGGCCTACGCGGACATGCTGATCGCTTCGGTGAACCAGGCCCAGCGGCTGCTGGAGACGGCCCTGACCGGCGCGACCGCCGCGGCGCGGGTGGAGCGCGTCGACGCCGTCGCCTGCGTCAGGACGCTGTGCGCCAGCTGCCGTCCCTGCGCCGAGGAACGGGGCGTTGCGCTGCGCTGCTCGTCCAACGTCGCGTCCCTCGCGCTGCCGCTGGACGAGGACGGCCTCTCGCGCATCCTCCTGAACCTCCTCTCCAACGCGCTGCGCTTCACGCCGCGCGGCGGCGCCATCCGCGTCAGTCTGGTCGCGCTGGGCGACGCCGTGGAGCTGACCGTCTCGGATACCGGCGTGGGCATCCCCGCGGACCGGCAGCCCTGGATCTTCCTTCCCGGCGAGACCGACGGCGGTCATGGCCACGGCCTGCCCATCGCCCGGCGGCTGGCCCGGCATATGGGCGGCGAATTGACGCTGCGCTCTGCCCCCGGCCAGGGCAGCGCCTTCACCCTGCGCCTGCCGGTGGGCGCCGCCGAGGCGGTGTAATGGCCCAAGCCTTCCCTCTTGGAGACGGTCGGCGAGGCTTCCCGGTTGCAGACCGCCTTTTCCAATAGGGAGCAGCGATAGGGCTAGGGAATCAATCGGAGAAGACGCGGCGATATTCCTGCGCCGGGTCGCCGATGCGCCGCCCGCCATAATTGAAGGCCCGGATTGCCACGTCGCTTCGCTCCTCGCAATGACGTGATTCGATGCCGATTCGCACCGCGTCATTGCGAGGAGCCCCTTTGGGGCGACGTGGCAATCCGGTCTCTCTTATCACGGGAAGTGGTACGCACGCGATCCCGGCATTGCCCTGCCCGCCCAATGCCTCCCTTGTGTAAGGGGAGGTGGCGCGAAGCGCCGGAGGGGTTGTCGAGCCTTCCCCGGATGAGGGTGTTGGCCGACGGGGCGTCCTCCCAAGCCTTCCCCCGATGGGGAAGGTGGCCGAGCGCAGCGAGGTCGGATGAGGTCCCCGGGGTCTCCCAAGACCCGAAGAACGCGATTCTTTGGCGGTCTGCTCGTAAAACCCGGAAACATCGCTTTTGCACACGATGCGTTCTGGGCGGCCTCCGCGATCTCCCCACCTCTGTTTCAGGCGTGCTCATTTCAACCGATTCCGCGCCTTCCTCTCGCACCCTTTTCCGCCTCCTGCCATAGGATACCCCGTGAAAAGGGGGAATGGGCATGGACTATGTCATCATCGGCGGCGATGCGCGGCTGACGTGGCTGGCAAGGCTGCTCGCGAAGCGGGGAGCGGCCGTCGCGGCTCTGGGCGGCGAGGGAACGCCGCCGGACGCGGACGTTCTTTCACGGGCCGGGGCCGTCGTCACGAACTGTCCGCCGAAGCTGAGCGACACCTCGATTTCCTTTGAAGCGCTGCTTTCGAAACTGCCGGAGGAGGCGCGGGTGTACGCCTGCGGCCCGAAGCATCCGGCCTGCGACCGGCGGGTGATCGACCTGTGGGCGGACGAGGCGCTGCTCATGGAAAACGCGACGCTGACGGCGGAGGGCGCCGTTGCCGCGGCCATGCGGGCGTCGGATCGGGCGCTGCGCGACCTCCGCTGCCTGGTCATCGGCTGGGGCCGGGTGGGCCGCGCCCTGACGGAGCTGCTGGTGGGCATGGGCGCAAAGACGACGGTGGCCTCCCGAGGCGAATCCGGGCGAAACCGCGCGACAGAGCGCGGCGCGGAGGCGGTGCCCACGGACGAGCTCGCTCGCGTCCTGCCGGAGTGCGACCTGGTGTTCAACACCGCGCCGAGTGCCGTGCTGGATGCCGGGCGGCTCGAACGGGTCGGCGGCGACACGCTGCTCATCGACCTTGCCAGTCCGCCCTACGGCATCGACCTGAGCGCGGCGTGGGCGATGGGACTTCGGGCCTGGCGGGAGCCGGCGCTGCCGGGTCGCTGCTGCCCCAGGAGCGCGGCGGAGGCGCTGTTGCGGTCAATCGACCGGCATGAGAGGGGTGAGGGGCGTGACTGAGCTGATGGAAAAGCGCATCGGCTGCGCGATGACGGGCTCCTTCTGCACCTTCAAGGCGGTGTTTGAAGCCTGGCGGGCATTGGCGGCGACGGGCGCGGCGCTCACGCCGATCCTATCCTTCAACGCCGCGAACGTCGACACGCGCTTCTATCCGGCGGAGGAAGCGCGGCGAGAATTCGAGTCCATCACCGGCAGACCGCCGTTGACGACCCTTGCGCAGGTCGAGCCCATCGGGCCGAAGAAGCTGTTGGACGCGCTGGTGATCGCGCCCTGCACCGGCAATACGCTGGCGAAGCTGTCAAACGGCATCGCGGATACGCCTGTGACCCTGGCGGCGAAGTCACACCTGAGAAACGGCAGGCCGCTGGTGATCGCCGTCTCCAGCAACGACGCGCTGGCACAGAACGCGCGCAATATCGGGCAGTTGCTGGCAATGAAACACGTCTTCTTCGTGCCTTTCGCGCAGGATGACGCGCTCGGAAAGCCCAATTCGCTGGTGGCCCGGTTCGAGCTTCTGCCGGAAACGGTGGCGGCGGCGCTGTCGGGGCGCCAGATCCAGCCGCTTCTGCGCTGATTGTGACGAAAATTGAAATACAGATGTTATAAATTGGTAATTTGTGTGCTGTAACGCTTGACATTCAAGGTACGCTTTGATATACTAACCAAGCTGTCGCGAGGACAGGGGCGGAAAAGCCTCTGTAGGAGCGGAGCGCGAACCTTGAAAACGATACAGAGAGAGTACAAGAAACAGTCAGAATTCTATGAGTAAAACGCCGTGAACCGAGGCGAAGCGGAGGGC
>CADBZH010000031.1 GCA_902799045.1 uncultured Eubacteriales bacterium
TTCCCGTTCGGGAATCATCCGCCCGTTCTTCCCGTCGTTGATGACCTGAAAGCCGGTCTTCTCCGCCAGCAGCTCCGGCCATGGCGCGGCATACCGCCCGCCGAAGAAGCCGCACGGGTCGTAGCCATAGGTGTTGGAATCTCCGAAGCACCACAGCTTCATCGTCCATCCTCCTGTTCGAGCAGCCTTCGGAAGCTCTCCTCAAACCGCCGGTCGTCCTCGTCGGTGCGCTTCGCCGGGCCCTTCAGGTGGTTCTTGCTCTTGCGCCGGGCGACCTTTGCCATATGGCGCTCCATCAGCAGGCCGTCAATGTTCTCGTTTGTGTACCATCGTCCGCTCTGGTGGATGGCCTTCGCACCTTTCCCCAGCGCCAACGCCGCAACACCGTAATCCTGCGTGACTACGATATCCCCGCGCTGACAGATATTGATCAGCGCGATGTCCACCGCGTCCGCCCCGGCTCCAATAACACGGATCTCGCTGTAATCCGAGGACAGCACATGGTTCGTGTCGCACAGCAGCACCACGGGGATGCCGTGCTCCTTCGCCACCCGTTCGGCGATGCGCGTCACCGGGCAGGCGTCCGCGTCAACATAGATTTTCATATGATCTCGTACTGAAGCATCTCATACTTCAGCTTCGTCCCCTCGTCGATTGCCTCCGGCAGCAGCGCCCGGGCGATGAACAGAGGCTCCTCCTCCGCGTCCGTGCGGTTCAGCCAGGCATAGTCCCCGTCGATGCGGGCGACAATGTAATACTTTGTCTCCATGTAATCATTCCCTCAGTCTCTTCTGGATTGCCCCCAGCATTTCAATTTCCTGCTTTGAATAGTACTCCTCAAACCCCTGGATGGAGAACTCTTCCGGATCGTTCAGCAGCGCCTCCAGAACACCCTCGAAATTGTGGGCATGTCCGTCGCCGCCTACAGCTTTCATCGTGTGATATGGGAAGTACAGACACTTCAGCGCATATTCACCTGCGACATACAGGAGGTCGCCCTCTTCCGCATCCCTGTCTGGGAAGGTCACTCGCCAGCACTCTTCCGTCTGGTCATAATAGGGTCGATGAGAAGCCCGGTTTTGTTCATTGATGGTTTCATCTATCATAATTCTATTCAAGCGTCTCAATGCGCGTCGGTTCGGTGTGACAATATGCATAGTACCAACATTCATAGGGGCTTAGTACAGCACTCACCCGGCTCTACCTGTACCTCTTCCGGTTCCTTCTGCATGCGGTTCAGAACCCAGATGTTGTCGTTGATCCAATTGTACAAGCCCTTTGCCTCAGCTGTGACCTCCACAGGCAGAAACGGGTTCGCTTCATCCGGGCCATGCAGCACGATGTAGACCCGGCTTACAGGGACATGGCACCGCTTGAGGATATAATACTGAAACCCCGCGTCCTTCACAAACTGGTCGTGAAGCTCCGGCGCGTTCTTGACCTCGTACATATCGTAGACAGGGCCGCGCTTCCTGAGAATATCCACCGCGCAGTAGTTGTTGTAGTTGGAAAAAGCCGCCTCGCAGATGACGGGCGTTCCCTTCTCCATATGCTCCACGGTCCTGGCCAGCATCGCCTTCTTGTCCGGGATGGTGGTGCCGGGCCGGTAGACGGTCATCTCTTCGTATGGCCCGAACATCCCCATTGCAAGATCACCAAAGTCATTCCCCGCGTCCAGGCGGGCCTGAATCTCCGGCGGGATGACCTTCAGGGAGGGCTTGTGCTTGTCCAGCCACAGCATTTTGCGGCACTGCATGCCGCGCATGAAATCCGTTTTCGTGATCGCCATAGCGTTCTCCCTATAGATTGGGATGCCCATTTCATTGGCAATGGAGGCAAAGGTATGTCTTAACTCATGTAAGACGATCTTTTTCATTCCATTCTCATTGAGAAACTTGGCAAACAATTCTGATATATAGTTTGGGCGGTAGGGCTTCCCATTCGGCCAGCACAGGACATAGCCCGCATTCATATATTCATCCTGTAGCAGTTCTCTGTTCTTATCCTGCTGATCCTTCAATGACATTAGAAGGTCACGAACGTCTTCGTTAAGTGCCTCTTTCCTATAGGAGTTTTCGGTCTTCGTTTCATCGATGAGTACTCGACTACCTGCCATCGTCATCGACAATTTGACCGTGAAATAGTCCTTGTCAAAGTCGATTGCATCCCACTTCAGACCACAGATTTCCTCGCGCCGCAAACCATAGTATCCCGCAAGTTTGACGACAATCTCAAGTCGGTCGCCTTTGATCTTCTGAAAAAGCTCATTCAATTCTTCTACCGAATAGATCGAGTGTTCAACCTGGGTTTTCTTGGCGTTTGTAACGATCCCTAAAGGATTTTTTCGTATTTTCCCTTCCAAGACGGCATCACTCAGAATCTTGTTTAGTAACTCATGATGCTTTCGAACTGTGTTGGGCGACAGCGGTCTATCTCCCACCATCTTATCTCTCTGATAATCCCGTATATCGGCAGCAGACAGTTTCTGCAGCTTGATCTTTCCCAAGTTAGGCACAAGGTGATTCTGGATGATGTTCATATACCCATAAAACGTAGTATCCCGTACTCGTGGTCTACAGATGTTTTCTATCCAGTAGAGCATCCATTCTTCCAGACTATCCTGAGCAGGCTTAACAGCTTCGTCGTTAGCCTTATCAGCTTCAAACTGTTTAAGTGCTCGTGTTGCGTCTTTCTTGTTTTCGAAGGTCTTGGTGGTCTTCTCCCCATTTCCATAGTGGAAAGTCACATAGTATTTCTTCCTTACGTCATCATAGGCAATATTCTTCGCCACTTTCGTTCTCGCCATGTCAGTAACCTCCTTCCAGATAAATTCTTCTACCAACTGATTATATTATATCACAAACAGAAGATTTTTTTCTACCATTTTTTCTACCAATTCAAAAAATAGTGATTGTTTGGCTTATTGTACCACAATATATAGTGTATACATCATAGAAAAGCCACCATATCTTGTGATATGGTGGTCAAGGTAGTGGTGGAGCCGAGGGGGGTCGAACCCCTGTCCGAAGACCAGAAGACCAGAGCATCTCCGAGCGCAGTCTGTGTTTTGGCATTCCCTCCACCGAACTCCCGCAGACAGGATTCCGGCTTCAGTAGCTTCATAAAGTCCGGCTGCCCGCAAAGCTTAAGGCAGCTGGTTCCCTGCTATTATGACGTCGATGGCCTGCGCGGCAGGACGCTCAGGGTCGACGATCGCCTGATTAAGCGGCGAAAGCTACGTTATCGTAGTCGTCAGTTCATTTAAGTTCCCGTTTTTGGGCGGTACAGGGCCGCCGCTCGCTTCTCTGTCCCTCCGCATCCCCGTCGAAACCAAATACGGCCCCGTGTGGGATTTGGAACTGACGTGGTCAGCCGCGCGAGCGCATGGAGCGCTCGATATCGCGCTGGGCGTCTCGCTTGGCCATGTCGTCGCGCTTGTCGTACAGCTTTTTGCCCTTACACAGCGCCAGCTCCAGCTTCATGCGCCCGTCCTTCAGATAGACGCTCAGCGGGATCAGCGCCAAGCCCTGCTGCATCACCTGCTGATGGCATTTGCGGATCTCGCTCTTGTGCATCAGAAGGCGCTTGGGGCGCAGCGGATCGGTGTTGAAATAGCTGCCCTTTTCGTAGGGACTGATGTGCATGCCGTAGACCAGCATCTCGCCGTTTTTCACGGCGGCGTAGCAGTCCTTCAGGTTGCACTTGCCCAGGCGGATGGACTTGACCTCCGTGCCCTTCAGCTCGATGCCGGCCTCCCAGGTTTCCAGGACGAAGTAATCATGCCGGGCGCGGCGGTTTTGCGCGACGACCTTGACGCCCTTTTGCGGCATAACATTCTCCCTCCTTGCTGTACGCTACAGTATACCACGAAACGGGGTCTTTGTAAACCTCCCGCGGCCGGAATTTTGCCGCGTCCCACATCAGATTTAACCGAATCGCCTTGTATGCGCCAATGGCATATGCTAAAATTCCTCTGGTAGGAAATGAACGCAATGCGGCGACGGCCAGCTTCCGTCGCGAGGATTTGAACGATGCAAAAGAAAGTACCTTCCGCTCCAAGGAAAAGCGCGGCGCCCCAGCCGCCGAGGCAATCCCCGCCCTGGCTGCTGCTGGTGATCGACTGTGTGCTGATCGGCGTAAGCCTGCTGGTGTTCGCGCTGTTTGACCACGTGATTCCCGAAAGGCAGGCCGCCGTGCCCGTGGCGCAGGTCCAGGTCACCGCGCAGCCCGTCGCCGCTTCCACGGAAGCGCCCGGCCAGGCGGCGGACGGCGATGTCGCCCTGCTCCAGCCCACTGAGACCCCCGCGCCGGCGGTCGGCGATTTCAGCCAGAAGTTTGCGGACAAGTTCACCGACGGCGAGGTCATCCAGACCGAAAACA
The DNA here is from genome assembly GCA_902799045.1 of uncultured Eubacteriales bacterium. Classification (GTDB taxonomy): domain Bacteria; phylum Bacillota; class Clostridia; order Christensenellales; family Aristaeellaceae; genus UBA2862. Next base: position 4,381 of record CADBZH010000031.1, read on the forward strand.
GCTACCAGAGTGCGAACCTGAACATCACCCTCACCCGCTATGATTTCACCGTGGGCGATTACGAGCAGGCGGTGTACGTGCAGGACATCTACGTGCGCACCATCGACTGCTTCCACCGCCGCTTCGCCGAGGACACCTTCGGCAAGGCCATCACCGAAGGCGTGCTGAGCATGGCGAACCGCTCGAACGCCGTGGCCGCCGTAAACGGCGATTATTACGGCCACAACAACGGCGGTATCGTGATCTGCGACGGCGTGATGTATCGCGACAATTTCGGCGCGGACATCCAGACGCTGGTGCTGTTCCGCGACGGCACGATGAAGGGCTACACCGACGCCTCGCAGTTCGACGCCCGGCAGGTGATGGCCGACGGCGCGTGGCAGTCCTTCAGCTTCGGGCCGCTGCTGGTGGTGGACGGCCAGGTGAACCCCAGGGGCTACGCCTCCTCCAACCACGACCCGCGCACCATTGTGGGCATGGTGGAGCCGGGCCACTACATGTTCATCGTCATCGACGGGCGGCAGAGCGGCTATGCCGAGGGCATGACCTACGGCGAGAGCGCCGAGTTCTGCCAGAAGCTGGGCCTGCAGGTGGCCTTCAACCTGGACGGCGGCAAGACCAGCCAGATGACCTTCCAGGGCGCCATCGCCAACCAGCCCTACAAGAACGGCCGGGAAATCAGCGACATCGCCTATGTCGCGGAGCCATAGGAGGCGGAGCATGCGCAGGATAATCGATTGGATCAAACACGCGAAGCCCGCCGACTGGCTGAAGCTGCTGGACAAGGCCATCCCCCACGCGGCGATCGTGCTCGCCGGCATGCTGGTGGTGTTCTTCCTGATCGACCGGGTGAACAAGCCCATGGCCTTCATGACGAACGAATTCCACAAGCGCATCACGTTTGTGCTGGCCATCCTGGCCATCTACCTGGCCGTGCGCCGCGTCAGCGCCATGCGCAGGGCCGAGCGGGACGCCTACCGGCGGAAGCTGAAGCAGTACAGGAGCCGGACCGGAAAGTGACAAATGATACGGCCCCGTTTTTCCGTGTCCGCACTTGACGGACGCGCGTCTGCCGCGTATAATATAAGCGACCCCGAATTTGCGTGGAAAGGCGGCTGCGGCCATGTTGAGCGAGTATCTGATCGTGGAAAAGTCCGCGCTGCCGGACTACTTCATCAAGGTGGTGGAGGCGCGGCGGCTGTTGGAGTCGGGCGCCTGCGCGCAGGTGATCGACGCCGTGCACGCCGTGGGCATCTCCCGCAGCACCTACTATAAATACAAGGACAAGATCCTGGAGCCGAGCCAGCTGACCGTGGGGCGCAAGGCCTCGCTGATGCTCCAGCTGAATCACCGCGCCGGCATGCTCACGAAGGTGCTGGCCACGGTGTCCGGCTGCAACGCCAACGTGCTCACCATCACCCAGAGCCTGCCGATCCACGGCATGGCCAGCATCATGCTCTCCATCGACCTCAGCCAGCTGAATCGCAGCGTGGACGCGATGACGGACGAGCTGAGCGCCATCGACGGCGTGGAAAACGTGCGACTCCTCGCCCTGGAATGATCGGAGGAAGACAATGAAGATCCGCATCACCTGTGACAGCACCTGCGACCTCAGCCCGGAATACATTCGGGCACACGACATCACCGTCGTCCCCCTCACCGTCTCGATGGGCGGCCGGGATTACACCGACGGCCGGGACATCGCGCCGGACGACATCTTCCGCCACGTGGACGCGGGCGGCGACCTGCCCAAGACCGCGGCCGTGAACGTGGACGCCTACCGGCGCGTCTTCAAGTCCGTTCTGGAGGATTGCGACGCCATCCTGCACTTCAACATCAGCGCCGACTTCTCCTCCTGCCACGAGAACGCCGTCCAGGCCGCCCAGGGGCTGCCGGTCTACTGCGTGGACAGCCGAAACCTTTCCAGCGGCATCGCCCTGCTGCTGTGCGAGGCGGTGGACAGGATCGAGGCCGGCGAGGGCGACCCGAAGGCCGTGCTCCGGCACGTGAACGCGTTGATCGACAAGGTGGACGCCTCGTTCATCATCGACCGGCTGGACTTCCTGTACAAGGGCGGCCGCTGCTCCATGGTGGCCATGCTGGGCGCGAACCTGCTGAAGCTGCGGCCCTGCATCGAGGTGACCGACGGCAAGATGGTGGTGGGCAAGAAGTTTCGCGGCACCTACGAGCGCTGCCTGAAGCAGTATGTCGAGGATCGCCTGCGCAGCCCTGACGCCGTCAATCCCAGGCGCATCTTCATCACCCACACCGGCGTCACCCGCGAGCAGGCCGACCTCGTGCGCTCCCTGCTGCTCGAGCGCGTCCCCTTTGAGGAGATCCTCGAGGTCCGCGCCGGCTGCTCGATCACCAGCCACTGCGGCCAGGGCACGCTGGGCGTGCTGTTCATAAGAAAATGAAATCATGGGCGGCGCAGCGCCGCCCCGACAGCGAAAATGCGCTTCACGGAATCCCGGGGAATGAGACGAGGAGACTTATAGGTTTTTCTCTTTCGATGCCGTTCGCTCACGGAATGCACAGATCCTGAGCGCAGCGCAGCCGAAGGCCCACGAAGCGCAGGATCTGTACACCTTGTATGCTGACTGCATATCACTCTTTTCCCAGACTACCGCAAACACAAATCCCTTGCGCTTGAATCAATGGCGCAAGGGATTTGCTTATACTAAACTCAATCTAAAAGTGAACATATGCGGAGCGGATTTTTCGTTCTGCCTAAGCAGAGCGGAGGGAGGCGATGCAGCGCATCGTTGACCGCGAGGCGACGGCAGGGCGGAAAAGACGCCCGCAGATGGTTGCAATTTAGATTGAGTTTAGTATTATACTGCGCGGCAGCAACTGGAGGCAAGCTCAGTTTGCCAGCAGCATCCGGTCGTTGTCCAGCTTCCTGCCGCTGGCTTCGTGGAATTTCTCCAGCAGGTCGTCCACGGTGAGGGCGGCGCGCTCGTCGCCGACGGTGTCGAACACGATCCGGCCGCGGTCCATCATGATGGTGCGGTTGCCCAGGTCCAGCGCGGACTGCATGTTGTGGGTAATCATCAGGCAGGTGAGGCCGTTTTCGGAGACGATCTTCGTCGTCAGCGCCAGCACCTTTTCGGCGGTGCCGGGGTCCAGCGCGGCGGTGTGCTCGTCCAGCAACAGGATCTTTGGCATGCTCAGCGTGGCCATCAACAGCGTCAGCGCCTGGCGCTGGCCGCCGGAGAGCAGGCCCACGGGCTGCTTCATGCGGTCCTCCAGCCCCATATCCAGCAGCGCCAGCCGGTCGCGGAAGGCCTGCTTTTCCATTTTGCCGGAGTGGCTCAACCAGCCGCCCTGCCCCGCCGCCAGCACCAGGTTCTCCTCAATGCTCATGTGCGGGGCGCTGCCGCGCATCGGGTCCTGGAACAGCCGCCCGATCACCTTCGCGCGCCTGTGCTCCGCCAGCATCGTCACGTCCGCGCCGTCCAGCAGCACGCGGCCCTCGTCCACGAAGAAGCTGCCGCAGATGGCGTTGAACAGCGTGGACTTGCCCGCGCCGTTGGCGCCGATGATGGAGATGAAATCGCCCTTCTGCACGTCCAGCGTCACGCCGTCCAGCGCCACCCGGGCGTCCTGCGTGCCGGGATGGAAGGTCTTTTTGACGTTTTCAAGCCGCAGCATCATCTCACCCCCGCCTTCGAAAACTTCGCCGCCAGCTGCCGCCGCATCAGCGGGAACTGCTTCTTCAGGTACGGCCCGGAGATGGCGATCACCACGATGATGGAGGAGATCAGCTTCAGCATGAACGCCGGCAGGTTGAAGCGCAGCGCGATGGTGTAGACCAGGCGGAACACGAACGCGCCCAGCACCGCGCCCACGGCCCGCAGCGGGATGCTCCTGCGGCCCAGGAACACGCCGCCGATGAGCAGCGACGCCAGCGCCACCGTCACCATGCCGCTGCCGATGTCCACCGTGACGGACTTCTGGCTCTGGGCCAGCAGGCAGCCGGACAGCGCCGTGAAGCTGTTGGAAATGCACAGGCCGACGGTGGTGGTGAACACCGGGTTGATAGAGGACGAGCGCACCATGTCCGGGTTGTCGCCGGTGGCGCGGATCGCCAGGCCCAGCTTCGTGCGCAGGAACAGGCACAGGAATACGATCACCGCCGTCACGGCCGCCAGACCGATCAGCAGCGCGTGCTGCGCGCCCAGCGGGCCGCCCTTGAGCGCCTCCTTCAGCAGCGAGAACACGGTCTCCGTCTTGTTCAGGTTCAAGAGCGACGAGCCGCCCATGATCCAGATGTTCACGGAGTAGAGGCCCGTGTTCACGATGATGCCCGCCAGCAGGCTGTTCACGCCCATGCGGGTTTGCAGCACCGCCGTCACCAGTCCCGAGAGCATGCCCGCGCCCATCGCGGCGGGAATGGACAGCCAGGGATGGCCCGCGATGGCCACCACCGCGCCCACCACGGCTCCCAGCGCAAAACAGCCGTCTGTGGACAGGTCACAGACGTTCAGCATCGAATAGCTCAAAAACAGGGCGAGCACCGTGAGCGAATTGAACAGCGCCAGCTCCAGCGCGTTCTGGCCCAAACCAAGCAGAGCAGCAAAAGACATATCGGTTCTTCTCTCCTATTTCTTGTTACAGGCAGTGTTGAGAGCGGAGTGTGGGGCTCCGGTGGAAATCCTGCCGGATTTCTCTTGATTGACAGGAGAACATGCTTGTCTGTCGCCCTGTTCAATCAACCAATCCGAAAGGATTTGAACCGCAACCCCACACTCCTCGCTCCACCTCAGCCCAGGTCGTCGAAGCTCTCGGCGGTGGTGATGGACTGGATGGAGGTGCAGTAGGGCGCGAAGACCTCGCTGACGGCGTCGAAGTCAAAGCCGATGGCCTCGCAGGTCTCGGTGTTGATGGTGGCGGTGCCGTTGTCGAAGGTCATCACGGGGGTGGCCGCCGGGTCCGCGCCGTTCACCAGGATCTCCGCGACCATGTTGGCGGTCTCGACGCCCAGGTTGGCGTAATCCACGCCGTAGCCCAGGAACGCGCCGTTCAGGGCGAAGGAATCCGCGCCGGTGTAGTGGGGAATGCCCGCCTCGGCCAGGGTCTCATAGATGCTCAGCTCGGCCGCCATGATGGTATTGTCGGTGGGGGTGAACACGGCGTCCACGCCGTCGGCCGCCGCGGCCTGGGCCGCGAGGATGACCTCGGAGGTGTTGGTGCCGGTGTATTCCTTATAAGCGATGCCCTTGCCGTCCAGATAGGCCTTCGCGTCGGCGATCGGCGTCGTGGAGGCGTCCTGGCCCACGTCGTAGAGCAGGCCGATGGTCTGAGCGTCCGGGTTGGCGGCGAAGATCAGGTCCAGCACGGCGTTGGTGTTCAGGAAGTCCGAGGTGCCGGTGATGTTGGCGCCGGGCGCCTCCAGGGAATCCACCAGCGCCACGCCCAGCGGATCGGAAACCGCCGCGAACACCACCGGGATGCCGTTGTCCTCGGTGGCGGACTGCATCTGCATGGCCACGGGGGTGGCGATGCCGACCATCAGGTCCACGCCGTCGGCGATGAAGTTGGCGATGATCTGGCTCATCACGCTGGCGTCGGTGTTGCAGTTGTCGTAGTTGATCTCAAAGGTCACACCCTGCTCCTCGCCGATGGCGGCCAGCCGGGCCTCGATGTTGTCCACGATCTGGTTCAGGGAAGCGTCGTCCACGAAGTTGCAGATGCCCACCTTGTAGGTCGTTCCTTCGGCCACGGCCGCCATGCCCAGCAGCATGGCCAGAGCGATGAGGGTGCAGATGATCTTCTTCATTTTGGATTTCCTCCTGTCTTGTATTCCTTCACGTTCATCGGGGGAAAATATAAACGCCCCACATCCCCTATGGGGATATGAGGCGGAATAAACTTTCCGTGGTGCCACTCACATTGATCTTTCGATCCACTTAGCCCGTACCATCATACGGCGCGGATTGATAACGGGTCCGCATTCCCGTCCCTCCATACTGACTTGCGCGTTCCGGAGGGCCCTGAAAAGTCCATTCAGCGAATCCGTCATGCCGCATTCCCACTGTCGTCGGCTCTCTGAGATGACCGCAAAGACGCTTACTACTCTTTTCGTCCCGGTTTCTGTGAAGTTGGTGCCATTATAAAGCATTAAAGTGCCGTTGTCAACCCCTGAAGCAAAATATTTTTTGGAAATTTCAGGGAAATGTTCGCCTTTTGGGCGCATAATACCTGCCCGCGCGGGCAAAATACCGTTGATTCACCCGGCAAAAGGAGCGATGATGATGGACAGGCAGCAGCTTCCGGCCCAACGCGAGCCGGATATGCCGAATCAGGTGACGGAAATTCGCACGGCGGAGCGTTCCGGGGGCCACGAGGCCCGCGCCGCGTGGGAGGCGGGCGCATGAGCCGCGTGCCGTTTACGCCGGAGCAATACGGCGAGCTGGTTTCAAAGCTGACGCCGCCCTCGCGGATGCTTCGGGGCTACTGGCGGGCCTTCTGGGTCGGCGGGCTGATCTGCGCCTTCGGCCAGGCATTGACGCTGTGGGCGGAGCGGCTGAACCTGGGCGAGATCACCGCGCCGATGTTCACGACCAGCGTGCTGGTGTTCCTCGGCACCACGCTGACGGGGCTGGGCGTCTACGACGTGATCGGCAAATACGCCGGCGCGGGCTCGGCCATCCCGGTGACCGGCTTCGCCAACAGCATGGCGGCCCCGGCCATCGAATTCCAGCGGGAGGGCGCGATCATGGGCGTGGGCGCGCGGCTGTTCACGCTGGCGGGGCCAGTGCTGGCCTACGGCATCGCGTCGTCGGTGGCCGTCGGCATCGTCTATTGGCTGATTCGGGGGTGGGTGCTGTGAGCCGCGCGGGCAGCCAGACCTTCCTGTACGACCGGCCGCCGCTCGTCGCCGCCCACGCCTCCGTCGCCGGGCCCAAGGAGGGCAAGGGGCCGCTTTCGGCCTGGTTCGACGAGCTTCTGGCGGACGACCTGCTGGGCCAGAAGAGCTGGGAGCTGGCGGAGATGGAGATGGTGCGGCGCTGCGTGCAGGCGGCGCTGAACGGCGCGCGGATGACCGACGAAGAGGCCCAGGCCATGCTGGGCGGCGATCTGAACAACCAGATCATCGCCTCGTCCTTTGCGGCGCGGTCGCTGGGCGTGCCCTTCATCGGGCTGTACGGCGCGTGCTCCACCTTCGTGCAGGCGCTGGTGATCGGCGCGGCGCTGATCTCCGGCGGGTATCTCGAAAACGCCGTGTGCACCGCCTCCAGCCACTATTGCACCGCCGAGCGCCAGTTCCGCTTTCCGCTGGAGCTGGGCACCCAGCGCCCGCCCCAGGCCAGCTGGACGGCCACGGCCTGCGGCTGCGCGCTGCTGAAGGCCTCGCCGGAGCGCGGCCTCAAGGTCACCGCCGGCACCGTCGGGCGGATCATCGACCTGAACATCTCCGACGCCAACCACATGGGCGCGGCGATGGCCCCGGCCGTGTTCGACTGCCTCTCGGCGCACCTTTCGGACACCGGCCGCAAGGCCGACGACTACGACCTGATCGCCACCGGCGATTTGGGCTGGATCGGCCGGGACCTGCTGCTGGAGCTGGCCAGCGCCGCGGGGCTGGAGCTGCCGCCGGAGAAGCTGATCGACTGCGGCGCGAGCCTGTTCTATCAGGAGCAGGACGCCCACGCGGGCGGCAGCGGCTGCGGCTGCGTGGCCTCGGTGGCCTGCGGCTGGCTGATGAAGCGGCTGGAGGCGGGCGACCTGAAAAGGCTTTTGCTGGTGGGCAGCGGAGCCATGTTCTCCCCCACCTCCAGCCAGCAGGCCCAGAGCGTGCCGGGCATCGCCTACGCCGCCGCGATCGAGAGGGAGGATTAGATGGACACGGTTTGGTTATTCGTGAAGGCCTTCGTCGTGGGCGGGCTGATCTGCGACGTCGGCCAGCTGCTCATCATGCGCACGAAGCTGACGAACGCCCGCATCCTGGTGCTGTTCGTCACGTCCGGCGTGTTCCTCACGGCCCTCGGCCTCTACAAGCCGCTGGTGGATTTCGCCGGGGCCGGGGCCACCGTGCCGCTGACCGGCTTTGGCTACTCGCTGGCCATGGGGGCCATCGAGGCCGTGAACCGCTACGGCTTCTGGGGCGCGTTCGTCGGGGGCATCAGCCGCACCGCCGCCGGCATCACCGCCGCCATCGTGTTCGGGCTCATCAACGCACTGGTGTTCAAGCCCCACGCGAAGCCGTAGGCTGGGAGCCGGAGGAGGCATGGCGTCGGTTTCCACTCGAAGTGTCTCCCCAATATAAAATGCAGATCCTTCGCTTCGCTCAGGATGTCAACGGGTCGAAATCCCTGTCATCCTGAGCGAAGCGAAGGATCTGTCCATTGTATATTGGGAGAACAGATCGCCAAAACGCGGCAGGCACTAGAGTGTGTTTCTAAATGCCGGGAGATGCAGTTTCGAGCGGATTTCGCTGCATTTCAAGGCGATTTTCCGCAGGCTTAGTGGGGCTAAGTCAAGGGAAATCAACGCAGAAATACAGTCAAAGACGCCGAAAATGCACTTCAGGCATTTTAGAAACACACTCTAATCCTACTCCCTCTTCCCTACTCCCTCATCAGCTCATACATCATAATCCCGGCGGCGACAGCGGCGTTCAGCGATTCCGCGCCGCCCCGCATCGGCAGCTTCACAAGGGCGGTGGCGGCTTCGCGGGTGGCGTCGGAGATGCCGCGGGCCTCGTTGCCGATCACCAGGGCTAAGCGCTGGCCGGGGTCCGGCCGGGCATAGAAATCCGCGCCGCGCAGGTCGCTGGCCAGGACGGCATAGCCCCTCCCGCGCAGGTCCAGCAGCGCGGCGGGCAACTCCTCCGAGAGCATGAAGGGCACCCGGAAGCCGGAGCCCATCGCGGCGCGCTGCACCTTCGGCGAAAGTGGGTCGGCGCAGCCTTCCCCGAAGAGGATGCCGGTGAAGCCCGCAGCGTCAGCGGTGCGCCAGATGGTGCCCACGTTGCCGGGGTCCTGCACGCCGTCCAGCGCCACGATCCGCCCGGGCGCGTTCTCCAGCGCCAGCGGCTCTGGCAGGTCGAAGGACGCGCAGACGCCCTGGGGCGTGCGGGTCTCGCACACGCTCTCCAGCAGGCTCCGCGGCACGGTGAACGCCTTCGCGCCCATTCCTTCAAACACCTCCGCCAGCGGGGCGCAGGCCTCGTCCGCCAGCACCTCGCGGATGCGCAGGCCGCACTTCACCGCCTCGCGGAGCATGACCTCGCCCTCCACCAAGAAGCGACCCGCCGCCTCGCGCCCCTTTCGGGTCGAGAGCGCCTTGAGCGCCTTGATGGTGGGGTTTTTCGCGCTGGTGATGTGTTCCATACCGCCCTTCCTTTCCATGTCATTCTCACAGCGGCCGAAGCGGCGCTGTTTCATGGCGCCTTCAGTTCCCGCCCTTGTCCTTCTCCCCCGCCACGGCGAAGCAGAGCAGGTAGACGGCCTCGGCGCCGCCCTCGCGCAACAGGCGGGCGCAGGCGTTGGCCGTCGCGCCGGTGGTGCAGACGTCGTCCACCAGGACGATCCGCCGGCCGCGCACATCGCCGGCGAGCGCGAACGCGCCGTCCAGGTTCGTTCGGCGCTCCCCGGCGGGCAGACGCGCCTGCTGGCGGGTGTTGCGCACGCGCTCGACGGCGTTCAGCACCGGCAGGTCAATCTGCGCGCCGACCTCCTCCGCCAGTCGCTCGGCGTGGTTGAAGCCGCGCTGGCGCAGGCGCTTTTTGTGCATCGGCACGGGCACGAGCGCGTCCGCGCCGGTGGGCTCGATGAGGGCGTAGGCATCCGCCATGCGCCTGGCCATCAGCTCCGAGAGCCGCGCGACGCCCTGGTACTTCAAGCGGCGCACCAGCCCGCTGGCGGGGCCGCCATAGTAATAGCCGTAGGCCGCGGCGTCGAAGCAGCCGCCCTCCGGCGGCCTGGCCGCGCCCACCCAGCGGCTGGCCAGGTTTTCCCGGCAGGTCTCGCAGAGCCAATCCCGGGCAAAGCCCACATGGGTGCCGCAGCCCATGCACACGGCCTTGCGGGGATAGATCAGCCCCAGCAGGGCGTCTCCCACGCGCTTCAGAGCCGTCATGCTTCGGCCCTCAGCCGCCGGTCCAGCGCGCTGTAGCGGCGGGTGATGTGGTTGTTGTCCACCATGGCCCGCACACAGCCCTCGCGCCCGACGATCACCACCAGCCGCTTGGCGCGGGTGACGGCGGTGTAGAGCAGGTTGCGCGTCATCAGCATCGGCGGCCCGCTGACCAGCGGCAGCACCACGGCGTCAAACTCGCTGCCCTGGCTCTTGTGCACGCTCATGCAGTAGGCCAGCTCCAGATCGTCCAGCAGCGATTCGTCGTACTCCGCCACGCGGCCGTCGTCAAACTCCACGGTCAGCGCCCTCGCCCGCCGGTCCACGGCCAGAATATAGCCGATATCGCCGTTGAAGACGCCCTCGCCCTCCTCGCCGGCGCGATCCCAGACGAGGTCATAGTTGTTGCGCACCTGCATCACCTTGTCGCCCCGGCGGAAGATCGCGCCGCCGTGGCTCAGCTCCGGCTTGTCTCCCGGCGGGTTCAGCGCCGCCTGCAAAAGCGCGTTCAGCGCGAACACGCCCACGTCGCCGCGCTTCATCGGGGCCATCACCTGGATATCCCGCAGGCTGTCCAGGTTCATGTATCCGGGGAGCCGCGTCTGCACCAGCGCCACCACCGAGCCTGCCACCTCGGCGGGCGTCTGGCGGCGCTCCAGGAAGAAATCGGTGCCGCGGGTGCGGATCAGCGGGTATTCGCCGCGGTTGATGCGGTGGGCGTTCAGCACGATCTGGCTCTCCCCCGCCTGGCGGAAGATCTCCGTAAGGCGCACGACGCGCAGGGTTTCGGAGGCGATCAGGTCCTTCAGCACGTTGCCCGCGCCGACGCTGGGCAACTGGTCCACGTCGCCCACCAGCAGAAGCCGCGTTCCCGGGCGCAGCGCCTCCAGCAGCGAGCGCATCAGGAACACGTCCACCATGCTCATCTCGTCCACGATCACCACGTCGGCGTCCAGCGGGTTGTCCCCGTTCCGGGCGAAGCCCTGCTGCTCGCCGCTGTACTCCAGCAGCCGGTGGATCGTCCGCGCGGGGCAGCCGGTGGCCTCGCTCATGCGCTTGGCCGCGCGGCCCGTCGGGGCGCAGAGCTCCACGTCGCCCAGCTGCCTGAGCAGCCGGATGATGACGTTGATGGACGTGGTCTTGCCGGTGCCCGGGCCACCGGTGACGACGCAGACGCCCTCCATCAGCGCGGCCAGCGCCGCCTGGCGCTGCTCCTGGCACAGGCTGACGCCCAGCTCCGCCTCGTGGCGGGCGATCTGCGCAAGCGCCTCGGCCTCCTTCAGCTTCAGCGGGCGCACGCTGTTCTTCAGGCGGATGAGCAATCGCGCCGTCTCGCATTCGGCGCGGTGGAAGCGCGGCAGGTACACCGCCGTCTCGCCGTCGATTTCCTCCGCGACCAGCTCGCCCTGCAGGATCAGCCCCCGCAGCACGCCGTCCACCAGCTCCGCCTCGGCGCTCAGCACCCGCGCCGCCTGCTCCAGCAGCGTCTGCCTCGGCAGGTACACGTGGCCCGCGCCGTTCGCCGCCTCCGAGAGCACGTACTTCACGCCGCTGCGCAGGCGAAACTCCGATTCCTGGCCAAAGCCCAGGCCCATGGCGATCTCGTCGGCGGTGCGGAAGCCCACGCCGTTGATCTCGTCCACCAAGCGATAGGGGTTCGTGCGCAGCACCGTCTCGGTCATGTCGCCGAAGGCGCGGTAGATCTTCATGGAGAGGTTCGGCGTGAGGCCGTAGTTTTGCAGGAAGATCAGCGTGTTGCGCATGCCGTTCTGCTCGGCGAAGGATTCCGCGATCATCGCCGCCCGCTTCGGGCCGATGCCATCCACCTCCGTCAGCCGCTCCGGCTCGCTCTCCAGCACGTCCAGCGCGCGCTTGCCGAAATAGGCCACGATCTGCTTGGCCGTGGCGGGCCCGACGCCCTTGATGAGCCCGGAGGCCAGGAAGCGCTCCACGCCGGACTTGGTCTCCGGGCGCGTGGCCTCGTAGGAGGAAACCTTGATCTGCCGGCCGTAATCCTTGTGGTCGGTCAGCTCGCCGTCGAATATGGCGTGCTCGCCGGTGGACAAAAAGGGCATCACGCCCACGGCGCTGATGCGATTCCGGTCGCCGTCCAGCTTCACGGAGGCCACGGTCCAGCCGTTCTGATCGTTTCGGAACACGATATCCTCGACGGTGCCCTCGAACTTCGACACGGATGATGGCCTCCTCTCATGTGTAAGCTCATTCGCAGGGGCGGCGTTGCAGCAGACGTTCTGCCCGCGCCTGCCCTTGCCTTCCCCTATGGGGAAGGTGGATTTGGCGGAAAACGCCTGCGTCTTTCGTCAAAGACGGATGAGGTCGATTGCGTATCACTGATGGCAGTACGCGCCGACCTCATCCGCCTCGCGAACGGTGGCAGGCCACCGGCTCGGCGCCTTCCCCAGGGGGAAGGCCTTTGGCGGGCGCCGTCGCGGCGCCCCTGCAGGTTGTCAACGATCGATGCTGTTTTTATCGTAGATGATCCGCAGGCCCTTCAGGGTCAGCAGGCCGTCCATCACGTCGATGACGCTGCTTTCCCCGGCGACGAGCACGGCCAGGCCGCCGGTGGCGATCACCTTGATGCCCTCGACGCCCATCTCCTTCTTCATGCGGTTCACCAGGTATTTGATCTGGCCGATGTAGCCATAGACGATGCCCGCCTGCATGTTGGCGACGGTGTTGCGGCCGATGACGCTCTCCGGCTTCACCAGCTCGAACCGGGGCAGCTTGGCGGTGCGCTCGGTCAGCGCGTCCGCCGCCAGCTTCAGGCCCGGGCAGATGGCGCCGCCGAGGAACTCGCCCCGGGCGGAAATCGCGCCGAAGGACGTGGCCGTGCCGAAGTCGATGGTGATGCAGGGCCCGCCGTACAGCTCATAGGCCGCCACGGCGTTGGCGATGCGGTCGCTGCCCAGCTCCCGCGGGTTTTCATACTTGATGTTGATGCCGGTCTTGACGCCGGGTTCGATCTTCATCGGCTCCATGCCGAAATAGCTGCGGCACATGTGCTCGATGGTGAAGTTGATCTGCGGCACCACCGACGACATCATGATGCCGGTGATGGCGGACTTGTCGATGCCGAAATGGCTGATGAGGTTCATCATCGACATGCCGTATTCGTCGGAGGTGCGGTTGCGGTTGGTGGCAAGCCGCCAGTATTCGCGCATCTCCGTGCCCTCAAACAGGGCCGATTTGATGTTGGTGTTGCCGATATCAAGCGTCAGGATCATGGAAAACCTCCAGTATTTACCGGGCTTCGCGCAGGAAGCCCGCCTTGTAGAGCGCCGCGCCGATCGCGCCGGTGAGCACCGTGGAGACGGCCATCTCCACCAGGCCGTTCACGCCCACCGCCGCGACGATATAGGCGAAGAACGCGCGACCGGCCATGCCGGACTGCATGGTGGGCATGCCCGAGAAGAACCACACCAGCGTGGACATGAACAGCAGCGTGTTCAAAAACGCCGCCAGGAAGCCGGTGACGGCGCAGCCGACATAGACGTTCTGCTTCCGAAGCGCCCGGAAGATGTAGCCCAGCGCGAGGCCGTCCAGCAGGCGGGAGCCGAAGCGATGGATGAACATCAGCACGGGGCTTGCGCCCTCCTGCATCAGCGCGATGCCAAGGCCGCTGGAGCCCATGATGCCGAAGGCCTGCAGGAAGCTGATGAGGCCGAACGCGCCGCCGATGATCGCGCCGCCCTTCGCTCCGACGGCGATGGCCGCGATGGCCACGGGGATCATGTTGAAGGTGATTGAAAGCCCCGCCGGCATGGGAATGTTCCACAGGCCCAGGATGATCTCCAGGGCGAGGAGCATGGCGAGAATGGTGAAATCGCGGCTGGTCAGGCCAAAGGCGACCTTCTTCGCGCCGCGGGCAGAGTTGGTTGTGGATTGGTTGTTCATCTTTCATTCCTCCGTTCGAGTTCATTGCAGATACCCTACGAGTTCTGAAACCCTGTATGAGCCACCTGGGGTTCCGTGTTCGGTTCCACGGGGGATACCGACGGCGCTATTATAGCATATCTTTGCCCGCCACTTTAAGCCAATTCATGTTAAAACAGAATTTACTTGTAAACGGGCACAAATAATACTATAATTGGCTTTGTATTCTGGATGGGCGCTCGCCCATCGGGACAAGGGAGGCCTTTTTATGATTACACGCAGCGAACAGCAAAGCCACAGCATCCGCGAATTCATGCGCGGCGGCAGGAAATTCGTGGAGCACACGCTGCTTTCCTCGGCGCTGCCGGAGCGGGTGCGCATCTTCAACATCCTGACGCTGGTGCCCGGCGCGTCCATCGGCTATCACGTGCACGAGGACGAGACGGAGCTGTTTTACTTCATGGAGGGCAACGGGCGCGTGCAGGACGACGACGCCTTCTTCGACATCACCGCCGGAGACTCCATGGCCACGTTCAGCGGCCACGGCCACGCCGTGGAGAACACCGGCGACACGGACCTGGTGATCCTGGCGGTGATCGTGCGGGACTGACGGCGCGGGCCGCGGGCGGGGTTTTTCGGCGCTAAACAGGAAGCGTTATACCTTTTCACAGCTTTCCATGAAGCGCCTGTAGATGAATACAGCAAAGCAGCAGGGGCGGCAATGCCGCCCCTGCTGGTATTCTTTGACCATCGAATCAGTTGAAGTCCACCAGCTCCTCCTCCTCGGGCACGGGATAGCCCACGCCGTAGAGGCCGTCGCCCTCGGGGATGATCTGGGCGTAGGTCACGCCGTCGATCTCCACGAACTCAGCGGGGTTGGCCTGGAAGAGATCCGCGTCCTCAAGGGTATCCATGGTGGAAATGAACAGCGCGATGGCCTGGGCGGGCTCGGCGTCGGTTTCCTCTTCGGTCTCCCCGTCATTCTCCGCTTCCAGGGCGTCCAGCGGCTGTACGTTCAGCACCATGCCCACGGGATAGCCGTTCTCCGGCAGGCGCTCGGCCGGCGGCAGCTCCTCGTAGGTGTCGCCGTTCTCATCGGTCCGCGTCACGACGGGCGCGCTCTCGCCGTCCTCGGGGGCGATCACACCGCGCACATGCACGCGATAGGTGGGCATCAGGGGCGTGTAGTCGTCCAGCAGGGTCAGCTCGCGCTCGGTGAGCACCGCCACCTCGGACTGCTCGATGCAGATATCGTAGGCGTCGACGTGCAGGGTCGTGGGCGTCAGCTCCATCTCCAGCTCCTCGATGTCCTCGCCGGTCTCGCCGGTCTCGTCCTCTTCGCCCTCGATGATGCTGATGACCTCGGCCTCGGGCTCCTGCTCGATCGGGATCTCGGCCAGCAGGGACTCCAGCGGGATGTGCAAATCGGCGTTCTCCACCTCGTACACGATCTCGGTGTAGCCCAGAGTCTTCAGGGTGTCGATCAGCGTCGTGGTGAGCCGCAGGTGCAGCTCGTCATACTGCTCGCGCTCGCCGTCGTCCAGCATCAGGGTCTCGCCGCTCTCCTTGTCCGTCAGAGGATCGGCGATGATCGTCAGCACGTACTCCTTCGGGGCTTCCTCGCCGCCCTCCTGGCCGTCATCCTCCATCTCGCCCGGGTCGTCCACGGGCTCCTCGTACTGCACAAACGGAGCGGGCTGGCTCAGGGCGTCGAACAGGATGGTGCCGTAGTCGTTGCCGTTCAGCACCAGCTTGCCCAGATCGACCTCTTCCTCTTCCTCCTCGTCGTCCTCGTCGGATTCGGTCTCGCCGTCGTCAAAGCCGCTGTAGCTGTAGCTGCTGGAGCCGGAACCCGAGCCCGAGCCGGAGCCGCTGGTGCTGGTATCGACGCCGGAGGCGATGTTCAGGATGCGGAACTGGGTCTCGCGGGTGCCGGTGTAGTTGCCGGTGCCGGTCATCTTCACGGTCGCCGTGCCGGGCTCCTTGTTGTTGGTGTATTCCACCGTGAAATCGGTCTTCTCCTTCAGGGTGCGGGTGCCGTAGCGCAGCTTGATCTCGGGCTTGACCTCCTGGCCGGTGTAGCGCTGGCTGCCGATGGTGGTCAGGCTCACGTCGGAGGCGTTGATGCTCTTGGGCTCGATGGTGAAGTACTCCTCCACCACCTGCACGTCGTAGTTGCTGCCGGCGTCGATGGTGCCCTGCTCGATCAGGTACTTGCCCGCGTTGTCGCCGGACTTGCGGCTCAGCTTGCCGCTGATCTTGTCGCCCGAGAGCAGGCCCTTCACCTTGCCGGTGTAGTTGTTGGGATCAGACGCGCCGTAGGTCTTCTTCTGGCCGGCGGTGGGCGTGATGATCAGGGGCTTCGGCTCGATGACGGCCGGGACCTTCAGGGCGATCTTGCTGCCGAACAGCGCGGCGTCGTTGCCGGAGAGCTTCAGCGTCACGTTCACGTTGCGCTTGCCGGCGTCCGCCTTGTCGTAGCTGGCGGAGATGCCGCTGATCTTCACGTCGTAGCCGAAGGTATCCTCGATCTCGAACTCGCTGGCCTTCAGCGACACGTTGCGGGTCTTGTCGTAGACCTTCGTGATGGCCTTGCCCTTGTACTTGGCGGTCAGGGTGGGCTGCTCCGCGCCGCAGACCTCGCACTTGCCGTCCTTGTAGCTGTGCGCGCCGTTGGCGGTGTAGGCGCCGCTGCCGCCGATGGTGCCGGTGACGGTGCCGCCGCAGCTCACCAGGGAGCCGGGCTCGTTGGTGAAGGTGCCGCCCGAGACGTTGACCGTGCCCAGGTTGGTCATCTTGTTGTTGTTCGTCAGCGTACCCGCCTCGACCAGCACGGTGTGATCCTTGGCCACCGGGAAATCGCAGGCCACGGTCAGCTTGCCGTTGGTGGCGGTGGTGGCGTTGGTGGTGACGGTCAGGTCGGTGAAGGTGTAGGGGGCGGGCAGCGCCACCGGTGCGGGCACGCCGTCCACGGCGTCGTCATGGTTGATGGTGTTGGCCGGGTTCAGCGTGGTGTTGCCGGTGCAGCTCAGCACGATGCTGGTCAGCGCCGCGTCGTCGTTCAGGGCCGTCGTCGCCAGGGTCTCCAGGCTGTCCGGCAGGGTCAGGCTCGTCAGCGCCGTGCAGCCCGCGAAGGCGTTCTCGCCGATGGTCTTCACGCCGGCGGGCAGCGTCAGCTTGGTCAGGGTGGTCTTGTCCTTGAAGGCGTTGTCCGCCACGCCGACCACGTTCGCGCCGTCGATCTGCGCCGGCACGATCAGCTCTTCGTCCGTGCCCTTGTACTCCAGGATGGTCGCTTCCGTCTTTTCAGGGTTCAGCCGGTAGACGTACTTGCCGTCGGCGCTGGTCCTGGTCAGGTTCTCCCACTGGGCCGTGAGGGTGAGGTTCTCGGCGGGCATCTTTTCGGGAACGGCCTTGTCCCAGGCGGTGAACAGGAAGCCATCCTTGGTGGGATTGGCCGGCGCGGTGACCGCCGTGTCATAGTCCTGGGTGATGGGTGCAATCTCATTGCCGCCGTCGGTGTTGAAGGTGATGGTGTACTGGTTGATCTTCCAGGTCGCCGTGATCGTCGTATCGGCGTCCGGCATCGTCGCCGGGCACTCCGGGCTCCAGCCCGCGAAGGTATAGCCGGTCCGGGTGGGATCGGCGGGCTTGGTGATCGCCGTGCCGGCGTCCTGGGTGATCGTGGTGACCGACGAGCCGTTCGCTGGATCGAAGGTGAGGGTATGGCTCGTGGTGGCGACCGCCGTCCAGGTGGCCTTGAGGGTCGCGCCGTTCACCGGCATGGTCGCCGGGCACTCCGGGCTCCAGCCCGCGAAGGTGTAACCCTGCTTCGTCGGGTCGGCGGGCTTGGCAATGCTCGCGCCCACCTCGGCGGTGATCGCTTCGACCGCCGAGCCGCCGTCGGAATCAAAGGTGATGGTGTAGGTCATCTTGGACTCGGTGAATTTGGCGGTGTACGTCGCCTCGCCGGTCACCGGAGCGATCTCCGGGTCCCAGCCGGCGAATTCGTACTTGGTGACGCCCGATTCGTCCGTCTTGGCGGGCGTGCCGTCGTAGGCGGGCGTCTCGCCATAGGCCACCGTCGTCGTATTCAGCACGGAGCCGTCGTCGTTTTTCCAGGTGATGGCATAGGTTATCGCCGTGTAGACCGGCATGATGTCTATATTTTCCACCGCGGTCTTTCCCTCGTAATTCCACGCACCGGTATAGCCTTCCTTTTCGGGAACGGCGGGGATATCCGATTCGAAGCTGGCGTCCTGATCATAGGTAGCTTCCTTGATCACTTCGCCGCCCTCGTTCAGCCAGCGGATGGTATAAGTAGTAACCTGGGGCTCCTGCGGGGTCTCGCCGCCCTCGGACGGGTTATCGCCGCCCTCGGACGGGGTCTCCCCTTCGCCCTCGGACGGGGTCTCTCCGCCGCCTTCAGACGGGGTCTCGCCGCCCTCGGACGGGGTCTCCTCCCCCTCGTTCTGGCTGGCGAGATCGACGGTCTCGTCGACCACCTCCAGCCCCTCGGCCGTCGCGACGGTGCCGAGCAGCAGCGCCAGGCACAGCGTCAGCGCCAGCCACAGCCTCATGACGCGGCTGCGGTTTTTGTTGGGATTGGCTTTTTTGTTTCGGTTCATATTCATAACACCCTCCTGTCAGATGGCATAGTGAAGCCCATTTCTAACCAAATTGGTATTCTACGTTCCAGGCGCGATTCCTGCCGGCTTATCCCGCGATTTGGCAAATGCCCGCGAATTGTCCAAGCGACGCCACAATTTTGCCGGTTTTCGCCCCTCGCGCCGGCGAAAAAATGGACAAAACGTCCGAATCGTTTACTTTCCCCCTTGATTTTTATCTCGTTTCCCTGTAATATAGACGCAACGGGATATTCGTTTGTTCCATGATTCTAAATCGTTTTCGAATTCAAAAAGGAGGAAGACCATGCAGTACGGCCACTTCGACGACCTGGCGCGCGAATACGTCATCACGCGCCCCGACACCCCGTCCCCCTGGATCAACTATCTGGGCAGCGAGACCTTCTTCACCCTGATGAGCAACACCAGCGGCGGCTACAGCTTCTACAAGGACGCCCGCATGCTGCGCATCACCCGCTATCGCTACAACAACGTGCCCACCGACGCCGGCGGACAGTATTTTTACATCAACGACGCCGGCAGCCTGTGGACGCCCGGCTGGATGCCCGTGAAGGCGAAGCTGGACAGCTACGAATGCCGCCACGGCCTGGGCTACACCCGCATCACCGGCGTGAAGGACGGCCTGAAGGCCGAGCAGCTCTCCTTCGTGCCCCGCGGCCTGAACGCCCTGGTGACCCGCGTGAGGCTGACCAATGAGTCCGCCGCGAAGAAGGACGTCTCCCTCTACAGCTTCATCGAGTTCTGCCTGTGGAACGCCCAGGACGACTCCACCAACTTCCAGCGCAACTTCTCCACCGGCGAGGTGGAAATCGAGGGCAGCGCCATCTACCACAAGACCGAGTATCGCGAGCGCCGCAACCACTTCGCGGTCTACGCCGTGAACAGCGAGATCGACGGCTTCGACACCGACCGCGCCACCTTCATCGGCTACTACAACGGCTTCGGCGAGCCGGTCGTGCCCACCGAGAACAAGAGCCAGAACAGCGTCGCCAGCGGCTTCAGCCCCATCGCCAGCCACTGCCTGAAGCGCGCAATCGCCCCGGGTGAGACCGTCAGCTTCATCTTCGTGCTGGGCTATTGCGAGAACCCCGACGACCAGAAGTTCATCGCCCCGAACGTCATCAACAAGGCCCCGGCCTACGCGCTGCTGGACCGCTTCAAGACCGACGAGCAGTTTGACGCCGCCTTTGCCGAGCTGAACGCCTACTGGACGGAGCTTCTGTCCTCCTTCCAAGTGCGCAGCGGCGACGAGCGCGTGGACCGCATGGCCGGCCTGTGGAACCAGTATCAGTGCATGGTCACCTTCAACATGAGCCGCAGCGCCAGCTACTATGAAAGCGGCATTGGCCGCGGCATGGGCTTCCGCGATTCCACCCAGGACCTGCTGGGCTTCGTGCACCTGATCCCCGCCCGTGCCCGCGAAAGGATCCTGGACATCGCCGCCACCCAGTTCCCGGACGGCAGCGCCTATCACCAGTACCAGCCGCTGACCAAGCGCGGCAACAACGACATCGGCTCCGGCTTCAACGACGACCCGCTCTGGCTGATCTTCGGCGTGGCGGCCTACGTGAAGGAGACCGGCGATCTGTCCATCCTCAGCGAGATGGTGCCCTTCGACAACGACGAGAAGCTGGCCCAGCCGCTGATGGAGCACCTGCGCCGCAGCATCCACTACACCCTGGAGCACCTGGGCCCCCACGGCCTGCCGCTGATCGGCCGCGCCGACTGGAATGACTGCCTGAACCTGAACTGCTTCTCCACCACCCCCGGCGAGAGCTTCCAGACCACCGAAAACAACGAATCCGGCGCGGCGGAATCCACCTTCATCGCCGGCATGTTCACCGGCGTCTGCCCGGATTACGAGGCCCTGTGCCGGCTGTACGGCTGGACGGAGGAGGCCGAGCAGGTGGGCGGCTGGTTTGACGCCATGGAGAAGGCCATCCTCACCGCCGGCTGGGACGGCGAGTGGTTCGTGCGCGCCTACGACGCGCTGGGCAACAAGGTCGGCAGCCACGAGTGCGACGAGGGCAAGATCTTTATCGAGCCCCAGGGCTTCGTGGTCATGGGCGGCGTCGGCGTGAAGGAGGGCTATGCCCAGAAGGCCATGGACAGCGTCGAAAAGCACCTGCTCTCCGAGCACGGCGTGGCCATCCTCACCCCGCCCTACACCCGCTACCACGTGGAGCTGGGCGAGATCAGCTCCTATCCGCCGGGATACAAGGAGAACGGCGGCATCTTCTGCCACAACAACCCGTGGATCGCGCTGGCGCAGGCCAGGCTCGGCCACGGCGGCAAGGCGTTCGACATCTATCGCCGCACCTGCCCCGCCTGGATCGAGGATCAGGCGCTGCACTTCACCGAGCCCTACGTGTACAGCCAGATGGTGGCCGGCCCCTATGCGCCCCACTTCGGCCAGGCCAAGAACAGCTGGCTGACCGGCACCGCCGCGTGGAGCTTCTACACCATCAGCCAGGGCATCCTGGGCGTGAAGCCGGATTATGACGGCCTGAAGCTCGATCCCTGCCTGCCCAAGGAGCTGACGGACCTGCATCTGGTGCGCAAGTTCCGCGGCAGCACCTACAACATCCACATCCTGAACAAAGCCGGCGATGAGAAGGGCAAGCTGAGCCTGACCGTAGACGGCGTGGCCATCGACGGCGACACCATCCCCGCCGACAAGGCCCCCGCGACCCACGAGGTCGAGGTGGTGCTGGCGTAGTCGGCAGGCATGACAAAGGGGGGACTTTCCCGTTGGAAAGTCCCCCCTTCATTTTATACTAGAGTGTGTTTCTAAATGCATATCCACCAGGATTATGCAAGAAGGATACGGATGCAGGCCAGATAAACGAAAGCAAGGAAACGGGGAGCGAGCTTA
>CADBZH010000032.1 GCA_902799045.1 uncultured Eubacteriales bacterium
TTGACGTACTCGACCACGGCCTGGGTGGCCCGTTCGATGAATGCGGCGGTGTGCATGGTAATTCCTCCTTTGTCGGTTGTTCGTCGGGCTTATTCCTCGTGGAGCTTGTCGGACTTCTTCTCCTCGCGCATGTCCTCCAACGCGTCGCGGATGACGGCGGGAAAGGGGACGCCCATGCGGTCGGCGTTCTCAAGGATGGAGAGGCCCTCGTTGGCAATGTAATAAAACACCGTGGCGGACTGAAAGACCATAGTCGTGTTGCCGATGGCCCGATCCAGCAGCGTGGCCACCAGAACCACCAGCATGATAAAGCCCTTCCGGGCGATGCCGACAAAGCCCGCCTTGGAGGACAGGCCCCCGCTCTCGCTCTTGGGGCTCTTGCCCTGAATGGCGACGATCAGGCCGGAGAGGTAGTCCGCCGCCATCATCACCAGCAGAATGGTCAGCGCCGCCGTCCATTCCCCGAATAACCCGGCAATGGCCCCCACGCCCGCCGCTATGTACTTCACAATCCTGTCCAGATACATCGTGTCATTCCTCCCTGTATGTATTCTCGTTCCTTCATGCATCGAATACAGCTTCCTTAGTCCCTCACTCTCATGTCGTCGCCTCCCCCTAATTTCCGCTGTTTGGAGGCATTACTGTGATATTGAATGCACTCTTCATCGCTCTGTTTTTAATGGGGTCCATAAATGTTACCGGGATAATTTGAATCCGTTCTTCTGCTGTTTCTCCATAAATCATTCTCCAGGCTACAGTGGGCAGTTGGCTGCCATCAGCATTTTCATTGTTGTATGGGCCAATACTGTTATTTTTGAATACCTGTCTGACTTCATAGGCTGTGTAGAATACAGTTTTTTCATCTATTGTTTTTGTTTTGCTGAGGTTATATGTTTTATATAACTCTTTGCGACCATCATCATAGATGTCAAACTGCTTCATTACAGCATTATTCGAATCAGAACATGCGACTACATCATAGTTCCACATTGACCATCCACTGTAATAGCAATAGGCAAGATAACCATTTTCAATTACAAACTCTTTGGCAATAATGTTACCACTGTATGCGTTGGCAGTCTTCCACCAGTCATCCATCCAATATATGAATGATGTTCCGACTTCCAAATCATCATTTATCAGTATTCCGGCATTGGCCCAGCTTGCCTTTTGGGGAAGACTCAACATTGACACGGGCACATTTCCCCAAACCGCTCCATACCTGTCATAACCTGTTACAACCATACCAGAATAATCAATATCTCCTCCATCCTGATATGTGAGCTTATTCGGCGGTGTGGTGACATCGATTTGCACCGGATAAGGATTCGTTTCAATGCTTATCTCAAAGGATGCCGTTATCTGCTGCGATGTGTTGAGGCCGACACACAACACGTTGACCACATTCGTTATACCTATATACGCGATTTTCGGCAGCTCAAGGGCTTCTATGGGAATTATGCCATTCGGATAAATGCCTCCATTCGTGCATGGATTGCCTTCCGCGTCATAAAGGGTGACCACCATGCCGTTATAATCTATCAAATCGCCATCGTAATATTCCAATTTGTTCGGCAGCGCGGTCATGGCCATTCGGGCAGGCGCGTTGGGATCTATGTTGATATAAATCTCAAAATGATCCTCAAAGGTCTGGTTGGTGCCGGGTACATTCCACTGAACGGGAATTTTTTCTATTCCATCCACCACATCCCCATAGATCATCGTCCAAGCTGTAGGGCCTGCCGGGTCGCCGCTGCTCATGGGGGTAACATGGGCCGTCCAGGGGCCTTCATAAATGATGTCATCATAAGCGATGGCCTCGCCACCGGAGGAATACCACACGGTCTTGTTCTTATAGGTGTAGCTGTATCTGGGGTGAAAAGTGCCATGATCCGCGATTTCACCGTTTACTCTTGTTTCGGTGTATTCGATGGTTGCATTCGGGCTGGACGCTGCCAGAATATAACGAAAGAAACCATGAAAAGTTCCATCTGGATTTTTTTGAGCGTTGGCAGTTAGCAGTCCTCCCGTGATCTGATACTCCCATTTGTATCTGTAATCCGGCCTGTAATGATGGGCCACCGGATCAATGATCCGACAGCAATAGGTTCCGGCAATGACCGGGGCTACCGATGGCAGTATGTTCAGATCGGATTCCCTTATACCGCCTTCCGACTTGCTGAGATCCGTCTTCTTCTCCGGGAGTGTCAGATAGCTCAAGGGGATATAGCCATCCTGAAACAGACCGCCCTGCGTCCACGGCTGGCCATTGTTGTCAATGGCACGAACCAGCATGCCGCTATAGTCGATGCTCATATCGTTCATGTAGGTCAGACGGTCAGGCGGTCTGACAATACTGATGCGGGCCGGGGTGCGTGGGACGTACTGCACCACGGCGTCGCCCGTGCCGGTGGCTCGGGGGGTGGTGGGGGTGTATTCCACATAGCGCCCGCCCTCGGTCCAGCCGATGGTGGGGTTTTCCACGTCGTAGGGCTCGCCATCGGGGAGAACCATATCGGTCCTGCCCAGGGGCAGGTCGCCGTAGCGGTACTCTATGGTCAGCTTGCCGGAGGGGACCTGCTCCAGGTCGGAGCTGATGACCAGGGTGGAGCTGGCCTGGAGGCCGAAGTGGAAGTCGCAGGAGCGGATATAGCCGGTGTAGATAGTATCCTCCTCCGCGTAGACGCGCACCTTCTGGCCGGGGCAGTATTGGGCGTTGTTGATGACATCCATGCGGATCTCGCCGCGCCGGAAATAGGCGGCGGACAGCCAGCCGATGACCTGCCGGGAGGCTTCGCCGATGAGCGTCACGCCGTCGATGCTGACATGCCGGCCTGGCAGCTCCGGGGATTCCTCGTTCTCAAAGGTCAGGTCGATGGGATTGAAATACCAGGTCACGCCCTGCTCGTCCACCCCGGTCTGCCATTCCAGGCCGGTCTCCTCGCCGGGGTCGATGTCGGTGAAGTTCTCGTAGCCCGTCACGGCCACGGAGCGCATCAGCTCCCGGATGGTCACGGAGGGCTTCATGAACGTCTCGGAGATGGGGATCAGCGTCCCCTTCGCGTAGTAGGCCGTCGCGTCCACGTCCGGGGCGGGGATGAACTGCAGGGCGCTGGCGAAGCACTGCCGCACCACGGCCCCCACGGTCACGCAGAGCCACTGCAGCCGCTCCCGCGCCGTCTGCTCCGGGCAGAAGCCCGTCACGGTCACGCCGTTGAAATATGCGTCCACGTCGATGTCCACGTTGTACAGATAGCCGCTTGCCGGCGTTCGGAACAGCCACTGGACGAACCGGGAGACCTCCACGTTCTGAAACATCTCGGCGGGCAGCGTCCACCGGTCCATCAGCGTCAGCGGGGACTGCGCTACGATGCGTATGCTCCTGCGGTCGATGCGCTCGGACTTCGTGATGATGTAGTCCGCCCAGAGCTGATCCAGGTCGTCCTTCAGCAGCGCCTGACCGCCCACGGCGATCATATCTCCGGTGATGATCTCCGCCCGGAACTCGTTCACCGGCAGGCTGGAAAGCGTCAGATCGACCTCCGGCGCGAAGGACAGCGATTTTAACTGGCGGTAGGGCTCCGGGGAGGCGGTGGGTATGAGTATGTACATGACGGCCTCCTCATCCCCGGCGCGTGATGGTATAGCCCAGCGCCGCGCCCAGCTCAATCAATATCTGCTCAACCGTCGGCTCCGAATAGTCGCCGCCCGGACTGGTCATATAAAAAATGTCAGCGCCTTGTATGGCTTCTATGGAGCTTTGATACGCCTGTTCGGCGCAATCCTGCGCGGCCTGAGCGGCAGTCCGGGCGCTTTGGGCGTAAGTCTGCGCGTCTTGGGCAGCATCGATCACTTCGTCATATTGGTCCTGTATTCCCCTGTAACATGTTTCCGCATCGTTAGCCGCGGCCCGCGCTTCGCTGGCCGCGCTCTCTGCGTCCATTTTGTCGTTATGTGCGCTGGCGACAAGGCCTTTCACAGTTTCGCTGTCATTCTCCGCACGTCCCGCGTAAACGGAAGCATCTGTAGCATATGTGCTCGCTTCGTTCGCTGCGTTATGGGCTTCGGAAGCCGCGATTTGCGCGTCCTCCCGATAGCTGTCCGCATTGTCCGCGCTTTCATCGGCTGCATTGGCGCTTTCCTGCGCTGCCGCCGCGCTGCCCTGCGCTGCCGTCGCGCTGCCCTGCGCTGCCGTCGCGCTGCCCTGCGCTGCCGTCGCGCTGCTTTCCGCCGTTGTTCTCACGCTGTCAAGGTATGTCCTGTCATCTGGCGTAAGGCTTCCCTGGGGGCCGGTGGCTGGGATGCCGGTGGAAATAAACTCGCCCGCGTCGGCGTCCCATACCTCCCACACGTCATTGACGATCCGGGGATAATGGGCCACGTTGGCGTCGGTCTTGGCGATGGCATTGTTCAATGCCTCGATGGCCTTTACGATGATGTCCCGCTCCTCCGGGGTGATGTCCGGCGCGCTGACGGCCTGGGCGCGGGGGCGGACGGGGATGGTGATGTCATAGATCGTCTCGCCGTCGTCCTCGCCGGTGTGCAGGAAAAGATAGGCGTGGAGCGTCTGCCCCAGCGTCAGCAGCACGTCCGGTATGGCCGCACCGTCCGCGTCGCCATTGACCCTCCAGGCCTCCTCGCTGCTCCCCGCCGAGAAATGCACCTCATAGTTTTCCGGCAGGCCGGGAGCGTCCGGCTTCAGGATCTGCCCGTAGTCAAATTGAAAAAGCGCGGGCGCGGTGACCCTGCGGGAATTTCCCAGCCTTACGGTGATGATGTTGGACATGCTCGTCCCTCCTCAATACGCGATTTCATCCGCGTCAGGGTATTCGGCGGTCTTCGACCAGCGCCCCTCTACCCAGGAATAGGTGTCGCCCTCGTTGGGCTGGGAAATGTCCGGGACGGGGGCGCGGCCCCTGGCAATGACCTGGCCCAGACTCATGGCCCGCGTGGGATGGTTGGCGACGATCTGGAACTGGAGGGCCTCCCAGTATTTCCGCCCGCTGTCCAGCTCCGTCCGCACGTCCGGGACGGTGGCGATCCGGGCCGTGACGGTCAGCACGCCCTGGTTGTAGGGCATGACAAAGACGTGGCCGTCCACGGGGGCGGTCAGCACCTCGTAAAGCTCCGCGTATTTGTTCTGGTCGTAGAGCGGGTATTTGAGCGTCACCTGATAGCTCATATAAGTGCCCGTCACGTCGTTGAAATAGTTCTTGTCCAGCATTATGCCGCTGATGTCGCTGGAGGTGACGTTGGCGGTGCGCTTGACCTCGCATTTCACGTCGTACTGTATGCCGTCGATGGTCAGCATGTGGGCCTCCTTAGGTCGTGATGGTCGCGCCGACGCGCTGGGTCTCCTCGTTGTTCAGGCGGTAGACCGTCCGGCCCAGCTTCGCGCCGTCAAGCTCAAAGACCACGGTGAGCATCCTGGGGAGCTGGGGGGCGCTGCCCACGGCGGACTGGATCATGCCGCGCAGGGAGTCCACGCCCACCACGGCCTCCGGGCCCGCGTCACCGAAGCCCCGGAGGGTGCCGTTGGCGGCGGGGAAGATCGTGGGGCTGGTCAGGATCATGCCGTCCTCCATGGCCTTGCGGTACCAGTCGATCCCCAGGCTGGGAACCTTCGGCGGTATGCGCAGCAGGTCCAGCTCGCCCGTGACCTTGAAGTGGGGCAGCGGGATGTGGGGCAGCTTCCACTCGAAGTTGAAAAAGCCCCTGATCTTCTCGATGGCCGTCTTTACGGTATTCTTGACGTTCTCAAAGATGTCTGTAAACGCCTGCTTGATCTCTCCCAGCTTCTCGTCCACCTTGTCCTTCACGCCCCCGATGATGCCGCCGAAGAAGTCCTTCAGCTTGCCCCAGGTCTCCTCCACCCAGTTGTAAGCGCTCCAGAAGATATACTCCACGGCGCTGCCGAAGCTGGACAGCTCCGAGGCCTCGCCCAGTGTTTTGAAAACGCCCCTGACGAAATCCGCCAGGCCGCTCGCGCCCGTCTTGATGGCCGTCCATATGGGCTCCACCGCGTTTCTGAACCATTCGCACTTGTTGTAGAGCAGCACGACGGCGGCGATGACGCCCGCGATGGCCGCCGCGACGGGATGGGCGGCAATCAGGCCGAACAGGCCGGAGACCCCGCCCTTGATGCTGCCCAGGAAGGCGGAGAGCTGCGGGGCCATGGTCATCAGGTTGCCCACAGCGGTGACGATGGGGCCCAGCGTGGTCAGCAGCGGGCCGATGGCCGCGACGACCAGGCCCACGGTGACGACGACGCGCCGGGTGTCCTCGTCCAGGCTGTTGAGCCAGTCCACGCCCCGCTGGAGGGCGTCTATGACGGGCTGGAGGTATTCGGCCAGCGTCTGTCCCAGCGTGGTCATGAGCACGTCCAGCGAGGACTTCAGCTTCTCAATGGAACCGCCGAAGCCGCTCATCATGGCCTCCGCCATCTCGTCGGTGGTGCCCGCACAGTTGGCCAGCTCACCGGACAGCCCGGCCACGTCTTCCGGCGCGGTGTTGATGAGGGCCAGCCAGGGCGAGAACTGATTCTTGCCGAAGATGGCCGAAGCGGCCGCGATCTGCTCCGCCTCGGACAGATCCTTGAATTTGTCGTGGAGCTCCTTCTGGATCGTGATGCTGTCCTTCATGGTGCCGTCGGCGTTGGTGATGGACCAGTCCAGCCTGGACAGCTCCGTCGCGGCGTCTTTTGGCGGTTTGACCAGGCGGGCAAGGCCCGTCTTTAAGCTGTTGGCCGCCTTGTTGGCGTCGATGCCGTTGTCGGCCATGGTGCCCAGGTACAGCGCCGCGTCCTCCACACTGTAGCCCGCCGTGCGGAAAACGGGCGCGGCGATGCTCATGGCGTTGGAGAGGGAATCCACGTCCAGCGCGGAATTGTTGCAGGCCGCCGCGAATACGTCCGCGTAGTGGCCCGTCTGGTCAAAGGAATCGCCGAAGCCGTTGATGGTGGCCACCAGGCCCGCGGAGACGGTGTCCAGATTGCCGCCCTCGCCCGCGGCCAGGTTCATGGCCGGGGCCAGCGCGGCGCAGGCCTCGTCCGTCAGCAGGCCGGCGCGGGCAAAGTTGAGCATGGCGTTGGCCGCGTCGCCCATGCCGAAGGTGGAGTTGGCTGCCGCCTTCGCCATGGCGTCGTTCAGCTTGTCGGCGCTGCCCTCGCCGTCCTTCATGGTCTTGACGGTCAGCGCCATGATCTTGTCCACCTCGGCGAACTTGTCCACGGCGTTCCCGCCCAGGTCGATGAGCTTCTGCGAGACCGGCATGACGGCCTGGCCGACGGCGGTCATGCCCTCGCCCACGGAGGCGACCTTGCCGCCCGCGTCGGCGATCTTCTGGGAGATGCCGCCGCCGTCCAACTGGTTGAGCTGCTCATTGAGTCGCTGGAGATCCTGCTCGGTGTCGGCGATCTCCCGCTGGATGGCGTCGAACTTCTCCGGGGAGATGGGGTGGCCGAACTGGTCGTCAACGGCCTTCGATTCGTCCTTCAGCGCCTTCAGCTTCCCCTCGGTCTCCGCGACCTCGGACTGTATTTTGTCGTACTTCTCCTGAGAAATCTTACCCTCAGCGAGCTGTGCGTCGGCCTTCTCGGCGGCGTCCTTGAGGTTTGCCAGCGCGTCGGAGGTGTCCTTGATCTCCCCCTGCACCTCGTCGTGGGCCTGCTTCCAGGCGTCATAGTTGCCGGCAGTCCTGGCCGCTTCCTCGGAGGCCGTGCGGAGCTGCTTCAGCTTGTCCTCCGTGTTGCCCACGGCCTGTTCCAGATATTTCTGCTTCTGGGTCAGCAGCTCCACGTTGGTGGGGTCCAGCTTCAGCAGCCGGTCGATGTCCTTTAAGCTGGTGGACGTGCTTCTGAGCTTGTCCTCGACGCCCTTCAGCGCCTCCTCCAGCTTGCCCGTCCGGCCGTCCAGCTCTATGGTGATGCCCTGTATTCTCTTGTTGGCCATTGACAGCCCCCCTGTCAGAATCGGTCGAAATCCTCCTGCGTCGCCAGCTCGTCATACTCGGCGCGGTCGTTGGCCCGCTCGGTGAGCATGTCGAACACCATGCCGATGGTCAGCCCGTCCAGGTCCTCCATGGAGAGGCCCAGCTCCACGCAGCGCAGCAGGAAGAGCGGCGCGGTCAGCGGGCGGTCAATCGGGCGAGGCTTTTTTTTTGCTCTGCCTCGGTCTCCATATTCAGGCCCCAGAGGTCAAGGATCTGCGGGAAGATCCTGTAAATGGAGAACGTGTTAAACCCGTCCAGCCATTCCTCCACCGTGTCCGGAACGCCCTCCGGGTCCGCGTACTTCGCCATCATGTAGGCGATGTTCTCAAAGATCAGCAGGCTGCCAATGTCCATCGTGGAGGCGTCGCCGTCGCTGTCCTGAATTTCGCCCATCAGCTTGCGCAAGTCGGCGAAGATGTCCCGGTGGAACTGGATGCGGTAGATGCGCGGGATCATCGCGCTGGCCTTAAAGGGCACCTGCCGCCCGTCGATCTCAATGGTGGCTTTTACCATGTTGCTCCCCCTTAATCAATAAGCGGGGGAATCCATCCCCCGCCCGTCGTTCATCATCAGTCGCCCGTGGTGGCATTGTTCTGTTCAGGCGTGACCGTGGGCGAATATACGGACTCATACCAGCCGTCATAGACGGCCTGGGTCGTGGTGTCGCCGGTCTTGGCCTTGACCCGGTTATTGTTCGGCAGCGGCCTGGCCCGCAGCTTCAGCTTCTCGGTCTGAACCTCGATGTTCTCCCCGCGGGTGGCGCCGGTGAGGTCGTCCTCCGGGGACGCCGTGCAGTTGTAGACCACATGGCGGATGCCCCTCTTGTCGCCGGTGAACTCGAACATCAGCGCGAAGTGCTTGCGCTCCGGGCTGCCCTCGGTGACGAGGACGCCGTTGTCGTCCTTCACGTCGCCCATCATGTCCGTGGAGAAGCCCTCCGGGATCATGGCAAGCTCCAGGTCGCCGTCAAAGGCGGAATTGTCGCCGCACTCAAAATAGACGCCGTCGTCGGCGTAGAAGACCAGGTCGTCGCCGCTCCTCGCCAGGGAGAGATTCACCGCGCCGGGGATCCTGACAGGCGTGCCGAAGGTCGGCGCGTTGCCAGTGCCGAAGGTGAGCGGCGCGTAATGGACGTTTTTAAGGCCATAGCGGACCTTGTTACTCATCTGTCAATAACACCTCCGTGGTGTAGGTCGTTTGGAACATGCGCTCCTTTTCGATGTAGGCCCGCTCCTTGTCGCAGGGCAGGTCGGCGGCCGTCAGCGCAGCCTCCAGCCGGGCCTCCAGGGCGAAGTCCACAATGTCGGTGTACAGCTCCACCACAAGCGTGGTGATGGCCGCATAGGGGCCGTCGTCCGCCGCGAGGGCGGCTTCCTCCGGGTAGAGGAAGCAGATAAAGGGCGGGCCGTCCGGCCTGTCCGCATCCTGCTCGTCAAAGTGGTCAAAGGCGTAGGGAATGCCCACAGAGGCCAGCATTTGAGAAATTTCCTGCGTGGTCACAGCTTGTCCAGCACCTCCTTCTGATAGGTCTTGACCACATCCTCCTCCACGGGGCGGATGTGCTCATGGCCGGGCGTGTCGGCGAAGGTGCGGCCCGTGCCGTTGCGGGTGACGTGGCCGTGCTCCAGCAGGTGCGGCAGGCTGTAATGCTCGTTGTAGATCGTGGTTTTGGAGTATCGGCGGGTCTTGCGGTGGGCGTATGTCCAGCCCCTGGCGTATTCGCCGGTACCTTTCAGCGTCTCCTGGCTCTTCTTCCGAAGCGCCCGCGCCCCTGCCCGGCCCATCCGCTTTGTGATGGTGTCGAGGTTGCGCTGCACGTCCTCGCCGTAGCCCTTCAGGATGCGTTTGGCGGCCTTCTCCATGTCGGTCTTAGCCATTCTTCAGCCCCGCCTTTCGCTGGACGTACAGTTCAAGGTCGTCGGTGCCCGGCTCCTGATAGCTCCGATAGATGGCGTACTGCGCCCCGTTGTATTCGCATAGCGTCTCCCCGGCATATTCCCCGGTGAAGACGACGAAGCGGAACTCTGGCCGCAGGCCGTTCTGGCCCGCCGCGAAGAACTCCCCGCGATCCACGGAGGACAGCCGGGCGAAGATCTCCCGGCGCGTTTCCTGCCGTGTGCGCCATATGCCGTCCGCATCCTGATAGCGCTGGGCGGGTTTGATGAGGGTGATGGTGGTGTCAGTCATTGGCTCCCACCTCCCCGAATTTACGATTGTTGAGCTCCAGCCGAAGCATCCTGGGCATGGCCGTCATGTCCACGTTTTTCCGCGTGCCCAGGGTGCCGTCGCGCTTGCGCCACAGCCATGCGGCATACATGACGATGAGCTGCTGGTCCAGCTCGTCCTCGATTTCCAGTGTGGTCACGCCCTCGCCGGCGATGGCCTTGCGGGCGGCATTGAGCAGCTGGGTGAACCGCTCATCATAGGCAGTATTGGCGGCGCTGATGCCCAGATCGACCTTAAGCATGGTCAGCATGGTCTCCATGATAATCACCGCCTTTTATAAATACAGGGAACCGGCCGAAAGGAGAGAAGAACCGGTCCCCTGTTCCCGGGACTGAATCAATCGCCCTCGTTTGCCGTATCGGCGGCGAAGGTGATGCCGCTGGTGGAGGGCGTCGCGCCGTTGATGCCGATGGCGACGAACGCCTCCGGGATCACGGGCAGGCCGTCATAACGGGCCGTGGACTTGATGACGGTCTGGTCCTCGATGAACCGCGCCTCCTCGGAGAGCGCCACATTGCGGCCGGCGCGCTCCGCCATCAGATAGTTCACGCCGTGGCCGGCGATGATGATGTTGTCGGGGATGAAGTCCAGCTCCTCCACGGTGCCGCCCAGAACGGGCATGGCGTCGTTCATGCCGGAGACCACCGCGCCGGCAGCGTTGAAGTTCAGCGCCTCGCTCATGAGGGTCATGTGGGTCTTTTCGCTCATGGCCCAGAATTTGCCGCCCTCGCCGTAGCTCTTCCTGGCCGCGCCATAGGCCTTCATGATGGACTGGAAGAGCTTGATACCCGTGGAATTGGCCGCCGTGATGCTGGTGACGTTGGTGGTGTGCAGATCCACCCAGGGGCGGTCCGTAGCGCGCGCGCCGGAAGGCGCTTCGGTCTCCAGCAGGCGGGGCACGATGCCCTTGGGCATTTTCGTGCCGGTGCCGTAGATGATGGCCTTGTCAACGGCCTGGGCCTCCGCGTGAGCCAGGGCGTAGAGGATCTGCGTCATCAGCTCCACGTCGTTATCCTCCCGGAGGGCGTTGCAGATGGCCGCGAAGGCGCCCACCTTGTAGCCGTCGATCTCCGCGTCGTTGAAGGTCAGATCCAGCTCGTTGAGCTTGGCGCACATCTCCGTCCAGACAGCTTCCGGGATGGTGCCCATGATGGTCTGCCGGGCGGTGCCCCTCACGGCCTGGAGATTGATGTGCTTCAGCAGCTTACTGGCCTCGTTGACCTCCTCCCGGATCAGCGGCAGCATGATTTCCGGGATGGTGACCGCGCCGTTGGTCACGGCCCGCTTCTGACCGATGAGGCCGCGCAGGCGGACAGCGAACTCCCGCACGTCCTCGCGGGTGGAAAGGTTGCAAACGCGATCCCGCAGGGACATGCGGGGGATCATGCGGTTGGTGTGGGCCATGGTGTTCACGCTCCTCTGGTCGTTGGTGGTGCCGGCGGGCGTCGGTTCGACCTGCCGGGCGGCGCGCTGGGCAGCCTCCTGGGCGGCCCGCTGGGTGGTTTCCTCGGCGGTCAGCTCCGCCTCCAGGGTCTCTATCTGATTCTCCAGCTCGGAGATGGCCTGGGTGTTCTCGGCACGCTCGGCCTCGAAGGCGTCCACGAGGCTCTCCACCTCGGCGCGCTGCTCCTCATTCTCTACTTCGTCGATGGCCCGCTGGATCTCATCCTCGCGGGAGACAAATTCCGGCAGCCGGGCGCGCAGCTTTTCCAGCTCTTTGCGCAGATTGTCCAGCCGCTTCCTGATCAGCAGGGTTTTCAGTGCCATTGTGCAATACCCCTCTCATGCGTTCTTTCCACGCGGTCAGGCCGCAGGCGCGGATCGCGTCGCGCTGCCTCTCCCGTGCGGTGATGTTGGTGGCCTCATAGGCCGGGAAGGTGCAGGCGCTCACCTCGTGGAGCTCCACGTCGGTAATCGTCCAATGGACGGAGCCGTCCTCGCGGAACTCGGTATCCTCATGGACGATCTCAAAGCCGAAGGAGCACTGGTCCACGTCGCCCCGCTTCACGCGCTCATACAGGTTCATGGCGTCGCCATCGTTCGGATTGATGGCGATGTCGCCCCGCAGGCCGTGGCTGTCCTCCGTCAGCGTGAGCGTGCCCGCCCGCGTGCGGCCCAGGACCAGGGTGGTGTCGTGGTTGACCAGCGCCCGGATGTCTCCCGATAGCGTCCGGGAAAAAGCGCCGGGGGCAATGCTCTCCGTCATGCCCGGCGCGATCTCGTAGGTCGAATTGAAGACGGCAAAATAACCGCTGATGTGCGGCGTGTCGCCGTCTTGGCGGGTGGAGAAGCGCGTCCCCACCGTGCGCAGTTGCCGAAGCTCACGGTCCATGCGCGTCATTCCTCCTGTACCAGCTTTTTCTGCTTCCCGCTCATGTCGGCGGGAATGTAGTTCTCCAGGATCTTATATTCCTTTAGCCCTGCCGGGGCCATGTGCAGCCTGTCGCGCCATTCGTCGCCATTGACGTAGCCGCGATCCGCGCCGGCCAGCAGAATGTCGGATACCTGCTTCAGATCGTAGTCGATCAGGCTCCAGTAATTCAGCACCAGATACCAGCTCGGGCTTACGATCAGCGCCCGGGTCAGCTCCTGCTGGATCACCATGGCAATGGCTCGGACGCGGGTCTGGATGAAGCTGTTCCAGGCGTCCCGTTTGAACTCTCCGACGCCCAGCAGAAAGGGCGGCACCCCCAGCACGGCGGCCACGGTGCGCTTGTCCAGCTCGATGGTGTCCTTGATGGCAAGGTCCGCAAGGGTGAGCGGCTTCACCTGCTCCACTTGAATCTGCTCTGCGGGGATCAGCCAGGGCGCGCCCTGGAACGGCGGTTTGACATAGGTTCGCAGGAACTTCTCCCGCTTCTCCGGGGTGTCGAACATGTTGGAGGTGCTGTCCACCTTGACGATGATGGACGGCTTCCACTCGCTGGACAGGAAAGCGCTCTTGGTGGCCTGAGCCTGTTTGAGGTTGCCGGCGATGTCCCGGAGCGTCACGGTCAGTCCCCGGCCCTTCCAGGGATAGACGGGATCGGGATTATAGGCGAAGTGCAGCACGTCCTCCGGAGACCGGGCCACGCCGTCGATGACGATCTGGTAATCGCTGTAGCTACCGTTTGGCCGAAATTGCACCCGGCTGGCCGCGATGGGCTCCAGCCGCCGCAGCAGCCCGCCCTCCGTGAAGGGCACAACCACGCTGTTCCCGTGTCCATACAGCAGTAGCGTCATGACGATGGCCGTCATCCACTGCATCCGCGTCATGCAGCCGCAGGGGGTGATGTCGATCATCCGGGACAGCTCGTTCACGATCCGAACGTCGCCGTCCTTCGTGTTGCTCATCAGGTGGATGGTCATGGAGCCGATGAGCTCCGCGATGCGCAGGCAGCCGGTCTGGATCTCCGGGTTGTCGGATAGTCGCGTATACCCTGCCGGGATGGTATCGTCGTTGGTCAGCCACAGGGCGAAGGCGCTGGGCTTTGTGCTGCTCATGGCCTCCCGCCGCTGGCGTCGTTTCTTTCCCATGTCTGTCACCATTTCCACTCTTTTTTCTTCTTCTCCGTGCCCTCCAGCATCCGCACGCAGGCGAACACAGAGGCGTCGAACAGGTCGATGCGGTGTTCGGGCTGGACCTTCTCATACTGGATCAGGTCGTCGGTCTTTTCGATGGCGCGGACGTTGGCCACGCAATACTCGTAGGCTTCGGAGTGCAGGTAGTACAGCCGCCCGTCCTTTGCCGCCTTCTCGATGTGCCGGAAGCCCTTGCTTTTGAGCATGTAGAGCTGGGGCTGGTGGACGACTTTGAAGCCGGCCTGCTTCATCAGGGGGATGTATTCCTCGCCGGCGAACTTCTCGTCGTGGCCGACCTCCCGGATCTTGAAGCCCCTGGCACGCATGGCCACGAACCATTGCACAATGTCGGCATAGTTGACGGTGGGCGAATTGCACAGGGTCAGCCAACCGTCATCCTCCCAGCCGAAGAGGGGAATGTCGTCCTCGTCTGCCTTTCGCGCCGCCTCCGGGCGGGGGAAAAAGGCGTGGGTGATGACGATGTCCACCTCGCCGGTGGAGCCGTAAAGCGCCGCCGCCGTCAGGTCGTGGACACGGGACAGATCCGCGCCGCCGTACCAGTCAATATTCAGCCTGGCTAAATCCTGAAGCGTCCAATTGTAGGCGCGGTCGCTGGCCTTGAACTCGTTCAGATCGAACCAGGCATTCATGGCCGTGGTGTAGATGTTCAAAGACCTGGATAAAAAGTCCTTGCGCTGCTGGGGGTCGTTCTGGGCCTGGATGGCGTCGTTCATCATGTCCGCGGGGCGAATGGTGATGCCATAGGAAGGGTTGGCCTTCTGATGCTGCTCCGCGCTGGTATAGTCCACGTTGCCCTTCTCGTCCTGGTCGGCCCTTGCGACAAAGGCAAAGAAAGCATCATCCTGAATCTGACCGGCCAGCACTTTCACGGCGTACTCCACGCGGCGGTAACAAAAGCTGTTGATGTTGTCGCCCGCGGTGGTGATGCCGATCATGAGCTTGTTGGTGTACGCCTTCCCCGCTTCCTTGAAGCGGTTGTACTGCGAGGCCCGCTTGAACGCCTGTATCTCGTCGGCGATGGAGATGGGCGCGTTGAAGGAATCCTGGGCGTCCGGGTTGGAGGCCAGCGCCTCGATGTGCAGATAGCCGCAGGGAACGCCGTCCTCGTCGGTGAAGTCGCAGTGGACGGAGTGTTCCGCGTTGTTGTTGCGGATCTTGAACTCGCCCGCCATGCCCTGGTAGCGGATCGCGTAGAGGATGTCGTTGAAGCTCTCGCAGGCCTGTTTGAGGGAAGCGGCCACGATGTAGATCGTGACGCCGCTTTTGTGCTCCAGCAGGCCCAGGCCGAAGGCCAGCGCCGCGGCGAACAGCGTCTTGCCGTTCTTCCGGGGGACGTAAATAAAGGCCTCCTTAAATCGCCGCTCCTTTTTGCCCCGTAAATAAAATCCAAGCAGGTTATATATAATAAAAACCTGCCAGGGCAGGAGTATGAAGGGCGTGTTGGTCAGGGGCGTGCCGTCCAGGGCCTGGCCCTGCTTGTGGACCATGAGGCGCTCGATGACCCCGCAGACGAAATCCGCGTCCTTCGTGCGGAGGGTCAGGTCCCTGCGCTCCAGGTCGTTAAGGAAGCGTTCGGCGGCGGCTTTGATCTCCGCGCCGACGACGATCTCCCCGGACGCGGCGGCCCTTGCGAAGCCGATGGCGATGCGCTTATAATTCCGCTTCTTTGCCCGCTTAGCCAAGGCCCTTCAACGCCTCCGCCAGCGCCGATTTCTTTTTCTGCTTCATGGCCTGTTCGTCGATGCGCTTCAGGCCGGCCGGAGTCAGCCCAAGATCGCGCCAGTAGGCCAGCGCATCCCGATTCAGATCGTTAATCAGACGGAGGCAGGGGTTCTGCTCCAGGTTGGTCGCGCCGGCCTTGTTGGTGTGCTCCACCAGCACCTCGCCGCCCGTTTCCTCGAACACCTTCATGGCCTGGTCGCGTCGGGCGAGGATGTCCGCCAGCGTGGCGATGATTTCATCAAACCACGCCCGATAGGTGCCCGCCAGCTCACAACACGCCGTGATCCGCGCCTTCCATTCGTCCCGATCCACTCGCCTGACCCCCTTTCCCCCAAAATCCCGCGCACTTGGAAATACTTGTCCCCACCGGTCCCGCCGCGCACGCCTGGGGAGGGCGGCATGGGGGGCGGGTCTGTCGCCGGTCAGAGGTACTTCTCCGGCACCTCCACTCCGGCGCGCCTGGCCA
The DNA here is from genome assembly GCA_902799045.1 of uncultured Eubacteriales bacterium. Taxonomy (GTDB): domain Bacteria; phylum Bacillota; class Clostridia; order Christensenellales; family Aristaeellaceae; genus UBA2862. The sequence goes on from CADBZH010000032.1 coordinate 15,986, forward strand.
CGATCCGCATGAGCGCCTTCCCCGTCCCGGTCAGCTCCCGGCTCCCGCGGACGTGCATGCTGTCATGCACCGCGCCGCTCAGCGCCACGAGGTTCCATGCCGCCCACTCATACTCCGGGAAATCCTCCCGCGGGAATACATGGTGAACGGTATCGGCCTCAATCCGCTTCCCGAACCGCTTCGACCACTGGCACAAATACCCGTCCCGTCGCAGCACCGCCGCCCGCAGCCGCTTCCACCTCGGCGACCGATAGAACGCCTCCGCCTGCTTCACACCGGCAATGTGACGGTGAACCGCCTGCTCTCGGCCATCCTGCTGAACCGCTGCCACACCTCCGGCATGGCCTCCTTCAGCTTCTTCGAGTCCAGGCTGGTGGACACCACGAGCGCATAGCTCAGCTTGTAGCCGTCCACCTCCAGCGTCTCCGCGCCGCCCTCGATCATATAATCCTTGCACATGTCCTTCAGCGCGTCATATTCCGCCTGGGCACTGTCCAGCTTCTTCTTCGCCCGCCGCAGCTTTTTCAGCGTCGCCTTCAATTCGTCCAGCGTCAAGCTCGTCTCCCCCATATATCACACTTTTCAATATCCCAATGGCGTCCTCAAGCCCCCGCTGGTAGCCCTGTCCATAGCCATATTCGCGGCCATCCCGATAGCCCGCCTTATAGCCCCTGTTGAAAAATCTGGACATCATCCCAGCAGTGCCTCCACCATGCCTATCGCCTTCGCGTGCAGCTTGTACACATAGCGCTCTTCATAGCCCAGCGCGTCCGCCACATTCCGCCAGCGCAGCCGCCGCACATACCGCAGCTCCAATAATTCGTGATACGGCTGATCCGGCACGCACCCTATGATCGCCCGCACCGCTTCGGGCTTCCCGCGTTTCAAAAATGCCTTCGCCCTCATGTCTCCGCCTCTCACTAATGGTATTAAAATAATTATATCAGATTATACACCATAAAAAACTGTCTTTTTTCTCATATCGAACATATATTCTTTAATGAAAAAGCCCTGGCAAAAAACGCCAGGGCCATCATAAAATGAACATACGTTCGTCACTTTTCGACGCCGGTCATCTCCATCATCGTGTCGATCGCCATCAGCTTCGCGTCAAGCGCGGCGCGGTCAGCGCTGTAGCAGTCCAGCGGCAGCCCCGATTCCCGCGCCACCCTGTCCAATGTGTAAAGCTCCGCCTTTATGCTCATGTGCGCCCGTCTCAGGATCTCATCCCAGGTGATCAGGGTCTTCGTCTCATTCAGCATCGCCCGCACCCTCCCCCGCCTTCATGGCCCGCAGCCGCGCCATGATGTCGATCATCATCCCCGCCAGCGCGTCCAGCTCCTCGATCACATCGGCCCGCTTCACGGAGCACTCCGGGCAGGCCTTCAGCATGCCCGCCAGCACGCGGAGATTCTCATAATCCACATTGAAGCTGACGATCAGCTCGTCCATGATTTCATTCCAGCTCATAAAACCGCCTCCCTACGCCTTGTAAATGTCCTCTGTAACCTCGATGAGCTCACCGAGGGTGAACGATACGTCGCCCTTCTCCCGGCGCTCCTTTTCAAATTCCCGCCGCGCCACGGCCAGCTTTACGACCTTCGCCGCGCCCACGGCCTCCGGGCTCCGCCCCGTTCCCGTCCCGCCGGTATGGCCGAGCATCTCCATGATCGCCCAGACGATATAGGGACCGTCCACGATGAAGTTCATGTCCGCCAGCAGCGCCTCGGCCTCCTCGCAGAAGCGCTTTCGATTCAGGGGCTTTTTCGTCGGCGGAAGCACGCCCTCCGCCCGCAGCTCCCGGCGCACCATCTCCCGCCGCTTCTTCTCCTTCAGCGTCATGCCCATGCCTCATGCCTCCCTGATCAGCTCGTTAATGTCCATCTGCCCTGTCATCCCCGCGCCGTCCCTGGCCTCCGCAGCCGTCCTGCCCTCCGCCAGCCGATACGGCCAAAGGGCGCACCCCGTGATCCGGCAGCCGCGCACCTCGCCCCGCATGCCTCCGCAGCACTCCAGGCATTTCGCCCGGATCGCCCGCTGAAGCTCCCTCGCGCAGCCGTCCCGCGCCTCCGCCAGCCGATACGGCCAAAGGGCGCACCCCGTGATCCGGCAGCCGCGCACCTCGCCCCGCATGCCCCCGCAGCACTCCAGGCACTTCGCCCGGATCGCCCGCTGAAGCTCCCTCGCGCAGCCCTCCCGCGCCTCCGTCCGCTTCACAGAACCGCCCCCTTCAGCGCTCCAATGGCCCCCTCGATGAAGTCTCGCGCTTCCCCCAGTTGGCCCACCTCCAGCGTCGTCATGAGGCTGCTGCTCTCCGCCGCCTCGCCTTCCCGCAACACGTCCACCTCGGCCTGTATCGCCGCCAGCTCCATGATCAGCGCGTTCGCCCGCTTCCGCCGCTGCTCAGTCATCGCCATCACCCCCGGAAAGCTCTATCGTCTCCCTCCATGCCCCTCTCCGCGCCTCCATGGTCTCCGCCGCCACCGGGATCTCGTCCTCAATGTCCGCCTTGATCTCCGTCAATTCGCCCAGTATGCCCTCCAACTGGTCCACCATGCGGGTAATATCGTCCCTCTGCTGCTTTTTCATGCCGATGCCTCCCCTTCGCCGATGTGATTCCCATGCTCGTCATAGCCATATTCCCGCGCCATCTCCGGGTTTCTGGCGCACCATCCCGGAGAAAACATAAACAGGTCGTCATAGTCCTCTTCCCGCCATTCCCGCTGGGCATAGTCCAGCGCCGGGTTTTTCCACCGCCTGCCGCCATCACTCTCCGAATCGGGGTTTTTCAGCCGCTCCACCTTGCCCACGTCCGGCTCAATCGTGTCCATCCTGTCCCAAATGGCGCAGTTGTAGACGCTGGCAAGCAGATAGGCCCGCCTGTTCTTGATCATCCCCAGACGATCCCTCGCCGCGATCTCCTCAAGCGTCCCCCGCAGTCGTTGACCACCTTTGACCAGTCGTATCACGTCCCAGTATTGGTCGGCGCTCACGTTTACCCCGTTGACCCGCACGTCCCGCTTCGCCGCCACGGCATCCGTGATGTACCGGATCAGCATCTCACAGGGCCCCGCCATAGCATCGTCAGCCGCCCCCGTGTCCATGAGCCGCCCCCGCAGCACCTCAGAGATGCGCAGCTTCTCCGCCTCAAACCGTTCCCGTTCGGCATCCGTTCGGGCGCGATCCTTCCCGTCCGTCTTTCCCTTTCCTGCCTCATGGGATTGATTGATAGATTGATTAAGCACTTGGTTATTATTAATACTCTCTGGGGTTATATTGGATGTGCCATTTTCGTCCGATCTGGATGTGCCATTGTCCGTTTCCGGCATGGTTTCCGCCCCGCAGGATGTGCCATTTGTGGCCGTTTCCGGCGCATGGCAGGGCGCACCGTCCGCGCTGGCCGAAGCCTCCGCCTCGCCCGCCTGCTCCGTCCCGATCGCCCCGTAAATGTCATACCCCGTGATAAACAGCCGGGCGTTT
>CADBZH010000033.1 GCA_902799045.1 uncultured Eubacteriales bacterium
TTTCTTGTACTCTCTCTGTATCGTTTTCAAGGTTCGCGCTCCGCTCCTTCAGCGGCTTTTCTGCCCCTGTCCTCGCGACAGCTTGATTAGTATATCAAAGCAAACCGTTCTTGTCAACAGTCTTTTTGGCATTTATCCGAATCTTAACAAAAAACAGGGCTTTTGGGGCAATTTTCACGGAAAAGCTGCATACTCTGGGATGAATTGCAGGATTGCCGGTACCTTATAGGAGGTTTTGCCATGCGAAGAGGCCGTTCGATGCTGTGCGCGCTGTGCCTGGTGCTGCTGGCGCCGCTGCTGATCCGCGCCGCGAGGGTGCTGCCGATGGACAGCCGGTCGCTGGTGGCGGAGAAATACGCGGGGTGGAGCGGCGTGCTGCGGCTGTGGGTGTGCGAGGGCTGGCCCAGCGGCTCGGGGAGCCTGTCGGCCTGGCTGAACGGCTGCATCGCCCGGTTCGAAAAGCGCCACCCCGGCGTGTACGTGCAGCCCCGGGCCGTGGACGCGGAGGCGCTTGCCGCGCTGAACGACAGCGGCATCCTCCCGCCGGACCTTGTGCTGTTCTCCCCGGGCATGCTGGAGGGGCCGCGGGGGCTGCTGCCGCTGGCGGTACCGTCGGGCCTCCGGGCGGACCTTGCCCACTGCGGCGCCTGGGGCCGCGAAACCTTCGCCGTGCCGGTGGCGATGGGCGGCTACCTGTGGGCCTGGAACGCGGCGCGGGCGGACGCCCTGCCGAACGACTGGCGGGCGACCGACGCCGTGCTCGCCGCGCCGACGCCGGAGGCGGGCCGACGCTTCGACGCCGCGCTGCTGGCGCTGTGCAGCCGGACGCACGGGCCGTCGGACGAACCCGACCGGCCGGAACGGTTGGGGCTGGACCTGGGGCTGGCCTCCGAGGCGACGCCCGCGCCGACGGTCGTTCCGGAGGCCGCGCTGCCCTGCCGGCTGCCGGAGGGCTTCGCGCCGGACGACGACGCCTTCCGGCGGTTCATCAACGGCGAGGCGGACGCGACGGTGGTGACCCAGCGGGAGGCGCGCCGGCTGCAGGCGCTTTCCGGGCAGGGCAAGGGGCCGGACTGGCGGCTGTCGGCGGAGGGCGGCGCCTTCACGGACCAGCTGCTCTGCCTGGGCATCGTGGACAAGCCGGAGGCGCACGCCGACCTGTGCCGGGAATTCCTCGCGGCGCTGCTGGCGGACGAGAGCCAGAGAGCGCTGAGCGGGGCCGGGGCGTTCCCGGTGACCGACGCGCCTTCGGGGTACGCGGCCGCCGACCCGCTGGCGGCGCTGGACGCGAAGCTGCGCCAGCCGGGGCTGGCGACGCCGAACTGCCTGGTCAAAAACTGGCCCGAAACCGCCGAGAGGATTGTTCGGGAATTTCTGTCCGGCGACGGGGACGCCGCGGCCCTCTGGCGGCCCCTGGCGGCGGCGCTGGCCGAAAACCCGAACATTCCCTGACGCGCCTCTGGAAATCACCCGGGAATTGCCCGCCCAAACGCGCTATATAATAGGAAGAAATCCGGACAAAAATCGACGATATGATGACATCTCTTGAGGGGGAAAGCATTGTGTGCTATAATATTTCCGTACCCTCAGCGGCCCTTTGCCGCGACCCGCGGCCTGTGACTGAACCCTATGGAGGCTAGCATGAAATCGCCGATTCCAGAGGATCTGCGCGGAAAAACCATATCGAACATCATCGTGGTGTGCGTCGGCATCGTCGTAGCCGTGGCCATGCTGCACATCGGCCAGCTCTGGCGCATCGTGCAGACGGTGGTGCGCACCGCCATGCCGCTGTTCATCGGCTTTGCCATCGCCTTCATTCTCCTGCCCGTCGTGAACCGGCTGGAGCGCTTCTTCGCAAAGGTGTTCTTCCGGCGCAAGCCCCATCCGAAGCTGGGCAGGGCGCTGGCCGTGACCATCACCTATGTGCTGCTGCTGGCGCTGCTGACGGGCTTCTTCGCGCTGCTGCTGCCCCAGGTGATCCAGTCGCTGAAGTCGGTGGTCACCATCATCAGCGGCGCGGTGCCCCGCAGCACCCAGGACCTGCGGGACATGCTGGAGGATTCCACGCTGCTGCCCAGGCTTGGCCTGGAAATCGATCAGGTCATGGTTCTGTGGGAGGACGTGAGCAAGCAGATTTCAGAGCGCCTGTCCGAGTTGAACACCTACACCACCGTGCTGGCGGGCAACGTGCTGTCCATCGTCCGCAGCATCGGCGGCGGCATCTATCGCGTGCTGTTCCATGCCCTGGTGGGCATCATCGCCTCCGTCTACATGCTGTTGGACCGCGAGCGCTTCATGGCCCAGGTCAAGAAGACGCTCTACGCCACGCTGAAGCGGCCCACCTGTGAATCGCTGATCCGCTGGGCGCGCCGCGCCAACGACATATTCGCCGGGTTCATCACCGGCAAGATCCTCGATTCGCTGATCATCGGCGTCATCTGCTATGCGTGCATGCTGATCTTCGGCATCGAATATCCGCTGCTCATCAGCGTGATCGTGGGCGTGACGAACGTCATCCCCTTCTTCGGCCCCTACATCGGCGCCATTCCCAGCATACTCTTCCTGCTGCTGATCAACCCGCTGAGCGCGCTCTGGTTCGGCATCTTCATACTGGTGCTGCAGCAGCTGGACGGCAACGTCATCGGCCCGCTGATCCTGGGCGACCACGTGGGGCTGTCGGCGTTCTGGATCATGCTGTCGATCACCGTGGGCGGCGGGCTGTTTGGCTTCTCGGGAATGCTGCTGAGCGTGCCCACCTTCGCGCTGCTCTACGCCATCGCCCGCACGATCATCGACCGGCGCCTGCGAAAGCGGAACCTGCCCCGCGAGACGGAGCGCTACATCGACGCGCCGGAAAGCCTGCCAAAGGAGCAGAAGGAGCACTCATGAAGCACCTGATACTGGATTGCGGCGGCGTGCTGGTCTGGCCCCGCCTGGGCGACTGGGCCCTGCCCTGCGCCATGGCGGACCTGCTGGGCGACCGGGCGAAGGACATCCACACCGCCAGGTACCTGCTGGCCCACCGGAGGGCCGCCGAATGGCTGGACGAGGCGCGGCCGATGCGCGACGTGGCGGATGAGCGCCGGTATCGCCGGGAATACCTCCGCGCCATGGACGTGTACATGGACTGGCACATGACCGCCGACACCATCGACGCCCTGGCCGACGACTTCACCGAAAACATCGACCGCTACGGCTTTTTCGAGGACGACGAGCCCTGGCTGAAAGCCTGGAAGGCCCGGGGGCTGTCCCTCGGCATGCTCTCCGACGCCATGCCCTCGATCCTCGTGTTCATGGAGCGGCGCGGCCTGCTGGGATATTTCGACGCCGCGGTGATCTCCACCCACGTGGGGGCCATCAAGCCCGACCCGCGGATGTACGCGGCGATCCTCGGGGCGCTGGACGCCGACCCGGCGGACTGCCTGTTCGTGGACGACCGGCCCGACAACCTGGAGGGCGCGATCCGCTCGGGCATGAAGGCCGTGCAGATGGCGCGGTCGGAGGCCCTGCCGCCCGAGCGGTGGAACGGCCCCGTCGCGCGGGACTTCGCGGCGCTGGACGCGCTGCTGAGGGAAGCATGAGCGCGCCGGTCCCGCCGCTGCCGCCGGCGTTCGTCCATCAAATCGAAGCAATGCTGGGAAGCGAATGCCCGGCATTTTTGCGTGCCCTGGAGGACGCGCCGGCGCTGGCGCTGCGGCTGAACCCGAAGCGAGCCGGCGCGGAGGACGCGGCCCGGGCATTCGTCGACGGGCCGGTGCCCTGGGCCGCGCTCGGGCGCTATCTGGCTCCCGGCGCGAAGCCCGGCGCTTCCGTCGCCCACGCGGCGGGGGCCTTCTATCTCCAGGAGGCCAGCGCCATGGCCAGCGCCGCGGCGCTGGACGCCCGGCCGGGCGAGGTGATCCTGGACCTGTGCGCCGCGCCCGGGGGCAAGAGCACCCAGATCGCCGCCGCCATGGCCGACCGGGGCGCGCTCATCGCCAACGACCCGGAGCCGTCGCGCGCCAGGGCGCTGGCGGGCAACCTGGAGCGCATGGGCGTCATGAACGCCGCGGTGGTTTCGGCCCTGCCGGACCGGCTGGCCGCGGCCTGGCCGGAGCGCTTCGACGCCGTGCTGACCGACGCGCCCTGCTCCGGCGAGGGCATGTTCCGCCGGGATGCGGCGTCGCGGGACGAGTGGCGCCCCGCTTCGCCGGAGGGCTGCGCCCGGCGGCAGGCCGCGATCCTGGACCGCGCCGCCGAAATGGTGCGCCCGGGCGGGCGGCTGGTCTATTCCACCTGCACGTTCAACCGCCTCGAGAACGAGGGCAGCGTGCAAGGCTTCCTGGCGCGGCACCCGGAGTTCGCGACGGAGGACTTCGCGCTCGAGGGCGTCGGGACCTCCGAGGGCGGCATGCTGCGGCTGTGGCCCCATCGGCTGCGGGGCGACGGCCACTTCGTGGCCAGGCTGCGCAAGGCCGGCAGCGCGAAGGCCCAAGCCCCCGCGCCCGTTCGCGCCGACCGGGAGACCCGGGCGCTGGTCGCGATGCTGGAGTGGGACGTCTGCGCCCTGCCGGAGGCGCTGAAGGGCATGGACCTTCTGCGCCTGGGAGACCGGCTCGTCGCGCGGGCGCCGCTCTGCCCGCCGCTGGAGGGACTGAGGATCGTCAGCCCCGGGCTGAGCCTGCTGCGCGCCGGCAAAAACCGCGTGGAGCCGGAGCACGCCCTGGCCATGGCCCTCGATCCGGCGCTGGCCCGCCGCCGCCTGGAGCTGGACGAAGGCGGGGCCGCGGCGTTTTTGCGGGGCGAGGCGATTCCCTTTGACGGGGAAAAGGGCTGGACGCTGGCGCTGCACCGGGGGCTGCCGCTGGGCTGGGGCAAGGCCTCAGAGGGCTGGCTGAAAAACCACCTGCCGAAGGGCCTGCGGCGCATGGGCTGAACCTTTCCGACCGATTCACTATGATCCCCGCGAAAATGTTTGCATTTTCGGCGGTTTTCGCCAAAAAAGGCCGGATTTGAAATTGACAATTCCCTTAACAAAGTGTATACTATAACCAGTTTTAATTAACGTATAACAATAACGAAAGGGGATTACACAATGGCCGGCAAGTTCGTCATCACCACCGCGAAAAACGGGGAATTCACCTTCAACCTCAAGGCTTCAAACGGCGAAGTGATTCTCACCGCGTCCGAGACCTATTCCTCCCTGTCCGCCTGTGAAAACGGCATCAACTCCGTGAAAAAGAACGCAGGCGCCGCCATCGAGGATCAGACCCGCGAGGAGAAGATCGCTCACCCCAAGTATGAGCTCTACAAGGACAAGGGCGGCGAATTCCGCTTCCGCATGAAGGCCGGCAACGGCCAGAACATCGGCAAGTCCGAGGGCTACAAGGCCAAGGCCAGCGCCAAGAAGGGCATCGCTTCCATCGCCAAGAACGCCCCCGACGCGCCCGTGATCGTGCTCGAGGCCGAGAAGTAAACCAGCCTTCAAAAAGCCGCCGCAAGGCGGTTTTTTGCGTTAGTCCCTACTCCCTACTCCCTACTCCCTACTCCCTACTCCCTACTCCCTACTCCCTACTCCCTACTCCCTACTCCCTACTCCCTTCTCCCTACTCCCTACTCCCTACTCCCTTCTCCCTCTTCCCTCTCCCTCCCCTCTTTTTTCCCTCTCTTTATTGACACCGCCGGGGATGAACCGTTATAATTAGCCTATGAAAGAGTACGTCAGCCATTCCAATGTTCACAGCCACACCACCTTCTCCGACGGCCGCGACACCGCCGAGGAAATGGTGCGCGCGGCGCTGGCCCTGGGCTTTCACACGCTGGGCTTTTCGGAGCACAGCCCTGCCAGCTATGACGACTGCGGCATCCTCCGCGACCGGGAGCGGGAATACCACGCCGAGGTGCGCCGCCTGAAGGAAAAGTACGCCGGGCAGATCGACCTGCTGCTGGGGATCGAGCACGACTGGTTTTCCCCGCCATCCAGGCCGGAATACGAATACAGCATCGAATCCGTGCACTACCTGAAGAAGCCGGACGGCTATATCAGCGTGGACTGGACCCGGCCGAAGCTGGAGGCTGCCATCGAAGCCCACTACGGCGGCGACCCCTACGCCCTGTGCCGGGACTACTTCCGCACGGTCTGCGAATCCATCGAGGGCACGCGATCGGAGATCATCGGCCACATCGAGCTGGTCATGAAGTTCAACGAGGCGCGCGACCTGTTCGACGATTCCGACCCGCGCTACCTGGGCCCGGCGCTGGAGTGCGCGGAGCTGGCGGCCCGCAGCGGGCGGCTCGTCGAGATCAACACCGGGGCCATCGCCCGCGGCTACCGCACGGCCCCCTACCCCGGCGAAGCCATGCTGCGGCGCGTGCGGGAGTGCGGCGGGCGGATCATCCTCACCAGCGACTGCCACAATTCCGATTTCCTCGACTGCGGCTTCGGCGAGGCCGCGGCGCTGGCGCGGGCCTGCGGGTTCCGCACGGCCTGGGAATACCGGGGCAATCAACCGGCGGAATACCAACTTTGACGGAGGCAACCATGTCCAAGCGCGTCGCCCTGTACGCGGGCTCCTTTGATCCCTACACCAACGGCCACCACGCCATCGTGCGCAAGGCCTGCGCCCTGTTCGACGAGGTGGTGGTGCTGATCGGCGTGAATATCGGCAAGCATCGTGCCACCGACGCCCAGGGCATGCGCGCAGCCATCCAGGAAGCGCTGGACGCCGAGGGCCTGAACGCCCGCGCCGAGATCCACACCGGCCTGATCGCCGACTATTGCGCCGCGCACGGCATCCGATACCATGTGCGCGGGCTGCGCAACGCCGCCGACTATGCCTACGAGGAAAACCTGGCGCAGGTGAACGCCCGCCTCAACCCCGGCCTGGAAACCCTCTATCTGCGCGGCGACGACGCCACCCTCTCCTCCAGCGTCGTGCGGGAGCTGATGGCGTTTGGGCATGACGTGGCGGCGTTCGTTCCGCAGAGCGTATACACCATCATGAAAAACCAGGAGTTATGAATCCATGAAGAAAATCGGTCTCGTCTCCCTCGGCTGCGCGAAGAACCGCGTGGACAGCGAAAACATGCTGGGCATGCTGCGCCAGAAGGGCTATGAAATCGTGTCGGACCCCGCCGAGGCGGACGTGCTGTTTGTGAACACCTGCGGCTTCATCGAAAGCGCGAAGGAGGAATCCATCGACGCGATCTTCGAGATGGCCCAGTACAAGAAGGGCCGCCGCGACAAGAAGCTGTTCGTCACCGGCTGCCTGGCCCAGCGCTACCCGGAGGCGCTGCTCTCCGAGATCCCGGAGATCGACGGCATCCTGGGCGTGGCGGAGTACAGCCGGCTGTTCGACATGATGGATGCCGCGGAGCGGGGCGACCGGCCCTGCTACACCGCCAACGGCGCGCGGTTTTTGAACGCGCCCCGGGTGCTGACCACCCCGGGCTACAGCGCCTACGTGAAGATCTCCGACGGCTGCGACAACCGCTGCACCTACTGCGCGATCCCGCTGATCCGCGGCGGCTACAGCTCGCGGCCCTTCGACGACATCGTCTCGGAGTGCCGGACGCTGGCGGCGGAGGGCGTGACGGAGATCACGCTGATCGCCCAGGACACCAGCCGCTACGGCTGCGACCTCGGCGACGGCCACTACCTGCTGCCGGAGCTGCTTCAGGCCGTGAGCGACATCGAGGGCGTGCACTGGGTGCGCGTGCTCTACTGCTACCCCGACAGCACCGAGGACCGGCTGCTGGACGCCATACGCGACCTGCCCAAGGTGGCCCCCTATCTGGATCTGCCGCTGCAGCACATCGACGACGACCTGCTGAAGGCCATGAACCGCCGCGGCAGCGCCGACTGGATCAGGAGCCGCATCGCCGAATGCCGCCGGCGGGGCATCATACTGCGCACCACGATGATCGTCGGCTTCCCCGGCGAGACCGACGCCCAGTTCCAGACGCTGCTGGATTTCGTGAAGGAGGCCCGGTTCGAGCGCCTCGGCGCGTTCACCTATTCCGCCGAGGAGGGCACCGCCGCGGCGCGGATGCCGAACCAGGTCGACGAGGCCGTGAAGAACGCGCGCCTCGACCAGCTGATGATGCTGCAGCAGGCCATTTCGATGGAGGCCAACGAGGCCCGGATCGGCACGGAATGCGAGGTGCTGGTGGACGGCTTCGACGAGGAGACCGGCCGCTTCTATGGCCGGAGCCTGCTCGAGGCCCCCGAGACCGACGGCTGCGTCTGGTTGGCCGCTGACCGCGAGCTGACCCCCGGGGAATACGTGATGGCCCGCATCACCGGCGCGGACGCGTATGACCTGGTGGGGGAGGTTATGGGGAAGAGGGAGTAGGGAGTAGGGAGTAGGGAGTAGGGAGTAGGGAGTAGGAATAGCGGCTGCCGCGCTATTGTAGGGGCGGCATCTCGTGCGCGGTGCGGGAAGCGGTGCGCGCGCGATTCGCGGCGTGTCATGGCGATTCGCGAAATATCATTGCGGCTTGCGATACGTCATTGCGAGGAGGGACATGCAATGTCCCGACGTGGCAATCCGGTCCCCTGGCCTTCCCCCATAATCCTGCTTTCCGACCCTCCAAAGGAGCACATCATGAATCTACCCAACAAATTGACCCTTATGCGCGTATGCCTGATCCCGTTCTTTGTGGTGTTTGCAAGGATGGGCGGCTTCGGCATGCAGCTGGTCGCGGTGGCCATCTACGTTCTGGCGTGCGTGACGGACGCGCTGGACGGCCACATCGCGCGCAGCCGCAACCTGATCACGAACTTCGGCAAGTTCATGGACCCCATCGCCGACAAGCTGCTGGTGATGAGCGCGATGATCGTGCTGACGGCCCAAGGCCGCATGCCGGACTGGGTGTGCATCGTAATGCTGGCGCGGGAATTCCTGGTCAGCGGCTTCCGGCTGGTGGCGGTGGAAAGCGGCGTGGTGATCGCCGCGGGCCCCCTCGGCAAGATCAAGACCGTGCTGCAAATGCTGAGCACCCTCGCGCTGATGCTGCTGGTGCCGGTCGAGGGCGCGGCGATCCTCGGCCAGGGCGGCGTGCTCTTCGCCAACATCCTCATGTACCTCGCCCTCGCCATGACCGTCGTCAGCGGCGCGGACTACATCGTTCGGAACCGGGCCTGCATCCGGGAAATGTGAATGCAGTGAGGCGTTGGAACAGACTCAACCAACCGCATCCCAAAGGAAAGGAATCACCGCCATGTTGAAGTGGTCTCGCATCAATTACCACCCGAACCTGCCGCTGGGGGCGGACGGACAGAAGGTGACGGCGAGCAGGGCGCACATCCTGCTCAGCAAGAACGCCGCCCGGGAGGGCATGGTGCTGCTGAAGAACGAGGGCGGCGCGCTGCCGCTTCGCGTGGGCGCGAAGGTGGCGCTGTTCGGCAAGGGCACCTATGACTACGTGAAGGGCGGCGGCGGCAGCGGCGACGTGACCGTGCCGTACACGCTGTGCCTGGCCGAGGGCATGAAGCGCTATCCGGAGCGGGTGACGCTGTTCGACGGCACCGACGAATACTATCGCCGCCACGTGGAGGCCTCCTACGCCGCCGGTCGCGAGCCCGGCGCGGTGGAGGAGCCGCCGCTGCCGGAGGCGCTGGTGGCCCGGGCCGCGGCCTTCTGCGACACGGCCATCGTCTCCATCAGCCGGTTCTCCAGCGAGGGCTGGGACCGCAAGAGCGCCTTCGACAGAATCGCGGAGCACAAGGGCCTGTGGAAGGACGATGCGCGCTATCAATTCACCCAGGCCATGTTCCCCCGGGGCGATTTCTACCTCTCCGACGCCGAGGCCGCCATGCTGGATCAGGTGAAGGGCGCCTTCGGGCGCGTGATCGTGGTGCTGAACGTGGGCGGCGTGTTCGACACGTCCTTCTTCAAGGACGATCCCCGCGTCCAGGCCGCGCTGATGGGCTGGCAGGCGGGCATGGAGGGCGGCCTGGCCGAGGCGGAGCTGCTGCTGGGCCTGGCGAATCCCTCCGGCAAGCTGGCGGACACCTTCGCCGCCACGCTGGACGACTATCCCTCCTCGCCGAATTTCTATGAATCCGACGACTTCACGGACTACGAGGACGACATCTACGTCGGCTATCGCTACTTCGAGACCGTCCCCGGCGCGGCGGAAAAGGTGAACTATCCCTTCGGCTTCGGCCTGAGCTACACCACCTTCGCGTTTGAAAACGCCGCCGCCTGCGTGGAGGGCGACGCAATCGCCGTGCGCTGCGACGTGGTGAACACCGGCGATGCGGCCGGGCGCGAGGTGGCCCAGCTGTACTTCTCCGCGCCCCAGGGCCGGCTCGGCAAGCCCGCGCGGGTGCTGGCGGCGTGGCAGAAGACCCGCCTGCTGGCCCCCGGCGAGCGCCAGAGGCTGTCGCTGCGCTTCCCCGTGGCGCAAATGGCCTCCTATGACGACGCGGGCAAGGTGCAAAAATCCGCGTGGCTGCTGGAGGCGGGCGAGTACCGCTTCTTCCTGGGCAGCGACGTGCGCGCGCCGGGACTGGACTTCGCCTTCACGCTGGATCAGACCCGCGTCGTCGAGCAGCTGAAGCCCCGCATGACGCCCACGCAGCTCAAGCGGCGCATGCTGGCGGACGGCAGCTACGAGCCGATGCCCACCGCCGCGCCCTTTGACACCGACGCCAACGCGCTGACGCCCATGGAGCCGGCGGAGATGGACGGCATGATGCCCGGCACCCGCGCCCGGGCGGGCTACCACCGCTTCGGCCCGCGGAACCTGCGCAGCGAAAAGCCGCAGCTGGTCGACGTGGCCGAGGGCCGGCTGTCGCTGGGCGAATTCATCGCGCTGCTCTCCGACGAGGACCTGTGCTGGCTGCTGGGCGGCCAGCCCAACGCTGGCGTGGCCAACACGTTCGGCTACGGCAACCTGCCCGAATTCGGCGTGCCCAACGTGATGACCGCCGACGGCCCCGCCGGCCTGCGCATCCTGCCCCAGGTGGGCGTCAAGACCACGGCCTTCCCCTGCGCCTGCCTGCTGGCCTGCACCTGGGACGGCGAATTGACCGAGGCCGTGGGCCGCGCCGCGGGCGAAGAGGTCAAGGAAAACGGCATCGGCTTCTGGCTGGCCCCCGGCGTGAACATCCACCGCAATCCCCTCTGCGGCCGCAACTTTGAGTATTACTCCGAGGACCCGCTGCTCACCGGCCGCCTCGCCGGCGCGCTGGTGCGGGGCGTGCAGTCCAACGGCGTGGCCGCCACCGCCAAGCACCTGGCCCTCAACAACAAGGAGACCAACCGCAAGGAATGCGATTCCCGCGCCTCCGAGCGCGTCATCCGCGAGATCTACCTGAAGGCCTTCGAGATCATCGTGAAGGAATACGACGTCTGGAGCATCATGACCAGCTACAACATCATCAACGGCCATCGCGCCAGCGAGTATGACGACATGCTGAACGGCATCCTCCGCGAGGAATGGGGCTTCGAAGGGCTCATCACCACCGACTGGTGGACCCACGGCGAGCATTACAAGGAGTGCGCCGCCGGCAACGACATGAAGATGGGCTGCGGCTACCCCGAGCGGCTGCTCAAGGCGCTCGAGCTCGGCGCGCTCTCCCGCGAAGCCCTCGAAACCGCCGCCCGGCACGTGCTGGGCACCATCCTGAAGCTGGATTGAGCCGTCGGTGACCGCCCTGCCTTCGCCTGAGCGCGGGGCGCTCAACCCCATTTGCTGCCGCCCTCTGCAACCGACCCCCGTGCGCCATTGGTTCAAGCGCACGGGGGTCGCGTTTCGGGGAAAGAATGGGTTCTTCACGGAAACTTGGGGAATTGAGAAGATCCCCCTCTCCGCCCTACGGGCTCCATGGGCCTGCCGGCCCGTTCTCGCTGAAAACAGTCCACAGGACTGTTTTCCGGGCGCTTCCGGGCGCTCGAACCCTCTCCCCCTCACGGGGGCGAGGCAAGGTTTTATTCAGCGCTTGGCTCGCCCCCGTGAGGGGGAGAGCTGGCAGCCGAAGGCTGACTGAGAGGGGTATTCCCCAGAAAAACGTGAAGAACCAAGAAGAACCTCGCACGCGTCACCAAAACGAAGATTTCCCACCCTTGAATCAATGGGGTGGGAAATCGTGTTTATACGCGCGGCAGCGATTGGGATGGAACATCCCATGTTCCGCGCGGCAGCAGTTGCCCATAGGCGCTGCCTATTCCTCGAACATGGCCTGGGCCTCTTCTCGGGTGATCAGCACCTGCCGGGGCTTGGCGCCGTCGGCCTCGGAGACGATGCCGCGCTGGGCCATTTCATCGATGAGGCGGCCGGCCTTGGCATAGCCGATACGCATGCGGCGCTGGAGCATGGAGATGGAGGCCTGGCCCATGTCGATGACGATGTCGATGGCCTCGGGCAGGCGCGGGTCGTATTCGCTGGCGACCTCCTCCTTCTCGGCGTCGGTGCGCACGGCGTTTTCCATGTGCTCCAGCATGTCCGGGTCGTAATTGGCCTCGCCGGACTGCTTGATATACTCCACGATGGCGTGCACCTCGTCGTCGGACACCCACGCGCCCTGCACGCGCATGCTCTTCATGCCGTTGGGCACGAACAGCATGTCGCCATTGCCCAGCAGCTTTTCCGCGCCGCCGTGGTCGATCATCGTGCGGCTGTCCACCTGGCTGGCCACGGAGAAGGCGATGCGGGTGGGGATGTTGGCCTTGATAATGCCGGTGATGACGTTGACGGACGGGCGCTGGGTGGCGATGACCAGGTGCATGCCGCAGGCGCGGGCCAGCTGGGCCAGGCGGCAGATGGAATCCTCCACCTCGCCGGGCGAGACCATCATCAAGTCGGCCAGCTCGTCGATGATGATGACCATCTGCGGCATCAGCTTTTCGCCGTCCTTCAGGCTCTTGTTGTAGCCCTTGATGTCGCGCACGCCGCGCTCCGCGAACAGCTTGTAGCGCTTCGTCATCTCCGCCACGGCCCAATCCAGCGCGCTGGCGGCCTTCTTCGGGTCGGTGACCACCGGGCAGACCAGGTGCGGGATGTCGTTGTAGATGGACAGCTCCACCACCTTCGGGTCAATCAGGATCAGCTTTACCTCCTCCGGCGAGGATCGGAACAGGATCGACGTGATGATGGCGTTGATGCACACGGACTTACCGGAGCCGGTCTGGCCGGCGATCAGCACGTGGGGCATCTTCGCGATATCCGCCACGATGTAGCGCCCGGAATTGTCCTTGCCCAGGCCCACCGCGATGCGGCTGGGATGCTTGCGGGCCTCGCTGGATTCCAGCACGTCCCGCAGGCGCACCATCTCCACCTTGTCGTTCGGGATCTCCACGCCCACGGCGGCCTTGCCGGGAATGGGCGCCTCGATGCGCACGCTCATCGCCGCCAGATTCAGCGCGATGTCGTCCGCCAGCGAGGTGATGCGGCTCACCTTCACGCCGGGGGCCGGCTGGAGCTCAAAGCGCGTCACCGCCGGGCCGTGGGCAATGCCCGTCAGCTTCGCGGAGATGCCAAAGCTCTTCAACGTGTCCTCCAGCAGGCGCGCCTTCTGCATGTCGCGGGTGCTGTGGTCCGTGTCGTCGTTCGCGTCGCCCCGGGCCAGCAGGTCGATGGGCGGATAGTTGTAGGGCGGCGGATCGTCGTCCGCCGGCTCAGGCTCCTTCACCCGCTTCAGCTTGCCGAAGCTCTTCTTCTCGGCAATGCCCGCCTGCACGGCCTCCTTTTTGCCCTTCTCCGGCACGTCGAAGGGCGGCTCGTCCTCGTCCGGGGTCTCGTAGGCCTCCGGCTCGATCTTCAGGTCGTCGATGGAGACGTTCGATTTCTTATCCGCCTTCACCACGGGAACGTCCGCCGGAATGTCCTCGGGAATGTCCACGGGAACGTCCTCGATCTTCTCCTTCATGCTGCTGGGACGGTCCGGCTTGAAGGCCTTTCGCGCGGGCTTCTCAGGCTTCTGCGCCGCGTCAAAGGCCGCGGCCTCCGCCTCCAGGCGGTCGAAGTCGTCAAAGCTGTCAAACAGCGCGTCCTTCTCCGCGGCCAGCTCCGGCTTTTCCACCGTCTCGCTGTACAGCTTCTTGCCCTTGCGCGGGGCCGGGGCCGCCGCGCGGCACGGCTTCGCCTCCCCGGCCTCCTCCTTGCGACGCGTCGGCTGGTTCGCCGCCCGGGCCGGACGGCCGCCAAAGTCATCCGTCAGCGGGTCGGCGCTCTTGCGGCGGGCCGTGCGCTGGGGCTGCACGGGGGTTTTGCGCCGCGGCGGGGCCTTCTCGGTGCCCAGCATGATCTCGGTGTGCGGGTCGGATGGCCTGCGGTTGGCCGGACGGGCGCGCCGGGCCGGTTTTTCTTCGAACTTCTGTTCGGTTTCGCGGCGCTCCGCCCGCTCGGCACGCTCGTCGGCGCGCCGGTTCACAAAGCGCACGAAGCGGCCCATCCGCCCGGTGGCGGTGAGCAGCAGCACGGCGATCACCAGCGTGGCGATGAAGCCGCCCGCCGTGCCCAGGGTCTGGTGCAGCGGCCAGGCCAGCAGCGCGCCGATCGCGCCGCCGCCGAGGTTGCAGCGATAGGATTTGGAGACAAAGTCCGCGAAGCCCAGCACCACCGCGTAGCGCGAGGCCACGGCCTCCACGGCGAAGACGTGCACCGCCGTGTACAGGCAGACGATCAGCAGCGCGTCGGCCACCACCCGCAGCGGCGAGACGCGCATGCCCCGGGCCGCGCCCACGCACAGCACGCCCGCCCAGGCCAGCACCAGCGGCAGCGCCACGGCCAGGCTGCCGCCCAGGCCGCGCAGCACGTCGCGAATGGCGCCCATGCCGGTGCCGTCCGTCGGGGGAACGACGCAGATGTAAACCAGCAGGACGGCCAGCCCAAACAGCGCCACCGCCGCCAGGATCAGCATCGGCGCGCTGGATCCGCTCTCCCGCTCTTCATAGACCTGTCTGTTTGCTCTTGAAGCCAACGATTCAATACCTCCGTGTTTGTTTGTCAATGCGGTTCATTGACGTGAAAACTCCCATCCGGCTCTCACTTTACAGAATCGGATGGGGTTTTGCCTTGTTTTTGTCCAATTGCGCTCGTTTAACCGCCGATCAGCCCGGTCACCAGGGTGCCCACGTTCAGGAAATCCATCTGGGTGACGTAGCTGTAGAGGGCGGAGCCGGTTCGCAGACTCTCGGCGAAATCCGGCGAGACGATCTGCACCAGCGCCGGCAGCAGGCACAGCACCAGCACCACCACCACCAGGCCGCGGGCCACGCCGAAGATGCCGCCCAGCAGCCAGTCGAAGCCGCGCACCAGCGGGAAGGAGATCACGTGGTCCAGCAGGTTCACGACCAGGCAGGCCAGCACATACAGCGCGATGAAGCACAGTATGAACGCGCCCACGTTGAACACCGCCTGCCAGATGGTCTGGTCCAGGTAGTCCGCCAGGGTGTTGATGCCCAGGCGCTGGAACATCTGCGCGCGCACGTTGGCCTCGAAGGCCTTGGCGATCACCGACAGCTTCTGCGTCACCGGCAGCACGGCGTTCTGGATCTCGGCTTCGCCGCCGGCGATCACCTCCGAGACCGTCTTGATGGCCTGGGTGTGCGAGGCGAAGAAGCTCTCCGGCTCCAGGTACTGGTTCAGCACCGCCATCAGCGTCTGGTTGGAGAGGGCGAGGTTGGCCACGCGCGGATACAGCTGCTGCGCGCCGAACCAGGCGCCCACGAAGCCCACCGTTCCCAGCAGCGAGGTGATGAAGCCCCGATACATACCCGAAATCAGGTAAAACGCCAGGATGACGATGATCGTGATGTCCAACAGGTTTAAGTTCATAGTCAATCCTCCTCATTCAAGGATTTGTCACATTTCCCAATATACCCAAAAAGTGGGCGATTTATGCGGCTACGACAGGTTCAATATGTAGATGATATTGCCGTTGCCGAGCACCGCCATGTTGTTGCTGGTGACGCCGTACACCTTGTCAAACAGCATCGGCAGCGCGTAGGCCTCCACCTGGGGCTTGCCCAGCGTGGCGATGGCCACATAGCCCTCCGTGGAGAAGCCGTAGACCCGGTCGTTTCGGGCAATCAGCGACTGGCAGCCGTAGGGCATGCGCACCTGCTGGTCGAAATTCGCGCGGATCATGCGCACATCCTGCATTCCGCTTTCGGAATCGTATTGTGCGTTCGGCACAAACGCCATCAGCGGGTCGTCCAGCACGCCCTCGTCCAGCCCCGCCATGTACCAGCCGTACACCTGGCGGCGGCGGGTGCGGTCCTCCTTGCCGGTGTAGTCGTACACCTTCAGGAAGGTATCTCCCGCGCAGCAGAAGTAGGAGGACTGGAACACCACGCCATACACCATCTGCTCGTTGTCGTGGATGGAGCCCACCATCTCCTTGCCGGGGCGATAGGTGTTCACCGTGCAGCTGGGCACGGTGCCGCTGGTGTCCAGGCTCATCACCCAGAGCAGCGTGCCGTTTGAGAAAAACCCGTATTCGATCACGGTCTGGTTCGTCAGCGTGATGCTGTTCACGCGACGACCGCCCGATTCCATCAGGACAATCGTGCTGTTGTGCTCCGGGCCGAGCAGGACGGCGGTGTATTTGTCGCCGATGCAGGCGGAGAGCACCTCGCGCTCCATCGCGCCGCTGAACGAGGGCGCGCCGGTCGCCCCGTCGATCAGGGTCAGCGATTCGCCGGTCCAGGCGGCGACGCCGTTGGCGTTGGCGTCAAAATCGGCGTTGCGCCCGATCAGGTAGCTCCACTTGATCTTGCCCTCCGTGGTCACCGAGCCGATGTAGCTGCCGTCGTAGTAGACAAAGCCGTCGTTCACCACCTCCAGCCCCAGGTTGGAGGCCAGCTGAACGGCCTTGTAGTCGTAGGAGCTGCGATGGGTGGCATTGGAGATGATCCTTCCGGCCACCAGCGCGATCACGCAGACGAACACGACGATCAACAGAGCGATTGCCCATGGAAGGCGTCCGTTCCGGTTCCTTTCCATGGAATCCTCCAGTATCCTTATTTTGGGGCACGGCACGACAAGGCTAATATCCCTTGTATGCTATACCAAATGTTATTATAATAGATGATGAACCGCGTTTCAACGACGCTGCTGTGACAAAACCGGGCAAAAAGCCGACAATTCCACGCCGTTCTTCAAATCGGCAACACATTGCGGCCTCCTTTGTCCCATGAGCGCCGAAATTGCCTGAAATTGAGGAAGATCCATGGCTTCGAGACAGAAAAAGAACCGAAAGCTGGGCCGGGGTGGGAAAACCGCGCTGAAGGTGCTGGCGGCGCTGATGCTGCTGGCGGCGCTGACCTGCGGCGTCGGCATGATCAACGCCGGCGTGGTGCGCGTGCGCAGGGCCACCGTGGAGATCCCGGACCTGCCGCCCGCCTTCGACGGCCGGACGATCCTCTATGCCTCCGACATCGACCTCTGCGGCCTGAACACGCCGGAAAAATCCGCGGCGCTGCTGGACCGGCTGCAAGCGCTGAAGCCGGACATGCTGATCCTGGGTGGGGATTACAACGCCCCGACGCTGACGGAGCTTTTGAACCGCCGCACGGACGGTGCCGCCGCGCTGCAAAAGCGGACGGATTTCTTCCAATATATAAGCGCGTTTGACGCGCCGCTGGGCAAGTACGCCATCGCCGCCCCGGAGGACGCCGATCCGGACGGCCTGCGCTCCCTGATGAGCGAGACCGGCATCCGGCCACTGTTCAACGACCGCGCCGCGATCCGCGTCGGCGCGGACACGCTCTGGATCGTCGGCGTCAGCGCCGACACCGTCAGCCTGAACGCCGCCGGAAAAGCCTTCTCCCGGGACGACTGCGTGATCGTCGTTGCCTACAGCCCGACGGTGCTGCCGGTGTTGGTCACCAGCGAGGCCGGCGACGGCGGTCCCTGGGCCGATCTCGCCCTCACCGGGCACACCCACGGCGACCAGGTGCGGCTGTTTGGGCGCACGGCGCTGCAGCTCGATCGCCAGGAGCAGCACTTTCTCTCCGGCTGGACGATGGAAAACGCCCTGCCCATCCTCACCACCGCCGGCGTCGGCTGCGAAGGGCTGAACCTGCGCCTGGGCACGGAACCCGAGGTGTGGATGATCACGCTGGAGAGGGACCTGGATGCGGATTGACCGGCGTCCCGGAGAGACGCCATGTCCAACGAAGCGGAGGCGTTGTCTGCCATTGTTTCACGTGAAACATACGCATGTGTTTCACCCTTCGCGCTTCAAAAAGTTCTGTTTCACGTGAAACATTGCGCAATACCAATAACATTTCCGTTGTATAATAGTCTTTCGAAAGGAGGGCGACCATGGAGACCTATATCTGCTCGGATTGTCCGCGGAATTGCCATGCCGAGCGCGGCGCAACCGGCGGCGGCTTCTGCCGCATGGGCGCGGAACCGGTGATCGCCCGTGCCGCGCCGCACTACGACGAGGAGCCGGTCATCAGCGGAACGCGCGGCTCCGGGGCCGTTTTCTTCTCCGGATGCGCCCTGCGCTGCCGCTTTTGCCAGAACTGGCCAATTTCGCACGAAAATTTTGGGGAGACGGTCGGCGTGGAGCGCCTGCGGGCCATCTACCTTGAGCTGATCAACTGCGGCGTGCACAACATCAACCTCGTCAACCCGACCCACTTCGCCCGTGCAATCCTGGAATCGCTGGCCGAGCCGCTGCCCGTGCCGGTGGTCTGGAACAGCGGCGGCTATGAAAAAGTGGAAACCCTGCGGCAAATGGAGGGAAAAGTTCAGGTTTACCTGCCGGATCTGAAGTACATCCGCCCGGAATCCGCCCGGAAATACTCCGCCGCGAAGGAATATTTTGAATACGCCGGCCCTGCGCTGAAGGAAATGCTGCGCCAGACCGGCCCGGTGGTGCTGGACGACGACGGGCTCATCCGCCGCGGCACCATCGTCCGGCATTTGATCCTGCCCGGCTGCGCGGAGGAATCGATGGCCATACTGGACTGGATCGCCGAAAACCTGCCCGGCGCGTGGGTCAGCCTGATGGCCCAGTACCTGCCCTTCGGAAGGGTGGAGGGCCTGGACCAGCTGGACCGCCGTCTGCTGCCGGAGGAATACGAGGCCGTGGTGGATCACCTGATGGACCTGGGCCTGGAGGACGGCTTTGTGCAGGAGCTCTCGTCGTCTGACGAAAAATACATCCCGTCCTTCGACCTGACCGGCGTCAAGGAGGACAATACTCGCACAGTTTAGCGCGATTATCGGGTTAACAAAAGCAGAAAGAGGAACAAAAATGGAGCTTCGCTTCTCGCCGCTGTTCAGCGGTTCAAGCGGAAACGCGATCTACGTGGGCTGTGACGACGCCCACATCCTGGTGGACGCCGGCATGTCCGGCACGCGGGTCACCCAGGAAATGCTGCGCATGGGCATCGACCCATATCGCCTGAACGCCATACTCGTCACCCACGAGCACGCCGACCACATCAAGGGCATCGGCATACTCTCCAGAAAATACGACCTGCCGGTCTTCGCCACGGAGGGCACCTGGCAGGGCATGTACGGCAAAATCGGCCCGGTGGCGGAGAAAAACCGGGTGATCTTCGATCCGGAGCAGGATTTTTTCATCGGTTCCATCAACGTCACGCCCTTTGCCATTCCCCACGACGCCAACGAACCGGTGGGCTTCACCTTTCAGGTGGACGGCGCAAAGTTCGCCCTGGCCACCGACCTGGGCTGCATCCGCGACGGCTGGTTCAACCAGGTGCTCGGCGCGGACGCCGTGCTGCTGGAATCCAACTACGACCCGGACATGCTGAAGGCCGGCCCGTATCCGTACGACCTGAAAAAACGCATCCTGTCCCGCCACGGCCACCTGTCCAACGACGACGCGGGGCGCGCGGCGGCGGAGCTGGCCCGGCACGGCACCCAGCAGATCATACTCGGCCACCTGAGCAAGGAGAACAACTTCCCGGAACTGGCCATGCGCAGCTGCGAGATCTACCTGCGCCAGGCGGGCATCGAGCCTCACGAGGACGTGCGGCTCTACGTGGCGCGGCGCGACGGCTGCACCGGCATGTTCTCCATCGCCGCCGCGGTGGAATGATTCGCAAATGCGCGCATATAATTCTGTATAAATATACACATTGGAGCAAGCTATGAAATCCAGAAAACTGATCCGGCCCGCCGACGCCTTCCTGCCGGCGGCGCTGCTGTTGTCGACGGTCCTCGGGAGGGACGCCGTCGCCTTCGACGGCTTCTTCGCCCTTATGCTGGTCCGTCTCTGTGCGCTGGCAACCGCCCCCGGCCTGCGCGCCGCCTTCGCCCGACAGCCCGCCATGCGCTACGCGCAGGGCAGCGTTTGCGCCGCGCTGATCGCGCAGATCGTCGGCGCGGCCGTCGCGCTGCCCATTTTTGCGACGTGCAAGCCCCATCCGCTCGCGATGATCGCCTGTGGGCTGCTCATCAATATCGAACATATATTCTATGAATACATGTATGCATTTGGGGATGGAGGCAGCGCCCTGCTCAGCCGCGGCATCACCGCCGCCCTCACGCTGACGGGCCTGCTGCTCAGCAGCCCGTCCTGGTGGAACAGGGGCGATCAGGCGCTTTACCAGCCGATTTACCTGCTCGTCACGTCGGGCCTCTCCGCGCTGGTGGCGCTGGTGATCGGCCTTGCCATGGGCGGCAGGCCGCGCCCGAAGCTGAACAACGAGGTTTTGAAAACCGCGCCGATGTCGATGCTGCAAACCGCCCTCTATCCGGCGCTGGCGATTCTCGTCATGATCCTCACCTTCATCCATCTCCCGATTGCCACCTTTGCGCCACTGTTTGCCGGGCTGATCCTCTACGAGCTGTGCCGCACGCCGTTTAGAAGGTCGCCCGCGGAGGCCCGCCCGCTGAACAGGGCGCTGCTGATCGTCTGCGCGATGAGCCTTGTCGGCATCCTGCCCTTCGCGCTGGGGCTCCGCTTCTCGGACGACATGCCGCTGCTCAACGACATTCCCTTCGCCTTCGGGGCGCTGCTGCTGGCCGCTGCCTGCGCGTTTACGCTGTATGGCAATATACAAAAGAGAGATAGATATGAATAATTATGCAATCCCGGAGGGCTTCGCCGCGCTGTCCGAGGCCGCGCCCCGCGTGCTTCAGGACATCCGCTACGCCACCCATTACAACTTCATCGGCCGCCCGATCGACGGCTACGAGGCGCCAAAGGCCTATCTGGCCATTCCCGCCGCACAGGCGCTGGACGCCGCCTCGCGAGAGGCGCTCGGGCGCGGCTGGCTCATCAGGGTGTTCGACGCCTATCGCCCCCAGCGCGCCGTGGATCACTTCAACCGCTGGGTGCTGGACGACGGCGACACAGCCATGAAGCGCTGGTTTTACCCGGACGTGGAGAAGGCCGAGCTCTACGCGCTGGACTTTCTCGGGCGGCGCTCCTCCCACAGCAAGGGCAGCGCCGTGGACCTGACGCTGTTTGACCTGCGCGATGGCCGCGATCTGGACATGGGCGGCCCCTTCGACTTCTTCGGACCGCGCTCCAACGCCCATTGGGAGGGCCTCACCCCCACACAGGCGGAAAACCGCCGCCTGCTGCGCGAATTGATGGTGAAGCACGGCTTTTCGCCGCTGGAATCCGAGTGGTGGCACTTCCAGCTGGTCGACGAACCGTTCCCCGACACCTGGTTTGATTTTGTGATCCGATAAGCGGAAGGGTACAAAGGGGGAGACATGATGCTTTCCTGAGGGAATTCACCGTCTGGATCGCAGAGGAGACCGGATTGCCACGTCGGACTATTGCATAGTCCTCCTCGCAATGACGTACAGCGAAACACTATCGAACCACGTCATTGCGAGGAGCGCAGCGACGTGGCAATCCGGTTTTCTCGCCTTCCCCTATGGGGAAGGTGGCCGAGCGCAGCGAGGTCGGATGAGGTCCCCTCACATTCCGCTTCGCGTCTCTCCCGCGCTCCATGCGCAGGCCGGAGCCTCAAAGAACCTCATCCGTCTTTTTGCAAAAATGCAAGCATTTTCACAAAAATCCACCTTCCCCATCGGGGGAAGGCTTTGTATAAGCACCGCATCGGCGACCCTGCGAGATAACCTTACCTCTATCGCTGCTCACCATCAGGGAGGAGACCGGATTGCCACGTCGGACTATTGCATAGTCCTCCTCGCAATGACGTACAGCGAAACAATATCGAACCACGTCATTGTGAGGAGCGAAGCGACGTGGCAATCCGGTCTCCTCGCCTTCCCCTATGGGGAAGGTGGCCGAGCGCAGCGAGGTCGGATGAGGTCCCCTCACATTCCGCTTCGCGCCTCTCCCGCGCTCCACGCGCAGGCCGGAGCCTCAAAGGACCTCATCCGTCTTTTTGCAAAAATGCAAGCATTTTCACAAAAATCCACCTTCCCCATCGGGGGAAGGCTTTGTATAAGCGGCGCATCGCGTCATTTTCCCACGCAGAAATCCCGGAAAACGCGGTCGATCACAGCCTCGGTGGCGTTTTCACCGGTGATTTCAGAGAGGGAGGCGAGGGCCAGGCGGATGTCGATGGCGGCGGTATCGAGGGGCAGGGCGCCGCGCACGGCGTCGACGGCCCGCTCCAGGCTGTCCGCCGCCGTGCGGGCCAGCTCGATGTGCCGCCGCACGGTCAGCGTGCCGCCGCCCTCCTCGTCGGGCGCGACGCGGCGGGTCAATTCCGCGATCAGCGCCTCGATGCCCTGGCCCGTCTGGGCCGAAATCTCCAGGATTTTCGCGTCCGTATGCTTTCTGATATCCTGCGCGCACAGCACAGGCGCCAAATCACTCTTGTTCAGGCAGATGACCGCCCTCTCGTCCGCCTTTTGAAGCAGCTCCACGTCCGAAGCGTCCAGCGCCTCCGCCGCGTCCAGCACGATCAGCACCACGTCGGCGGATTCCGCCGCCCGCAGGGCCCGGTCCACGCCGATGCGCTCGATGGGATCGTCGGTGCTGCGCCGCCCGGCGGTGTCGGAGAGCTCCGCCACAACGCCGCCCAGCGTGATCCGCTCGGTCAGCACGTCGCGGGTGGTGCCGGGAATCTCGGTGACGATGGCCCGCTCCTGATCCAGCAGCGCGTTCATCAGCGAGGACTTGCCCACGTTCGGCCGCCCCGCCAGCACGATGGACGCGCCCTCCCGCAGCACGCGCGCGCTTCGCTCGTCGCACCGGGCGCGCAGCTCGCCGAGCACATCCTCCAGCCGTTCCACCACGTCCGCCGCCGCGGCTTCCTCCTCCACCTCGTCGGGAAAATCGGTGGAGGCCTCGATCAGCGCCAGCACGCCGGTCAGCCGCTGGGAAACGTCCCTCACGAAGCCGGAGACGCCTCCCTCCAGCTGGCGCACGGAGGCCCGCGCCGCCGCCGCGCCCTGGGCGCCGATCAGCTGCATCACGGCCTCGGCGCGGCTCAGATCGATGCGCCCGTTCAGGAAGGCGCGCTTCGTGAACTCGCCCGGCAGGGCCATCCGCGCCCCCAGCGCCAGCGCCCGCTCCAGCACCGCGCCCGCGCTGACGCCGCCGCCGTGACAGTGGATCTCCGCCACGTCCTCCCGGGTGTAGCTGGAGGGCGCGCGCATCAGCACCGCCATGCACTCGTCCAGCGTCGCACCGCCTTCGCCCACGGCCCGCCCGTACATCAAACGGTGGGATTCAAAACATTCCCGCGGCTTCGCGGGAATGAACAGCGCTTTCAAAATGTCCTCCGCCCGATCGCCGCTGACGCGCACGATGGCGATGCCGCCCATGCCCGTCGGCGTGGCGATGGCGGCGATGGTGTTGTTCGTTTCAATCATAATGGCTTTTCAATGAGGAGGTGAACGCCTCATCGCTTCCTCAGTTCGTCGCCCCGGTCCGCACCGGCAGCACCAGGTGCACATAGTCCCCGTCGTTCAGGGGGGTGATGATGCACGGGCTGATGGCGTTGTTCAGGTTGATCTCTATCTGATCGCTGTCGATGAAGCGCACCACGTCGGTCAGGTACTTCACGTTGAAGGCGATGTTCAGGTTCGCGCCATCCTGCTGCACGTCCAGCTTCTCGTAGACGTCGCCGATCTGGCTGTGGGCCTCGATGGCCATCTCCCCGTCCGCGATCTTCAGGATGAGCAGGTTGTTGTTGCCCTCCCGGGCGATCAGCGCGGCGCGGTCGATGCCCCGGCGGAAGGGCTCCAGGTCCACGATCACCCTCGTGGCGAAGCGCGGAGGCAGGATCTGGCGATACTGCACGTATTCTCCCTCGACCAGGATCACGTAGATATCCGTCTTTTCGAGCCGGATGTGCAGCTTGCCGCCGCCAAAGGACAGCGTGGCGAAGGCCTCCGGATCGTCGGAGAGCAGCTTGCCGATGTCGCCCACGGCGCGGCCGGGGATGATGGCGGACAGCTTCTCCAGCACGTCGCCGCACTTCGCCCGCTTCAGCGCCAGCCGGAAGCCGTCCAGCGCCACCATGGTGACGTCGCCGTTTTCGATCTCCAGCAGACACCCGGTCAGCACCTCGCGCATGTCCTCCACGGCGATGGCAAACTCGGTCTTCTGGATCATGTCCTTCAGCATGTCCTGCGGCAGCGAGATCTCCTTCTCGCCGCTGATGGCCGGCAGGGCGGGGTAGAGGTCCGCATCCTGGCCGGCGATGTTCGTGCGGTTGCCGGCGCCGCGGATGGTGAACACGAAGCGGTCGTTCATGGTGATCTCGATGTCGCCCTCGGACAGGCGGCGCACGATCTCGCTGAACAGCTTGCCGGGCACCACGCCGCGGCCGGGCTCGGTCACGTAGGCCTCCATCCGGGTGACGATGGTGATGCGCTCGTCGGAACAGGTGAGGATCACCTCGTTCATGTCCGTCTCCACCAGGATGCCTTCCAGGATCTGGTTCGGCGTGCGGTTCGGCAGCGCCTTGGTCGCGATTTGCAGCGACTCGATCAGCGTCGCGGCGGAACAGGTGAATTTCATAGGGCTTGTCCTCCTTTGCGCGCCTGTGCGCGGTCCATACAGGGATATACAGTATTATATATATGTTTTTATAGACGAAGTAGAAGGGGATGTGGATACTGTGGAAAAGCGCCGAAAGCCGCTGGGGCGCCGGGGTTTTCCCATCCACAGGGGGTGTGGAAAGGGGCGCGGTTTATCCCCACGCGCTCAGTTGTTTTCCACAAAGCCCATCAGCTCCTCCACCTTCTTGCGGAAGGCGAAGTCCGCCTCCATGGTCTCGGCCACCTTGTCGCAGTTGTGCAGCACGGTGGTGTGGTCCCGGTTTCCGAAGGCGCGGCCGATGGAGGGGGTGGACAGGGCGGTCATCTTCCGGCAGATGTACATGGCCACCTGCCGGGGCAGGGCGATGTCCTGGCTGCGCTTCTTGCCGGTGATGTCCTCCGGGGTGACGGAATAATGCCGCGCCACGACCTCGATGATCAGCTCCGGCGTGATAGCCCGTGCCGCCTGGGCGCCGATGCGCCCGGCCAGCGCCGTGCGCGCCAGCTCCAGCGAGATCGGCTGCTTCAGCAGCTCCGCGTGGGCGTTCAGGTTGGTCAGGCATCCCTCCAGCTCGCGGATGTTGGAATTGACGCTCTGGGCGATGTAGTCGATCACTTCCTCCGGCACCTCGATGCCCATGTCCTCGGCCTTCTGGCGCAGGATGGCCACGCGGGTCTCGTAGTCCGGCCTCTGGATGTCCACCGTCAGGCCCCACTCAAAGCGGGAGCGCAGGCGCTCCTGGATCTCCGGCAGCTCCTTCGGCGGCCGGTCCGAGGCGATGATGATCTGTTTTTTCTGGTCGTGCAGGCTGTTGAAGGTGTGAAAGAATTCCTCCTGGGTGGCCTTGGTCTTGGAGAGGAACTGCACGTCGTCCACCATCAGCACGTCCACGTTGCGCAGCCGCGCCCTGAGGGCGCTGGTCTTGCGGTTGGCGATGCTCTCGATCAGCTCGTTGGTCATGGCCTCGCTGGTCATCAGCAGCACGTTCATGCGGGGGTTTTCCCGGGTGATGTAGTTGCCGATGGCGTTGATCAGGTGCGTCTTTCCAAGGCCCACGCCGCCGTAGATGAACAGCGGGTTGTAGGCGTCGCCGGGGGTCTGGGCCACGGCCAGCGACGTGGCGTAGGCCAGGTTGTTCGAGGGGCCCACGATGAAGTTTTCGAAGGTGTACTTCTCGTTCAGCGCGGAGGCCGCCTGCCGGTCCACCATGCGGGCGATCTCGCTCTCCAGGTAGTATTCCAGCTCATAGCGGCGGCCAAACACCACCGGCACCATGCTGTAGAGCATTGTGCCGAAGCGCTGCTTCATGTGGTTCAGGTTGAAGGCGTTGTCGCCGCTGATGTAGAGCGTGTCCGAAGACACGGCATACAGCTTCAGCGGCCGGATAAACGTGTTGAATATGGCGATCTGGCCGGAATTCTCCAACGTATCCCGAATCATCTGGATCAGTCGATCCCATTTCGCCCTTTCCTCAGGCGTGTAATTCATAGAATTTCCTCCGCCCACGCCGCGCCCGCTTTCCACAGGGAAAAGGGCATACGGCTGTGGATAACATATCAGTCTTATTGTAGCATCGAGGGTTCCAAAAGTCCATAGTGGGCACATTAAAGCGCGTTTTTTGTCAAATTGGCGGTGGGGGATGGCGGTGTGAAAAGGCGGTGGACGGCGGGTGTATAAGTCAATATAGGTTTTAAAAACCGGATTTTTACGGACTGTGGAAAGAAAAATTGTTAATTTTTTCGTTTGCAGCTTTGTAGGACAGTGTGATAGCAGGGACGGGACAACCCCTCCGCCGACTGCGTCGGCACCTTCCCTGTGCAAGGGAAGCTGGCAGCCGCAGGCTGACTGAGAGGGGCATTCCCCAGAAAAAAGTGAAGAACCAATAATGAGGGGCGCTTCGCCCGGCCAAAATGAAAGAGAAGACGGCGGTGAAGCGCCGTCTTCCCTGCTTCGGATCACTTTGCGTACTTGTAGATTTGCTCCAGCACGGCGTTTATGCCATTGCTGGTGGGCTCGGTGGCCATGGCCTCGTAGAGCGCGCCGCGATCGTGATACAGCGCCTCCACGCCCGAGACGAGGGTATCCGCCGTCATGTTCTCCTGCAGCAGCACATGGCTGAAGCCGCGGCTGCGGAAGGATTCGGCGTTCAGAAGCTGGT
Organism: uncultured Eubacteriales bacterium; assembly: GCA_902799045.1. Classification (GTDB taxonomy): domain Bacteria; phylum Bacillota; class Clostridia; order Christensenellales; family Aristaeellaceae; genus UBA2862. The sequence continues at coordinate 27,054 of CADBZH010000033.1, forward strand.
CGCCCCGGCTGGCGCCCTTGGGATAGGGGATCAGCAGCGCGGGCTTGCGAGCCGCCAGGATCTCGCACAGGGCGTTGGCCCCGGCGCGGGAGATCAGCACGTCGGCGCAGGCGTAGGCGTCGGCCATCTCCTCGTTCAGGTATTCCCGCTGGCAATAGTTCGCGGTGCCCTCGTAGACGTCGTTCAGGTTGCCCTTGCCGCACAGGTGCAGCACCTGGAAGTTTTCGGTCAGCCGGGGCAGCGCCTGCCACACGGCCTGGTTGATGGCCTGCGCCCCGCTGGAGCCGCCCACCACCATCAGCACCGGCCGGCTGTCGTTGAAGCCGAAGCGCCGGCGGCCCGCCTCCTTGTCGCCCTGCAAAATCTCCGGGCGGATCGGCGTGCCGGTGTGCACGCCCTTGCCCTTGGCGTATTTCACGGCCTCCGGGAAGGTGCAGCACTGGGCGCTGGTGAAGGGCAGGCACAGCTTGTTGGCCAGGCCCGGGCTCATGTCCGATTCGTGGGTCACCACCGGGATGCCGTTCAGCTTCGCGCCGTACACCACCGGCACGGACACAAAGCCGCCCTTGGCGAACACCACGTTGGGCTTCAGCTTCTTCAGCAGCCGCGCGGCCTGTCCCACGCCCTTGATGACCCGGAAGGGGTCTGAAAAATTCTTCAAATCGAAGTATCGGCGCAGCTTGCCCACGGAAATGGTGTGGAAGGTCACGTCCGGCACCTGGGCGATCAGCGCTTCCTCCGCGCTGTTGGCCCCGCCGATGTAGTGCACCTCCCAGCCGTCGGCCTGCAGGCGGGGAATCAGCGCCAGGTTCGGCGTGACGTGGCCCGCGGTGCCGCCACCCGTCAGAACGATTCTCTTCAAATCCGGTTCCTCCATCGATTTGCATAATTATTCAAGCATCATTCCACTATCGCATTATAGACCTCCCAAGTGTATTCGCCTTTACCGGGGCGTTAAAAATGGGGTAAAATCAGGGGAGGGAGGAGGACGAGTGAGGAGTGAGGAGTTGTGGAAGAAATCCTGACGGATTTCATTATTTGAATGGAGAGAGGATTGCCACGGCCTTCGGCCTCGCAATGACGCGGCAGCAGAATGAGAAGAATCATTCCTATAGAAATGGCACATTTATATCACATGAACGTCATTGCGAGGAGGCCATAGGCCGACGTGGCAATCCGGTTCCCCGGCATACCATAACTCCTCACTCCTCACTCTTGAAATTTTCCCTTTTGTATTTCAGCAAAATAAGGTATAATGATTAGGAAAAACAGTGTTTTTCCGGGTCGGCGGGCAAGGGAGCGAAGCGAGTTGCGCAGCACGCCGACAATCATGGTATAATTGTGATTAGGAAAAACTGTGTTTTTCCGGGTCGGAAAAACAGTGTTTTTCCGGGTCGGCGGCTCCCGCAGGGAAAGACGCCGACAATCATGGTATAATAAGTCAGAGACCTATCCCGGGAGGGCGAGAGCATGAGCTATCAGGCATTGTATCGCGCGTGGCGGCCGGACACGTTCACGGAAATCGTGGGCCAGGACGCCATCACCCGCACCCTGCGCCGCCAGGTGACCACGGGCCGCATCGCCCATGCCTATCTGTTCTGCGGCACCCGAGGCACCGGCAAGACCAGCGCGGCGAAGGTGCTCTCCCGGGCCATCAACTGCCTGAACCCCCGGGACGGCGATCCCTGCGGCGAATGCGAGGTCTGCCGGATGCTGAAGCAGGAGACCAGCATGGACGTGGTGGAGATCGACGCCGCCAGCAACAACGGCGTGGACGAGATCCGCGACCTGCGGGAGAAGATCAAGTATCCCCCGGCGGTGACGCGCTACAAGGTGTACATCATCGACGAGGTGCACATGCTGTCCACCGGCGCGTTCAACGCGCTGCTGAAGACGCTGGAGGAGCCGCCGCAGCACGCCGTGTTCATACTGGCCACCACCGAGCCCCAGCGCCTGCCGGCGACGATCCTCTCCCGCTGCCAGCGGTTTGACTTCCACCGCATCTCCGTCGACGTGATCGTGGAGCGGCTGATGGTGGTGCTGGGCGGCATCGGGCGCACGGCCTCGGAGGAGGCGCTGCTGGAGATCGCCCGGGCCGCCGAGGGCGCCATGCGCGACGCGCTGAGCCTGTTGGACGTGTGCCTGTCCTACACCGACGGCGAGGTCTCCGGCCAGCTGGCCAGGGACGTGCTGGGCACGGCGGGCCGGGGCGCGATGTTTGACTTTGCCGACGCGCTGATCGCCGGGGACGCCGGGGCGGCGCTCACGCAGATCGACCAGGTGATGCGCCGGGGCAGCGACCCGCAGGTGTTCATTCGCGACACCGTGGCCCACCTGAGGGGCATCCTGCTGGCCGGGGCCGTGGGCGACGGGCTGACGGAGCTGATGGAGATCACGCCGGAGGACGCCGCGCGCTTTGCGGAGCAGTCGAAGCATATCGGCCCCGAGGCGCTGAACCGCATGCTGGAGCTGTTCATGCGCGCCGAGCCGGACACCAAGTGGGCCTCTCGGCCGCGCACGATCCTGGAGCTGGCGGCGGTGCGCGCCTGCCACCCGGAGAAGGAGCCGGACGCCACCGTGGCCGAGCGGCTGGAGCGGGTGGAGAAGCTGATCGAAAGCGGCGCGGCAGCGCGCCCGGCCCGGCCCGCCCCCAAGGCCCCCGCCAAGGAGGAAAAGCCCGCCGAAAAGCCGGCGCCGAAGGTCGAGCCCACCCCCGCGGACATTCCGCCCCAGGCTTGGCTGGACGCCCTGGACGCGATCATGGAGGCGAACCCCGCCATTCGCACGCCGCTGGCCTCCATGCGGTTCATCCGCTTCGACGGGCGGCAGGTCACCGTCGAATTCAGCAAGAAGAACATGATGCACATGAAACTGCTCGAGCGCCGCAAGGCGCAGATCGAGGCCGCCCTCTCCGATGCCTTCGGCCAGCCCGTCGGCCTCGCCCTCACCCTGGAGGGACAGGCCGCCAAGCCCGTCTCCGCGGTCGCCCGCGACGTCATCAATCAATCCTATGACGTGTTCGGGCGGGATAAGATCGACGTGGTGGAATAGTTGAGTGAGGCGTTCAGGTGGAAATCCTTCGGATTTCTTTGATTGATGGGGACCGGATTGCCACGTCGGCCCATGGCCTCCTCGCAATGACGTACATGTGATATAAACGCTACATTTCTATAGGAATGATTCTTTTCATTTTTCTGCCGTGGCAATCCGGTTCCCCGGCATTCTATAACGCCTGACTCCTCCCTCCTGACTCCAAGAAAGCGGGTGATCTCATGTCCGGGCAGCGCCTTCTCTGGGATGGCCATCGCAAGCGGCTCCGCCGGCAGGCGGAGAGCGGGAGCTGGGACGCGCTGCGGCCCCATGAGAGGGTGGAGCTGGTGCTGAACCACGCCGTGCCGCGGCAGAACCTGTCGGACGTCGCCCGGGCGCTGGTGGCGCGCTTCGGCTCGGTGGGCGGGGTGTTCGCCGCCGGGAAGGACGCGCTGCTGGATGTCTCCGGCATGACGGAGCGCCTGGCGGACTGGGTGGTGATCACCGGCGAGCTGATGCGCGCCTACCACGACCTGTACGACGAGACCGACATCCGCCTCAGCTGCTATCAGGAGGTGCTGGCGTTTTTGAAGGCGCGCGCCGACGGGACAGCGCGCGGCCTGTGGGCGCTCTACGCCGACCTGGACTTTGAGCTCATCACCTACACCGACCTCGGCGACCCGGCGGATCACTGGGACGCGGCCATCGCCCGGCGGATGCTGGTCGAGGCCGTCGGCTCCGGCGCGCGCTATGTCTACCTCGTGCGCTGGGCCGGCCAGGCCGCGGCGGATTTGGACGAGGACGAGGTCGCCCGCCTGGAGGCGCTCGCGAACACCTTCCGCGCCGCCGACCTCGACCTGGTGGATTTCATCCTCGCGGGCCGGGGCCAGTTCGCCAGCCTTCGCGCCGCGGGTCACCTGCACGGCGAGGTGTCGGAGGAGCGCGCCGCGGCGCTGAGGGAGGAATACTTCAGGGAGCAGTGAGGAATGAGGAATGCCAAATCCCGGAGGGATTTGATGAGCGGGGGAACCGGATTGCCACGTCGGCCCATGGCCTCCTCGCAATGACGTACATGAGATATAAATGCAACATTTCTATAGGAATGATTCTTTTCATTTTTCTGCCGCGTCATTGCGAGGCCGAAGGCCGTGGCAATCCGGTTCCCCGGCATTCTATAATTCCACATTCTTCCCTCCTAACCCCCTCTGTATTCTTTTCCCTCGCTCCGCGCATACTGTGCGCGGAGGTGTTTGATATGAACGAAACGGTACAGCTTCTTCAGGACGTGGTGCGCAACGCGCGGACGGGCCGCGACGCGGTGGAGCAGCTGATGAACAAGACGGACGGCGCGATGAAGGAGGAGCTTTCGAAGGAACGGGAGCGCTACGTCGACACCCAGCGGGCGGGGGAGCAGGCGCTGCTCGACGCCGGCGGCCGCGCCGAGCCCTCCGGCCCCATGGCCCGGGCGGGCATGTGGATGGGCATCCAGATGGAGACGCTGGCCGATCGCTCCGACGCCCACATCGCCGAAATCGTCATCCAGGGCGCCACGATGGGCGTCATCGAGATGACCAAGGCCCTCAACACCTATGACGCCGCCGACCCCGCCGCCCGCGGCCTCGCCAGCCGGTTCGTCGTCCAGCAGAACGAAACCATCGAACGGCAGAAGGGGTTTTTGGAGAATCAGGGAGTAGGGAGTAGGCAGTAGGGAGTAGGCAGTAGGGAGTAGGCAGTAGGGAGTAGGCAGTAGGGAGTTGCGGTGCGAATCCCGAAGGGATTTGTTCAATAAAGGGGAACCGGATTGCCACGGCCTTCGGCCTCGCAATGACACGGCGGGAGAATGAGAAGAATCATTCCTATAGAAATGGCGCATTTATATCACATGAACGTCATTGCGAGGAGGCCATGGGCCGACGTGGCAATCCGGTTAAATCCTTCGGATTTCTTTGATGAATGGGGAACCGGATTGCCACGGCCTTCGGCCTCGCAATGACACGGCGGGAAAACGAAATAAACCGTTCCTATGGAAATGGAGCATCTAGAGTGTGTTTCTAAAATCCCTGAAACGCATTTTCGGCGTCTCAAGCTGCATTTCTGTGTTGCTTTTCCTTGACTTGCAACCAGTAAGCCTTCGGAAAAGCGCCTTGAAATGCAGCCCGATACGCTCGAAACTGCATCTCCCGGGATTTAGAAACACACTCTAGATCTCATGTACGTCATTGCGAGGAGGCCATGGGCCGACGTGGCAATCCGGTTCCCCGGCATTCTATCATTCCACACGCCTCCCTCCTCGTGTCACATTTCACCCCAAATATGATAAAATGTAGGCTTCTTCGGGATTCAGTTGCACTAAGTTGAAGGAATGTATATAATAAATATACAAAAGTGATATTCGGGGTGATATAAATGTCAATGTATCCTCTTATTCTGATTGCCGACGACGATCCGGTGGTGCACGAGTCGCTGGGGCTGTATCTGGGTTCCGAGGGCTATGAGCACCAGAGCGCCTATGACGGTCAGCAGGCGCTGGAGATGGTGGAGAGCCTGCACCCGGACATGGTGGTGCTGGATCTGATGATGCCCCGGGTATCGGGCATCGACGTCTGCCGCACCATTCGCCAGACCAGCTCGCTGCCCATCATCATGCTCACGGCCAAGGGCGAGGAGATCGACCGCATCCTGGGCCTGGAGCTGGGCGCCGACGATTACATTGTCAAGCCCTTCTCGCCCCGGGAGGTGCTGGCCCGCATCAAGGCGGTGCTGCGCCGCTTCAGCGAAAAGACCGGCGAGGAGGATTCCTCCATCATCCGCCTGCCCCAGCTGGAGATCAGCCTGGAGAATTACCAGGTGAAGGTGGCCGGCAAGGTGATTCCCTGCACCCCGAAGGAAGTGGAGATCCTGCACATGCTCACCAGCAACGTCGGCCAGGTCTTCTCCCGCGAACAGATCCTCAGCAGGGTTTGGGGCTATGATTACTTTGGCGATACCCGCACCGTGGACGCGCACATCAAGCGCATCCGCCAGAAGCTGCCCCAGGAGAACGTGCCCTGGGCGCTGAAGACGGTCTACGGCGTGGGCTATCGGTTTGAGGTCAACGCATGAGAAAACATAGCGCGCTTGTCCGGCGCGCGGCACTCTTAGCGGCAATCGCGGTGGGAATCGCGGTTGCCGTGGGTCTGTCTGTCTTTGTACTGGTGAGCGGAGGGCAGACGTCCTCTGCCGCGCGCGAAGGCGGAAACCTGCTTTGGCCGGCGGTCCTCTCCGGGGCGGCGGCGCTGGCGGCGTCCCTGGCGGCGGTGTGGCTGCTGGCGGAAAAGCTGATGCGCCCGGCCCAGGCGCCCGTGGAAAAGCTGCGGGACGCGGCGGTGGCCATGTCCGAGGGCGATTTGGACGTGCGCGCCGACGAGACCGCCGAGGGCGAGGTCGGCGAGGTGGCCCGGGCGGTGAACCAGCTGAGCTATCAGCTCTCCCGCAACCTCTACACCCTGATCGTGGAGCGCAACCGCCTGCGCAACATGCTCAACGGTCTGTCCGAGGGCATCGTCGCCATCGACCGGGAGGGCAAAATCACCCACACCAACCCCGCCGTGGAGAAGTTCTTCACGCGCCAGAAGCTGGCGCTGCACCTGCCCGATCCCCGCATGAAGGTGATCAACGACAAGAGCGTGTGGGAGGATTTCGACCGGGTCATCGAGACCGGCGAGCCCTCCACCCGCAACCTGAACGCCAAGGACATGATCCTCCGCCTGACGATCACCCCGATCGTCGACGAGATCGGCAGCATCGCCGGCGCGGTGGGTCTGTTTTCCGACATCACCCAGATGGAGCGCCTGGAAAAGACCCGGCGGGACTATGTCTCCAACGTGTCCCATGAGTTGCGCACGCCGCTGACGGCCATGCGCGCGCTGATCGAGCCGCTGAAGGAGGGCATGGTCACCGAGGAGGCGGACCGGCAGCGCTACTACGACATCATCCTGCGGGAGATCCTGCGCCTTTCCCGCCTGATCAACGACCAGCTGGAGCTGTCCAGGCTTCAGAGCGGCACGCTGGCGATCCAAAAGAGCGTCATCACGCTGGACGACGTGGTCTACGACGTGTGCGACCGCTATACCGGCATCGCCGCGGAGCACGGCCTGGAGCTGAAGGTGGACACCGACTTCACCCAGTGCCCCGCCGTGTACGCCAACGCCGACCGGGTGGAGCAGATGCTGATCATCCTGGTGGACAACGCCATCAAGTATACGGAGAGCGGCTCCGTCGCCGTCTCCGCCGACTGGGATGACGATCGCGTGGTGATCCACGTGAAGGACACCGGCATCGGCATCGAGGAGACCGACCTGCCCTATGTGTTCGACCGGTTCTACAAGGTCGACAAGGCCCACAGCGGCAAGGGCAGCGGCCTCGGCCTGTCCATCGCCCGGGAGCTGCTCAACCGCATGGGCGAGGAAATCTGGGTCGAGAGCGAAAAGGGCGTCGGCACCGAGTTCTCCTTCACCGTGCACCTGCCGAAGGACGAGGCAGAGAGCAGGGAGTAGGGAGCGTGGAGTTATAGAATGCCCGGAAACCGGATTGCCACGGCCCGTTGGGCTTCGCAATGACGTGGCAATGGTGAGATATTTCATTCCTATGGAAATGGAGCATATATATCTCATGTACGTCATTGCGAGGAGCGAAGCGACGTGGCAATCCGGGTCCCCGTTCAAAGGATGAAATCCGAAGGATTTCTTCCACGACTCCTGACTCTTCTCTCCGACTCCTGACTCTTCTCTCCTAACGCCTCACCCAATCAAAGTATACTGCCATTAACTGCGAGGTTCAGTCTATGTCACGTCGTTCCCTCCATCGCCGTCAGAGGGCCCAGGGCGGATGCCTGTCCTGGGCCATCGGTCTGTTGGCCGTGACGGCGCTGGCGCTGGTCGCCGCGCTGATCATCACCAGCCGCCTGCCCAAGCCGAAGCCGGACGCCGTCGCGCCGCAGGCCACGGCCCAGGAAGCGCCTGAAGGGACGATTCCGCCCGGCGGCCTGGGCATGGTGGTCACGGCGGACAGCTTCCAGGACGAGGGCGGGGGACAGATCCCCGTGCTGACGCCGTCGCCCACCCCCACGCTGGAGCCGACGCCGACGCCCAGGCCCACCTACAACCCCGACGAGCCCTTTGCGCTGGTGCGGCCCCAGGCCACGGCCCCCGGCTTTTTGCCGGTCTACATCAAGGCCGACACCGAGGACAAGCGCATCGCCATCACCGTGGACGAGTGCTCCGGCGCGGCCATCGTCGAGGATTTCGCCCGGACCGCCGCGAAGTACGGCGCGAAGCTGACGCTGTTTCCCACCGGGGAAAACGTGATGCGCAAGGGCATGGCGGACGTGCTGAAGGTCTGCTACTACACGATGGGCTTTGAGCTGGAAAACCGCTGCTACAGCGGCACCGCCCGGCTCTACACCATGAACGACGCCATGATGGCCTCGGAGATCTGGAAGCAGGAGATCGCCCTCAGCTACATCCTGGGCGTGCGCTATCATCCCCACTTCCTGCGCCTCTACGGCGGCGACGGCGAGAACGACCTGCGCACCCACACCTTCCTGTACGAGCAGGGCTATCTGGGCGTGGCGCACTGGACCTTCAACGGCGGCACTATGGCCGAGGGCAAGATCGGCACGAACCTCGCCCCGGGCAACATCTACTTCTTCAAGACCACCCGGGAAGACCTGCGCATGATGGACCTGCTGATGGACGAGGCCAGGGGCCAGGGCTATGAGATGGTGACGCTGAACGAGCTGTTCGGCTACGAGGCCAACGAGGCCGAGGACGTGGGCAACATCCTGGCCGAGACCATGCCGGAGCTGGTGGGCGAGGTGCCCTATTACTTCATGAAGACCGGCGACTGCACCTGGGCCACGTACCTGCTCCAGCGCCGCCTGATCGAGCTGGGCTACCTCTCCGAGGGCAGCGCCGACGGCGTGTTCGGCAGCGGCACCGCCGCCGCCCTCAGCGCCTTCCAGGCCAAGCTCGGCCTCGCCGCCACCGGCGCCGCCGACCCCATCACCCAGGAAAAGCTCTATGCCTCCGACGCCCCGGGTGTGAATGAGTGAGTGATGCGACAATAGGGACGGTTCCTTTTATCATGCGTCTCTATCATGGGAAACCGGATTGCCACGTCGAACCCTGTGGGTTCTCCTCGCAATGACGTCGTGCGGATAGGATTTGCAGCACGTCATTTACGAGGAGGAGCGCAGCGACGACGTGGGAATCCGGTTCCTTTATCACTCGTCTTTGTCAATGGGAAACCGGATTGCCACGGCCTTCGGCCTCGCAATGACGTGGCATTGGAAGAGATATTTCTTTCCTGTAGAAATGATACTCACCCGTCTCCCGCAACGTCATTGCGAGGAGGCCATGGGCCGACGTGGCAATCCGGTTCTCCTGAAATCAATCAAATCCCGAAGGGATTTGCACCTCAACTCCTCACTCCACACTCCACACTCCCAACTCCTCACTCCTCCAAAATCCCCTTGCATTTCCCCTCCGAACAGGGTATACTCTCTATAAGCGAAACCGATTTAGGCTTCACAGGGAGGGTGCACCCATGTCAGTGACGATCAAGGATGTCGCGCGCTACTGCGGCCTGTCCATTTCCACGGTCAGCAAGGTATTCAACGGCTATCCGGACATCAGCGAGCTCACCCGCCGCCAGGTGACGGAGGCGGCGCGGGAGATCGGTTACAAGCCCAACGCGCTGGCCCGGGCGCTGAAGACGAACCGAAGCTACAACCTGGGCGTGCTGATGGTGGACGACAACATCAGCGGCCTGACGCACCCGTTTTTCGCGGCGGTGCTGAACGCCTTCAAGCTGGAGGCCGAGCACCAGGGCTTCGACATCACCTTCATCAACCACAACATCGGCACCATGGAGATGACCTACCTGGAGCACTGCCGCTATCGCAATGTGGACGGCGTGTGCCTGGCCTGCGTGAATTTCTATTCCGCGGAGATCGCGGAGCTGACCGCCAGCGGCATTCCCTGCGTCACCATCGACCACGGCTTCACCGGCCATCCCGGCATCTTTTCCGACAACCGCAGCGGCATCCGCCTGCTGGTGGACCGCGCCGTCTCGCTGGGCCACACGCGCGTGGCCTACATCCACGGCCAGCGCAATTCCCTGGTGACGGAGACCCGCATCCAGGGCTTCCGCGAGGCCATGGCGGCCCACGGGCTCGCGGTGCCGGAGGAGTATGTGCGCCCCGGCCGCTACGACGACGCCGACGGCGACAGCATCCGCGAAAACCTGTCGGCGCTGTTGGACATGAAGCGGCGGCCCACCTGCGTGCTGCTGCCCGACGACTCGGCCTACCTGTCCGCGCAGGAGGTGCTGCATGAGCGCGGGCTGCGCGCCCCGGCGGACATCTCCCTCGCCGGGTACGACGGCGTGCGCTCCATCCAGGTCGTGCGCCCGCGGCTCACCACTGTCCGCCAGGACAGCGCCGCCATGGGCCGCGAGGCCGCTCGCCGGCTCATCGACCACATCAACCACCCCACCGAAGCCTTCGAACCGGTGCTCGTTCCCTGCGAGATTTTGGAGGGCGAGACGATGGGGAGCAGGGAAGAGGGAGTAGGGAGTAGGGAGTAGGGAGTAGGAATAGCGGCTGCCGCGCTTTATAGCCTTCCCCCGATGGGGAAGGTGGCACGGCGAAGCCGTGACGGATGAGGTCCCTGACGGATGGCTTCGCGCCTTGATCGCGCCAGAGGCGCTGTGACAACAGGAAGCAGGAATAGCTGCCGCCGCGTTATGGAGGCCGCTATTCCTTTTTTCTGACCCCTCTCATTCACCCTTTTCCCGGCCCGGGCGTAGTATACTCCGAACCCCAAGAAAGGAGTTGCTACCATCATGGCAAACAACAATCGCTGCGGCTGCGGATCGCGCCGCAATTCCAATAGCTACGGCTGCCTGGGCAGTGTGAACGATCGCTGGCGCTGGGACAACTATCCCTATTACGGCGGGCCCTGCCCGGACGTGAACGGGGACTATGACGGCGACTGCGAGGACCGCGAGGACCGCGGCTGCCGCCGCCGCTGCCGGAGGAAGGGATGCTGCGGCCTGTTCACGGCGATGCTGCCGATGGCCGTCATCGCCAACGGCATCATCCCGCTGGGCGTCACCGGCTGCCTGAACGGCAAGGAGGATTTCGCCATCAATTCCGGCCTGATCACCGTCAAGCGCGAGGGCACCTACCTGGCCACCTACACCGTGCGCGCGCCCGAAGGGGCGGCGCTGGACACCACCGTCACGCTGAACGTGAACGACGCCTCCCAGTCCGCCGCCATTTCGGACGTGGGCGGCACCGCGCCCTTCAGCTACACCGCCCAGGCTGTGTTCGAGGCCGACGCGGGCGACACCGTCACGCTGCGCTCCTCCGAGGCCATCAGCATCACCGAGAGCGCGGCCCAGCCGCTGTTCACCCTGTCGCTGATGAAATTGGACTAAATCAAGACATTTTCCCCGTGGGCGCGGTGTACCGCGCCCATTTCGTTGACTTTTGCGAAGCGTTCTGTTATACTTTATGCGACATCCAGGGGAGTATTCCCGATTGGTTCCATCGGCGGATAAGACAGCGGGAAGTCCCGTGGTCTATCCGTTTTTGTTTTGTGCGAGAAGGGAGAAATCCATGCAGAATCGTGGTTACAGGCCCAGAATGTCCCGCGCGAGGCAGCGGGCGCTGATGCGCCGGCGGCTGTTGATCGGCGGCGGCGCGCTGGCGGCGCTGGTGGTGATCGGACTGGTGATCCTGCTGCTGCCCAGGGGCGGCGCGCCGGACAGGGCCGTGGAGGCCGTCGTGCAGGTGACGCCGGAGCCGGTGGCCCAGGAGGCCCCCGTGGCGGAGGCGCCCGTCCTCGCCGACACGCCCGAGCCCACTCCCGCGCCCACGCCCCAGCCCACGCAGGAGGCGCTTTCGATGCGGGCGCTGACCCGCCCCACCCCCACGGCCGAGGGCTTCATGCCGGTGTTCTCCAAGGCGGAGACCGACGAGAAGATCATCGCCATCACCGTGGACGACTGCTTCCAGGCCGACAACCTCAAGCAGATCGTGGACGCGGCCATCGCCGTGAACGGCAAGCTGACCATCTTCCCCATCGGCTTCAACGCCGTCAAGTCCGCCCAGGCCGAGGTGCTGCGCTACGCCTATGACAACGGCTTCGAGCTGGAAAACCACACCTACAGCCACAACGGCCTGTATGCCATCAGCGCCGACGAAATGGCCGAGCAGGTCTATCAGCAGCAGATGGCGCTCAGCTACGTGCTGGGCGTGGAATACCAGTGCCACTTCCTGCGCCCCCGCGGCGGCGACGCCCGTCGGTGCCAGAGGATGCAGATGTACGCCAAACAGATGGGCTATTACGGCATCGCCCACTGGTCGGTGTCCGGCTCCGGCGACGACGAGAAGATCGCCAAGGGCCTGAAGCCCGGGGCCATCTTCCTGTTCCACACCACCGCCAAGGACCTGGACAAGCTGCTGCGGTTCATCCCCTGGGCGGCGGAGCAGGGCTATCAGCTGGTGACGCTGAACGAGATGTTCGACTATCCCGCCAACGAGACCGCCCCGCTGACCACCGACCCCAAGGGCCGCACGGCCCCCGCGCCGGAGCCCTATGAGATGGTGTATGTGCCGCTGAAGGCCACCAGCTACTGCTGGGAGGCCTACCTGCTGCAGGAGAAGCTGATCGCCATGGGCTACCTGACCGGCGAGCCCGACGGCGTGTACGGCAACGACTGCGCCAAGGCCGTCGGCAAGTACCAGCAGGACCACGGCATGGAGGCCAACGGCGTCGCCGACGCGGACCTGGTGCGCCAGATCCTGGAGACCGCGACGTGATCCGCGCGGCGCAATTCCTGCCCGTCAGCGCGGAGCGGTTCGAGGCCGACTGGCGGGGCGCTTTCCCGGAGGCGCCCGTGCCCCCGATGCCCCCGATGCCCCGGCGGGCCACCGCCGGTTCCGCGGGCTATGATTTCTATGCCCCGGCGGACTGCGCCCTGCGCCCCGGCGAGACCCTGCGGATCCCCACCGGCGTGCGCTGCCGAATCGCGGAGGGCTGGGTGCTGATGCTGTTCCCCCGAAGCGGCCTGGGCTTCAAGTACCGGCTGATGCTGAGCAACACCGTGGGCGTCGTCGACGCGGATTACTTCGGCGCGAAGAACGAGGGCCACATCTTCATCAAGCTCGTCAACGCCGGGGACCGGCCCCTGGCCCTGAAACGGGGCGAGGCCTTCGCCCAGGGCGTGCTGCTGCCCTTCGGACTCGCCGAGGACGACGACGCCACCGAGGCGCGCGTCGGCGGGTTCGGAAGCACGGACGGGGGAGAGCGGAGTGAGGAGTTATAGAATGTCCGGTTCTCCTTAAATCAAAGAAATCCCGAAGGGATTTCAACCTGAACTCCACTCTCCGCACTCCTCACTCCTGACTCCTCATACCTTCCCCAATAATAGAAGAAGAAGGATGCTCTATGAACACAACCCTCGTCGTCATGGCGGCGGGCATGGCCTCGCGCTACGGCGGCAACAAGCAGATCACCGGCATGGGCCCGAACGGCGAGATCCTGCTGGAATACTCGGTGCACGACGCCGTGCGCGCGGGCTTTGACAAGGTGGTGCTGATCATCCGGCCGGAGATGCTGGAGGACATGAAGCGCATCTGCGGCGACAAGCTGTCTGAAAAGGTGCGCGTGGAATACGCCTTCCAGGACTACGGCTCCCTGCCGGACTGGTACGCGGTGCCGGAGGGCCGCGTGAAGCCCTACGGCACGGTGCACGCCGTGCTGTGCGCGGCCGATTGCGTCCACGAGCCCTTCGCGGTGATCAACGCCGACGATTACTACGGCGTGGACGCCTTCCGGAAGATGCGCGATTACCTGGCCGCCGCCGCCGATCCCGGGCGCGCCGCCATGGTGGGCTATCGCCTGAAGAACACCGTCAGCATCCACGGGGCGGTCACCCGCGGCGTCTGCGCGGTGTCGGACGGGCGGCTTTCGGACGTGAACGAGGTGGCGTGCATCCGCCTGTTCGAGGACGGGCGCATCGCCGACACCTCCGCCGGGGAGCCCGGCGTGGACCTCGACCCCGAAGCGCTGGTCTCGATGAATTTCTGGGGCTTCCTGCCCGCCGCGTTTGACGCGATGCGGCAATACTTTGAGGCCTTCCTGCGCGACGCGGACCCCGCCGACCTGAAGGCCGAATGCCTGCTGCCGGTGATGGTGGGAGACCTGTTGAAGACCGGCGGGCTGGCCGTGGACGTGCTCTCCACCGACGCCGTGTGGTTCGGCGTCACCTATCAGCAGGACCGTCCGCTGGTGCAGCGGGCCCTGCGCGAGCTCCACGAACAGGGCGTCTATCCCGGGAAGCTGTGATCGGCGACCCACAAATCATGCTATCAAGGAAGAAGTCTATGAAGTCAAGCAAGAATGGTTTCCTGAGCCGCTTTCGCCGCTCCGACAAGATCATCCTGGGCGTCATCGCCGCGCTGGTGCTGGTGACGATCGTCCTGAACGTGATGGACCGCCTGGGCCTGCGGCTGGCAAACGGCGCGCTGATGTTCTACCTGCCCGTCGCGGCGCTGCTGGCGCTGGTGGGCTGGGGCGCCTACGCGCTGATCCGCCGCCTGAAGAGCACTGCCGTCAAGGCGCTGGTCGGCGGCCTGGTGGTGCTGGCGCTGATGCTGGTGGTGACGGTGGGGTTCACCTACCTCAGTCTCGTCACCTACACGGCCCTGCCCCACGTCTACAAGACGCTCGCCGATCCCTCCGGCCAGCACAAGCTGGCGGTCGTGTGGCAGTTTGATTCCGACGTGGAGCGCAACGAGACCAGCATCGCGGCGCGCAAGGCGGCGCGGCTTGAGGCCTATCCCGACAGCGACCCGGAGACGCTGGCCGACGACGTGACCGTGGCCTTCGAAGCCTATCCCAGCGCGCTGTTCGGGCTGTTCTATCGCAGCAACGCCGACGTGGAGGGCCGGGTCTTCCTGGCCTATACGAAGAACGTCGCGCCGATGAATTCCCTCGAGGTGCCCGCCGAGGCTCAGGCCACCGAAGCGCCCGCCGAAGCCGGACAGGCCGAGGAGGCCGTCGGCGCTCAGGCCACCGAAGCGCCCGCCGAACCGGTGCTCATCGACACCCCCCACGGCACGCTGATGCTGGAGTGGCTGGACGACAACCGCACCGCGCATTTCTACGTCCAGGATCCCGGCGTCGCCGAGGGCGGCGAATGCACCGTGCGGTTTTGACGGAAAACCAGACGCTTGCCCAAAAGTCTTCCCCCTTGCAGGGGCGGCGTTGCGGTGGAAAGTCCACCCCTGCGCCCGCCCATAGAACTGAAGCGAGGCGCTTGCGGGCGGGGACCTCATCCGACCTCGCTTCGCTCGGCCACCTGCCGGGGGTCTACCGAACGCGCGCGCCCAATGCTGACGCATTGGGTCCCATCGCGCACGGACGGACCCGTCCTCGCTGAAAACAGTCCACTGGACTGTTTTCCGGGCGCTCGAACCCCCAAAGGGGAAGGCAAGGACCCGGATTGCCACGTCGCTTCGCTCCTCGCAATGACGTGGTTCGATCATACTCTGCACGACGTCATTGCGAGGAGGACTATGCAATAGTCCGACGTGGCAATCTGGTTCCCAATTTATGGAAAAGCATGTCGCGCATCGCCGCCCCAACAAAAAAGGACCCGGATTGCCACGTCGCTTCGCTCCTCGCAATGACGTGGTTCGATCATACTCTGCGCTACGTCATTGCGAGGAGGACTATGCAATAGTCCGACGTGGCAATCTGGTTCCCAATTTATAGAAAAGCAAGTCGCGCATCGCCGCCCCTCCCCGCATCCCCTCCCCCCTGCCCGCATATCCTTTCGCGGACAGGGGGCTTTATATGAAGGAAAAGGGATTGGTCAGGCCGCTGGCGGGGCTCCTGCTGGCGGCGCTTCTGCTGGCGCGGCCCCAGGCGGCGGCCGCCGGGGCGCTGGCGGCCATGGCCCGGTGGCACGACGCCGTGGCCCCGTCGGTGTTTCCGTTCCTGGCGCTGCTGCCGCTGCTCACCGGCGACGAGGCGATCCGCGCCTACGCGGCGCTGCTGGGACGGGCGGCGGAGGCGCTCTTCAAACTCCCCGGCGCGGCGGCCTCCGCGATGGTGGTGGGCATGGCGGCGGGCACCCCCGCGGGGGCGATCGCGGCCCGGCGGGTGGCGGCGCGCTCGGGCATGAACCGCGGCCAGCTCCAGCGCCTCGCCGTGATCGCCACGGGCTTCAGCCCCGCGTTTTTGATCGGCGGCATCGGCGCGGGGCTGCTGGGAAGCGTCCCGCTGGGCTGGCGGCTGGCGCTGGCCCAGGCGTTGACCCAGCTGACGCTGGCGCTGCTGCTGCGGAACGCCTGGGCGGATCGGACGGAGCCGGTGCCCGCCGCCGATCCGGCCAGGGAGGAGGCGCCGGTGCGGGGCGCGGTGCTGACGGCGCTGACGATCGGCGGCTACATGGCGCTGTTCGGGGCGCTGGGCGCGGCGGCGCGGTCCATTGCCGGCGGCGCGGCGGACGGCCTGCTGTGCGCGCTGGACGTGCCCACCGGCGCCTCCCTGATCGCGTCGCTGCCCCTCGAGCCGTCGGCGAAGCTGGTTTGCCTGGCGGCGATCTGCGGCTTCGGCGGCGTCTGCGCGATCCTGCAGGGCCTGGGCGCGCTGCAAGGCTGCGGCATCCGCGCCGGCGAATGCTTCGCGCTGCGGGCGCTGGCCGGGGCGCTCTGTGCCGGCTGGGCGCTGCTGTTGGGTGAAATCGGGCGGATCGGGCCGCCCCATGCCCTCCGAAGCCAACCCCTCGCCGCCGCCGGCTTGTGCGTTTCACTGCTGGCGCTGCCCGTGTGGATCAAATGTGTGAAATCCAACTCTTAACAATTCAAAAATCGCAAAATCGGGTCGAATTACCCGTTTTTAACCCGAAAACACCATATATTGTGGTGAAAAACCGCTGAAACCACCAGCGTTTTCTCACTTTTCTCTGAAAAAAATGCTTGACAAGGGCGTTGGAATTTGATATAATAACACTTGCGTTGAACGAGGGAACACCTTGAAAACAGCGCGATGCGAACCTTGAAAACGATACAGAGAGAGTACAAGAAACAGTCAGAATTCTATGAGTAAAACGCCGTGAACCGAGGCGAAGCGGAGGACTTTGGCGAGTCTGAAGCGGGGGGCTTGGGGAGCGGAGAGGATTCAAACATCAGAGTTTGATCCTGGCTCAGGACGAACGCTGGCGGCGTGCTTAACACATGCAAGTCGAACGGGGATTATCGGGCGGAAGGCTTCGGCTGGAAGGCTGATAATTCTAGTGGCGGACGGGTGAGTAACGCGTGAACAATCTGTCCCAGACAGGGGGATAACACTTGGAAACAGGTGCTAATACCGCATAAGACCACGGGGT
>CADBZH010000034.1:0-15522 GCA_902799045.1 uncultured Eubacteriales bacterium
CGAGGGTTTGTCGGTCGGCCTTTGGCCGACTGCCGACGTCACAATCCTGTGGATTGGGACGCGGCACCGCGAAAATCGCCTTGAAATGCAGCCTGATACGCTCGAAACTGCACATCCCGGACTTTAGAAACACACTCTAGTGAAGAAACCGGATTGCCACGTCGAACCCTTCGGGTTCTCCTCGCAATGACGTACAGCGAGGCATGATCGAAGCACGTCATTGCGAGGAACGAAGCGACGTGGCAATCCGGGTCCCCTGTTTTGTAGGGACGGCGGGATTTGTGTGGGTTTGCGCATTGCTTTCCCGGCGGATTCATGGTACTATTATCTCAATGGGGACGGACTGCGGCCGGCTCTATGCCCTGGACCTGGACACCGGCGCGGAGATCCTGATCGACACCGGCGAATGCGACAACTGCAACAACGACCACGTCGTCTCCCCGGACGAGCGCGAAATCGCCGTCAGCCACAGCGACCGGTCCGAGCCCTGGGCCTCGCGGGTCTACGTACTGCCCATCGGCGGCCAGGGCTCCGTCAACGTCAACAGCTGGGCCGCGGACAGCCGGCATCTCGCCTTCGTCAGTTACGAGCTGCTGCACAAATAACGACAGGAGGAAACCGCCATGCGATACATGGGCATCCGAAAGATCCTGGAGGGGAAGTTCATCACCCGCTACGACGTGGACTATCTCACCGACGAGGGCCACGAAAAGACCTATGAGATCATCAGCCGGAACCGCGATATCCGGACGCTGGAGGCGCTGCAGAACAGGACGCCGGATTCCGTCATCATGATCCTGACGGACGAATCCGGCGAGCGCATCCTGGTGAACCGGGAGTATCGCATGGCGATGGCCCAGTGGATCTACAACTTTCCCGCGGGGCTGATCGATCCGGGCGAGACGCCGGAGGAGAGCGCCCGGCGGGAGCTTTGGGAGGAGACGGGCCTGACGCTCACGCGCATCGACGACGTGCTGGACAACAGCTACAGCGCCGTGGGCTTCGCCAACGAGCGCAACATCTGCGTGTTCGGCGCGGCAGCCGGGGAATTCCGGAAGAGCACCTCCGACGCCGAGGAGATCGCGCCGGGGTGGTACACGCGCGAGGCCATCCGCGCGCTCCTGCGCACCGAGCCCTTCGCCGCCCGCACCCAGGCCTACTGCTACGCCTGGGCGATGGGGCAGGGGGCGCGGTGAAGGGGGGACTCGCGGGAAGACGAGGGGAGATCTCCGTGAATTCCCACTTGCCCGAAAAGCACCAAAAAAAGCGCCCGCGGCGCGACGATCGGGAGGTTGCGATATGTATCGATTCTATGGCTGGGAGCGGGCCGACATCCGCGACGGGCGCGGCCTGACGCCCCGGGATTACTACGACCTGCTCGCCGGCATCTGGGCGGCGGACACCTGTGCCCCGCGGATGCGGCAGCGCTGGCGCCCGGACAACCCCACCTTCGGCCAGTGCTCGATCACGGCCTTTCTGATGCAGGATCTCTACGGCGGGGACGTGCGGGGCGTCGCGCGCCCGGACGGCACGTTCCACTGCTTCAACGACGTGGGCGGATGCGTGTTCGACCTGACCAGCGAGCAGTTCGGCGGCGAGGCGCTGGATTACGCCGACTGCCCGGTGCAGCGGCGCGAGGCGCACTTCGCCCGGGCGGAGAAGCGCGAGCGCTATGAATTGCTGAAGGCGCGGCTGGAGGAGGCGCTTCGGGAGGCATAGGCACACGCCACAATTCAGCGCTTCACGGAGACATGGGGAGTGATACGAGGGGGCTTGCCGGTTTTCTCTTTCGATGCGGTTACCAGCGGAACGTACAGATCCTTCGCTCCGCCCGGGATGACAGGGATTTCGGCCCGTCGTCATCCTGAGCGCAGCGAAGGATCTGTACGCGTGATTGGCTGACTGCCTTCTTTATTCTCCGGGTTTCCGTGAAGAGTCTATATGAATTCCATTCGAAGCTGCGGGTCGATCCAGCTCTCCTGCCGGGCGTCGCGCACGATGTCCTCCGGGCGCAGGCGGCCCACCAGCAGGGGCGAGTCCGGGTCGTGGGCGCGCAGGTTCGCGCGGACCGTTTCGGCGTCGTAGTTGGCGTAGCAGTAGCGGCACAGGTGGCCGCAGGTGTTGTAGGCGCCGATGTCGCCGCTCAGGAAGCAGGCGCAGCCGCTCCGGACCGGGGTGAAGGCCGGGACCATCAGCCGGCTGCCGATCGCCTTTTCATAGGTGGCGACGGTCATGCAGCCGGAGCAGTCCGCCCCGTAGCGCGCCAGCGCGTCGCCCTCGGCGCAGGGCTTGACCGTCATGCCGCACTGGCGGGCGATGTCGATCATCGCCCGCCCCAGGGCCAGCCGCGCCTCCCCGGGCACGGCGCGCGCCTGGGGGAAGTTGCGCTTCGTCTTTTCATACAGGTCGATGAAGCTGATCACGGCGGTGTGGGTGGCCCCGGCCAGGGCGTGGGCGATGCGGGAAAAGGCCTCGATGTGGCGCTCGGCGGGATAGTCTTCGCTCAGGAAGATCGGGTCATAGCGCCAGGCGATGTTGTCCGGGCCGACGATTCCAGACAGCGCCCGGAAGGCCTCGACGACGCTTTGCTTGTCGGGCACGTTCGGCTCGATCTCCCGCCCGTAGGGCGTGATGGTGACGAACCAGTATTGGGCGTAGGGCGCGAGCATCGCCATCCGCGGCAGCATCGGCGCGGGGTTTTTCGTGCAAAAGCCGATCAGGTCCACCACGTCCGGCGACAGGCGGTAGCGGGTGACGGACGCGGGGTTATAGGGATTGCGCACCAGGACGCAGCCCTCGCGCAGGCGGTTTTCCAGCCATTGGGAGTAGAACGCGGGGATGTCGGTGCGCTGGCCGGTGTTGATGATCATGGCGATTCTCCTGGAAGGGGGTCACATCACCGGCGCGAACACCTTCAGCAGCCAGCCGGCGACGCGGGTGGAGAGGGGAATGGCCTTCAGATCCTCCGGGCGGACCTCCTGGCACTTTTGAAGGGTCGCCTGGAAATCGCGCTCCACGTCCAGCACGGCGGGCATATCGCGCAGGTAGGCGGCGCACTCGAAGTGCAGGTACAGGCTGCGGTAGTCCAGGTTGATGGTGCCCACCACGGCCTTGCAGTCGTCGGACACGAAGGTCTTGGCGTGGACGAAGCCGGGGGTGTATTCAAAGATGCGCACGCCCGCCTCTAGCAGCTCGCGATAGTGGGTCTTGGCCAGGGCGAAGGCGTATTTCTTGTCGGGGATGTGGGGCAGCAGCACGCACACCTCCACGCCGCGCTTGGCGGCAAAAGTCAGCGCGGGCAGCATCTCGCTGTCCAGGATCAGGTAGGGCGTCATGATGTGCACGTAGCGCTGGGCGCGGCTGAGGATGTCGATGTAGATATTCTCGCCCACGCGCTCGCTGTCCAGCGGGCTGTCGCCGTAGGGCAGCACCCAGCCCGGGGCGGGCGCGGCGGAGGCGCTTGCGGGCCGGTTGAGATAGCGGGCGAAGTTGTCGCCGCTCTCGTCCACGTTCCACATCTGCAAAAACATCAGCGTCCAGGCGCGCACGGCGTCGCCCTCCATGCGGATGGACACGTCCTTCCAATGGCCGAAGCGGGAGCCGATATTGATGTATTCGTCCGCCAGGTTCACGCCGCCGGTGTAGGCCGCCTTGCCGTCGATCACCAGGATCTTCCGGTGGTCGCGGTTGTTGTAGTGGGTGGAGATCATCGGGCGGATGGGGGAGAACATCTTGCAGCGGATGCCCAGCTTTTTCAGCATCTCCGGATAGCGATAGGGCAGGCGGAATATGGCGCAGGTGCCGTCGTACATCACGCGCACCTCCACGCCCTGGCGCACCTTTTCCTCCAGGATCTTCAGCACCCGGCCCCACATCTCGCCCTCGTCGATGATGAAGAACTCCAGGAAGATGAACTCCCGGGCCTGCTTCAGGTCCTTCAGCATGGCCTCCATCGAGGCCTCGCCGGTGGGCAGGTATTCCACGCGGGTGTTGCCGTAGGCGGGATAGCGCCCGTGGTTCCAGGTGTAGTGCGCCAGGCCCTCCAGCTCCGGCGCGGCCTCGAGCATCTCCCGGGGCATCGGCGGCTCCTCCGGCAGGAAGGCTGAGGTCTCCTCCATCAGATGGACGAGCCGGCGGTTCAGCACCCGGTGGCCGATGTCCAGCTCCACGAACAGATACAGCGTGATGCCCACCGCCGGGACCAGCCCGATCAGCAGGATCCAGGTGATCTTCGTCGTGGGCTCGGAGCGCTTGTTCACCAGGTGCAGAATCAGCCCGGCCAGCAGCGCCAGCACGAAGCCGTAGTAGTAGGGCATCCACGCCTGCAGCGAGCTGAACAGCGCGATCAGCACCGCGATCTGCACACCCAGCATGACGAGCACCAGCACCGTGCGCCCGAACACCACGTTCAGAACGCCGCGCTTGCCCTTTTGAAGCAGCCGGCGCTGGTCGCTCTCCTGGCCGCTGCGCTGCATGATCTTTTCCTTCTCCTGTTCCATTGCTGCCCCCGACTGTGGTTTGTGTCGATAAACCGTTCTGATTATACTATAGACGATTGTGGAGGAAATTGCAAGCCTTTTGCAGGATCGGGGAATGGAGTTGGAAAAAACGGGGGCCCGGATTGCCGCGTCGCTTCGCTCCTCGCAATGACGCACGACATAGCGTCGTCGCATGATGTCATTGCGAGGAGATCCCAACGGGATCGGCGTGGCAATCCGGGCCTCTTATAGAATTCTGACGGCGAACATCCCTGCGGGGACGCCCTGTATGGCGCGAGCGCTTTGCCTATCCCAGCACGCGCCGTCCCCAGGAGAAGGTGCGGCTGTAGTAGCCGGAAAGCGAGCTCTTGATGACCTTCTTGCCGCTGGACGAGGCGTGGATGAACTCGCCGTTGCCCAGGTAGATGCCGGTGTGGTCCACCAGGTCGTCGGCGCCGTCCTCCACGGTGTTGAAGCACACGATGTCGCCGCGCTTCAGGGAGGCGATGCTGACGATCTTCTGCTGGCTGTTGTCATAGCCCTGCTTGTGGGCGGTGTCCTTCAGCTTGATGTTGATGCGCTTGAAGCACCAGTAGACCAGGCCGCTGCAATCGAAGCCCACCTTGTAGTCGTCGTCGTGATAGCCGCTGCCGTGCACGTAGGGCCTTCCCAGCATGCTCTGGGCGCAGTAGATCACGTATTCCAGCTTCTCGGCGTTGGTCATGTTCTCCCGGTACAGGGAGGTGGTGGATTCGACGGAATCGTATTCCTGGGTGGGCAGGTCCACGTCCTCGCCGGCCTTGCCCTTCACAAGCAGCTTCGCGGTGGCCTTCTTGCCGTTGAAGGCGGTGACCGTGACGGTGACTTCGCCCTCGGCCACGGCCGTCACCACGCCGTCGTTGTCGATGGTGGCGATGGCGTTGTCACTGCTGGTGAACACGACGGTGCCGCCGGTGTTCTTCGGGAAGGCGTACTTGAACTGGTTCACCTCGCCCACCTTCAGCTGCGCGCTGGCCGGGGAGATGTAGACCTTCTTCGGGGCCTTGAACACGGTGACCTTGCAGGTGTCCTTCAGGCCGGTGACGGTGGTGGCGGTGATGACGCAGCTGCCCTTGCGAACGCCGGTGATGACGCCGTTCTGGTCCACGGTGGCGATCCTCTTGTTGCTGGTGGTCCACACCACGGTGTCGACCACGTCCGTCTCTCCGGCGGGGGTGGACAGGTTGGCGAACAGCCCGCTGTAGACGTCCTTCACGCCGATGTACGCGGCGCTCTGGCTGAGGCCGATGTCGGTGGGCGCGGCGGCGACGGTCACCGTCAGGGCGGCGGACTTGCCATTGTAGGTGGTGGCGGTGACGACGGCGGTGCCCTTGCGCACGCCGGTGATCTCGCCGGTGGCGGCGTTCAGCGTGATGCAGCCGCTGTCCCGGGAATTGGGGCTGATGGCGAAGGCGACGCTCGCGTCGGCCTTCTTCCTGGTGGAGAAGGTCACGGTCGGCTCCAGCTTGCGCGTCTGGCTCAGCGCCACGGCCATCGATTCGGCCGGGAAGGCGATGCCGGTGGGCGCGCCCAGCACCGTCACCTTGCACTTGCCGCCCTTGCCGTTGTAGGCCTTGACCATGATGTTGGCCTTGCCCGCGCCGACGGTGGTGACGACGCCGTTCTGGTCCACGGTGGCGACCTTCGGGTTGCTGGAGGACCAGGTGAACGTGTTGGAGGCGTAGCCGGAGGGCATCGTGTAGGACAGGCGGGTCGTCTGGCCGTCGCCGCCCAGCGTGAGCTTCGTTTCGCTCATGACCAGCTTCCGGGGGCCCTTCAGCACGGTCACCGCGCAGGAGACCTCCTGGCCGCCCTCAAACCTGGCGAAGACGTTCGCCTTGCCCGCCTTGACGCCGGTGACGACGCCGCTCTGGTCCACGCGGACGAGCTTTTCGTTGTCGCTGCGCCAGGTGACGGCCGGCAGGGCCGCGCCGGCCGGCACGGCGGAGACGGTCAGGCCCTTGTATTCCTCCTTGACGCCGACGGTGATGGCGGAGGCGCTCAGCTGGATGCCGGTGGCGGCGACGTTGGAGGCGGCGGCCACGGCGGTCGCCGGCTCGTCCTCGGGCGCGGCGTCGGCGGTTTCGGTGTCGATCGGGTCGGCGGGAGCCTCCGCGAGCGTCTCCGCCGGGGCGGCCTCGCCCTCCACGGTCAGGCCGGTGTCGCCGGCGTCCAGGGCGGCGGCGACTTCCTCCTCCACCGCCTCGCTGACGGGCGCGACCGTCGCCTCCTCCGCCGCGGCGGGCAGCGCGCTCATCGCCAGCATCGCCAGCGTCAGCGCCAGACACAACAACCGTTTCATAAGCACAAATCCTCCGTTAAAAGAAGCGATCCACAGGAAGCGGGCCTGGACAAAAACCCGCATATTTACCATTATTGAATATATTTTACCACGCCGCAGCATGAAATGTCAAGTTTCCGTAACATTTATACGAGGCAAATCCGTGGCAAATGCGTGTTTTTTGGGTGGAGATTATAGGAAGAAAGTATGAAACGGGCCGCTTTCGCATATTCATGCGTGTCCGCGAAGGGCGGCTTTTGCATGAATCGCGGGGTGGATTCTGCAAAAAGGGGCGAAATATGTCCGCCGGGGGCGGAATTGTGTGGCGGGGTCGCAGAGAATGAATGGGTTCGCTGCAAAAATAACGCATTTTGGGGTTGAAATCCGCGCATAAAATAGGTATAATGAGCCTATCCAAAAAAGGGAGGTACTTTCCTATGAAAAAGGTATTGGCAATCGTATTGGCAATGATGCTGGTTCTCTCCGCGGCGGCCATGGCCGAATCCGTGAAGATCGGCGTGTTTGAGCCGGCTTCCGGCGACAGCGGCGCGGGCGGCAAGCAGGAGATGCTGGGCATGCAGTACGCCAACAAGGAGACCCCCACCGTGGAGATCGGCGGCACGACCTATGACGTCGAGCTGGTCTACGCGGACAACGGCTCCGATACCACCAAGGCGCCCTCCGCGGCCAACACGCTGGTGGACGCCGGCGTCTCCGTGGTGCTGGGCAGCTACGGCTCCGGCGTGTCCATTGCCGGCAGCGATATCTTCAAGAACGCCAACATCCCCGCCATCGGCGTCACCTGCACCAACCCGCAGGTCACCGCGGGCAACAGCCACTATTTCCGCGTGTGCTTCCTGGATCCCTTCCAGGGCACGGTTCTTGCCAACTACGCCGCCAAGGAGCTGGGCGCGACCGTCGCCTACACCCTGGGCGAGCTGGGCAACGACTATGACCAGGGCCTGTGCACCTACTTCAAGCAGGCGTTCGAGGGCCTGGGCGGCACCGTCATGCACGAGGACTTCCCCACCGGCACGGCGGACTTCAACTCCTACCTGACCAACGCCACCGGCATCGGCGCGCAGGTGTTCTTCTGCCCCGTGTCCATCGCCTATTCCACCCAGATCGTGCAGCAGGCCGCCAGCCAGAACGTGACCTTCCCGATCCTGGGCGGCGATACGCTGGACAGCAACGTCGTCTCCAACGCCGCCAAGGGCACCAACGTGAACGTGGTCGTCACCACCTTCTATCAGGAAGGCGCGAACCCCGCGTTTGACGAGGGCTTCAAGGCCTGGCTGGCCGAGGATGGCGAGGCCCTGACCAACAACGGCGGCAACGACATCATCGCCGGCGTCACCGCCATGGGCTATGACGCCTACTACGTGGCCCTGGAGGCCCTGAAGGCCGCCGGCACCACCGATTCCGCCGCGGTCATGGCCGCCCTGCCCGCCGTCACCTACGACGGCGTGTCCGGCCACATCGAGTTTGACGAGACCGGCGACGCCGTGCGCACCACCGCCTACGTCAAGACCGTCAACAACGAGACCGGCGACTGGGAGTTCGTCACCGAGCAGACCGTCGACTGATTGATTCGCCCCGCGCTTCGCTCAGGCGCTCAGATTCGCATTCCCCCGATCGGCGGAGGCATCGCCTCCGCCGTTTGTTGGTATTCTCAGGGATTAGGGATCAGGGATTAGAGTGTGTTTCTAAAATCCCCGAAGCGCAATTTTGGCGGATTTGGCTGCATTTCTGCGTTGCTTTTCCTTGATTTGCCTGGGAATAGTGGCTGCCGCGTTCCCTGTTCCTCTGGATTCATCAGAACTGGCGGCAGCAGCATTTTCTACTCCCTACTCCCTACTCCCTACTCCCTACTCCCTAATCCCTACTCCCTACTCCCCATTCCCTCTCATAAAGGAGCGTTCCTCCATGTGGAATACGATATTTCCCTATCTGCTGACGGGCATATCGGTGGGCGGGCAGTACGCCCTGATCGCCATCGGCTATACGATGGTCTACGGCATCCTGCGCCTGATCAACTTTGCCCACGGCGACGTGTTCATGGTGGCGGGCATCGTGATGGTGTACATGGCCGCCAGCGGCATGCCGCTGTGGCTGTGCATCCCGCTGGTGCTGATCGTGACGGCCCTGGTGGGCTTCCTCATCGAGCGCGTGGCCTATAAGCCGCTGCGCAGCGCGCCCAGGATGAGCGCCATGATTTCCGCCATCGGCGTCAGCTACACGCTGCAGAACCTGGTGCTCTACATCACCGGCGGCCTGAACCAGCTCTATCCCACGATCCCGTGGATCTCCGATTCGGTGACCCTCTTCGGCGCGACCACCAAGATGGTGACGCTGGTGACGCCGGTGCTGACCATCCTGCTGGTGGTGGGCCTGGTGCTGCTGATCAACCACACCAAGATCGGCATGGCCATGCGCGCCGTGTCCAGGGACTTCGAGACCAGCCAGCTGATGGGCATCAAGATCAATTCCGTCATCTCGATGACCTTCGTCATCGGCACGTTCCTGGCGGGCGTGGCCTCCATCCTCTACTTCACCAACTACACCACCGTGATCCAGACCTCCGGCGCCATGCCGGGCCTGAAGGCCTTCGTGGCGGCGGTGTTCGGCGGCATCGGCTCCATTCCCGGCGCGGTGGTGGGCGCGTTCATCATCGGCATCGCGGAGAACATCATCAAGGGCCTGGACATCATCCTGTTCAAGCTGGGCGTCATCGCCTCGCCCATCGGCCTGGCGACCTTCTCGGATGCCTTCACGTTCGCGCTGCTGATCGTGATCCTGGCCGTCAAGCCCACGGGCCTGTTCGGTGAAAAGACGACTGACAAGGTGTGAGGTGAGCGGAACATGAATAATGCGTTGTCAAAGAAGAAGATGGATTCCGCCACGATCATCACGGCGGCCATTGTGCTGTGCTTCTATGTGGCCGTGTTCATCGCGGAGCAGTTCATCGCGCCCACCTCCATGCTCTTCACCGTTTTGAAGAAGGGCGCGACCTACGCGCTGGTGGCGGTGTCGATGAACCTGCTGAACGGCTTCACGGGCATCTTTTCGCTGGGCCAGGCGGGCTTCATGCTGATCGGCGCCTATGTCTACGGCATCTTCACGATCCCCGTGGCCTCCCGCCTGGACGTGTACCAGTATTACAACGGCGGCCTGGTGCAGTTCGTGCTGCCCTGGTTCGTGGCGATGCTGCTGGCGGGCCTGGTGGCGGCGTTCTTCGCCTTCCTGATCGGCATGCCGGTGCTGCGGTTGAAGAGCGACTACCTGGCCATCGCCTCGCTGGGCTTCGCGGAGATCATCCGCGCTGTGATGCAGTGGGACAAGCTGGGCCCGATCACGAACGGCTCCAACATGCTGCGCCTGTTCCCGGCCTTCAATGACTTCAACATCAAGAACGCCGACGGCCAGGTGACGGTCTACCTGTCCACGCTGGTGCCGCTGCTGATCGCGGGCCTGTGCATCTTCGTCATCATCCTGCTGATCAATTCCACCTTCGGCCGCGCGCTGAAGGCCATCCGCGACGACGAGATCGCCGCCGAGGCCATGGGCATCCGCCTGGCCAGCCACAAGCGCCTGGCGTTCTGCATCTCCTCGTTCTTCGCGGGCGTGGGCGGCGCGATGCTGGCCATGTATCAGACCACGGTGCAGGCCAAGGGCTTCACCACGGCCATGACCTACGAGATCCTGCTGATCGTCGTCATCGGCGGCATCGGCTCCGTGACGGGCAGCTGCATCTCCTCGTTCCTGTTCGTGGCCGCCAGCGAGTGGTGGCTGCGCTTCCTGGACCAGAAGCAGATGATCGGCGATTTCGAGGTGCCGCTGCTGCGCAACGGCTTCCGCCTGGTGGTGTTCTCCATCATCATCATGGTGGTGGTGCTGTTCTTCCGCAAGGGCATCATGGGCACGAGGGAGCTGCCGGACCTGATCCGGGGCATCGGCAGGAAAAATAAGCGTCCGACCAACGGGAGGACTGAGGGCGTGCGATCCGAAGGACTCGCCGCCCGAAACCCGCGGCCCACGAACAGTGAGGACGCGGGGCGAAATAATAAGGGGGCGGCGGCGAAATGAGCGAAAACGTGTTGAAGATCGAGCATTTGACCATGCGCTTCGGCGGCGTCGTCGCCGTGAACGACCTCTCGATGGACATCAACAAGGGCGAGATCGTCGCCCTGATCGGCCCCAACGGCGCGGGCAAGACCACCGCCTTCAACATGGTGACGGGCGTCTACACCCCCACCGAGGGCAAAATCGCGCTGGAGGGCCGGGACATCACCGGCAAGCGCCCGGACGAGATCACGAAGCTGGGCGTGGCCCGCACGTTCCAGAACATCCGCCTGTTTTCCAGCATGACGGTGTTTGACAACGTGCTGACGGCCCGCCACCTGCGCCGCACCAGCAACTTCCTGACGGCCACGTTCCGGCTGAACCTGGCCGAGGAGAAGAAGATGCGCGCGGAGACGGAGGCGCTTTTGAAGGAAGTGGACCTCTGGGAGCTGCGCAACGAGCAGGCCACGAGCCTGCCCTACGGCAAGCAGCGCCTGCTGGAGATCGCCCGCGCCCTGGCGACCGGGCCCCGGCTTCTGCTGCTGGACGAGCCCGCCGCCGGCATGAACCCCCAGGAGACCGAGGAGCTGGGCGAATTCATCCGCCAGATCAAGGACAAATTCAACCTGACGGTGTTCCTGATCGAGCACCACATGAACCTGGTCATGGGCATTTCCGACCGCATCTACGTCATCGACTTCGGCAAGCAGATCGCCGAGGGCACGCCCGCCGAGGTGCAGAACGACCCGGCGGTCATCGCCGCCTATCTGGGCGTGGAAGAGGAGGGGTCCGACGCATGAGCATGCTGAAGGTCAAGGATTTAAAGGTGAACTACGGCGGCATCGAGGCGCTGAAGGGCATTTCCTTTGATGTGGAGCAGGGCCAGATCGCCACGCTGATCGGCGCCAACGGCGCGGGCAAGAGCACCACGCTGCGGGCCATCTCCGGCCTGGTGAAGACCGCCTCCGGCGCGATCAACTTCCTGGGCCGCGACATCATTCCCTTCAACGCCCAGCAGGTGGTGGCCGAGGGCATCGCCCTGGTGCCGGAGGGACGGCGCGTGTTCGACAACCTGACCGTGAAGGAAAACCTCAAGATCGGCGCCTACCTGCGCTCTGACAAGGAGGAGATCGAGGCCGGCATCGAGGATATCTACCAGCGCTTCCCGCGCCTGAAGGAGCGCGAATGGCAGCTGGCGGGCACGCTCTCCGGCGGCGAGCAGCAGATGCTGGCCGTGGGCCGCGCCATGATGGCCCGGCCAAAGCTGCTCATGATGGACGAGCCCAGCCTGGGCCTGGCGCCGCTGGTGGTGAAGGACATCTTTTCCATCATCCGCGATTTGAAGAGCGAGGGCATCACGATCCTGCTGATCGAGCAGAACGCCAACGCGGCCCTGCGCTGCGCCGACCAGGCCTACGTGCTGGAGACCGGGCGGATCACCATGTCCGGCACCGGCGAGGCGCTGCTCTCCGACCAGCGCGTGCGCGACGCCTACCTGGGCTCGACGGCCCGGTAAAACCGGGAGTTAATCGCTGCCGCGCAGTTTCGCGACGCCGGGTCGGCCCCAAATGCTTCCCCACCGCAGTGGGGAAGTGGCGCGAAGCGCCGATAGGGCTCCCCGGATTGCCCCACCGGCCCTGGCGGACCACCTCCCCATTGCGATGGGGAGGCTTTGATTCCAATGCAATTGATATAAAGGAACGACCAACCATGACGAAAAACCGCCTGGGGGCGCTGCAGGTGGCGCTGGCCGCCATCAGCTGGAGCTTTGCCGGGGTGTTCAGCAAGTCGCTGCCCTGGAACGCGCTGACCGTGAACGGCATGCGCTCGCTGATCGCGGCGG
Organism: uncultured Eubacteriales bacterium; assembly: GCA_902799045.1. Lineage (GTDB taxonomy): Bacteria > Bacillota > Clostridia > Christensenellales > Aristaeellaceae > UBA2862. Next base: position 12,704 of record CADBZH010000034.1, read on the forward strand.
GGCTGCTGGCGATGGCCCGGGGCACGGTGAAGGTGCGCCTGACGCGCGGCACGCTGCTGGGCGCGGCGGGCGTGGCGCTGACGAGCATTCTCTACATGGCCGCCACGAAGCTCACCACCTCAGCCAACGCCATCGTGCTGCAATATGCCATGCCGGTGTTCGTGATCCTGTTTTCCTGGCTGTTCTTCGGCCAGAAGCCCGCGAAGAAGCACGTGATCATCGCGGCGTTCATCATGGCGGGCGTGATCCTGTGCAGCTGGGACGGCCTTCGGGGCGGAAACCCGCTGGGCGACGGCCTGGCGATCCTCTCGGCGGTGACGTTCGCGCTGGTGTTCTTCTGCGCCCGGATGCCCGGGGCGGACCCGCGGGACTACTCCTACCTGGGCATGATCTTCTGCGCGCCGTTCGCGCTGTGCGGGCTGTTTGACCCGGGCATGTCGCTGAACGCGACCCACTGGCTGATCGCGCTGGGGCTGGGCGTCTGCCTGGCCGGGGGCTATTTCTTCATCTCGAAATCGATGAGCAACGTCTCGCCCATCTCGGCGGCGCTGCTGGCAAACCTGGAACCCATCCTGAACCCCATCTGGGTGTTCATCTTCGTGGGCGAGCGACCCGGCGCGCTGACGATCGTCGGCGCGGCCATCGTGCTGGTGACGGCGACGGTCTATTCGCTGCTGCCGGCCACGGAAAACGACTAATCTGAAAGCGGTGACAAACATGAGCGACCTCAACATCGTCTGCCTGGATCTGGAGGGCGTGCTGGTGCCGGAGATCTGGATCGCCTTCTCCGAGGCCAGCGGTATCCCGGAGCTTCGGCGCACCACCCGGGACGAGCCGGACTACGACAAGCTGATGCGCTGGCGGCTGGGCATCCTGAAGGAGCACGGCCTGAAGCTGCAGGACATCCAGCGCACCATCGGCACCATCGATCCGCTGCCGGGGGCCCGGGCCTTCCTGGACGCCCTGCGCGAGCGCACCCAGGCGGTGATCCTCTCGGACACCTTTACCCAGTTCGCCCGGCCCCTGATGGAGAAGCTGGGCTGGCCAACGCTGCTGTGCAACGCGCTGGAGGTGGCGGAGGACGGTGAGATCACCGGCTACCGCATTCGCACGGCCCAGTCGAAGCTCAGCACCGTGAAGGCGCTGCAGTCCGTCGGCTTTGACACCATCGCCTGCGGCGACAGCTACAACGACCTGGGCATGATCCGCGCCAGCAAGGCCGGCTTCCTGTTCCGCAGCACCGAGGCGATCATCGCGGACAACCCCGACCTGAAGGCCTTCGAGGACTTCGACGCCCTGCGCGACGCGATCTTTGGGGCGCTGTGAGGCGCTCCCCGAAAGGAGGATGCGAGGATGCGGATCTATCTGGCGGGCGGGTGCTTCTGGGGCGTCCAGAAGTTCTTCGACCAGTTTGACGGCGTGCTGGCCACCGAGGTGGGCTATGCCAACGGCCCGGACGCGGCCCCCAGCTATCAGGAGGTGTGCGCCTCCAGCGGCCATGCCGAGACGGTGCGCGTGGACTATGACCCGGCGGTGCTCCCGCTGGCGAAGCTGCTGGACGCCTACTTCATGATCATCGACCCGCTGTCCGTGAACCGGCAGGGCCACGACGAGGGCGTGCAGTATCGCACGGGCGTATACTATGCCGACGAGGCCCAGCGGCCGGAGATCGAGGCGGTGTTTGCCCGCGAGGCAAAGAAGGCGGGCCGGCCCCTCGCCGTGGAGCTCGGCCCGATCGTCAATTTCTTCCCCGCCGAGGCGTATCACCAGAAGTACCTGGACAAGAACCCGAACGGCTATTGCCACGTGCCCCGCAGGCTGCTGGAGCTGGGGAAGCGGGAACATAAGTAGCGGCTGCCCGCGGTTGCAATCGGGCAGAGAGTATGGTACAATGGGGTTGCGCCGGATGGGCGCGCGGAGGAACAGATGCTGAAGGCGGTCATATTCGATCTCGACAATACCCTCTACGATTACGACGCGGCCCATGCCCCGGCGTTCGCGGCGGTGTCGGAATATGCGCTGAACCAGTTCGGCATCCCCGCCGGGCGCTTCGAGGCGCTGCACGCCCGGGCGCAGCAGGCGCTGATCGAGCGCTGTGGCGTGAATTGCGCCGCGTCGCACAACCGGCTGATCCGCTACCAGGTCCTGCTGGAGGAACAAAGGCTGCCGTTGTGGCACGCCCCGGTGATGGCCCACGTCTACTGGTCCACGCTGATGGACGCCATGCGGGCGAACCCCGGCGCGACCGCGGCGTTGAAGGCGCTGCGCGACCGCGGCCTGGCCATCGGCATCGGCACCAACATGACCGCCGACTGGCAGTATGAAAAGCTGCGCCGCCTGGGGATGCTGGAATACGTGGATTTCATCGTCACCAGCGAGGAGGTCACCGCCGAGAAGCCGGACAGGAAGCTGTTCGACTGCTGCGCGCAAAAGGCCGGGTGCGCGGCGGGGGAGTGCGCCTTCGTGGGCGACAATTTGCAGGCGGACGTGCTCGGCGCCATCGCGGCGGGCATGCGCGGCATCTGGCTGCGGCGGCCCGACCAGCCGGACAGGGAGATTCCCGGCGGCGCGAGCCTGCTGTCGCTGGAGGCCATGCCGGAGCTGATTGAAATGATGTAGTCAAGGGCGCGGAGGTCCTTAGAATATATTCAAGTTAGCAAAGGAGCGAATCGAACATGAAGGAATTCACCTATGTTATCCAGGACGCGCTGGGCATCCACGCCCGTCCCGCCGGCATGCTGGCGAAGAAGGCGAAGAGCTATGCGGACACGACGGTGACGATCAGCGCCAACGGCAAGAGCGTGAACGCGGGCCAGCTG
>CADBZH010000034.1:15542-31706 GCA_902799045.1 uncultured Eubacteriales bacterium
TCACCATCGCCTGCGAGGGCGCGAACGAGGAAGAGGCGTGCGCGGGCCTGAAGCAGTTCATGGAGGAGAACCTGTAATCCCTCCCTGTGACGGGAAAGGATCATAACACAGCCGTAGGGGCGCCGTTGCGGCGCCCGCCCTGAACGGGACGATTCGTTTTGGGCGGGCGGCGCAACAGCGCCCCTGCATTTGGGTTGTCGCCTCTGCTATGTGTCATTCGTAGATTTGGGCGTTCGGGACGATGAATTCCGCCACCTGGGCGTACATGGCGTCCCATTCGGCGCGAACGGCCTCGTCCTCCGTCCAGGCGGGATAGTCCGAGGGCGTCGCCAGGAAGTAGTTCATGGCGGAGCGCTCGCTGAAGCCCAGGTATTCGAAGGTGGGCAGGGTGTCGGCGAAGTCGGCGTTGACGCTGGCCTCGAGGCTGAACAGGAAGCCTCCGCCCTCGACGCCCTCCGCCTGGTAGAGGTCGTAGCTGGCCTTCTGGTAGAAGCCGGCGCCGGTCCCGTCCTGCAGCACCAGCACCTTGCCGGCCCAGTTGGCGGGCAGGCGCAGCGCCAGGTCCTGGAAGTAGTAGACCAGCGTGCCGTCCTCAAGGATGTCGTCGGTGTAGTCGAAGGGGCCCATCGGCGCGGCCTCGGCCAGCGCCGGCAGGGCCGGCAGCAGCAGGGCGATGAAAATCGCGAGCAGGCGTTTCATGGCAATCCTCCTTTTTCGGGTCGTCCTTTGATCGAAGCATCTGTTGGACGGGCAAAGGCGCGATTGGGTTCCATGAATAGAAAAAAAGAAATGGGGCGAGGGCATGGACGAGGTCATCCGCAGGCGCATCCGCTTTCACGGGCTGGTGCAGGGCGTGGGGTTTCGCTATCGGGCGCGGCACGCCGCGAGCGCCGTGGGGGCGACGGGCTGGGTGCGCAACGACCCGGACGGCTCTGTCGCCATGGAGATCCAGGGCACCGAGGCGCAGATCGACCGGGTGATCCGGATGATCGAGCGCGGCATGTACGTGCGCGTGGAGCGCATGGAGCAGAAGACGATCCCCACCGAGCCCGACGAGCGGGGCTTTGAGACGCGAAGCGGCTATGACTGGTAGCCGCTTCGCGGTGGTTTTGGGCGGTGGGACCTTCATGGGGCCGTGCGGGGGAATGCCGTCCCTTGCTTGCCGCACCCCATCAAAGAGGAGACCGGATTGCCACGTCGGTCCCGTTGGGACCTCCTCGCAATGACGTAATGCGATGACGCTGGGTTGTACGTCATTGCGGGGAGCGAAGCGACGTGGCAATCCGGTTCCTCGTTTTGCAGGGGTGTGTTTTGGGCGGCTCAGCTCACGGGGCGCGATGCACGATGGTGTGGTCCATGTGCGCCAGATCCGCGCAGCCGGTGTAGGCCATGGCCTTTTTCAGCGCGTCGTTGGCCGAGAGCAGGTAGTCGCGCGCGCCGTCCGCGCCGCCCTGCTTGATGGCGGTCATCAGCGGGCGGCCGATGCACACGCCCTTCGCGCCGAGGGCGAGGGCCTTGAAGGCGTCCATGCCGGTCCTGATTTCGCAGTCGACGAACAGCGGCACGTCGCCGGCCATCGCGGCGATCTCCGGCAGCAGCGCCAGCGGCGGAAGGGCGTATTCGATGCGGTTGTTGTGGTGGCTCAGCACCAGGCCGGCCGCGCCGGCGCTCAGGCAGCGCTCGGCGTCGCGACGGCTGAGCACGCCCTTGATGATCAGCGGCAGCTTTGCGTACTTCACCAGCTCCATCAGCTCCGCCGTGCGCAGCGGGGCCATCTCCTGGCCGTCCACCACGTCCGCGCCGCCGTTCTCCGAGAAGGGATGGTCGATGTCCACGCCCACGGCCAGCAGCCCCAGCCCCTGGGCGTGTTCGATCTTCCGGTAGATCAGGTCGCGGTCGGCATAGGGCTTGATGATCTCGATCATCCGCGCGCCGGTGGCGGCGAGACGCTCGATCTCCTCCTCATGGGCCATGCCGTACCACAGCACGGCGTTCGCGGCCTTCGCGCCCCGGGCCAGCGCGTCCGCCGCGCCGGGGAACATGAAGTGGTCCAGGTGGCTCAGCGCCGCCGTCATGATCGGTGAGGCGAAGGATTCGCCGTAGAGGGTGAAGTCGAGGGTGGGGGTCGTGGAGTCCATATAGCGGGTCTCGATGCGCAGTGAATCGATGTATTCCCGGGCGATGCGGTTGGAATTGCCGATGTCGGACATGGTCGCGCCTCCTCATCTGAATTGCTGTCATTATAGCATGGCCACCTTTTTCTGTAAAGCGCCGTTCTCTTTTGCATCTTCCCAACCAAAGACAACAAAAGCCAAACGGAAACGATGCAATTTCAGGCGCCGTTTGTTATACTTGTCTTAACAAAACGAGAGACGGGGGGCGTCGGCATGGCACAGGCGGGCATGGGAAAGGTCAAGCCCAGGCGCCGGTTCAGCGCGCGAAACTTCTGGCTGACCACGATGGTGCTGCCGGGGGCGATCTGGCTGCTGCTGATCCGCTATCTGCCGATGCTGGGCGTGATCATCTCCTTCAAGGATTACAAGGCCCAGAAGCCCAACACCTTCTGGAACAACCTGGTGATGTCGGAGTGGGTGGGGCTGGACAACTTCAAGTTCCTGAAGAACCCCAGCACCATGACGATGATCCGCAACACCCTGGCCTACAACGCGGCGTGGATCGTGCTGGTGCTGGTGATCGCGGTGACGCTGGCCGTGATGATGAGCGAGCTGAAAAACCGCTTCCTGGCCAAGACCTACCAGACGATGATGTTCTTCCCCTACTTTTTGAGCTGGGTGGTGGCGAGCTACTTCGTGCTGGCCTTCCTGGATCCCACCAGCGGAATGATCCCCTCGATCCAGAAGAGCCTGGGATTGAAGCCGACCCAGTTTTACATGACCACCACCTGGTGGCCGCTGATTTTGACGCTTTCGAACCTGTGGAAAAACGTGGGCTACTCCAGCGTGCTCTACCTGGCGGCCATCACCGGCATCGACACCACCCTCTATGAGGCGGCGGCGGTGGACGGCGCCACCAAGCGCCAGCAGGTGTGGCACGTGACGCTGCCGGGCATACGGCCCATGATCGTGATCCTGCTGATCATGTCCGTGGGCAAGATCTTTAACGCCGACTTCGGCCTGTTTTACAACGTGCCGCAGAACTCCGGCCCGCTGTATCCGGTCACCCAGGTCATCGACACCTACGTCTACAACACCTACGCCAACACCCACAACATGGGCATGTCCGCCGCGGCGGGCCTGCTGCAGAGCGTGGTCGGCTGCGCCTGCATCGTGGCGACCAACATGATCGTGAAAAAGATCGATTCGGAAAGCTCGCTGTTTTAGAGAGCCGGGAAAACAAGGAAACCGCAGGGCTTCCGCCTGAACTTCTCGCTCAACCCAAGGAGGTATGACCATGGAAAAGGCTGAACGCCGCAATGCCGGCCTGAACACCTTCGGCCCGGGGGCGCAGGCGCTGTTCCACACGTGCCTGGGGCTGTTCGCGCTGCTGTGCATCGTGCCGTTTCTGTTCGTCATCATCATCTCCTTCACCTCGGAGGACAGCATCCGGCAGATCGGCTATTCCTTCACGCCGCTGGGCTGGTCCACCCAGGCCTACAATTACGTGTTCCAGCTGGGCGGGGCGCTGTGGCGCAGCTACTTCAATTCCTTCCTGATCACCATCGTCGGAACGCTGCTGAGCGTGATGATCTGCGTGCTCTACAGCTATCCGCTGTATCGCAGGGACTACAAGTACCGCGGCTTCTTCAACTTCCTCAGCTTCTTCACGATGATCTTCGGCGGCGGCCTGGTGCCCACGTTCGTGGTGTGCAAGACGCTGCTGGGCCTGAGCGACAACTACGCCGCGCTGATCGTGCCGCTGCTGTTTTCCCCGTTCAACGTGATCGTGATGCGCACCTTCTTTCAGACCACCGTGCCACGGGAGCTGATCGAGGCCTCCACCATCGACGGCGCGGGGGAATACCGGACGCTGTTCCAGGTGGTGCTGCCGGTGGTGAAGCCCGGCATCGCGACCATCGCGCTTCTGAACGCGCTGGCCTTCTGGAACGAGTGGTTCCTGTCGCTGCTCTACATCACCAAGAACATGGACGTCATCCCGCTGCAATACCTGCTGATGCGCATGCAGCGCAACGCCGACTTCCTCGCCAAGAACGCCGGCATGCTGGGCGCGGACGCCGCCAAGGCCGCCCGCAACCTGCCCAGTCAGAGCCTCAAGATGGCCCTGGTGGTGTTCATCGTGGTGCCCATCGCCTGCGCCTACCCGTTCTTCCAGCGCTATGTGGTCGCCGGTTTGACGGTGGGATCGGTCAAAGGCTGACGCCCGGTGGACGATCCTTCCCCCGCCACTGCCACCCCCTGACAGATTTTGCTTGAGACCCTGTCGGGTCATCTAGGTAGCCGCTGATTTATTCCCGCACCGATTCTGCGGCGCCTTTTCCGGCATCTGTCTCTTGCAAATTTCTCGATTTACCTCCAGTAAACCTTCCGCAGCCTCGATGCTCGAATTAATCATTGTCTACCTAGCCGCAAAATCTGCAAGGCAGGAATTTTCCATCTGGCAAATGGAATTTGCCGCCTGGAAAATTACCTTCGGGCGCGGCGTACACGCCGCCGCACCCGATTAAAGTGAATCGCAAGATGGCATGCCATCTGCAAATAGAAGGAGGATATTCCCATGAAGAAACTGTTTGCTCTGATCCTGGCTCTGGCCATGATCCTGACCGCGACCAGCTTTGCCCTGGCCGAGGACCTGCCCACCATCACGATCATGTTCCACGGCTCCAACGTCACCGACGACAGCGCGGTGCTGGAGGCGGTGAACGCCTACATCGAGGACAAGGTCGGCGCGAAGCTGGAGGTCGTCTGGGGCACCTGGGGCGATTTCGACGAGAAGGCCACCAACGCCCTGCTCTCCGGCGACACCGGCATCGACATGGTGTTCACCTGCTCCTGGAGCGCCGATGAATACAACACCTATGCCAAGAACGGCTATTTCGTGAAGCTGGACGATCTGATCGCCGAGTATGGCGCGGATCTGACCGCCGCGATCCCCGAGAGCCTGATGCAGGCCGCCACCATCGAGGGCGCCGAGGGCATGGGCATCTACGCCGTGAACGGCTTCAAGGACACCGCCACCCAGAACTGCTGGGACGTGAACGTCACCCTGCTGAACGAGCTGGGCTACACCCTGGACGACTTCAAGGCCATGAGCTTCTATGACTTCGGCGAGCTGTTCGCCAAGGCCAAGGAAGTCAAGGGCGACGCCTTCTATCCCTTCCTGGTCGAGCCGATGGTGCTCGAGCGCATGGTGACCGGCAGCATCATCGTGGCCGGCGACGCCGGCAGCACCAACCTGCTGAGCCTGTACCTGAACCAGGAGGACGTCTCCGCCGAAGGCCCCGAGGGCAACGTGCTGCTGAACAAGTTCGCCACCGAGGAATACAAGAAGTTCGTGGAGAAGATGCACGAATACTACGAGGCCGGCTATGTGGATCCCTCCCTGGCCGTGGCCGAGACCAGCAACGACACCCGCACCAACACCCAGAAGACCGGCGAATACCTGATCGGCACCCAGAGCTACGCCTACGGCTATGAGTTCTCCGCCGACGTGCTGGACCGCGGCATCGAGGTCGCCTTCGTGCCCTGCACCGATCCCTATGTGGACACCACCGCTTCCCAGGGCGCCATGATGGCCATCTCCACTGCCTCCGAGCATCCGGTCGAGAGCTTCAAGTTCCTGGCCCTGCTGAACAGCGATCCCACCCTGATGACCCTGATGAACTATGGCGTCGAAGGCGTGCACTACACCCTGGAGGACGGCCTGGTGGCCTTCACCGAGGAGCGTGCCAACTACAGCCCCTGGACCAACGGCATGGGCAACGTCACCATCCTGCCCGACACCGTGGATGAGGGCGCGGGCTTCCGCGAGGCCTTCAAGGCCTACTACGCCGGTGCGAAGGGCATCCCCTGCCTGGGCTTCGTGTTCAACAACGAAGCGGTCGCCAACGAGATGGCCGCCCTCGGCACCGTCGCCGCGCAGTATGCCCTGGCGCTGGACGCCGGCGCGCTGGATCCCGAGGCCACGCTGCCCGAGTTCCTGGACGCCCTGGACGCCGCCGGCATGCAGGCCTACGTGGACGCCGCCAACGAGCAGCTCTCCGCCTACATGGCCGCGAAGTAAGCGTTTCCCCTCCTCACGCCGACCCCGGACGCAAGTTCGGGGCCGGTTTTTTGCGCGGAGGTGCCCGAAACTCCACAACCCCGCACAACATAAGCCACTTCAATCCATTTCCTTTTCGAAGCCTTGAAGTTACAATGAATATACGGTAAAATACAAGGTGGGCGAGGCCCGCAACAGGAGGCGGCAACATGCGCTACGGTTACTTTGACGATGACTCCCGGGAATACGTGATCGACCGGGTGGATGCGCCCTTTTCGATGACGAACTACCTGGGCACCCAGCGGATGGGCGCGGTGATCTCGCACAACGCGGGGGGCTATTGCTGGCTGGATTCGCCGCAGTTTCACCGCATCACGCGCTTCCGGCCCAACGGCGTGCCGATGGATTTCCCGGGCCACTACGTCTACCTGAAGGACGCGGAGACGGGGGAATACTGGTCCATCAGCTGGCAGCCCACGGGCATTGTGCTGGATAACGCAAAGTACGCCTGCCGCCACGGGCTGAGCTATTCCACGTTCACCTGTGAAAACCGGGGCATCTTTGCCAGCCAGACGCTGTTCATTCCCCGCGAGGTGGGGGACGCGGACCCGGTGGAGATCTTCGACGTGCGCCTGCGCAACGATTCCGATCGCCCGCGCACCGTCGACGTGACCGGCTATGTGGAGTTCTCCTTCCACAACATCGACATCGACAACCAGAACTTCCAGATGAGCCTCTACTGCGCCGGCTCGTACCTGGAAAACGGCGCGGCCGTCTGCGAGCTGCACTATGAGCCGGACAGCTTCCAGTTCTTCGCGGCATCCTTCGAGCCGGACGCCTGGGAGGGCACCCGCGACGGCTTCATCGGCGCCTACCGCACCGAGAAAAACCCCGTCGGCGTGGAGCGCGGCCTGGCGGGCGGCCACGAGGACGGCGGCAACCCCGTCGGCGCGCTGATGAAGCGGCTGACGCTGGCCCCCGGCGAGGAGGCGCGCGTGCTGTTCTACCTGGGCACGGGCCGCGGCCCCGCCGCCGAGGCGGCCCGCAGGCGCTATGACTTCGCCGGGACGGACGCGGCCTTCATGGAGCTGCGCCGCTTCTGGGATGAAAAGCTGGGCGCGCTGGTGGTGCACACCCCCCACGCCAACATGAACCGGAGCCTGAACATCTGGAACCTGTACCAGAGCGAGATCAACGTGCTGTTCTCCCGCTTCGCCTCGTTCATCGAGGTGGGCGGGCGCACCGGCCTGGGCTATCGCGACACCGCCCAGGACGCCATGTGCATTCCCCACGCCGAGCCGGCGGGCTGCAGGTGGCGCATCGGGCAGCTGCTGAACGGCCTGACCTCCGCGGGCTACGGCCTGCACCTGTTCGACCCGGCCTGGTTCGAGGGCGGGGAGGAGGAGAAGGAGTGGTCGCCCACGGTGGTGCCCAGCGCCGGGGACGGCAAGCGGGTGCACGGCATCGGCGACGCCTGCGCCGACGACGCGCTGTGGCTGGTGCCCGCGATCCTGGAATACGTGCGGGAGACCGGCGACACCGCCTTCCTGGACGAGACCGTGCCCTACGCCGACGGCGGCGAGGGGACCGTCTGGGAGCACATGCGGCGCATCCTGGACTTCTCCTACAGCCAGACCGGCAGCCACGGCATCACGAAGGGCCTGCGCGCCGACTGGAACGACTGCCTGAACCTGGGCGGCGGCGAGAGCGCCATGGTGGCCTTCCTGCTCGTCTGGGCCACGGAGCACTTCCTGGACGCGGCGAAGCACCTGGGCCGCGACGCCGGGGACTATCCCGCGAAGCTGGCCGCGATGAAGGACGCCTGCCAGGCCTGCCTGTGGGACGGCCAGTGGTTCCTGCGGGGCTTCACGGCGGACGGGCGCAGGATCGGCACCCATGAGGCCGCCGAGGGCAAGGTGCACCTGGAGAGCAACACCTGGGCGGTGGCCTCCGGCGCGGCGACATACGAGCAGGGCCTGTCCGCCATGGACGCGGTGTACGACTGGCTCTACACCCCCTACGGCCTGATGCTGAACGCCCCGGCGTTCACGGTGCGGGACGACGGCATCGGGTTCGTCACGCGCGTCTATCCCGGCATCAAGGAAAACGGCGCGGTGTTCAGCCATCCGAACCCCTGGGCCTGGGTGGCCGAGTGCCGGCTGGGCCGGGGCGCGCGGGCCATGGAGCTCTACGACGCGCTGCTGCCGGAGAACCAGAACGACATCATGGAGATCCGCCAGGCCGAGCCCTACACCTACTGCCAGTTCATCATGGGCAGGGACCACGCCGCCCACGGCCGGGCGAGGCACCCGTTCATGACCGGCTCCTCCGGCTGGGCCTACTTCGCCGCCACGCGCTACATGCTGGGCGTGCGGCCGGAGTTCGACCGGCTGACCGTCGATCCCTGCATCCCCGCCGATTGGGACGGCTTCGAGGTCACCCGCCGCTGGCGCGGCGCGGAATACCGCATCCGCGTGGAGAACCCCGACCACGTCGAAAAGGGCGTGAAGCGCATCGAGGTGGACGGCAGGCCTGCCGAATGCGTGCCCGTGTTCGGGGAAGGGGCGCACGAGGTGCGGGTCGTGATGGGATGAGAAGAGGGATCAGGGGTTGTGGCGGGAATCCGGTTCCCCTTCAATCCAAACAAATCCCGAAGGGATTTGAACCGCAACTCCTCACGCCTCACTCCACTCTCCACGCGTGTAAATCGTATCCATAGCAACCGAAAAGGAGCATAATACCATGATCGAATTCGGCACCGGCGGCTGGCGCGCCATCATCGGCGACGGCTTCACCCGCGAAAACATACAGAAGGTGGCGGCGGCGCTGGGCCGCCGGATGAAGCGTGAGGGCGTGCGCCCGGAGATCTGCATCGGCTATGACCGGCGCTTTTTGAGCCGCGAGGCCGCGATCTGGTTCTCCGAGGCCATCGTGGGCGAGGGCGTGAAGGTGGACTTCATCAACATCTCGCCGCCCACGCCGCAGATCATGTTCACGGTGAAGACCTGGCAGCTGCCCTACGGCGCGGCCATCACCGCCAGCCACAACCCGGCGCTCTACAACGGCATCAAGCTGTTCACCGAGGGCGGCCGGGACGCCACCCAGGAGATCACCGATGAAATCCAGGCCGAGGCCAACGCCCTGCGCCCGGAGGATATCCGCCCCGTGGATTTCGAGGCCGCCAAGGCGACGGGCCGCGTGGTGTATGTGGATACCCGGGACGACTATCTGGATTCCATACTCGCCCGCATCGACACCCAGGCCATCCGCCGCCGCAGGCCCCGCGTCGTGCTGGACCCGATGTACGGCGTGAGCCTGACGGGCCTGATGACGATCCTGTACAGCTGCCGCTGCGACGTGACCGTGATCCACGACACCCACGACGCCTTCTTCGGCCGCCGCCTGCCCGCGCCCAACATCGACACCATGGCGGACCTGCAGCGCAAGGTGCTGGACCAGGGGGCGGACCTGGGCCTCGCCACCGACGGCGACGCCGACCGGCTGGGCGTCATCGACGAGAAGGGCCGCTTCGTCAGCGCCAACGAGATCCTGGTGCTGCTGTACTACTACCTGCTGAAGTACAAGGGCTGGAAGGGCGCCGTGGTGCGCAACATCGCCACCACCCACCTGCTGGATCGGGTGGCCGCGAAGTTCGGCGAGCAATGCGTCGAGGTGCCCGTGGGCTTCAAGAACATCTCCGCCGGCATGCAGGCCTGCGACGCCCTGCTGGGCGGCGAGAGCAGCGGCGGCCTCACCGTGCGCGGCCATATCTTCGGCAAGGACGGCCTCTACGCCGCCTCGCTGCTGGTGGAAATGCTGGCCGTGACCGGCAAGCCCCTTTCGCAGACCGTGCGGGAGATCTTCGACGAATTCGGCGAGCTGCACATGGCCGAGTACGACTGGATACTCACCGAGGCCCGGAAGGAGGAGATCACCGGCCGCGTGTTTGAAAAGCGCGACCTGCCGGCGTTCGACGTGGCTGTCGATCGCGTGTCCTGGGACGACGGCTGCAAGCTCTACTTCGCCGATGAAAGCTGGCTGATCCTCCGCTTCTCCGGCACCGAGCCGAGGGTGCGCGTGTTCGCCGAGGCCGAGACCATGGACCGCGCCCGCGACCTGGTCGGGCAGATGGCCCGGGCGCTGAATCTGCCGTTTTAGGGAGTAGGGAGTAGGGAGTAGGGAGTAGGGAGTAGGGAGTAGGGAGTAGGGAGCAGGGCTCGGGCGAGAGGGCTCGCCCCACAGAAATGCAATGGAGGTTTCCATGCGCGTATTCAGAAAGCTGCGGGTGCAGCTGGTGGTGATCGTGCTGATCTGCTACCTGGTGCCGGTGCTGGTGCTGGGCTTTTACATGGGCGGCACGGTGCTGGGGGATTACCAGGCCAAGACGGAGGCGGCGCTGACCACCGGCATGGATTATTCCATGATGCTCTCGGAGGAGGGCCTCGGCAAGCTGGTGGCCCTCTCGCAGGACGCCATCTATGACGGCGAGCTGACCGACGCCGTGACCCGGCGGGAGTCCGGCACGCTCTCCGACAGCGAATTCCTGCGCCGCGCCCGAAGCTACATCGAGCGCAAGTACAGCCGCGAGGCGCTGGTCACGTTCGCGGCCTGCTTCACGCTGGACAACCCGGACCTGCTGCTCGTCAGCCGCGCCGGCAGCGAGGCGGCCGCCGCCTATCAGGCCGAGGCCCACGGGGCCGTGAAGGCCATGGGAGAGGCCCTGGACACCCAGGGCCGCTTTGTGCGCGTGGGGGACGCGGTGTACCTGGTGCGCAACCTGGTGAACCTGCGCATGAAGCCCTACGGCATGTTGGTGCTGGGCGTGGACGTGGACGCGCTGACGGCCCCGCTGGGGGACCTGGCCCGCCGCTGGGACGCCCGGCTGGACCTGATGCTGGACGACGTGACGCTGATCGACCTTACCGATACCGGCGCGGGCGGCCTGGAGGGCGCGCGCTGGGACGACCTGCCCGCGGGAAAGATCGTCGGCGCTGGCGCGGGGCAGTATGCCCTCGCCGCGGACGGCACGGCCCGCGACTATGCCCTGCGCGTGGGGTTGGTGCTGGGCCGGACGCGGCTCTACGGCGATTCGGACGCCTTCCGGATGCTGCTGGCGGCGCTGCTGGCGCTGCTGGTGCCGATCCTGGGCGTCATAGCCTGGTACGTCTACCGGCGCATCACCAAGCCCATCGCCATCCTCTCCGACGCCGCGAACCGCATCGAGGCCGGGGAGCTGGGCGTCACCGTGCCGATGCAGGGCGAGGACGAGCTGGGCACGCTGGGCAAGGCCTTTTCCAACATGAGCCTGCGCCTGGAGGAGCTGATCGACCGGACCTACAAGGAGGAGATCGCCCTGCGCGACGCCCGCATCCAGGCCATGCAGAGCCGCATCAACCCCCATTTCATCAACAACGCGCTGGAGACCATCAACTGGCAGGCGCGGATGGAGGGCTCCGAGGCGATTTCCGGGATGGTGGAATCGCTGAGCGTGCTGCTCAACGCGGGCATGTCGCGGGGCGACCGCCAGATGCTGTCGCTGCGGGAGGAGCTGGAGACCGCCCGGGCCTATTTCTACTTCGTCGGCCTGCGCTTCGGCGAGCGGCTGGCCACCCACATCGACGCCGCGCCGGAGGCCCTGGAGGACATGCTGCCGGCGCTGACGATCCAGCCGCTGATCGAAAACGCCGCCGAGCACGGCATCGCGCCGGCGGGTGGCGGCGAGATCTGGCTGAGGTGCGCCCATGCGAACGGCGCGCTGCGGCTGGAGGTCTCCAACACCGGCCGGACCGCCACCGCGGAGGATCGCGCTCGGATCGACGCTGCGCTCCGCGGCGACAGCCAGAGGGGGTCCCACCTGGGGCTGGCCAACATCTGCATGCGCCTGAAGCTGATCTACGGCGGACGCGCCGGGATTCGCGTCGCCACCGATGAACCCGGGTGGACCCGGGTGTGTATTGAGATACCGCAGGGAGAGTCAGGAGTGAGGAGTGAAGAGTGAGGAGTTCAGGTGGAAATCCTTCGGATTTCTCCTGATTCCAAAGGAACGAAGCATCCCATCCATTTCTACGTCATTGCAAGGAGCGAAGCGACGTGGCAATCCGGTTCCCTTCAATCCAAACAAATCCCGAAGGGATTTGAACCGCAACTCCACACTCCTCACTCACGCAAAAGGAGCCTTTATGAAGCGAACGATACTATTCATTCTCGTCCTCGTGATGCTGGCGGGGGCCGCGGCCGAGGGCGTGACGCTGCGCACGGTGAGCTGCTTTGCCGGCGAGGACGTGGCGGCGACCACCTACGCCGAGCTGCTGCGCACCTATGAGGAGCAGACCGGCAACGTGGTGGAGGACGTCTCCGCCACCAGCGACGAGAGCTGGAAGGCCCGGGTGCTCAGCGATTTTGCCGTGGGCAACGAGCCGGACGTGCTGTTCTTCTTCGCCTGCAGCGGCGATTCCGCGCCGATCCTGCGCAAGATGGTGCCCATCGCCGAGATCAACGCGGCCTATCCCCAGCTTCAGCTGATGGAGAGCGAGGCGCTGCGGGAGTCGGACGGCGTGATCTACGCCATCCCGGCCCGGCCCTACTACGAGGGGCTGTTCGTGAACACGGACCTGTTCGAGCAGTACGGCCTGCCGCTGCCGGACACCTGGGCGCACCTGGAGGAGGCCGTGGCGGGCTTCGCGGCGGCGGGGGTGACGCCCATCGCGGTGTCCTTTTCCGACATACCCCACTATCTGGCCGAATGCGCGGTGCTGGCCTGCGCCACGCCGGAGGAATACGGCGCGCGGCCCGCGCGAAGCGAGGACGTGCCCCAAAGCTGGCTGGACGGCATGGCGCTGATCCGGCGGCTCTATGAGCTGGGCGCGTTCCCGGCGGACGCGCTGAACACCTCCGAAAGCCGCACCAGCCAGATGTTCCGCGACAAGCAGGCCGCCATGCAGTTCGACGGCAGCTGGTTCGCCAACACCATTCCCGCCGGCAACATGGACACCGTGGCCGTGCTGCCGGTGCCCCGCTTCGAGGGCGAGGGCGGCGCGGTGATCGGCGGCGTGTCCATGGGCTTTTACCTGACGCGGCGCGCCTGGGACGACCCCGACCGCCGGGACGCGGCGGTGCGGCTGCTGGCCTGGCTCACCGCGCCGGAGCACCTGGCGCGGCTGAACCTGGAGCAGGTGGAAGGGGCGCTGCGCAAGTCGGCGAACGACCTGCTGGCGGGGGCCGACGTGCTGATGGGTCCCGTGCAGGACGACATGAACAAGGATGCCCGGGAGGCCTGGCTGCTCAATTGCGTGCCCGCCGTGGCCGAGGGCCGGATGACGCCGGAGGAATGCTGGGAGAACGTGATGCGGCAGATGCCGTTCGAGGACTAGAGTGTGTTTCTAAAATCCCTGAAGCGCATTTTCGGCGTTTTTGACTGCATTTCTGTGTTGCTTTTCCTCGACTTTAACGCACCGCCGCTACTCCGCGAAGCGGAAGCGGCGGCAGCGCCGCGCGAATCCTTTGGATTCCAGCGCGGGCTGGTCGCGCCTGCCAGAGGCAGTCAAAACCACTCGAAACTGCATCTCCCGGGATTTAGAAACACACTCTAATCGGGAGTTGGACAGGAGACATGCAGGCGGAGGTGGGCCAATGTATCACGTGGTACTGGTGGACGACGAACACATCATCCTGGACGGCCTGAGCCGGGCGGTGCGCTGGGCGGACATGGGCTGCGAGGTGGTCGGCACGGCGATGAACGGCGCGGAGGGCCTGAAGCTGATCCGCGAATTGAAGCCGGACATCCTGCTGACGGACATCCGCATGCCCAACATGGACGGCCTGAGCATGGTCGCGGCACTGCGCAGCGAATTCCCGCGGCTGCAGATCGCGGTGCTGACGGCGTTCCGGGACTTCAACTATGCCCAGACCGCGCTGAACCTGGGCGTGTGCCGGTATCTGCTGAAGCCCAGCAAGCTGGACGAGCTCTACGAGGCCATCCGGACCATGACGGCGCGGCTGGACGCGCTGCCGCCGCCGGTGGCGGACGCCGAACCGGAGGACGACCCCGCCGCCGCGGGCAGCGTGGCGGGCAACTTCATCGTGCGCCAGGCGCTGGATTACATGCAGGCCCACTGTGCCGAGCACCTGTCGCTGGGTGACGTGGCCGACCACGTGTACGTCAGCCAGTGGCACCTCTCCAAGCTGATCAACCGGCACGCGAACCAGAGCTTCTTCGACATCCTGGGCCGCATGCGCATGGAGCGCGCCAAGGCGCTGCTGGCCGATTCCAGCCTGCGCATCCATGAGATCGCCGAGCAGGTGGGCTATGCCGACGTGGCCCACTTTTCCAAGAGCTTTAAGCGCCTGGAGGGCATGACACCCGGGGAATACCGGGACGGCCTGGGGAAGAAGTGAGGGGGGCAGCCTTCGCATTGCGAAAGCCCGCGGGACAGTCGAAACACAGTCGGCTTACAATGCGCACAGATCCTTCGCTGCGCTCAGGATGACAAAACTGCGTCATTTGTCATCCTGCACAGCGAAGGATCTGTGCGTTTCGTTGTTTTAAAGGGTCGAAAATGGGAACCGGGGAATCGTTCTGCTTGTTGTCGTCGTTCACGCCGGACAGCGCCAGCGATATCGCCACCGCCGCGCCCAGCAGCCCCAGGCAGATGGCCGGGTTTTTCAGCGTTCGGCGCCAATCCCGTCCCTTCATGGCCGCACCCCCTGTCTTCTTACAATACAGTATAACACTTTTTTTGCCCGGGGAGGGACGCGTTTTCCCTTCCCGGGCAACCTTTCCGCATTCTTAGCGGCGGCGGGCCTCATGCTTTCCGGCTTTTTAGCGGCTTCCCATTGTATAATAGGCCCGATTTGGGATACAAGGAGGGCTTGTCGTGTACAGCGAGGAATACGAAGCCGCAAAAAAGGAATTTGTCAACTGCCTGTGGATGTCCGTCATCGGCGTGGGCGTGCCCATCGTCATCGCCTTCAGGGAGTGGCTGCCCATCATGCGCCGGGAGAAGAAAAAGGCGCTGCAGGGCGCAAAGAGGGGTGAATCGTTGAAATGATCAGCAAGATTCTGGTGGTTGCCGTGCTGGTCGCCGCGATCATCACCGGCATTGTCAAGAGCATCCAGCAGCGGAAAAAGTGAGGCCGCGGAGAGGAGTGAAGAAGCGTGAGCATCGGCTCCATATTGGCCCTGGGCGCGTTGGTCGTGGCGATGATCGCCGCCTTCGTCGTCGCCTATCGGCGATGAAGCAGGGATACGAATTGGATCTTCTCGAAAAGTTGTGGGATGTTATGGCGCAGTCTGTTGAAGCTGCGCACAGGATCTGTGCGTTTCGTCGACTGGCGGCATTGAAGGAGTCCCTTTGTGGATTGCATGGTTTCATCCCACAGCTTTTCGTGATGAGCCTGCAGATTGGTACATCCTGAACAGAGCGCTAACCCACCCGGATGATCCGCGCCTCGCAGAGCAGGGTCCAGTAGTCGATGTCGATCTCCGGGGCGTCGCCGGGCTCGGGCGCGGGGCTTTGCGGCGCGGCGGGCGCGCCGGAAACCGGGGCCGCCATCAGGCCGCCTCCGAAAGCTCGCGGACGAAGTCGATGTATTCCTCCTGGGTGGGGAAGGCCATGCGGCCGCCGCCGGGCAGGAAGCCGGTGTAGCCCTGGCTGGTGTAGTAGCCGGTGGGATGGAACATTTGAATCACCTCTCAGTAAATCAGCAGGTCGTTCAGCGAAAAGGGGCGGTGGCGCAGGCGCTGCCAGTGCTTTTCGTCCACGTGGGCGGTGCGCACCACCAGGGCCGTGTAGGGCAGGCCGAAGGGCCCGCGCTTTCTGATCTTCTGGACATAGTGAATGCTGTGCATTGTGGAACCTCCCTCCGAGACCGTGTCTCTCTTGTCTGAAAACCTTGAATGCAAAACCAAACCTGTGACTGAAATATCGAGAAAACACTACAAGCGAAAATCGGTGCCTTCCAGGCCGTTATACGAGGTCTGTAGTTGAC
>CADBZH010000035.1 GCA_902799045.1 uncultured Eubacteriales bacterium
GCGAGGGCGCGAAGCCCGAAGCACCAGAAAGTGAAAGGAGAACTGGGACATGAATTTGAAGAAATTGTTGGCGCTGATCCTGGCGCTGATGATGGTTCTGTCCTCCCTGCCCATGGCGTTCGCGGAAGCCATTTCCGAAGCCGTGGACGAGGAAGTCCTCGAGGTCGAATACGATCTCGGTGGCGAGGGCCTCTCCCTGGACGTGGAAGAGGAACCCGTCGTTGAAGAGGAAGAGCAAATCGATCTCGCCGACGCGACGGCCGCTGAGGACGTGGCGTCCGACGAGGAGACCATCGAAACCGATGCGGCTCTGGATTACTATGAGCTGCAGCCAGGCCTCGATGGTGGCGTCTACACCTGTGATTTTACCTGGAACGACGAAGCGCTGGAAGGCATCCGCCTCTCCGTGCTGTTGGGCCTGGTCGATATCGCTGACAGTGAAGGCACGCCGGTTGCCGACAAAGAAAGAGTCGTTGATGCCCTGATCGATTCCATTGAGAATCTCTCGGTCGAATCCAGCGATCCGGGCAAGCTGGCGGTGGAGCAGGTTTCCACGCTCGTGGGCTCCGGCACGCTGGACGCGCATTATGAGTACGACTGGCTGATCACGCCCGCGGCGGAATTTGTCGCGAACGAAGAGAGCGAGCCCGTGGTGCTCACCCTCACCACGAAGAACAACCTTGACGAAGATGTGGTCTTCATGATCACCTTCAACAGAGCAACTCAGTATTTCTTTGCCATCAACAGCTTCATGAATCCCTACTTGACGCTGGCTGACGCTCTGGCTTCTGCCGATGGGGGCGACGCCATCATCCTGATGGATGACTATACGGTGGGCCAGATTGACCCCCAGGAATTCGTCGAGAAGCAGAATGGCAACTTCACCCTGAATCTTGGCCGATACACGCTGAACATGAACGGCCAGCCGCTGACGGTCTATGGAAACACCGGCAGCAATGCCGGCCTGACGCTGACTGCGGAAGAGGGCGGCGCGTTCTTCGGCGATATCTCGGTCGACGGCGAAGCGGAGACCGTGCTGACGATCGCTGACGAAGATGTCACCGTGTTCGGCCACATCTCCGCCGCGAAAAAGGGCAAGGTGGAAATCTCCGCCGGTACCTATTCCGAGGAGCCGGATGAGGATTTCATCGTTGACGGTTACGTCGCGGTGCCCGTGGATGACATGTGGGTTGTGACCCGCGAGTATCCCATCAAGTACTACATATGGGATGATACCGAGGAAGATTATGTCTTGCTCGAAGGCGTGACCGGCACGTACAACGAGCTGGCCGCCGAGGACACCGCCCTGGTGGATCTCTTCGCGCTCGAGGATTACGAGTATGATCCGGAAGCCTATGATTTTGACGGCTGGTACAATTACAGCGAGATCTTTAGGGACGAGGAAGGCTTCACCATCGAGACTGCCGTGATTCCCGCCGGCACCAAGGTGGATGAGCTGCAAACCGAAGGTGAGGAACTTGACACGGCCATCGTCTTCTATGGCGAGATGAGTCCCTACTTCGCCGAGGTCAATGGCGAGAAGTACGTCGATCCGGACGATGCCTGGGAGGCGGCGCTGAACACCGGCGCGGTCATGACCATCCTGAATAACGCGAACTTCGATAGGCCCTTCGAGATGACCGGCGGCGACGTCGTGAAGCTGGCTCTGGGCGAAGAAATGCTCGCGGTCTGGCAGGAGGAAATCGCCGAAACCGCCGAAGAAGGCGCCGATCTGGACGCCCTGCTGGCGGACAGGATCGTCGCGACCTACATCAGTTACGCTCCCGGTTATTCCGTGACGTATAACAAGGACTATCCCACCTCCTCCGATTCCGTCACCGTCGAGTGCGGATCGTCGGTCGCGGGCGTTGTGTTTGTCACCGAAATTGGCGATGAGCCTAATGAGGGTGAAACCAGAACCGAGAACTACGACCTGTTCTTCAATCCCACGCCCTACGACGAGGATGAGGCGATGAACTACGCCCTGAACGTCGCGCTGAAGGATAAAGTCACGTTCGACGATGTTGAATGGACGCCTCTCTATCTGAACGTGATTGCCGACGTTTCGCTGAATGACGAGGTCACGGTGAATCCGGTGAATCACGTGCTGTGGATCTCCGGCATCGATCACATCGCCATGAGCAACAAGGCGAAGATCATCGTTGGCGATGAAGCCGTGCTCTTCATCGACAGCAGCAGGCCGATGGGCAGCATCGTGGGTACCACTGACAAGTCCTACCTGTCGATCAATGACGAATCCGAATTTGCAGGAAGATACGTCTGGAATCCCGATGAAGAGATCTGGGTCAAGATGAATGCCGAGGCCTGGCTGTACAAGCTGGACAAGGATGGCAACCGCGAGTACGTGGACAGCTTCCTCACCGTTCAGGACGCGGTCAACGCCGCCGAGGAAGGCCAGATCGTCGTGCTGCAGCAGGATGCGTACACCGGCGATGGGATCTACATCGACAAGAGCATCACGCTCGATCTGAACGGAAAAAGACTGAATTCCGATGCCAACAACACCGTCTACGTGACCGGCGGCGCGGAAGCCGTGGTGATGAACGGCAATCTGTACAACGACAACGAAAGCGTCAACAGCTGCACGGTCTTCGTGGACAGCGGCAGCCTGGAGCTGGTGGACGTGACCGTTGCAACCGCCACGCTGTACGCGGCCGGCACCACCGCCAACGGCAAGCTGATCGTCGAGTTCAGCGAAGACGATGACGGAAATAAGATTCCGAACAACACCTATATCATTGGCCAGCTGAAGGTTGTGGATGCCTCCATCACCGACGGCTACTTCACCGACCCCGACGTCAAGGATCTCCTGGAGAAGGAGTACGTGGCGGTCAATGAGGGCGTTGAAGAAGAGCCCCTGTATCACGTCGTGCCCGCCGTGGCCTTCATCGAGAGCACCGAGGTTGGCTACAACACGCTCGAAGAAGCCTTCGCCGCGGCTGAGGATGGCGATTATATCTATCTGCTGGCGGATTGCACGCTGACCAAGAAGATTGAAGTGGCTGAAAAGACCGTTACTCTGGAGATGGAAGGCTTTGACATCTCTGGTGGGCTGGTTCTTTTTGAGCTGACGAACGAGGCCGGTCTCACCATCATCGGCGACGCCGACGATCCGGAGACGAAAAACGTGAACGAAGCCTCCGTCATCAAGGGCCAGCTGCGGGTAACGGATGGCGCGCTGGTGATCGATGGCGGAATCATTGATGGCAATGGTACAATAAGTAACTCGGTTTTACTGACCAAGGGATCCCTGACCATGTCGAATGCCACGGTTACTGGGGCGAAGACTGCCGCTATCTGTGTCGATGATGGCGCAGAGGAAAACAGCGTGAGCATCACGCTGACTGGCGACAATGTTATCACTGGAAACCCTGTTGCCTTGAATGCGACTAGTAAAGGCTTGGGCTTCCTGTCGATCGACAGTGGTACCTACGGCAGGATCGTTCCGTCGGCCCGCTTCACCGACAAGATCGTGGCCTGGGGCAACGAGGACTTCGACGGTGAGAACGCGGACGAGGCCGTGGGCGGCATCTCCGGCGGCTTCTTCACCGAGGCGATCCCCGACAGCTGGACCGTGCCCGGCAAGGCCAGCACCGCTGAAAAGTACGATGAGGGCGACCACAAGAATTACTACGAGGTGACGGACGCCTATTCCGTGTTCTACTATAAGTGGGAACGCGGCACTGAGATCCCCGAGGGCGCAACGGAAGCTCCGATCAATTACGCGACCCCCGTCGCCTTTACCGATAACGACGGTCATTACACCAAGAAGGTCGTGACCACCGAGAAGCTGGCCAAGCCCAATGAATGGCAGGCTTTCGAGGAGCGCGGCTTCGTGTGCTGGACCGACGCCGAAGTGAACGCTGAAACCGAGGCGGCGGATGATTTCTTCGCCGAAGCGGATGAGCGTGGCGAAGTCGAGCTCAGCGGCGACGTGAGCCTGTATCAGTGGTTCGACGCCCCCGCTGCCTACATCCGGACCAAGGCCACGGACGATACGGCGGATTATAAATATGAGTATTTCGACAAAGCCACCACGGCTCTGGAAACCTGGAATGCTCAGGATGGCGTCGAGCTGCACTACTTCTACGGTGAAGACCGCGACGACATCCAGATCACCGGCGCCGACGTGAAGAAGCTGGCGGCCGACAAGGCGATCGAGTATGTCGACGGCATCATGGGCAATGTTGAAAACACTGGCGACGTTGGCGAGGTTCGGTTTGAAATCGTCGTCAACCCGGTTGTGCCCACCGAGACCCTTCAGGTGAAGGACACCTGGGAGGCGCGGTTTGAGGCGGTTGCCTACAACAAAACCGGCACTCAGATGACCAACGAGCCCACCGTCATCGACACCGCTGACCTGGCGGAGGACGCGACGCTGAACTTCTACCTCCCGCTGAGCGAGGATCAGTTCTTCAGGTTTGTCGGCAGAAACGAAAGCGCTCAGGTTGCGCTGATCCAGTCCGCGGACGCCGCGGGCGAGGAGTTCATCGCCGATATTCCCGCCATGAAGGCTGGAAAGTTCGTGGAAGACGACCAGCCGATCATGGCGATCGCCGTCACCGGCATGAAGACCCTGGGCTTCTTCAAGGCGACCGACGCCGTGGCCGTGGTTACGGACGCGGATGGCAAGCTCGTCGACCGGTATAACACCCTGGCGGCGGCCATCGAGGCGGCCAACGCGGCCAAGGGCAGCACGCTGACCCTGCTGAAGCGTATCGTCTTCACCGACGACACGACTGCTGTGCTGCCTAAAGTGACCGGCACCTTCACGCTGGATCTGAATGGCCAGCTTGTGATTAATAATGCTGAAGACGTGCGTCTCACTGTAGCACCGGCAGCAAC
Organism: uncultured Eubacteriales bacterium; assembly: GCA_902799045.1. Classification (GTDB taxonomy): domain Bacteria; phylum Bacillota; class Clostridia; order Christensenellales; family Aristaeellaceae; genus UBA2862. Next base: position 4,867 of record CADBZH010000035.1, read on the forward strand.
CGATGCTCCCGCCGTGCCGAACACCCTCACCATCACCGACAGCACGGCGAGCGAGGAAGATCATAACTTTGGCGGCTTAATCAGAGAGGTTGTGACCGCTGGCGGCAAACTCGTCCTCAAGAATGGCTACGTCACTTCGATTACCCAGAAATCCGGCGACGTGACCATTGAGGGCGGCGGGACGTCTAGTGTGTTTGCTGACACAGACGCAGGCAACCTGAACATCACCGGTGGTGTGATTTCAGGAAACTACGATGTTGCTTTTGATGCACCTTTGATGATCAGACAGAATAGCAATGCAAAGGTGACCATCAGTGGCGGCACGTTCAGAAACCCCAGAGGTTTTGCCATCCTGAACGGCAGCACAAAGCCGATAGAGATCTCCGGCGGTCTGTTCGCAGGTGGTTATGAAGAATCGGATGACGATATCGTTACCGTGAATGATTCCAGCTTCGAGATTTCCGGTGGTTACTTCGCGCATCCCGTCGACATTGAAAACTGCGCCGAGGGATACTATCCGTCGAGCAGCAATGATCACTATGGGTACAATGAGGAGACCCACGAAGATGAGAATTATCGCTTCACGGTGATCCAGAACCCCGTCGCGATGCTCTCGTATGAGAACACGTATCCTGCTGAGATTCCGGACTTCTATTACGCCGGTCTGAACGACGCCCTGGATCAGTGGAAGACTCTGCATGCGCCTTTTGATGCGACCATCAAGATGCTGAAGGACGACCCGAACGCGGTTCAGACCGAGATTTACGGTTACAATCCTCTGACCATCGACCTGAACGGCAAGAAGGTTACCTTCCGCGCCCTGACCGAGGAGGATCTGACCGAGGAAGGGGACAAGCTCCCTGAGTATAAGTTTGGTCTTTTTACCTACGGTTCTGTAATGATCACCGACACGACCGAGATTACCACCGAAGAGCGCAAGTACGGCAGCATCATCGGCACCGATCTGGACACGCTGATTTTGAATGTTTCCGAATTGATTGTTGAGCATGCGCAGCTGGTGAACAGAAACGGCGAGAGCGTCATCGATAGCTATAATGGTTACCTCAATATTGGCCCGTACACCACCATTGATGGCGGCCAGTATGCCGTGAAGGTGAATGATTCTTATTTGGCTATCGGCATCGGCCCCGATGACGATCCCGAGCTGTTTGCGCAGCTGCCCGAACATCAGGGCATCAAGCTGTCTGCCAGTGAAGCAGCGCTGTACATTTACAACGATGGCGATTATGGGCCGGAGGAAGAAAGCCTCAACGTCAGATTCGGCGTGTTCGACGCGGAGGAGCCCATCAAGGTCGTCGCTCCGGTTGAGGGCGAAGGCGAGGAAGAGAGCGTTGTCGACGACGAGACCGTCACCGGGTTCGTCTATGGCGGCTTCTTCACCAACATCATCCCGAACCGCTTTGTGTACGGCTACGTGCCCGGCTTCTTCGACGGCGTGTATGACGTGGACCAGGTTGTCGCCACTTATGGCGATGCCGAGACTGTTAAGATCTGCGCCACCGAGAAGGACGAGAATAAGCAGCTTGGCCTGAAGGTCTATTCCCTGAAGGGCGAGCAGCTCGTGGTGCTGAACGCCGGCAAGGATGAAGAGCACGGTAAGGGCAAATTCACCTACACCTACACGGACGATGAAGGCAATGAGCAGACCATCGAACCCGAAATGATCGCTTTCGGCGTGCCCCAAGGCGAAAAGGCGTTCGTCGAAGGCCTGCGCGACCCGATTCTGCCCGTGATGGCGGACATGAACCTGAAGAACGACCAGTGGGTTGAGTATCAGACTGCTGATTTCGAGAGCAAGAAGACCAAAGAGGATGCGGACGTTCTGTTCGACCTCGACAAGGACACGGTCGTTGCGTCCAAGTATCTGATGGCTCAGTACGACGAGAACACCTACACCGTCAAGGTGCAGGTGGACGCCGCGGACTTCACCGAGGATAAGAACTACACCAAGTACCTCAAGACCGACCTTGGCATCACCCGCACCTATGCGGACGGCGTTCTGACCTTCACCGGCGTTCCCTACGGTTTCGCGATTGACCAGCTGGTCCTGCTGAAGGAGCTGGATGTTGATGCGAATGAAGAAACGCAGCACAACGACTGGACCTTCAACGCAGAGTTGACCCGCGAATTCTATGAAGTGGTTGGCTGGAAGGTTCTGAACGTTGAAGTTGCCGAGGGCGAGGAAGCGCCTGTGACCTATGCGGTCGCGGAAGCCTACCTGGACGACGAGAATACCATGACCGTCGAGCCGGTGTGGCTGGGCGCTGAGCGCGTGATCACCATGGAGAATGGCAACGGTGATGTCATCAACACTTACATTGGCCGCTATGGCGACGTGTATGATGTTGACACGCTGAACAACATCCTGGCTGGCACGCTGGACTTCGATTCCTACGACGCCATGATCGATGCCATCGGCAACGACGGCATGGATTACATCTATCGCGTTGACAAGCTGGATGACGAGTTCAACGAGAACCACACCCTGAACATTGATCAGCCCTTCGAGCCGGCCGTTGAAGAAATCGAGCTGACCGAGGACCTGACCTACAACCTGAACTGGATCGAGACCTATCCCATCAACTTCGTCGAAGTTGACGAAGAGGATGAGGAGAACTTCTGGGAGATCGGCGAAACCGTGCGCTACACCGAGCTGATGACCGTCGCTGACATCATCGTGCCGGATGTGCAGGATTACTATGATCCTACCTCCCAGCTGCAGTCCTGGCTGGACGAGAATGGCGAGGTCTACGACTTCGAGGCGCACGCGGAAGATCCGATCACTGGCGCGATGACCTTCACGCTGTGCATCACCGACGCCGAAGCCCGCATTGGCGATCAGCCCTATGCGACCCTGGCCGAGGCTGTGGAAGCGGCTGAGGAAGGCGACGTCATCGAGCTGCTGACTCCCTCCAAGGAAGGCTACACTCTGAAGGATGCGGACGATGCCGTGACTGTGAAGCTGGCTGGCGTTGACCCGGAGACCGGCGACCCGCTGACCGCTGACGACGCCAACATCACCGCGCCGGAAGGCTCGATGGTGATTGCGACTGCCGACGAAGAGGACGATAGCCTGATCACCTTCACGAGCGCTGAGGAGAAGGTCATCATCAAGAGCAGAAGCGCCGAGTTCAAGGGCCAGATCAGCCTGGCGCTGAAGTATAAGATCGACGACGATCTGCTCAACCGCGACGACATCTATGTGGTGTTCTCCAATGGCGACACCGAGATGAAGCGCATGCTGCTGAGCGACTTCTCCGCGCAGCACCTGTTCCCGACCGATGCGGACGACGAGTACTGGTATCTCTGCCCGATCATCATCAAGCAGTTTACCGACGAAATCACCGCGAAGGTTGTGAAGGTTGTCGACGGCAAGGATGTGCCCGTGAAGTGCGTGAACGAAGCGGGCGACAAGGACTTCACCACCACTGGTTATAAGTACTCTATCGAGCAGTATCTGAACAACCAGAGGAACGGCAATGGCCCGATGTCCAAGTTTGCGCAGGCCGCTTACGATTACGGCGTGGCGGCGCAGATCAAGTTCGCCTATGGCACGCACATGAGCGAAGAAGTGAGCGATGCCGTGAAGGCGGTTGAGGCGAGCGATCTTGCTGAAACCATCACCGATGGCCAGAAGCCTGACGGTGTGAAGGCCAGCATCAACGTGAACTTCAGCTCGGACAACAGCCTGTATGTGTACTTCACGCTGCCGGAAGGCAAGACGCTGGACGACTATCTGTGGTCCATGGATGACGAGGCGGTTGCGCCCGTGCCCTCTGAGGATGGCAAGGCCAACAAGTATCAGTATAAGGTTCCCAACGTTGCCGCGAAGAACCTGTCTGATCCGCATACCTTCTCCATCACCGACAAGGTTGACAGCTCTGTGATCTTCACCGTAGAGACGAGCTGCATTGGCTATGCAAGGACCAGCATTCAGTCCAAGACTTCGGCCGAGGATATGAAGAACCTTGCCAGGGCGCTGTATCTCTACAACGAAACCGCGATTGCTTACTTCGGAGGCAATGAGTAAGTAAGACATAAAGCGCCGCGGAATGCTCTGAAAGGAGGTGAAAGGCGCTATGGAAAAGTACGAAGTTCTGAAGATGGAAGTCGTTGAGTTCGAGACCAAGGATGTGCTCTGCGATATGGGCTCTGAGGAAGGTATCTAATTCAATGTAACCAAAGGAGGGGGCGGGCAGAAATGTCTGCCCCCTTTACTCATATCATTCAATCCGCCGCCGCGACGCACAGCGCTGGGCCGGCGGCGGGATAAGGAGAGACAGATGACAGGCGTATATCGGATCGCAGGACATGATATCGGAATTGATTCAAACTTTCCCGATATACACAGCTATTGCGAGGCGTACCGAAGCGAAGGCACGCCGGAGATAACGGTGTCGGTGCCGATAGAGGAATTGGAAGCGGCGTGGCAAAGCGCCGAGTGGCAGATACTGCACGGCGAACTGCCCCAGCGGGAGCATTCCATGGCGTATCTGGAACTGATACGCACCTACAAGCGAATCGCGGAGCGGATGCCTGAGTGGGATGTGTTCATGATGCACGGATCGACCATCGCCGTGGATGGGGAAGGCTACCTGTTCACCGCGTCGTCCGGGACCGGGAAGAGCACCCACGCGCGGCTGTGGCGGGAAATGCTGGGGGAGCGCGCGGTCATGGTGAATGACGACAAGCCGCTGATCCACGTGGACGCGGATGGCGGCACGACTGTATACGGGACCCCGTGGAACGGGAAACATCGTTTGGGAAACAACATCGCCGTGCCGCTCAAGGCCATATGCGTGCTGGAGCGGGACACGACGAATCACATAGAACGCGTCACAAAGGAGAGCAGCTACGCGATGCTGCTGCAGCAGACCTATCGTCCGGCAAATCCCGTGGCCCTGGGGGCGACGCTGAAGCTGCTGGACCGTATGAACGTGGCATATTACCGACTGGGCTGCAACATGGAGCCGGAAGCCGCAAGGGTTTCCTATGAAGGCATGAAAGGATGATCAGAATGAAGATTAAGGATACTTTCCTGGTTCATGAAGCGGGGAATGAGACGATGCTGGTGCCCACGGGCGGGGCGTCTTTCTCCGGAGTCGTGCGGGGGAACCAGACGCTGGGGGCGATCCTGGGGCTGCTCAAGGCGGAAACCACCGAGGAGGAGATCGTTACCGAGCTGTGCAAGCGGTATGAGGTGACGAGGGATGTCGTCGAGAGGGATGTGAAGCAGGCCCTGGAGACCCTTCGCAGGATTGACGCGCTCGATGAATGATCCAATGAATTTCGAGACCTACCTACAGGAGCGAGGGGTCATGACGTACACAAACGTGGGCGTGAGCATGATGCCGCTGCTGAGGCAGGGAAAGGACCTGTTCACCGTTCGGAGGAAGGAACGGAGTGAGCGGTGCAAGGTGGGGGACGTGGCGCTGTACCGGCGGCCGCCGGACAAGTATGTGCTGCACCGGTTGTTTCGGGAAAAGTAAATAAAGACCGAAGCTGTCTCTGTTGCGTGAGACGGCTCCGTTTCTTTGACTCCATAAGCAGCATAATCGACAGCCATTGAGGACATCCTCCCGGAGGGGAGGGATGCGCGTGAAGGACGGTTACGGCGCGGAGGCAGGGAAAAAGAGGCTCGGGGAGCAGCTGTGGCTGCACTATTACAACCGGGTGCTGTTTGAACGGGGAATGATCAGCGAGGAGGAGCGGAATCGGATGAGCAACCGCATCGACGCGCGGCAGCCGGGACTGGAAGGAAGTTCCATTGAATGAGCGCCGGTCGGGCGATATAATGGAAGCATATCATCGCAGGAAGCGGAGGGCGCTATGGATGTGTTGACCACCCGTCAGAGGCTGAGGACGGGGACGATCTATGATATCCCGCTGCGGGTGACGTATTACGCGCGGGTGTCGTCGGAGTCGGACGAACAGCTGAATTCGCTGGGGAACCAGGTGGCGTATTATGAGGGGCTGATCCGGAAGAACCCGGCGTGGACGTTCGTGCCGGGGTATGTGGACGAGGGCCTTTCGGGGATTTCGACGCGCAAGCGGGAGAACTTCCACCGGATGATCGACGACGCGAAGGACGGCAGGTTCGACCTGATCCTGACGAAGGAGATCACGCGGTTCGCCAGGAACACCCTGGATTCCATACAGTACACGCGGCAGCTGCTGGGCTGCGGCGTGGCGGTGTTCTTCCAGAACGACAACATCAATACCCTGGACGAGGATTCCGAGCTGCGGCTGACGATCATGTCCGGCATTGCCCAGGACGAGCTGCGCAAGCTGTCCAGCCGCGTGAAGTTCGGCCATCAGCAGGCCATCAAATCCAGTGTGGTGCTGGGGAACAGCCGGATCTTCGGCTACCGGAAGGACAACAGGCGCCTGGTGATCGACGAGGGCGAGGCCCCGATGGTGCGCGAGCTGTTTGAGCTCTACGCCACCGGCCGTTACAGCATGAAGCGGATCGAGGAGTTGTTCTGGGACAAGGGCTATCGCAATCTGAACGGAAACCGGATCTCCCACGTCACCATGTCCAATATGATCTCCAACCCGAAGTACAAGGGCTATTACGTGGGGAACAAGGTGCGGGTGGTGGACATGTTCACCAAAAAGCAGAAGTTCTTGCCGCCGGAGGAATGGGTGATGTTCCGGGACGAGACGGGCGAGATCGTGCCCGCCATCGTGTCCGAGTCGCTGTGGGAGGCGGCGAACGCCGTGCTGCGCCGGCGCAGCGAGGACGTGAAGAACCGGCGCGGCGTGTGCAACCACGCGAATCTGCTCACGGGCAAGCTCTTCTGCACGTGCTGCGGCCAGCCCTACTACCGGAAGGAATCGCGGGATGCCCGCGGGGGGCGCAACAGCAAGTGGGTGTGCTCCGGCAAGATCAGGAACGGGAAGGAGAGCTGCCCGTCCTTCGCCATCTATGAATCCGAGCTGCGGCCGCTGCTGTACGAGGTGTTCCGGGACACCCGGGCCGACGCCGACGCGATGGTGGAGGAATACGTGCGGCTGTACACCGGGTTGGCCGATCGCGATTCGCTGCCCGCGCAGGTCGAGCGGCTCGAAAAGGCCGTCGACAACGCCAACCGGAAGAAGGGCAAGCTGCTCCAGCTGAACGTGGACGGCATGATCTCCGACGGCGATTTCAAGGCGATGACCGAGCGATGCAACGTCGAAATCGCGGAGGCGGAGGCTCAGATCGACGCGCTCAATGCCCGACTCCGCTCCGGCGAGGCGCTTCGGGAGAAAACCGCCGCCATTCGGCGGGTGCTCTCTCAGGCGCAGAGGGACGCGGCGAGCGGCGTCATCGACAGGGAATTCGTGGACCGGTACATCGACCGGATCTTCGTCACACCGGAGGCGGGCGACGCCCTGCGGCTGGAGATACGGATCTTCACCGGAGAATCGACCGAGAAGGTGCTGCATGGCCGGGGTCGCGCGGGTCACATGTTCAAGAAGATGATCGAGGCCCAGGAGCGCCAGATGAGCGGCAATTCCCGCTACTGAGCGCACGGGAAAGCTTCCTGCCTCGGCCGGTCCGACGCCCGAACGGGCGGGGGCCGGCTTTTTTTCGGCGACCATTCGAGCGCGGAGCGAGCCAAAAATGTCTCGGGCCGTTCATATTGAGTACATGAATTTCATATATACTTCCAGCATCGGGGGTTCGCCACTTCCGTTTTACATATATACCTAAACCCCACTGTTCCCCGCCCGGGACGTTGGCCATGCGCCGGCGGTCCGGGTGGGGACAGACAATTTTGGGCGCTTCAGGCAATCCGCTGGATCCGCGACGCTTCCTTCAAAACATATCCTTATGAAACAATATATAGAAATCATTTGACATGATGCCATCCGTCCCGTACAATAAGAGTGCCGTGCGGCGGGAAGGAGGGCGTATGTATTCCTACTGCTTTTTCTGCAACACCGTGAAGTGCGCCCTGGTGGCTGCGGCCATCGAGCAGAAGTTCGGCTACACCGCCTGGTCGCCGAAGATCGTGCAGCGCAAGTGGGTGAAGGGCCGGTGCTTCGAGGAGACGAAGGACTATCTGCCCGGCTATGTGTTCGTGTACACGGACGCGCCGATCGCGGATTTCCGCGAGATCCGCATCATGGAGGGCGTGCTGCGCTTCCTGGGCCAGAAGGACGACGACTACCGGCTGATGGGGGACGACGCGCGCTTCGCCCAGATGCTGTATGCCCACGGGGGCACCATCGGCATCCTGAAGACCTATCGCGAGGGCGACCGCGTGAAGCTGGCCGGCGACATGCTGGGCGGCTTTGAGGGCGAGATCATCCGGCTGGATAAGCGCAAGGGCCGCGCGCAGATCCAATACAGCTTTGACGGCAACAGCTACAAGGTGTGGGTGGGCTACGAAATGATCGAGGACGACGAAAAGCCCACGCTTGAGTAGCGCTTCAGCAGGCTGAATTGCCGCCCGATCAGCGATCGACCACGCCAAAGGCATGGACGCAATTAGTTACTTCTAATAAAAAGAAGATATACAATAACGTAACAACGAAAGCGGATATTGTATAAAATAAACGCTTGCGCTGACAGAGATTTATGATATAATATAATTAATAGGATGGCATTAATTAGACAAGACAAACTAATGTTAGTCCGAACAAAGTGGTTGCAGGGTCCGACACACGGATTGTGCGATCGGCTTAAAAGAATGGAGGTTTTTGCATGGGTGGTTTGAAGGCAGAAGCTGTGGCCCAGATCAAAGAGATTTGCGGCCGCTACAAGGACGAGAAGACCCCGCTGATGATGATCCTCAGCGACATCCAGAACGAATATGGCTATATTCCGCTGGATGTGCAGGAAGTCGTCTCCCAGGAAACGGGCATCTCCGTGGCGGAGATTTACGGCGTGGTGACGTTCTACTCGTTCTTCTCGCTGACGCCGAAGGGCAAGTATGTCATCGGCTGCTGCCTGGGTACGGCCTGCTACGTCAAGGGCGCTCAGAACGTGATCGACAAGTTCTCCGAGATTTTGAAGATCAAGCCCGGCGAGACGACGGCGGACGGCCTGTTCACGCTGGACGCGCTGCGCTGCATCGGCGCCTGCGGCATCGCCCCGGCCGTCACGATCAACGGCACGGTCTATCCCAAGATGAGCGTGGGCCAGGTGCCCGACGTGGTGGCGCATTATGTTAAGGAGGCTGCAACGGCATGATCAATACGATTGAGAAGCTCAATGAGAATATTGCCGCTCGTACCAAGGACCTGCAGGACAAGCTGAGCGGCGCGGACGGCAAGCGCCACATCGTCCTGTGCGGCGGTACCGGCTGTCTGTCCAACCATTCCAGGGAAATCGCCGAGAAGTTCAACGAAGTGCTCGCGGCCAAGGGCGTGGCGGACAAGGTGACCGTGAACCTGGTCGGCTGCTTCGGCTTCTGCTCCCAGGGCCCCTTCGTGAAGATCTATCCCGAGGATACCCTGTATCGCCTGGTGAAGATCGAAGACGTGGAAGAGATCGTCGAATCCGACATCTGCGGCGGCGTGGTCGTGGATCGCCTGCTCTATGTGGAGCCCGGCTCCGGCGAGAAGGTCTCCAAGCAGGATGACATCAACTTCTACAAGAAGCAGCGCCGCGTGGCCCTGCACGGCTGCGGCGTCATCAACCCCGAGGACATCAACGAAGCGCTGGGCATGGGCGCGTTCCAGGGCCTGAAACGGGCGCTGAGCATGAGCCGCCAGGAAGTCATCGACGAGGTCCTGGCCTCCGGCATCCGCGGCCGCGGCGGCGCGGGCTTCCCCTCCGGCAGGAAGTGGCAGTTCGCCTACAATTCCCAGGGCGATGAGAAGTACGTGGTCTGCAACGGCGACGAGGGCGACCCCGGCGCGTTCATGGACCGCTCCATCCTCGAAGGCAACCCGCTGGGCGTCATCGAGGGCATGATGATCGCCGGCTACGCCATCGGCGCGTCCAACGGCTATTTCTATGTGCGCGCGGAGTATCCCATCGCGGTCAACCGCCTGCGCATCGCCATCAAGCAGGCCAAGGAAGTGGGCCTGCTGGGCGAGAACATCCTGGGCAGCGGCTTCAGCTTTGACTGCCACCTGCGCCTGGGCGCCGGCGCGTTCGTCTGCGGCGAGGAGACGGCGCTTCTGAACTCCATCGAGGGCAAGCGCGGCATGCCGCGTCCCCGCCCGCCGTTCCCGGCCGTGAAGGGCCTGTGGGGCAAGCCCACCATCATCAACAACGTCGAGACCCTGGCCTGTGTGCCCTACATCCTGCGCGAGGGCGCGGCGAAGTTCGCGAGCGTGGGCACCGAGAAGAGCAAGGGCACGAAGGTGTTCGCCCTGGGCGGCAAGGTCAACAATGTCGGCCTGGTGGAGGTTCCGATGGGCACCACCCTGCGCGAGCTGATCTATGACATCGGCGGCGGCATTCCCGGCGGCAAGAAGTTCAAGGCCATCCAGACCGGCGGCCCCTCCGGCGGCTGCCTGACCGAGGAATTCCTCGACGAGCCGATCGACTTTGACAACCTGGTGGCCAAGGGCTCGATGATGGGCTCCGGCGGCGCCATCGTCATGGACGAGGACAACTGCATGGTCGACGTCGCGAAGTTCTACATGGAGTTCATCTGCGACGAGAGCTGCGGCAAGTGCACGCCGTGCCGCATCGGCACCAAGCGCATGCTGGAGATCCTGACCCGCATCACCGAGGGCAAGGGCACCATGAAGGACCTGGACGACCTGGAGGATCTGAGCCGCACCGTGAAGACCAATTCCCTGTGCGCTCTGGGCCAGACCGCTTCCAACCCGATCACCTCCACGCTGAGCCACTTCCGCGACGAGTACATCGCCCACATCGTGGACAAGAAGTGCCCGGCTCACGTCTGCAAGAGCATGATGCAGTATGTGATCGATCCCGAGAAGTGCATTGGCTGCGGCAAGTGCGCCAAGGGCTGCCCCGGCGAGTGCATCACCCGCACGGACTATATCGCGCCCGGCCACAAGCTGGCCTCGATGACCATCGACACCGCCAAGTGCGTCAAGTGCGGCGCGTGCATCAGCAACTGCCGCTTCGGCGCCATCGAGAAGAGATAGACAGGAGAATGAGTTATGGCAAAGATCAATATCAAAATTGAGGGGATTCCCTATCAGGTTGAGGCGGGCCAGACCATTCTGGAAGCGGCCAAGGCCTGTGGATATGAGATTCCTTCCCTGTGTACCTACAATCACGGGGAGTGCAACGTGGGCTCCTGCCGCGTCTGTCTCGTCGAGGCGACCGGTGCCCGCGGCCTGGTGGCCAGCTGCGTCTATCCCGTGGCCGAGGGCATGGAGATCCGCATCGGCTCTCCCGCCGCCACCGAGGCGCGCCGCCACAGCGTGGAGCTGCTGCTGAGCAACCACAACAAGAACTGCCAGCAGTGCGAAAAGAACGGCCACTGCGAGCTGCTGTACGTGGCCCAGCTGACCGGCGCCCGCGACGACGCCTTCGCCGGCGCGCATTCCGAGACCTTCCTGGACAAGGTGGCTCCCGGCCTGGTGCGCGACACCAGCAAGTGCATCCTGTGCGGCCGCTGCGTGGAGCGCTGCAAGAACGCTCACGGCCTGGGCATCCTGGGCTTTGAGAACCGCGGCTTCAACACCATCGTGTCTCCCGCCGAGAACCGCAGCTTCGCGGATTCCCCCTGCATCCAGTGCGGCCAGTGCGTGAACGTGTGCCCCACCGGCGCCCTGATGGAGCACAGCGAGATCGACAAGGTCGACGCTGCCTTCAAGGCCGGCAAGCACGTGATCGCGCAGGCGGCTCCCGCCGTGCGCGCGGCCCTGGGCGAGGAATTCGGCTATCCGATCGGCACGCCCGTGACCGGCAAGATGGCGGCCGCCATGCGCCGCCTGGGCTTCGAGCGCGTCTATGACGTGAACTTCGGTGCCGACCTGACCATCATGGAGGAGGGCACCGAGCTGCTCAAGCGCCTCACCGAGGGCGGCGTGCTGCCGATGATCACCTCCTGCTCTCCCGGCTGGGTGAACTACGCCGAGTACAACTACGGCGACCTGCTGCCGCACCTGTCCAGCTGCAAGAGCCCGCACCAGATGCAGGGCGCGATCATCAAGGCCTGGTGGGCGAAGCAGAACAACATCGACCCGAAGGACGTGTTCGTGGTCTCCGTCATGCCCTGCACCGCCAAGAAGTTTGAGAAGGAGCGCGAGCAGGAGAAGGTCGACGGCATCCCGGATGTTGACGCCGTCATCACCACCCGCGAGCTGGCCCGCATGATCAAGCGCAGCGGCATGCTGTTCAACCGCCTGCCCGACGAGCCCTGGGATCAGGACATCATGGGCGATTACTCCGGCGCTGGCGTCATCTTCGGCGTCACCGGCGGCGTGATGGAGGCGGCCCTGCGCACCGTGTACTTCAAGCTGACCGGCAAGGAGCACGATCCCATCGAGTTCACCGCCGTGCGCGGCCATGACGCGGGCATCCGCGAGGCCTCCATCGACATCAACGGAACCACCGTGAACGTGGCCATCGCCTCTGGCATGAAGAGCGCCAAGGTGCTGCTGGACGAGATCCGCGAGGGCAAGAGCAAGTATCAGTTCATCGAGATCATGGGCTGCCCCGGCGGCTGCATCAATGGCGGCGGCCAGCCCTATGTGCGCCCGGTGTTCCTGCCCAACGAGGCCGACGACATCCTGGACACCTACAAGGAAAAGCGCGCCCAGGCCCTCTACACCGAGGACGAGCGCCAGGTGGTGCGCCAGAGCCACAACAACCCCCAGATCGTGGAGCTGTACGAGAAGTTCCTGGGCGAGCCCAACGGACACCTGTCCCACAAGCTGCTGCACACTTCCTACGCTGCCCGCGAGGGTTTCAATGAAGTGAAGTAAGAGAAGCCCCCTCTCCGCCCTGCACGACAGGCGGAGAGGGGACCCCCAATCAAAAGGGACTGTCTTGAGACAGCCCCTTTTTGGTTCTTCGCGGAATGTTGGGAAATCTGCTGATAACGCCCTCAGTCGCCTTCGGTGCCAGCTTCCAAACTCCCTCAGTCTGGCCTCCGGCCAGCCAGCTCCCTCAAAGAGGGAGCCAGGACGGGAGCCTTTTGGCGGCGAGGGCAGGTCAATTGGCCTCCCTCCCCGAGGGAGGTGGCAGCCCGCAGGGCTGACGGAGGGAGTCGGCGTTCCCCGCTTTTCCGTGAAGAGCCCCTTTTTTCTCTTCACGGAGAGTTGAGGGATGCGTGGAGGCATACGGCAGGACACCGCCCTCAATGCCGCAGGCCCGCGAAGCGCAGGATCTTGCACGTTTCGTCAAATCATGCCGCGCCTTCCAGCAGCTCCGCCAGCTTTTCGAGGGCGTCCTCCGGCTTGAATTCGCCGCTGGCGCCGTTTCCGCTGGCGTTGATGACCGTCTGCGGCGGGCCCGCCGTCGCCGCCTTCAAATCGTACTGCTGCCCGGTGGCCAGGTCGATCAGGCTCAGCCAGGTGGTGGTTCGGTAGGCCGCGCCGCCCAGGCTGTAGTATCCGACGTTTTTGAAGGTCGGATAGATGAGCGCGACCCAATCGGCGGCGTCCAGGGACCCGGCCCGGTACGCGGCGGGGAACGGGCGATCGTCACTGGAGGCCGCGGTGAGGACCTCCGGGTCCGCGTCGTCCTTGGCGGTGTAGATGGCCACGATCACATTGCCTGTGCACGGCGCGCTCGAGGCGTCCTGTCCGCTTTCGGTCCGGGCCTTCTGATGCAGCCCGTTGAGCCGCGCGACCTCCTCCGGCGTGACGGGGGACAGGGGAGCGGTCAGGGCGATTCCCTCCCCGGGCAGCCCCGTCAGGGGATACAGCACGTTCCCGCAGAGCAGCTCCATGTCGTCCAGCTCGAAGGTCTCCGGACTGTAAAACACGAGGTCGAATTCGCTTTGCGCTTCGTCGCTGTCCGGGCCGAGGGCCGTGACGACCTTATCACAGCCGCACTCCAGGCCGCTGGACGCCGCGCGCAGCTTCAGCTGAGGGGCGATCTCCGCTTCAAAGGCGGCGTGGGTCATGCCGTCGGGCCCGGACAGCCGCAGCAGGTACAGCGCCCCGTCCGGGGGGATCAGGTCGCGGTACGTATCCACCAGCAAATCCCAGTTTTCGAATTCCGCCGTAAACAGCAGCGGTTCAAAGCGGTACGCGCCGTCCGACACGGACAGGATGTCGCCCGCGTCGGCATGGCGGTAGGCCGCATCCGGCTCGGCCAGGGCGAAGGCGCTGAGCAGCAGCAGGGCGACGAGCCCGGCAAGCGCTTTCTTCATGGAATCTCCCCCCTCGATACAAATGTTAATTCCATTATAGCATATGATTAAGAATTTCGCAAGCACCGGCAATGTATAATCAGGGCGAACGCATGAGTGACGGTTCTATGTCTATAATTCTGCCAATCCCCCATGTAGAGGCGGCGCAAAGCTGCCCCTACACCAGTGTCTGTTTATATCGCCGCAACACTATTGTAACTCATGCGTTTGCCCTGGATGTATAATCGCTTTCCCTTAGGGGCAGACTTTTCTCAGGAGGTGAGGAACATGAGTCCCAAGGAGTTGCAGTATATCGAGGACGCGCTCGGACACGAGCAGTTTCTGAAGAGCCAGTGCCAGCAGGCGGCGAGCCAGCTGACCGATCCGGAGCTGAAGAACACGGTGAACCAGCTGCTGGCGAAGCATCAGGAACTGTTCGGTCGCTTCTATCAGTTGGTGTAAGGGAGGGGAAAGCGATGAACGATCAAATGATCATGGAGAACATCCTGCTGACCACGAAGGGCGCCTGCGACCTGTATATGCACGGCACCATCGAATCCGCCACCCAGAACGTGCAGCAGGCCTTTGATAGCGCGCTGAGCGACAGCCTGTGCATGCAGGGCGACATCTACCAGAAGATGGCCGCGAAGGGCTGGTATCCCAGCCAGCAGGCCGACCAGCAGCAGATCGACCAGGTTCGGCAGAAGTACGCCGGGAAGTGACCGGGGACATCCCCCGTTCAACCCGCGGTCGACCGCTCCCCTTGCCAAGGGGAGCCTTTTTTGCTTGCCGGGGGCCCTTGCATTTGCCGCGTTTCCCGTGTATAATCATCTCACCCCCACTGAAAGGAGCATTCCCATGTACATACCGGACGATACGCGCTACGAGCGCATGGCCTATCGGCGCTGCGGGCGAAGCGGACTGATGCTGCCGGCGATCAGCCTGGGCCTGTGGCACAACTTCGGCGATATCACGCCCTTCGGCGTCCAGCAGAGCCTGCTGCGCACGGCCTTCGACTGCGGCGTCACCCACTTCGACCTGGCGAACAACTACGGCCCGCCCTATGGCGAGGCGGAGCGCAACTTCGGCATCCACATGGACCGCGACTGGCACACCCATCGCCACGAGCTGGTGATCTCCACCAAGGCAGGCTACGACATGTGGCCCGGGCCCTACGGCGACCACGGCAGCCGCAAGTACCTGATGACGAGCCTGGACCAGAGCCTGAAGCGGATGCACCTGGACTATGTGGACATCTTCTACCACCACCGGCCCGACCCGGACACGCCCATCGAGGAGACCATGGGCGCGCTGAACGACATCGTGCGCAGCGGCAAGGCGCTGTACGTGGGCATCTCCAATTACTATGCTCCCGACCAGGCCCGCCGCGCCATCGAGACGCTGCGCGCCATGGGCACGCCGATGCTGATCCACCAGCCGAACTACTCCATGTTCAACCGAACGATTGAAAACGGGCTGGACCGGGTGCTCCGGGAGGAGGGCGTGGGTTGCATCGCCTTCGCGCCGCTGAACAACGGCCTGCTGACCGGGAAGTATCTGAACGGCATCCCGGCGGATTCCCGCGCCGCCCACGACCCGCGCTATCTGAAGCCCGACGCCATCACCGCCGAGAAGGTGGAGATGGCGCGGAAGCTGAACGCCGTCGCCGCGGAGCGCGGCCAGAGCCTGGCGCAGATGGCGCTGCAGTGGGTGCTGCGCGACGACGTGGTGACCAGCGCGCTGATCGGCGCGAGCCGCCCGGAGCAGATCACGGAGAACGTCCGCGCGCTGGACTTCGCGCCGCTGACGGAGGCGGAGCTGGCCCGGATCGACGCGATTCTGGCCCGGTAGGAGTCGTTTGGAAACCGGATTGCCACGTCGGCCTGACGGCCTCGTCTCATTCCCCGGTCTTCCATGACGAACGCATATTTCTGCCCGTTTAACCGAAAAATACACATAAACCCCCTTGCTTTTAGTGCCGCAATGTGGTAACGTAAATGCAGGAAACATCGATTCGGTGATGCAAATTTTTCATCAAGCGGCGGCATATGACGGCAAATTATGCATAATGATGAATATGGACGCTGCGCTTCCTGCAAGGAAGGGAAAGGGGAACGTCATGAAGCCTTACATCGGGATGACCGTGGAGGAGCTGAACGCGGAGCTTGAGTCTCTGAAGAAGGCCTACAAGCAGAAGCAGGCGCTGGGCATGCACCTGAACATGAGCCGCGGCGTGCCTTGCCAGGACCAGCTGGACCTGTCGATGGCCATGATGGACGTGCTGGATTCCGGCTCGGACCTGACCTGTGAGGACGGCACGGATTGCCGCAACTACGGCCAGCTGGCCGGCATCGAGGAGGCCCGGGAGCTGCTGGGCGACATGATGGAGAACAACCCGAAGGACATCATCATCTATGGCAACTCCTCGCTGAACGTGATGTTCGACACCGTCAGCCGCTGCTGGACCCACGGCGTGATGGGCAATCCCCCCTGGTGCAAGCTGCCGGAGGTGAAGTTCCTGTGCCCGGTGCCCGGCTACGACCGCCACTTCGCCATCACCGAGTATTTCGGCATCGAGATGATCCCCGTGCCGATGACGCCCACCGGCCCGGACATGGACCAGGTGGAAAAGCTGGTCGCCGGGGACGCGGCCATCAAGGGCATCTGGTGCGTGCCGAAGTATTCCAACCCCCAGGGCATCTCCTATTCGGACGAGACGGTGCGCCGCTTCGCCCGCCTGGAGCCCGCCGCGCCGGACTTCCGCATCTTCTGGGACAACGCCTATGGCATGCACCACCTGTACGACGACCGGCAGGACTACCTGATCGAGATCCTGGCGGAGTGCAAGCGGGCCGGCAACCCGGACCTGGTGTACAAGTTCTCGTCCACCTCGAAGATCACCTTCCCCGGCAGCGGCATCGCCGCCGTGGCCACCAGCCCCAACAACATGGAGGATTTCCTGAACCACATGCGGCGGCAGACCATCGGCCACGACAAGGTGAACCAGCTGCGCCACGTGCGCTTCTTCGGCGGGATCCACGGCATGGTGGAGCACATGCGCAAGCACGCCGACATCCTCCGGCCCAAGTTCGAGGCGGTGGAGGCGGCGCTGGAGCGCGACCTGGGCGGCCTGGAGATCGGCACCTGGACCACGCCCCTGGGCGGCTATTTCATCATGTTCGACTCGCTGCCCGGCTGTGCCAAGGACATCGTGGCCCGCTGCAAGAAGGCGGGCGTGCAGATGACGAACGCCGGCGCGACCTGGCCCTACGGCAAGGACCCCAACGATTCCAACATCCGCATCGCGCCGTCGTTCCCCAGCCTGGCGGACCTTCAGAACGCCGTGGATATCTTTACGCTCAGCGTGCGCATCTCCAGCGCGAAGAAGATCCTCGCGGAGAAGCAGGCGCAGTGAGCGCGGAAGCGGGAACAACAATCGGGACCGTCTCAATCAGACGGTCCCGATCTGCGTTCAGCCCTCCTCCGGCCAGAACAGCTCGTCCAGCGTCTTGCCCAGCGCCTGGCAGATGGCGATGCAGAGCTTGATGGTGGGGTTGTAGTCGCCCTTTTCGATGGCGTTGATGGTCTGCCGGGACACGCCCACCGCGTCGGCCAGCTGCTGCTGGGACAGGTCCTTCCCGGCGCGGGCAGCCTTCAGCTTCAGGTTCTTCATGTCAATCCTCCTCGCGGCGGTCGACGGCCCGCTTGACGACGACGCAGACCAGCACGATCATGAACAGCGCGCCGACGAACAGATTCATGTTGTTGTACAGCCGGTCGGCGATCGTCTCGCCCCGGAGCAGCCTGCCCACGCCGATGCCCAGGTTCAGAAGGCTGACGCCGGAGATGATGATGAGCCAGGTGCGGGGGCTCTCCGAGGCCTTGAAGTAGGCGTCGTGAAAGATGCTGTGGCCCACGAACACCGCGATGGAGAGCAGCGCGCCGAGGATCACCGAGACGCCCTCCGTGAAGAAGGGGATCTCCATGGTGCGAAAGACCATCCAGACGGCCAGGTAGACCAGCAGCGTGGCGTAGGCGCAGGTGAAGGCCTTGCCCCGCGCGATCTGCTGGCGCTCGTCGTATTCGCCCTTGCCGATAACGCCCTTCTTCTTCGCCATCTTTGCCATGACGGTGCAGACGATCGCCACGACCAGAATGCCCGTCACAAAACCCAATGCCATTGCCGTATTCATCGTGTATTGCCTCCTCGATTGGTTGCGCCCGGTAAACGGGCTTTTTCCTGTTGACGGGGAGAGTATAGCACAGGCTGGACAGAATGTCAAGCATATTTGATAATTTATCAAAAATAATTTTTTGAATGTCGGGTTGAAGCGCTCCGGCCCTTCGCACCGCCGCCCCTTTGAAGAAAGGCCGGCAGGGAGGCGGAGGCGCGACAAAGGATCTTCACGGAGGCCTGGGGGATTGGCATTACGTGGCCTGAGACGCTGCGTACAGAGCCTTCACTTCGCTCAGGATGGCAGGGCTTCGCTGCGCTGTCATCCCGAGCGCAGCGAAGGCTCTGTACATTTCGTCAGCTGTCGTCCCCGGGTTTCCGTGAAGAATCACAAAAAGCGGCGGTCCGTTCGGTTGAACGGACCGCCGCGATCCATGCGCCTTACACGTGCAGGCTGTAGTTCGGCGCTTCCTTGGTGATGTTGATGTCGTGGGGATGGCTCTCCACCAGGCCGGCGCTGGTGATGCGGATGAACTCGCCGCGCTCGCGCAGGGCCTGGATGCTCTCGGTGCCGCAGTAGCCCATCGAGGCGCGCAGGCCGCCGATCAGCTGGAACACGGTGTCGGCCAGGGGGCCCTTGAAGGGCACGCGGCCCTCGACGCCCTCGGGCACCAGCTTCTTCTGGCCCTCCTGGAAGTAGCGGTCCTTGCTGCCCTCGCTCATGGCGGCGAGGCTGCCCATGCCGCGATAGACCTTGTAGGAACGGCCCTGGTAGATCTCGGTGTCGCCGGGAGCCTCCTCGGTGCCGGCGAACAGGCTGCCCATCATGACCGCCGTCGCGCCCGCGGCGATGGCCTTGGGGATGTCGCCGGAGTACTTGATGCCGCCGTCGGCGATGATGGTCTTGCCCAGCTTGTCGGCCACCTCGGCGCAATCCATGATGGCGGTGATCTGCGGCACGCCGATGCCGGCGACCACGCGGGTGGTGCAGATGGAGCCGGGGCCGATGCCGACCTTGACCACGTCCGCGCCGGCCTGGATCAGGGCTTCGGTGGCGGGGCCGGTGGCCACGTTGCCGGCGATGATCTCAAGGTCCGGATAGGCGCTGCGGATCTTCTCCACCATCTTCAGAACGCCCTCGGAATGGCCGTGGGCGGTGTCCAGGCCGATCACGTCCACGCCGGCGGCCACCAGCGCTGCCACGCGCTCCATCGTGTCGGCGGTGACGCCCACCGCCGCGCCGCAGAGCAGGCGGCCCCGGGCGTCGCGGGCGGAGTTGGGATACTTCGCGCTCTTCTGGATATCCTTGATGGTGATCAGGCCGCGGAGCATGAAGTTCTCGTCCACGATGGGCAGCTTCTCGATGCGGTGCCGCGCCAGGATATCCTTGGCCTGGTCCAGGTTCGTGCCCACCGGCGCGGTGATCAGGTTCTCGTGGGTCATCACGTTGCGGATGGGCTGGTCGTAGTTCGTCTCAAACCGCAGGTCTCGGTTGGTGAGGATGCCCACCAGCCTGCCGTTCTCGGTGATCGGCACGCCGGAGATGCGATACTTGCGCATCAGGTCCTCGGCGTCGGAAACCTTGTGCTCGGGGGAGAGGAAGAAGGGATCGGTGATGACGCCGTTCTCCGAGCGCTTCACCTTGTCCACCTGGCCGGCCTGCTCTTCGATGGACATATTCTTATGAATGATGCCCAGGCCGCCTTCGCGGGCCATCGCAATCGCCATGTTGCAGTTGGTGACGGTGTCCATCGCGGCGCTGAGCATCGGAATATTCAGCCTGATTCTGGGGGTCAGTTGTACGGAGAGATCCACCTCACGGGGAAGTACGCTGCTGCGCTGGGGCACCAGCAGCACATCGTCAAACGTCAAGCCTTCTCGAATGATCGCCATAAGCCTCGCCCTCCTATTATCCTGTGACTTGAATTACTGCCACATATTTATTGTTCGACATTATACCAGTCGTTCGACAAATCCAATAGGGGTTTCGGGTTAAAACTTTGATATTCGGGAAATTTTCTCCTGTTTTAGCGTGTGTTTCTAAATCCCGGGAGATGCAGTTTCGAGTGGTTTTGGCTGCATTTCAAGGCGATTTTCCGAAGGCTTACTGGTTGCACAGCAGTCGCGCCACTGCCTCTGGCAGGCGCGACCAGCCCGCGCTGGAATCCAAAGGATTCGCGCGGCG
>CADBZH010000036.1 GCA_902799045.1 uncultured Eubacteriales bacterium
AGAACGGCAGTGCGGCACTGACGCTGACCAACCTCGTGCTGGACGGCGGCGCGAACAGCGGCAAGTCCACCACGGCCAACGGCGGCATCGTCAATGTCACCGGCGGAAGCCTGAACATCCAGACGGGCGCGACCCTGCAAAACTCCGTCACCAACGGCAACGGCGGCGCGGTCAATGCCATTGCCGGTACAACGGTTTATCTCACCGGCGGCACGATCAGTAATAACAGCGTCAGCGGCACAAGCGGAAGCGGCGCGGGCATCTACCTTGCCGAGGGTAGCAGGCTCTATCTTTCCGGCAATCCGAGCTTTGATAACAACGTCAGTGATGCGGCATTGCCTGAGAACGCCAAGAACGGAGGCGAGGAATATAAGCAGGCACGGCAGGATATCTTCCTTGCAGGCGTTGCGGCAGAGGGTGAAGCGCTGACCTCCATCACGCTGAACGGAAATCTGGACGACAGTATCGAGCCGGGTTCCATCTGGGTATGGGCGGAAGGCGATGACAACACGCAGCCCAACCACTATTACATGCTTAAGCAGTTCGCGGTGCTTTCGTCCTCCTTTACAGGAAATGTTTCGGAGGCGACCTGCAAAGCGTTCAGGAACGCAAGAGCCGATGTGGACACGGACTGCGGCGGGGATTACCTGACGGGCCAGACCGGAGATAATATCGGAACAACCAGGTGTCTCTACTGGACAGGAGGATATGACTTCAGCTTCCTGAAGGTAGATGGCTTTGGCGAACCGCTATCCGGTGCAACATTTACACTCTATACAGCGTATACCAGTGCCACGGAAAACACGCCTTATCAAAAAGGCGGAGAGAACGTAACGGCAACCTCCTCGGATGGAGAGAATAAGGAGAAATATCCGGATCCAGAGGATAGCACCAAGGCTCAGGCTGCGGGCACAGTGTTGTTCCCCAAGATTGCTCCGAAGGTCTACTATATGGTAGAAACGACAACACCGGAAGGTTATGTCGCGAACACCGACGAGGCGACTGTGATCTACATGCTGACGATGCAGAGCGATGGAACTGCGGAACTGGAACACAAATTACTCAGCGAGGAGACCGCTTACCAGGAGGCCTATAAGGTGGAAACGCAGGCGGCTGTGGAGGCCACCGAGACTGAGCCCGCCAAACCTGCAGTATCTCAGTATTGTGTCATGAACACATCGATAGCGCAGCGCAAGGCAATCCTGCGGAAGGTGGACGGCAGCAACGCGGTGCTCAGCGGCGCGCGCTTCAAGGTGTATCGGGCGGACCTGACCGAGATCAAGAACGCCGATTATATCGAGCCCACTGTCGGCACCGGATACTATGAATCGAAGGATTCCGGCGTGTACTTCATCGACACGTTGCCCTACGGCAAGTACTACTTGCTGGAGACGGTGGCTCCGGAAAATGTGGCGGCGACCAACCAGGGCAAGGTGTTCGTGCTGACGGTCAATGCTAACGGCGTGACGGTGGCCGAGGATAAGACCCTGACGGTCAGTGGCAGCGAATCCACGATCCCCGCGGCGTTCCTTGCGAAGGTGCAGGGCACGCCCGCGCCGTGAGCGACGACAAAGAGGGCGGCGATTGGCAAATGCCAATCGCCGCCCGGTTTTTTGGTTGTGCACGAAATCGTTTTGAAATACCGCTTACAGGCTCTCCAGCAGCTTCACAGCGGCGTCGGAGTAGGCATTGAGCAGGGCGGTGGTCTTTTCGGGCGCGTCGGAGACCGCGTTCACGTAGAGCTTGATCTTCGGCTCGGTGCCGGAGGGACGCACGCAGATCCAGGCCTTGTTTTCCAGCTCGAAGTACAGCACGTTGCTCTTGGGCAGGGTCAGGGTCTCTTTCTCGCCGGAGACGGCGGTGCGCACGGAGGTTTGATAGTCGCGCACGGCCACGACCTTCTCGCCCGCGAAGTCCTTCGGCGGGTTTTCGCGCAGGGCGGCCATCGTGTGCTGCATCTTCTCCAGGCCGTCCTTGCCGGGCAGCACGAAGCTGGTCACCTTGTCGCCAAAGTAGCCGTACTTCTCATAGAGCATGTCGATGGCGTCGGCCAGGGTCTTGCCAAACATCTTCTTGTACCAGCAGGCGGCCTCGGCGATCAGCATGCAGGCGTTGACGCCGTCCTTGTCGCGCACGTCGGTGCCGGACAGGTAGCCGAAGCTCTCCTCAAAGCCGAACATGAAGGTATTGCAGCCGGTGGTCTCGAAGAGGTGGATCTGCTCGGCGATGTACTTGAAGCCGGTCAGCACCTTGATCAGCTTCACGCCATAGTCCTCGGCGATGGCGCGGGCCATCTCGGTGGAGACGATCGTGGTGACGGCGGCGGCGTTCGCGGGCAGCTCGCCCCGCTCCTTCTTCTGGGAGAGGATGTAGTGCAGCAGGATGCAGCCGATCTGGTTGCCGTTCAAAAGCCGCAGGCCCTTGTCGGTCATGCAGGCGATGCCCACGCGGTCGCAGTCCGGGTCGGTGCCGACGCACAGGTCCGCGCCCAGCTCCTTCTGCATCTCAAGGGCGAGGGTGAAGGCGGCGGGGTCCTCCGGGTTGGGCACCTTCACGGTGGGGAACTCGCCGTCCGGCAGCTCCTGGGCCTTGACCACATAGACGTGCTTCATGCCGATCTCGTCGAAGATGCGGCGCACGGGGATGTTGCCCGAGCCGTGCAGCGGCGTGTAGACGATCTTCAGCGTCTCGCCCATCTCGCGGGCCAGCTCCGGGTTCACGGACAGCTTCTTCACGGCGGCGATGTAGGCGTCGTCCACATCCTTGCCGATGTAGGTGAGCAGGCCCTTCTTCACGGCCTCGGCCTCGTCCATCGGCAGCGATTCGGCGAAGCTGGTGTCCGGCAGGCGGTCGGTGATGCCCTTGACGGACTCCGGCGGCATCTGGGCGCCGTCGGTCCAGTAGACCTTGTAGCCGTTGTACTGGGCGGGGTTGTGGCTGGCGGTGATGACGATGCCGGCGATGCACTGCAGATGGCGCACCGTGAACGACAGCACCGGCACGGGCCGCAGCGATTCATACAGGAACACCCGGATGCCCGCGGCGCACAGCACAAGCGCCGCCTCTTTGGCAAACTCCGTGCTCTTGCGGCGGGAATCGTAGGCGATGGCCACGCCCTTTTCGGCGCCGCCCTCGTTCGTGAGGATGTACTTCGCCAGCGCCCGGGACACCCGGCGCACGTTGTACTTGTTCAGCCGGTTCGTGCCCGCGCCCAGCACGCCGCGCATGCCGGCCGTGCCGAATTCCAGGTCGCGATAGAAGCGATCCTCAATCTCCTTCGGGTCGTCCTTGATGGCCAGCAGGTCCTGCACGGTCTCCGCGTCGTCGGCGAAATCCCGCAGCCACTGTTCATACAGCTTCATGGGCTCCATTGTATACCTACCTCCTCCTTGAAATCGCTGTTACCAACAGAGTCAAGAGTTTGGAGAGAACTGGCCGGGGGACCAGATTGCCACGTCGGCCTTTCAGGCCTCCCCGCAATGACGTGGTTGCGGGGCGTCGCCTGCCGTTTCAGCAGGAACGAAGCCCTGAACCCGATGGACGTCATTGAGAGGCCGCAGGCCGTGGCAATCTGGTTCCCCGGCCAACCTGGCTGCGCTTCCAAACTCTCCACTCAAACACTCTAAACCTACGCTTCCCTGGAAGCCAGGTAATCGTTGAGCTTCTGAACCAGCTCGTCGGCGTCGGTGCCGTGGGCGGCGCAGCCCTGCTCCAGGCTCTCCATCATGCTGAAGGGGCAGCCCATGCAATGCATGCCGTATTCCATCATGATCGGGGCGGTGCTGCGGTCGATTTCCAGCACCTCGCCGATGCTCATCTGCTTGTTGATCGTCGCCATGATATGATCCCTCCATAGATAATTCGTGTTTGGTACGACTACCGATATAAGTGTACAACATTTGCGTCCTAAATGCAAGCGAAATCGCAGGGTTTGCCGAAGGCTTCCGGGAAGCATAAGCCCCGCTTATGCCCCTGGCGGGATGACGCTATATACGCGAAAAAATAACGTATCAAATAAGAGGAAACAAGGGGAGGATGTCGAAATTTCTGAATTTGGGTTTTGATGATTTTATACCACGCCGGCCGTCGGGACGAGCGACAAAACCCCTGCCCGGGGCGCGGGTTGGCGGCCCGCAGCGCGCAATTCCGACGGACGACAGAACGATGGAGGGAAAGACTATGAAAGTGGAACAGAATCTGCCCATCGTTCGCGAGCGCAAGCTTGCGATTCTGAAGGGTGACCCGGAGCTCTGCGCCCAGCAGAAGAAGGCCGGGAAGCTGCTGGCCCGCGAGCGCATCGCGCTGCTGCTGGACGCCGCCAGCTTCGTGGAGCTGGATGTGCTGAACGCGGACGCCGGTGTCGTGACCGGCTACGGCCTGATCGACGGCAATCCCGCCTATGTGTACGCCCAGGATTTCACCGTCAAGGGCGGCTCCGTGGGCATGGCCCACGCGCGCAAGGTGCTGAAGGTGATGGAGCTGGCCGAGAAGACCGGCGCGCCCCTGTTCGCGCTGCTGGACACCGCCGGCGCGCGCCTGGACGAGGGCGTGGACGCCATGAACGCCTATGCGCTGATGGCCGGCAAGGCCAGCGCGCTGAGCGGCGTGGTGCCGCAGATCGCCGTGGTGCTGGGTCAGTGCGGCGGCATCGCCTCCGCCATCGCCGGCATGAGCGATATCACCGTGATGAGCAAGAACGGCGCTCTGTTTGTCAACGGCCCGCAGGTGGTTTCCGCCGCCGCCGGCAAGGGCGTTGACATGGTGGAGCTGGCCCACGCCCAGGCGAGCATGCGCTCCGGCGTCGCCCAGCTGACCGCCGAAACCGACGAGGAAGCCATCGCCCTGGCCCGCAGGCTGGCCGGCATGCTCCCCGCCAACAACATGGACGAGGTCTTCGGCGACACCGTGGACGACGTGAACCGCGAGCTGGGCGACCTGAACGCGATCGACGCCGTCGAGGACGTGCGCGACGTGATCCGCCGCATCGCCGATATGAACGACGTGATCGAGCTGAGCGAGGGCTTCGCCCCCAGCATGGTCACCGCCATCGGCAAGATCGGCGGCAGCACCGTGGGCTTCATCGCCAACCAGCCCGCCAAGGACGAAGGCCGCATCACGGTCTATGGTGCCAAGAAGGCCAGCCGCTTTGCCTCCTTCTGCGATTGCTTCTCCATCCCGGTGATCACCATCGTGGATTCCATGGGCATGAAGGTCTCCACCGCGCCCCAGGGCGAGCTGGCCCGCGCCGGCGCGCAGCTGATGTACGCGCTGACGGAGTCCTCCAACGTGCGCATCGCCCTGATCGCGGGCAACGCCGTGGGCATGGCCTATGCCGCCATGGCTTCCCGCGCCGCCAGCGACATGGTCTATGCCTGGCCGGGCGCCGTGATCAGCGCCGTCACCCCGAAGATCGCCGTGCAGCTGAGCTGCGCCGACGAGCTGAAGGGCGCGGACGATCCCTTCGCCAAGCGCGCCGAGCTGGAAGAAAAGTATATGGCCGACGTGGCCGACGGCGTGAACGCCGCCAAGGCCGGCTATGTGGATGACGTGATCGAGCCCGCTCAGACCCGCCAGATCCTGGCGTCCGCGCTGGAGATGCTCTCCGGCAAGCGCGAGGCCAAGCCCGCCAAGAAGCACGGCAACATGCCGCTGTAAGGAGGCGTCGACATGAATGTGATTTTGTACGGCCTTACGGTCGCGATCATCGGCATAGCGGTCGTCTTCATCGGTCTGGTGATCCTGATCGTGTGCATCACGCTGCTGAGCAAGCTGATTCGCACGCTCACCGGCCGCGGCGCCGCCAAGGAAGCCGCCAGGCAGGCTGAGGCCGCCGCGGCTGCCGCCGCTGCCGCCGCTGCCGCCGCGACGCCCGCGCCCGTTCAGGAGCCGGAGCCGGTGGTGGAGGACGTGTCGGACGATACCGAGTTGATTGCCGTGATCTCCGCCGCCATCGCCGCCTTCACCGATTCCGACAAGCAGCTGGTGGTGCGCAGGGTGCGCCGCGTTTCCGGCTGGAATCGCGCCGGCCGCGCCGAGCAGGTTTACCGGTTTTAAACTCCCCCAGTCAGGCTTCGCCTGACAGCCCCCTCGGGGAGGGGGCCTCTCCAAAGTCTCCCTCCTTGAGGGAGGTGGCCCGCAGGGCCGGAGGGAGTTTGCATAGAATCTGATTGAAGAAACAGGAGGAAATAACCATGCGCAAGTTTGCGATTACCGTCAACGGTCAGTCCTATGAAGTGGAAGTCGAAGAAATCGGCGGCGCGCCGGTGTTTGCCGCCGCTCCCGTAGCCGCGCCCGTGGCTGCGCCCGCCCCCGTGGCCGCGCCGGCCCCGAAGGCCGCTCCCGCCGCCCCGAAGGCCGCTGCCGCCGCTCCCGCCGGCGCCGAAGCCATCAAGGCGCCGATGCCCGGCAACATCAACGACGTGAAGGTCTCAAACGGCCAGTCCGTGAAGAAGGGCGACGTGCTCGTCATCCTCGAGGCCATGAAGATGGAGAACGAGATCATGGCGCCCCGCGACGGCGTCGTGGCTTCCGTGAACGTGACCAAGGGCGCCACCGTCAACACCGGCGACGTGCTGCTTTCGCTGAATTAATGTCAATTGATTCTTTGAAAGCGGTAAGGAGGGTTTGACGCATGTCCAAATTGAAAAAGGCAAGCCCCATGCGCGCGCTGGCGTGCCTGCTGGCGCTGTTTGCCCTGCTGACCGTGTTCACGGCCCTGGCGGAGAATGCCGCCGAGCCGGAGGTGGCCGAGCAGGTGGAAGCGACGGCGACAGAGACCGCCGCGGATGCGGGGGACGCCGATCCTGAAATCAACATTCTGCAGGGCCTGGGCAAGATTGTCCAGTCCACCGGTATCGCCCAGAGCTTTACCGACAATGGCTTTGAATGGCGCAACTACGCCATGATCGCCGTGGCCTGCTTCCTGCTGTATCTGGCGATTGTGAAGCAGTTTGAGCCGCTGCTGCTGCTGCCGATCTCCTTCGGCATGCTGCTGGCGAATCTGCCCGCCGCGGGCATGATGGCCCATCCGAGCTTCACCTTCTTCGAGACCATGGAGCAGGGCGTGGCCGCCGCCACCCGCCTGGGCAAGGATGCCACCGACGTGCTGATGCGCTACAACGAGGCCACCGGCACGATGATGCCCGCGCTGCAAACCGCCAACGGCGGCCTGCTGTACTACCTGTACCAGGGCGTCAAGCTGGGCATCTACCCGCCGCTGATCTTCATGGGCGTGGGCGCGATGACCGACTTCGGCCCCCTGATCGCCAATCCGAAGAGCCTGCTGCTGGGCGCTGCCGCGCAGCTGGGCATCTTCCTGACCTTCATGGGCGCGAAGCTGCTGGGCTTCACCGCCAAGCAGGCCGGCGCCATCGGCATCATCGGCGGCGCGGACGGCCCGACGGCCATCTTCGTCACCACCAGGCTCGCTCCCGAGCTGCTGGGCGCCATCGCCGTGGCGGCCTACAGCTACATGGCCCTGGTGCCCGTCATCCAGCCGCCCATCATGAAGGCGCTGACGACGAAGAAGGAGCGCACCATCCGCATGGGCCAGCTGCGC
Organism: uncultured Eubacteriales bacterium; assembly: GCA_902799045.1. GTDB lineage: Bacteria > Bacillota > Clostridia > Christensenellales > Aristaeellaceae > UBA2862. The sequence continues at coordinate 7,559 of CADBZH010000036.1, forward strand.
CAGGTCTCCAAGACCGAGCTGATCGTCTTCCCGATCATGGTCACGATCATCGTGTCGCTGCTGCTGCCCGACGCGGCCACGCTGGTGGGCATGCTGATGCTGGGCAACCTGATGCGCGTCTGCGGCGTCGTGGAACGCATCAACAAGACCGCCCAGAACGAGCTGTGCAACATCGTCACCATCTTCCTGGGCCTGACGGTCGGCGCGACCACCCAGGGCTCCACGTTCCTCACGCTGGATACCATCAAGATCGTCATCCTCGGCGTCATCGCCTTCGGCTTTGGCACGGCGGGCGGCGTCCTGCTGGCCAAGCTGATGAACATCCTCTCCGGCGGCACCATCAATCCGCTGATCGGCTCCGCGGGCGTTTCCGCCGTGCCGATGGCGGCCCGCGTCTCGCAGAAGGTGGGCCAGGAGGAGGATCCCGGCAACTTCCTGCTGATGCACGCCATGGGCCCGAACGTGGCCGGCGTCATCGGCTCGGCGGTGGCCGCTGGTGTATTCATTGCATTGTTCGGCTGATGCCGTTTGGACGGGGGAGCAAGCTCCCCCGCCAATACCACCCCCTCACAGATTTTGCTTGAGGCCAGGGCCTCCGGCCGCAAAATCTGCAAGGCAATCATTTTTCATCCGGGTAAATGGGATTTCCCTCCTGAAAAATGATCCCGCCCGCGGCGTACATGCCGCCGCGGACGATTGGAGATCGGGGCGCTGCCGCCCCCGATACCCCAGGCAAGTAAGTGATGCTACTGATAGGTAGATTCGGAGGAAAAGATTATGGGCAAAGTTATGATTACCGAGACCATCCTTCGCGACGCGCACCAGTCCCAGGCCGCGACCCGCATGCGCCTGGAGGACATGCTGCCCGCCTGCGAAGTGCTGGACAAGGTTGGCTATTATTCCCTGGAGTGCTGGGGCGGCGCCACGTTTGACAGCTGCCTGCGCTTTTTGAACGAGGATCCCTGGCACCGCCTGCGCGCCCTGCGCGAGGCCTTGCCGAACACCAAGCTGCAGATGCTGTTCCGCGGCCAGAACATCCTGGGCTATCGCCACTATGCCGACGACGTGGTGGACGAGTTCACCCGCCTGTCCATCAAGAACGGCATCAACGTCATCCGCATCTTCGACGCCCTGAACGATCCCCGCAACCTGGAGCCGGCCATCAAGGCCACCAAGAAGTACGGCGGCATCTGCGAAGTGGCGCTGAGCTACACCATCAGCCCCGTGCACACGGAGGAATACTTCGTGAACCTGGCGCTGGAGCTGGAAAAGATGGGCGCAGACAACATCTGCATCAAGGACATGGCGAACCTGCTGCTGCCCTACAAGGCCTATTCCCTGGTGAAGCAGCTGAAGCAGGCCCTGAAGCCCACCACCCTGGTGCACCTGCACACCCACAACACCGCCGGCATCGGCGATATGTGCAACTTGAAGGCCATTGAGGCCGGCGTGGACATCGTGGACTGCGCGCTCAGCCCCCTGGGCAACGGCACGTCCCAGCCCGCCACCGAGCCCCTGGTGGCCACCCTGGCCGGCACCGAGTATGACACCGGCCTGGACCTGAACCTGATCACCCAGGCCACCGAGCACTTCCGCGGCGTGGCCGCCAAGCTGCAGGAGCAGGGCGTGCTGGATCCCAAGGTGCTGCGCGTGGACGTGAACACCCTGAAGTATCAGGTGCCCGGCGGCATGCTGAGCAACCTCATCAACCAGCTGAAGCAGGCCGGCCAGTCCGACAAGCTGTACGAGGTGCTGGCGGAGGTGCCGCGCGTGCGCGAGGACTTCGGCTATCCGCCGCTGGTGACCCCCACCAGCCAGATCGTGGGCACTCAGGCCGTCATGAACGTGCTGACCGGCGAGCGCTACAAGATGTGCCCGAAGGAGAGCCAGGGCCTGATGCGCGGCGAATATGGCCGCCTGCCCGCGCCCGTCAACGAGGAAGTGCGCAAGAAGGTCATCGGCGATCAGAAGATCATCACCTGCCGCCCCGTGGACGACAAGAGCTATGGCGTGAAGCACCTGGACGAGTTCAAGAAGGAAATGGGCCAGTATTACACCCAGGAGGAGGACGTGCTCAGCTACGCCCTGTTCCCGCAGGTGGCTGAGAAGTTCTTCCAGAACCGTCAGGCCAAGCAGATCGGCCTGGACAACAGCGTGCTGGACAAGGCCAACAACGCCATGCCGCTGTAAGACATTCCAGAACCGCGATCGCGCAAATTCCCCTGAGCCGTGCAATGCGGACGGGATTTGCGCCTGCGGCGACAGGAGGCCCTTTGAACCCGGTTCCTTGCGCTTTCCGGTAAGCGCCCTGGTTCAAAGGGCCTCCTGCCTTGCATGGCAGACCATCCCAAAAATGGGGGAGGAACAATACGATGGACAGTGTTCATTCCGTCGCCGAGCTCATCGAGCGAACGAAGGACATGCCCCTGGAGCGGATGCGCTTCTTTATCAACGAGGATCGCCAGGAGCCGCGCTGCTTCGGCATCTATCAGGATGCCTTTACGGGCCATTGGGTGGTGTACAAGAACAAGGCGGACGGCTCGCGGGCCGTGCGCTACAGTGGCCCGGACGAGGCCTACGCCGCCCAGGAGCTCTGGGCGAAGATCAATTCCGAGATCGAACTGCGCCGTCCGGCGCAGCCGAAGCGGCAGCCCACCCGCGCCGAGAGGCTTCGCCAGCGGGTGCTGGCCGTGCTGCTGGCCGTGGCGATCGCCGTCGCGGGCTTCATGCTCGTGCGCTGGATCATTCGCCAGCCCAGGCGCGGCTACTATCTTGTGAACGACGACGTGTACTACTACCAGGACGACTGGTACTACTACGGCGACGGCAACTGGTGGTACTACGACGAGCCGGTGGACTACGACTGGTATCACGACAACTACTATGGCGATACCTATGACGGTTTCGAGGACGAGGGCGAGGCCTTCGAGCGCTCCGGTTACTACGTCGAGCCCGGCAGCGACAGCGACAACGACAGCGACGACAGCAGCGTGTTCGACAGCTGGGATTCCGGGGATACCGACTGGAGCAGCGACTGGTGATCGATTGTCGACGTGGCCTGCGGCCCCGCCGACCCGCGCGACCCCGCTTCGCGGCAGTCCGCTAATCGGGTGCGATTGTCGACGTGGCCTGCGGCCCCGCCGACCCGCGCGACCCCGCTTCACGGCGGTCCGCTAATCGGGTGCGATTGTCGACGTGGCCTGCGGCCCGCCGACCCGCGCGACCCCGCTTCGCGGCGGTCCGCTAATCGGGTGATCGATCATCAACGCGACTGGCTCCCTGTAAATTGTCATAGAAAAATCAAAATTGGGCTTGAAATTATTTCAAATTTGTTTTATAATATGACAGAATGGTTGGCGAATGTCAAAATTATGTCTATATTTGGCCGAAATGGCCGCGTTTGCCGACGGCAATCCCTGTTGAAAGGGCATGAAGTGTATGGGCAACAAGAAAGTGAATCATAGGGCGAAGCGGCGCGGCCGCACGATGCGCGCGGGCATACTGGTGCTGCTGTGCGCGCTGGGCGTGGGCCTGATGGCCGGCATGGCGATGTTCAACCGCGGCGTGAAGCCCAACCGCGACATGCAGTGGTATGTGCGCGAAGGCGCGCTGGAGGTCGCCGCCCCGGCGCTGGGCGAGGGCTATGCCGAGGAGGCCGACAGCGAATTCCTGCTGCCGGAGGAGGGCATTCGCCAGCTGCCGACGGAGGCGCCGACGCCCGAGCCGACGCCGCAGCCGACGAGCGAACCGGTTGGCGAAGAGGCCGGGCCGGAGGACGGCTTCGCGCCGGAGGACATCGGCGCGGAGGAGATTGACGAGGCCGTCAATCCCGACGAGGCCGTCAACCCCGATGAGGACGTGGATCCCGCCGAGCTGGAAGAGGACCTGATGGTGGACGAGATCGTCGCGGAGAGCGAAGACGAGCCTGAAGACGAGGGCAAAGAGGAGAGCGAGCCGGAGGCGATCGTGCCGATGGGCGAGGTGACCATCAAGATCACCGCCGCCGGCGACTGCACCTTCGAGGGCGAGGTCGGCTCCAAGAGCAACGTCCGCTTCCTGGATTACGAGCAGAAGTACGGCATGGACTACTTTCTCAGCGGCGTGCGGGACATCTTCGAGGACGACGATCTGACCATCGTGAACCTGGAAGGCCCGCTGACCACCGAGACCAAGAAGCACTCCCACGGCTTCGTGTTCAAGGCCGACCCCAAGTGCGTGGACATCCTCACCGGCTCCAGCGTGGAGCTGTGCAACGTGGCCAACAACCATTCCCGCGACTACGGCGTCAGCGGCCTGAAGCAGACCGCCGAGGTGCTGGACGCGGCGGGCGTGGGCTACTGCGGCTACACCGCCGCCTATGAGACCACCCTCAAGGGCGTGCGCATCTGCTGCCTGGGCTTCACCAAGTGGGACAATTCCGACGACAAGATCGTGCAGGCCATCCAGGCCGTGCGCCCCAACTGCGATCTGCTGATCGTCAACATGCACTGGGGTCGCGAGCACGTGCACGACCAGAACGCCCAGCAGGTCGCCACAGGCCACGCCATCATCGACGCCGGCGCGGACCTGGTGATCGGCACCCATCCCCACGTGATCCAGGGCATCGAGCTGTACAAGGGCAAGTACATCGTCTACAGCCTCGGCAACTTCTGCTTTGCCGGCAACGCCAACCCGGAGGACAAGCGCTGCATCATCTTCCAGCAGACGTTCAGCTTCACCCCGGGCATGGGCATCGTGCAGGCGGGCCTGCTGGACGCGGGCATCAACATCATCCCGGCCACCGTGTCCTCCGTCAACAACGTCAACGACTTCCAGCCCACCGTGCTGGGGGCCGAGCAGGGCGCCCAGGTGCTGCGCTTCCTGTCGGGTCATTGCAACTTCAAGTTCAAGGAAGTGCGCTGGATGAAGGAGAACTACCTGGCCCAGAACGGCCTGCTGCAGTCCGGCAATGAGGACGCGGCCAAGCCGGAGGACGGCGGGGAAGCGACCGGGGACGCCGCGGGCGAAGCCGGCGACGCTTCCGGGGCGGACGCGCCCGTCGCGGGCGATGCCGTCGAAACCACCGGCATCGACTACCGGCTGCCGATCGACATCGACGACGAAGCTGAGCCCTTCTTCAGCCGGGCCGGCGGCGCGGCGTAGGGCGCATACCCTTCGAAGAATCTGTGCGTTTGGGGCGGCTGCGGCCGCCCCGACAATTTACCTTCAAAGGCTGTTCATTCCAGGCGAATCGTGTTATAATATTCTCAATACGGTAACAACCGCCCGAGTGGGCGGCAGGGGAGGAAACGACTATGGAAAACGAGGCGAGAAAGCCCGCGAACTTTATCGAGGAGTTTATCGAGCAGGACCTGGCCAACGGCCGCTTTGAGGCCGTGCACACCCGCTTCCCGCCGGAGCCGAACGGCTATCTGCACATCGGCCACGCGAAGGCCCTGTGCGTGAACTTCGGCATCGCCCAGAAGTACGGCGGCAAGTGCAACCTGCGCTTCGACGATACGAACCCCACCAAGGAGGAGACCGCCTTTGTCGAGGGCATCCAGCGCGATATCGAGTGGCTGGGCTACAAGTGGGACGCGCTGTACTTCGCCTCGGATTTCTTCGATCGCCTCTATGAGATTGCCCTGGACATGATTCGCCGCGGCGTGGCCTATGTGGACGACCAGTCCCCCGAGCAGATGCGCCTGAACCGCGGCACGCTCACCAAGCCCGGCGTGAACAGCCCCTATCGCGATCGCCCGGTGGAGGAGAACCTGGATCTGTTCGAGCGCATGAAGAACGGCGAGTTCGAGGAGGGCAGCCGCGTGCTGCGCGCCAAGATCGACATGGCGAACCCGAACGTGCTGCTGCGCGACCCCGCCATGTATCGCATCAACCGCCACAGCCACCACCGCACCGGCGACAAGTGGTGCATCTACCCGATGTACGATTTCCAGCACCCCGTGCAGGACGCCATCGAGGGCATTTCCCACTCGCTGTGCTCGCTGGAGTATGAGATCCACCGCCCGCTGTACGACTGGTTCGTCCAGCAGGCCCGGGTGACCGAGCATCCGCCCCGCCAGATCGAGTTCGCGCGGCTGAACATCGAGCGCACGGTGATGAGCAAGCGCTATCTGCGCCGGCTCGTCGAGGAGCACGTGGTTTCCGGCTGGGACGACCCCCGCATGCCCACGCTGGTGGCCATGCGCCGCCGCGGCTATCCCGCCGCCGCCATCCATGACTTCATGGGCCGCATCGGCGTGGCGAAGAACGATTCCATGGTGCAGGGCCATGTGCTGGACGACTGCGTCCGCGACGCCCTGGCCGATTCCGCGCCCCGCCCGATGGCGGTCATCGACCCGCTGAAGGTGGTTCTGACCAACTGGCCGGAGGGAGAGGTGGACCGCCTGACCGTCGCCAATCACCGCGACCACCCCGAGTTCGGCACCCGCGAGGTGCCCTTTGGGCGCGAGCTGTACATCGAGCGCGAGGACTTCATGGAGGAGCCCGTCAAGGGCTTCAAGCGCATGGCCCCCGGCCGCGAGGTGCGGCTGATGGGCGCGTACATCGTCCGCTGCGACGAGGTGGTGAAGGCCGAAGACGGCAGCGTGGCGGAGCTGCGCTGCACCGTGGACATGGACAGCCGCTCCGGGTCCGAGGGCTCGAACCGCAAGCTCAAGACCGGCGTGCTGCACTGGGTCAGCGCCGAGGACGCCGTGCCCAGCGAATTCAGGCTCTATGAGCCGATCCTGGAGGCCGAGGCCGACGGGGCGCAGGCGCCCGCCGAGGCGGAGCTGGACGAGAGCGGACAGGTGGTCGACGCGGAGGACGACGATTTCATGAACCACCTGAACCCCAACAGCCTGACGGTGAAGCGGGGCTATTGTGAGTCCTGGACCGCGAAGCAGCCCGTCGGCACCGCCTTCCAGTTCCAGCGCATCGGCTATTTTTGCAAGGACCCGGACTCCACCGACGCCCTGCCCGTGTTCAACCGCACCGTGCCGCTGAAGGATTCCTGGGCCAAGGAAGCGAAGAAATAAGCGATATGGGGATGCGTTCGCATCCCCGTTTTTCGACCGCTTTCGCCCATTTATTCCAGCGCTGAAAATTATTTGTTTTTTTACAAATCCGTTGGCGAATGTGACTTCTAAGCCCACGGCGTATGTGTTATAATGGGGCCGTCAGGAGATGGACGACGGGCCGACCGGCCCGATGAAAGCCGCCCCGGCGGCGATAGATTTGCGAACGGATATTGAAGCGATGACAACAGTGTCTTATTCCCGCCCCCGAAGGCCCGCCGCCCACGCGGCGAACCGTCGGCCGGCCACCCGACCGGCGAAGCGGGCCGCGACGAGGCCTGCCGCCCGGGGCGCCGCGCC
>CADBZH010000037.1 GCA_902799045.1 uncultured Eubacteriales bacterium
GGCCCGCTCGCCGCCCAGGCCGCAGCCGCCCTTCAGCGTGTCCCCGACGTGGCTGGCCACCGAATCGCCCGCATCATTATCAGGCAGCACGGCGTTGATCCCGCCCGCCGCCATCACGGACTGGGAGCGCTCCGAGGGAAACGGCGACGCCAGCGCCACATGAACGCCCCGCTCCGCGCACTGCACGGCGCAGGCCATGCCAGAAATGCCGCTGCCGATGATCAGCACATGCTTCATGCCGCCCCACCTCCAGGCAGGAACATAGCGAGCTCCGTCCGAAGCACCACGAAAATCGAGGCCGCGAAGGCCATAGCGCACAGGACATAGACGACCTTGTCGATCGCCCGCCGCTTCTCCGCGGAGGACAGCCAGCCCAGCGTGATGAAGGCCCGTGTCACGGAGGTGGCGATGTGGGTCAGCACCGTGGCGTAGAACAGCGGCTGGCTGAGCATCAGCAGGCCGAACCAGAGCCACTGTCCGGCCTGGGCGCTGGACTGGAGCAGGTTGAATGTGTTGATGTGCAGGATCAAAAGGGGCAACATCAGCGCCGCGGAGGCCCTTTGAAGGATCGTGCGCACATTCTGCCGCGGGTACAGATCCAGGCGCGTGCCGTCCGACTGGAGGAACACCACCAGCATGCCGCAGACCGCGTGCAGGCAGGCGAGCACCATGAAGGGCACCGCCGTGAGCAGTTTCAGCGTCGGATTGTAGTAAAACGCCAGGTACGCAAATACGGTGTACCCGATGTGCAATAGCATGGCAACAATGGATAAAAGACCCAACGCCGCGTTGATCTTCTTGAGCTTCATTCCAGCTTGCCGTCCTTTCCTGTATTCCGCTGTAGGACAAACGCTTTTGAACAGGGGGAAACGGACAGTCGCCCGTCTCCCCCATCGTCCACGTATACATTCTGTACCAGTTTTCTTATTCACCGCGACCGCTTCATTTTCTTTCTGTCGCTCGTATTATTTTTTCGACATTCGACGCACCGTAAAGATTCCCAGGGCTATGGAGAACACCATTCCTGCCGCGGCGAGCAGCGGCTGGCCGCCCGGCATCTTCGGCGTGATATCCGCCGAGGACAGGATGCAGGAGCCGAAGAACAGCACGCAGGCGAACAGCGCCAGCACCACGTCCTTCACCGTCTTTTCAACCCGCTTCACCAGGTCATCATAGCCGGTCAGCTCCAGGTTGATCTTCGTGCGGCCCTTGCTCAGGTTTTTCAACGTATCGAAGGCCAGCACCGGGATTCTTGAGGTTTTCTTGCCCAGCTCCAGCGCATCCTTGCCGACGTTCAGCAGCGTCTGGTTCAGGTCGAAGCTCGCCTTCGCCCGGTCCATCAGCTTGGTGGACAGCATTTCGAACAGATTAATCTCCGGGCACAGCTGCACCACCACGCCCTCGATGGTGGCGATGGAGCGCACCAGCATCGTGTACTTGCCCGGCAGGGAAATGTGGTTCGCAGAGGCCAGCTCCGTGATCTCGCCCAGCAGCTGCGCCATGTCGATCTGCTCCGCGCTGGTGATGGACATGTACTTGTCGATCAGGTTGTCCAGATCCTCCGCCAGCTTGGCCCGATCCGTCTTGGGAGAGGCCGCGCCCATCGCCATCACGGCGTTGGCCATGCCCTCCATGTCGCCCTGCAACAGGCCCAGGATCAGGTTCTGGATGCCGGTGATGTCCGCCTCGTTGATGCGGCCGATCATGCCGAAGTCGATCCAGTGGGGCACGCCGTGGGCCACCATGATGTTGCCCTGGTGCGGGTCGCCGTGGAAGGTGCCCACGTCCAGCACCTGGTGGACGTAGTTCTCGATGATGGCGTAGCCGATCTGGTTCAGGTCGCAGCCCTCGGCGATCAGCCGGTCCTTCTTCGACACGGAGCAGCCGTCCACGAAGGTCATGGTAAAGATGCGCTCGGTGGTCAGCTCGTCGATCACCGTCGGGCAGGTCACCTTTGTCTCGTCCTCGACGCAGTTTTCCTTGAAGAAGCGGGTGTTCTCCGCCTCCACGCGGAAATCCAGCTCCTCCTCGGTGACCTTCTCCAGCTCCTCGATGACCGACATCAGGTCGACCATCTGCTCCTCGTCGTCCTTGTCCTCGTTGACGATGTTGACCAGGCCGGCCAGCTTCTTGAGCAGCACGAAATCCTTGCGCATCATCTCCGCGATCAGCGGGCGCTGCACCTTGGTGACCACCTTCGTGCCATCCTTCAGGATGCCGAAATGGGCCTGGCCAATGGAGGCCGAGCCAATGGGCTTGTCGCGGAATTCGCTGTAGATCTCGTCGATCTTCTTGCCTGTCTCCTGCTCGATCACGGCGCGGGCGATTTCCGGGTCAAGCTCCTTCACGTTCTGACGCAGTTTTTCAAGCTCCTTGCAGTAGCTCTCCGGCAGCATATCCACGCGGCTGGACATGATCTGGCCGATCTTCACGTAGGTCGGGCCCAGGTCCTCCAGCGTGGTGCGCATCTCCAGCGGCGTAAAGCCGTTGGCATAGAAGTTGTGCCGGGCGAACACGCTCAGGATCTCCGCCGAGCGATGCTTCTCCTTGCGCTTCATGGCCTCGATCTCGTCGGCCAACATATTCTTCAGCTTGGAGCTCAGCTCGGCGGTGGTGTGGACCAGGCGGCTCTTGCGCAGATCCAGCTGGCGCTGGAGCGCCTCCTTGCTCAAGGCTGCCGGCAGGGCTGGCTTGCGCTCCTCCTTCGGCTTCCTCCGGGGCAGCCTCGGCCCCCGCCGCTTCTTCGCGACGGTCCCCTCCAGCACCTCGCTCTCCATGTCCGCCTCGTCGGCCTCAACGCCTTCCACAGCCTCCAGGGTCTCGGACGGTTCCGTTTCCTCCGCCTTTCCAAGCGCTTCGGGCTGCATTTCGGCCGCTTCCGATTCTGCGTCCAGCATCTCCTGCTCCGTGATCAGGACGGTATCCTTTTCCATATTCTCAGCCATCATTCAGCCCTCCTCATTCGCTCTTCAGCGGCCAGATAAAGATCAGTCGCACAATGCCCACCAGCGAGGAGAACAGCAGCATTCCCCCGATGACGTCAAACAGCTTGTCCGGCGAATCCCACCAGGGGTTGACCAGCACGATCAGCCCGAACAGGATCAGCAGTACGGAAAGCACCACCAGTATCTGCCAGCCCTGGCGCTGGGCGCGGCGGGCATAGGTCGTAGCGTTGAACAGGCTCAGCACGCCGTCCAGGATCAGCCACAGGCCGAACACCAGGCCGATGGCCAGCACAATGTTGTCAAAGACCAGCACCATGACCCCCAAAAGGCCAAGGATCAGCGCCGCGGTGAGCGATATGTAGTTGATGAGCACCCGCTTGCCCGCGATGAAGTCCAGCACCATCACGGTGGCGAGCACCAGCATCCCGTAGCCCAGCGCGGACACCAGCACATCCACGTGCTGCTGCGGCCACACGATCATCAGCAGGCCCACCGCCATCATGACGATGGACATCATGATCGACGAGCGTTTCAGCTTACCCAGTTCCTGAAAAAGCATAGACAATCCTCCTTGTTTGATCCTTTCTTTTATCGGGGTGTGTTTCCAAAGCCCCCGTGAACCAGCCGACGCGCAGGGGCTTTGGAAACACACCCTGCCTCGCGCGTTTCCCCCTGGGCAGCGAAGACATCCCTGTCCGGCTGCTCAGGGGGCGGGCAGCGCGGTTGAAGCCGTTATTCCTGCGCTTCGCCGCCGAAGCGCTCCTCGTACTCCTTCATCGCGGCAACCACCTCAAGGATCGACAGCTCCGCGTCGGCAATCAGGAAGGCCGCGGCATCGTAGCAATCCATGATGTAAAGGGCCTCATTATCAATGAACGCTTCCAGATGGCGCTTGTCGCGCGCTTCCCTGTGGTCCTCGTACTTGGCCTTGGCGGTCATGCGGGCCTTGAGCATGGCGCTGCGGATCTTGCCCATTTTCTCCTCTTCGGCGATGCGGGCATTCTCCTGCAGGGCCGCCACGTTGCCCTTGGCGGTGCTGATCTTTTCCTCAACGACCTCCTTGCGAAGCTCCCGATACGCCTTCGCGTCCTCGGAGGCCTCCGCCGCCTTCTGGCTCAGCTCCGCCAGCTTCGCGCTGAGCTCGGCCAGTCTCTCTTCTCTCGTCTTTGCCATTGTCGTATACTTCCTTTCGATTTTTATTCCAACAGCCCGTTTTCAGGCCGTTTGGTTTCCATCGCCAGCCGGCACATTCTTCCTGCCGGACAGTCGCCTGATGCCGCGAATGATATGCGGCATATACATCAGCATGACCATTACGAAGGCCAATTCACGATACTCTGACTGAATCAGGGTGTTGAACAGCGCGTGAATGATGATCGCGGTGATCAACAGCGACAGTGTGCCACAGTAAAACAGCTTGCGGCGATTGCGCACATAGGCAATGCCCCTGCCGACCAAGGCGGTGCAGGCGCTGTGCATGCGCGCCGCGCCAAAGCCGCGCACAAACGCCCAGAGGATCGTCACGCCCGACAGGCTGTCCGTGAGGATCATCATGTTCTCCAGCATCGCAAAGCCAAGGCCCATGGCGTAGGAGATGGATAACAGCGTCTTCCGGTCGTCAGAAAACACCAGGGCGAAATACAGTATAGGCAGCGCCTTCATGATCTCTTCGATGACGGGCGCGATGCAGGTGGTCAGGTAGAGCATATCCCCGTCGCACAGGCGAAGCACGTATTCGTTGACGCCCGCGGCCACCATGCAGGTCAACACGCCCAGCAGCACATATCCCATGAGCAACCGCGAGGATTTGTCGGGGAAGACATACGTCGCCGGCAGCATCGACACGACGGCGCAGATGCAGATGATGATTGTCAAGTTGTCCATTTTTTCACCCCGCGATCCATCACAGGCACAATCAAAAACGATGCGACGCATTCCCCCGCGCCGGCGATGATCATTACGGTATCCCAGCCATAGGTCATCGCGACCAGCTCCCACATGATGAGCACGGAGAGCACCAATGCCAGGGCGTTGTAACCGCGCAGGCAATACACTATCCCTCGATCCACGTCCGGGATGAAGATATGCTTCACATGGAAATAGCAAGCACAGCCGATCATCAGCGCGGAGAGCGTACAAGCCACCTTAAAGCCCGCATGGGAAGGGCTGAGGAGGATCGGGATCGTCAGCGCCGCCACGTAGACAGGGCCGATCAGGCCAAGGCGACGATACCTTTTCATCTCCTCGCCGCCGTCGTCCACTAAGGAATCGACCTGGCCGTAGTTGGACGAAAAGAAAAAGGAAAACGCGCCCATGACGCCCAGGATGCCCGGCTGGAACCGTTCGGTGAGCAGGCCGCCTGTCCAGAGCCGTGCGCACTGGTACAGCCGCCCCAGCGCGAGACAGGCGACGCCCAGCACGATCATGGAAGCGTACAGGTTTTTCCGGGTTAGCAGATAGCGGGTGCCAAACAGGACCCCCAGTGTCGCGCACACCAAAATCGCCAGGTTCACAGTCATGAGTGTGTTCATAATCAAGCCTTTCATATAGCAGACCGATGGGGAAGGCGATTCCTCGCCTTCCCCGCAAGCATTCATGGGTCTTGAGCGTGTGTTTCCTTACTTCTTCTTTTTCTTCAGGATGGCGAACAGCGCAGCCGCAATCGCAAGCACGGCAGCTGTGACGATGGCCGCGATGCCCGTGCCGCTGACTGCGGTGCCGGCCTCGCTGGGCGTGTTCTCCGCCACCGCCTCGGCATCCTCTGCCTCAACTTCCTCGACTTCGACGTCCAGGCCGTTGTCTTCCTCGGCAGGCGCTTCCTCGGTACCGTCGTCGCCGAACTCGACTTCTTCCTCGCCGTACTCCAGCGCGCCCTCATCGTCGGTTACCGTCCACATGGCGTTCACGACGGTATCGCCGCTCACCACCACGGTGTCACCCGGCTGGTAGGCCGCGCCGTCGATCTCCCAGCCCGCGAAGGCCAGGCCGTCCAGGTAGTACTCGCTCTCCGGCAGCGTCAGCTCGCTGCTTGCGGCCACGTTCATCGGCTGCATCTCGCCGTCCGCGCCGCCGCTCTCGAAGGTCACCGTGATCATCTCCGCATCGGCGGGGATGTCGGTCGGCTGCTCCTCGGTGGGCTGCTCCTCGGTGGGCTGCTCCTCAGTGGGCTGCTCCTCAGTGGGTTCTTCCACAGTCTCCTCAGCAGGCTGTTCCTCCGTGGGTTCTTCCACAGCTTCCTCGGTCGGCTGTTCCTCGGTGGGTTCTTCCACAGTCTCCTCGGTGGGTTCTTCAACAACCTCCTCGGTCGGCTGTTCCTCGGTGGGTTCTTCCACAGTCTCCTCGGTCGGCTGCTCCTCCGTGGGTTCTTCCACAGCTTCCTCGGTCGGCTGCTCCTCCGTGGGTTCTTCCACAGCTTCCTCGGTCAGCTGTTCCTCGGTGGGCTCTTCCACAGTCTCCTCCGTGGGCTGCTCCTCGGTGGGCTCTTCCACAGTCTCCTCGGTCGGCTGTTCCTCGGTCGGTTCGTCAACCGTCTCCTCGGTCGGCTGTTCCTCCGTGGGTTCTTCGACAGCTTCCTCGGTCGGCTGCTCCTCGGTGGGCTCTTCCACAGTCTCCTCCGTGGGCTGCTCCTCGGTGGGCTCTTCCACAGTCTCCTCGGTCGGCTGCTCCTCCGTGGGTTCTTCCGCAGTCTCCTCGGCGGGCTGCTCCTCGGTCGGCTCCTCAACAACCTCCTCGGCAGGCTCTTCCGCGGTCGTCTCTTCCTCGGTATCCTCCACGGCAACCACGGCGCTCGTGCCGTCCAGTTCCTCGTAGGCGTAGGTATAGGTCACGTCCTCGGAGATCGCCTCGCGCAGCGAAGGCTCAACGTCCCAAGCGCCCAGGTCGTATCCCTCATCCGGGCTGCCGCCCACATACGGGATGTCTTCGTAGCGCAGTATCAATTCGTCGCCTTCAATGCCTTCCAGCGTCACGACACGGTCCTCATTCGTCTTGTCGTCGTCCCACAGGCCGTTGACCACCCTGAAGGTGACCGTCACGCTGATGGGCTGCGGCGTTTCGGGATCCAGCCACACGGCCAGCACGGTGATATCCTCGTTGACGGTGATCTCATCGCCAACCTGCCAGGTTTCCTCGCCGATCTGCCAGCCGATGAACTCCTTGCCCTCCGGCGCGGTAAATCCGTTCTCTGGCAGCGTGTAGGTGCCGTCCTCGTCCGGCGTGGCCGGTTCCATCTCGCCCTCGCCGCCGTTGGCGTAGAAGGTTATGGTCGCGGTGGCCGGGATCTCCTGCCACTGGGCAACGGCGGTGGTGTTGACGGTGACGACGATGCTGTCGCCCGCACCAAACACCCTGCCGGCCTCGTCGGCAGTCGCCTCCTCGGCCTCGGTCTCAACCTCGATGGCTTCGTCCGTTTCCGGCGCTTCCTCCACGAGCGTCCAGCCCGCGAATTCCATGCCCTCAGGCACGGTGAAGCCATTGTCAGGCAGCAGGACCATGCCGGTCTCATCCGGGGTCAGCGCTTCCATCTCGCCTTCGGCGCCGTTGCCGTCAAAGGTGACGGTGACGGGCTGCGCGGGCTCCTGCCACTGGGCGATCACCGTCGCGCTTGCGGTCAGGTTGATCTCGTCGCCCACCGAGTAGATAGTCTCCACATATTCCTCGGTCTCTTCCGGAATCATGTCCTCGACCACGGTCTCTTCCTCAGCCTCAATTCCAGTATCTTCCGTCGGCTGGGGCTGTTCAACCTTCACAGTCCAACCCGCGAACTCCATGCCCTCCGGCGCGGTGAAGCCGCACTCGGGCAGCGTGTAGTCGCCCTCTTCGTTGGGCTGGGCCGCCTCCATCTCGCCTTCGCCGCCGTTGGCGTCAAAGGTGATGACGATGGGCTGCGGCGCTTCCTGCCATTGGGCGGTGACGGTGGCGTTGCCGCTCAGCACGAACACGTCGCCGGGCTGCAGGTACGCCTCTTCCTCCGCTTCGCCCGTCGCCTCGGTCGCCTGTTCGGCTTCCTCGGCAGGCGCTTCCGCGGGTTCCTCCACGGTCTCTTCCACGGGCTCCCCTTCGGGCTCGGCCTCACCCTGGCCGTTCAGTTCAGCCATGATCTGGTCCGCGACCGTGGACTCCTCGATTTCGGGCTTCACGATGTCCACCGTCCAGCCGGCGAACTCCATGCCCTCCGGCGCGGTAAAGCCGTTTTCGGGCAGGGTGATCTCGGTGCCGGGATCGGCCTGCTGGCCTTCCATCTCGCCCTCGCCGCCGTTCGCATCGAAGTTGATGGTGTACTGGGCGGGCGCCAGCGCGTTGGTGAACAGGTTGCCGCCTTCGGTGCTCAGCGTGTCGAAGTACCCAGCCGGGGTATCTTCAACGAGGGTATAGTTGATCCGCTGGCCGCCATTTCCATAGACAGGCACATTGATGAAGCTCCAGTTCCATTCGCTGACGGCGCGCATCTCTTCCTCGGTCGGCTGTTCCACGCCTTCCGGCACGGGAACCTCAGCGGTGACCAGTTCTTCATCCACAACATCGGCATTGGATTCGTCGGCCGCCTCAGGCGCCTCGAAGGTGCCCTCGTACTCGGAACCGTCCTCGGCCTCTGCCTCAGCCTGGGCGTTGACGTCGGCCTCGGTGGCCTCGTCATAGGTCCGGGTGATCTCCATCACCGTGGTGTTCCCGCCCTCGACGGTCACGTTCACCGCGGCGATGGGCTCGCCATCCGCCAGCAGGCGCACGGTCACGTTTTCGGGACGGATGCCCTGGGCGTTATCGTTGTCGGCCCACACGATGCCGCCGCTGATGTCGGTGACCTCCGGCGTGTGGCTGTTGGTCACGGTCAGGGCGCTTACGTTGTTCTCGTAGCCCACGATGACGTCCTCGGTAATGGTGTAAGTCACCGCCTGGGCGTCGATGAACTCCGGCAGCTCGCCAAAGCTCCAGGCCCAACCCTCCTCGGCGGTGGTGGTGATGCTGTCGATCTCCTCCTCGCCATTGAACAGGTGCAGCGTCACGCTGTCGGGCCGGATGCCGTCGCGGTTGTCGTCGTCGTTCCATTCGATCACGCCGGAGGCGTCGATGGTCCGCCGCGGCGTATGGAACAGGGTGATGACCAGGGCGCGGTTCAGAGCGTCGCTCTCGCCCACGATGGCCTCGTCCTCCGCCAGCAGGTCCGTCGCCAGGCCCACCTCGTAGCGGTAGCCCTCTTCGGTGTCTTCGCCCTGCTCGGAGGCTTCGTCGATCCGCTCCCAAACGGGGCGAACCGCGGTCACGTCGCCGGTGACGACGGTCTTCCAGCCGTCCTCCGCGTTCACGGTGACGGTGTAGTCGTTTTCGGGATTCTCGTCCACGGAGACCTTGATCTCGATGCTCTCGGGCCGGAATTCATCCGCGTTGTCCGCGTCCTGCCACCGGACCTCGACGGAGGTCTCGCTGGTGCCCAGCCAGTGGCCGGTCAGGGTGGTATCCTCCATCAGCACCAGCTCTTCGCCGGGATAGGCGATGGCGTTGGCGGTTTCGCTGACGACCTGCCAGCCCTGGAATTCGCGCTCGGTCACGTTGGGATCATACTCATACATGCTCTGCGGCACGGTGATGGTCTTGCCCTTCATGACCCGGTAGGTGCGGACGCCGGTGTCGGGTTCGTCCGCCGCCTCGGTTTCAGCCGGTTCCTCGGCCGGCTGCTCGCCGTCCTCGGTCTCCTCCGGCGTGTTCAGGAGCTCCAGCTCCTCCAGCGCCACGGGTTCAAAGTTGCCGGAGGCCAGCTGTTCCTCGGTCAGGCCGCCCTCCACGGTGACGGTCACGTAATCCATCGGGAAGAAGTTGGTCCTCCACACGGTGGCCGCCTCCGCGGCGGTGCCGCCGTCCATGGTGAACCAGCCGATATAGTAGCCGTTGCGGTCCACCACGCCGCCCTTGCCGAAGATCGCCGGGTTCACGTCCTCCACGTTCTCCAGCGGGGTCGAGGTGGGGATGCCGGCTAAGCCAGCGGGCGCGCAGTTGGTGCCGTTGTCGTACATGACGTCCAGGTGCTCGTAGACGTTCCTGGGCAGCTGGATATTGCCGTAGGCGCTGAAGAAGCTCGTCAGGAAGCGGATCTTCGATTCAGAGCCGTACTGGTAGGTGCCGCCCGCCTTGCGGCTGGTGACCGTGCCGGCGCCCTGGCAGGTGTTGCCGAGGCCGTTCTTGCCGGTGGCGCCGCCCTTGATCAGCACCTGGCCGCGGACCTCGCCCAGCGTCGGGTAGCCCGGGGCGCTCTTGCTGATGTCGCCATCCACCGTCCACAGATAGGGCTTGCCGGTGGCGGGGTTGATCTCGCGGGCGAAGGCGCGCATGATCTTGGCGATGCGCTTCTCGATGATCGGCTTGTCGTCGCTGTCGGTGGTCTCGGCGGCGAGGTTCAGGATGATGACCTCGGTGGGATGCTTCTGCAGGAATGTCTTCACCCAGCCGAGCACCTCAGCGAAGGAGAGCCTGTTGCCATTGGGGTCTTCCGCCCAGCTGGTGCCGGCCGCGGAAACCTGGCCGTGGCACAGCCACAGGTTCACGCCGTCGTCGTCGTAGCCGGTGACGATGTTGAACAGGCCCAGCTCTTCATACTCGTTGTTCAGGCGCAAGTCGAAGATTCGGAAGCCCTCGTCCATCTGCTGGTTGATGTAGCGATACTGGGTCTGGGCGTTCTTCTGATACCAGACAGCCCACTTCTGCAGTCCGCTTCCAAAGAGGGAATAGCGCAGGCGGTACATCGCCGAATCGTGGGTGCCGGGAATGTTGATCTCGTTGAGCCTGCGCTCGTCGGGAATGCCGGACATCCAGTTGCGGCTGCTCACGCCGTTGGCGGACACGGACCGCGCGCCGCCCTTTTCCAGGGTCTGGGCCGTCTCGCCCATATAGGGCTCGCCGTTGGCCAGGGAAACGGTATAGCCTTCGACAGAGGTGAAGAAGGTCGCCGGGTCATCGCTGTTGTGGGTCGAATAGTCCTTGGCGAAGACGCCCCAGTCGTCCCTCAGGGACACGTCCACCTGGGCCCCCTTGGTCATGGGGCCGGAGAAGGTGATGTAGTGGTCGCGGGGCAGGTAGACATTGTTGCCCGTGGTGGCCTCGTTGTTCTTCACCACCAGGCTGCCCTCGATGTTCAGGGTCGGATAATCGGAGCCGTCCACCCGGATGCCGCCGCCGCTGGAGCTGGCGGTATTGCCGGTGATCCTGCCGCCGTTCAGGTTCGCGGTGCCCTTGACGAAGACGCCGCCGCCGAACTTGCCGGTATTGCCCGTGATGGTGCAATCGGTCAGGTTGACGGTCCTGCCCTGCTGGACAAACACCGCGCCGCCGTAGTCCTTGCACTGGTTGCCGGTGAACACGCAGCTGGTCAGGCTCGTCGAGCCGCCCTGGCAGTAGATCGCGCCGCCGCCGTAGTTCACGGACACGTTGTCCTCGAAGCGCACGTTCTCGGCGTTCAGGGTGCCGTCCACGAAGATGGCGCCCGCGTGATCGCCGGTGTTGCTGCGGATGACCACGTTCGACAGGTTCGCCTTGCCGCTGCCGGCCACGTAGATCGCGCCCGCGCGATGGCTGGAGGTGTTGCCGCTGATGGTGCCGCCGGTCATGTTCAGCGTGCCGTACACGTAGAACGCAGCGCCGTGCTCGGTGGCCCTGTTGCCGGAGTAGGTGCCGCCCTCGATGTTCACGGTGGCCTTGTCACCGACGTTGATCGCGCCGCCGCGCTCGGCACGGCCGCCCGTGACGGTGCCGGTGCCCTTGCTGTCGCGGATGGTCAGGGTGCTCTTGCCGGTGACCCAGAGCACGCTGTTGTCGTCATTGCCCTTGCCGTTGATGGTGTGGCCGTTCAGGTCCAGGACGACGGTCTTGCCGTCAAACTTGATGCTCTGGCTGCCGTTGCCGGTGACGTCCGCCGCCAGGGCGATAACCTGGCCGGAGGTGGACTTGTTCACGGCGTCCTGCAGGCCCTTCCAATCGCTGGCCCACACGTCCGCTTCCACTTCCATGTTGACGTACAGCTCGCCGCCCGCCAGCACGGCCTTGCCGGTGGTATTATTGTAGGTAAAGCGCTCGGCATTGCCGCCGTTGGCCTCCAGGCCCTCGGTCAGCGTGGCCTCGGTGTCCACCGGGGAGGTCAGGTCCACCCGCGCGGCGTCGGTAAGCCCGCCGGTGACGCGCAGCACGTTACCGCTGGCCATCATGATGTTGTGGCCGGTGGCGGCGGTGTTGTTGTACACCACCGTCGCGCCCTCCACGCCCAGCGTGGCGCTTTCGCCATAGAACGCGCCGCCGCCCTGCAAGGCCGCCTTGTTGCCGGTCAGCTTCACGTTGTTCAGCTTCACGGAAGCGTCGTTGAAGTAGATGCCGCCACCGCTGCCCTTGAGGGCCGTGTTGCCGATGATGGCAATGTCGGCCAGCTCCGCTTCGCCGCCGGTCAGGTACAGCGCGCCGCCGTGGGAACGGCTGGCGGTGTTGTTCGTAATGCTGCCGCCGGTGAGGCGCAGGGTGCCGTTGCTGGCGATGGCGCCACCCTGCTCGGAGGTATTGCCCTTAATGACGCCGCCGGTCATCTCAAACACGGCCTTGCCATCGTCGGAGACGTTCGACACCGCGCCGCCCAGGCGGGACGTGTTGCCGGTGAGGGTGCCGCCCTCCAGGCGCAGGGTGCCCATGTTCCGGATGGCGCCGCCTTCCTTGGCCATGCCGCCGGTGATCTGGCCTCCGTTCTTGCCGGAGCTGTCCTTGATGGTCAGCGTCGCGCCGCTTTCCACGACGATGACGCTGTTCTTGTCGGAGATGCTCTTCCCGGTGCGGACCAGCCGCTGGCCGTTCAGGTCGATGGTGACGGTCTTGCCCGCGGGGATGGTCAGCGGCTCATCCTTGGCGTCGCCGCTCCAGCTGCGCTCCAGGGTGATGGTCGCGCCATCCTCCGCCCGGGTGATCTGCCGCTGCAGGTCGATCCAGTCGGTGTTGATCAGTTCTACCTCATTGCCCTTGAGGCGGACGGCGTTGCCCTCCTCGGCGGAGAAGTAGAGGTCGGGCTCCTCGCCCTGGTGATACTTGCTGTAGCCGGTGGTATAGACGCCGCTGTAGGTGCCGAGGCCCACGCAGATGTCCGTATCCGGGTTCAGCTTGCCGTCCACGTGCATGATGCTGCCCAGGTCGTCGTGCAGGCTGTCGCCCGACTCGTCCTCGGCCATAAGGTACAGGTTATGGCCGTACTTCGAGGCCGTATTGTCCCGAACCACGACGCTGCCCTTGACGCGGAGCGTGGAATCCTCTTCCCAGATCACGATGCCGCCGCCCACGTAGCCGCTGTTGCCGGTGAAGGTGCCGCCGTACAGGTTCAGGGCGGTGTCGTTGCCGATCAGCATCGCGCCGCCGTACCTGCCGGCCTTGTTGCCGGTGAAGGTGCCGCTGTTGATGGTGGTGGTGGTATCTTCCTCTGAGTTGATCGCGCCGCCGTTGCCCTTGGCGGTGTTGGCGTAGAATTCGCCGCCGGTCACGCTCAGGTCGCTATTGGTGTAGATCGCGCCGCCGGACCTCTCGGTGCTGTTGCCCTCGAACACGCAGCCCGTGACCGTGAGGCTGGTATCCTCGTCGCTAAAGATCGCGCCGCCCCGGCCCACGGCGGTGTTGCCCTTGAAGGTGACGCCGGTCAGCTCGGCCGTGCCGTGGTTCTCGAGGCCCGCGCCGCCGTAGACGGTCGACTGGTTGCTTTCGATGCGACCGCCGTTCAGCTTGACGGTGCCTTCGTTGTAGATGCCGGCGCCCTTCTCAGCCGAGTTGTCGACGATGACGGGATCGCCGCTGGAGCTCACCCAGCCGCCGTCGGACGTCGCGATGCCGCCGCCGCCCTCGGCATAGTTGCCGCTGATGACGCCGCCCTTCAGGTTCAGGATGCCGCGGGCATAGATGCCGCCGCCGGCGTTGGCGCGGTTGCCGGTGATGGTGCCGCCCTCGAAGTTCAGGGTGCAGTTCGCGCCGACGTGGATGCCGCCGCCGCGCTGGGCGAAGCCGCCCTTGATGACGCCGGTGCCCACGCTGTCCTTGATGGTCAGGTTGCCGCGCTCCTGGATCTCGATCACGTGGCCGTTCTTGTCGCCGAGCTCATAGGTGACCGGCTTGAAGCCCTTGCCCATGCTGGTGATCGTCTGGCCGTTGACCTCGCGCTCGATGGCATAGCCGTTCAGGTCGATGGTGATGGTCTTGCCGCCGACCCAGATGCGGCCCGCGCTGCCGGACTTGATGTTCTGGCTCAGGGCGATGACCTGGCCGTTGGTGGCGTTGTTGACCGCCTTCTGCAGGCCGTCCCAGTCGCTGACCCACACGTCGGCCTTCACGTCCAGGTTGATGAACAGCTCGCCGTCCTTCAGGGAGGGCTTCGCGCTGCCCCGGTTGCCGTTATAGGTGAAGGCATCCAGGCTGCTGCCGCTGTCCTGCAGGCCGCTGGTGAGCACGCTGTCGGTCTTCTCCGCGCTCACGTCCAGCAGCGCGCCGTCCTCGAGGCGGCCCGCCACGGCGATCTTCGCGCCGTTCTTGAGCTTGATGTTGTTGCCGGAGGGGGCGTAGTTGTCGTTCACGACGGGCGCGCCCTGCACGGACAGGCCGCCGGACTTGGCGTTGGAATACACGCCGCCGCCCTCCTGGGCGC
>CADBZH010000038.1 GCA_902799045.1 uncultured Eubacteriales bacterium
CCGGTAGGACCGGCAGCCAACTGCTGCCGCGTACACTGACCATCCGCCCGCCCCGTAGATTATGGGGCGGGCGTCTGTGTAGGTTGAGATTCGCGCCCGATCCGAAAGGATCGGGCGCTTTTTTGGGTTGATCTATCCGTTAAGCCGCATGCCCACCCCGGGATGGCCGGGCCCTATGCCACCATGTTGTTCAGCCAGACGCCCTTCTTCATCAGGATGAATCCGAATATGCACTTCAGTATATCCGCCAGCTGTACCAGCAGGTAGATCGTCAGCACGGACAGATCCGTCAGGTGCACCAGACACCAGGCCAGCGGGACGGCGATGGCCCAGGTATAGCCGCTGTCAAACAGGAAGGTGATCATCGTCTTGCCGCCGGAGCGCAGCGTGAAGTAGGCGCTGTTGCAGAAGGCCATCAGCGGCATGCACAACGACCAGATGCGCAGCAGCCGGGTCGCCAGGCCGCGTACCTCGTCCGAGGTGCGGTAGACCTGGGGGATCAGCGGCGCGATCAGGTTCATCACCAGGAGCGTCGCCACGCTGACGGCGATGGAGAAGGCGACCAGCCGCCAGGCGCGTGCCCTGGCCTCTTCCATGTCGCCGGAGCCCAGCGCCTGGCCCACCAGGATCGCCGTGGCGCTGCCCATCGAGAGGATCGTGACGGAAAAGAGATTGGAGATCGTATTGGAGATGTTCATGGCCGCCACCACGTCCAATCCGCGCACGGAATAGCACTGGGCCAGCATGGTCATGCCCATCGACCAAAGGCCTTCGTTGATCAGCAGCGGCAGGCCCTTGACGGTGATGTCCTGCGCGAGCGCCTTCGGCACGCGCAGGCTGGCGTACAGCCCGTTCACGAAGCGATAGCGGTTGGCGTGGGTATGGGTGTAGCCGATGACGATGGACAGCTCCACATAGCGGGAGATCACCGTGGCGATGGCCGCGCCCTCGACGCCCAGCTTCGGGAAGCCCAGGTTGCCAAAGATCAGCAGCCAGTTGAACAGGAGGTTTACGAACACCGCGACGATGCCCGCGAACATCGGCAGCTTCGTCTCGCCGGTTTCGCGCAGCGTGCCCGCGTAGACCTGCGTCAACGCGAAGGGCAGCAGCCCGAACAGCAAGATCCGCAGATACGCCATGCCGTGCGCCAGCGTCACAGCCACGCGCTCCGGGTCGGCCTCGTCGTGCAGGAAGCGGGTGATCAGGAATTCGCCGCCCATCAGGAACACCGCCAGCGCCGCGCCCAGCAACAGCGCGCAGGCCCACAGCTTGTAGCGGAAGCAGTGACGCACGCCCTCCTGGTTGTCCGCGCCCTGGAACTGGGCGGAGAATATGCCCGCGCCGGAGATGCCGCCAAAAACGCACAGGTTGAACACGAACAACAGCTGATTCGCGATGGACACGCCGCTCATCTGCTCCGTGCCCACCTGGCCCACCATGATGTTGTCCAACAGGTTCACGAAGTTCGTGATCGCGTTCTGGATGATGATCGGGATCACGATGGCCAGCACCATCTTATAGAATTGCCTGTCCCCGATGAGCGCGCGCTTCATTGAGCGCCACGGGGTGAGATTGCTCTGCATGGGAACGACTCCTTGTCCAGTCTATCGTATGTATATTATCACAGGCGCGAGCCGCGTTCAACGAACGCCGTGAAAAGATTTGGCTTTTTGCGGATCCTTGGGGGTGCATTGACGTATATGGCAGAGCATAGCCCACAACGCCGCCGGACGACGCGACGGATCTGTACGCATGATTGGCTGACTGCATTTCACTTATTCCCCAGGCTTCCTTGATGAAGCAATGACCTGCATATAACGGGGAGGGGGAGAGCATTCCGCTGGCGCTTCAGACGCCCCTTTCCAAATCCCGGCGGATCCTGTATAAT
Source organism: uncultured Eubacteriales bacterium (assembly GCA_902799045.1). Classification (GTDB taxonomy): domain Bacteria; phylum Bacillota; class Clostridia; order Christensenellales; family Aristaeellaceae; genus UBA2862. The sequence goes on from CADBZH010000038.1 coordinate 1,889, forward strand.
AGACGCATCGGATTCGACGGGAGGCGACCTTTATGGCACAGGATTTTCGCTCGGCGCGCTACTGGGCGGCGGAGCTGGTGGAGCCGGCGCTCCGCGAAGGTGCCCGGGAGGTGGACGCCACGATGGGCAACGGCCACGACACGCGCTGGCTCTGCGGCCTGGTGGGCGAGAGTGGGCGCGTATACGCCTTCGACGTGCAGCCGGAGGCCGTCCGGCGAACGCGGGCACTGCTGGAGGCGGAGGGCCTGTCCGGACGCGCGACGCTGTTTTGCCGGGGCCACGAGCACATGGCGGAGCTGGTTCCGGAACCGGTGGACGCGGTGATGTTCAACCTCGGCTGGCTGCCGGGGGCCGAGCACGGCGTGACGACCCGTGTGGAGACGACGCTTGCGGCCGTGGATGCGGCGCTGTCGATCCTCGCGCCGGAGGGCCTTTTGACGGTTTGCGTCTATCCCGGCCATGACGAGGGCGCGCGGGAGCTGGCCGCGCTGGAGGCGTGGGCTGCGCGCCTCGATCCCAAGCGGTATGACGCGATGACGAAGCACTACATGAACCAGCCCAACGACCCGCCCCGGTTGATCGCCGTGAAGCGGAAGAAACAAAAACAGACCGAAGTCTGAATATGCCCGAAATTCAGACTTCGGTCTGTTATGACGATTATTCGCTCTCCCGGTACATGCTGTACAGGTTGTAATACACGCCCCGGCGGGCCATCAGCTCGGCGTGGCTGCCCTGTTCGACGATGCCCTCGTCGGTGAGCACCAGGATCGTGGCCGTGCCGCGGATGGTGGTGAGCCGGTGGGCGATGGTGAAGGTGGTGCGCCCCTTCATCAGCCCCTCAAGGCTCTTCTGCACCAGGTGCTCGGATTCGTTGTCCAGCGCGCTGGTGGCCTCGTCCAGGATCAGGATCGGCGGGTTTTTCAGAAACACGCGGGCGATGGAGATGCGCTGCTTCTGCCCGCCGGAGAGCTTCACGCCGTGCTCGCCCACATAGGCGTCGTAGCCGTTTTCCAGCTCCATAATGAAGCCGTGGGCGCCCGCCAGCTTCGCGGCCTCGATGACCTCCTCGCGGCTCGCGCCGGGGCGGCCGTATTCAATGTTGGAAAGCACCGTGCCGGAGAACAGGTACACGTCCTGCTGCACCATGCCGATCTGCTTGCGCAGGGAATGGAGGGTAAACGAACGGATGTCCTTGCCGTCGATGCGGATGACGCCGCTTTGGGCCTCGTAGAAGCGGGGAATCAGGTTGCACAGCGTGGTCTTGCCCCCGCCGGACGGCCCCACCAGCGCGACGCTCTCGCCGGGGCGCACGTGCAGGTTGATGTGGCTCAGTACGTCCCGGTCGCCATCCTCATAGGCAAAGGACACGTCGTCGAATTCCAGCTCGCCGCGCACGTCCTTCAGCTCCGTCGCGCCGGGCAGGTCGGCGATCTGCGGCGGTTCCTCCATCACCTCCACGAAGCGCTCGATGCCGGTGATGCCCCGCTGGAAGCTCTCGGTGAACTCCACCAGGCGCCGCACGGAGGCCAGCAGCGTCGTGACGTAGAGCAGGTAGGCCACCAGGTCCGCGGCGGATATGCGGCCCATGATCATGAAGACCGCGCCGACGCACACCACCAGGATGTACATGATGCCGTCGAACATGCGCGTCACGGAGTGGAAGCCCGCCATGTTGTGATACATGCGCTTCTTCACGCCCAGGAACGCCTGGTTGTCCTTGGCGAATTTATCCTTTTCCACGTCCTCGTTGGCGAAGGACTTCACCACGCGGATGCCGGACAGGCTGTCCTCCACCCGGGCGTTGATCTCGCCCAGCTGGTGGCGCGATTCCTTGAAGGTCCGCTGCATGGGCTTTGCGAAGTGATTGCTGCACAGCACCATCAGCGGCAGCATCGCGAAGATGATCAGCGTCAGCGGGACGTTCATGCCACAGAGGATCACAAAGGCGATCACCACCTTGATGGACGTGATGAACAGCTCCTCCGGGAAGTGATGGGCGAATTCAGTGATGTCGAACAGGTCGCTGGTGATGCGGCTCATCAGCTGGCCGATCTTGGTGTTGCTGTAGTAGGCGTGGGGCAGGTCCTGCAGATGGGCGAACAGGTCGCGGCGCATGTCCGTCTCGATGTGGGTGCCCATCACGTGGCCCACGGATTGCATGAAATAGTTGGCCGCGGTGTCCACGATGCGCAGCAGCACGTACAGCACGCTCAGCCGCACCACCATGGAGATGCTCAGCGCCGACAGGTTCGTCGCGCCCATGTTGGTGATGTAGCGCACGATCAACGGCAGTACCAGGTCGCACACGGTGGTCAGTGAAGCGCAGAACAAATCCAGCGCCAGCACCGGCAGACGCGGCTTGAAATAGGGCAGGAAATGCTTGAAAATGCGCAGGTTTTCCGACGCGGAGCGCTTCTTTGGGGTTTGCTGCATGGGGGAATCCTCCCGAATATCGTCGCCTATCGTTATCATACGGCATCTGGTGGAAATGTCAAGGAACGGGCTCGTCCTCCTGAAGTTAAATTTGCCGAAAGGTCAACCGTTTACCCCTCCCCGGGCGTCTTTTTTATGGAAACGCGAAAAGGAGCCGGTTTGACACAGAATCGAGCCATTTTGCGGGTTACATAATATTGACAATTCAGTTGGAGACCGGTAAGATAAATATGTAAGAGTATGCACATGATCCGTGTGCTGGCGATAGACAGAACAAGGAGACCTGTAGTTATGAAGAGATGGTTCACGCTGATGCTGGTTCTGGCGCTGTGCTGCGCGCCGATGACCGGGGCCTTCACCGCCCTGGCGGAGGAGGAGCTGACCGACCTCGCGGAGACGGCTGACGACGCCGGGATTCCCGAGGAACAGGATCTGGAGCTCGTCCCGAACGCGCCCGAGACGGCCCCGGAGGCTGAGCCAGGGGACGCTGGCGAGGCGCCGGAGGCGTTCCGGGCGTACTACGCGAGGGTGACCGGCGAGGCGCTGAACGTCTATGACGGCGCGGAGGCTCCGGAGCCGTTTGCCGTGCTGGCGCAGGACGACGTGGTGCTGGCAATTGCTCCGTTTGAGGAGGGCGTGCGCCAACCCGTCGCCTTCCACGCCGAGGTCCGCGGCATCGTCTCCGGCTTTGTGGCGGGGGAGGCCCTTGAAGCGCTGAGCTTTGAGGAACTCAACGCCTACGTGGATTCCTTCGCGGACAACGTGCAGGCGCTGTACAACGGCGATATCGACTATCCGCTGGCGACGCTGGCCTGCCGCTTTATAGACGAAGAAGAACCGACCGAAGTAGAATCTCCGGAAGAAGAACCGACCGAAGTCGAGTCTGAAGAAGAAAAACCGACCGAAGTTGGTTCCGAGGGAAACGAGCCGACCGTCGAACCCACGACAGAGCCTACGGCGGAACCCACGCCGGAGCCGACGGCTGAACCCACGACTGTGCCGACAGCCGAGCCGACGCCCGTGCCCACCGCGGAACCCACGCCGGTGCCGACGCCCGTGCCGACACCTGTGCCGACAGCCGAGCCGACACCTGTGCCGACGCCCGAGCCGACGCCCGTGCCCACCGCGGAACCCACGCCGACCCCGCCCCCCGCGCCGGAGGACGGCGAACGCGCCGTCGCGGCGGCCCAGGGCGCCGTCGAGCCCACCGATTTCACCCTCCCGGCCACGCTCACCCTGGGCCTGAAGGAGAATTACACGCTGCTGACGCCGGCGCTGGTGCCGTCGGGCGCCGCGACCACGTTCACCTGGATCAGCAGCAAGCCCAAGATCGTCGAGGTGAATCCTGCCACCGGCGCGCTGCTGGCGAAGAAGAAGGGCACCGCCATCATCACCGCGAAGTCCGCCAATGGCATCGAAAAGACCTGCAAGGTCACGGTGCTGAAGGCCCCGAAGAAGATCGAACTGAGCGAGACCAGCGTGGTGCTGATGGGCGGCGGACAGACCCGCCAGCTCACGGCCGCGCTCACCAAGAAAACCGCCGCTACGGTGTACTACACGTCCTCGGACGCCGCCATCGCCACCGTCAGCGCCAGCGGCCTGGTCACCACCGTCAGCCCCGGCACCGCCACGATCACGGCGCGCATCTTCAACAACAAGACGGCCACCTGCACCGTCAAGGTGCTCGATCCCTCGGTGCCGCAGCCCGCGCGGGTGGAGCTGCCCGCCACGATCACCATCGGCGTGAAGCAGGCCTACAAGCTTGTCCCGACCATGTACGCTTCCTCCGGCGCGTCGCTCGGCACCACCGAGTTCACCGTGGAGAGCAGCGTCCCGAAGAAGCTGAAGGTCGCCGCCGACGGCACGATCACCGGCGTGAAGAAGGGCGACTACACCGTGAAGGTGACCGCCTACAACGGCATCTCCGGCACCTGCAAGGTGCACGTGGAAAAGGCCCCGAGCAAGGTCGCCCTCGCGCCGAAGGACCCCGTGGTCGGCGTCGGACAGACCCGCCGGCTCACCGCCTCCTTCCCCAAGGGCGGGATCGGCACGGTCAGCTTCACCAGCTCCGACACGAAGGTGCTGACGGTGGACGGCAGCGGCTACGTCAAGGGCGCGTCCGTGGGCAGCGCCGTCGTCACCGCCCGCACCCACAACGGCAAGACCGCGAAGGTCACCGTGAAGGTCACCAAGGGCCCGGAATATGTGGGGCTGAACGCCGAGTACGGCCTGGAGTACGACCAGCTGGCCAATGCCTACACCACGGTGTACCGCGTCTCGCTGAATCCCGGCGAGAGCTTCCAGCTGCAGACCGAGGTGGAGTATGGCGCCAACGGCGACGTCTCCGCCTATGAATCGAAGAACCCCGCCATCGCCGCCGTCACGGCGGGTGGCCTGATCACCGCCGTCGCCTCCGGCGAGACCACCGTCGTGGTGCGCACCACCGGCGGCTCCGAGACGCTCTGCCGCGTGACGGTCACCGGCGCGGAGCCCGCCGCGCTGTGGTTTGACGCCGCGGAGCTGACGCTCACCGTCGGCCAGGTGGTGGCGGTGCCGGCGCTGAAGAGCTCCAGCCTCGACGAGGCGACCCTCTCGGGCGCGACCTACGCCAGCGACAACGCCGCGGCCTTCACCGTGGCCTACAGCGAGGCCAACGCCCGCTGGGAGCTGACCGCCGTCGCCGCCGGCGCGGGCTGCCTGACGGCCAAAGCGGGCGAAACCAACGCCGCCCCGCTGAAGGTGACGGTCACGCCCGCCGCGCCCGTCGCCACCACGCCGACCTACCGCCTATTCGCGGCCTACGGCTACTTCAATCCGGACTATAAGGGCTACATTCCCTTCACCGAGAACAACGCCAAGGGCATGGAGACCGCCTTCAGCCAATCCGCCATCGGCAGCCTGGGCTACACCGTGAAGGTGCTGGGCAACCCCAGCAAGACGCGGCTGCTCTCCGGCATCTCCGGCTTCTTTGCCGGCACCGCCGACGTGGACGTGAGCATCGTCTATCTCTGCTCCCACGGCCACATGACCAATGGCTACGGCGGCTACCGGATGTCCCTGCCGGGCTATGACGACAACCCCTCCAACGCCAACTATTCCATGTCCTCCCAGGAGATCTTCAACTGCGTCAGCCGTATCCGGGGCAGCGTGGTGCTGATCCTCGATTCCTGCTACAGCGGCGCGTTCCTGCAGGACATGAGCGGCCAGCTGGCGGCCCAGGGCGGGCGCATCGCCGTGATGACGGCGGCGTCGGATACCCGCGCCACCTATTACAACGTCAAGAAGACCGAGAAGACGGTGGATTTCTTCACGTTCTTCCTGCTCAAGGGCCTCGGCTACAACCACCGCGACCGCTGGTGGAACAGCAACGCCGCCGGCAAGCGCGGCGCCTATCCCGGCTACCTGGCCGCCGACGAGGCCGGCAACAAGGACGGCATCGTCACGCTGGGCGAGTTCTACAACTACGGCTCGGAGAGCATCGCCGCGAACATCCCCAACTACATGAAGAAGAGCTGGTACTGGGGCGACAAGACCCGCGTGCAGGTGCCGCGCTTCTACGCCGGCAACCTCACGGACCTGGTGATCTACCAGCCGAAGAAGTAGCCGACGCACGCCGGCGCTTCAAAGCGGCAAAGGCACATGCTATCATACCAAACACCATGTCGGCGCCGCCGACATGGTGTTTGGTATATTATGCTTGATGCGGCTGCTTTTCGATACAGTCCCCCTGTGATGCTTCTACTCTTCCGCCATAATCCTGCGGAGAACGGGCCGGGTGGCGAAGCCGGTGGGGCTGAATCCGCGCGCGCTCTGGTAGCGCATGACGGCGAGCGTGGTCGCGCGGTCATACTCGCCGGTCACCGCGCCGCCGTAGAAGCCTAGCCGCTGAAGCTGCCCTTGCAGCGCCTTCACCTCATCGCCGGTGTCGCCCCGGCCCAGTCCTTCGGTGCCCTCCGGCTGGATGGAGGCGGTGAAGCGCTCGTAGCTCATGCCGTTATCCACGCTGAACCCGCGCTTGAGCAGCAGCTTTCGCAGGGCCTGTTCATCGGTGGCGCCGGTGAAGATGCGCGTCTCGGTGCCGTCGGGGCAGTTCCGGGCGATCCACTTCGCGTCCTGCCAGCGCAGGCGCACGCACCCGTGGGAGGCCTTTTGACCCAGCAGGGCGGCCGCCTCCGGGTCGAGGGCGCTCATGTCGTCGTCGGCGTAGGGGAGCGAGTGGAACAGGATCGAGCCCTGGATGCGCGTGGGGTATTTCACGAAGCACTGGTACTTGCCGATGAAGTACCACTCGGAGCGATCCGCCGCGCGGGATTTTTGCAGGTGAAACGTGCCTCGGGGCGTGGTGTCGTCCAGGCCGGTGGAGCAGATCATCTGTCGCGCCACCGCGCCGTCCGAGCAGCGATAGACCGTGGTGATCTGGTTGGCGATGTCCACCTCGATGCGGTACTCATCCGCTCCGCCCGCCAGCGCCCCGGCCAGCGTTCCCATCATGCAAAGCGCCGCGCAGAGCGCGGCCAGTATGCGCCTCAACATGCCTGCCTCCGTCATGCGGCGCGCCTCTTGGCGCGCCTGTCCTCTTCCAACATTTTACAGGCTCCCGGCCCGCTTTGCAATCCCACGCTGCCGATTAACAAAGATTAAACGCAAATATGCGCTTAATTCAACGCATTCCGGCGCCCCGACCCTATTGACAGCCGCCGTAAATCGCGTTATAATGTTCAGGCAATCAAGCGAGCACCATTAGCTCAGTTGGTAGAGCACCTGACTCTTAATCAGGGTGTCCAGGGTTCGAGCCCCTGATGGTGTACCAGGTCCCGCACTCCATGGTTCATGGGGTGCGGCTTTTTGTACACTATTTTAATATCATTTCTGGCCGGGGAAGCGCCGTTAACGGTTGAAACCGGGGGCGGATTCGTTTATAATGATTCCATACACATCCGAACGAGGTGAGACCATGAAGAAGCTGCACATGGGACCGGCGCGCTGCGCGCTGGACATCGGCGATGGCAGCGAGCGCGCCGAGTATGTCAACCAGGACTATATCCTTCACAAGCTGGGCCGCCCCCATCGCGCCGTGAACATCATGTATACCTATTATCCCCATGACGCGGAGTGGCCCCAGCGCATTTCCGAGGCCTGGAAGGACAAGACCATCAACTTCGCCTGGGACTATCCCTATGACGACTATTTTCCCTACGGCGCGAACGGCCAGCCCTTTGAGCAGATGAAGGACATCCGCCGTCACGGCCAGGACGTGCTTCTGACGCTGACGCTGGATTGCGGCCTCTCCGACGACGAGCTGCGCGCCGTCGCCCGGCAGCTTCGGCCTTATGGACGGATGATGGTTCGCGTGAACCACGAGTGCACCGGCGACTGGTTCCAGCACAACAAGCGCTATACCTATGAGCAGGTCGGGGCGTTCTTCGTGCGCTTCGCTGGCATCCTCCACGAGGAAGCGCCCCAGGTGCGCGTCATCTTCTGCGGCGGCTTCTGCACGTCCGAGGGCCGCATGGAGCGGGAGGACGCCTTCCGTGATTGCTACGCCGCCGCGGACATCTGGAGCTGGGACAGCTATCCGGCGCTGCACTACGGCTGGCCCTATGACATCGCCGAGGTGGGCGGCGGGCGCTACAAGGCCGATCCGATCGGCATGATTGTCGAAAACTTCACGCGCACCCACGCGCGGGCCGTGGAGCTGGCGGGGCAGGACAAGCCGATGATCACCGCCGAGTTCAACACCGACGGCGACGTCACCGGGCCGCGCATGCAGGGCGAATCCGTGGTGCGCTTCGCGCATTACTGGCGGGACAACCGGGTGGACTGGTTCAAGTCCATCAGCCTCTATCAGTTCCGCGACCGGGGCCGCCTGGGCCTTGAGCGCGAGGATCCGAACAACCCCTCCGTGGGCGTGGAGCAGCCGATGCTGGCGGCGTATCGCGAGCAGGTACTGAACGACCCGTGGTTCATGCCGGAGATGACCGAGGGCGAGGCGGCGGCCTTCCCGGCACAGCTGCGCTGGGGCGGCTCCGAGGACGCCGACGGCCTCGCCATTCCGATCGCCTTTGAGGGCAACCCGGAATTCTGCGAAATGACCGTGGAGCAGGCGATCGGCCTGATGGTCGAGCTGAACGGCCGCTGGTTCTACAAGGCGCCCGGCACCGCGACCGTCGACCTGATGAGCGCGTTCTTCGACAAGCCGCTCACCGACCCCGCGACGCTGACGCTGAAGCTGTTCGCGCCGCCGGCCGAGGGCGTCAATGTGGACGACGGCAGCCCAGATTGGATGGAAAACTATCGCGTGACGCTCAACGAGGCCCCGAAGCTGCGCATCCGCTACGAGGTGCCGGGGATTGTGAAATAATCAGGATCAAAGGAGAGAGGCATATGGCGACTTACTTTGAACGGCATGGCGCGCTGCGCGTCGTCGGGACCAGGCTTTCGGACGCGGCGGGACTGCCGGTGCAGCTGCGCGGCGTGAGCACGCTGGGCCTGGCCTGGTATCCGGAATTCGTGAACGAGGCGGGCTTCAAAACCCTTCGGGACGACTGGGGCGCGAACACCGTGCGCCTGGCCATGTACACCTGCGAGGAGGGCGGCTACATGACCGGCGGCGACCAGGCCGCGCTGGAGGCCCTGATCGAAAAGGGCGTTGGGATCTGCGCGAAGCTGGGCATGTACGCCATCGTGGACTGGCACATCTTGAGCGACGGCGATCCCCACATCCACATGGCCGCCGCGGAGGATTTCTTCCGCCGCATGAGCGCGCTGCTGGCGGATCAGCCCCATGTGCTCTATGAGATCTGCAACGAGCCCAACGGCGCGGGCGTCACCTGGCCGGTGGTGAAGGACTACGCGCGGCGCATCATTCCCGTCATCCGTGAAAACGCGCCGAAGGCCGTGATCCTCTGCGGCACGCCTAACTGGTCCCAGGACGTGGACCTCGCGGCGAAGGACCCGCTGGACGGCGAAAACCTGATGTACTCGCTGCACTTCTACGCCGCCACCCACAAGGAGGGTCTCCGGGCCAAGGCGGAGCGGGCGCTGGCCGAGGGCCTGCCGGTGTTCATCGACGAATTCAGCATCTGCGATGCCTCCGGCGACGGCGTGATCGACTATGAATCCGCCGCGGCGTGGGTGGAGCTGATCCAGAAGCACGGCCTGTCCTACATCGCCTGGAGCCTCTCCAACCGCGATGAGAGCGCGGCGCTGGTCCGGGCGGACTGCGCCAGGACCGACGGCTGGGCCGAGTCGGAGCTGACGGAGACGGGCCGCTGGCTGCGCGGGGTGCTGCGCAGGGACGCGGGGATTGAGTGAGAGGAAGGCCGCATGCGCATCATATTTGTAAGGCACGGGGAACCGAACTATGAGCTGGACTGCCTGACCGAGACCGGGCACGCGCAGGCGGCGGCCTGTGCCGAGCGCCTGGCGGGGGAGGGGATCTGCGAGATCTATGCCTCGCCCTGCGGACGGGCCGCCGAGACCGCCGCCCACACGGCGCGGAAGCTGAACCTGCCGGTCACGACGCTGGATTACATGCACGAAATCGGCTGGGGCGGCGAGGGCATCCCCTGCGAGGGCCATCCGTGGACGCTGGGCGACGCGCTGATCGAGGCGGAGGACTTTGATTTCCACGCCGCCGACTGGCGCGAGCATCCTTTCTTCAAGGGCAACGCCGCCACCGACTACGACGCCATGATTGCCGCGAAGATCGACGAATTCCTCGCGGGCTACGGCTATCGGCGCGTCGGCACCCGCTATTTCTGCACGGGCGGCTCCGACAGGACCATCGCCCTGTTCAGCCACGGCGGCTCCGGTGCCTGCGCCATCGGGCACATCCTGTCGCTGCCCTTTCCCTACGTCTGCTCGGTGCTGCCCTATGACTTCACGTCCGTCATCATTGTGAACCTGCCCGTCGTCGAGGCGGGCTACATCCACCCGCGGCTGGAGCTGTTCAACGATTGCGCCCACATCCACCGCGACTCCCGCGACCCGGTGATCCAGCAGAAGCAGGACAGGAGGGAGTAGGGAGTAGGGAGTAGGGAGTAGGGATTAGGGATTAGGGAAGAGGAATGACGCTGCCGCGCTTCTGCGGGGGCTCCCCTGCAATTGCGCGGCATCCAAGTGCAGCTCAAATACGAAAGGAACCGGATTGCCACGTCGGGATACGCTGTATCCCTCCTCGCAATGGCGCGTACCATATCGCCATCCAGCGACGTCATTGTGAGGAACCCATTGGGGCGACGTGGCAATCCGGTTCTCGCTGTTGCTTCAGCCGCCGCCCTTTTTCAGCCTTTCATAGGCCGCCTTTGCCTGGACGACGTTCTCCCGGCCGGCCTCGCGCTCGCCGTAGCGAACGGGCAGGTAAATCTCCCGCAGCGCGTCCATGGCGGCGTAGTCGACAGCATCGGCGTTTTCCTGCTGGATCTGCAGCGTGTTCATCGTCGCCGCGACGCGACCGCCGCGCGCCCGTATGAGGCTCAGGGCCTTGCGATACCAGTGGCGCACGCCATCCTGGGCATCCCGTCGACGCAGGCGCAGGCGCGGCTCCCTCGGCGCTTCCGCGTCCAGCGACTCCCGCCGGTCGGTGCCGCTCTGAATCTCCGTCCGCCCGATCCGCCGGGAGAGCGCGCGCAGGATCACAAATCCCAGCACGATCACCAGCGCGATCCCGATGCCCTTCAGCGCGTACTGCACCCAGGCGGGCAGCACGCGCACCTCGGCGGCGGTGCGCGGCAGGAGCGCTTGATTCGCGTCCGGCGAGTTGAGCGCCGGCATCCCCGCGTCCATGAGGCCGTCCATGCCGAACACGCGGGAGAACACCCAGGCCAGGCCGAAGAGCACGTACTGGATCGCCATGGCCACCAGCGCCAGCAGGTTCAACACCACGTTTTCCAGAAACCAGTTCCACAGGGCGCGCAGCGCCGCGATCACCGCCGGCTGTGAGAGCGCGAACCCCGCGACGCAGACCAGCGTCACGCCCGCCAGATTGATGACGCGGAACCGGCGCGAGCGCGCCACGCGATCGTCGTGGCGCAGCAGGCGCAGGAGCGTCATGTTCAGCGTAAAGTAGAGGAACAGATAGGGAAGCCCCCGCTTCCAGCTGGCGGCGCGGAACAGCGCGGCCAGGAACAGCGCCACGCCCATCGCGATCAGGCTGTGGCGAAAGCGATCCGCCGCGTAGTCATAATCCGGCGCGCGGCGGTTGTTGTACACATAGAGGGGCAGGTAGACCACCGCCGGCAGCGTCGCGATCCGCCCCGGCCAGTTCGATACCACGATCAGCGCGGGAACGGCCATCGTCATCGGCAGCCACCGAAGCCAGCCTTGGCCGCGCCCGGTGAGCCGTCCGCTGAGCCAGCAGGCGCACAGCAGGATCACCGGCGCCAGGAACAGGTTCTCCGGACACGCGCCCAGCAGCCCCAGGCAGCCGATCACGCCATAGTACAGCAGCGCGTCGCAGAAGAACGTGAGGGCATAGGCGAAGCTCATCGGCGGCTCCTTGTATAATGTATTTGGGTTTTGAGAGGGGCCCATACCCTCAAAAAGACTTGTTCAATTACCGCAAATGTGCGATAATTGAGCCATTGGGCG
>CADBZH010000039.1 GCA_902799045.1 uncultured Eubacteriales bacterium
CGTTGCACGCATCGTGTGCAAAAGCGAAGTTTCCGGGGTCAAGCAGTCGCGCCTGCAATGCATTGCAAGCGCGACCAGCCCGCGCGGATTCTTCGAATCTCAGCGCGGCGCTGCCGGCGGCCCGCTGGCGCGGACGCCGGTGCGTTTTACGAGCAGACCGCCAAAAAATCGCGTTCCTCGGGGCCTTGGAGATCACGACGACCTCATCCGTCCGGCCTGCGGCCAGCCACCTTCCCCAAAGGGGGAGGCAAGGGCCGGCGCCGCAGACCGGAATCACGCGCGCACCGCTTCCCGCACCGCGCACGGGATGGCACCCCTACTATAGAGTAACAGTTCATTCTAGATGGGAAAACGACCTCATCTGCCTGCTTCGCAGGCATCCGCCCTTTACACTGGCGAGGCTTCTGGGTGAACGGATGCTCGATCTCATCAATACAGGGGGGGGGAGAATAATGAGGGTGATTCGGATTGTGATGATGAGAAGAAGGTATCCAGAGAAGCGGGGACGGAGGCGGAATGTAAAGGCAAACACATTTATATATCATCGCAAAACCAAGCAAAAGCGCCAGTCCTTCGCGGAATGGCGCTTGATCTGATCTTAGAGGATATACTTTCGCACATCCTTCTGGTGGATGTCAGCGGAGAGCTGTGCCTTGACGTATTCAGCGTTGACCTGGACGCTGATCTGCGGTGCGTCGCCGCCACCGGCGTTGAAGGCGATATCCGAAAGGATGCGCTCCATCAGCGTGTGCAGCCGCCGCGCGCCGATGTTTTCGCTTGACTCATTGGCCTGCCAAGCATAATCCGCGATGACGGACAGCGCGGAATCGTCGAACTCCAGCGTTACGCCGTCCACGCCCAGCAGCAGCTGGTACTGGCGAATCAGCGCGTTTTCCGGCTGGGTGAGGATGCGCTTGTAATCCTCCACGGTCAGCGGCTTCAGGTCCACGCGCACGGGGAAGCGGCCCTGCAGCTCGGGGATGAGGTCCGTGACCTTGCTGACGTGGAACGCGCCGGCGGCGATGAAGAGGATATGGTCGGTCTTGACCGGACCGTACTTGGTGTTCACGGTCGAGCCCTCAACGATGGGCAGGATATCCCGCTGGACGCCCTCGCGGCTCACGTCCGGGCCGTGGCCGCCGCCGCGCCCCGCCACCTTGTCGATCTCGTCCAGGAACACGATGCCGTGCTGCTCGGCGCGCTCGATGGCCTCGGAGTAGACGCGGTCCATGTCGATCAGGTTCTGCTCCTCCTCGGCCTGCAGGATCTTGCGGGCCTCGCGGACCTCCACCTTGCGCAGCTTCGTCTTCTTCGGCAGGATGCTGCCCAGCATGTCGTTCATGCTGATGTCCATGCCGGGAATCTCCGGCTGGGGCGAGGATTCCTCCACCTCGACCTCCACGATCTCGTGCTCCAGCTCGCCCCGGCGCAGCTTCGCGCGGGCGTCGTCCTGCTTCAGCACCAGCTTGTCGCGGTCCTCGGGGGAGGGCTCCGGCTGCTTGGGCTTGTTGCCCAGCAGGATGTCGATGGGGTTGGCGGGCTTGCGCTTGGTGGTCTGGGTGAGCAGCTCCACCAGCCGGTCCTCCACGTTGGCCTCGGCGCGGATGCGCACGCGCTCGGCGTGCTGGCCCTTCACCAGGCGGATGGCCGCCTCGACGAGGTCGCGGATGATGCTCTCCACGTCGCGGCCCACGTAGCCCACCTCGGTGAACTTCGTGGCCTCCACCTTGACGAACGGCGCGTCCACCAGCTTTGCCAGGCGGCGGGCGATCTCCGTCTTGCCGACGCCCGTCGGGCCGATCATCAGGATGTTCTTGGGCGTGACCTCCTCGCGGATGTCGTCCGGCAGCTGCGCCCGGCGATAGCGGTTGCGCAGCGCCACGGCGACGGCCCGCTTGGCGTCGTCCTGCCCGATGATGTACCTGTCCAGTTCGCGAACGATCTCGCGGGGGGTGAGTGCTGTCATGGCTTTTTCCTTTCAGTATTACACCGTTTCGACGATGATATTTCCGTTCGTATAGACGCAGATATCGCTGGCGATCTTTAGCGCCTTTCCGGCGATGTCCGCGGCGGGGAGGTCGGTGTTTTCGATGAGCGCGCGGGCGGCGGCAAGGGCGTAGTTTCCGCCGGAGCCGATGGCCAGCACGCCGTCGTCCGGCTCGATGACTTCGCCGGTGCCGGAAATCAGCATCAGGTTCTCCTTGTCCGCGCAGAGGAGCAGCGCCTCGAGCTTGCGCATGGCGCGATCCATCCGCCAATCCTGGGCCAACTCTACGGCGGCGCGGGGCAGATTGCCGGAATACTGGGTCAGCTTGTCCTCGAATTTCTCAGACAGCGCGAAGGCGTCCGCCACGCTGCCGGCAAAGCCGATGACCACCTTGCCGCCGAAGATGCGCCGCACCTTCTTTGCGGTGGCCTTCATGATGGTCTTTTCGCCCATGGTGACCTGTCCGTCCCCGGCGATGGCGATTACGCCGTCCTTCTTCACGGCGCAGATGGTGGTGCCGCGAAACATGCTGGTGGGTTCATAGCTCATAGTTCTTGATTACCTCGCTTGTGATTTCGATGGCGCGCTCGCTCAGCTTCTCATAGCGGTTCTTTTTGCCCTTCACGCGGAAGGGGAGCGGCTGCAATATGCCGAAGTTGGCGTTCATCGGCTGGAAGTTGGGCGTCGGGGTGCAGACATGCCGCGCCAGCGCGCCGAGGATGGTCTGGTCGGTGAAGTCCGGCTCCGGCTGGCCGTTCAGCGCCTTATAGAGGCCCACGGCGGCCACCAGCCCGCTGGCGGTGGACTCCATGTAGCCCTCTACGCCGGTCAGCTGGCCCGCGAAGCGGATCAGCGGCTCGCCCTTCAGGGCGTAGTTCGAGCCCAGCACTTGGGGCCCGTTTAAGTAGGTGTTGCGGTGCATCACGCCGTAGCGGGCGAATTCCGCGTGTTCCAGGCCGGGGATCATGCCGAACACCCGCTTCTGCTCGCCCCACTTCAGCCGGGTCTGGAAGCCGACGAGGTTGTAGAGCGTGCCCTGGGCGTTCTCCTGCCGCAGCTGTACCACGGCGTAGGGCTCCTTCCCGGTTCGGGGATCGACGAGCCCCACCGGTTTCAGCGGCCCGAAGGCCAGCGTCTGGCGGCCCCGGGAGGCCAGGATCTCCACGGCCAGGCAGCCTTCGAACACCAGCTTCTTCTCAAAGTCGTGCAGCTCTGCCAGCTCCGCGCCGACCAGCGCGTCGTAGAAGGCGTTGTACTCGGCCTCGGTCATCGGGCAGTTCAGGTAGTCGTCCGTGCCCCTTCCATAGCGGGACGCGCGAAACACCTTGCTCATGTCCAGGCTGTCCGCGGTGACGATGGGCGCGGCGGCGTCGAAGAAGTTCAGCGCGCTCGAGCCGGTGCGCCGTGCGATGGCGTCGGTGAGGGACGGGTCGGTCAGCGGGCCGGTGGCGATGACGCACGGCGCGTCGGGAATCTCCGAGACCACGGCGTTTTCCACCGTCACCAGCGGATGGCTCCTCAGCGCCCCGGTGATCTTCGCGGAAAACTGATCCCGGTCCACGGCCAGGGCGCCGCCCGCGGGCACGCGGCTTTCCTCCGCGCAGCGCAGGATCAGGCTGTCCATGGCCCGCAGCTCCGCCTTCAGGAGGCCGGAGGCGTTGGAGAGGTGCTCGGCCTTGAGGCTGTTCGAGCACACCAGCTCGGCGAAGCCCTCGCTGTGATGGGCGGGGCTGTAGCGGATCGGCTTCATCTCGACCAGCCGGACGGGCACGCCCCGTTTGGCCAGCTGCCAGGCGGCCTCGCTGCCCGCCAGGCCGGCGCCGACAATCGTTACGGTATCAGCCATCGTTTTCCTCGTTCGCGTTGTTCTCCACCTGCACCTTGTGCCGGCAGGTTTCGTTGGCGCAGACGTGCCAGAGGGTATCCTTGCCGCCACGCTTGAGCACCATATAGCTGCCGCAGACGGGGCACTTGTCGTTCACCGGGCGATCCCAGGAGACGAAATCGCAGTCCGGATACTTCTCGCACCCATAGAACTTGCGGCCCTTGCGGCTGATGCGCTCCAGCAGCTCGCCGCCGCACTTCGGGCAGGACACGCCGATGTTGTTCGGCAGGGCCAGCGTGTGGCGGCAGGCGGGGAAGTTCGGACATGCCAGGAACTTGCCGTAGCGGCTCATCTTGTAGACCATCATCGCGCCGCACTTTTCGCAGGGCACGTCGGACACGCGATCTTCAATGGAGACCTTTTCGATGGACGCCTCGGCCTTCTCCAGATCCTTCTCGAAGGGGCCGTAGAAGTCGGACACGATCTTGTGCCAGTCGGCGTTTCCGGCCTCCACGTCGTCCAGCTCGTCCTCCATGGTGGCGGTGAAGGCCACGTCCACGATGTCCGGGAAGTTGTTGCACATCATGTCGTTGACGATCTTGCCCAGCTCGGTCGGGATCAGGCGCTTGTTTTCCTTGGCGATGTAGCCGCGGCGGCCGGTGATGGTGGAGATCGTGGGGGAATAGGTGGAGGGACGGCCGATGCCCTTCTCCTCCAGCGTGCGCACCAGGCTGGCCTCGGTGTACCTTGGCGGCGGCTGGGTGAAGTGCTGCTCGGCGTTCATTTCGCCCGCCTTCGCGGCCATGCCCTCTGAAAGCTCCGGCAGGTTGCCGTTCTCGGCCTCCTCCTGGGGGTCGTCCACGCTCTCCACATAGACCACGGTGAAGCCCGGGAAGCGCAGCTTCTGGCCGTTGAAGTGGAAGCGCGCGCCGGTGGAGGCGTCGATGTCCACGGCGAGGGTATCGTACAGCGCGGGCGTCATCTGGCTGGAGACGAAGCGATCGTAGATCAGCTTGTACAGGCGATACTGGTCGCGCGACAGGCTGGCCTTGATGCTCTCCGGGCGGCGATCCACCACGGTGGGGCGGATGGCCTCGTGGGCGTCCTGGGCGCTCTTGCGGGTTTTGTAGACGTTGGGCTTTTCGGGCAGGTAGTCCGCGCCCCAGCTTTCGAGGATCAGCTCGCGCACGGCTTCCACGGCCTCGTCGGCGATGCGGGTGGAGTCGGTGCGGATGTAGGTCACCAGACCCTGGCTGCCCTCGCCGGCCAGGTCCACGCCCTCATAGAGCTGCTGGGCGATCTGCATGGTCTTCTGGGTGGAGAAGCCCAGCTTGCGGCTGGCCTCCTGCTGGAGGTTCGAGGTGGTGAACGGCGGCGCGGGCAGCCTGCGGCGCTCGGCCTGCTTGATGGCGCTCACGGCAAACTTTGCCTTCGCGCAGCGCTCGATCACGGCGTCGGCCTCCTCGCGGGTATGCAGTTCCACCTTTCCGTCGCCTTCGCCGGTGTAGCGGGCGACGACCTCGGCGCTGCCGATGGTGAAGGGCGTGGCGAGGGTCCAGTATTCCTCGGGGATGAAGGCCTCGATCTCGCTCTCGCGGTCGCAGATGATCTTCGTGGCGACGGACTGCACGCGCCCGGCGCTCAGGCCCTTCTTCACCTTCTGCCACAGGATCGGGCTGATCTTGTAGCCCACCAGGCGGTCCAGCACGCGGCGGGCCTGCTGGGCGTTCACCAGATCCATGTCGATCTTCCGCGGGTTCTTCACGGCGGCCTTCACGGCCTTGCTCGTGACCTCGTGGAATTCGATGCGGCAGGCCGAATCCTCGTCGATGCCCAGCACGTTCGCCAGGTGCCAGGAGATGGCCTCGCCCTCGCGGTCCGGGTCGGTCGCGAGATAGATCCTACTGGCGGAGCGGGCTTCCTTGCGGATCTTGCCGAGGATCTCGCCGCGGCCGCGGATGGTGATGTACTTGGGCTCGAAGTTGTTTTCCACGTCCACGCCGATCTGGCTCTTGGGCAGGTCGCGCACGTGGCCCTGGGAAGCCTCCACCTTGTAGCCGCGTCCCAGGAATTTTCCAATCGTCTTGGCCTTCGCCGGCGATTCGACGATGACGAGTTTGTTTGCCATGATTTCCTCCATACATGCTTGTTTTAATCGTTCACGGCGGCATGTGCGCCGGGAACGGAGGCAATTTTCCAGAAGGCAAACCCCGTTTGCCGGATGAAAAATACCTGCATTGCAGATTCTGCGGCCGGAGGATCCTTCAGGACCTCGGGCAGGATCTGTCAGGGCGGAGGAGGGGGAAGGATTCTCCCTCTACCTGTACGAGCGGTACAGCCCGCCCGGCACCTTTTCTATTATTCCCCGAAGTTCCAGCATTGTCAAGTGGGAATTTAGCCGGGACGCGGGAAAGCCGGTGGCGGCGGCGAGCTCGTCGAAGCTCATCGCCTGTTCCCGCAGGGGTGCTACCACCGCTTCCTCGTCGGCGTCCAGCTCCGGCGGGGGACACTTTTTCGCGGCGTTCTCGCCCGGGCGGCTGGCCCAGCGATAGTGCTCCAGGATGTCCCAGTGGCACACCACGGGGTACGCCCCTTCGAGGATCATGCGGTTCGGCGCGTCGCTGAGCGGCGAGTAGATGCCGCCGGGGATCGCGAACACGTCGCGGCCCTGCTCCAGCGCCAGGTTCACGGTGATCATCGCGCCGGAGGCCTTCGCCCCCTCCACCAGCAGCGTGCCCCGGGAGAGGCCGCTGATGATGCGGTTGCGGGCGGGGAAGTTGCCGGGATTGGGCGGCGTTCCGGGGAAGAACTCGGAGACGACCGTGCCGCCGCTGTCCAGGATCTCCCGCATCAGGCCCTCGTTTTCCGGCGGATAGACCACGTCCACGCCGCAGCCCAGCACGGCGATGGTGTGCCCGCCGCCGTCCAGCGCGCCGCGATGGGCGTGGGAATCGATGCCACGGGCCATGCCGCTGACGACGCAGACGCCGTTCTCCGCCAGACCCTTCGCGAATTCGCGGGCCGCGCGCTGGCCGTCCCGGGTGCAGCGTCGGGAGCCGACGACCGCCAGCATCCGCTCGCCGGTCAGCGGGCATTCGCCCCGCACGTACAGCGTGGGCGGCGGATCGTAGATGCCGGTCAGCGGGGCGGGATAGTCCTCGCTCAGCCGCGTCACGGCCCTCGCACCGGAGCGCTCCAGCCTGTCGAACAGCCGGTAGAAGGCGCCCTCGTCCCGGGCCTCGCGCAGGTTGTTCAGCGCCGCCTGGCCGATGATCTGCATGTCCGGGGGCACCAGCACGCCGCCCAGGGCGTCCCACACCTGGCGGGCGTCCTCATACAGGCTCAACAGCTGGTAAAAGCGCTTCGGCCCGATCCCCTCGACGCTGGAGAGCCATATCCAGTATTGATCCATGGCGGTGTATTCCATGCGCACCTCCGAGCCTTGCCTTCTCCTTCAGGGGAAGGCTATCTTTTCCGGAACACGAATTTTCCCTGCACGGCGAAGTTCATAAGGAACAGCGTAAACTCGACGATGATCTTGGCCAGGGCGAAGGAGAGGTGCAGCGGGCCGGTGAGCACATGCATCAGCGCCAGGTTCAGCCCCAGGATCACCACGGCCAGCGCCGCGTACTTCAGGATGGCCTTGCCCAGCTTTTCGTTGCCGTTGAACACCACGTGGCGGTTGACGGTGAAGTTCACCGCGCCGCTGACGACGCGGGCGACGATGACGCTGAAGTTCAGCGACGCGGCGGCGGGCCAGGACGCCGTGAGCGCCTTCAGCACCAGCGCCAGCACGTAGTCCACCGCGAACGCCAGCAGCGACGAGGCGCAGAACTTGAGGATGCACAGGTAGATCTTCAGCGAATCGCGGAAGGGATTGAAGTGACTGGAGGCGTTGTCGTCCAGGTAGACCGTCTCGATCCACTCCTCCAGGATGGGCATGCCGCCCTGCGCCGCCGTGAGCAGCATGTTGATCTCGTATTCATAGCGGTCGCCGGGGACCTCAGAGAACGCCTTCAGCGCGTCGCGGCCGAAGGCGCGCAGGCCGGTCTGGGTGTCGTAGACCTTCACGCCGCTGGCGATGCCGAAAACCTGCCGGGTAACGCCGTTGCCGAAGCGGCTGCGCAGCGGCACGTCGCCCTCGAACTTCCGGCTGCCAAGCACCAGCGCGCCGGGATTGGCCCGCGCCCTTTCGCAGACGCGCAGGATGTCCTCATAGCGGTGCTGGCCGTCGGCGTCGGCGGTCACGGCCTGGTCGCACTGGGGCATGTTCTGCAGCACGTGGGCGAAGGCCGTCTTCAGCGCCGCGCCCTTGCCACGATTCTGCGGGTGGCGCAGCAGCTGCACGCCCCGGGGCAGCGCGGCGAAGATCGGCTCAAATTCCGCGCCGCTGCCGTCGTCCACCACCACGGGCACGAACTGCGGGTTTTGCACGAACTGGTCGATCAGCGCCAACAGCTCCTTCGCGGGCTTGTAGGCGGGGATAATCAATGCCGTTTTCATCGGTAACAGGCGCTCCTCACGCCGCCGCGGCCGCGCACTGCGCCGCGGGGCATAATTTCTCTGATACAATATAGCACACTTTTCCACAAAGCACAAGGGGTCACCGGCCAGGGCAAACGCCATGGGTTCCAATCGTACTGCGACGACAGGAACAAACGTTGGCGCAGGGGCGGCATCTCGTGCGCGGTGCGGGAAGCGGTGCGCGCGAGATGCCGGTTTGTGCCGCCCGCCCCAGTACGCAAACGCATCGTATGGGGAGAACGACCTCATCCGACCTCGCTGTGCTCGGCCACCTTCCCCATTTGGGGAAGGCTTTGGGCGGGGGCCGCATCGCCGCCCCTACGATTCTCTGCCACCTTTGTCACTGTTCTTCATCAAAGAGGAGACCGAATTGCCACGTCGGCCTGAAGGCCTCCTCGCAATGACGTACAGCGAAGCATTGTCGAACCACGTCATTGCGAGGAGCGAAGCGACGTGGCAATCCGGGTTCATCGCCTTCCCCTATGGGGAAGGTGGATTCCGGCGAAATCGCTTGCGATTTTGTCGGAAGACGGATGAGGTCGTCACCCGCAAACGCTTCGCTTCAGCTCTATGGCCGGCGCGTCATACGGCGGCAGGGGCGGCATTGCGCCGCCCCTGCCGTTCCCGCCGACTTGGCGAATCGGGTCTATACGCTCTGGTTCAGGCTGACCTCCACGGGCACGCGGCCGAGCTCCGCCTCGGTGGCGGGGTCCAGCAGCACCAGGTCAAAGGTGACAGTCTCCAGCGTCCCGACGGAAGATAGCTGCTCCGCGGGGATCCACAGCACCAGGCGCTGCTGCTCCTGCTCGGCCAGGCCGTCCAGCTCGCCAAAGCCGTAGACCTCGGTGGTGAGGTCGGTGGCCTCGCCGTTCAGGCAGACGTTCCGCATCGCCACGATGGCCTCCTGCCCGAAGATGTTCTGTACGTCCATGGACAGCACCGCGTTGGTCTGTTCGCCCCCCGTGAACAGCGGGTTGCTCAGCAGCAGCATTTTGGCGTCGTCGTAGGCCAGCACGATCTCGTCGCCCCGTCGGTTGTTGTAGGCCGACAGCGCCGAAAACGCGCTGAGGAAGCGGTTGTTCTGGAAGTCCCGAATGGCGAAGCTGGCGAACAGCCTGTCGTGATCCAGTTTGTCGTGCAGCATCATCAGCCGCTGGCCGCCCTGGGGATGGCAGACGCACAGCGTGTCGTCCACGCGCGTCCACTCGTTCCAGCTCACCATCGTGTCTCCGGCAAAGGCCACGGGGACGCGCACCTCGCGCTTCAGCTCAATGGCGTCGAACTCGTCCAGCAGGATGTCATAGCGCTGCATGTAACTGTCCTGGGCCTCGTCGTATCCCAGCACCTCGGTGATGGCGATGGCGCCGTCCTCCCCGGCGAGGGAGAAGTGCAGCTGGGCCTTCTGGCGCAGGAGCTCGCCGCCCGCCGTGTCGTGGGCCACCAGCTCCGCCTCGGCGCTGTAGAGGTTGTCGCCGAGGGCGGTGAAGGGCAGGGCGGGGGAGAGGGGCTCGCCGCCCTCATCCACGATGAACAGCGCGCGATGCAGGTACTCGGCGGACAGCGTGTCCTCGCCGACCTCCACCTCCGGCACCACCGACACCAGCGCGTAGCCCTCGCCGTCCTTTTCGAACACGGCCAGCTGGGCCTCGGCCAGGAAGCTCATTTGCGCCTCGGAGAGCCGCAGCGACAGCACCGAGCGCACGTCCCTGCTGCCCAGGTGGGAGATGGTGGAGAGGCTGCTCCAGTCCACCTGGGAGGCGCCGGTCTGGAAGTCCACGTAGCGGTTCACGAAGTCGCTGTAGGCGTCGGACAGGCTGAGCGCGCCGTAATTGGAGGAGACATAGCGATAGACGCCGGTGTTGAAGTGGGGATAGTAGATCGACAGCCCGTTCGCCTCGTCGATGGTGGAGCGGGAGTAGACCACCGCGGCGTCCAGCGCGTCCATCAGCGCGTCGCGGGAGGCCTCGGAGCCCTGGTCCAGGTGGGCGATGAAGCTGCCGTAGTCCACCAGGTCGTAGTCGCTGGAGCGCTGGGGATCGTCGGCGTGACCGAAGAACGTGCCAGCCTCCCGGGCCTTGGCGAAGCTGAGGTAGGTCTCGCCGGTCAGCAGCTCGTTCAGCTCGGCGAACACCGTGCCGCTGGCCTTGCTGACGGCGTCCATCCGGTCCAGGTCGATGCAGGACATCGTGACCTTGTAGTTCGGGTTGGCGGACAGGCCGTCGATGTAGGCGTCGATGATGCGCCTGCCGGTGTCCGCGCCGGTGGCGTCCTTTTCCACATCCCGCAGGAATTCGTAGCTCCAACCGCTGCCGGGCTCGGTCTCCTCGGAGGCGATCATGTAGCGGGCGTAGGGAGCCAGCTGGCGCGCGATCTCCGCCGAGCCCATCAGGCAGGCGTCGAAGCCGATCCACTCCAGGCGCTCCCGGGCGAAGGGGCTGTTCTGCAGGCTGGCGGTCAATTCGCCGATGGAGATCAGGTCGTCGTCAAACAGGCTGTCCACGCAGACGCCCATGCTCGGCCCGCCGCCGTGGTTCCACAGCACCAGCGCGTAGCGGCTGGCGGGGAAGTAGTCGTGGGAGAACTGCAGGAATTCCGCCAGCGTCTTCGGCGCCCCCATGCTGGTCAGCGCGCTGAGCTGCATGGGCGCCAGCGCCTTGCGGGTGCTGCGCAGCAGCTGGTCGTCGGTGTAGTGCTGGCCCTCGCCCAGCTCCGGCAGCGATTCATAGAACGCATAGGGATACACGGTCCACACGCTGCGCTCCTGCACCGGGATGCCCGGGATGGCCCAGCGGGTCGAACCGCCGGTGAACACCAGTACGTTCACCTGGTCGGCGTCAAAGTCCGAAAGCGCCATTTCGAAGATGTCCGCGGAAGCGGAGCCGTAGTCCGACTCCAGGTTGCTGCCGCACATGTACACCATCAGCGTCAGCGCCTTTTCCCCCTGTACGGAGAGGTCGATGTCCTCCGCCTGGGGATAGTTCGCGGCCTCGAGCTGCGTGATGGCGGAGCCGGTGCTCGCGTCCTCGCTCGAGCCGGCGATGTGGCCCAAGTGGGAGATTTCCCGCAGCGCCTCGCCGCCCTCCTCCGCGACCGCGGCGGGAAGGAGCAGGCCGATCAGCGCCAGGGCCAGCAACAGGATCAGTCCGTTGATGCGTCTCATGAGTATGCCTCGCTTTGTCGGTATTTTTTCGCACGGCGCCTAAAAATCGGGGGTGGATCGACGCCACCCCCGAAGCCCGTTCTTTGGATCAATAGCTGATGGTCAGGTACTCCAGCAGGTCCACGATGCGGTTGTAGTCCGCGTCGGTGGTGGCCCTGACGGTGCTGAAGATCTCCTGGCCGCCCACGAAGGTGCAGAGCACCACGGTGTTGTCCACGCTGCGGCGGTCGCCCACGAACCACATGTTGCCGCCGGCCCAGCCATAGGACACGTCGGTGCAGTTGCGCATGTACTCGTCGGAGGACAGCATGGAGTCGGCGATGCGCATGGCCTCTTCGTTGGTCAGCGCGCCGGCGTTGCCGACGGAGATGCCCAGGCTGGTGATGTAGACCCTCAGGTAGATATCCAGGCCGGTGGAATCGTCGTAGATGTTGCAGTGCATGTTCGTGTTGATGAAGTGGTCCGCCGCCTCCTGGGGAGAGGCGTAGCAGGCCGCGAACAGGGCGCTCTGCTGGTTCAGGTCCTGGGTGAGTACATACACGTTGCCGGGGGCGCGATAGCGGAAGGTCAGGCCGCCGGGGATCATCACCATGTAGTCGTTGTTGGTGATGAGCACCAGGTCGGTGCTGATGGCCTTGTCCGCTTCCGCCTGGGGCAGCGCGTCGGTGATCTGCTTGGCTTCGTCGTCCCCGCCGACGCGCTCCGGCGCCTCTTCCACGCTGAACGACCGGGCCTCGCCCGCTTCGCCGCTCAGCTGCTCCGGCAGGCTCTTGATGGCTTCCTCGGCGAACGCGCAGGCGCCCAGGCAGAGCGCCGCGACCAGCAGCAGGCAAATCAGATGTTTCACGGTAGTGTCCCCCTTCAAATGATGGTAATCGGCGTGGCAAACCTTGCCACAAATACAGCTCATTATACCAATCGCGCCGAGGCCTTGTCAAGCCGCGCCCACGCCGCGCCTAGAGTGTGTTTCTAAATCCCAGGAGATGCAGTTTCGAGCGTAGTTGGCTGCATTTCAAGGCGGTTTTCCGCAGGTTTACTGGCGGTAAATCAAGGAATAGTGTAACAGCCAATCGCTTACCATGTAACAACCCCTCAGTCAGCCTGCGGCTGCCAGCGTCCGGGGCCCTGCCCCGGCTATCCCCAATACTTCCGGTCCAGCGTCCGGTACTGCACGGCCTCGGCGATCTGCTCGTCGCCGATGTCGTTCACGCCGTCCAAATCGGCGATGGTGCGCGCGACCTTCAGGATGCGGGTGTAGGCCCGGTTGGACAGCTTCAGCCGCTCGGTGGAGGCCAGCAGCAGCGCGTGGGCGGAGGCGGTCATGTTGCAGGCCTTGGGCAGGGTGCGGGCGTTCAGCTCGGCGTTGGCGTGGATGCCGATGTCCCTGTAGCGCGCGAGCTGCACCTTCCGGGCCGCCTCCACCCGCGCGCGAATGGCCGCGCTGTCCTCGGAAAGGCCGGTTTCGGACAGCTTCTCCGCCGGGATGGACTCCACCTCGATGTGCATGTCGATCCGGTCCAGCAGCGGGCCGGAGATCTTGTTCAGGTAGCGGCGGATCTGCATCGGCGTGCAGCGGCACTGCTGGGTGCGGCTGCCCAGGTTCCCGCAGGGACAGGGGTTCATCGAGCAGACCAGCATGAACCGCGAGGGATAGGTGCTCTGGGCGTTCACGCGGGTGATGGTGACGAAGCCGTCCTCCATCGGCTGGCGCAGCGCCTCCAGCACGTCCCGGCGATACTCCGGCAATTCATCGAGGAACAGCACGCCGTTGTGGGCCTTGCTGATCTCCCCGGGCACGGCGTTCGGCCCGCCGCCGACGAGGCTGGCGTGGCTGGCCGTGTGGTGGGGCGAACGGAACGGGCGCTCGGTGAGAAGCCCCGTGGGCGGCACGATGCCCGCCACGGAGTGGATGCGCGTGGTCTCCAGCGCCTCCTCGAAGGTCATGTCCGGCAGGATCGTGGGCATGCAGCGGGCCATCAGCGTCTTGCCGGAGCCCGGCGGGCCGATCATCAGCACGTTGTGCCCGCCCGCCGCGGCGATCTCCAGCGCCCGCTTGGCCTTGTGCTGGCCCTTGACGAACTTGAAGTCCTCGGCGTAGGCGCGCTCGCTGACCAGCTGGCGGTACGAGACCGGCTCGATGGGTGCGATGGGCAGCTCGCCGGTCAGGTGGCGCACGGCGGCGTTCAGCGATTCCGCGGGGAAGATCTCGATGCCCTCCACGCAGCGCAGCTCGTTGGCGTTGGCCGCCGGCACCAGGATGCGCCTCACGCCGCGCTCCACGGCGGAGATGACCATCGGCAGCACGCCCCGCACCGGGCGCACCGTGCCGTCCAGCGACAGCTCGCCCAGCACGCAGACGTCCTTCAGCGCCTCGGGGTCGAGGATGCCCAGGCAGGCCAGGATGCCCAGCGCGATGGGCAGGTCGTAGCTCGGGCCCTCCTTCTTGATGTCGGCGGGGGCGAGGTTGATCGTCAGCCGCTCCGCCGGGAAGTGAAAGCCGTTGTTCTTCAGCGCCGCCCGAACGCGCTCGCGCGATTCCTTCACCGAGGCGTCCGGCAGGCCGACAATCTCAAACAGCGGCATGCCGTGGGCCAGGTTCACCTCCACCGTGATCGCCAGGCCTTCGATGCCGGACAGGGCGCAACTCTGTATGAACGCAAGCATGGCTTGAGCCTCCGTGTCTGTATGGATTCACCCCTATTATAGGGGAAAAGCGGGCGCATGGCAACGTTTATTTTGCCGCCGCGCCGTCAGAGGCCGGAAAAGAAGGTTGACAGGAGTTTTTTCGATGCTTTATAATAAATTTACATTGTGGATGGAGGTGAGACCGCTGTGATGCGCACGAAAATTGAGGGCGACAAGCTGATCGCCTGTCTGGAGGGAAGGATCGATTCCACGAACGCGCCGGCGCTGTGGGAGGCGATGGAGCGGGCCATGAACGAAAACCCCGGCCGGAAGCTGGAGATCGACGCCGGGGCGCTGAGCTACATCTCCAGCGCGGGCCTTCGGGTGTTCCAGCATCTGTTGAAGCGCCAGCGCGACCTGACGGTGCGCGACGTGTCGCCGGAGGTCTACGAGATCCTGGAGATCACCGGCTTCAGCCAGATGCTGAACGTGAAGAAGAAGCTGCGGGAGGTCAGCGTGGAGGGCTGCGTGGTCGTGGGCCGCGGGGCCATCGGCACCGTGTACCGCCTGGACGAGGACACCATCGTGAAGGTCTACGAGATCCCCGACAGCCTGCCGATGATCGAGAACGAGCAAAAGCGGGCCAAGCAGGCGTTTTTGAAGGGCATTCCCACCGCCATCTCCTATGACATCGTCAAGGTGGGCGAGAAGTATGGCTCCGTGTTCGAGATGCTCAGGGCCAGCACCTACAACGATCTCATCGTCGACCATCCGGAGCGGCTGGACGAGATCGTGCGCGGCTTCGCGCGCTTCATCCGACAGTTCCACACCGTGGAGATGGAGCGGGGCGAGCTGCCGGAGGCAAAGGCCGTGTACCTGGGCTATCTGGACGCGCTGAAAGAGATCCTGCCGGAGGCGCTGAACGCCCGGCTCCGCGCCCTGTTCGAGGCCATGCCGGAAAACCTGCACGCCATCCACGGCGACATCCATATGAAGAACATCATGTTCAGCGGGGACGAGCCGCTGCTGATCGACATGGACACGCTCAGCATGGGCGACCCGGTGTTCGACCTGACGAGCCTGTACATCGCCTACGTCCAGTTCTCCAGGATGGACCCGGGCAACTCGGAAGAGTTCTTCGGCATACCGGAGGAGACGGCCGCGGCCATCTGGGAAAAGACGCTGCGCTATTACTTCGACGGCCTCGACGAACCGGCGCTGAAGGCGCTGGAGGAGAGGATCGTCGCCGTGGCGCAGGTGCGCTTCCTGTTCCTGATCGCCGTGCTGAACATCGGCAAGCCGGAATTGAAGCAGGTGCGCATCGCCCGCGCCCTCGAGGCGCTTGAGGCCCTCGTGCCGAAAATCGACTCGCTGACCGTCGGCGCCCCGTGATTCGCACCGGAATTACAAAGCTGCCCTGAAAATCTATTGAACCCCTTGACAAGCTCGGTTTGCCGTGCTATAATCGCACCAATTTAATACAGTAAACCGATGACGCGGAGATAACGGCGACCATGCCTTCAGTGCGGTCGCGCCCGTGCGACAAGCGCAAGCGCGATCCGCGCGCAACAGAGAGCCTGCGATGCTGAGAATCAGGTAAGACACAAGTCGTCAAATGGACCGCCGAGGGTGCGGTGAAATGTGCCGGGGCACAGAGTAGCCTGCAACGTGGGGGCATACGTAAGTTGCCGGGGATATGCAGGTATCCCGCAAAGGGCACGGTTCATCCCGTGAATTCAAGGTGGCACCGCGGATAAGCGCAATTATTCGTCCTTGACAGAAAACCAATCTGTCAAGGGCGTTTTTTTGCGCGGGCGTCCGAACGAGGAGGTGCAATCATGAACATCCAACCCAGCCTGGACGAGATCCGGCGCATTGCCGCCAGTGGCGAATACCGCGTCGCGCCCGTCTATTGCGAGATCCTCTCCGACATCCTCACGCCGATCAGGTGCATGCGGATCCTGAAGAA
Organism: uncultured Eubacteriales bacterium; assembly: GCA_902799045.1. GTDB lineage: Bacteria > Bacillota > Clostridia > Christensenellales > Aristaeellaceae > UBA2862. The sequence goes on from CADBZH010000039.1 coordinate 16,091, forward strand.
GGTCTCAAACCACTGCTACATGCTGGAATCGGTGGCGGAGCAGGAGAAGTGGGGCCGCTACACCTTCCTGGGCTTCGACCCGAAGCTGGAGATCACCTGCCTGAACGGCACGCTGAAGGCCGGGAGCATCCAGATGCGCACCGACGATCCTTCGGCGGTGCTCCGGCAGATCCTGGCCGACTACAAGAGCCCGCGCATCCAGGGCCTGCCGCCCTTCACCGGGGGCTTGGTGGGCTACTTCGCCTACGACTACCTGGGCTACAGCGAGCCGAGTGTGCGGCGCGACGTGAAGGACACCGAGGCGTTTCGCGACGTGGACCTGATGCTGTTTGACAAGGTGATCGCCTTCGACAACTTCCGCCAGAAGATCGTGCTGATCGTGAACATGCCGCTGGACGATGTGGACACCGGCTACAGCCGCGCGGTGCTGGAGCTGAGGCAGCTGCGCGACCTCCTCGCGCGGGGCGAGGAGAAGGACGAGCCCGGCGGGCGGATGACCGGCCCGGTGGAGCCGATGTTTGACCGGGACGAGTTCTGCGCCATGGTGGAGCGGGCCAAGGGCTATATCCGCGAGGGCGATATCTTTCAGATCGTGCTGTCCAACCGGCTGTGCGCGCCGTTTGAGGGGAGCCTGCTGAATACCTACCGCATCCTGCGCACGCTGAACCCGTCGCCCTACATGTTTTACTTCAGCGGCACCGACGTGGAGGTGGCCGGGGCGTCGCCGGAGACGCTGGTGAAGCTGGAGGACGGCGTGCTGCACACCTTCCCGCTGGCGGGGACGCGGCCACGGGGCAAAACCGATGAGGAGGACGCGGCGCTGGAGGCGGAGCTGCTCTCCGACGAGAAGGAGCTGGCCGAGCACAACATGCTGGTGGATCTGGGCCGGAACGACCTGGGCCGGATCAGCCGGTTCGGCACGGTGCAGGTGGAGAAGCTGCATTCCATCGAGCGCTTCTCCCACGTCATGCACATCGGCTCCACCGTGCGGGGCGAGATCCGGGAGGACAGGGACGCCCTGGACGCCATCGAGGCGGTGCTGCCGGCGGGCACCCTCTCCGGCGCGCCGAAGATCCGAGCCTGCCAGCTGATCGGCGAGCTGGAGAACAACAAGCGCGGCATCTACGGCGGGGCCATCGGCTACATCGACTTCACCGGCAACATGGACACCTGCATCGCCATCCGCATCGCCTGGCGGAAGAACGGCCGGGTGTTCGTGCGCAGCGGCGCGGGCATCGTGGCGGATTCGGTGCCCCAGAAGGAATACGAGGAATGTCTCAACAAGGCCCGCGCCGTGGTGCGCGCGCTGGAGGAAGCGGGGGAGGCGGAGCTATGATCCTGTTGATCGACAATTACGACAGCTTTTCCTACAACCTCTACCAGCTGGTGGGGGCGATCGAGCCGGATATCCGCGTGATCCGGAACGACGAACTGACCGTCGATGAAATCGCGGCGCTGGAGCCGGACCACATCCTCCTCTCGCCGGGGCCGGGGCGACCGGAGGACGCGGGCGTGATCATCGACGTGGTGAAGCGGCTGGGCGCGAGCATCCCCATCCTGGGCGTTTGCCTGGGGCACCAGGCCATCTGCGCCGCCTTCGGCGCGACAATCACCTACGCGAAGCGGCTGATGCACGGCAAGCAATCCCAGGTGCGCTTTGACGCGGCCTGCCCGCTGTTCAGAGGGGTGCCCGAGGTGGCGCCGGTGGCCCGCTACCACTCGCTGACGGCGGACGCGGCCACGATCCCGGAGGCGCTGAGGATCACCGCGCGGACGCTGGACGGCGAGGTGATGGCCGTGCAGCACGCGATCCGGCCAATATTCGGCGTGCAGTTCCACCCCGAATCCATCCTCACGCCCGATGGGCAAACCATGCTGAAGAACTTCCTGTCCACCTGGTGCGTCTGCGGGAGAACATTGGGATAAACTCCCTCCGTCACGCCTGCGGCGTGCCACCTCCCTCTGAGAGAGAGGCCAAGGAGAATAGGCTCCCTCACTGAGGGAGCTGGCAGCCCGAAGGGCTGACTGAGGGAGTAATCGCCATACCGATAAAAAAGGAGTTGTCACCTATGATCAAGGAAGCCATCGTGAAAATCGTCAACAAGGAGGACCTGACCTATGACGAGGCCTACGCCGTGATGAACGAGATCATGTCCGGTGAGACTTCACCCACCCAGAACGCGGCGTTCCTGGCGGCGCTGAGCACCAAGAGCGCCCGCGCCGAGACCACCGACGAGATCGCCGGCTGCGCCGCCGCCATGCGCGACCACGCCACGCGGGTGGACCCCGGCATGGAGGTGTTTGAGATCGTGGGCACCGGCGGCGACAACGCCCACAGCTTCAACATCTCCACCTCCGCCGCGCTGGTCTGCGCCGCGGGCGGCGTGAAGGTGGCCAAGCACGGCAACCGGGCGGCCTCGTCCCTCTGCGGCACGGCGGACTGCCAGGAGGCGCTGGGCATCAACATCCTTCAGAGCCCGAAGAAGTGCGTGGAGCTGCTGAACGAGGCGGGCATGTGCTTCTTCTTCGCCCAGAAATACCACACCTCGATGAAGTACGTCGGCGCGATCCGCAGGGAGCTGGGCTTCCGCACCGTGTTCAACATCCTCGGCCCGCTGACCAACCCCGCCTCGCCGACGATCATGCTGCTGGGCGTGTACGACGACTATCTGGTTCAGCCGCTGGCGCAGGTGCTCATCAACCTGGGCGTGAAGCGGGGCATGGTGGTCTACGGCATGGACAAGCTGGACGAGATTAGCCTGTCCGCGCCGACCAGTGTCTGCGAATTCAAGGACGGCTGGTTCAAATCGTACACCATCGCCCCCGAGGATTTTGGACTGGAGCGCTGCCAAAAATCCGACCTGCTGGGCGGCACGCCCGAGGAAAACGCCGCCATCACCCGCGCGATCCTCTCGGGCGAGACGGGCCACAGGCGCAATGCCGTGCTGCTGAACGCCGGGGCGGGGCTGTACCTGAACGGCAGGGCGGGGAGCCTCGCGGAAGGCGTCAGGCTGGCGGGCGAGCTGATCGACAGCGGCCGGGCCATGGCGACGCTTGAGAAGGTCATCGAGGTCAGCAATCGGTTGGAGGAAGAGGCATGAGCATACTGGATCAGCTGGCCGAACACGCCCGCCAGCGGGTGGCGGCGGCGAAGGCGGCTGTGCCCATGGCGGTCATGCGGCGCGAAGCGCTGGCGCTGCCGAAGGGTGATTTCCCCTTTGAACGGGCGCTGTCCGGGGAAGGGCTCGCCTTCATCTGCGAATGCAAGAAGGCGTCGCCGTCCAAGGGCCTGATCGCGCCGGAGTTTCCTTACCTGGATATCGCGAGGGACTATGAAGCCGCCGGGGCCGAGGCCATCTCCGTGCTGACGGAGCCGAAGTGGTTTCTGGGGAGCGACGATTATCTTCGGGAAATCGCCGAAAAGGTGTCCGTTCCCTGTCTCAGGAAGGACTTCACCGTGGACGAATACATGCTCTATCAGGCGAAGCGGCTGGGCGCGTCGGCGGCGCTGCTGATCTGCGCGATCCTGGACGAAAGCCAGGTGAGGGATTACATCGACGTATGCGACGGCCTGGGCCTGTCCGCGCTGGTGGAGGCCCACGACGCGGCGGAGGTCGACACGGCGCTGAAGGCCGGGGCGCGGATCATCGGCGTCAACAACCGCAACCTGAAGGACTTCACCGTCGACACCGGCAACAGCCGCCGCCTGCGGGCGATGATCCCGGCGGACGTGCGGTTCGTGTCTGAAAGCGGCGTGAAGGACGCCGCCGACGTGGCCGCCGCCCGGGCCATGGGCGCGGACGCCGTGCTGGTGGGCGAGGCGCTGATGCGCGCGACGGACAAGCGGGCCAGGCTCGCGGAATTGCGGGGCGGCGCATGACGAGGATCAAGCTGTGCGGGTTGACGCGGCCCTGCGACATCGAATGGGCGAATGATTTGCAGCCCGACTATATCGGCTTCGTGTTCGCCGGGAAGAGCCGGCGGTACGTCTCGGCGATGGACGCCGCGGCGCTTCATGAAAAGCTCCATCCGGCCATACAGGCCGTGGGCGTGTTCGTGAACGAGGCCCCGGAGGCTGTGGCGGCGCTGTTGAACCGAGGCGTCATCGATTTAGCCCAGCTTCACGGCAGCGAGGACGAGGCCTATATCGAGGCGCTGCGGAAGCTGACGGACAAGCCGCTGATCCAGGCGTTCCGGATCGACGCCCCTGCCGACCTGGAGCGGGCGCGCCGGAGCAGCGCCGACCACATCCTGCTGGACCACGGCCCGGGCGGCACCGGCGAGGCCTTCGACTGGACGCTCCTGAAGGCGTTCGACCGGCCCTTCTTCCTCGCCGGAGGCCTTGGCCCGGAGAATGCGAGGCGGGTTGTCGAAGCCGCCCATCCCTTCGCCGTGGACGTGTCCAGCGGCATCGAGACAAACGGCGTGAAGGACCATGCGAAGATGACCGCGTTTGTGAACGCGGTGAGACATGAGGAGGGATAGATCATGACCAATCCCAACGGGCGCTTCGGCATCCACGGCGGGCAATACATCCCGGAGACGCTGATGAACGCCGTGATCGAGCTGGAGGCCGCCTACAATGAAGCCAAGGCCGACCCGTCGTTTCAGGCGGAGCTGACCGAGCTGTTCAACGAATACGCGGGCCGTCCCAGCCGGCTGTACTTCGCCAAACGCATGACCGCCGACCTGGGCGGCGCGAAGATCTACCTGAAGCGCGAGGACCTGAACCACACCGGCGCGCACAAGATCAACAACGTGCTGGGGCAGGCGCTGCTGGCGAGGCGCATGGGCAAGACGCGGCTGATCGCCGAGACCGGCGCGGGCCAGCACGGCGTGGCCACCGCCACAGCCGCAGCACTCATGGGCATGCAGTGCGTGGTGTACATGGGGAAGGAGGACACGATCCGGCAGGCGCTGAACGTTTACCGGATGCGGCTGCTGGGCGCGGAGGTCATCCCGGTGGAGACCGGCACCGGCACGCTGAAGGACGCCGTGTCCGCCGCCATGCGGGAGTGGACCAACCGCATCTCCGACACGCACTACTGCCTCGGCAGCGTCATGGGCCCGCACCCGTTCCCGACGATCGTTCGGGATTTCCAGGCGGTGATTTCGCAGGAGATCAAACGGCAGCTCATGGAGAAGGAGGGCCGGCTGCCGGACGCCGTGCTGGCCTGCGTGGGTGGCGGCAGCAACGCCATCGGCGCGTTCTACCACTTCATCGGGGATCCGTCCGTCCGGCTCATCGGCTGCGAGGCCGCGGGGCGGGGTGTGGACACCTTCGAGACCGCCGCCACCATCGCCACGGGCAAATTGGGCATCTTCCACGGCATGAAGAGCTACTTCTGCCAGGACGAGTACGGCCAGATCGCGCCGGTGTATTCCATCTCCGCGGGGCTGGACTATCCCGGCATCGGCCCGGAGCACGCCTGGCTGCACGACACGGGGCGGGCGGAATACGTGCCCGTCACCGACGACGAGGCCGTGAACGCCTTCGAGTACCTGTCCCGCATGGAGGGCATCATTCCCGCCATCGAGTCGGCCCACGCCGTGGCCCACGCCATGAAGCTGGCCCCGACGATGGGGAGGGATGAGATCATGGTCGTCAACATCTCGGGCCGGGGCGACAAGGACTGCGCCGCCATCGCCCGCTACAGGGGGGAGAACATCAGTGAATAGAATCGCAAGCGCTTTTGAAAACGGCAAGGCGTTCATCGCCTTCATCACCTGCGGCGACCCGGACCTCGCGACCACGGCGGCCTGCGTGCGCTCGGCGGTGAAGGGCGGCGCGGACCTGATCGAGCTGGGCATTCCCTTCTCCGACCCCACCGCCGAGGGCCCGGTGATCCAGGCGGCCAACGAGCGGGCCCTGAAGGGCGGCGTGACCACGGACGCGATCTTTGACCTGGTGCGGGAACTGCGCCGGGACGTGACGGCGCCCATGGTGTTCATGACCTACGCGAACGTGGTCTATTCCTACGGCATCGAACGCTTTTGCGGAAAGTGCGCCGAGGTCGGCATCGACGGCATGATCCTGCCTGACGTGCCCTTTGAGGAGAAGGAGGAGTTCGCCCCGGCCTGCCGCGAGCGCGGGTTGAGCTTCATCAGCCTCGTCGCGCCCACCAGCGAGAACCGCGTGGCCATGATCGCGAAGGAGGCCGAGGGCTTCCTGTATATCGTATCGTCCATGGGCGTCACCGGCGTGCGCAGCGGATCCCCTGCGCCGTGGGCTTTGGCATCTCCACGCCGAAACAGGCCGCGGACATGGCCACCCTCTCCGACGGGGCCATCGTGGGCAGCGCCATCGTGCGCCTGATCGCGCAATACGGGCAGAACGCCCCCGGGCAGGTGTACACCTGCGTGAAGTCGATGAAGGACGCGCTGCGGGGGCAGGATCGCACGATACATCAAGCATGATCTGAGAATAGTGCAAGAAAGCGTGTTGCGAAAGCGTTTGAAGCATGTTATACTGAACTCAATCTGGATTGAGTTCAGTATATAATATGCGCACAGGCGAATGCCGAGCATCAAGTTGCCGTCTGAAAGGAGCGCAGCCTTGTCAAACTATCGCAATTTCAAGCTGGCCACCTATTTCGTGGCCCACGCCACCTGCCGCGTCACCCGCCAGGAGCTGGAAAACCAGCTGGCCTTCATGGAGAAGTACATGCGCCTGGACAAGGTGTACCTGGAGCCCTGGCGCGGCGAGCTGGCCTCCGCCGAGCAGGTGGAGATGTGCCGCGAGGTGTTCGAGGCCCATGGCGTGGAGGTGGCCGGCGGACTCACCACCGTCATCCCGACCCCCGAGGGCGACGCCCCGAAGGCCCGCCTGTTCAACACCTTCTGCTACAACGATCCGAAGATGCGCGCGAAGCTGAAGGAGGTGTCCGCTTTCATCGGCGCGCGGTTCAACGAGTTCATCATCGACGATTTCTTCTTCACCGGCTGCGCCTGCCCCGAATGCGTGAAGGCGAAGAACGCCTTCAACCGGGAACGCGGCATCACGGACGGCAGCTGGCAGGCCTACCGGCTGGACCTGCTGCGCCGCGTCAGCGCGGAGGACGTGATCGGCCCCGCCAAGGCCGCGAACCCCGATTGCAGAATCATCATCAAGTATCCCAACTGGGCCGAGAGCTACCAGGAGACCGGCTACAACCCCGCCGAGCAGCGCAAGCAGTTCGACGGCCTCTACACCGGCACCGAGACCCGCGACCCCGTCGTCACCGACCAGCACCTGCCGCGCTACCTCAGCTTCTCGCTGATGACCTACTTCGAGGCCATGTGGCCCGGCCACAACGGCGGCGGCTGGTTCGACACGTTCGACACCCACATCACCGAGATGTACCTGGAGCAGGCCTACCTGACGGCGTTCTCGAAGCCGAAGGAGCTGATGATGTTCTGCTTCCAGAGCATGCAGGACAACATGTACACCCCGGCCCTGGGCTTCCAGCTGGACAAGCTGGACGCCGTGCTGGACCACGCCGGCAGCCCCGTCGGCATTCCCTGCTACCTGCCGGACAACAGCCAGGGCGAGGACAACGTGCAGGACTTCCTGGGCATGGTGGGCCTGCCGATCGTATGCACGCCGTACTTCCCGGAGGAGGCCGACCAGCTGCTGCTCACCCGCGCCGCGGCCCATGACCCGGAAATCGTGGACAAGCTCGATAAGTGGTTTATGGAAAAGGGCGGCACGGCCATGGTCACCACCGGCTTTCTCGAGGCCACGATGGACCGGGGCGTCCAGCGCCTGACGTCCATTCGCCTGCGGGGCCGCAAGGTCAGCGCCCGCCGCTATCGCGTGGAGGAGGAGCGCCCGGGCGCCGCGCGCCGCGGGCTGTGCCTCTATCCCAGCGGCGACCGGCCCATCACCATTCCCGTGGCGGAGTTCCGCAACAACGCCACCTGGGCCGTGGTGAAGGCCGTGCACGGCGAGGAGAGCTACGGTATCCTGCTGCGCGACTGGTACGGCCAGGGCACCCTCTGGACGCTGGCCGTGCCGGACGCCTTCCCGGACTTCTACCACATCCCCGCCGAGGCCCTGGGCCGCATCCGCCAGGCCATGCCGGTGAACGGCGTTTGGATGGAGGCCCCCGCCGGGGTGAGCCTGTTCGCCTACGACAACGACGCCTTCATCGTCTATCCCTACGTGATGAGCACCAGCGAGTTCCGCGTGGTGCGGCTGCACGTGAAGGGCGCCAAGGCCCTGACCCTGCCCGTGCAGGGGCGGCGCCTGGAGCCGGTGTATTGCGAGGGCGACGAGGCCGTGTTCGAGGCCGCGGCCAGGAGCGGAGAGTATATCCTCTACAGGATCGAGAGATAAGATCAACCCCAAGAGCGATTGACCCATTGCGGGAGGTCGTTCAAGAACATGCGTACAGATCCTTCGCCATGCTCTGGATGACAACGAAGCAAGCCTGTCATCCAGGGCGGAGCGAAGGATCTGTACATTTCGTTTTGTCACCACTTCGATTGTTCGATGCATCGGCATGTGCTATAATACATGGAGATTTAACAACACGATCCCCGCCCCGATTGCCCCGGCGGAGCGTCTGTAAGGATAGGGGAATCATCCTTATGAGGTGTTGAAATGAAACGCATTTTGGTGCTTGTGCTGGCCCTGCTTTGCGCCGCCGGAGCCCGGGCGGAGGGCCTGAGCGACGCGGAGCTGGACGCGCCAGTGTGGATGAGCGTCAACCGGATGGACGACTTCTACTACCACGCCGCGGAGCATTGCCGCCTGGCGACGGGGGAGGAGGGCTGGCACGCGCGGGTGTTCGCCGAGCTGACGAAGAAATCGCCCTGCCCCGTCTGTTGGGAGGACGGGGAGATGTACCTGGGCATCGACGGCGTGGAGGGCGAGCCGCTGGAGTGCTTCGAGCGGGGCGGCACGCTGGTGCTGCGCATCTCGGATTGGGCGATTGCGGCGCGCATGACCGGCGCGTCCGAGCCCGGGCAGGTGCCGGAGGCGCTGCTCTACGAGAATGACCGCCAGGACGACGACATCGCGCGGCTGGTGCACGGCGACGCCTATGTAGCATGGGTGGAGAGCGCCGTTCCCGGCTTGGAGCAGTCCCTGACGGCATATATTCCCGACCTGGACGTCGACAGGACCGACGCGCTGCTGATGAGCCGGCGGCACATCGGCGCGGCCTGGGTGCTGGTCATCCGCCCGAACGAAAAGGAGCGGGCGAGCCTCAAAAAGGAGGAATACTATCATCTTCCGATGGTGTTTTACAAAGCCGACCTGCGCGTTTCCACCTACGACGCCGGCTCCCTGATCGCCCAGGGCGAGGGCTCCGCCCGCTGGGCCGGGGACGTGGCCCTGCTGCCCCGGGCCAGCGCGGGGGAAGAGGTTTACCGCCGCGACGAGGCCGACGGCGCGGATTATCCCATCTACGTCATTCGCGACGGCGGCATCAACACCGCCGTGTTCCGAAAGCCCCATAACCGGGAATCGGACCTGGGCAACTGGTTCCAGTATTGCGGGCAGATGACCCGGCTGACCGGCTACGTGGACAGGAAGGACGTGGTCTACATCTGCGCCCTGGCGGACGGCGAGCTGCGGGCGCTGGAGGAAATGCTGGGCTTCGACCTGTACGCGCCGCTTTCGGAGGAGTTGGGCGAGCCCGCCGAGGCGGACGACGGCCGTGCGCCTGTCACCCGCATCACCCTGCCGGACGGCACCATGGCGGCGATGGACCAGGCGGAGTACCCCGTGGGCACGGGCTTCGTCAGCCTCACCCTCACCCGGCCCGCGGGCGGCATCGCCTATTACAACAACCAGATCGACCTGGCCGTTGTTCGGGACGGCCAGTGGACCAGCGTCGGCGGATTCCTCCCGGCCTACGCCGACGGCGACCCGGAGCGGGATCATTCCGGCTACTTCTGCGACCACGTGACCCTTACCGTGCCCCTTCAAAAGGCGGGCGCGCTGTCGGAGGGGCTCTACCGGCTGGCCATATCGGACATGGGCTGGAATCGCGGCAACGAGTCCTTTGCTCTGGAGTTCCGGGTGACCGAGGACGTCCCCGCGCCGACGCTGCCGGAAAGGCGTGAATTCGGGAACGGGTTCCTGCTGGTGTTCGACCATACCCCGCCGAGCGCCGACGCCGAAGCCTACAACTCCTGCATGGACACCGCCCGCGTCTATGAGGGCAGCGGGCGCACGCGCCTGCTGGCCGGGGACACGGTGTTCGAGCTGCTGGGCGTGGACGAGAGCTGGGGCTGGGGCATCGATTCGGCCTACAACCTGTTCGCCTACCCCGAGGGTCATCCCGAACAGGCGCGGCAGATTATGGCCAACTTCGACCACAGCCAGGTGACGATGTATGACCTGGGGGACGGGCTCTTGCTCTGCGACGATCAGGGCAGCCTCTGGCGCTGTGACTACAACGGCGGGAACCTCAAGCAGCTGTACCAGGCGGAGGACGGTTACATCGGCGACCTGGTCCCTGTGGCGGGAGGCGTCTACATCATTCGGCCCGGCGGCGTCTGGCGCGCGGAGCCGGACGGCTTTGAGCCCAGGCAGGTCTATGACACGTATCATGGAAACCAGAACAACACGCTCGGCGGCGGATACGCGGTATACGCCGAGGGCAGGCTGGTCCTCGCGGACAAGCTCGGCATCTTCACGCTGGACACGCTGCATCCGAACGCCGACGGCACGCTGACGGCCGATTATCTGACCAACGAGTATGATTCCGACAGCGGCGAGAACGGCCTGGGCTACATCGTGCTGAACGGGCGACTGTACTACTGGTCGGAAAAGCGCGGGGCCATGGTGTCCATGAAGCTGGACGGCACGGACATCCGCGAGGTCTCCAAGGAGCGCTATTGGTTCCACAGCGTCACCCCCGACGGCTGTGTGCTGGCCCTGTCCGGCACCCAGGAGGGCATGTGGGGCGACGAGCGCACCAAGGCGGCGCTCTACTTCCCGCCGGATGCGGAGGACCCGACCTTTGACCCCGACCACAGCAAAAAGCACGAAATCGAGCCCGATGGCTTCGACTTCGTGCTGGGGGATTACTACTACCACCGCGACGCCGACGGAAACGAGACGCGGGTGCTCTTGAGCGAATTGAGCGCGGATTGAACGCGCCAATGCCTTCCCCAAAAGGGAAGGCAAAACAGCGGGGCGGCAATGCCGCCCCGCTCAGACCGCTGACAAAGCCTGCAAACGCAGAAATCTCCGAAAGAACCGCTTGAGCGGATGAGATTTCTGCTTCCTGCGTCAGAACAGCCTGCAAATTCGGTTACTTACGTCTGTGTAAGCGCCCTCATTTGCGGGCTGTCCTTCCTTGTCTTGCAGACTTTCTCAACGGTCTCCAGTCTGTTGACTTTGTCAACATCCTGAACGGGGCGGCAATGCCGCCCCGCTTTGCGTTACTTCCAGATCTCCTCCCAATACTCCTGGATCGTCCGGTCGCTGGAGAACTTTCCGGCCCCGGCGATGTTGCACAGGCACATCTTCGCGAACGCCGTCCTGTCCTTCGTGGCGCGGATGGCCTTCAGCTTGGCCTGTATGTAGGAATCGTAATCCTTCAGCAGGAAGTAGTGGTCCGGCTTGTGCCAGCTCGCGCCCTTCAAAAGAGCCTGCTTCAGCTCGGCCAGGTCGCCCTCGCGATAGGGAGCCTCGGCCTCCTCGAACGCCTCCAGTGCGTCGATGGCCCGCTTGAGGCGCGGGCTGGCCTCGTAGATCGCATTCGGGTCGTAGGTCTCCTTAATGGCGTTCAGCTCCTCGACGGTCGCGCCGAAGACGAAGTTGTTTTCGATGCCGGCCTGCTCGAAGATCTCCACGTTCGCGCCGTCGTAGGTGCCCAGCGTCACCGCGCCGTTCAGCATCAACTTCATGTTGCCGGTGCCGCTGGCTTCGGTGCCCGCGGGGGAGATCTGCTCGGAAATGTCCGCCGCCGGGATGATCCGCTCGGCGTAGGAGCAGTTGTAGTTCTGCACGAACACCACGCGCAGCCGGTCGCGGGTCTCGACATCCGCGTTCACCATGGCCGCAATGTGGTTGATGAACCGGATCACGGCCTTGGCCCGGGCGTAGCCGGGGGCGCTCTTCGCGCCGAAGATGAACGCCGTGGCAGGGAAGTCCTTCAGCGTTCCCTCCTTCAGCCCCCAGTAGATGTCCAGGATCGACAGCGCGTTCAAAAGCTGCCGCTTGTACTCGTGCAGCCGCTTCACCTGCACGTCGAACACGAAGTGCGGCGGCAGCTCGACGCCCTCGTTCTCCAGGATGTACGCGGCGAGCTGGCGCTTCTTCTCGGCCTTGACCTCGATGAACCGCGCGGCCAGGTCGTCGTCGATCAGCGGCTTCAGGCGCTCCAGCTCGAACAGGTCCGTCAGGAAGGCGTCGCTTCCCAGCGCGTCCTTCAACAGCGCCGTCAGCTCCGGGTCGCACAGGCCCAGCCAGCGCCGCTGGGTGATGCCGTTGGTCTTGTTGCCAAAGCGCTCGGGATAGAGCGCGTACCACTCCCTGAACACGTCGTTCTTCAGGATCTGGCTGTGGATGGCGGCGACGCCGTTGGTGTGGGACGAGCCGTACACCGCCAGGTTCGCCATGTGCACCCGCCTGGCCTCGTCCACGATGGCGTAGGGCGCGGCGTCCCCGACGCCCGCCTTCTTCAGGTCTGCGTTCAGTCTTGTCTGGATCCTCCGGATGATGCGCACCAGCTCCGGCGACAGCTCGCCCAGCAGCTTCATGTCCCAGCATTCCAGCGCCTCGCGCATCACGGTGTGGTTCGTGTAGCGGAACGTCTTTTGCGCGACGCCGAAGGCCTTGTTGAAGGGATAGCCCTCGTTCATCAGCAGGCGGATCAGCTCCGGGATCGCCATGGTGGGATGGGTGTCGTTCAGCTGGATGGCGTGCAGGTCGGCAAACTTCGACAGGTCGTCGCCGTGCACGCGCCTGTAGGCGTCCAGCATGTCCATCAGCGAGGCGCTCACAAGCACGTACTGCTGCCGCAGCCGCATCAGCTTGCCGGCCTTCATCGTGTCGTTCGGATACAGCACCTTCGTGATGTCCTCGGCGGCGTTCTTGCCCCGGCAGGCTGCGGCGTAGTCCTGGGCGTTGAAGGCGTCGAAGTCGAAATCCTCCACGGCCTCGCACTGCCACAGCCGCAGCGTGCCGATGGATCTGCGCTGGTAGCCGATGATCGGCATGTCGTAGGGCACGGCGCGCACCGTCAGCCCCTTCATGGTCACATACTGCTCCAGGTCGTCCCGGCGCACGCTCCAGGGATCGCCATAGCGCGTCCAGTCGTCCGGGTCCTCCACCTGGGCGCCGTTCTCGTCAAACGCCTGCTTGAACAGGCCGTATTTGTAGCGCAGGCCGTAGCCGTCCAGCGGGATGTCGTGGGTGGCGGCGCTGTCCAGGAAGCAGGCGGCCAGGCGGCCCAGGCCGCCGTTGCCCAGCGCCGCGTCCTCGATGTCCTCCAGATCGGCCAGATCGACGCCCTTCAGCGCCAGGCGCTCCCGCACGTCCTTCAGCACGCCCATGTTGTACAGGTTGTTGAACACCAGGCGGCCCATCAGGTATTCTGCCGACAGGTAGGCCGCGCGGCGATGGTTCAGCCGGTCCTCGTAATCGTCGGCCCACTGGGGCGCGATGTCCAGCATGGCGGCCCGGGCGACGGCGTCGTGCAGCGAATAGGGCGCGAGCCGGTTCAGGTCGGCCTCGTGCCAGTCCGCCAGGGCGAAGGCCTCCGCCCGCGCGATCAGCGCCGCGCCGGTGGCGCCTTCGATTGGCCCGCGGTGGCTCAGTCGGTTCAGGCGGCGAATGCGGCGGGCGATGGGCGCGTAGTCCGTCTGCGCCATGCGCCAAAGCCAGTTGCCGCCCACGGTGCCGGGAAAGTTCATCCGCGCCTCGCCGCCCAGGCCCAGCCAGTCCTGCATCGGCACGATCACCGTGTCGCCCACGGATTCAAAGGCGGCGCGGATGATGTAGGGCAGCGCGTCGTCCTCGCCTTCGGGGATGCCCAGCTTCGCCCTGGCGCGCGCCCGGGTCGCCTCGCCGGCGTCGTTCCACCAGCCCCGGGTGGTGTTGTTGTCGTGGGTGCCGGTGTAGACGATGCAGTTCTCCACGTGGTTTTCCGGCAGGTCGGGGTTTTCGTCGCTGTCAAAGGCAAACTGCATCACCTTCATGCCCGGATAGCCGCAGTAGGCCAGCAGCTTTTGCGCGCGGGGGCTGATGACGCCCAGGTCCTCCGCTACGATGTTCAGCCCCGGCAGGGCCTTTCCGATCTTCGCGAACAGCCTGCGCCCCGGCCCGAGCTCATACTTGCCGTTGCGGGCGGTGGGCTCGGTGGCGGGGATGGCGTAGTACTTCGCGAAGCCGATGAAGTGGTCGATGCGCAGGATGTCAAACAGCTCGCTCAGCGCCTTGAGGCGGCCGATCCACCAGGCGTAGCCGGTCTCGGCGTGCTTTTTCCAGGCGTAGAGGGGGTTGCCCCAGCGCTGGCCGTCCTTCTGGAAGTAATCCGGCGGAACGCCCGCGATGCGGATGGGCTTGCAGTCCTCGTCCAGTTCGAACATGTCCGGGTTCATCCACACGTCCGCGGAATCCTCCGCCACGTAGATCGGCATATCGCCCATCAGCTGGATGCCCTTCGCCCGGGCATAGTCGTGCAGCCGTGTCCACTGGTCGAAGAACAGATACTGTTCAAAGATGTAGTAATTGACGCCGTCGGCCAGCTTCTCTTCATACTTCGCCACGGCCTCCGGCCTGCGCAAGCGAATGGCCTGGTCGGGCCACTCCATCCAGCTGATCTCGCCGAAGCTGGCCTTGATGGCGCGGAACAGCGCGTAGTCGCGCACCCAGGCGTGGGCGGCCTCAAATTCCGATATCTCCTCGGAAAGACTTTCAAACGACGTCTCGTAGGCCAGGCGCAGCAGCCGGGCTTTTTGGGCCTTCACGGCCTCGAAATCCACGTCCGGCAGCGCTTCCAGCGGCTCGTAGCTGCCCGGCGGGAGCAGTCCCTCGGCCTCCAGCATGTCGAAGTCGATCATCAGCGGGTTGCCCGCATAGGTGGAAACGCTCTGATAGGGCGATTCCGCGTAGCCGGTGGGCCCGATCGGCAGCATTTGCCAGATGGACATGCCCGAGGCCTTCACGAAGTCGATGAAATCGTAGGCCGCCTGCCCCAGCGTGCCAATGCCGCCGCGGGAGGGCAGGGAGGTGATATGCAGCAATACGCCGCTTTGTCTCATGGGTATCACTCCTTGGTTGTTAGTGCGCTTCCATTATTATATATGTAAACCGCGGAATTCACAAGGTTTTTTTGCGGGAAAGCGGCTTTCGTTAATTCCAGAGGCACTTTTTGAGCACGAAAGTTATGCTTTTGTATTGTTTTGACGAGGGGTGTTGACATTCATCAACCCTTTTGATATACTAATCAAGCTGTCGCGAGGACAGGGGCAGAAAAGCCGCTGAAGGAGCGGAGCGCGAACCTTGAAAACGATACAGAGAGAGTACAAGAAA
>CADBZH010000040.1 GCA_902799045.1 uncultured Eubacteriales bacterium
AACGGGCTGGGAAGCCCCGGAGGTAAATCGAGAAATTTGCAAGAGACAGATGCCGGAAAAGGCGCCGCAGAATCGGTGCGGGAATCAATCAGCGGCTACATTACCCCCTGTTCTTTCATCGAGGCCTTGTATTGCGGCGCTTATGCACCCGGGCGCTTATCCGGCTGTCACAATGAAAAGGCATCTCTCGCAGGCCAAAGTAACGGCAATGCCGATCGTAAGTATTGTAACACAAAACCGGGAATCTGGCAATTCTGCGATCAATATCATAGGAAATCGTCCTTCCAATCCCGTTACGCCTTCTCCTTAAGCTTTGCCAGCGATTTCGACAGCTCGACGGCCGCGTCCGGCACTGGCACGGATCCTCCCCCCGCTGACCACGCAGTCCACCTCGGGAACGCGGTTCGGCTGGGTGCGCTCGATCCCATGCCTGATGTAGTGAAGCCGGGTGCAGTGGGGCGAGCGGTCCACCGAGGCCGGCACCTCCTTATAATTCCTGCGCAGCACCAGCCGGTCGCCTTCCAGTTCCTTCAGCGTCTGGGAAAGCATCGTGTTGGAGATGCCCCGGACGTTTCGCAGCAGTTCATCACAGCGGCTGGCCCCGTTGGCGGTCAGCGAGCACAGCACGGGCGGCTTCCACTTCCCGCCGATGGTCTCCAGCGCGGGCTGCACGGCGCACCCCGGCGCACAGGGAAAGTCGTGTTGTTGAGATATGCGCTTCTTCTTCCCCCACTCCGCTTTATCTTGCTGACTCAGGCAATTATCACTTATTGACATCCCATAATCCGTCAGGTACAATCGTATCGGATGAGGAATCCGTTGTAAAGACTGATTCCGGTTTAATCAATGAATTGAGAGGAGAATCACCATGAGCAAGAAACTGGTCGCCTGGTTTTCTGTCAGTGGCGTGACCGCGAAGGTCGCGCGGGAAATCGCAGCCGTGGAAGGCGCGGACTGCTTTGAGATCGTGCCCGAAGCGCCCTATACGACGGCGGATCTGGACTGGACCAACAAGCAATCCCGCAGCACGCTGGAGATGACCGACCTGAACTGCCGCCCCGCAACCACCGGCTTTGTGGAGAACATGGCGCAATACGACGTGGTTTTCGTGGGGTTCCCCATCTGGTGGGGACGCGAGCCCAGCGTGGTGGACACCTTCCTGGCCTCCTATGATTTCAGCGGCAAGCGGATCGTGCCCTTCTGCACCTCCGGCGGCAGCGACGTCGGCAAGACCGCCGAGCGCATCCGGACCCTGGTGGGCGAAAGCGCGTGCGTGGACACCGGCAAGCGCCTGGGCGGCAAGATTCAGGAGGCCGACCTCAAGCTCTGGACCGAGGGGTTGAAGCTGTGAACGCGATGGAGCTGATCCGGCAGCGCCGGAGCGTGCGAACCTTCGATGGCAGACCGCTCAGGGCGGAGGATCGCGAAAAGCTGCTGGCCTTCGCCGCGCAGGTCGCCAACCCCTACGATCTGCCGATCACCTGGCGCATCCTGAGCGCGAAGGCGCACGGCCTGTCCAGCCCCGTCATTTCCGGGACGGACACCTTCATCGCGGGCAAGCTGCGCCGCGCCCCTCACGCGGAGGAGGCGTTCGGCTTCGCCTTCGAGCGGTTCGTGCTCTATGCGCAGTCGCTGGGCATTGGAACCACGTGGATCGCCGGAACGATGAACCGCCCCGCCTTTGAAGCGGCCATGGCGCTGGAGGGCGGCGAGGTCATGCCCTGCGTCAGTCCCCTGGGCTATCCGGCCGCAAAGCTGTCCCTCCGGGAGAGCCTGATGCGAAAGGGCGTCAGGGCGGACAGCCGACTGGACTTCAGTGCGCTGTTCTATGACGGCGACTTCAATAGACCCCTCACGCAGGCGGCGGCGGGAAACCTGAGCCAGCCTCTGGAGATGGTTCGCTGGGCGCCCTCCGCCGTCAACAAGCAGCCCTGGCGCGTGGTCCTGTCCGGCGGCAGCGTCCATTTCTTTGAGAAGCATTCCAAGGGCTACTCGGATAAAAGCGGCTGGGATCTGCAAAAGGTGGATGTCGGCATCGCCATCTGCCATTTCGCCTGTGGGTTGGAGGAACAGGGCGTCGCCTGGCGACTGACGACAGCCGACCCGGGGATCGCAGTTCCCGACGGCACGGAATATGTCGCTACGATCGAAAGGGATCAATGATTTGAGGAGAATTCCCCGATGAAGCCCACGCATATCCCGCCAATATGTAGGCTATTGCATGAAGCTATACGAATCAGCTTCAGATCCTCCCATATAATACTAGAGTATAAGAAATCCGTGCATTTCTGTACATAATGCACGGATTTCTTATGGCGCCTCTGGTAAGGCTCGAATCTGCAACCCATGGTAACAGTTGCAGCACGGTTTTACAAGCAACGCGGCTGTCATTGCGCCGCGAGGAGCGCCTCGTATTCCTCCGCGCTGTACAGCTCCAGCACCACCTGGTTGGGCAGGCAGATGATCATGTTGCCTAGGACGCGCTCCCAGCGGTTCTCCAGCGTCACCTCACCCTGGTCCATGCAGTCATGGTTTTCACAGTCGGCGTCCTCCATCCACACGCTCTGCGGCGTTAGGTGGAGGACGTTCAGCGTCCCGGTGCCGTCGGGCAGGGTCTGCGGCAGCGGGAATCGCTCCTCCCCCTCCGTCGGCAGCGGCAGCCAGCCGGAGAGCGTGGCGGCGGTCACGCGCACATAGCCCGCGGGCGGCGTCGCCTGCGCCTCGCCGAGCGCCGGCAGCACCATGAGCGCCAGCACCATGCACGCAGCAATCATTCTCTTCATGGCAGATCCCCGCCTCACAGGCCGATGAAGCCCATGAACGCCAGCGCGATCAGCCCGGCGGAGACCAGCGAGATCGGCAGGCCCTTCATGCTTTCCGGCACCCTGGAGAACTCCAGCCGCTCCTGAACGCCCGCCAGCAGCACCAGCGCCAGCAGGTAGCCTAGGCCGCCGAAGAGGCCCGTCAGCGCCGCGCGGACGATGCCGCCGCCCATGCCGATCAGCGATGCGCCCAGCACCGCGCAGTTCACCGCGAGGGCCGCGCCGTTCTCGCCCAGCGCCTTACCCACGCGGGGGCTGACGCGCTTCAGCGCCAGGGCGATCAGCCACGCGCTGAGCAGCGCCACCGCCGCGAAGGCGACCAAGTACAGGCTCTTCGCGCCCAGCGGCACGAGTGCCTTCTTGTACACGATCCAGTTCAGTGCCGCAGAGACGGCCATCACCAGCGCCGTATAGCCGCCGACGATCGCGGCGGTCGCGACGCTGCCCGCCTTTTTCAGCAGCGCGCTGCCGCCCATCAGGCGCACGAAAACGAAGTTTTGGGTGAACACGCAGCTCACCAGGAACAGCAGCGCCCTTGTGAGGTTGCTCATGTCACGCGCCCTCCTTTCCGTTCCGGCCCCGGCCGAAGACGGCGTTGTAGAGGCCCATGGCGATGCCGAGGAGCATCAGCCCGCCCGCCGGCAGCGCCGCCAGCAGAAGCGGCTCGTAGGCCGCGGGCAGCACCGCCGCGCCGAAGGCCGTTCCCCGGCCCAGCAGCTCGCGCACCGCGCCCAGCAGCGTCATGGCGACGGCATAGCCGATGCCCATGACCAGGCCGTCCGCGATCGCCGCGCCGAAGCCGCGCCCTGCGGCCTCGCTGCCACCGCACAGGATCAGGCTGCTCACGGCGATCAGCGGCACGAATACGCCCAGGGAATCGTTCAGCGCCGGGAACCAGCCCCGCAGCACCATCTGCGCCACGCTGGCGAAGGCGGCGCTCAAGATCAGCGTCACCGCGAAGCGGGCTTTTTCATTCAGCGCCCCACCGATCAGGCCCATCACGAAAGACGTGAGCAGCAGCGCGCCGGCGGTGGCGACGCCCATGCCCAGGCCGTTCAACGCCGTGGTGGTCACGGCCACGGCCGGGCAGATGCCCAGGCCCAGGCGGAGCAGAGGATTGTTGCCCAGGATGCCATGCTTGCCGTCCATCACTTCGCCGCCTCCCTTCCGTGTCCGTAGACCCTGCGCCGGAAGCACTTGTCCAGCAGCGGGGCCGCCGCGTTCATCAGCAGGATGCCGTAGGTCACGCCCTCGGGATAGCCCGCGTAGCTGCGGATGACCGCCGCGACCAGGCCCGCGCCCGCCGCGTAGATCATCTGCGCCGCCGGGTGGACCGGGCAGGTGACGTAGTCGGTCGCCATGAACGCCGCGCCGAACAGCGCGCCGCCGGAAAGGGCCGCCGCCACGGGGTCCTTGCCGAAGATCCAGGAAAACAGGCACAGCGAGGCCATCATGGCCACCGGGATGTGCCACTTGATCGTCCTGGTGATCAGCAGCCAGGCGAGGCCTGCCAGGATCGCCAGCTTGCAGGTCTCGCCGATGCAGCCGGGGATCCTGCCGAGGAACAGCTCAAGCGGCGTCCAGGCCGCCGGGGTCATCAGAGGCGTGGCGGAGGTCACCGCGTCCAGGCCGCTGGGCGCCGTCCAGGCCGTCATGAACTTTGGCCAGGAGGCCAGCAGCAGCGCGCGCGCCGCCATCGCGGGGTTGATGAAGTTATCGCCCAGGCCGCCGAACAGCCCCTTGACGATCACCACGGCAAAGGCGCTGCCCATCACGGCGAGCCACCAGGGCGCGCGGGGCGGCAGGTTGAGGGCGAGGATCAGGCCCGTCACGGCGGCGGAACCGTCGGCGATCAGCAGCTTCCTGCCGCACAGCTTCTGCCACAGGGCCTCGAAGAGCACGGCGCTCGCCATCGAGACGGCCATCAGCATGAGGGCCGGGACGCCGAAGTACACCACGCCCGCCACGCAGCAGGGCAGCAGCGCGATCAGCACGTTGCCCATCAGCCAGCGGGTGTCCTGCCGGCTGTGGACGTGGGGCGCGGGATTCAAGTTCAGCTTCATCGATCCTCACCCCTTTCCCTTCTTCGCCTCGGCGGCGATGGCGTCCTTCATGGCCTTGAACGTCTGCGTGAGGTGCCGGTGCGCCGGACAGATGTATGAGCAGCTGCCGCAGACGATGCAGTCCATCACGCATTCCTTCTGCGCCCGGGCCATGTCGCCGGCGTCGCAGAGGTGCTTGAGCAGATAGGGATTGAGGCCCATCGGGCACGCGTCCACACAGCGCCCGCAGCGGATGCAGGGCGTCTCCTCCGTCTCCCGGGCCTCCTTCGCGTCATAGACGACGATGCCGTTGTTGGCCTTGGCCACCGGCACCTCCAGCCCCGGGCAAGGAAAGCCCGTCATCGCGCCGCCCATCACGACCTTGCCGACCCGATCCTCCGGCAGGCTGATGCCGCCGCAGGCCTCGAGCAGCTCGCGCACCGGCGTTCCCACCCGGACGCGCAGGTTCGAGGGCCGGTCGACGTGGCCGGTGACGGTAGTGATGCGGGAGATCAGGGGCTTTCCGTCGATCACGGCCTCGGCGACAGCGGCGGCGGTGCCCACGTTCATGACGATCACGTGCACGTCCAGCGGCAGCTTGCCGGAGGGCACCTCCCGGCCCGTCACCACCTGGATCAGCTGCTTCTCGCCACCCTGGGGATACTTTGTATGAAGCGCCGCGACCTCCACGCCCGCGCGGCCCTCGGCGGCCCTGCGCATGGCCTCGATGGCGTCGGGCTTGTTGTCCTCGATGGCGATCACGCCCCGGGGCACGTTCAGCGCCCGCATCGCAGCCCGCAGGCCGTCCACCACGCGGTCGCTGTTCTCCAGCATCAGCCGGTGATCGCAGGTCAGGTGGGTTTCGCACTCCGCGCCGTTCAGTATGATCGTGTCGCAGAACTGGCCCTCCTTCACGGCGAGCTTCACGTGGGTCGGGAAGGCCGCGCCGCCCATGCCGCAGATGCCCGCGGCGCGAATGGCCGGGACGATCTGATCCGCGGGGCAATCCTCGACGCTTCCCAGGGGCGCGGGCAGCTCGGCCCATTCGTCCCTGAAGTCATTTTTGATCGTCACCGCCAGGGCGTTCGGCGCGCTCACGGATTGCACCGGCCCCACGGAGAGCACCTCGCCGGACACGCTGGCGTGCACCGGCAGGCCCAGGAAGCCCACAGGCGTTCCGACGACCTGGCCGAGCTTCACCCGGTCGCCCGCCTTGACGCAGGGCTCGCTGGGCGCGCCCAGGTGCATCCCCATGAGCAGCGTCACGGTCTTCGGCTCGATCGCCCGCGTCGGCTCGCCCCGGGTCTGCGCCTTGCCCTCGTGGTCGCCGTGCAGCGGATGCACGCCGCCACGGAAGGTCTTTAACATCGTCATTTCAGCACCTCCAGTTGTGGTTCGGACGGTTCACTGCTCGTGGCCGCCCGCGTGCTTTTTCTCCCAATGGATCAGCACGGCCATGCCCGCGCGCATCACAAGCACCGCGCACGTCATGCCGACCTCCGCCCAGTCGGGCGCGATGATGGTCTTCAGCACCTCGCTGCCCAGCAGGAACGTCAGCGCGGTGGAGATCCCCTCGTAGAGGTCCAGCTTGCTGCGCTGCCGATCCCTGAACAGGCTGACGAGCGCCTTGACCGCCGAGGCGATCAGTATGATGACGCCCACGGCCTCGAACAGCAGGATGCCGTATTGCACCACGGTTCTGAAAACATGCTCCAGGGTCTCGTACATGTGATCCTCTCCCGTATTTCACATCGGTCGGTCGCAAGAATCTCAGTTCGCGGGACGCGGGCGCATGTACCGCGCGGCGTCCGATGCTACGTTGTTGCCCCCGATGACCGGCCTCGGCCTCATGTACCGCGAGACGTCCGGGGTTTCGGCGTTGCCCCCGATGACCGGCCTCGGCCTCATGTATCGCGAGACGTCCGGGGCTTCGGCGTCGCCCGCGACGACCGGCCTCGGCCTCATGTAGCGCGAGACGTCCGGGGCTTCGGCGTTGCCCGCGATGACCGGCCTCGGCCTCATGTAGCGCGAGACGTCCGGGGTCTCAGCGTCATCCGCGACGACCGGCCTCGGCCTCATGTATCTCGAAGCATCCGCGGTCTCGGCGTTGTCTTCGATGACGGGCCTCGGCCTCATGTATCTCGAAGCATCCGCGGTCTCGGCGTTGTCTTCGATGACGGGCCTCGGCCTCATGTAGCGCGAGACGTCCGGGGTCTCAGCGTCATCCGCGACGACCGGCCTCGGCCTCATGTACCGCGAGACGTCCGGGGTCTCAGCGTCATCCGCGACGACCGGCCTCGGCCTCATGTACCGCGAGACGTCCGGCTCAGCGGTCTCCTTCGCTTCCCCGCCGGCCGCGAAGGCGGGCCTCGGCCTCATGTAGCGTATGTAGCCGGCATCGGAGGACATCGCGTCCTCCTCGGTCGGCGTGTTCGCCGTCAGGAGACTCTTGTCTCCCGGGGGCACCAGCTCATTCAGGGCGTCCAGCACCGCCGTGGAGGTGACGGTCGCGCCGGTCACGGCGTCGATGCCGTCCTCCCCGTAAACGAAGGGCGCCATCTTGCCGATGAACTGGTCGGTAAACGCCGGCTCGGAGCAGCGCTTGCCGAGGCCGTCGGTCTCATCGGGCGTGTCGACGGACAGGTACTCCACCGCGTCGTTCGCGTCCAGGCCGACCGTCACGGTCACCTCGCCGCCGTAGCCCTGGCGCGTCGTGGAGCGTGTCTGGCCGGTGTAGGCCGCCCGGGCGGTCTCCTGCGACAGTCCCAGCTCGCCGGTATAGAAGTAATTCGCGGTGCGGTTGACGGCGCTGATGACGGCCCGGGACGTGGTGGAAGCGCCGGTAACGGTGTCCACACCGTCCTGGTTCAGCCTGATCTCCGGCGTCTTGCCGACAAACTGGCCCGTGAACGCCGCCTCCCGCGTCAGCGCGCCCAGCCCGGGCGTCTCCGCGAAGCGGTCGCCGCCCACCAGGACGCCGGTGATCACGCCGTTCAGGTCCAGGCCGGTGGTCACCTCGACGGGCCCGCCGTAGCCGGAGACCGTGGCCTTGCCCACATAGCCGACGGTCGCGCCTTCCGCGTCCCTGGCGGCCCAGGCCGCGTCCACGGCATAGCGGCTCTCGTGAAGCTGAAGCGCCTCGAAGCCCGCCGCGTCCGGCAGCGCGCCGGTCAGCGCGGCGAATTCCGCGTTCGAACGCTGGCGCTCGACCTGCTTGCCGGTCAGCCGGTTGCCCAGCAGCACGATGGCCACCGCGCAGACAACGGCGGCGCAGATCGCAATCCACGTAGGCAGTTTATTCTTCACACGTCCGTCCCCCTTGCTCATTCTACCAGATATTTGTCGGCCCCGGAGGTCGCCGTCATCGACCGGTCCCTGGCGATGAACAGCGCCTCGACGCCCTCGATGCCCTCAATCAGCTCCATGCCCCGCTCCGTGCCCAGCGCGAAGGCGGCGGTGGAGAGCGCGTCGCCCCAGGTGGAGCTTTCCGAAAAGATGGTCACGGAAGCCAGCTCGTTTTCCACCGGCCAGCCCGTTTGCGCGCTCAAAATATGGTGGTAATACACGCCGTCCAGTTCAAAGCCGCGCTCATAGATGCCGCTGGTGACGGTGGAGCCGCCGTAGTTCTTCGCCACGCGCATATACTCGCCGGTGGGCCGGTCGATGTCCTGGATGCCCACCTTCCAGGGGCTACCGTCGGGCTTTGTGCCGATGGCGACGATGTTTCCCCCGAAGGAGAGGATCGCGCTTTCGACGCCGCGGGCGATGAGATAGTCCTTCACGGCGTCGGCGATATAGCCCTTGGCGATGCCGCCCAGGTCGATCATCATGCCCTCCGGCAGGGTCACGGCGTCGCCCTTGACCGAGATCTTCGCATAGTCGATCTTCGCCGCCGCGGCCTCCAGCGCCGCCGCGCCCGGAAGGCACTTTTCCCCGGACGTAAAATCCCAGAGGGTGGAGGCGGGCGCGATGGTGATGTCAAAGGCCCCGCCGGAGCGCTCGCTCACCTCTCTCGCCGTCGCGATCAGCGTGAGGGTATCCTTCGACACCTGAACCGGCCGGCCCCCCGCGTGGTTCAGCTTCCAGACGTCGCTGCCCTCGACGGTGCGCGACAGCAGCGCCTCGTAGCGCGCGCACTCCGCAAGGGCATCGTTCAGCACGGCGTCGTCCTCCACGTAGGCCGTCAGCGTGATGACGGTGTCCAGGTAAAACCCCACCACCGAGCGCTTCGTCCGCTCCGCCGCCGCGCATCCGGCCAGCGTCAGCGCCACCAGCAGCATCAGCGCCAGGGCCCGTCTGATCTTCATATCTGTTCCCCTCAAAGCCATGGTCTTATTCATGCCACGCGCAGCGCCCTGAACACCCGCCGGGCGATGACGCCCGTGAGCGCCCCCACCGCCGCGCCGATGCCGATGAGCACCGGCAGATAGGTGTAGAGCAGCTGGGGCGTGCGCAGCACGGTGCTGGCGACCAGGATCTGCCCCACGTTGTGGGCCACCGCCCCGGCCAGCGACGTGCCCAGCACGCCCAGCTCCGGCTTCCTGCGGATCCACCAGAACTGCGCCAGCGCCGCGACGCCCGCCAGCAGGATCAGCAGCATGCACCAGAGCATCTGGCCCCGGGGCGCGGCGTTGCGCCAGAGGAGGAAGGCATCGCTGAGCAGCGCCAGCGCGCCGATGGCCAGCGCGCCGAGCTTCGCGTTTTTCCGCACCAGCAGCATCGCCGCCAGGCTCAGCACGCCGCCGGAGAGGCTGTAGAGTATGGCGCTGATCGAGCCGAACAGGAATCCGGACAAAAGCACCTTCGTCAGCATCAGCAGGATGCAGCCGCGCCAGTCCATCAGATACACCGCGTACAAGAGCACCGTGTTCGCCAGGCCCAGCTTGATCCCGGGCACCGCGCCGCTTAAAAACCAGGTCAGCGGGATCGCCCGGTCCAGAAGGCCCAGCACCAGCGATAGCGCCGTCAGCAGGCCGAAGCGGGCGACGGCCCGCGCCTTAGAGTTCAAAGCAGTTTCCTCCAGCGGTTATTTCCCGCGCACCTCCACGGAAACGCGGTGCGGCAGGCAGATGATGAAGCCACCCATCACCCGAAGCTCCAGGTTGTCGCACGTCACCTCGCCCATGGCCACGCAGTCATGGTTATCACAGTTGGCGTCCGCCATGGACACCGATTCGCCCGTGCAGGCAATGTGGTTCTCCCCGCCGTCCGCAAGGAGGATATCCACCCGGTGTGCCTCGGAAAACGGAAGGTCGATCAGCGGTACGCCGTCCAGCGTCACATAGACACGCAGGTCGTCCTCGCTCTCCGGCGCGACGGAGCCGCCGCCCCATTCCGCGCCGTCCAGCAGCACCCGCGCCGCCTTCGGCTCTTGTCCGCTTTGGCAGCCTGTCATCGACGCGCACAGCGCCGCCAACAGTATCGGCAGGACGAGCCGCCGCAGTGTGTTCCCCATCCGCGCCTCCAGCTTGACAGTATAGCATTATTATATACCAAAGCCGGCTGTTTATCAACCAAAAAACACCCCGCCGGGTTATCGCCTGTTTCGCTGCGTTCCTCATGGCCTGCAAAAAATCGGACGGAGCGTTGACGAGCGTCGCCAAATTTGGTATCATTAACTTAGCTGTGCGGAGATACTTTCGCAATGCCTCCGCCACCGCAAAATATTCAAGGAGGGCAAATATGAAGAAGATTGTTGCAATGCTGCTGAGCCTTTGCATGCTCATCGGCTGCGCGGCCTTCGCCGAGGGCGAGACCGTGCTGACCGGCAGCGCGGCGGGCTTTGCCAGCGACGTCACCGTTGAGTTCACCGTGGACGCCGACGGCAAGATCACCTCGCTGACCGTGGACGACTCCGCCGAGACCTATCCCACCGCCGGGATCGCGCGTGAGGACAGCGTCCAGAAGATCATCGACCTGATCCTGGAGACCGGCTCCGCCGACGGCGTCGACACCACCACCGGCGCGACCTTCACGTCCAGCGCCGTGGTCGAGGCCATCAACACCGCCCTGGCCGCCGTCGGTTCCGACGCGGTCGCCGGGAACGTGGGTGGAATGACCTTCACCGCTGGCACCTATGAGGCCACCGCCGACGGCTACAACGGCCCCGTGACCGTCGCCGTCACCTATGGCGAGAGCGGGATCGAGTCCATCGAGATCGCCTCCAGCGCTGAGACCGATCACGTGGGCACCGTAGCCTACGACATCATGATCCCCGAGATGCTGGAAGCCAACGGCGCGGGCGTCGACGCCATCTCCGGCGCGACCTTCACCTCCCGCGCGCTGCGCACGGCCGTGGTGGACACCGCCGAGCAGGCCGGCTGCACCGATCTGGCCGCCTTCAAGGCCGCGAAGATCGAGCACGAGGCCCAGGCCCCCATCGAGCTGAGCTACGACGTGGTCGTGGTCGGCGCGGGCGGCGCGGGCATGGCCGCGGCGGCCCAGGCCGCCCAGGACGGCAACACCGTGCTGGTGATCGAGAAGAACGCCGAGGTCGGCGGCAACACGCTGGTCTCCGGCGGACAGTATCAGTCCGTGATGCCCTACCTGGTGTGGGATCCCGCCGATCCCGACGCCACCACCGGCGTCTATGGCGGCGACGGCCAGACCTATGACAAGGTCAAGAGCGTGCAGGGCTGCATCGACGAGCTGAAGATGATCCTGAACTGGTCCGAGGAGCCCTTCGACGAGGACTACTACAAGGACAACGAGTTCGTGGCCGGCGACGCCGCGGAGCTCAGCAAGCACGGCGTGCACGAGGAGTACCTGCCTGTGCTGAAGGCCCTGAAGGAAGAGATCCAGGCCTATCTGGATTGGGCGCAGCCCCAGCTGGATGCGGGCGTTCCCGAGAACCAGCTGACCCTGTTCTCCACGCTGAACCTGCACATCTTCCAGACCTACTACGGCGGCCTGCGCCAGAGCGCGGACAAGAGCGAGTGGATCTATGGCGACGTGGACCTGGTGAGCCAGTTCATCGAAGGCGGCCAGGGCCTGAAGGAGTGGCTGGAGGACCAGGGCGCCACCTTCAAAGAGGACAGCCAGCCCACCCTGATCGGCGCGCTTTGGTATCGCGAGAACGAGTTCATCGGCTCCACCATCGACCTGGATGGCGACGACGAGCCGGAGATGGGTCGCTGGGGCAGCTACTTTGCCGCGCCGATGAAGACCCTGTACGAGGCTAACGAGGAAAACAACATCATGCTGCGCACCACCGCCACCGACCTGATCGTCGAGGACGGCCGCGTGACCGGCGTGAAGGCCGTGACCTATGACGGTACCGACGTGACCGTGAAGGCCGCCAAGGGCGTCATCCTGGCCACCGGCGGCTATGCCGCGAATATCGGTAAGGTGCTGGAGAACAACGTGTACTGGTCCGAGGAGTACCTCTCCACGGCCACCAAGACCACCAACCGCTCCAGCCTGCAGGGCGACGGCATCACCATGGCGGAGGCCGTTGGCGCCGCCACCACCGGCCTGGGCTTCACCCAGCTGATGCCCATCTCCTGGGTGGACAACGGCAACCTGGCCTTCGGCGGCGGCAACTACGCCTGCTGGATCAACCCCACC
>CADBZH010000041.1 GCA_902799045.1 uncultured Eubacteriales bacterium
CAAGCCCGCCGTCGCCACCGTGGACGCCAGCGGCAACGTGAAGGCGCTGAAGAAGGGCAAGGCGAAGATCACCGTCACGACCTACAACAAGAAGAAAGCTACCATCACCGTCGTGGTGACGGAATAGGCCCAGCAAAAAGCCTTCCCCGATGGGGAAGGCTTTTTTGGGGGCGGCGAATCATCGCCGCCCCCAAATCGTGGTTGCGAACGCGACCGGGCTGTGATATAATAAAATAAGTGTAATATTGGGATAACCGCGGGAATGGATGAAAACCGACGGGAGGCGCGAGGAATGACGCGATGGATCAAGACGGTGAGCCTGCTGCTGGCGCTGCTTATGGCGCTGTCGGGCGCGGCCCTGGCGGAGGAAGCGCCGGTGGAGGAGCTGCCGGAGCTGGAGCTGACGGACCCGCAGGTTTTGGAAGCGCCCGCGATGGCGCCAGAGGAGGAAGGCTTCGCCGTGGCCGCCGCGGCGGAGGCCGAGGCCCCCGTGGCCCCCGAAGCCGTCGACGGGGAGGCCATGGTCAGCGCCGCGACCTGCGAGGGCGTGTGCCTGAACGCCACGCAGCTGACGCTGGGCGTGAAGGAGACCTTCCAGCTTTCGCCCATCCTGCCGGAGGGCATGACGGGCGTCACGTTCGGCTATGCCTCCTCCAGCGCGAAGATCGCGCCGGTGAGCCAGACCGGCCTCATCACCGCCAGGAAGAAGGGCGCGGCCAGCGTCACCGTGAAGGCCTCCACTGGCGAGGAATTCACCTGCAAGGTGACCGTGGTGAAGGCCCCGAAGAGCATCGCGCTGAGCGCGAGCTCCGGCACGCTGGGCTATGACGCCGCGACCCGGACGGGCACCAGCTACAGGCTGGGCGTCACCTTCCCGAAGGGCGGCGGCTGCCAGGTGAAGTTCGGCGGCTATGACGCGAACGTCCTCGCCGTGTCGGACGACGGCGTGCTCACCGCCGTGGGCCCGGGCACCACCACCGTCACCGCCAGCACCTTCAACAACCGCAAGGCGAAGTGCAAGGTCACGGTGCTGGGCGCGCCGGAGGCCATCGCCTTTGCCGATCCCGCCCCGGCGATGATCGAGAAGGAGAAGCGGACGCTGGCGCTGAGCGTGCCGGAAAACACCTTCGCCGGCGCGAAGTTTTCAAGCGACAACGCCGCCGTGGCCACCGTGAACGCCGATACCGGCGAGGTCACCGCCGTGGCCCGGGGCGAATGCACCGTCACGGCCACGTCCTTCAACGGCAAGACCGCCAGCTGCAAGGTGTCGGTGCTGCCCGGGCCGGACCGGATCGACGTGCCCGCCACCGTGCTGCTGGGCCTGGGCGATTCGGCGCTGCTGGGCGCGACGCCCGTGCGCAGCGACGGCGCGGCCACCGGCACGGGCCTGAAATACGAAAGCAGCAAGACCAAGTATGTCGCCGTGGCGCAGGACGGCACGCTCACCGGCAGGAAGAAGGGCACCGCGAAGGTCACCGTCAGCGCCGCCAACGGCGTGAAGGCCGTCGTCACCGTGAAGGTGGTCAAGGCCCCCGGCAGCGTGAAGCTGAGCGCCGACAAGCGCATGCTGGCGTTCGACGCCGCCCAGGGCATCGCGGATACCGCGAAGCTGAAGGTGACGCTGCCGAAGAACACCGCCAGCCACATCACCTACTCCGGCTACGACCCCGCCGTGGTCTCCGTGGCGGCGGACGGCACCGTGACGGCCAGGGGCCTCGGCTCCACCACCATCACCGCCACCACCTTCAACAAGAAGACGGCGGGCTTCAGGGTCACCGTGTGCGCCCCGGGGCAGTTGCTCAACCGCAATGTGGTGAGCGTGGCCCATCGCGGCGGCAAGGGCTACTGGCCGGAGAACACGCTGGAGGCCTTCCGCAACGCCGCCTCCACCGGCGCCACCGCCGTGGAGCTGGATGCCCGCAGCACCAGGGACGGCGTGCAGGTGCTGCACCACGACGCGACCTTCACCGCCGGCGGCAAGAAATACACCATCAAGAAGCTGAAGCTCGAGCAGATCCGCGCGCTGGACGCCAGCATCTGCACGCTGGACGAGGCGCTGGACGTGCTCGCCGGCTCGGGGCTTGAGATCAACCTGGAGCTGAAGGACACCGCCAAGGCCAAGAGCTGCGTGCAGGCCGTCAAGGCCCACGGGCTGCAGGACCGGACGATGTACATCTCCTTCGAGGCCAAGCTGCTCAAGCAGGTGCGCAAGCTGGACGGCTCCGCCCGGCTGGGCTATATCATCAACAAGGCGCCCTCGGGCCTGAAGAAGACCCTGTCCGCCCTGAAATCCACCTACGTGTTCCAGAAGGCCGAATACCTGACGCCGGAAAACCTGTTTGACTGGCAGGACGCGGGTTTGAAGGTGGGCGTGTGGACCGTGAACGATGCCGGGGCCATCCGAAACTGGCTGGCCCTGGGCGTGGATTATATCACCAGCGACTATCCCAAGCTGGTGACCGAGACCTTGCAATAGGAACCATGGATGCACTGAACTGAAAGGGGAACTGAGGACCATGAAAAAGCTGATGCTGGGCAACCAGGCGGTGGCGCGCGGACTGTATGAAGCGGGCTGCCGGTTTGTGTCGTCCTATCCGGGCACGCCGTCCACCGAGATCACCGAGCAGGCGGCGCTTTACGACGAGATCTACGCCGAGTGGGCGCCCAACGAAAAGGTGGCCGCCGAGAGCGCCGTGGGCGCCAGCCTCGCCGGCGCGCGCAGCTTCTGCGCCATGAAGCACGTGGGCTTCAACGTGGCGGCGGACCCGCTGTTCACCGCCTCGTATATCGGCGTGAACGCGGGCATGGTGGTCTGCGTGGCGGACGATCCCGGCATGCACTCCAGCCAGAACGAGCAGGACAGCCGCCACTACGCCATCGCGGCGAAGCTGCCGATGGTGGAGCCGTCGGATTCCGGTGAATGCGCCGCCTTCGTGGGCGAGGCCTACGCCATTTCCGAGGCCTACGACACGCCCGTCCTGCTGCGCACCTGCACCCGCGTGGCCCATTCCCAGAGCCTGGTGGAGCTGCACGATCGCGACGAGAAGGCTCTCAAGCCCTATGAGCGCAACCCGCAGAAGTACGTCGCCGCCCCGGCCAACGCCGTCAAGCGCCACGTCGTGGTGGAGAAGCGGATGGCCGAGCTGGCCGAGCTGGCGGAGACCACCGGCCTGAACCGGGTGGAGATGGGGGACACGGACGTCGGCTTCGTCACCTCCGGCACCTGCTATCTCTACGTGAAGGAGGCCTTCCCGACGGCCAGCGTGCTGAAGCTGGGCCTGGTGAACCCGCTGCCCGTTCAGAAGATCCGGGATTTCGCCGACAAGGTGAAGCGGCTGATCGTCGTGGAGGAGCTGGACGGCGTGATCGAGCGCCATCTGCGCATGAACGGCATCCGCGTGGACGGCGGCAAGGACCTGTTCGGCCCGCTGGGCGAGCTTTCCCAGAACAAGCTGCGCGCCGCCATGGGCGAGGCGCTGCCGAAGTTTGTCGCCTATGACGAGGCCGTGCCCGGCCGCCCGCCGGTGATGTGCCCCGGCTGTCCCCACAGGGGCCTGTTCACGGTGCTGAGCAAGCTGAAGCTGACCGTGCTGGGCGACATCGGCTGCTACACCCTGGGCAGCGGCGCGCCGCTGAACGCGGTGGACGCGGTGCTGTGCATGGGCGCGAGCATCGGCATGGCCCACGGCTACACGAAGATGCTGGGCGAGGAGGCGGCGCGCCGGAGCGTGGCCGTCATCGGCGACAGCACGTTCATGCACTCCGGCATCACCGGCGTGGTGAACCTGGCCTACAACAAGTCCATCGCCACGGTGCTGGTGCTGGACAACTCCATCACCGGCATGACCGGCCACCAGCAGTGCAGAACGAGGAAACCTACCCGATCCGCATCGAGGACGTGTGCCGTGCCGCGGGCATCCAGCGCGTGCGCGTGGTGGACCCGCAGGACATGGCCGCCACCGAGGCCGCCATCCGCGAGGAACTGGCCGCCGACGCGCCCAGCGTGATCATCGTGCGCAGGCCCTGCGCGCTGCTGAAATACGTGAAGCACAACCCGCCGCTGTCCATCGACGCGGACAAGTGCAAGGGCTGCCGCAGCTGCATGAAGATCGGCTGTCCGGCGATCCGCTTCGTCGACAAAAAGGCTTCCATCGATCCCACCATTTGCGTGGGCTGCGGCCTGTGCGAGCAGATGTGCAAATTCAGCGCGTTCAAGGGAGGTGCCAACGCATGAACACTACTTCCATCATGATCGTCGGCGTCGGCGGGCAGGGCACCCTGCTGGCCTCGAAGCTGCTGGGCAACGTGCTGCTGGGCGCGGGCTACGACGTGAAGCTGAGCGAGGTGCACGGCATGAGCCAGCGCGGCGGCAGCGTCGTCACCTATGTGAAATACGGCGACAAGGTGTATTCGCCCATCGTGGACCAGGGCGAGGCCGACTACATCCTCTCCTTTGAGATCCTGGAGTCCGCCCGCTGGATCTCCTACCTCAAGGAGGGCGGCCACCTGATCACCAACACCCAGAAGACCTGGCCGATGCCCGTCATCACCGGGGCGATGGCCTATCCGGAGAACATCGCTGAAAAGCTGTCCGCGATGGCGGACGTCACCGCCGTGGACGCCCTCGCCCTCGCCGAGCAGGCCGGCAGCGCCAAGGCCGTGAACGTCGTGCTCATCGGCGTGCTGTCCCGGCGCATGGACATCCCCGAGGAGGCCTGGCTGAAGGCCATCGAGGCCACCGTGCCGTCCAGGTTCCTGGAGCTGAACCGGAAGGCGTTCGAGCTGGGAAGGAACGCCTGAGGAGGCGTTGCGCCGCCCGCCCAAGTACGGAGCGCCAGGTTGCACCCGGCGGGCGGCGAAACGCCGCCCTACATGGGGGATTGGCAAAAACAATTGACGTCGAACCGCAATACATGCGTTCGCCGCGGGAGCCGTGAATTTTCCCCTTCCCTTTTTCGTTATTATAGTGTATAATATCTTTACATTCTGAACAGGAGGTATCTGCTATGGCGAAGTATGTGTGCGACGCTTGCGGCTGGGAGTACGACGAGGAGCTGGGCAGCCCCGAGAACGGCATCGCCCCCGGCACCAGGTTTGAGGACCTGCCCGACGATTTCGAGTGCCCGCTCTGCGGCGTGGGCAAGGACATGTTCTCCGAGGCATGATCGGAGTTCCATTTGGAAACAGCGGCGACCGAAAGGTCGCCGCTGTTTTATGGATCCTCGAACTGCCAAACCTCGATCCGCTCCCGCTCGTTTTTGCCGCCGAACAGGTCGCGGCAGTCGATGGGCGGCCTGCGGACCAGCCCCTCAAACGCCTCCAGCGAGGCCATGTACGCCTCCGAGGGAAAGTACATCCAGAGCGAGACGGGGCGGGGGCGCGCCGAGCGGCTGGCTGCGATCCTGCGCAGCACGCCGTCGAACACCCTCTCCGAAAAAGGATTGAAGAAAAAGAAGGCGTCCTCGTCCGCGGGCTCGTACTGCTCCGCCAGCGCCCGGATCAGCCGCACGCGGTCTCCGGCGCGGCAGGCGCGGCGATTCTCCTTCGCCAGGTCGATCAGCTTCTGGCTGTGGTCGATGCCCGTCACCGGGCACCCGATCTCCGAGGCCATGAAGAACGCCACGCGCCCCTTGCCGCAGCCGTAGTCGATCAGGTGGCTTTTGCGGGTGACCAGGCCGCTGCCCGCCAGGCGCTCCAGCACCGCGTAGGGCGTCGGCTCGTAGGGGGAGTAGTTCGGGTCGGACTCGTCCTCGCGCCCGATGGTGCGGATGCGCAGGCGCTTGTCCCATTCGCGGTCGTTCATGGCGCGGGCCTCCTGCCGATCAGGCGGATGATGTCCGCGTCCGGGGCGGGGAAGCGCTCCTTCACGTGGTCGAAGAGGCGCTGCCAGGAGTCGGCGGGCTCCTCGTCGTAGGCGGCGCTGAGGGCCTCGTAGCCCCAGATGCTCTCCGGCGTCATCATCACCGAAACCGCCATGCCGTAGGCCTCGCCCTGCTTGTTCTGCCGGCGGCGAAAGCCCCCGATGACCAGGTACAGCTGCATTTGCAGGCCCGTCAGCACCCCGGGATAGTTCTTTTCGCCGCCCTTGCCGAAGCCGGCGTCCCGCTTGAGCTGGGTGGAGAGGATCGCAGCGTTCGTGAACACCGGCTCGTCCTCGGATTCCACGTCCATGAAGCGCTCCATGATGGCCTTCTCCCGGCGGCTGGCCGCGCCGCTTTGCCACCTGCCGTCGAAATCAAAGCCGTTGCGGCGGGCGTTGGCGAAATAGGGGAGCCACGCCCGGCTGATGAACCCGGCGCGACCGTCGAAAAACTTGCCGTAGGCCACGCGGTGCGCCGCCGCGATGGCCTCGCGCCACTCCCAGGGGTCCAGCGCCTTGTCGCCGGTCCACCAGTGCTCCGCCGCCACATGCTCCTCCGCCGAAAACCCCGGCACCTCGCCCGCGAACAGCGGGAGAAAGCCGACCTCCTCCACCCAGTCCGTCAGCTCCGCCGCCGTGCGAATGCGCAGCGGATCGTTCAGCGGCAGTCCCTTCATGTTTCAATCCGCCATGGGCGCGCTCCTCCCGTCTTTTTGACTATTATAGCATGATTCTCGAGTCTTTGACTATAGTATAGGATATTCCTATAACTTACTATACATATAGAGTATTGGACAAATAGCGGCGGTTCGTGTATCCTTGAACCAACGAACAGGAAAGGAAACCCGACCATGAAGACGAAAAGCTATCTGGTGGCCGCGCTGTTGAGCGTCAACCGAATGTGAGGGGCGCCGAAGAACCGTTCCAAGCCCGCCATTCGATTGATAAACAGGAGGTTTACACCATGTCTGATATTCGCAATACCGCCAACTGGGCCTTTGAAACCAAGCAGCTGCACATCGGCCAGGAGACCGCCGACCCGGTGACCGACGCTCGCGCGGTGCCGATCTACGCCTCGACCTCATTCGTGTTCCACAACAGCCAGCACGCCGCGGATCGCTTCGGCCTGCGGGACGCCGGCAACATCTACGGCCGCCTGACCAACCCCACCAACGACATCTTCGAAAAGCGCATCGCGGCGCTGGAGAACGGCTCCGCGGCCCTGGCGGTGGCCAGCGGCGCGGCGGCCATCAGCTACGCCTTCCAGGCGCTGGCGAAGTCCGGCGAGCACATCGTGGCCTCCAAGACCATCTATGGCGGCACCTACAACCTGCTGGCCCACACGCTGCCGCTGACCAACGGCATCACCACCACCTTCGTGGACCCGGACGTGGAGGGGTCGTTTGAGGCCGCCATCACGGACAGGACCAAGGCCATCTTCATCGAGACGCTGGGCAACCCGAACTCCAACCTGATCGACATCGAGGCCATCGCGAAGATCGCCCACGCCCACGGCATCCCGCTGGTGGTGGACAGCACCTTCGCCACGCCCTTCCTGGTGCGGCCGCTGGACTGGGGCGCGGACATCGTGGTCCACAGCGCCACGAAGTTCATCGGCGGCCACGGCACGGCCATCGGCGGCGTGATCGTCGAGGCGGGCCGCTTCGATTGGAAGGCCTCCGGCCGCTATCCCTGGATCGCCGAGGCGAACCCCAGCTATCACGGCGTCAGCTTCGCCGACGCGGTGGGCCCGGCGGCCTTCGTCACCTACATCCGCGCCATCCTGCTGCGTGACACCGGCGCGACCCTCTCGCCCTTCCACGCCTTCATCTTCCTCCAGGGCCTGGAGACGCTGAGCCTGCGGGTGGAGCGCCACACCGAGAACGCGCTGAAGATCGTCGACTACCTGTCGAAGCATCCGCAGGTGGAGGCTGTGCACCATCCCTCCGTGGCCGGCGAGCCCAGCCACGACCTCTACGCCAAGTACCTGCCGAACGGCGGCGGCAGCATCTTCACCTTCGAGGTGAAGGGCGACGCCGAGACCGCGAAGCGGTTCATCGACAACCTGCCCATCTTCAGCCTGCTGGCCAACGTGGCCGACGTGAAGAGCCTGGTGATCCACCCCGCCAGCACCACCCATAGCCAGCTGACTGAGGTGGAGCTGCTGGAGCAGGGCATCAAGCCGAACACCATCCGCCTGTCCATCGGCATTGAAAAGGCCGAGGACCTGATCGCCGCCCTCGACGCCGCGTTCGCGGCGGTGAAGTAGGGGGAAGAAGAGGGCGCGCCCTTCGCGGGAGGCCGCGGAGGGCGTCGTCCGAAAATATTTCCGCAAAACCCTTGACAAAGACCGCGATCTGCGCTATAATATCCCTTGCGTTGATGAAAACGCGCCGTCGCGGGGTAGAGCAGTCCGGTAGCTCGTCGGGCTCATAACCCGGAGGTCGAGGGTTCAAATCCCTCCCCCGCAACCAATGCCAACCATGAGGCAGCTTGTGGTTGGCTTATATGCCGGCGTATCTCAGTTGGCTAGAGAATCCGGTTCATACCCGGAGTGTCATTGGTTCGAATCCGATCGCCGGTACCACATGGAATCTGTAAGTTGTGCGATAACTTGCAGATTCTTTTTTATGCGAATCATACATAAATCTGTGGCGTTTTGCTTTACTCATCTGTAACCAAAAACGCAATCCAGCGATTTATGTCCAGAATTCCGTCCAATCCCCTATGTGGAAAGCATCGCGTTGACCGAATTGACGGCGTTCCGCTTCCTGTCGTCCCGTGGATGACAATAGCGGTCTGCCGTCGTTTTGTAGTCCGATTGTCCCATAATGGATTGAATGGTTTTGATGTCGGTCCCGGCATCGTAAAGCATTGTTGCGAAGCTGTGCCTGAAAATGTGAGGTGTCGCGCCGTGCATATCGATCAGGCGGTTGATGCGCTCATTCCTGCGGCGAACGATGGAAAGCGTGTTGGGCGTCTCGCCGTTACCGACAATATAACCCGTCGTTCCTATGGGTTTCAGGTAGTCAAGCAACATCGACGGAATCGGAATTTCCCTAACGCCGCTTTCCGTCTTTGTCGTGCCGACCAACGGGCTGTTCTTCCCTCGCGGGAAGGTGACATTCCGTTGAACGTGTATAACGCCTTTCGGAAAATCAACGTCCTCCCATTTCAAGCCCAGCACTTCCCCGCGCCGCATACCCGTAAAGATAAGTAACGCCTGATACCGCCTATCATCTTCATCGGATAGCAGGGCAAGGTTTGCGATAATGTCTTTAACAGCATGAACCGCAAGGGCTTCCCGCGTTGCCTTCTTCGTGGAAGGAATCGAAATCCTGCTATCGTCTGCCGGATTGACGGTGATTAACCCGTCTTTTCGCGCTGATTCAAGGATTGCCCGAAACAGAATCATTATATCCTGTAAGGTTTTTCTTGACTTTTCCGCTTTTCCATTCAGCATTTCTTGAATGCTTTTCGTGGTAATCGTGGTAATATCAGCTTCGCCAAAGACAGGATAAAGATGATATTCAAGAATGGTTTGATAGCCGCCTAAAGTCGTTGCTTTGATATGCCCTGACTTGTAGGTTGTCAGCCATTCTTCCGCATATGCGCGAAAAGTAGTAATAGCCGGTATCGGTTCGCTTTCCTGCTGCACAAATTCCATTTTTCGCTCCGAATGAAGGATTATCCTTGCCACATTATCGGCAAGCTCCAATTCGGTATCCCCCGAAATCCGCTTGACGATGGGCGAACCATCGTTATTATAGCCAACGCATACACGCAATCTGTGTTTTGCCATTGCCATATCTCCCTTCAATGGCAACAGCATTTGAACACTCCATATACAGTTATCAAGGTGCCGATAAAATGATAACATTCCCGAAAAGCCCTGTCAAGGCAAGGGAAAAAGAAAAGGCTGGTGATTAGCAAATGAGCAAATCACCAGCATCTTTTAGGATATTTGGAGTAAAAAAGAGCACAATTGGAGCAACTTTGAGCATAATTGATATGCCGTGGAGCAACTACCTGCCTTTTCCAATCTTTCTCAAAGCCTTTGTAACCATATCTTTCACGCCCCTAATTATATTTGCGTCCGTGACAGGCTTCCCATTGAAATACGCCTGAACATCGACTTCATGCTTTTCCTGTTGCTGCTGGACCACTTCTTCTATCTGCGGGCGCAGTTTTTCATCCTTGGATTCTGTGAGATACTTTTCCATTTCCCGTTCAACGATTGGCGGCACAAGGTCTTCAATCATGAGCCTAACCAATTCGTGGAACTCTTCAATGTGTTGTCTGTGTATTGGATTATCTGACATGGCATATAAGGAACCTAAGTATAGCGGATAATTCATTATTTCCCTCCTATGGCTCTCTACTTCAGAAACAAAGAAGAGAGACGAATATAGTATTTATATAAGCTTAGCAGTGAGTACAGTTTCCGCAAGCTGAAGGCGTTGAGGCTCATTTTTCATGAAGTAAAGCAAAAGGGCGTCTGCCTTGGCGGGGGACAGGCGCACACCAGTAGTTTTCCATTTGTAAAGTGTGTTTGCTTTTATGCCCGTTGCCGCGGCGACATCCTTGGTGCTGCGGCCAGGCAGTTTCAGCGCGGTTAGAAGCAGGTCTTCCGTCTCTGCGAATGTATGGTAATCGAACATTTCTTTCTCACCTCCTATAGATAAGAGGCAAGATTGGAATGAAACTCAGGTTTTTTGCGCCTGAGCAATAGCTAATCTGCCATCAGATAAAAAGGACCGTCTCAACTTCTTATTCTATCTCTATGTTCTTCACGCCATGAGAGAGGATGAGGTTAATCAATTCGTTGCGGGAGTAGTTGGTTTCAGCGGCAAGTTTGTCCAGTGCTTCCAAGGTGTCTTCCTTGATTCGCACCGATATGACTTTATAACCATCCTCACCACGACGCTTGATTTTCAAAACACTATCAGTCATAGCACACCAACCTTTATATGATAGTGATATTCTGTTCGCGAAAAATCATCGAAATTTACGTTGAAATCGGCCCCGGGTTTTGCTATAATATAGGCGTATCTTTATGCACACATGCAGGGGTTAAGAGTCCGCGCTGGCAGGTCGATACATGAGATGAGAACTTCTCAGATTTTTGACGGAAAGGGGCATGACAGCCATGCGGAACAGAAATACGCTGTTCAGAGCAGGGCTAAAACTGCGCTCTTTTTGGAATTGAGTATAAAAATGTCGGATAACCATCGTGTTTAGGGGTGGATTCTACCCTTTGGCACGGCGGTTTTCTTGCGTTCATAGAGGCTGGACGTAAGTGGCATGTAGAAATGAGCTGCAGATAAAGCAGTACGAGCATAGAAATGGAGGAATCCTCATGAAGAAGCTATTGTCATCTGTCATGGCGCTTTGCATGGTTATAGCTTTGCTTCTGGCAGGAATAATCCCGGCTTATGCCGCAGATAGTTCCTTTTCTGCGCAATTCAGCTACAACGGCAAGCGGTATTCTGCTGGCGGCATCACGGGCACGACGGAGATTTCGCTGTCCGCTATCCTGTCTTCGCTGGAGATCACGGGTGACGTCACAGCGGCGTCTGTTTCCGAGGGACAGGGGATGACCGTCACAACGACCGCCATCACCCTGACCAAAGCCTTCGGCACCGGCTGGCTCAGGGTGACGGCAGGCGGAACAGAGTATGAGATCACCATTACCAGTACCCCGGATTCCATCAGTGTTGTATTGTACGGCACGCTGTTCTTTGACAAGAATGGCGGCAGCGGTGAAATGATACTTTCTGACCCGGTGGATGGGACAAGAACGAACGCGGTTGCTGTTAAAGAATACAGCAATTACACGCTTCCAGCGTGTGGATATACCGCACCGGATGGCTACGAATTCAGCAAATGGGAAATCAACGGAACCCAGTATAGTGCTGGAGACCCTTATTTATTTGGACACACGACTACGGCAAAAGCGATTTGGAAGCTGCGGGAAGGCGTTCACAGGATCACAGCTGCTTATAACAGTTCAGATGGCGATGTTGTCGTCAGTCCGACTATGGCGGCAGCGGGCGAAACCGTCACCGTCACCGTGCAGCCCGTGGCGGGAAAGGCTGTGGACAGCATTAGCTATTCCTACGGCTCGACCGCCGGGCAGGCTCTGTCCGGCGGGGAGGGCGGCGTTTATACCTTCTCCATGCCGGGGGAGGATACCACGGTCAGTGTGACATTCAAGGACGCCACTAAGGTACCCATAGCGTATGTGGATGTAGACGGCAACAGCAAAAACTGCACTGATTACAGCTACATTCGATCCACTGATACCTCTTGGACCGGCTGGGTCGTTGCATCCCAAAATCTGACCCTCGACAGCCGCGTGACCGTCAGTGACACGGTGAATCTGATCCTGATGGACGGAAAGACCCTGACCGTCACGGGCGGTATCCAGGTCGGCGAGGGCAGTACGCTGAACATCTATGCTCAAAGCGGGAACACCGGCAAACTGATTGCTGGAAACAAACAGAACAGCTACGCTGCGGGCATCGGCGGCAATAAAGGTAGCTATAACGCCGGAACG
Organism: uncultured Eubacteriales bacterium; assembly: GCA_902799045.1. Lineage (GTDB taxonomy): Bacteria > Bacillota > Clostridia > Christensenellales > Aristaeellaceae > UBA2862. The sequence continues at coordinate 12,420 of CADBZH010000041.1, forward strand.
ATTACCGTTAATGGCGGCCAGATCACGGCGACAGGCGGCCTTAGCAGTGCAGGTATCGGCGGTTCCAGTGAGCATTATCCATACCTTGGAAGTGCCGGAAACATCACGATTCGCGGCAATGCAAATGTTGTCGCAACAGGCGGCGAATATAGCTCCGGCATCGGCTGCGGCAGCGGGGGAATCGGCGGCAGTATTACCATTGACGGGAATGCCAGGGTTCAAGCAATAGCGCTTGAAGGCAACAGCGGCAGCGGCGCGGCCATCGGCAGCGGCAGAGGCGGCTACGTCAACTCCATCACAATCTCGGGCGGCACGGTAATCGCTACGGGCGCCAACATGGGTTCAGCCATCGGCAACGGCAACAGCAACAGCGGCGGAGATGGCGGCACGATCAGCATCACCGGCGGCGATGTGACCGCTACGGCAAAAGGCAGTTGGGGCGCAGGCATAGGCGGCCTGTGTAAATCCATTACCATCGGCGGAAGTGCGGTCGTCCATGCAACCGGCGCGAGCCTGGGCGCGGGTATCGGCGGCTACTATCAAAAGGCAGTCGGCAATATCACCATTGAGGGAAACGCAAATGTCACAGCGACCGGCGGAGCGAGCGGCGCGGGAATCGGCACCGGCAGCGAGGCCGAAGGCGAAGCTGTCATTACCATCACCGGCGGTACGGTCAACGCCTCAATGAGCGCTTCAAACGGCGCTGCGGCGATTGGCAGCGGTTACAAGTCCAAGGGCAAGACCACCGTTTCCATCAGCGGCGGCCAGGTCACCGCTTCGGGCAGCAGCATTTTCGGCGTGGGCATCGGCGGCGGCAACACCGGCGCAGCCGGAGAAGAAGTTGTGGTCAATATCACCGGCGGCACCGTGAACGCCAGCGGCCGCGCGGGTATCGGCACGGCCAACGCCTCCAACGCCAAGCTGACAATCAACATCTCCGGCGGAAAAGTGACGGCCAGAGGCGCGATTGACGGTAGCAACAAGTGCGCCGCCATCGGTCAGGGCAATAACTCCAATTCCGTCACCGAAATCAACATCACAGGCGGCGTTGTCAAAGCCCTGGGCACCGGTACCGGCATTGGCTCCGGCGCGAACTCCAAACAGACGCCTGCGATCAATCTGGCCTATACAGACGAAACGAAGAACGGTATGGAGATCACCGCCATTGACTACAATGGAACGGTGACGCTGAACAATAACTTCAAGTACCAGGATGGCACAGGAGACGTAACTACTCCGATTACTGCCAACAAAACTATCGTGCCCTTGGATTCTACAGCCCATGTGCACAGCTTTACCTATACTGTTGACGGTAAAACCATCACAGCCACATGTGCCAACAGTGATAGTCAGTGTGGGTTACCAGACCACAAGGCCACGCTGACCATCGGGGAACCCGACGGAAATACCAGCATGGTTTATGACGGCAGCGCAAAGGCGGCGGTTCTCACCGGGGATACGGATGTGTTGACCGCGGATGTGGTCTACAAGAAGGGTAATACTGTCCTGCCATCAGCGCCCAGCGATGCCGGGAATTATACCGCCAGCATCACGCTCGGAGGAGCGACAGCGACGGTATCGTATGAGATCACGAAGAAGTCCGTCACCTTCGCAAGCATCACAGCAAAGGATAAGGTGTATGACGGTACGACCAAAGCGAGCTGCAAAATCGGAACAGGTCTGAACGGCGCGGTCAGCGGTGACAACGTATACGCTTATGTATACACAGGGAACGCAACTTTTGAAGATGCAAATGCAGGCGTAAACAAGAAGGTTACATTCTCCAACTGGCGGATTGAAGGAACAGACAAAGGCAATTATGAATTGATTCAGCCTGAGCCGCAATATTGGGCGATCACGCCCCGTGTCATTACCATCACCGCCAAAGCCCAGACAGTACCGCAAGGCGGTACGGTGGTTTCCACACCTGACCAGGTGGAGATTACCAGCGGTACCCTTGTCAGTGGGCACAGCATATCTGAGGTCACATTGACAGGGGATACATCTGCCATTACCGACTCGGGTACAGTTACGTCCAGTGCGATTAAGATTCTGGACAGTTCCAACGTGGATGTGACGGCAAACTACCTGGTGAACTACGTTGCGGGAAAGCTGACAGTTACAGAAGCTCCTGCTCACACCCACAGTTTCATCTACACTGGGTCCGGCGTGACCATCACGGCGGATTGCTCCGCGGCAAATTGTCCGCTGACCGACCACAAGGCCACGTTGACCATTAACGCTCCGACAAGCCTGACCTACGACAGCACGACGAAGGCGGCGACCATCACCGGCGAGATTCCGGGCGTGACCACCCCGACCATTACCTACACCAAGTCGGGTGACGACACCTTCACCGGCACACCCACAGATGCGGGCACCTACATCGCCAGCATCACGCTGGAAGGCGCGACCGCAAGCGTGGAGTACACGATTGCAAAGGCTGATTCGACCGCGAACGCTCCCACGGGCCTGACTGCGACCTACGGACAAACGCTGGCGAATGTCTCTCTGGAAGGGAAGAATCCGGAAGGCAACACGCCGGGAACCTGGGCATGGGCGGACAGCACGAAGAGCGTGGGCAATGTCGTTGACCCGGCTGCGACATTCAAAGCAACATTTACGCCGGATTCGTCCAACTATAAGACTGTAGAGAATGTGGAAGTGAGCGTGACGGTTGGCAAGGCCGATCAGACAGCCCCGACGGGACTTACCGCGACCAAAGCGTCAAGCAACAGCGCAGCAGACGGCAAGATCAGCGGCGTGACATCTGCCATGGAGTATCAGATAGACGGTGCTTCTGCATGGACCGCTGTTGGAGAGAATAAGACAGAGATCACCGACCTGGCTGCTGGAACCTACAAAGTGCGTTATGCGGAGACAGCAAACGAGAACGCAAGTCCGGAAGCTACTATCCAAGTTGGTGTCAAGGAAGATCAGACTGCTCCGACAGGACTTACCGCGACCAAAGCATCAAGCAGCACAGCGACAGACGGCAAGATCAGCGGTGTGACAGCCGCTATGGAGTATCAGATAGACGGTGCTTCCACATGGACCGCTGTTGGAGAGAATCAGACAGAAATCACCGGACTGACTGCCGGAACCTACAAAGTGCGCTATGCAGGAACAGCAGACAAGAACGCAAGTCCCGCGGCCACTGTCCAGGTTGGCGTCAAGGCCGAGGCGACCGTTACCAAAGCCCCTGCCGCTAAGACGCTGACCTACAGCGGACAGGCACAGGCACTTGTGACAGCAGGCGAAGCAACCGGCGGCGAGATGCAGTACGCCCTCGGCACTGAAACCGAGGCAACACAACCTTATACCACATCCATCCCCACCGCAACAAACGCCGGAACCTACTATGTGTGGTACAAGGTGGTGGACGATGCCAACCACAACGACAGCGTTCCCGAGAAGGTGAGCGTGCGCATCGGCTATGCCAGCAGCAGCGCCACCGCGCCGACGGCCAGGAACCTGACCTGGACCGGCGAGGCGCAGGCGCTCGT
>CADBZH010000042.1 GCA_902799045.1 uncultured Eubacteriales bacterium
GTGCATTTTTCGGCAGGTGGCCTTGCAGATTTCGAAGGTTTACTGGGTTCGAGCGCCCGGAAAACAGTCCAGTGGACTGTTTTCAGCAAGAACGGGCTGAGAAGCCCCGGAGGTAAATCGAGAAATTTGCAAGAGACAGATGCCGGAAAAGGCGCCGCAGAATCGGTGCGGGAATAAATCAGCGGCTACTTAAATACCAACAACAAATCAAGGAGGATTGTCTGATGACGAAACGCATTTTGTCCCTGCTCATGTGTCTGCTGCTCGTGGCGGGCATGGCCGCCGTGGCGGAAGAGGCCGCCCAGACCGATTATACCGCCGGAACGCCCTGGATGGACCCTGATATCTTGGGGAACGTGACGGAGGATACCCCCACGGACCCGAAGGACAACTTCGCCCTGTACGTGAACAAGGACAGCATCCTGTCGGCAGAGATGCCCTCGGGCGTGCCCGCGGCCGGACCGTCGATCGATGCCGAGCTACAGACGTTCTACGACATGGTCGACATGTACAAGCAGGATGCGCCCGAGGGGCACGACGCGCAGCTGGCTTACAACCTGTACTGGCTGCTTATGGACTGGGACAGCCGCAATGCCGTCGGCGTGGAACCGCTGAAGCAGCTGACGGATAAGGTCGAGGCCATTTCGTCCATCGAGGAGATGTCGAGGTACCTCGTCGAGACGCCCTCCGAGGAGCAGATCCACAGCGTCTGGCAAGCCGGCGGCACGGTCAACTTCAACGATTCGAGCTCCATGATCTTCGCGGTCATGCCCAAGGAGCTGATGCTGGGCGACGCGGGGGAATACACGCAGGAAACCCAGCTGGGCACGCTGACCAGGGAGGCCACAGGCGTGTTTGTGCAGAAGATGCTGGTCAAGCTGGGATATACCGAGGAGGAAGCGGCGGCGAAATACCAGAACTGCCTGGATTTCGAGGGCATGCTCGCCCCGGCCATGTATCCCGACAGCGTGAAGAAGTCCCCGGAATACATCTCGCTGATCAACAACATCCTCACCCTTGATGAGATGAAGGCGCTGCAGGGCAACGTGCCGATCCTGGAGGTAAACACCGCCATGGGGTATCCCGAGATGGATCAGTACATGGTAGGCGAGCCGGAATATATCAAGAAGCTGAACGAGCTGTGGACCGATGAAAACCTGACGCTGATCAAGGACTGCTTCATCGTCCATGGCATGACCAGTTACGCGTCGAGGCTGGATCGGGAATGCTACGATTGGCAGCAGGAGCTTCAAAACACGATCTCCGGCACGTCCGGCGGGACACTGCCCGATGAGATGAAGTGCTCCGGCACGGTCAGCAGCCTGCTGAAGTGGCCCGTCGCGCAGCTGTATTCCGAGACCTACCTGAAGCAGGAGGACAAGGAGCGCATCGCCAGGATGGTGGAGGAGATCCGGGCGGCCTATCACGGCATCCTGAACGAGGCGGACTGGCTGACGGAGGAGACCCGCGCGAAGGCCATCGAGAAGCTGGAGGCCATCCAGAAGAACGTACTGTATCCGGACAGCTGGGAGCCCTACAGCTGCGAGGAATTGAACTTCGCCGGTCCCCAGGAGGGCGGCACCCTGTGGGATGCCTACATGGTGATCGACCGGTATGGCGTACAGGAGTCGGTAAAACTCATGGAGGAGCCGCTGGATCACACCAAGTGGCCCGACGAAGCAAAGCCGAACACCTACAACTGCTTCTATATGCCGAATTACAACGGCATCTACATCCTCGGCGCGTATACGCGCCCGCTGGGTGACATCAGTGCGCTGAGCGACGAGGAGCTCTACGCAAAGCTCGGTGTTACCATTGGCCACGAGTTCTCCCACGCCTTCGATCCCACCGGCTCGCAGTTCGACAAGGACGGCAACATGAACCTCTGGTGGACCGAGGAAGACGGCACGGCCTTCTATGAAAAGACCGCGAAGCTGGTCGCGTTCTACGACGCCATCCAGCCCTGGGAGGGCCAGAGCTACGACGGCAACATCGTTTCGGGCGAGGCCTGCGCGGACCTGGCCGGCATGAAGGTGGTCCTGCGCATCGCCGCGGAAAAGGAAGGATTCGACTACGACGCCTTCTTCCGCGCCTATGCCGAGAACTACATGATGGTGATGACGCCGGAGCTTGCCCTCCAGCTGAGCGCCGATACCCACCCGCTGAACTACCTGAGGATCAACGTCGTGCTCCAGCACTTCGACGAGTTCCTGAACCTCTATGACATTCATGAGGGCGACGGGATGTATCTTGCACCGGAGGACCGGGTGGACATCTGGTAATTGAACTGTATACAATAAGGGAAGGACGGGAAAAGATGCCCGTCCTTCCTTTCAACAATCCGGGTTATTCTTATGGGAGATGCTGGCGGGCATCGTCTTCCAAGGCAAGGTGGCTCAGGAGGACGAAAACCATACACGCGAGCTTTTATACTAAATTCCTTCTAAAACATGTACAAATGCGCAGTGGATTTTTCGTTCTGGCAAAGCTGAGCGGAGGGAGGCGATGCAGCGCATCGTTGACCGAAGCGAAGCACAGCCAGGGCAAAAAAGGCACCCGCAGATGTGCATGGATTATTAGTTGAATGGTTCAAATGTGATTCTGATTGTGACTTGCACATCCTTCTGTCTGTACCATTATCTTAATAAGCGAACTGCGTGGAATGAGAAAGGGAAGAGAGGAATGGCGGTAAATCAAGGAAAAGCAACACAGAAATGCAGCCAAATCCGCCGAAAATGCATCTTGGCGAATTTAGAAACACACTCTAGGATCAGGATAGGGTTGGCGTGTTGACCCCTGTTCCCAAGTCAAGAAAAACGGTTTTGCTATCCCTGTGTTCGTCCAGACAGTCGGAATACAGCTTGGAATGGACGTGCCAGTCCTCGTCTTCCACAAAGGTATCATCCGCGCGCAGATTCATACTCATTGGCCGCCCGCAGCGCGGGCAAGGCGGCACCAGTTCCGTCGGCACGGCCATCTTCAGCGCCGCGTCCTTGGGAAGGAGCAGATCGCCGTTTTCCGTATTACCACAGGCCACTTTTCCGCTGAACATCAGGCGCACCGCCTTTCAAAGCCATTGATCCAAGTATGCGAGCCCTCTGAAATCTGCCGTTTTATCGTGTTTCTCGCAGATTTCCTTTTGGTGCGCATTGAACAAAACACCGGGGGATTTGAAAACGGCGCCCCCCGAAGAGGCGCCCGAGGGGCCCGCGCGTCGGCGCCGTCCGCTGCCTACCGCTTCCGCTTCTCCATCTCTGCCTTGCGCTTGCGCATGCCCTGGATCGTGTAGGTGAACCAGGGCCAGGGATCGCGGGGATTGAAGATCTGGTCGGTGGTGTGCCTGAAGTCAAACCAGCCCGGCTTCGCGTGAAAGCGGTTCGGGCTCTGCAAAAACCACAGCAGGTCCGTCTGCATGTAGCGCAGGCGGATGCCCGCGCGATAGTCCTCATAGGCGGTGACAGGCCGGTTCGTGGCCAGCTCCACCACCTGGCGGGCGAAGTCCACCCCCGCGGCAAAGCACACCTTCACGCTGGCGGTGATGCGCGGGTTGATCTCCATCACCCTGCAGACGCCGTCGCGCGGGTCCTCGATCAGGTCCACGTCGCCGTAGCCCCGCCAGCCGATGGCCTTGAGCAGCCGGATGGAATCGGCGGCGATGTCCGGCCGGTGCACGCTGGTGGAGCAGCAGGTGCTGCCGCCGTCCACCGGATACCAGCGGGTCTTGTCGAACACGCAAGCGCTCTTCGCCTCGCCGTTTTCGTCCAGGAACACCTCGCACTTGTACTGCGTGCCGGTCTGGGGGATGTAGTCCTGCACCACCATCGGCCCGAAGCGCCGCACGGCGTCGTCGAACACCGACCGCAGCTGCGCCTCGTCGCGAATCACGTGAAAGCCGATGGAGCCGTAGCCCACCCGGGGCTTGATGATGAACGGGAAGGGCATGCCGGCTTCGAGGATCGCGTCGGCGGAGGCCATGTCGTAGAGTGTGTGCGGGCAGGGCACGCCCGCCTCTTCGCAGGCGCGCATGGTCTCCTGCTTGTCGGCGGCGCGGCGGAACGCCTCGGGCGGGTTCACCGCCGGGCAGGTCAGCGGCCGCACCTCGTCGATGTGGTTGGAGAGCAGCGTGGCCGAGAAGTCCGTCATCGGGATCACCACGTCGTAATGGCCCTCCCGCAGCACCTCCATCATCGCCCGGAACGAGGCTGCCTCGTCCGAACGGTCCCAGAAGCGGATCAGCTTCACGTCCGGGTATTTCGAGGCGTAGCCCACGTCCAGCCGGCTGGCGTTGTAGGTGGTCAGGTGGCAGCCCAGCTTCTTCAGCGCCGGCATCAGCGCCATGTTCTGGCGCGCGAAGCCCTCCAGCAGCAGCACGCGCACGCCCCGCAGGTCGGCGGGCGGCAGCCGGTACGGCGCCCCTTCGCCGCCGGAGAGGAACCGTCGCTGGGCGTCGTGGTCGATCCGGTAGGGATTCAGGATCTTGTTCACGTTCAGCCGCAGCTTCGGCGGGCAGAGCCTTGCCAGGCCCAGCGCGCACTTGCCCGCCCAGCCGGGAACGCGCAGGGCCAGCTTCGCCCGGCCTTCGGCCTTCTCGGCCTTCACCATGCGGCGGGAGTTGAACAGCAGATCGTCGCGGAAGTTGACCACGCCCGTCGGCGCGGCGTCCCGGCCCGCCCATTCGCCGATCACGTCCACCACGCGTTCGATGTTCAAAAAGGCATAGTCGATGCCCTTGCCCACCACGAAGGCGAGGTTCGGGTACTTCAGGTAATAGCGCTTCTGGATGTCGTGCGCGTCCTCCGGGGTGTAGACCGGCGCGAAGCGGGCGATGAAGCGCGGCGTGTCGCCCATGATCGCGGCGAGGCGCTTTTCGGCCTCGTACTTGGAGCGCGCGTAGCCCCCCACCGGCCTCGGCTCGGTGCGCTCGTTCACGGGGCCGTCCGGGATGCCGTACACGTCCACGGTGCTGGCGAAGAACACCGGCAGGCCCAGCCGCGCGGCGTTTTCAAACACGTGCTGGCTCACCAGCACGTTCAGCCGGAAATAGCGGCTCCAGCTCAGGTCCGCCTCGCCGGTCACGTGGGCCAGCGCCGCCAGGTGGATCACCCGGTCCGCCGGGTGGGCGTCGAACAGCGCGCGCACGGCCAGCGGGTCCGTCAGGTCGCAGATCGCGTGCAGATAGTTTTCGTGCTCGAGCTTCGCGTCGGCGATGTCCACGCCGATCACCCGGTGCCCCCGTTCGCAGAGGGCCCGCGCCACGCGGCTGCCGAGCATGCCGGACGCGCCGGTGAGCAACAGGGTACGCATCACGCCAGGCCACGCTCCCTTCTGTCGGCCTCCAGGGTGCTGAAGCGCGCGCCGCGCTTCGTCAGCCAGCGGATCACCTTCCGCAGCTTCTTCAGGTTGCCCCGCCGTCCCACCAGACAGCGGAGCTTCGTGGCCCTGCCCAGGCCCTCCGGCAGCGGCAGCTTCGCGGCCGTCAGCTCGAAGGGATGGACGTAAATGGTGAAGTTCTCGTGCTTTCTCGCGTACAGGCCCAGCAGGATGCGCAGCAGCCAGAACGGGAACAGACGCAGGTAGCCGCCGCCGGAGATCGGGATCGAATAGCCGAACAGCTCCAGCGTCGGGATCTCATACTCGCAGAAATCCCCGTCGGTGTAGACCAGGTCCGCCGGCCGGTCGAAGCCGGCGAGGTCCAGGTTGCGATAAAGCGGGTGCTGGGCAAAGCGGATCTTGCTGGAATCGTAGGTGAAGCCCAGCTCCCGGATGGCGTCCAGCTTGTCGCGCTCCATCGTGAAGCAGGAGGCGCGATACCCGGTGACGGGCGCGCCGGCGGCTGCCTCGATCAGCGCCCTGGCCTCGGCGGTCTCGGCGATGAACTGCTCCAGGCTCTTTTCGGTCAGCAGCTCGTGGTCCAGCCCGTGGCAGCCCACGGCGTGGCCCCGGCGGATCAGCTCGCGGATCAGGCCCGCGTTCTCCTGCGCGATCTCCGCCACGCAGAAGAACGTGACCTTCACGCCCTGCTCGTCCAGCATATCCAGGAAATCGTAGATCAGCGGCACCACGCGAACGCCCGTCTCCCGGCAGGGATAGCCCTTCAGGTAGTCCAGGTGGTACCATTCCTCCAGGTCCACCGTCAGCCAGGCGTGCTTCATTGGCTTACTCATGCTTCTGTTCCCCCTCCACGACGCCCTCGGCGGCGACCACGCGGAACACCGTGCCCCATATGCACTTCGCGTCGAAGAAAAATCCCATGCGGCGCACGTATTCGCCGTCCAGCCGCGCCTTCACGTCGATGGGCAGCTCGTCCCGCCCGTTGATCTGCGCCCACCCGGTCAGCCCCGGGCGCACGCCGTTGGCGCCATAGCGGTCGCGCTCGGCGATCAGGTCAAACTGGTTCCACAACGCCGGGCGCGGCCCCACCACGGCCATCTCGCCCTTGAGGATGTTGAACAGCTGGGGCAGCTCGTCCAGGCTGTACTTGCGCAGGAACCGGCCGATGGGCGTGATGAACGCCGCCGGGTCCTTCAGCAGGTGGGTGGGCTGGTCCTTGGGCGCGTCAGTGCGCATGGTGCGGAATTTATAGATCATGAAGTAGGACTTGTTCAGCCCCACCCGTTTTTGTCGGAAGAACACCGGACCCGGCGAGGTGAGCTTCACCACGAGGGCGAGGACCAGCATCACCGGCGACAGCGCGATCAGCGCCACCGCGGACAGGATCAGGTCCAGCATTCGCTTCAAATGGATGTACATACATCAACCTCCATTGTAATTATACCACACATGCCATGGAGGTTCAATTTATTATTCGGTGTATTTGCGTGAAAAACGTCGGATTGCAATTCCCGGCGCGATCCCTTATAATGGAACCGGGAGGGGTATTATGGCCCATACAGACAAAAACCGCGTGCTCTGGGTGGAGCGCGCGCAGGTGATCTCGATGCTGCTGGTGGTGCTGCACCACTGCGTCCCCCACGGCTACGACGGGCCGCAATGGCTTCTGGAACAGCTGAACGCGATCCAGTATCCGGCGCTGGTGTGCTTCTTCCTCACCAGCGCTCTGTTCGCGCCGAAGTGGAAAGAGCGGGGCTGGGCTGCGTATATGAGGCGGCGCTGCCTGCGGCTTCTGCCGCCCTATTTCTGCGTGAACCTGCTGATGCTGGCCCCGCGCTGGGCGGCGGCGCGGCTGATGGGGCACGAGGCGCGCGTCACGCTGGGGTGGCTGCTGACCTCGTTCCTCGACCCGCACGGCCAGGGCATCGCACCGCATCTGTGGTTCCTGCCGACGCTTCTGATCCTGTCGGCGCTGGGCCCGGCGTTCGAATGGCTGGTAAACCGCCGCCCGTGGGCGCGGTTTTCGATCCTCGCCGCGCTGCTGGCCCTGTCGGCGCTGCCGGTGAAGCTGCCGACGCTCCTGTGCCTGAACGAGCTGAAGCTGTACCTGGCCTGGTACGCGCTGGGCTACGCGCTGGCGGCGTCGGGCCGCACGGAGAGGCCGCTTCCCGGCGGGGCTGGCCTGGCGCTCGGCGGCGCGGGGGCCGCGGCCTTCGTCGCCTCGCTGATCGCCCCGGGGATGCCCGTCGCCACGTATATGCAGATGCTGGGCTGGCTGGCGCTGCTAGCCGCCTGCGGCCTGTCCGACCGCGACGACGCCCTCACCGCCGCCTTCCGCGGCAAGACCTACGTGATCTACATCCTGTCGATGTGCGCGCAGAACCTGGTGGAGGTCGTCGGCTACAGCCTGCGCCTGCCGTGGTTCGCCACCTTCGCGGCGATGCTGGCCGTGGGGCTGGCGGTGCCCTGCCTGGTGTGGGCGTGGAACGCGAGGCATCCGCTGCCGGCGTGGCTGCGGCGGATCCTCGGGCTGTGAGCCTAGGCGGGCGCAAAGGGAGGCTTCGCGGAAAACCGCAGGGCTTAAAAACGCCGTTGACAGCACAGCGCACAGATCCTTCGCCGCGCTCGGGAGGACCGGGAACCGAAGTTCCGTCATCCCGAGCGCGGCGAAGGATCTGTGCGCTTCGTATGCCAATATCGGATTCGCGCCACGCGCCGCCGTCGATCAGCCTTCGTAGATGAAGTTGTACAGCTGAATGGCGTTGGCGTTGAAGTCGCAGTCGTACAGCATGGACTGCTCGTTGCGGGTGTCCTCCTTGTAGGTGCCGCTCACGGGCAGGTGGATGGACTTGATGTCGCCCAGGCCATTGCCGACCACCTGCAGGGCGATGGCCACGATGTTGTCGATGGGCAGGTTGGTCTTCACCTGGCCGAACATCTCCGACGCCAGCGAAGCCAGCTGCAGCGCGTCCAGCCCCTTCAGCTTCTCCATCAGCTTTTGCAGCACCTTGCGCTGGCGCTCGGTGCGCATGGCGTCGCCGCCGGTCAGCTTTCGGATGCGGGCGTAGGCCAGCGTCTGGCGCCCGTTCAGGTGGGTATTCTCGCCGTAGGTCTCCAGGTACACGTTCTCCTGGTCGCTCTCGTCGATGCCCTCGGCGTAGGCGGCCTTGGCCTGCTGGACGATCATGATGTTGATCTTGTCCATCTCCTCCTTGGTGATGTCGATGTCGACGCCGCCGAGGCGCTGGGCGATCTTCTGGAAGCCGAAGAAGTTCACCATCACGTAGTACTGGATGTTCATGCCGAACTTCTCGTTCACGGTGCGCATGGCCAGGTTCGGGCCGCCGAAGAAGTTGGCGGCGTTGATGCGATAGGTGCCGTTCCACTGGCCGATGTCGGTGTACTCGATGGCCAGGTCGCGCATGATGGAGGCCAGCTTCACCTCGCCGGTGGTGCGGTTGATGGAGCAGATGATCATCGAGTCGGTGCGGGCGCTGTCGCTGAGCGTGCGCTCGTCGGTGCCCAGCAGCAGGATGTTCATCCACTGATCGGGCAGGCTGGTGTTCATGTGCAGGTCGTTGACCTGGGCCATCTGGTCCTCCGACAGGCTGCCCACGTTGTACTCCGAATCCGCCAGCTGATCCTGGAGGTTGTCATACTGGGGCGTGGCGTCCACGGAGGTATCCGCCGGGGCGGCCTGAGCGCCCTGGGTCTCGGTGGGCGTCTGGACGGTATTCACCACCGGCGCGGCCACGTCGGTGACTGGGTCGTTCGCGGGCCGCCCGAAGGGCTTGGCAATGATCAGCACCAGCGCCACGAGCAGCACCACGGCCGCCGCGGCGATGATCGCCGGGCCGTTGTTCTTCCGGCGGCGCCTGGGCGCGGGACGGCGATTGCCGCCGCCGGAGGCGCGCTGCGGCGGGCGCTGGGCAGGCCGCCGCTGGGCGGACGGCCTCTGGGTGCCATAGCTTCCGCGGGACGCGCCGGACCGGGGCGCTGCGCCGCGGCTATTGGACGCGGGTCGGCTCGAGCGGCTGATGCCGGGCTGTACGCCGCCGCGCGGTTCGTAATCCGAGGGATATCTGGTGGCCAAAGCGTTGTACCTGCCTTCCTCGGGCCCCAATGGGCCCAATATATCTCCTTCATTATACTGTCAACGGAATCATTCTGCAACCGCAAAGGGCGCCCAAGCGGGGCTAAAAGATGACATTATCGTGAATTTCCGGAAATATGCGGCGGTTTTTGCGATTTCGTTCCCCACATATTAATATCGTGAAAAAACGCGCCTTTCCGCGGTTGACAAGAGGCCGCGGTTGATGTATAATAGCCAAGGTCCGAATAAGCAGACACTGTCGCAATGGGGCAGGGTCTTTTTATTCGGCTAAATTCGTATTATCGGAACACCCCGACGAACCCAGGAGGCTATCATCATGGCAGACACCCGAATTCTCACCTTTACAGATAAGAAAAAGCTGGAGGAACAGCTGGCCCAGCTGAACGAGGAAAAGAAGCGCGTGGCGGAGGAGATCCAGGTCGCCCGCGGCTTCGGCGATCTCAGCGAAAACGCCGAGTATGACGCCGCCAAGGCCAAGGAGGCCGAGGTCTACGGCAACATCGCCCGCATCGAGGCCGAGCTGCGCACCGCCACCTTCGTGGACGACAGCGTGGTGGACACCAACACCGTCGCGCTGGGCACCGTGGTGCGCGTGCTGGACATGGAGTACGACGAGGAGGACGAATACACCCTCGTGGGCTTCACCGAGGCCGACCCCGCCAAGCTGTTCATCTCCAATGAATCCCCCATCGGCATCGCCCTTTGCGACACCGACGGCAAGGGCACCGGCGCCCGGGTCGGCGATATCGTCGAGGCCAACACGCCCGGCGGCGTCGTGAAGCTGAAGGTGCTGTCGATCCGCAAGCGCTGACCCATTCAGCCCCGATCCGTACACCCCCACATATCCGAGAGGAGCACACCGCCATGTCCCACACCTACGCAACCCCCGCCGGCTTTACCGAGCAGGACACCATTCGCCTGGGCAAGCTGAACGCGCTGATCGAGCAGGGGCGCAACCCCTATGAGATCACCACCTATGACCGCACCCACACCTCCGATCAGATCCGGGAGGGCTATGACGCCCTCGAGAACCAGACCGTGCGCATCGCGGGCCGCATCCTCGGCAAGCACATCATGGGCAAGGCCAGCTTCGCGCGCATCCAGGATCCGGACGGCACGATGCAGATCTACGTCAAGCGCGACGACGTCGGCGAGGAGCGCTACAAGGACTTCAAGGCCCTGGACATCGGCGATATCATCGGCGTGGAGGGCCATGTGTTCAAGACCAAGACCGGCGAGATCTCCGTGCACGCGGCGAAGATCGAGCTGCTCACCAAGAGCCTGCATCCGCTGCCGGAGAAGTTCCACGGCCTGACCGACACCGACACCCGCTATCGCCAGCGCTATGTGGACCTGATCGTCAACCCCGAGGTGAAGGATACCTTCGTCAAGCGCAGCCTGATCCTGCGCGAGCTGCGCGCCTTCCTGGACGGCCGCGGCTACCTGGAGGTGGACACCCCCATCCTCACGCCCTTTGAGATCGGCGCCTCCGCCCGCCCCTTCTACACCCATCACAACACCCTGGACATGGACATGGTGCTGCGCATCGAGACGGAGCTCTACCTGAAGCGCCTGATCGTCGGCGGGCTGGACCGGGTCTACGAGGTGGGCCGCATCTTCCGCAACGAGGGCATGGACACCAAGCACAACCCGGAATTCACCACCATCGAGCTCTATGAAGCCTACACCGACTTCCACGGCATGATGGATCTGGTGGAGGACATGATGAAGACCGTCACCCAAAAGGTCTGCGGCAGCCTGGTGATCCCCTATCAGGGCCACGATATCGACATCGGCCACTGGGAGCGCCTGACCATGATCGAGGCCGTGAAGAAGTACAGCGGCGTCGATTTTGGCGACTGGCAGACCGACGAGGATGCCATCGCCGCCGCCAAGGCCCACCACGTGGAGCTGCCCGAGGTGCCCACCAGGGGCGCGATCCTGGCGGAATTCTTCGACGCCTTCGTCGAGGACAAGCTGATCCAGCCCACCTTCATCTACGATTATCCCGTGGAGATCAGCCCGCTGGCCAAGCGCAAGCCCGACGACCCGGCCTTCACCGAGCGCTTCGAGTACTTCATCAATGCCACCGAGTTCGGCAACGCCTTCTCCGAACTGAACGACCCGCTGGACCAGCGGGAGCGCTTCGAGAAGCAGGTGGCCACCCGCAAGGCCCTCGACCCCGACAGCCGCGCCCAGGTGGACTACGACTTCGTCAACGCCCTGGAATACGGCATGCCCCCCACGGGCGGCCTCGGCTTCGGCGTCGACCGCCTCGTCATGCTCCTCACCAACAGCGATTCCATCCGCGATGTGCTGCTGTTCCCCACAATGAAGCCGATCGAGGGATAAAACACAACAGGCGGCATATGATCCATGCGATCATATGCCGCCTGTTTTTTTGTCAGCGCTTTCCGTTCAACCGCCTCCGGACCCTCTTCAGGAGTCGGCCGGCCTTCAGGTAAGCCTTCTTCAGCGTCACCCGTACCGGGATCGTGTGCAGGATGACGAACGAGTACAGGCGATAACCCGGATCGCTCACGGTATGCGCCTTCCCCCCGCGCACGAATCCCGTCATGATCGCCTGCAGCACATACTTGTCCGGCGGCCGCCGGTACAGCGCCACGTCCCCCACCTTGCACCGCTCACTCCGTTCCTTCCTCCGAACGGTGAACAGGTCCTTCCCCTGCCTCAGCAGCGGCATCATGCTCACGCCCACGTTTGTGTACGTCAGCTCCCCCTGCTGCTCCAGGTATTCTTCGTATGAGAAAGCCTTATTCATCGATTGCCCCGATTTTCCTCAATTCGCTCAGCGCCCGGCCGATGTCCCGCCGCAGCACATCCTCCGCCGCGTCGTATTCCTTCTTCATCGCCTCCAGCAGCCCTTCCTCCGTCGTCTCCTCCTTCAGCAGCTTCAGGATCGTCCCCAGCGTGCCATTCCCGCGCACCAGGCCCGAAAAGGATGCCCCGCCCGTCGGCACCAGCATCGTCCCCTCCGCGCTCTCATGAATGATAAACGTCTTCTTCAGCTTCATCGTCTCTTCTCCTCCGTCGTTTTTCGTCCTCTCATTCTACCTGTTCCCGGCAGTCCTGTCAATCCATTGCAGGTACTTGATCCTGTTTTGTCTCAATACCTTTCTATAATTCATAAGTTATTTCGTTCGACTCTGACAATTCATTACGAGCCAAAGTATAGAAGCGATTGAAAATGATAGTTGCAAAGTGCCTTTGCAAGAAGCCTCATGTTTGTGCTTCCATGACGCGCCTGGTGCTTCGCATACCAGAGGACTGAAGCACTCACAGAATATGTTTCTTGCTCATTACAAATAGTAAAAGTATGTACATCGTTCAGTTCCTTCGCCGCAATATTCGGAGCTTTTAAGATTACGTCTTGTCCACCTGTTGACGGATTATCATTCATTTCAGGCGTGTATGTCGTTCCATCGACCCGAAATTCGTAGTCCGCCACCGTCTTCCCTGCAGGAAGCCTGAACTTAATTATCAGCGTGTTGTTATAACTAAACGCTGCGTTGATACTGCCTGAAACCCCATCTGGTTTTTCCCCACTAAAGATTGCTTCATGGATGGGGAGATCTTCCACTACTATATTGGCAACCTCAGAGCTGACTTTCAAACCGTCTGTTTCCCCACTAAAGAACATCATGGCAGCAATACCATAATCCTTTAGTGCCTGTGCCAATCTCTTCATCTTTGATGATCCATATACGATTCTATTCTCAGCATAATCGCTCAATGATAGATTATAGCCGTTTTTCACAACCGCGCCCTTGCCCGTCCGCATCTCAATCTCCCGGCCGTCCGCCTCCTCAACGCGAATGTTGATCTCGTCCCGGTAATACACGATGGGCACCGGGCAGCTGTAGCGGGCGTATTCGTGCAGCCCGTCGCTCTTCCGCTCCGTCGTCAGCCCGTCATACGCGCTCAGCGCGCACTTCCTCAGCACCGCGTCCCCCCTCCGGAACACGATGTACCGCTCGCTCCGGTCCCTCTCCCGGATCCCGATCAGATCGCAGGTGATCAGCATGTGGATCAGCCCCGCGAACTCCACGTTGCCCGACTTCAGAATCACGTAATCCTGCCTCGTCGTGCGCACCGCGCAGGTCGCGTACACGCCCCGGTTCGTCATCGCCGTGATAACCGCTTTCCCCTCTTTCCTCCCGGCGGTGACCCGCCCGTTCGCATCCACCGTCGCCACCTTCACGTCCGAGCTCGTCCAGGTGATCTCCGGGTTCACGGCGTCCTCCGGCGTCATCGTCGCCGTGAGCTGCGCCGTCTCCCCGCTGCGCAGGCTCAGCGATTCCGCGCTGAGCGTCAGCGCCTCTACCTCGTTGGCCAGCTCCAGCTTCTTCGTGTACAGCTTCAGCCGGGAATCGCCCTCGTACCACCGGTTGTTGAACCAGAAGCCGCCTTCCCCGCTTTCATTGTAGAAGCTGAGCAGCCCTTCCTCCTTGTAGCTCGCCGGGGCAAACGGCACCCGGACCGACCTGTCCGTCTCCGACGCCGCCGTATACGTCACGACGACCTCTATGTCCGCTTCGTTTCCCATCTCATACGGCTCGTCCAGCGCCACGCGGTAAAACCCCTCGTGCGCCGCGAACATCGCCCCGCCGGCCACCTCCACGCCGTTGGCGCGCACGCTGATTCCCAAGCTCAGGTTCTCAGACGCCGTCTCCACGCCCACCGCCTGCAGCGCCTCGCTTCCGTCCACATGGAACGTCTGCTTCACCATCGCCCGATTCGACACCAGATACCGCTTGTCCGGATACGGCGTCTTGTCGTAGCTGTAGCAGAAGTCCACCATGTCCGTGTTCGTCGCGTCATAGGCCGTCGTCTTCCGCTTCAAAAGGCTCGCGTCATAATACGAAATCCAGAAATAGCCGTTCGGACCGTAGCCCTCCCCGCCCCAGCTGTTTCGCGCCAGCCACGCCCCAGGCTGCGGCGGCTGGAGATCCGCACTGAAGTTGCTGATTGCGAAATCATCGTCCCAGCCCACCAGCATCACTTCGTGGTTGATCCCCTCGTAATTCCCGTACAGGCAGCTCCTGTCCCCGTTCGTCCGGAACGATGCGCTGCGGCCTTCCTCGTAGCTCCGGGTCCCCGTCACCATGTTGATCCTTCCGCTGACCGCTCCGTGCTCCAGAATCGCCTGCTTGACTTCGTCCCGCTGGTTCGCGTCGATGAAATACGCGCCGGTGATCTGCGCCGTGATCGGGGCATACCGCGTGATATCCGCCGCTTCCTCCCCTTCCGTCGGGTGCGGCGCGTCCGCCTCGTCCACGGTCCCCAGCAGGTTCGCCAGCGTCCGCAGCACCATGTAGTCGTCCCCGCCGCTGTTCAGAAAGGAATCCGTTCCCTCATAGCCCAGCGCGTCGCCTTCTCCGCCGCCCTTCGGGTACGGAAAGAGGTGCGCGATGAAATAGGCCAGAAAATACTCAGACAGGTCGATCCCCGTGTCCGACTGCCCGCCTATGATCAGATCCGTCTCCATGGCCCCGATGCCCGCAAACGCCCAGCAATCGCCATAGGGATGCTGGTTGCGGATCGCCGGCAGCAGGCCCAGCTCAAAGGCATTGTAGAGGGCGTCCGTGACGCTCGACACGCCGTAGACGAACTCCGCGACCGTGTCGACGATCTCGAATACTTCCTCGTTGTCGTTCTCCGTAAGGAAGGCCAGGTCGTACTCCGCCTCATCCGCCAGCGCAGGCTCCTCTTCAGGCGCTTCCTCCGAGGATTCTTCCAGGGATTCTTCCGGGAATTCATTCCGGGATTCGTCCGGCTCGTCCGCCGCCTCGTCTTCCGTGAGAATCGCTTCGGCCCCGTCTTCCCCGTTCTCCGCCCATTCAGGCGCTTCCTCAAGGGTTTCCACGAAAGTCCCCTCGAGGGCCTCCGCTTCCTCCGGCTCCTCGCCCAGCGTCACCTCCAGCTCCTCCGGTACCTCCTCCACTTCGGCGCTCACCATGTCCCCAGCGTCCGCCGGCTCCGACAGCGCGCAGGAAACCGGGCTTCCCGCGATCCACGCGGCAAGCAGCAGGCACACCAGCCGAAGGTACAGACGATTCCCCTTTTTCATGTATGCTCCCCTTGTTCCCGGCGCTTCGGCAGCTCCGTCAATAGGCTCCCTGCCACAGCGCCCCGATGTCAAACTCCGCGATGTGCATCAGCTCCACGCCGCCCCGCGCGTCCTCCGAGACATAGATGACCACCCATCTCGGCTTCGCGTCCGGCACGACCACCCGCGCCTGGCACAATATCGCGTGCGCCGTCGCCTCCCCGTCCGTCCGGCTGCCTAGGAAGGCCACGGGCGCGTAGTCCACCCCCACCATCCCGTTCAGGCTCTCCCTCACCAGCCGCGCCACTTCCTCCGTCACCGCGGCGTCCTCCGCGGGGATCCAATGCCCGTCCAACGCAGGCTCGGCAAAGGTCGATGCCCTCAGAAATGCCAGTGCCAGAAGTATGGTCAAATATCTCTTCATTCTATCTCATGCCCTCATAGGCCACGCGCGCCGCTTCCGGCTCCATGTTGCAGCCCAGCCGATAGTACCTCACGTCCATCTTTTCCAACAGCTCCATTGTCCTCGCCAACGCAACTGGATCAGCCGGTCGAAAGATCGCATGAAACAAATCTGGAAACGCTTCATGTCTCGGTATCTCACGAATCCAGTTGTCCATAGAGCGCTCCAGGAAGCAGATTGCACGAACCGGAGCCTGAGTATTGCTTCCGATTTTATGTTTGCCTGTCCAAGGGGAACCATAAACAGTTGTAATCCCGTCATCCACTCTCAGCATCGGCTTATCGTCGTTCACCATCACGGCGTGCTCGCCCAGCATCTCGCGCCACAGGCGGGTATGCGTGCTCTTTCCTGTTCCAGAATTTGCCGTAAAAACATATGCCATCCCATCCACTGCGATGGCAGAGCCGTGAATTCCAAGCGCGCCAAATAGTGGTGTGCGGCTGCGCACTTTTCTCCTCAATACGCTCATTTCCAGATGCAGTTCCGGAACGATAACATTCTTTATCCCTTTCTTCTCCAGCATATCCGCATACCATTCGCGTTCAGATTCAATATCTCCAGGTTGAATGGACACAGAAAAATCCGGAGTTCCTTCTGCCGCAAAGGGCTTCATCAATTCAATGACAGAAGGGCTGATATTCTCTAATTCTACATTGATATGCGAAATCCTTACCAACATACCGTTAACCTTGCCAAACGTTAGTATTTGAAATGGGGCAGATGGAGACCATCTGCCCCTTGCCCTAGAACAGGAATTGATTAGAACTCGAAGCTCTCGCCCTCATTCTCAGTGGTCACGTCGCCATTGAAAACGATCACTTCCATGTTCAGTTCCTCGTAATTGCGCATTGCAGTATCCTCCTCTCTCCAGTTATTAAGCAAAGTATGCCTTCGCGGCTTTCGCGTACACATACAGAGCCTTCGCAAGGTTCTTCATGTTGTCGCTGCCCTTTTCTGCAGCCAACTTGGCGTAGGTCAGCACGCTGAGCTTCGCCGTATAGGTGTTGGTGCCATCGCTGATGGTGAAGGAGTGGACAACATTCAGATCCTTGGCAGCGATGTTCTTGACACGCAGTTCGATCTTGCCGTTCTCCGGCTTGTCGGTCACGGCCTGGCCATCGATCTTGAAGGTGTAGCTCGAAGCGCTGTTCAGGTTCGAGAACGTCACCTTCAGGGTGTTGTCAGCGTCGAACGCAACGTTCATGCTGTTCTTCACACCAGTGGGCTTGGTGCCCTCGGTCTCCAGAGCCGCAACATCCGCCATGTCGGCAATGGTCAGGTTCTTGACCTTGTCGCTCAGGGTCAGACCCGCGTAGTCCTTGTTGAAGAACATGCGAGCCGCAATGCCGTAGTCCTGCAGAGCCGCGCCAAGATCCTTCATGGTCTGCTTGCTGCCCTTCACGGCCGCGGTATCGGCGTACTGCTTCAGGGAATACTCCTGGCCGCCGGCGGGAACGGGATCGCCGCTCTTCTTCACGGTGTCGATCTCGTTGCCTTCGCCGTCCTCCACGACGATATACAGCTTGTCGTTGTAATCGACGATCGGAACCGGGCAGGAATACTTGTAGATCTCAGCCTCGCCGTCCGGGTTCACCTTCTCGCCTTCGTCCAGCGCAACCCTGCCGAGTTCTTCGTCGCCGAGACGGAAGACCACGAACAGGTCGCCCCAGGCCTTGCGATCGCTGTTGATGCGATTCTCGTCGTTGATCGGAACCTTAGTATACTTGGAATACTTATGCTCGTCTTTCAGCGCGTCGAACTGCTCGGGTGTGATGGCGTTTGCCTCGTCAGGAATCTCAAAGTATTTTTCCTTTTCATCTTCTGACAGTTCCTTATACTCTTCAACAGATATCGTTACTTCGGAGCCTGCCATCTTATACCTGATCGGGGCCCAATTGCACCAGCGATCCAGCTCGTACTTGACCAGCAGGTGGATCATGCCGGAGAAGTCCACGATGGCGGACTGCAGGCACAGCTTGGCCTCCAGATCCTTCACCCTCGGCACAAACCTCAGGTTGTCGCTGAAGGTCTCGGTCTTGAACAGATCGAAGTCGAAGACCTGGCTGTCGTAAGTGTTCTGACCCTCCTGCACCAGCACCCAGCCCATGAAGACCTGGTTGCGGTTGGCGTCCGTATGGAAATCGGGAACCTTGATCTGGCTGTAGCTCACCTTGCCGTCCGCGTCGGCGTCGAAGTACTGCGCATCCAGAACATCACCCATATCCTCATCGTAATAGAAGGTGACGGAGTAGCCAGACTCGTTGCCGCGGATCAGGTTCAGCGTGTAGGTTTCAGGATCACCGTCAGTCTTGATGACATAGCTCTTCGCGGGATCCTTCGCGTCGTAGTACAGATCGCCAACGATTTCCGTACCAGTGATGTTCCAGGCGTCCGCCGCAATCTTCTTCTGGTTCGGCTTAACACCGTTCATCTGCACGGCGTACCAGGCGGTGGTGCCGCTTTCGTTGGCAACGGCCTCGGGGATCTTCAGCGTGTTCAGCGCGCCGCCCAGGGTCACTTCGCCAGTCTCATTCTCAGCGGTATACTCATCGCCCGCCTCATTCAGCGTCCAGAACTTCACGGTCACCGGGATGGGCAGCCAGTTGGGAGTCAGAGTCAGGTCGTCGCGGATCACAAAATCGTCGGTGACGACCTGCACATCCTCGCCGAAGCTGTCTTCGTCGCCAGCAAACACATACTCGCCGCCGAAATCGAAGTACTTCTTCTCGATCTTGGTGATGTCATAGTCGCCCTTGGTGGTGTCCGCAAAGGCGAGCTTGCCCTCGATATCGGCCCAGGTCTGGCCGTACTCGGCATCGATGTCCTTCAGCGCCAGGGCATCGCCCATGTCGAAGGAAACGGTGTACTTGTACTTCCAGTCGGCAACCCTGAAGATCGGTTCAGACGTCGTATCAAAATCTTCATACATGCGCAGGTTGCGGGGATCCAGGGTGACGGTCAGGGTCTTGATCTTGGAAGCATCGTTCTCCTGGCCCTTCAGCGCCAGCTGGATGGTGATGGTCTTGGTCTTCTTGGCGTCGACCAGTTCCTTCAGGCTCTCCTGGGTCACGATCTCTTCGAAGCGCATGGCCAGCTGCTGGTTGCTATCGGTGTACAGGTCATCATCCTTAGGATCATTGAACAGCTTCCAGGGCTGGTCGTCGCGCTTGTACATCCACTTCGGGGAGTTGACGTCCGTGGTCAGGCCAAACGGCGCCTCGACGACCCAGGAGATGCTGTAATTATCGCCCCAAGCATACAGCCTCAGGGTGGTCTCATCACCGCCGAAGGTGACGTCCGTGGCGGGGCAGGCGGTCACGCCGGTATCCCATTCACTGCCAGCCTGGCTGATCTTCCACTCGCTGCCGGTGTAGCGGGCAACCACATCGTAGTCGTGGGTGATGATCCGCTTCTCGTCAAACAGAGTTCCTGTAAGTTCGCGCTCAGGATCCCAGTCATAATACCAGGCATCCTCGAACACATAGCCGTCCACTTCGGGAGCCTCGGGCAGCTTCGCGCCGGACTGGGCAAAGGTCTTGCCGTATTCCACATAGACCTCATCCAGGACTTTTCCGCCCAGGCCGTAGAAGGTGATGAGGGGCTTAAATTCCGCCGTGATCGGAATCACGTGGGTTTTAACGATCTCCTGGTCAACCTCATAGGTCCATGCAACATCCTTATTCGGCTTGTCCGTGCCGAAGGCCACGTTCGCGCCAGTCTCGTCATACTGCCACGCGAGGAAGTTTGCCTTCTCATCGGCCAGCTTCTGCCAGGCGGCCTTGATCCACTTGGCCTCTTCTTCGGTCATCAGCGCATACTCGGTCTTGCTCTGTTCCTTGGGCTCGGTGATGGCCTTGGAATCGGGCAGGACGATCGTACGAACGGGAACATCCTTTCTCTCATCGTCGATCCGCACATTGCGTACCCAGAATACCAGGGTGTAATTCTCGGCCCACTTGGCGTAAACGACGGTTTGCTCGGTCAGCTTGCTGCCGAAGGTGAATTCCTTCTCCTCGGTCTTCTTGGTCTCCTTGTTGACCACCTTGGTGTACCAGCCGAGGAAGGTGGAGTTCTCTTCCTTCGCCCAGGCTTCCTTCGCCGCCTTCACTTCCTTGGTTTCCTCGGTGTTCTCATCCTCGAACACGGGAATCTTCACGAAGTCATCTTCATCGACGCCGTCAGCCTCGGGATCAATGCTGTCGTCCTTGGCCACATACAGGTTCTTGAGGGACAGGACGGTCCAATAGCCGTCGCGATCCGCAAAGCCGTAGCCGGTCTTCAAGGCTCTTTTTTCATCCGAATTCAGAGTCTTAACATACTTTTCCTCATCTGCTTCAGTAAGCTCTGCAAAGGTAGCAGAAACAAAGTTGCGGAATCTACCACCCTCAACCAGCCTGCTGTTGTAATCGGGATGCAGATACACATTCTCATAGGTACCGCTCGTAATCTTGACATTTGCCAAGAAAGCGTTCTTCACAGTACCATTGCTGAGAGTTATTGCATTCGCTTCACCATTGGAACCACTGATTGTGCCATTTGCTGCATCAATGGTATGGCCGTTCAAATTGATGACCAAGCCATTCTTGCCCTGGAAAGCATTCTTGTCAGCGTTTTCCAGCTTGATGTCAGCCAGCAGGACGATGTTCTTCACATCACCATTGATTGCTGTCTTGAGTTCCTCCACAGTGGCGTAATAACCAGTCGGAGCTTCCGTAGCAGTCGCCTGCTTGGCGATGTAGGTCTTCCACTTGACCTTCAGCGTGATGTCCTTGGTCACCTTGTCGCCATCGGTCAGCGTCTCGCCAACATTCCAGGGAGCAACACCAGGCGCAAAGATCTCCTCGTCCTTCTTGCCCTCTTCCGCCACGTAGAGGCCGTCGAACGTGGCGTCCGCCTTCTTCACGGCCGAAGCGATCGTCGTAGCGGTGAAGGGCAGCGCCGCGCCATTGGTAACCTTGATGGGATTCGTGAAGTTGCCCACGAAAGTACCGCCGTTGGTATCAATGGTCACGTCCCACTGCTTCAGCTTATACTGAGCCTTCAGCGTGATGTTCTTCGTGATGGGGGTGTCCAGGGTGAATTCCTTGCCGGTCTGGGTCTGGTCGCCTTCCTTGGTGATGCGCCACTCCTCGAAGGTCTGGCCATCATTCATCTCGGGCACCGGAATGACCGGAACAATACCACCATACTGTCCCTTGTTGATGTTGGGATAGGTGGGATCCTTGCCTTCCTCCTTGACGGGAGCGAAGTCATTCAGCGTCTTGCCGGAGGGAACCTTCAGAGTGCCTTTGTCCTCAATGGTTCCAGGGGCAGGATGATCAGGCAGCTTGCCATCGCCGAAGTCAAACGTGACTGTCACATAATCCAGCCACTTGGCCTTCAGCGTGACACTCTTGGTGATCTTGTAGGTCGCCAGATCCACCTTGGTGTCGCCATCATACCAACCGTCGAAGTACTTGTCACTGTTACTTTCATCTTCGGAGACCAACTTGATAACAGACCACTGAGGCTCAGCGGGCACCGCCTGGCCCTTGCCGCCCTCAGTAATAAGCTCGGCGGCGTCCGTGTCGGCAACCTTGCCGAACATGACGTCCTTCTGGATCTTGGCAGGCGTCTTGTAGTCGTCCTTGTAGAACTTATAGGAATGGTCCATAGGAGTATCGAACGCCAGAGGGCCATTACCGTACCACCACTTGGCAGCTTTTTTCTCGCTCACGTCCAGCGTGACGGTATAATACTCCTTCCAAACCGCGGTCAGCGTGTAGCTGTCTTCGATCTGGTTCGCCTTCAGTTCGGTCGTGCCAACATTAGCTTCGCTGACCTTCCACTGATTGTCGACCTTCTGCATCACGACGATTTCGTTGCCGGCCTTGTCGTAACGGACCCACTTGTCGAATTCCTTGCCGTCGACATCCTTGAGAGGACGCAGCCAGACATTCTTGCTGTCGGCATCATCGGGCTTGGCATCCACGAATTTCGCCATGTAAGCAGTCTCAACACTCGCCGGAACGGTGTTGGAATCCGCATTGGCAACCGCCACATACTCCGCGTTGGCCACGCCACCCTTGTCGAAGGTGACCGTCAGCTTCTTGGCTTCGTAGATGGGGTAGAGCTCCAGATTCGTCGAAATGGGCTCTTCGAAGTTGACCTTCTTGGCAGCAGCGCCTTCGAGATTCACCAGGTCAGCACCCTCGGGCGTGGCCCAGCCGACCACCTGGTAGCCCTTCTTCTGCTTCGCAGCGGGGATCTCATAGGCGGTCATCTTCTCGCCGGCAATGCCTTCCATCGTCACGACGGGATTCGGCTCAGCCGGGGGGTTCGCGGAATAATCAATGAAATGATAGGTAACGGTGATGGTCGTCTTGTCATACTCGGCAACCAGCTCGTAATCCTGCTTGATGCCGGTGCTCCAATTGAACTTGGCGCCATTGTAGAACCAACCGGTGAAGGTCTTGTTCTCCAGCACAGGCTTGTGGCCGGGCTCGGTGGCCGTCTTGTTGTACTGCACCTTCTGTGCCGGGAAGTCACCGGTACCGCCGTTCAGGTTGAACGAAACGGTGAACTCCTTAGGCTTCCAGGAGGGCACGTAGTAGATCGTCTTGTTTTCATCGACGTCCACGGTCTTGTCCTTGCCAATGTAGGTGTCAGCATCAAGCCCCTCAGAACTGGCAGTATTAGCCCACTTGTCAAAGATCTGGCCCTCTTCGGGAGCGGTCAGCGTGGCCACTTCCGCGTCGGTGGGGCCAACCAGCTTGTCACCGTTGAGGACAACCACGGTCTTCAGCACATCGCTGTCAGCAACGTTGTCATAGTTCTCAGGCGTGGTCTTCAGGAACTTCACGGTGTAGGCCGTCTGCGGGACGACGATGGTCACTTCCGTGTTGCCAGTGAACTTGTAGTTCTCGTCGATCACAGTGCTGCCAACCTTGTACTGGAGCGCTTCCTCATTGTATCCATCAACGACAGCAAGCTTGGCGGCATCGACCATTGCATCCCACTTGGTCTTGATGTCCTTCGTGGTGCTGCCATAGGGAACATCCGCGATGGCGGCCGGGATGGTGGACAGAGCGCCCGCAGGATCGGCTTTAAAGCTCACTTCGAACTTCGCCACTTCAAACTGCGCGTAAACATTCGCCACGACGGCGTTGGATTCGTCGCCGACGAAGCGCACGGTCTTCAGGACGTCGTCGTCGACGGCCTTCGTCTCGTCAACGGACTCAGCGGTATTGAGGTCATTGCCGATCACGGCTTCGCCCTCATCAGCTTCGACCCACCAGCCCTTGAAGGTGTAGGCGGCGGGGGTGGCAAACATTTTCAGGTTGCCCTTCGCAGTCGCGAGCGCATCGCCAAGCTTTTCACCGCTATTGAGGTTCGCGGTGAACGCAGGCTCTGCAGTCGCTTTAGGATTGTTGCCATCGTCATACTGGTAGAACGCCACCTTAACAGGAATGTTGGTGTCGTTCACCAGCTCGGCGTCTTCCTCTTCCACGATGGGAAGGTCTTCCTCTTCCTCTTCCTCACCGCCGAGATCGTATTCGACCTCGAGGACTTCCTCGTCCACGGGCGCGGAAACTTCTTCCGCGAACGCCATGGGCAGGGAGGAGAGAACCATCATCAGCGCCAGGATCAGCGCCAACAATTTCTTCAAATTCATGTCCCAGTTCTCCTTTCACTTTCTGGTGCTTCGGGCTTCGCGCCCTCGC
>CADBZH010000043.1 GCA_902799045.1 uncultured Eubacteriales bacterium
CACGTGAGCATAGTGACGGGTCTCGGTCTGATACTCGACGTGCGCGGTGTTGATCGTGATGCCACGGGCCTTCTCTTCGGGCGCCTTGTCGATCTGGTCGTAACGCATGGCCTCAGCGCCGCCAACCTGCGCCAGCGCCATCGTGATGGCCGCCGTCAGGGTGGTCTTGCCGTGGTCGACGTGACCGATCGTCCCAATATTTACATGGGGCTTGTTGCGCTCAAATTTTGCCTTTGCCATTGGAAATTCCTCCCTATAATAATGATGGCTTTGTTCTGTATGGAGCGGGTGATGGGAATCGAACCCACGTGATCAGCTTGGGAAGCTGGAGCTCTGCCATTGAGCTACACCCGCGCGTTCCCGCTTTCATACGCACATAGTTTATTTTACAGATGAACGGCAGTTTTGTCAACAACTATTTGCCAAATTCCCCGTAAATTCACGCTGCCGCCTCATTTCTCCTCCAGATACTTCAGCAGCTTTCGCTTGATCCGCTGCAGGGCGTTGTCAATGGATTTCACGTGGCGGTTCATCTCCCCGGCGATCTCCACATAGCTCTTGCCCTCCATGTAGCGCACCAGCACGTCCTTTTCCAGGTCGGACAGCATCTGGCCGATGCGGCCCTCAATCATGGACAGGTCCTCCCGGTCGATGATCATCTCCTCGGGGTTGCTCATGCCCTCCTCGGTGATCACGTCCAGCAGCGTCCGGTCGCTGTCCTCCTCATAGATGGGCTTGTTCAGCGAGATATAGCTGTTCAGCGGAATGTGCTTCTGGCGGGTGGCCGTCTTGATGGCGGTGATGATCTGGCGGGTGACGCACAGCTCCGCGAACGCCCGGAAGCTGGACAGCTTTTCCGCCCGATAGTCGCGAATGGCCTTGTAGAGGCCGATCATGCCCTCCTGGACGATGTCCTCGTGGTCCGCGCCGATCAGGAAATAGCTGCGCGCCTTCGTGCGCACGAAGTTCTTGTACTTGTTCAGCAGGTACTCCAGCGCGCCGCCGTCGGCGTCCTGCGCCAGCTTCACCACCTGCTCGTCCGCCATGCTCTCGAAATCCTGTGTAGTGTACATTGATGTCCTCTTTCTTAAGGGAGCAGGCAGCAGGAACAATGGCTGCCGCGTTCCCCGGCATTCCCTAATCCCTCTTCCCTAATCCCTAATCCCAAGGGCCTGCCGACCCCATCTCGCTGAAAACAGCCCGCCGGACTGTTTTCCGGGCGCTCGATGTCCCTACTCCCTACTCCCTACTCCCTACTCCCTACTCCCTCTTCTTCATCTCTTCCAGCTTCCGCCGCACGTGCTCCGGCAGCCGCTCGCCGATGGTGGAGCGGCGCACCGAGGGCTTTTCGATCACCCGCCGGATGCCGGCCTCGCGCAGCTGGCTCATCTCCAGCATCAATTCGCGGGAGGACATGCGGCTGGCCCCGCGGCCCAGCACGATGGTCTGCTCCAGCGCGTCGGAGGACGCCACGCGCACCTCCAGCCGGTGCAGCTCGATATCCGCCGCCAGCTCGTCGCACAGGCGCTCGATGTAGCGGTCGGCGATCTCCCCCTTCTGGGTGTAGACCACCGTCACCGGTCCGCGCTTCTCCTCGCTGCGGGCCAGGCGGTCGCTCATCCAGGCGTCGAACACCAGCACCACGCTCTGGTCGGAATAGCCCGCGTAGTCCATCAGGTCGGAGACCAGCTTCTCCCGGGCGTCGGCCAGGGACCAGGAATCCATGCTGCCGCCGCTGCGCCGGGCGTTGATGACGTTGTAGCCGTCCACGATCAGAAGCCGCTTCGGGGGCCTGCCCTGCCGCGCCACGGTCAGTGTCTCCGGGCGCGCACGACTTCATACATCAGTATCCCCGCCGCCACCGAGGCGTTCAGCGATTCGATGCGCCCCTTCATGGGCAGCGAGATCGTGCGGTCGCACTTTTCCAGCGTCAGCCGGGAGATGCCCTCGCCCTCCGAGCCGATCACCAGCGCCACCGGGCCAGTCAGGTCCGCGGACAGCGCGTCCTCGCCGTCCATGGCCGTGCCGATCACCCAGATGTTTCGCGCCTTCAATTCCTCGATGGCGCGGTTCAGGTTCGTGACCCTGGCGATGGGCATGTGGTTCAGCGCGCCCGCCGCGGCCTTCGCCGCCGCCGGGGTCAGCCCCGCCGCCCGGCGCTCCGGGATCACCACGCCGTGGGCCCCCGCGCACTCCGCCGAGCGCACGATCGCGCCCAGGTTGTGCGGGTCGGTGACGCCGTCCAGCAGGATCAGGAAGGGGTCCTCCCCCTTTTCGTCCGCCGCGGCCAGGATATCTGAAAGCGTCGCATAGGGCACCGCCGCCACATAGGCCAGCATGCCCTGGTGCGCCGGATAGAGCGCGTCCAGGCGGCTGCGGTCCACCTTCTGCACCACCGCGCCGGCCTCCCGGGCCATGCCGATGATCTCCTGCGCCGCGCCGGACAGCTCGCCCGAGGCCACCAGCAGCTTCTCCACCGGCCGCCCGGCCCGAAGCGCCTCGCGGATGGGGTTGCGCCCGGCCAGCAGGTGCCCGTCGTCCGGCGGCTCCGGCGAGCCCTCGCGCCGCTGCGGGCCCGTGGGGGCGCGGTAGGCCGATCCACGGTGGAGTGTGGCGTGTGGCGCGTGGAGCGTGGAGTTACCGGTGTAGGTCTCCTCCTCCTTCACGTTATACTCCTCGTCCGAAGAGACCTGGCGGGCCTTCGGCACGTTGCGCTCGATGCGCCCCACGCGCGGGCCGCCGGCCGCGTTCGGATAGGTCCTGCGCCCCGCGCCCTGCGCGTGGCTCGCGCCCTGCGCGCGGTTCGGCTTGCGGCGATTGTTGTTGTCGGTCATGAGTGTATTCCTCCTTGGCCTTCCCCGTTGGGAAAGGCTGTGCTGCCGCGGTTCTTCCAAAGGGGAAGGCCAAAAGCGCGGCAGCCACTATTCCTATTCCTACTCCCTACTCCCTACTCCCCAACCCCTCCAGCGCCAGGGCCAGCAGCTCGTTCATCCTGTCCCGCTGGCCGGTGACGTAGAGCCAGCCGATGAGGGCCTCGAGGGCGGTGGCGTGGTGATATTCGCCGGGGTCGGCGTTCTTCGGCGGGGTCTGGTGGGCGTTGCGGGCGCGGCGCACCACGTCGGCCTCCTGCGCGGTCAGCGCGTCTGAAATTCGCGAAAGCGCCTCGGCCTGGGCGTGGGCGCAGACCAGGGAGACGGCCTCCCGGTGCAGGGCGCGCACCTTGCCGCCGGCGGCCACCAGGCGCTCCCGCACGTACAGGTCATACAGCGCGTCGCCCAGCCAGGCCAGCTCCAGCGACCCCGGCAGGGCGTTGTGTTCAAAGTTGAAAATCATCGGTTCCCTTCCTTGGACGGACATTCTTCCACTGATAAACCATTGTCATTATACCAGAACTGCGCCGGAATCACAATACCTTCAATTTTTCATAATAGGATTCCCTTGCAGCATAAGGCGATTTTGGGTATAATATCACCAATAATCACGACGAGGTGGATGCAAATGGATTTCAAGACCGCCGTTGCAAACGAGATACTGGCCGCGATGCGGGCCGCCTTCGAGGGCGCCCAGCTGCCCGGGGCGGAGGCCGTCGCCGGGGCGCTGGAGGTGCCGCCGGACTCGGCCATGGGCGACTACGCCTTCCCCTGCTTCAAGCTGTCGAAGGCCCTTAAAAAGAGCCCGATGATGATCGCGGACGCCCTGGCCGGGGCCATCCACGCGCCCTTCCTGGGCAAGGTGGAGTCGGTGAAGGGCTATCTGAACTTCTTCATCGACAAGGCCACCTACGCCGAGAAGGTGATCGGCCTGGCGCTGGAGCAGGGCGAGCGCTACGGCGCGGACGATTCCGGCGCGGGCAAGACGGTGGTGCTGGACTATTCCTCCATCAACATCGCCAAGCGCTTCCACATCGGCCACCTGTCCACCACGATGATCGGCAACAGCCTCTACCGCCTGCACAAATTCTTCGGCTGGCGGGCCGTGGGCGTGAATCACCTGGGCGACTGGGGCACCCAGTTCGGCAAGATGATCGCCGCCTACAAGCGCTGGGGCGACCACGACACCGTGGCGGCCGGCGGCGTGGACGAGATGGTGAAGCTCTACGTGCGCTTCAACGAGGAGGCCAAGGCGAACGAGGCCCTGAACGACGAGGGCCGCGCCTGGTTCAAGAAGATCGAGGACGGCGACCCCGAGGCGCTGGAGATCTTTAACTGGTTCAAGAGCGTGACGCTCAAGGACGCCGAGCGCGTCTACGACCTGCTGGGCGTCACCTTCGATTCCTACGCCGGCGAGAGCTTCTACAACGACAAGATGGGCCCGGTGATCGACGCGCTGCGCGAGAAGAACCTCCTGAAGGAGGACGACGGCGCGCAGATCGTGGACCTGTCCGACTGGGGCATGCCCCCGGCGCTGATCCTGCGCAGCGACGGCGCGACCCTGTACATGACCCGCGACCTGGCCGCCGCGAAGTATCGCAAGGATACCTACAACTTCGACAAGAGCCTGTACGTGGTGGCCTACCAGCAGGACCTGCACTTCCGGCAGCTGTTCAAGGTGCTGGAGCTGATGGGCTACGACTGGGCGAAGGACTGCGAGCACGTGGCCTTCGGCATGGTCTCCTTCGAGGGCGGCGCGCTGTCCACCCGCGAGGGCCACGTGGTCTACCTGGACGACCTGCTGCACCAGGCGATCGACAAGGCCCGCGCCATCATCGAGGAGAAGAGCCCGGAGCTGGAGAACAAGGACGAGGTGGCCCGCCAGATCGGCATCGGCGCGGTGGTGTTCTTCGATCTGTACAACAACCGCATCAAGGACATCGACTTCACCTGGGAGCGCGCCCTCAACTTCGACGGCGAGACCGGCCCCTACTGCATGTACACCCACGCCCGCGCCTGCTCCGTGCTCAGGAAGGCCGGCGGCGCGGACGCCTCGAGCCCCGATTTCGCCGCCCTGTCCGACCCCTGCAGCCAGGACGTGGTGCGCCTGATCGAGCAGTTCCCGGACATCCTGAAATCCGCCGTGAACCGCTCCGAGCCCAGCATGGTCACCCGCTTCGCCGTGGACCTGGCCCAGGCCTTTAACAAGTTCTACTATGAAAACAAGGTGATGGTGGACGAGCCCGGCACCCGCGCCGCGCGGCTTCTGCTGACCGACGCCACCCGCCAGGTGCTGAAGCAGGCCCTGTACCTGATCGGCGTCGAGGCGCCGGAGCGGATGTGAGCGCCGACAGGCGTTTCCAAAAAATATGAAGTAGGAGGAATCCCCCATGAAGAAGATTTCCCTGGCCCTTGCGCTGCTGCTGGCGCTGACCGTCTTTGGAGCCCTTTCTCTCGCTGTCGCCGAGACTGCGGACGCGGGAAAGGCCGAGGCAAAGAGATTTGGAATCATCGGAGCAATGGATGAGGAGATTGCTTCTCTGACGGAAGCGATGACGGAATCCCGGATCAGAACCGTCGCGGGAATGGACTTCTATGAAGGCACGCTCGACGGAGTGGACGCGGTCATTGTGAAGTGCGGCGTCGGCAAGGTGAACGCCGCCACATGTGCTCAGGCTCTGATCGATGTGTTTGGGGTTGACCGGATCATCAATACCGGCGTTGCCGGGTCTCTGGACGCCCGCATCGATATTGGGGATATCGTCGTATCCACGGAAGCCGTACAGCATGATATGGATGTGACGGCGCTGGGATATGCCCGCTGTGAAATACCGTACAGCGACACGTCGGTCTTCCCCGCAGACGAGGCGATGAGAAAGAGCGCGGTGGAGGCCGTCGGCGCTGTCGCGCCGGAAATCCGGGCCTTTGAAGGCCGCGTTTGCAGCGGCGATCAATTCATCGCTTCACGAGAACAAAAGGAAGCCATCATTGCCGCTGCCGGAGGCATGTGCTGCGAGATGGAAGGGGCCGCGATCGCGCAGGTCTGTCATCTGAACGGGCTCCCCTTTGTGATCATCCGCGCGATTTCCGACAAGGCCGACGACTCTGAGGAAATGTCCTACATGGAATTTGTGCAGGCTGCCGCCGAACGGTGCGCCGCGGTTACAAGGTATATGATTGCGCATTAGCCGGGGAAGCCAGCGCACGTCATTCCACCGCATACCCCGCGCCCCTTAGCGCCTCGACCGCCCGGTCGAGGCGCTCTTCTTTGACCAGAATGTAGTCGGTGTCATAGGTGGACACGGCGAAGATGCCGACCTTCGCCCCGGCCAGCGCCGTGGCGATGCCGGAGAGTATGCCGGTCAGGGCAAAGTCCAGCGTCCCGGCCACGCGCATGGCCCGCCAGCCGTCCTCGCGGGCGAGGGTGTTTGACGGAACCCTGTCCGTCTCGCAGACCAGGGACAGCTCTTCATCGGTGCTGCCGATGAAGTACAGGCCGGACATGGAAAAGCCCGCGAGGGATTCCACCTTGCACACGGTCAGGGGCCGGGACAAGATTTGAAGCTGAAGCATACATTCCCTCCATCCACAAAACGGATCGTTTCAAACGCGCCCTATGCCAAACGCCATGCCGGCGAGCCGACATGGCGTTCAGTATTATTCGATCGGCTTCGAGAAAACCTCGCCGAAGATATCCAGCGCCTCGTCCAGCAGCGCTTCGGTCAGGCTGGCCATGTAGCTGGTGCGCAGCAGGCAAAGCTCCGGCGGGGTGGCCGGGGGCAGCACGGGGTTGACGTACACGCCGGCCTCATAGAGCTGCCTTGCCCGCAGCAGCGTGGCCTCGGGGGTGTAGGTGTAGATGGGGATGATGGGCGTCTCGGCCTCAATGATCGGGATGCCGCGCGCCTTCAGGCCCCTGCGCATGTAGGCGGACAGGTCGGAGAGCCGCTTGACGATCTCCGGGTGCGCCTCGATGTACTTCAGCGACGCCAGGGCGATGGCCGCGCAGGCCGGCGGAATGGACGCGGAGAAGATGAACGGGCGGGAGTTGTGGCGCACGAAATCCACCACGGTGCTGTTGGCCACCAGGTAGCCGCCCAGGCTGGCCAGCGACTTCGAGAACGTGCCCATGATCAGGTCCACCTCGTCCTCCAGGCCGAAGTAATTCGCCGTGCCGCGGCCGCCCTCGCCGATCACGCCCAGGCCGTGGGCGTCGTCCACCATCACGCGCGCGCCGTACTGCTTCGCCAGCTTCACGATCTCCGGCAGCTTCGCGATATCGCCGCCCATGCTGAACACGCCGTCGGTGACGATCAGGCAGCCGGCGCTCTCCGGCACCTTCTTCAGCTGGATCTCCAGCTCCTCCATGTTGCTGTGGGCGTAGGTCAGCATCCGGCCATAGCTCAGCTTGCAGCCGTCATAGATCGAGGCGTGGTTCTCCTTGTCGCAGATCACGAAATCGCCGTGGCCCACGATGGCGCTGATGATGCCCAGGTTGCTCTGGAAGCCGGTGGAGAAGGTGCAGCAGGCCTCCTTGTGGAGGAACTTCGCCAGCTCCGCCTCCAGCTCCAGGTGCAGCTTCAGCGTGCCGTTCAGAAAGCGCGAGCCCGAGCAGCCGGTGCCGTACTGGCGAAGGGCCTCCAGGCCGGCCGCCTGAACCTCCGGGCACACCGTCAGGCCCAGATAGTTGTTGCTGCCCAGCATGATGCGGCGCTTGCCCTCCATGACCACCTCGGCGTCCTGCCGGGTCTCCAGCGCGTGGAAGTAGGGATAGATCCCCTGGCGGCGCAGGTTGTTCGCCACGTCGTAGGTATAGCACTTGTTGAAGATATCCATAGGCGTCTCCCCCTTGGTGTTGTCGTTTTTGTCCTTCAAAGGCGGCCTTCTCCCCCGAGCCGCCGCACGGTACAGTGGATACTTTATTATTATAGCACAATAAAGCGGCCATGGGGGGTGGTTTTATGTTTTATGAACGTAAAATCGACATTGAGACGGGCCCGAACCCATTTACAAATCCCAAAAACCGGGTATAATAGGGGTGTATATCATCGGCAATGATGGGAACCGCCCTTTATCCAGCGGCGCGCAGCGAACCGGAGGTTGGTGCAAGTCCGGGGGCCGCCATAGAGGGGTATCCTCCCGGAGCCGTCGGGCTGAACCTCGCCCCCCGAGCACTAGGCCCCGCCGGTCGCGCCCGTTACAGCGCACAGAGAGGGCATACGCCGTATGCCAACTTGGGTGGTACCGCGAAAATGCTTCGTCCCAATTCGGGACGAAGTTTTTTGATTTGCAAATCGGAATTGCAGGCCAATGGGAAATCGGGAATGGATCGACGCAGGCCTGCAGCACAAAGACGGGAGGTTGTAAAATGATAGAGAAGGTCTCCACCGCGCTGGATTTCCTGGCGCGGGAAAAGGAAGTCATCAAGTTCTGGAACGAGAACGACATCTTCCAAAAGAGCATGAAGAACCGCGAGGGCGGCGACGTGTGGACGTTCTTCGACGGCCCGCCCACGGCCAACGGCAAGCCCCACATCGGCCACATCGAAACCCGCGCCATCAAGGACCTGCTGCCCCGCTACCACACCATGAAGGGCCAGTATGTCACCCGCAAGGCCGGCTGGGACACCCATGGCCTGCCGGTGGAGCTGGAGGTGGAGAAGCTGCTGGGCCTGGACGGCAAGGAGCAGATCGAGGCCTACGGCATCGAGCCCTTCATCAAGAAGTGCAAGGAATCCGTGTGGAAGTACAAGGGCGAGTGGGAGCGCATGTCCGAGCGCGTGGGCTTCTGGGCCGACATGGAGAACCCCTACATCACCTATGACGACAACTACATCGAATCCGTGTGGTGGAGCCTCAAGCAGGTGGCCGACAAGGGCCTCCTCTACAAGGGCCACA
The DNA here is from genome assembly GCA_902799045.1 of uncultured Eubacteriales bacterium. GTDB lineage: Bacteria > Bacillota > Clostridia > Christensenellales > Aristaeellaceae > UBA2862. The sequence continues at coordinate 8,768 of CADBZH010000043.1, forward strand.
AGGTGGTGCCCTACTGCCCCCGCTGCGGCACGGCGCTGTCCAGCCACGAGGTTTCCCAGGGCTACAAGGAGGTCAAGGAGCGCTCCGCCGTGGTGCGGTTCAAGCTGCTGGACCAGGACAACACCTACGTCTACGCCTGGACCACCACGCCCTGGACGCTGCCCAGCAACGTGGCGCTGTGCGTGAACCCCACGGAGACCTACGCCCGCTTCGACTACGACGGCAGGACCGTCATCATGGGCGACGCGCTGATCGAGAAGGTGCTGGGCGAGGGCGCGCAGATCGCCAACAAGATCACCTTCCCCGGCATCGAGCTGAAGGGCCTGCGCTACGAGCCGCTGTTTGACTTCCAGAAGGCCGCCATCAAGGGCGCGGAGAACGAGCAGAACGCCTGGACCATCGTGGCCGACGACTACGTGACCATGACGGACGGCACCGGCGTGGTGCACCAGGCGCCCGCCTTCGGCGAGGACGACGCCCGCGTGGGCCGGGAGAACCACATCCCCTTCCTGCAGCTGGTGGACGCCAAGGGCGAGATGACGAAGGAGACCTACTGGCCCGGCGTGTTCGTGAAGAAGGCCGACCCGATGATCCTCGAATGGCTGGAAAAGGAGGGCAAGCTGGTGGAGGCGCCGTACTTCACCCACGACTATCCCTTCTGCTGGCGCTGCGACACCCCGCTGATCTACTATGCCCGCAGCACCTGGTTCATCCGCATGACGGCCGTGCGCGACCGGCTGGTGGCCAACAACCGCACCGTGAACTGGTATCCGGACAACATCCAGGAGGGCCGCTTCGGCAACTTCCTGGAGAACGTGATCGACTGGGGCCTCTCCCGCGAGCGCTACTGGGGCACGCCGCTGCCGGTGTGGGTGTGCAAGGGCTGCGGCAAAATCCACGTGATCGGCAGCCGCGCCGAGCTGAACGAGCTGGGCAGCGTCGACGGCGGCCCCGTGCCGGGCGACCTGGAGCTGCACCGGCCCTACATCGACGCCGTGACGCTCGTCTGCCCGGACTGCCAGGGCGAGATGCGCCGCACGCCGGAGGTCATCGACTGCTGGTACGATTCCGGCAGCATGCCGTTTGCCCAGTGGCACTATCCCTTTGAAAACAAGGAGATCTTCGAGGCCAACTTCCCGGCCAACTTCATCTCCGAGGCCATCGACCAGACGCGCGGCTGGTTCTACACCCTGATGGCGATCTCGACGCTGCTGTTCGACCGCAGCCCGTTTGAGAACTGCGTGGTCATGGGCCACGTGCAGGACGCCGAGGGCAAGAAGATGAGCAAGCACCTGGGCAACGTCGTCGACCCCTGGGACGTGCTGGACAAGCAGGGCGCCGACGCCGTGCGCTGGTACTTCTACGCCAACGGCGCGCCCTGGCTGCCCACCCGCTTCTCCGGCGAGCCACCCTGTGGAACACCTACGCCTTCTTCTGCATGTACGCCGCCATCGACGGCTATGACCCCGCCGCGCACAAGGCCGACGAGGCCGACCTGACCCTGATGGACCGCTGGGTGCTTTCGCGCCTGAACAGCCTGGTGAAGGCCGTGGACGAGGGCCTTTCCGAGTACAAAATCACCGAGTCCGCCCGCGCCATCCAGGCCTTCGTGGACGAGCTTTCCAACTGGTACGTGCGCCTCTCCAAGTCCCGCTTCTGGGGCAAGGAGTGGACCGGTGACAAGAAGGCCGCCTACCAGACGCTCTACACCGTGCTCACGACGCTCGCCAAGGTGGCCGCGCCGTTCATCCCGTTCATGACGGAGAGCATGTACCGCAACCTGGTGGCCGGCGTCGTCGAGGGCGCGCCGGAGAGCGTGCACCTGTGCGACTTCCCCGCCTGCGACGAGAGCCGCATCGACAAGACCCTCGAGGCGGAGATGGACGAGGTCGCCCAGGCCGTGCAGCTGGGCCGCGCCGCCCGCAGCACCGCGAACATCAAGGTGCGCCAGGCGCTGAGCACGCTGTACGTGAAGGGCGCGGCCCTGTCCGACGCCTGCGCCGCGCTGATCCGCGACGAGCTGAACGTGGAGGACGTTCAGTTCATCGAGGACGCCCGCGCCTTCACCTCCTACCAGATCAAGCCCCAGATGCGCACCCTGGGCCCGAAGTACGGAAAGCTGCTGGGCAGGATCGGCGCGTACCTGAAGGACGTGGACGGCAATGCCTTCGTCGACGCCCTGGAGGCGGACGGCGTCGTGAGGTTTGACATCGACGGCGCGCCCGTCGAGCTCACCAGGGACGACTGCCTGATCGCTCCCGCCCAGAAGCCCGGCTTCGTGGCCGAGAGCGATGGCGGCATGACCGTGGTCATCGACACCAACCTCACCCCCGCCCTGATCGAAAAGGGCTTCGTGCGCGAGGTCATCTCCAAGCTGCAAACCATGCGCAAGGAGGCCGGCTTCGACGTGGTGGACCGCGTCACCGTCACCTACAAAACCACCGACACGCTGAAGAAGGCCGTCGCCGGCAACCTGGACGCCATCGCCTCCGCGGTGCTGGCCACCGAAATCAGCGAGGCCGACGCCCCCGCGGACGCCTACGCCAAGGAGTGGAACATCAACGGCGAAAAGGCCCTGCTGAGCGTGCGGAAGAATTGAACCCCTGTGAATTGAAGAAGAAGCTGCCTCAAGAACCGGATTGCCACGTCGGGACATTGCCTGTCCCTCCTCGCAATGACATTGTTTGATTATGCTTCGCTGTACGTCATTGCGAGGAGCCCCCTGGGGCGACGTGGCAATCCGATCCCTTTTACATCGTTCGATGCCGATTTGTACTGCGTCATTGCGAGGAGCCCCCTGGGGCAACGTGGCAATCCGGTCTCTTTTACATCGTTCGATGCCGATTCGCACTGCGTCATTGCGAGGAGCCCCCTGGGGCGACGTGGCAATCTGGTCTCCTCCTTGATGGGAAGCAGCGACGATGCGATTCATCCTCAGGCGGGCGGCGTAACGCCGCCCGCCCTTGCTTCCCCATCGCAATGGGGAGGTGCCTGCGCAGCAGGCGGTGGGGCGCTCCAAAAGCAAGCCGCCGCGTCGGATGCTCCGCGCGGCAGCGGCATTTCCTTTTCCCTTTTCGGACGCCATATATGGCGTCCCTACGGGAGTTGCCCCACCGGCCTTCGGCCACCTCCCCGCTGCGGTGGGGAGGCAATAAAAAACAGCCGCCGCGTCGGATGGTCCGCGCGGCAGCCGCTATTCCTACTCCCTACTGCCTACTCCCTACTCCCTGGCATTTCCTATTGCCTACTCCCTCACCACGACGCTCTCATGTCCCGTCAGCTCCGCGGTGCGCGCATCCGGCTGGCCGAGGCCGACGAAGAACACGGGCGTGCCCTCGTCGACGAAGCGGCCCTCGCCGTCCACGACCTTCAGCCGCTCGGCGGGGATCTCCAGCGCCACGGTGACGCGCTGCCCGGCGGGCACATGCACGCGCCTGAACGCCGCCAGCCGCGGGTTGCGCGGGGCGTTTTTCGAGCCCTCGTTCTGCACGTACACCTGCACGACCTCGTCGGTGTCCGCCTTCCCGGCGTTTTCGATGACGGCCTCAACGCCGCGCGCCATGCGCCGCGCCTCCGTCACGCGGCAGTCGCCGTAGGTGAGGCCGTAGCCGAAGGGCCAAATCGGCGCCTCCTCGAGGTAGCGATAGGTGCGGCCCGCCATGGCGTAGTCGGTGAACTCCGGCATCCTGGCCAGCTGCTCGTTGTGGTAGAAGGTCACGGGCAGCTTGCCGGAGGGAGAGGTCTTCCCCAGCAGGATATCCGCCACGGCCCGGCCGCCGCGGGCTCCGGGATACCAGGTGAGCAGCACGGCGTTCGCGTCCCCGGCGCCCCTCTGCAAATCGATGGCGCTGCCGGCCATCAGCACGATGGCGGTGGGCTTGCCCACGGAAAGCACCGCGTCCATCAGCTTGCGCTGGCTCTCCGGCAGCAGCAGGTCCGCCTTGTCGCCGGAGGCGGCGGCGTTGCCGGTGTCGCCCTCCTCGCCCTCCAGCGTCTCGTCCAGGCCCAGCACCAGCACCACCGCGTCGGAGCACTCCGCCACGGCCAGCGCCTCGGAAAGCCGGTCGTCCGGCTGGGCCAGGTTCTCGTCCCGGTTCTTGAACAGGTGGCAGCCCTGGCTGTACAGCACCCGCGCCCTGCCCTCCAGCGCGTCCTGGAGGCCCTCCAGCACGGTGACGTAGCGGGAGGACGTGCCGTGATAGTTGCCGATCAGCGCGGCGCGGCTGTTGGCGTTCGGGCCGATGACGCCCAGCGTGCCGATCTTCTCCATGTCCAGCGGCAGCAGCCCGTCGTTTTTCAGCAGCACGCAGGCCTCGCGGCTGGCCCGGTCGGCGACGGCCAGGTGCTCGGCGCACTCCACCTTCTCATAGGGAATGGCGTCGAATTCGCTGCCGTCCAGCAGGCCCAGCAGGTAGCGGCAGGTGAACAGCCGCACGCAGCTCTTCCGGATCTGCGCCTCGGTGACCAGGCCCTGCTCCAGCGCCTTCATCATGTAAATGTAGGTGTTGCCGCAGTTCACGTCGCAGCCCTCCTTCAGGGCCAGCGCGGCGGATTCCTCCGGCGTGTCGGTGACCATGTGGCCGGTGTGGAAATCGCGGATGGCCCAGCAGTCGGACACGAAGTGGCCCTCGAAGCCCCACTCGTCGCGCAGGATCCTCTGCAGCTCGTGGCTGCCGCAGCAAGGCTCGCCGTTGGTGCGGTTGTAGGCGCCCATCACGGCCTCCACCCCGGCGTCCACCAGCGCGTGGAAGGCGGGCAGATAGGTCTCGGCCATGTCCTTCTTGCTGGCCACGGCGTCGAAGTGGTGGCGCAGGGCCTCCGGGCCGGAATGCACCGCATAGTGCTTGGCGCAGGCGGCGGATTTCATCGTCTCGCCCTCGCCCTGCAGCCCCTTCACATAGGCCACGCCCAGCGCGCCGGTCAGCAGCGGGTCCTCGCCATAGGTCTCGTGGCCACGGCCCCAGCGGGGATCGCGGAAGATGTTCACGTTCGGGGACCAGAAGGTCAGGCCCTTGTAGATGTCCCGGTCGCCGTGCTTCGACGCGGCGTTGTATTTCGCGCGGCCCTCGGTGGCGGCCACGTCGCCCAGGCGCTCGACCAGCTCCGGGTCAAAGCCCGCCGCGATGCCGATGGCCTGGGGAAAGGAAGTGGCCGTGCCGGCGCGCGCCACGCCGTGCAGCGCCTCGTTCCACCAGTTGTAGGCCGGAACGCCCAGCCGGTCGATGGCGGGCGCGTCGTAGCGCAGCTGCCCGGCGGCCTCCTCAACGGTCATGCGGGCCACCAGCGCCTCCGCCTTTGCTCTTGCCTGATTGCGATTCATCGCCGCGTCCTCCCTGTAATTCAATTCATACTAAATTCCTTCTAAAACATGTACAAATGCGGAGTGGATTTTTCGTTCTGGCAAAGCTGAGCGGAGAGAGGCGATGCAGCGCATCGTTGACCGAAGCGAAGCACAGCCAGGGCGGAAAAGACGCACGCAGATGTGCATGGATTAGATGGAATTTAGTATCAGTATAATAACACAATAACCGAGCCCTTTTGCCCTTGTCAAGAGGCGAAAAGGCGGTTGTCCATCAAAACGCAAAATGTGGGAACAAGTGAGGAGTCAGGAGTGAGGAGTGAGGAGTCAGGAGCGAGGAGTTAAAAACCACTCACCTAAACGCCCGACTCCTCCCTCCACACTCAAATAATGGCCTTGCTGCCCACGGCCATCAGCACCATGATCAGGCAGGCCGTGACGTTGCCCAGCAGGATGGCCGCGATGGCCTTGCCCCGGGGCATCCTGAAGAGCGCGGCGATGGCGCTGCCGGTCCAGACGCCGGTGCCGGGCAGCGGCAGGGCCACGAACACATACAGGGCCAGCAGCTCCGCCGTCTCCGCGGAGAGCCTGCCCCGCAGGCCCCTGCCGTTCTTCTCGTTCATCGCGGCCCGCTTCTTCGCGGCGTGCTTCTCCAGCCACGCGGCAAACCGGCGCACCGGCTTGATCGGCAGCGTGTAGAACCAGTCCAGCACCGGCCGCAGCAGCCAGAGTATGAACGGCACCGGCAGGCTGGAGCAGACCAGCGCCAGCAGGTAGGAAAACACCGGCGGCATGCCCATGCGCACCGCCACCGCCACGGCGTAGCGCCCTTCGAAGGTGGGCACCATGCTCAAAAGCCCCGCCGTGAGGATCTCCCTCGAATGCGCCTGCCAGACGAAGCTGCCGGCCGCCGCCAGAAGGTTGGAATCGATCATGTTGTTCAGCATTTTCCGCCTCCAGGGTCGTATTGACTCCATTATACACGATCCGCCTTGCAGCGTCAGATGCCGTTTTGGGAAGTTCGGGTTAAATGGGAGGGCGCCGGGGGAAGTGGTTGGCGATTCGTGGATAACCGCCGCCCTTTCGCAGGGACCCGGATTGCCACGTCGGGACATAAATGTCCCTCCTCGCAATGACGTGGTTCGATAATGCTTCGCTGTACGTCATTGCGAGGAGCCCCTTGGGGCGACGTGGCAATCCGGCTCCCTGTACTTCCAGGACGGCGTTATTAAAACGCGGCCACCCTACTCCCTACTCCCTACTCCCTACTCCCTACTCCCTACTCCCTCCCCCGCAGAATTCATACTCCCTTCAAGCAACCCAGCATGAAAAGTCACATTCATCTGCTACAATAATCTGGAATAAATATGGGGTAAAAGGCGGTTTGGGCATGGCACGGAAGTACGACTGCTATCTGTTTGATTTCGACGGCACGGTGGCGGACACCGGCGAGGGCATTCGCAGGAGCGTGGCCTACAGCCTGGAGAAGCTGGGCTGCGCGGCGCTTCCCGATCAGGCGCTGAGCCGGTTCATCGGCCCGCCGCTGCACGACAGCTACGTGGAATACTGCGGCATGACGGACGAACAGGCCGAGGCCGCCGTCGCCGCCTATCGCGAGCGCTATGTGGAAATCGGGCTCTACGAATCCCGCCTGTACCCCGGCATGGCGGCGCTGCTGCGGGCGCTGCACCGCTCGGGCGCGTGGGTGGCCATCGCCTCCGCCAAGCCCACGTTCATGCTGGAACGGCTGGCGGAGCGCTTCGGCATCGCCGGATACCTGAATGCCATCTCCGGCACCGGGCTGGACCGCCACTCCGCCGACAAGCGCGACCTGATCCTCGCGGCGCTGCCGGAGGGGGCGGACCTCTCCCGCGCCGCAATGGTGGGCGACCGCCGCTTTGACATCGAGGCCGCCCGGGCGCTGGGCATGGCCGCCGTGGGCGCGGATTACGGCTACAGCGTTCCCGGCGAGCTTCGCCAGGCCGGCGCGAACGCGGTGTTCGACGGCGTGGAGGAGATGTCCGAATGGCTGCTGGGCGAAAAGCCCCGGGGCCTGTTCATCAGCCTGGAGGGCAGCGACGGCTGCGGCAAGAGCACCCAGATCGCCCTCCTGAAGGAATACCTTGAAAAGCGGGGCTTCGAGGCGGTGCTGACCCGCGAGCCCGGCGGCTGCCCCATCTCCGAGCGCATCCGCGAGGTGATCCTCAGCCTGGACAGCAAGGGCATGTCCGCCGAGTGCGAGGCGCTGCTCTACGCCGCCAGCCGCATCGAGCACGTGCGCGAGGTGATCGAGCCGGCCCTGAATTGCGGCAAGATCGTGATCTGCGATCGATTTTTGGATTCCAGCATCGCCTACCAGGCCTACGGGCGTGAACTCGGCGAGGATTTCATACGTCAAATAAACGCGCCGACGATCCGAAGGGTCCTTCCGGACAGGACGCTGCTTCTGACGGTGGACCGGTCGGAATCCCGCCGGCGGATGGCCGAGGGCCGCGCGCCGCTGGACCGGCTGGAGCTGGAGAAGGAGGATTTCTTCGCCCGCGTCGCCGCCGGATACGACCGGCTGGCCCGGGCCGAGGGCGATCGCGTCACCGTGATCGACGCTTCGCGGACGATCGGCGAGGTGTTTGAGGACGTAAAGGCGGCGATCGCAGAGCTGCTGTAAATATATTCCCGCAAGTCCCCTTCAAAGAAGGAGTGAAACAAATGGCATACGAAAATCTGTGCATGTACTGCTTTGAGGATATGCAGGGCCAAACCACCTGCCCCCACTGCGGTCGGGATTCCCGCGCCGCCGTGCCCCAGGTGCAGATGCTGCCCGGGTCGCTGGTCTACCACGACCGCTTCCTGATCGGCCGCGCCCTGGGCCAGGACGCCTCGGGCATCGTCTACGCGGCCTTCGACACGAAAAAGGAAAACAAGCTGCGCATCCGCGAATACCTGCCCCGGGACTGCGCCGAGCGCCTGAACGACGGCGCGGTGGTGCCCACGGCGGGCAAGGAGGACGCGTTCGAGGCGGGCATCCGCAAGCTGCGCGCCAGCGTGGAGAGCGTGGAGGACCCGCGCAAGCGCCACTTCTTCTTCGAGGAAAACGGCACCGCTTACATCGCCCAGCGCAAGTCCGCCACGGCGGCGGCCCAGGAGGAGGCGGCCGAAGAGGCGGAGGAGGCCTCCGGCGGCGGCCGGCGGCGCATCCTGCTGTTCGGCGGCGTGGCCGTGGCGGTGCTGCTGGTGGCGGCCATCGGGCTGATCACCTTCTTCAACGGCGCCATGGACAACCGCGACCTGACCCAGAGCCCCACGCTGGACCCCAGCCAGGTGTGGATCCCCGCCGTCACGCCCACGGCCACGCCCTACGTGGCCCCCACCTTCGCCGCGCTGGTGGACCCGGAGCTCTCCTGGATGGAATACCAGTATGACGGCGACGTGGAGCAGGAATACCAGCAGGCCGAGCGCCGCTCGGCCACCCCCACGCCTTCGCCCGCGCCCACCCCCGCGCCCACGCTGGCGACGGGGTCCGACAGGTATGGCTACATCAACGGCAATTCCAGCCGCGCCGACATCACGGCCCTTCAGAAGAAGCTGGCGGAGCTGGGCTGGCTGGACCAGAGCCAGGTGACCGGCAAGTACGACGCCGCCACCGTTCGCGCCGTGAAGGAATTCCAGAGCTATGTGAACCAGCGCTACAAGCCCTCCCAGAAGCTGACCGTGGACGGCAGCGCCGGCCCCAAGACCCAGCAGTGGCTCTATGAGCTGCAGCCTGTGCGGCCCACGCCCTCGCCCACGCCCCGCGTCACCCCGGACGCCGACAGCCGGACGGTGGACCAGAACGCCACCGCCGAGCAGGTGCGCGACGTGCAGGAAAAGCTGATCGCGCTGGGCCTGCTGCCGGAGGGCAGCGCCGACGGCCGCTACGGCGCCACCACCCAGAAGGCGGTGCAGCGCTTCCAGGAGCGCGTGAACCAGCTGCAGGGCTATGACGTGCTGGAGGTGACCGGCAAGGTCGATCCCCAGAGCATGGCCTTCCTGCGCTACTATGCCGAGGAGTGGGAGCGCCTGCGTCAGGCCACGGCCCGGCCCACCGCCACCCCGAAGCCCACCGTCCGGCCCACGCCCACGCCCACCACGCGGCCCGTGGAGACCATCAGCGGCGTGATCGATGCCAACGCCACGCCGGACCAGATCCGCAAGGTGCAGCAGCTGCTGATCGACATCGGCATGCTGCCCTCGGGCGGCGCCGACGGCAAGTACGGCAGCGCCACCATCGGCGCGGTGGCCGACTTCCAGCAGTGGGTGAACATGCAGCGCCAGGAGCAGACCCTGCCCGTCAACGGCGAGGTGGACCAGCTGACGCTGGCCTACCTGCAATACTGCAAGGACCACGGCATGAACCCCTACGGCACGCCGCGGCCCACCAGCGCGCCCACGGCCGCCCCCACCGCCGCGCCCACGGCCGCCCCGACCGCCGCGCCCGAAGCCGGGCCGGAGGAGGAGCCGGACGAGAACCCCGAGATTTCCGTGGACGCCCACTCCGCCCCCGAGTCCATCCGCTATGTCCAGCAGATGCTGGCGGCGGTGGGCGCGATGGATGAAAGCGGCGTGGACGGCGTCTACGGCGACGGCACCACCCGCGCCGTGCGGGCCTTCCAGGAGTGGGTGAACCGCACCCGCGGCGAGGGCACGCTGCCCGTGACCGGCCAGGTGGACAACGCCACCCGGCTGGCCCTGGAATACGCCTATGACCGCGATATGACCATGGCCGGGGCCACCGCCGCGCCCACCGAGGCCCCCACCCAGGCCCCGACCGAGGCCCCCACGCCCCAGCCCACCGAGGCCCCCACGCCCCAGCCGGAGGAGCCGGACGAGGGCGGCGGGATCACCGTCGGCGAGGATTCCGACCCCGAGTCGATCCGCTACGTCCAGCAGATGCTGAACGCCGTCGGCGCGCTGAACGGCAACGAGACCGGCGTCTATGACGACGCCACCGTCGAGGGCGTGAAGCGCTTCCAGCAGTGGGTGAACCAGCTGCAGGGCTCAAACACGCTGCCGGTGACCGGCCAGGTGGACGACCGCACCCGCCAGGCGCTGGAGTACGCCTCGGACCACGGCTACACGATGGAAGGCGCCGAAGTGGGGCCGGAGGAGGTCGGCGTCGGCGCGGTGGGCGACATCGCCGTGCAGTTCGGCGACACCGTCGCCGGCGACGGCGTCGTCACCGTGCCGGAGGGCAGCTTCGACGTGCGCTGGCGCGTGGACGGCGACGTGGAGAGCTACTACATCTACGTCATCGACGAAGGCGGCGACACCATCGGCGCCCAGGAGGACGTGGACGACACCTCCTTCACCGTGCACACCGAGCAGATGAACCCCGGCGAGGTCTACACCCTGCGGCTGGGCGTGCTGCCCGCGCGGGGCGAGCTGAGCGACATCGTCTGGAGGGAGGTCCGCTTCACGCTGCCCGTGCGCGAGACCCCGGCCCCGACGCCCGGGCCCACCGAGGCCCCCACGCCCGAGCCCACCGAGGCCCCGTCCGTGGGCCAGGTCTCCGCGCCGGAGATCGCCGTGGCGGGGACGACCGCGGGCGGCGACGTGATCGCCGTGCCGGACGGCAGCTTCGACGTGCGCTGGCGCGCCGACGGCGACGTGGAGGGCTACTACGTCTACGTCACCAACGCCAGCGGCGACACCATCGTCGCCCAGGAGAACGTGGACGACACCTCCTTCACCGTGCGCACCGACCAGATGAACCCCGGCGAGGTCTACACCCTGCGGCTGGGCGTGCTGCCCGCGCGGGGCCAGGCCGACGACATCGTCTGGCGCGAGGCCCGCTTCACGCTGCCCGTGCGCGAGACCCCGGCCCCGACGCCCGAGCCCACCGAGGCCCCCACACCCGAGCCCGAGCCCACCGCCGCGCCCATCGGCCGGCCCGTCATCAACCTGGGCGGCACCGCCGTGCAGCACGACGGCATCCCCTATATCACGGACAACTCCATCATCATCAGCTGGAACGCCGACGGGCGCGTGGCAGCCTACACCGCCTACGTGGAGAACCAGTCCGGCGAGCGGCACGAGCTGAGCACCGGCACCGCCACCAGCTCCACCGTGTCCACCGCCAGCCTGCCCGCGGGCATCTACACCGTGTACGTGGGCGCGCTGCCGGAAAACGGCAGCGAGGCGGACGTGGTGTGGAGCAACACCCGCTTCGGCATCCTCTCCCCCACGGCGGAGCCCACCGCCGTGCCCGACGGGCCGACGCCCCAGCCCACCATGGCCGTCACCGGCCCGGTGAGCGCGGCCTCCGACGCCGAGACCATCCAGCAGCTGCAGCTGCGGCTGTACGGCCTGGGCCTGCTCTCCGGCGACGCCGAGCCCGGTGTGCTGGACGAGATCACCCTGCGGGCCGTGTATGAGTTCCAGACGAAGGTGAACGAGATCTACGCCCTCGGCCTCACCGAGATCGACCCCGCCGATCCCGACGCCGTCATCGACGCCGCAACCGTGCAGGCCATCTTCACCGATCTTACGCAGCCGTAAGGGGCGTAGAAGCGAAGAGCCGTTCCGGACACCCGGAACGGCTCTTCGCTTGTCATACTAGAGTGTGTTTCTAAAGTCGAGGATGTGCAGTTTCGAGGGTATCAGGCTGCGTTTCAAGGCGATTTTCCGCAGGCTTAGTGGGGCTAAGTCAAGGAAAAGCAACACGGAAATGCAGCCTGAGACGCCGAAAATGCACGTTCGGGATTTTGGAAACACACTCTAAACTCAATCTAAAAGTGAACATATGCGGAGCGGATTTTTCGTTCTGCCTAAGCAGAGCGGAGGGAGGCGATGCAGCGCATCGTTGACCGCAGCGAGAAGACGCCCGCAGATGGTTGCAATTTAGATTGAGTTTAGTATCAATCATCCCTTCAGGACGGCGTGGCAATCTGGTCTCCTCCTGCCACGACAGGCGCGCAACCCCCCGCGGGAACGTCATCTTCCGGCGCGCAGCTCCCAAAACGCCACGGCCCCGGCGGCGGCGACATTCAGCGAATCGACGCCGTGGGCCATGGGGATGCGGGCGGTGAAATCGCAGGCCGCGACGGTGGCGCACGCGAGGCCGTCGCCCTCGGTGCCCAGCACCAGCGCCAGCCGTTCCTGCCGGGCGAGGACGGGATCGTCGATATCGACGGAATCGTCCGTCAGCGCCAGCGCGCAGGTGGCAAAGCCCAGCGCGCGCAGCCTTTCCAGCGCCCCGGGCCAGTCCTCCGGCGCTTCGCCCAGATACGCCCAGGGCACCTGGAACACCGTGCCCATGCTGACGCGCACGGCCCGCCGGTTCAGCGGGTCGCAGGTCGAGGGCGACAGCAGCACCGCGTCCATGCCCAGCGCCGCCGCCGAGCGGAAGATCGCGCCGATGTTCGTGGCGTCCACGATGCCCTCCAGCACCGCCACCCGCCGGGCGCTTCGGCAGATCGCCTCCGGCGACGCCGCCGGCTTCCGGCGCATCGCGCAGAGCACGCCCCGCGTCAGCGGATAGCCGGTCAGCGCCTGAAGCACCGCCCCGTCCGCGGTGTACACCGGCACGTCCACGCACCGCTGGAGCAGCGCCGCCGCCTTGCCGGCGATGTGCCTGCGCTCCATCAGGAAGGAGACCGGCTCCCAGCCCGCATCCAGCGCGTAACCGATCACCTTCGGGCTCTCCGCAATGAACAAACCGTCCTCGGGATGAAGGCGGTTTCTCAGCTGCGCCTCGGTGAGGCGGACGTATGCGTCGAGGGCGGGATCGGAGAGGGATGTGATTTCGATGATTCTATCCATACTTCCTCTTTAGGCAATAGGGAATAGGCAATAGGCAATAGGAAGTGCTGAGAAGCGCGGCCAAAAGCCTTTCCCACTGGGGAAGGTGGCAACGCGAAGCGTTGACGGAAGAGGTCTTCAGGACGATCCCCTCATCTGTGCGTCAGCCACTGTTCCTATTGCCTATTGCCTATTGCCTATTCCCTATTGCCTGATTTCAAATTCTTTCCAGCGCAAGGCGCAGGCGGCGGCGCGTCTCCTCCCGTCCCAGCAGGTACGCGATCTCAAACGCGCCGCCGGGGGTGGACTGCTGGCCGGAGATGGCGATGCGCAGCGGCCAGAGGAACTGGCCGTTCTTCATGCCGAGGCCGGGAATGGCCTCCATGACGCGGTCGTGCAGCTCGGTCTCGCTCCAGTCGCCGATGCCCTCGAGGATCGGCAGCGCCGCCTCCAGGGCCGTCTTCGCGCTCTCCAGGGTGGACTTCTGCTTCTTGTTCACATAGAGGTCGCTTGAAAACTCCGGCAGCTCCGCCAGGAAGCGGATCATCCCGGGCAGCTGGCTGAACACCTCGGTCCGGCCCTGCAAAAGCTCCGCCAGGCGCTTGAAGTCAAACTTTTCGGGGTCCAGCGCCTTCGCCATCCAGGGCGTCGCCAGCTCCAGATACTTCTCCGGGGACAGCTTTCGGATGTATTCGGCATTGAACCAGTTCATCTTCTGGATGTCGAACACCGAGGGCGACTTGCTCAGCCCCTCCAGGTCGAACACCTCCTCCAGCTCCTTCAGCGTGTAGAACTCCCGCTCGCCCCTTGGGCTCCAGCCCAGCAGCACCAGATAGTTGATCACGGCCTCGGTGAGATAGCCCTGGGCCAGCAGGTCCTCGAAGGAAGGGTCGCCCTTGCGCTTGGACATCTTGCGCTTGCCGGTTACGGGGTTGCCCGCCTCGTCCAGCACGGGCTTGCCGCTTTCGTCCAGCACCGGCGCGTCCACCATCACCGGGGTCAGGTGCACGTAGGTGGGCGGCGTCCAGCCCAGCGCCTCATAGAGCAGGTTGTACTTCGGCGCGCTGGACAGGTATTCGTTGCCGCGCATCACGTGGGTGATGCCCATCAGGTGGTCGTCGATGACGTTGGCGAAGTTGTAGGTGGGCAGGCCGTCGGCCTTGATCAGCACGTTGTCGTCCAGCGTATCGCAGTCCACCTCCACGTGGCCGTAGATCACGTCGTCAAAGCCGGCCTTGCCCGTGGTGGGGATGTTCTGGCGGATGACGTAGGGCACGCCGGCGTCCAGCTTCGCCTGGATCTCCTCCCGGCTCAGGCGCAGGCAGTGCTTGTCATACTTGAAGGTCTCGCCCTTCTTCTCCGCCGCCTCGCGGGCCTCGTCCAGCCGCTCCTTGGTGCAGAAGCAGTAGTAGGCGTGGCCGGACTCGACCAGCTGCTTCGCGTAGGGCATGTAGGTGTCCTTGCGCTGGCTCTGCACATAGGGGCCGCAGGGACCGCCCACGTCCGGGCCCTCGTCGTGGGAGAGGCCGGCGGTCTTCATGCTCTTGTAGATGATGTCCACCGCGCCGGCCACCTCGCGCTCCTGGTCGGTGTCCTCGATGCGCAGGATGAATTTGCCCCCCGTCCGACGGGCATAGAGATAGGTATACAGCGCCGTGCGCAGGTTCCCCAGGTGCATGTAGCCCGTGGGGCTGGGGGCGAAACGGGTGCGAACTTGTTGCATGCTTTTGCTCCTTGTCGGTCGGTTTTCTCAGCCTTCGATGTCAAACGCGAAGATGGTCGTGAAATCATACTTCTCCCCGGCGCGGAGCACGGAGTCGATGAATTCGGGGTGGTTGATGGAATCGGGGGCAAACTGGGTCTCCAGGCAGAAGCCCTCGCGCTTGCCATAGACGCGGCCGGAGGTGCCGGGGTGGATGCCCTTCAGGGCGTTGCCGCAATAGAGCTGAATGGCGGGCATGTCGGTGAACACGTCCATCACGCGGCCGGTTTCGGGATCGCTCACCTCGGCGGCGAAGCGCAGGCCAGCCTCGAAGTCGTTCACGTTGAAGTTGTGGTCGATGCCGCCGCCGAAGCCCAGCTGCTCGTCGGAATCGGTCAGGGCCAGGCTGTCGCCCACCCGCTTGGGCTCGCGCAGGTCAAAGGGCGTGCCGGTCACGTCGCGCTGCTCGCCGGTGGGGATGCAGTTGGCGTCCACCACGGTGAAGGTGTCGCAGTTCATCTCAAACACGTGGTCCTCGATCGTCTTGCCGGAGGCCTCGCCGGAGAGGTTGAAGTAGGTGTGGTTGGTGAGGTTGCACAACGTGTCCTTGTCGCTGACGGCCTCGTAGCGGATCAACAGCTCGTTCTCGTCGGTCCAGGTGTAGGTCACCAGCACCTTGAGCGTGCCGGGATAGCCCTCCTCGCCGTCGGGGCTGACGTACTTGAGCAGCAGGTGATCCTCGCAGATGCCCTCCACGGGGGTGACGTCCCACAGCTTCTCGTTGAAGCCCACGTTGCCGCCGTGCAGGTGGGTCACGCCGCGCTCGTTCTTCGCCAGGTGCAGCTTCACGCCGTCCAGCTCGCACTCGCCGCCCGCGATGCGGTTGCCCACGCGGCCGATCAACGCGCCCAGGTAGCCGCAGGTGGGGCAATAGCCCGCCGCGTCGTTGTAGCCCAGCACCACGTTGTCCAGCTTGCCGGCGCGGTCCGGCACGCGGATGGCGCGCACGATGCCGCCGTAGTTCGTGATCTCCACGCTCGCGCCCGAGGCGTTCGTCAGCACGTACAGGTCCGCCTCCCGCCCGTCGGGAAGCCTGCCAAAGCTCTTCTTCACAATGCTCATAGCCTTTTACCGCCTTTCTCTGAAAGCCCCGAAGGGCGATATTCCCTTATAATATATAATACATCCTTTCAGGGGGAAATTCAAGGGGCGGGAGAGAAGAATTAGGGAGGAGGAATAGCGGCTGCCGCGTTGTTGCCTTCCCCTCTTGGGGGTTCGAGCGCCCGGAATGTACGTCATTGCGGGGAGCCCTTTGGGCCGACGTGGCAATCCGGTCTCTCTATTCCTAATCCCTCTTCCCTACTCCCTCTTCCCTACTCCCTACTCCCCCTCGTCCACCATCAGCTGTATGAAATTGCGCCCGCGGCGCAGGGTGGTGGCGCGCATGCGGTCCCAGGGGGTTTCGTGCCCAGGCTTTTGGCGGGTGAGGGGGATGGGCTGACCCCAGAAGCTGGGGCACTCGCAATAGGTGAGGTTGCCCTTCACGGCGTCCTCCAGCATGGCGATCACGTTCTCCAGGCAGTCGTCGTCCAGCGGCATGCCCAGGGCGCGGAAATCGTGGTGGCCGTTCCAGATGCCGTCGTAGCGATCGGCCATGTCGCGCAGGCGCTTCAAGGCGGAGAGGGTCGTCTCCAGCGGCGCGGCGCCCAGCAGCAGGTTGTAGTTCAGGGCGTCGCCGGCAAAGAGCATCCGGTCCGTCTCGTCCAGCAGCACCACCTCGCCGGCGGTGTGGCCGGGGCACTCGTAGACCGTGATGACGCGGCCGCCCAGGTCAAAGCGCTGGCCGTCGGACAGGGGGCGCACCACGGGCATCGGCTCGCATGTGGTGTCGCGCAGGTCCACGTTGATGTCATAGGGATAGAGGTGGAACATGTTGTAGGGCGCGCCGATGCTGCCCTTCTGGCGCTGGGCGATGTGCTCGGCGTCCGAGCGGCGGCGCTCCAGCGATTCCGGCATCGGCATGTGCGCGTCGGCGGGGTGGATCCAAACCTCCTCAAACTGCCGGGCGTTGCCGGTGTGGTCGATGTGGCCGTGGGTGTGTACCACCACCAGGGGCTTGTCCGTGATCATCTCCACCGCGCCGCGCAGGTCGCCCGCACCCATGCCGGTGTCGATCAGCATCGCCCGCTCCGCGCCCTCGATCAGGTACATGCTGGCCATGTCAAATTCGTCGATCTCCCAAATGCCCTTCTTGATCTGCACCATCGGGTACAGCCGGGTCAGTCTGCTGGTGTCCTCCATGGTCCGTCCTCCTTGAAATCCATATTTCCTGTGTACTATTGATTGTCGGCGTGCTGCGCAACTCGCTTCGCTCCCTTGCCCGCCGACCCGGAAAAACGCTGTTTTTCCTAATCATTATACCATGATTGTCGGCGTCTTTTTCCTAATCATTATACCACAAATTCCGCCGCCCTTGACAGCCCCGCCGCCAAAAAGTATAATGGAAATACAATACGACGAACGGGAGAGCGCCATGGCAACAAGCAACCGAAGCGGCAGGGTGACCGCGAACGTGGAGCGGCCCAGCAAGCAGCGGGCCGTGTCTTCGCGCGCCCTGACCGGGCTGGTGCTGACGGTGCTGCTGCCGCCGGTGGGGCTGTTCTACCTGTGGCGGCAGGGCGTGTTCCGCACCCGCGGCCGCATGGTACTGACCAGCCTGGCCACGGTGGAGATGGCGCTGCTGGTGGTGTGGCTCACGCCCCACGCGGAGCTGACCCATCGCGCGCCCGTGCCCGTCGCCCCGCCGCAGGTCACCGCCGCGCCCGAGGGCGAGACGCTGAACGCCCTGTACAACATCGAGCAGCTGCTCTATGAACAGCAGCTGGCCCAGGTGGTCGCCGAGGGCGGCACGGCCAACGACCTGCTCACCGAGGAGCAGAAGCTGGAGATGGCGAACCAGCAGAACGAAGAGGCCTACGAGACCGTGGTCTACAGCGTGTACGGCGACGACGCCATCTACTACCACGCCACGAAGGTCTGCCGCACCCAGACCAACGGCCGCGAGCTGACCGTGCGCGACGCCCTGCGCCAGGGCCTGCAGCCCTGCCCCTACTGCAACCCGCCCACCGTGTCAGCGTAACCCCCCTACTCCCTACTCCCTACTCCCTACTCCCTACTCCCTGAATCCAGACATTCCCGGTATAAAATACCTAATTAAAGTCATATTTATAACCTTGATTTAAGGCCGGAACCATCCTATCATATAAGATAGGATGGTTCTGTTTGGATACATAAATATCCATGGATTTTCACAGTTTTACACGTTAGGAGGCCGAGCCATGTTTTGCTCCAGATGCGGCAAAACCCTGATGCCGGAGGATGCACAGTGTCCGCATTGCGGTACTCCCGTGGGGGAGAGCCGCTTCGAGGGAACGCCCTATACCTCGGCGCAAGCCCATATCCTGCCCGACACCCCCGCCGGGCAGGCGTCCGCGGCCTATACCCGCACCACCTACACCACCATGACGGACGAGGAAAAGCAGGAGGGCGCGGTGGACAGCCGCACCACCTACCGCCCCGTCTATGAAGGCGCCTCCGCCCCGGAGGACATCCGCAAGGACATGCGCTCCGCCATCGAGGGCGCCGACGAGGCCGGGGACGGGGAAGCCCCCGACGCGCCCCATGAGCCCCTGTCCGAGGACGCCCAGAACACGATGAACGCCGTGGAAGAGGAGCTGACCATGGAGACCATGGACACCTCCGAGCTGGTGGCCCGGCCCATCGAGTCCACCGGCCGCGCCGGCATCAGCACCGAGGTGGAGGATTACATCCAGAAGCTGGAGGCCACCCAGAGCCGCCGCGCCGCCCGCCGCCGCCGCGCCGTGGACGACAGCGAAAACTACGCCACCCCCGGCGAGGGCGTGGTCTATGACGACACCGAGGCCGCCAACGGCGATATCGACACCGAGCAGAGCGAGGTGTTCAACGACATCGACGAGGAGGAGTTCGACGAGATCCGCTACGGCCGCACCATCGGCGTGAAGGAGATCCTCCGCGTGGCGCTGATCATGATCCTGGCCGCGGCGCTGATCGTGGGCGGCGTGCTCTGGTTCCGCCACATCCGCGGCGCGCAGAACGCCTCGAAGATCGAGGGCGTCACCCAGACCGTCTATGACGACGGCCTCGCGCTGATCAAGTCGCGCACCGACGCGGCCTACGTCAACGAGCTGGTCAACGTCTATCGCAACGACGGCGTCGTGACCTTCACCCAGCGCGTGACCGGCGATTCCGAGGCCATCGACGCGCTGCTGCCCGAGGAGCCCGCCGTGAACGACGCGCTGTATGTGTCCGCGCTGCAGACCATCCAGGGCAACATCGGCAACGCCATCCTGATGGACGCCACCGAGGCGGACAACACCGCCGGCGATTCCGGCCAGGATTCCGCCGCCCGCTGGCAGATCGTCAACGACGAGATCGCCCAGGTGGAGAACGCCACCACCGCCCAGGAGCTCACCGCCATCCTCAACGGCGAGCGCGTGACCGTGGCGGCCTCGCCCACGCCCACGCCGGAGCCGGAGGTGACCTACACCACCCTCTCCAAGGGCGACAAGAGCGACGAGGTGCTGGAGATGCAGAACCGGCTGTACATGCTGGGCTTCCTGCTGGACGACCGCGACGGCGCCTTCGGCAAGAACACCCAGACCGCCGTGAAGATGTTCCAGCAGGCGGCGGGCCTGGAGGTGACGGGCATCGCCGACAGCGAGACGCTGCGCCTGCTCTACTCCGAGGACGCCCCGCGCACCGAGTACGCCCAGGCCACCCCGACCCCCGCGCCCGAAGCGGCGGGCGAGGCGGAGGCTGCGCCGGAGGCCTGACAGAGCACCAGATATGAGTCAGGAGTGAGGAGTCAGGAGTGAGGAGTTTGAGTGTGCCCCAGGCATGCCCATAACTCCTGCCTCCTCATTCTCACTCCTCGCTTTTATACTAAATTCCTTCTAAAACATGTACAAATGCGGAGTGGGATTTTTCGTTCTGGCAAAGCTGAGCGGAGGGAGGCGATGCAGCGCATCGTTGACTGAAGCGAAGCACAGCCAGGGCGGAAAAGACGCACGCAGATGTTAGATGGAATTTAGTATTACTCTTCCAAAGGAGCGCAACGCCATGCAAAACCCCATCGTCGCCCTGATCTATGATTTTGACAAGACGCTCTCGCCGCGGGACATGGAGGAATATTCCTTCCTGCCGGGCATCAACGTGGAGCCGGACGTCTTCTGGGGCAAGTGCGCCAATTTCGCCCGGGAACACGACATGGACGGCATCCTGACCTACATGTACCTGATGAAGAAGATGGCCAGCGGCGAGATGGAGCTGACGAAGGAAAACCTGATCGCCCTGGGCCGCGACGTGGCGTTCTTCCCCGGCGTGGACACCTGGTTCGAGCGCATCAACGAAATCGGCCGGGCGTGCGGCGTCACCGTGGAGCACTACATCATCTCCTCCGGGCTCACCGAGATCATCCGGGGCAGCGCCATCGGCAGGTACTTCAAGGCCATCTTCGCCGCCTCGTTCTGCTACGACGGGGACGGCCGCGCCGTGTGGCCCTCCACGGCGGTGAACTACACCAGCAAGACTCAATACCTGTTCCGCATCAACAAGGGCATCCTGGACGTGACCAACGACCGCGACCTGAACGCCTTCACCCCGGCCTATATGCGCCGGATCCCCTTCAGCAACATGATTTACGTGGGCGACGGCCTGACGGACGTGCCCTGCATGAAGATGACCAAGCAGAAGGGCGGCTATTCCATCGCCGTGCACGCGCCCGGGGCCACCGAGCTGGCCGACGACATGCTGCTGCAGGGCCGCGTGGATTTCTCCGTGGAGGCCGACTACTCCGCCAGCAGCGAGATCGAGGACGTGGTGACGCTGCTGATGAAGCGCATCCGCGCGTCCCACGCGCTGACGCTCCGCCACGCCGAACAGGTGCAGCGCGCCCATCGCCGGCGCGGCAACTTCGTCCCCCTCGATATCCCCCTCCGCGGCGGCCTGGAGGACGGGGAGGATGTGGAGTAGGGAAGAGGGAGTAGGGAGTAGGGAGTAGGGAGTAGGAATAGTGGCTGCCGCGTTTTGGCCTTCCCCCTTGGGGGTTCAAGCGCCCGGAAAACAGTCCAGTGGACTGCATGGACGCTTCGCTAGACGCCCTTTGGGCGTTGCAGCGAGAACGGGTCTGTCCGTGCGCGATGGGACCCAATGCGTCAGCATTGGGCGCGCGCGTTTGGTAGACCCCCGGCAGGTGGCCGAGCGAAGCGAGGTCGGATGAGGTCCCCGCCCGCAAACGCCTCGCTTCAGTTCTATGGGCGCGCACCGCTTCCCGCACCGCGCACGGGATGGCGCCCCTACGGGGAATACCACCTTGCTTGCGGCTCCCCATCAAAGAAAAAACCGGATTGCCACGTCGAACCCTTCGGGTTCTCCTCGCAATGACGGAATGCGAAGCATGATCGTACAACGTCATTGCGAGGAGCGAAGCGACGTGGCAATCCGGTTTTTGGATTGATGCTCCCCTTACGGCTTGGCCGCGCCGCAATTGGTGCAGAAGTTGCCGGTGTTCTCCGTGCCGCAATCCGGGCAGGTCCAGCCCGCGGATTCCTCCGGCCTGGCCGCGCCGCAGTTGGTGCAGAAGTTGCCGGTGTTCTCCGTACCGCAATCGGCGCAGGTCCAGCCCGCGGCTTCGGCCTCGGGTTCGCCGGCCTCTTCCGACGGCGCGACCGCTTCCTCGGCGGGCTTTTCCGGGGCGACATAGGGATCGTCCTGCGGGGCGACGCTGGTCAGGTTCGCGTCGTAGGCCGCCATGATCTGCTTGCAGGCGTCCACGTTCGCCCAATTCACGGACGAGCCGGAGAACTGCAGGTTGAAGTACATCTGCTTGTCATAATTGTCGGTGACGCCGTCCAGCACCTTGGAGGCGTACCAGGCATAGAGGCTGCCGTCGTCGTTGCGGTTGCCGCTGTAGAACAGCCACTCGCTGCCGTTGTCCAGCGTAATGCGCTCGGCCTGCTCGTCGTTCTCCTCCAGCTTGTAGGCGGGGAAGGAATAGGATTCCAGGCTGTACTTCACCTCGGCGTACAGGCCGTCGCCGAAGCCGTAGATGCCCTCGACGGCGGTGCCGTCCACCTTCGTCAGCGCGAAGGAGCCGGTCGCCTCGCCGCCGTCGCGCAGCAGCACGGACAGGTCCTGGAAGTCAAAGGCATACAGCTTTTCATAGTTTTCGTCCAGGATCTTCGCGCCGGCATACTTGCCGTAGCTCCAGTAGGGCGCGAAGGTCTCCGTGTGCATGGCGCCCTGCACGCGGTTCATCTCGGCGGTGATCGCCTCGGTCAGCGCGGTGACGCGGGTGTCCATCGGCATCTTGTTGTCCAGGCCGTTCAGCCGGATGCGGATCACCAGCTTGGCGCTCTTGCCGAAATCGCGGGCGTAGAGCATGCCGTAGGCGTTGAAGCTGTAGTCTGAGGGATCGATGTAGGCCGCCATGCCGTTCGAGCCGTCCATCACGATGTACTCGTCCGCCTCGCACTTGTTCAGGAATTCCTCGAAGGAATCGCTCTCGTGGATCTCATAGCCATAGACGATCATGTTGTCCATGTCCAGGTAGTTCGCCCAATAGGAGGCAAAGCTGGCGGGCTGGGCGCCTGCCGGGCCCGGGAAGCACAAAAACAGCGGCTCGTTGCCCATGCTGTTGTAATACCAGAACGGATAGGAGCCCATCAGGCAGACCTGCGGATAGCTCTCCTCCGACAGCAGCGTGGCGTTGTAGTAGCCGTACTGCTCCAGCTCGCGCACGTAGGGCAATTCCCCCTCCGCCAGGGCACACGCCCCCAGCAGCAGGGCCAGCATCAGCATCAATGCGGTCAGTTTCTTCATCGTTCGTTCTCCCTTCGTTTTGATCGCCCCGCCCGGCGGGACAGGATCTCCAAATAGAATAATACTATAGCCCGCCCCGTTTTGCAAGAAGAAACCTTCTCATTTGATGCTTTTGGGGCTTCCCGCTACTTTGCACAGCAGTCGCGCCACTGCCTCTGGCAGGCGCGACCAGCCCGCGCTGGAATCCAAAGGATTCGCGCGGCGCTGCCGCCGCTTCCGCTTCGCGGAGAAAAGCAACACAGAAATGCAGCCAAGGCGGTAAACCCGAAGGGTTTGCCGGTCAGCGCTTGCGCTGACTGCGTCGCCGCAATCCAAAGGATTGGGGCAATGCACCTTAGACGCTGAAAATGCGCTTCGGGGATTTTAGAAACAGACTCTATTCCTCCAGCTTCAGCTTCTCCAGCACCTCGTCGCCCCGCATGCCCTCGAAGCGGCGGACGCAGCGGGCGTCCATGCGCTCGTCGAACAGGCAGACGCCCCGCCAGTCGCAATACTGGCAGGGATTCTGCTGGCGGAAGCGGGCCGGCGCGGCCTGGGCCAGCCCCGCGCGGATGCCGTCCAGGTGCTCGCCCGCCTTCTTCAGCGTGCGGGTCATCAGCGCCCGGAAGCCGCCGGCGTCGGTGGCCAGGGTGCCCTTGCGCAGGCCGCCCCCGGCGTTCACCCGCACGTTCAGCACCTCCTGGAAATTCGGTGACTGGGCCTCCAGCAGCGAGAGGTCGTCCGGCGCGAGGCCCGTCAGCCGGAAATCGCCGCGGCGCGTCCTCTCCACCTCGTTCAGGTCGGTGCTCTGGGTGGCCAGGATGCCCTCGTCCAGGCTGAAATAGTACACGCCCGCGCTCTGCTCGGCCCGCTTCTTCATCGCCGCGGCCAGGTACACCGGCAGCTGCAGGCTCAGCCCGTGGTACACGGCGTCCAGCGCCAGGTCCTTCCCGCCGCGCTTGTAGTCGATCACGCGCACATAGCCGCCCTCGGCCCACTCGTCCACCCGGTCGATGCGCCCCTCCAGCGTGCATTCGCCGCTGACGGCGTTCACGGACAGCCGCGCGGCCGCGCCGTCCTCCACGCCGAAATCCGTCTCCAGGGCGGCGGGGTTGAAGGCGCTGCCCCGCATGTGCTCCGCCAGCACGGCGGCGCAGGTGCGGGCCGTGGCCTTCAGCCGGCGGCGCTCCGCCAGGGCCACGGCGCTGTCGCCCAGGGGGCCGTTCTCCGCCATGGCGTCCAGCAGGCGGTCGGCGATGCCGTCCATCCGCGCCTCGGCGTCCCGCTCCTCCAGCGCGTTCAGATCCTCCATGCTCGCCAGCAGAAATTCGTGCACGGCGTCGTGGAAGAAGGTGCCCTCGTCCTTCACGTTCAGCGCGTAGGGCTCGATCCGGAGCGGGCGCAGGCCGTACTGGGCGAAATAGGCGAAGGGACACTGGGCGAAGCGCTCCAGCCGGGTCACGCTCTGCCGCCGCAGCGCGCCGTAGAGGGCCTTTGCGGTGGCCGGATCCAGGCTGTCGGCGCTCTCGCCGTGGCGCAGGGCCGCGCCGATCCGGCGCAGGGACCGCTCCAGCGCCTCGCTCTTCATCGACGCCGCCAGCTTCGAGACCCCCGCCAGCGCCGCCGTGTCGCAGGGCAGCGGCACCTCCCCCTCGCCCACGCCGGACAGCGCCCGGGCCGCGCAGGCCATGGCCGCCTCCGGGGCGGCGCGCAGCATCCGCTGGATGCCCGCGTCCTCCATCAGGCCGCCGCGCGCCTTCAGCGCCGGGAACACGCCGCGGATCAGCGCGATCAGCGCGCCGGGGCGCTGAGCCGCGCCGTCGAGGCCGCTCAGCGGCGCGGTGACGCACAGGTAGTCCGAGGCCATCTCCACGGCGGATTTCAGGTAGAACCGGCGCATGCGCGACAGCTCCGCGTCGTCCGACCCCACGTAGGCGTGGGCCATGCGGGCGAAGGCCTGCTGCTGAGCGGCGTTGAGCAGGCCGTCGGCGTCCGTGAGCGCGCGGTCCGTCTCCCCCAGGATCAGCAGCGCCCGGCAGCGCTGGGCGGCGATGCGGTCGGTGGTCTGGGCATACACGGCGTCGCCGGACTGCGGCAGCGGCTTGATGATGGCGGCGTCCAGCGATTCGCCCAGCGTCTGCCGAAGCTCCGCCAGCGGCAGCGGCGCGTCGCCCATCAGGCCCGCCATCTGGTCCAGCGCGCCGATGATCCGGTTCCAGACCTGGCTCTCCTCCCCGGCCTGCTGGCGCAAATCCGCCGCGATCAGCGCGTTCAGCCGCGCCTCCAGGCGCTGGGGGGCCTCGATGTCGGTGAGGAACTCAAACAGCGCGGCCAGCTGGCCCTTCAGGTCCTTCGCGCGGGTCAGCCGCCGCTTCAGCGCGTTCACCGGCGCGGCAAAGCGCTCGCGGATCGGCTCCAGCGCCTGCTGCTCCGCCGCGCTGCCCCGCTTCAGCGGCCGCAGCAGCGCCCAGGGCTTCAGGCCGTACTTTTCGGCGTGGTTGGACAGCCGGTCGGCCTCGTCCGCCTCCAGCGGCAGCGCGCCGCAGCGCAGCAGCGCCAGCGCGTCCTCCATGCGGGGATTGGGCCCCACGAGCCGCAGCGCCGAATCCAGGCACTCCGCCAGCGGATGGCGCGAGGCCGCGCGACTGGCCGACAGGAACAGCGGCACCTCGCAGGCGCGGAACGCCTCCTGCAGCGGCTGGCGATAGCCCTCGATGTCGCGGCACAGGATCTGGATGTCGCTCCAGCGCCAGCCCTCCTCCTGGTGCCGCATCACCAGCCGGCGGCAGAGCGCGGCGGCAAAGCGGCACTCCTCCAGCGGGTTGCGCAGCGTGGCCAGCTGGAGGCCCTTCGGGGGCTTTTCGGAGGGATCCGGCCGGGCCGGCCAGGCGAACAGCTCGCGCGAAAGGCGCGCGAGGGACGCCTCCTGCCGCGGCGGAGGCAGCACCAGGCGCGTCGCGTCCTCCGCGCCGTCCGCCTCCACGCGCACCCGCTCCGGCGCGTACACCCCGGCCCGCTTCGCAGCCACGACCAGCCGGTCATAGCAGCCCTTCAGCGGCAGATAGCTGTCGAAATCCGGGGCGGCCTCGTCGTTGGCCAGGGGCAGGAACACGCTCGTCTCGGGGCAGGCGGCGGCCACCGCGGCGATCAGCCAGTGCAGCGTGGGCGGGGTCAGGTCAAAGCCGAAGAAGCAGACCGTGGCGGCGCGCAGAAAATCGGCATCAGCGGCCCGGGTCGCCGCATATATAAGCTCCGACTCGCCATCCTGGAACCGGCCCTCGATCAGGCCCTCGTAGGCCTCCAGGATCACGCCCAGGTCGTCCAGCTTCAGCCGGAGCATGCCCTCGGCGCCCTCGGCGCAGGCAAACAGCGCCTGGGGCGTCAGGCCCGCCTGGCGGATCAGCTCCAGCTGGCGGGCGCAGCGGTCGGCGAAGCCCCGGCGGTTCACGGCCCCGCGGTAGAGCTTCAGCCGCTCGTCCACGGCGTGGGCGGCGGCGCGCACCAGCATCACGCGCCCGCGCTCGTCCACGCGCACGCCGTCGGGCTGCCCAGCCGCCTCAAAGATGCGCCCGCACAGGCGCTCC
This sequence comes from uncultured Eubacteriales bacterium, assembly GCA_902799045.1. Lineage (GTDB taxonomy): Bacteria > Bacillota > Clostridia > Christensenellales > Aristaeellaceae > UBA2862. The sequence continues at coordinate 35,028 of CADBZH010000043.1, forward strand.
GGGCTCAACACCTGCAGCTGAAAGGAGCCCTTCAGATCGAGCGCCCCCAGCAGCATCCGCTCGGTTTGCAGCGTCAGCTGCTTCGGCACCACCACCACGTGGGCCCCGGCATCGCCCGCCATGTTCCGGCGCAGCACCTCCACCAGCGCCGCCTCCATCAGGCGGCTCCGCCCCGTATAGACGCGCATGGCGCACCTCCCCTTTGTTCCTGCCTTCATTATAGCACAGCGGGCAGGCCCCGGCCGGATGAATTGTGACAAAATTGTAATATTTTTAGCGCACTAAATGCGGTATAATGGAAAAAACAGGTTGAAAAAAGGTTCAGGAGGGAAATGTGAAAATGAAGAGATTGCTTTCTATCATGCTGGCCCTGGTTCTGCTGGTCGCCATCGTGCCGACCACGGCCTTCGCCGCCAGCAGCCGGCGGGTCTACATCAGCTCCACCGGCAAGGGCACGCTGAACATGCGCGCCGGCGCCGGCACGGACTATACCGTCGTCGGCTATGTCTCCCACAACAAGAAGGTCAAGATCTATGAGGAGGAGGACGACTGGACCCTCATCAAGAACGGCAGCAAGTACGGCTGGATCAAGACCATGTACATCGACGGCACCACCAAGGAGCTGGGCAACGGCTTCAAGGCCATCCTCGCCACCACCAGCGTCTATGCCAAGGCGGACGAGGGCAGCTCCGTGAAGGGCACCATCACCACCGCGGACACCGTGAAGGTCTACTACACCGAGAACGACATGGCGAACGTGCACGTGACGGATTCGGGCCTGAACGGCTGGATCCCGATCGACGTGATCGGCGGCACCGTGAAGGTGACGGCCGACAACCCGCCGAGCAGCTCCTCCACCGTGTATCGCACCACCGCCTCCACGCTGAATCTGCGCGCCGGCGCGGGCACCAGCTACGCCGTGACGGGCAAGCTCAGGAAGGGCACCGGCTGCACCATCCTGGCCAGCAAGGGCAACTGGCGCAAGGTGAAGACCTTCGGCGGCCTGACCGGCTGGGTCTCCGCGAACTACCTGGTCAAGCAGGCCACCGCGAAGGTGACGGCCAGCGCGCTGAACGTGCGCAAGGGCCCCGGCACGGGCAGCGCCATCCTGGGCAGCTTCAAGCGCGGCACCAAGGTCACCGTGCAGTACACCTCCGGCAACTGGGCCTTCGTGAGCACCAAGAAGCTGAAGGGCTATGTGTCGCTGAACTATCTGAAGTTCTGATAAACCATCAAACAAACATGATAAGGGGCGCCTCCCGGCGCCCCTTGAATTATCGCAAGGAGGAGCGTTTTCATGAAGGCACTGTTCATCGGCGGCACCGGCACCATCAGCACCGCCATCGTCAAAAGGCTTGTGAACGAGCTGGGCTGGGAGGTCTGGCTGCTGAACCGCGGCAACCGCCCGGAGGCCGTCCCCGCGGGGGCGAAGAGCGTCGTCTGCGACATCAACGACGAGGCCGCCGTGCTGGAAAAGCTGGGCGACACCGTGTTTGACTGCGTGTGCGAATTCATCGGCTTCACCCGCGACCGGGTGGAGCGCGACTATCGCCTGTTCAAGGGCCGCACCCGCCAGTATCTCTACATCTCCTCGGCCTCGGCCTATCACAAGCCGGCGGCCAGCTACGTCATCACCGAGGGCACCACGCTGGCCAACCCCTACTGGGAATACAGCCGCAACAAGATCGCCTGCGAGGAATTCCTGATGGCGAAGTATCGCGAGGAGGGCTTCCCGATCACCATCGTGCGGCCGAGCCACACCTATGACGAGCGCAGCGTCCCCATGGGCGTGCACGGCAAAAACGGCTCCTGGCAGGTCGTCAAGCGCATGCTGGAGGGCAAGCCGGTGATTATCCAGGGCGACGGCACGAGCCTGTGGACCATGACCTTCAACAGCGATTTCGCCATCGGCTTCACCGGCCTGATGGGCAACCGCCACGCCATCGGCGAGGCCTTCCAGATCACCGGCGACGAGACGCTGACCTGGAACCAGATCTACGCCACCATCGCCGACGCCCTGGGCGTGGAGCTGAAGGCCTATCACGTGTCCAGCGAATTCCTCGCCGCCGTGGGCGATCCCCTGGGCTACGACTACACCGGCAGCCTGATCGGCGACAAGGCCGTGTCCGTGGTGTTCGACAACCGCAAGCTCAAGCGCGCCGTGCCCGACATGCGCACCAACGTCCGCTTCGACCAGGGCGTGCGCATCGCCATCGACTACGTGCTCAGCCACCCGGAGCTGCAGAAGGACGACCCGGAGTTCGACGCCTGGTGCGATCGGGTCATCGCGGCGCTCGAGGCCGCCAAGGCGAAAATCTGATACTAAATTCCTTCTAAAACATGTACAAATGCGGAGTGGATTTTTCGTTCTGGCAAAGCTGAGCGGAGGGAGGCGATGCAGCGCATCGTTGACTTTTAGTATGAGCCGCCCGCCCTTCCGCTGGGCGCCCAATCCTCCCCGAAAGGAAAGCCATCCATGTTTCAAACCATCCTTCGGGAACACGCGAAAGCCCTCGGGCTGAACCTGACCGATCCGCAGGCCGCGCGGTTCGAGCGCTACCACGCGCTGCTGACCGAGGCGAACGCCCGCATGAACCTGACGCGGGTGCCGGACGACCCCGCGGAGGCCATCGACCGCAACTATCTGGACTGCGCCGCCGCGCTGCCCGGGGGCTTCCCCGCAGTGAAGAGCGCCGTGGACGTCGGCTCCGGCGCGGGCTTCCCGGGCATTCCGCTGGCCATCCTGCTGCCGGACACCCGCTTCACGCTGATCGACGCGCTGGGCAAGCGGGTGGATTTCCTGCGCCGCGTCATCGAGGACCTGGGCCTGAACGCCGAAGCGCTGCACCTGCGGGCCGAAGACGCCGCCCGGCGTGAAGACCTGCGCGAGCGCTTCGACCTCGCCACGGCGCGGGCCGTCGCCCCGATGAACGTGCTCAGCGAATACCTGCTGCCCTTCGTGAAGGTGGGCGGCTGGGCGCTGGCGCTGAAGGGGCCCGGGCTGGATGAGGAGCTCTCACAGGCCCAAAACGCCATCGCCGTGCTGGGCGGACGCCTGGATCGCGTCGCCTCGCTGCCCCTTCCCAATCGCGATTGGGACCACCGCGCCGCCTGGATCGAAAAGGTCGCCCCCACGCCGGATAAGTATCCCCGCCGGGCCGGCCTGGTGGAGAAAAAACCCCTGTAATCCCTCCACCATAACGCCCTGCCTCCCCTGTGAATGGGGGATCTGCGCACAGATTGCCCCCTCTCAGGGCACATCCCGTGCGCGGTTCGGGAAGCGGTGCGCACGATCCCGCCCCTGCAAAAGAAAGGACCCGGCTTGCCAGTCGGGACATTGCATGTCCCTTCTCGCAATGACGTTGTCCGACGCAAATCCGTTGTCCATCATTCCGACGTTCATGCGGCAGCCACTATCCCTACTCCCTACTCCCTACTTCCTACTCCCTCCTCCCTCCTCTCCCCTTCCTTCCCAACAAAAGAAGAGAGACACTCTCTCGAATGTCTCTCATTGAGATCCGGCGACGACCTACCCTACCGGGCCGTTTCCAGCCAAGTACTATCAGCGTGC
>CADBZH010000044.1 GCA_902799045.1 uncultured Eubacteriales bacterium
ACCGTCAAGACCCACAACGGCCGAAAGGCCACCTTCAAGGTGAAGGTCGACGGCATCTATGTCAACCCCAACGTGCACTATCGCGCCCTGCTGGTCGGCGAATGCGACTTCCCCGGCTCCGGCTCCCGCGCCCAACCCGGGCGGCAGAACGTGGCGCTGATGCAGAACGTGCTGAACAGCCTGCGCGGCCCGGAGGGCAACACCTGGGTGGTGCGCACCGGCCTGAACCTGACCAACTCCCAGATCAAGAGCAGCATCAGCTCCGCGTTCTACGGCGCGACGAACAACGACGTCTCGCTGTTCTACATCAGCACGCACGGCAACAAGGACATCTACTATGGCTCGAACTACTATGGCGCGGGCTTCCTGGAGACCTACTACGGTTCGCTGAGCCTGCATGAGCTGGCGGGCTGGCTGAACGACGTTCCCGGCAAGGTGATCGTGCTGATCGACAGCTGCGGCTCCGGCGCGGCCATCTATCCCTACGGCAGCAAGTCGCTGGACGATTTCGACCCCGCGGCGTTCAACGAATCGGTCATCGACGCCTTCTCCAGCCAGGACAAGGGCGTTCTGGCCCCGATGGACCGCGACCGCGGCGCGTTCGTGCTGTACAACAAGTTCTACGTGATGACGGCGGCGGCCTACCTGGAGTACAGCTGGTACCTGGCCAATAAGTATTCCTACTTCACAAAGTGGCTGACCGACGGCATCAAGACCAAGGGCAAGATGCCCGCCGATGGCAACAAGAACAAGTTCCTGACGCTGGACGAACTGTATCAGTTCGTCCGGAAAAAGGCGGACAAGACCTCCATCCGCAACATCGAAGATGGCCTGAAGTACAAGGAACACGTTCAGGTCTACCCGTCCTACTCCAGCTTTGAGCTGTTCTACCGGAAATAGGGGTCGATGAAAAGGTCCTTCACGGAAAGATGAGGGATTTGCAAGACGCAGCCTCTTGAAGCAATGTAAAGATCCTTCGCTTCGCTCAGGATGACAAACGAACTCAATTCCTGTCATCCTGAGCGAAGCGAAGGATCTTTACGAAACGTCAAGAGGTATCATTTTGCAAATCCCTCTGCTTTTCGTGAAAAACCAACAAAAGGTCCCCTCACGCCTGCTCTTCGATCTCTTTCAGCAGCCTGCCCGTCGGGGCGACGCCGCTGCGCTGGCGCACCAGGGCGAACATCTCCCGGCGCTGTTTCTTCGTGTAGATGGCCGCGTTCATGTGATAGCGCTTGTTTTCGCTGGTGATGAAGGCGACCTCGTGGATCGGGAACAGCTTGTTGTTCTCGCCGGCCTGGCTGGTGTCGATCTGCTTGTAACCCAAGTCCTCCACATAGCCATAGCTGGTGATCGTGTCCAGCCGGATCGTCTTGTCGATGAAGCGGATGTCGCTGCCGCCCTGTCGGAACAGGAACATCGCCCGCGCCTCGCCTTCCCTGGGCGCGATGTTCGCGGGGTTGGCCATGCGCAGGGTCTTTTCATCGATGGCAAACTGGCTTCGGATGTACATCCACGTGTAGCAGACCGCCATCGCGGACACGACATAGGCGAAGATCGAGAAGGACGTCATGGCGTCGTTGATTCCGTTGATCTGGCGATAGATGGTCATGCCCGTGTCAACCAGGCTGATCAGCGTCAGAACGTACAGCACGATGTGGCCCGCGCAATAGGGGCGAAAGCGCTTCATAGGGGTTCTCCTTTGTGTGTGATGGAAACATTATAAACCAAACAGCCCGCCGTTGGCAAGGGCTCACGGATCGTTTTTCAGGGCCATCTCCGCCGCCATGGCGAGGCGTCCGGCAAAGTCCGAAAGCGCCGGCACGGCCTTTTCGAGGGCGCGATAGTCGTCCGCCAGGGCGAGGATATCCTCCAGGACGCCGCGCCGCTCGTCCGCGTCGGCCTCCTTCAGCTCTCCCAGCAGCATCAGCGCGTCCTCCAACTCCGCGTTCAGGTCCTCCAGGTCCTCCGCCGCGTCGTCCGGGCAGGCCTCCGCCAGGGCGTCCAGCGCCTCGAGGATCGCCTCGAAGCGCTCCACAAATGCCTTGTTCATCGAATCGCCTCCTCACAATACATCGATTATAGCGCGTTTCGACGCCGAGCGCAAGGGCGGAAAAACAGCTCTTCGCGGAAAGCTGTGAGTCGAACATCGCCCTCAACGCCAAAGAACAACGCGACGTGCAGATCCCGTTTATTCCCTGTGTTTGCGTGATGAACAAAATTTCTCCCCTGCGCCGCTTTTCGGCAGGACAAACGGCTGTCCGGGGCGAATATTGTAATGATATAGTGTTTTATGTGGAGGGCAGGATTCATGGACAAGCGAACCGAGATGATCCGAAAGCTGCGCGCCGTGGTGGCGCTGGCGCTCGTGGCGCTGTACGCGGCGGGGCTGATCCTGATGCTGGCCTCGCAGGTGCGGCTGGCGGTGATCCTGTGGGTGGTTTCCACGCTGGGCGGGATCGGCCTTTTGTACTGGCTGAAGACGCTGAAGGAGCGCGAGGAGGCCGCGAACGGCTCGGGCGACGCGCCGAAGGAGCCCTAGCCCATGCGCATGCGCAGAAAGGCGTGGACCGAGCCGAAGCTCGACGCCTGCCCGTACTTCATCGAAGCCCCCTCCGCCCACCGGGGCCAGTGGCAGGCGCTGTTTGAAAGACAGCAGCCCGTGATGCTCGAAATCGGCTGCGGCAAGGGCGTGTCCACCGCGCAGATGGCTCGCGCGAACCCGGACGTCAACTACATCGCCATCGACGAGGTGCGCCACGTGCTGGCCGTGTCCGTGCGCAACGCGGACGCCGCCTACGCGCCCGAAACGCCGAAGAACCTGGTGTTTTCCGCCGTGGACGCCCTGCGCATCCACGACACGTTTTCCGCCGTGGACGGCATCCGGCGCATCTACATCAGCTTCCCCAACCCCTGGGACGAGCGTGCCAAGCACCACAAGCGCCGCCTGACCCACCCGCGCCAGCTGGAACAGTATCGCAATTTCCTCGCCCCCGGCGGCGAGATCTGGTTCAAGACCGACAACGACGCGCTGTTCACGGCCTCGAAGCGCTACTTCAGGGAGTGCGGCTTTGAGATCGCCTTCCTGACGGACGATTTGCACGCCTCCGGCTTTTCGCCGAACTATATCAGCGAGCACGAGGCCCTGTACTCCGGCCAGGGCAAGGCCATCCACTTTCTGATCGCGCGGATGCTGCCGCGGGAAACCCCACCAAAGCAACGGGAGAATGAAGCCCCATGTCCAGAAAGCACCGGCGATTCCGCCCCCATCGGGCCGCCCGATTTGTCCTGATCCAGACCTCGGCGCTCTGGCTGTGCCTGATGCTGGTCCTGGCCACCTGCTCGGACTTCACCCAGGGCGAGAGAGTGGCGCTGCGGGCACTGGAGCACCTGGGCAAGCCCTACGTGCTGGGCGCGGCGGGGCCGGACCGGTTCGATTGCAGCGGGCTGGTGATGTACTGCCTGACGCCGGAGGGCTTTGAGTTCCCCTGGCACGCCGCCGAGATCATCGGCACCGACGAGCGCTATCCTCTGATCGAAAGCCCCCGCGACCTGCTGGTGGGCGACGTGGTGTGCTTCGACACCGTCAGCGACCACGATCCCAGTGACCACATGGGCTTTTACATCGGCGGGAACCAATTCGTCCACGCCTCCTCCACCGGCGAGGTGAAGATCAGCGCGCTGGAGGACTTCTACCTGGAGCGCTTCACCGGCGCGCGGCGCTATGTGCACGTGTACACCGACCTGCCCACCGGCGGGCAGATCGACGCCTGGCTGGACGCCTCTGGCCTGAAGGAAAGGCTCGCACCCGTCGGGGAATGGATCAGGAGTCTGGACATCCCCGGCAAACTGGAATCCATGAAGGGAAAGATCATCGACCTATGGAACAGCGTCTTCTCGAGATCCTGAGCGCCATCCAGCCGCCGGACGCCGCCGCCATGGACGCGGCGCGCCAGAGGCAGGACGCGCTGGCCAAGCCGCCGCACAGCCTCGGCGCGCTGGAGGACATCAGCGTGAAGCTGGCAGGCGTCACCGGGCGAGTGGTCAATGCCGTCGACCGCCGCCGGTTGCTGGTGTTCGCGGCGGACAACGGCGTGGTGGACGAGGGCGTGAGCAGCTGCCCCAGGAGCGTGACGCTCCGCCAGACCGAGAACCTCGCCCGGGGGCTGACCGGCGCGGCGGTGCTGGCGCGACACTTTGGCAGCGAGCTGCGCGTCATCGACGTGGGCGTGGCGGCGCAGGTGCGCGCGCCCGGGGTCGTCGACCGGAAGATCGCCTTCGGGACGCATAACTTCACCAAAGGTCCCGCCATGACCCGGGACGAGGCCCTCAGCGCCCTGCAGATCGGCTTCGACGAGGCCCGTCAGGCCAGGGCGGACGGCGTTCAGATCCTCGGCGTCGGCGAGATGGGCATCGGCAACACCACCACCGCCTCGGCGGTGCTCTCCGCGCTGCTGAAGCGGCCGGCGCGCGAGACGGTCAGCCGGGGCGCGGGGCTCACGGACGTGGCGTTTGAGAGGAAGATCGCCGTGATCGACGACGCGCTTTCGCGCCTGAAGCCCGACGCGAGCGCCCCTGTGGACGTGCTCTGCAAGGTGGGCGGCTTTGACCTGGCCGCCATGTGCGGCGCGTTCCTCGGCGCGGCGGCCAGCCGGCTCCCGGCGGTCATCGACGGCTTCATCAGCGCGGTGGCGGCCCTCTGTGCGTACCGGCTGAACCCCCTGTGCGCGGGCTGCCTCTTTCCGTCCCACGCCTCGATGGAGCGCGGATACCGTCTGGCGATGGAGGCGATGGGCCTGGAGCCCATCCTGAGCCTCAACATGCGGCTGGGCGAGGGCAGCGGCTGCCCCATCGCCTTCGAGATCATCGCCGCCGCCGAGCGCGTGATCGCCGAGATGGGCACCTTTGACGAAGCCGGGATCGACGACGGGTATCTTTCGGACATCCGCGGCAATCCCCGGCACATGGGGGAAGCATGAGCGCCTACATTTCCGGCGGCAGCAAGAGCGGCAAGTCCATGCTGGCACAGCGCGTCGCCCACGCCTGGGCGGCGGGCGGGCCCCTCTACTACGTCGCCACGATGCTGCCCCACGACGCGGAGGATGCGGCGCGGATCGCCCGGCACCGGCGCGAACGCGCGGGCTGGGGCTTTGTCACGCTGGAGCGCGGGCAGGACATCCTCGCCTGCCTGGACGAGGCGGACCCGCTCGGCGCGTTTCTGGTGGACAGCGTGACGGCCCTGCTGGCCAACGCGATGTTCGCCCCGGACGGCATCCACATGGACGCCGCGGACAGGGTGGCTGACGACCTTGCGGCCTTCGTCCGCCGCGCCTCGAAGACGGTGCTCGTATCGGATTTCATCTTTTCAGACGCCGTGCTTTACGACGGGCTCACCGAGGCCTATCGGGCGGCCCTGGCGTCCGTCGATCGGCGCATGGCGGCGCTCTGCGACTGCGTGGTTGAGGACGTCGCCGGGCAGTACATCGTGCACAAGGGGGATTTGAGGCTATGAAGCGGTTCCTGAGGGCGTTTTGCATGTGCTTTTCCAACTTCACCGCCATCCCCTGCCCCTATCGCCCGTGGGACGAGGACGCTCGGGGGCTGATGCTCGTCTGCCTGCCCTTCGTCGGCGCGGTCCTCGGCCTGTTGTGGTATCTTCTGGCGCTGCTGGGCGGGCGCTGGCTGCCGGTGATCCGGGCGGCGCTGATCGTGGCGCTGCCGTGGCTCCTGACCGGCTTCATGCACCTGGACGGCTTCATGGACGCCTGCGACGCGCTGCTGTCCTGGCGGCCGCTGGAGCAGCGTCTGAAGATCCTGAAGGACCCGCACGCCGGCTCCTTCGCCGTGATCGCAATGATCCTGCTGGCGCTGTTCAGCTGGGTCGCGGCCAGTGCCATCGAGCCCGGGGACGACCTTCGGGCGCTGCTGTTCATCCCGATCGTGTCCCGCTGCGGCTCGGCGTTTTGCGTGCTGACGCTGAAGCCCCTGAGCGCCAGCCAGTATGCCGGGCGCGAGGACGCCCCCGCCCAGCGGCTGGCGGTGTTCGCCATGTGGGCATTGGCGCTTTTGTTCTGCGGACTGTGGCTCAGGGGGCAGGTCGGTATCCTGCTGGTCGAGACGCTGGCCTATGCCGTCGCGATGCTCTGGGCCCGCCGGACGCTCGGGGGCGTTTCCGGGGATGTGGCGGGCTTCGCGCTGTCGATTTCGGAGTGCGCGGCGCTGGTGGCGCTGGCGAGCCGGCTTGCGGGGGCGGCGGCATGATCTTCATCTATGGCGGCAGCTATCAGGGCAAGCTCAGCTTCGCGAAGGCGCGGTACGGCCTTTCGGACGACGGGATTCAAATCTGCGACGCACAAACCCGGGCGCTGAACGCGAACGCGCGGTGCCTGGCGTATGTGGAGCAGTGGGCGCTGAACTGCGTGCGCAGGGGCGTCGACCCGGCGGAGGCCTTCGAGGCGCGAAGCGACGCCATCGTCATCGCCACGGATATCTCCTGCGGCGTGGTGCCCACGGATGCGACGCTTCGGGCCTGGCGCGAGGCCAGCGGGCGGCTGAACGCGCAGCTCGCCGCGCGATCCGAGGCCGTCTGGCGGCTGTTCTGCGGCATTCCGGAGCGTTTGAAATGAGGACGTTATATTTGCTGCGCCACAGCCTGACCGAGGGCAACGAACGCCGCCTCTACTACGGCGCGACCGACCTGCCCCTCAGCGACGCGGGCCGGGCGCTGGCGAAGAGGCGCGGCGGGGAAAGGCCTCTGCCGCCGTGCGACTTATACGTCACCAGCGGCATGGCGCGGGCCGACGAGACGCTTGAGCTCCTGACGGGGCGAAGGCCGGACGCCGTGCTGCCGGACCTTGCGGAGATGCGCTTCGGAGCGTTTGAGATGAAGAGCTATGCCATGCTGAAGGACGACGCGGATTATCAGCGCTGGATCCGCGACTGCATGGGGCCGGGCCTCGTGCGCTGCCCCGGCGGGGAATCGCAGAGCGAGTTCCGCGCCCGGACGCTGCGGGGCGGCGAAGCGCTGGTGGCGCTTTCATGGACGACGGCGCTGGCGGTGATCCACGGCGGCGGCATCGCGAACCTGATGGGCGCGTGGTTCCCCCACGCGGGCAAGGGCTTCTACGACTGGCAGAGCGGGCCCTGCGAGGGCTATGTCGTGCGCTTCGACGGCGGCGCGGCGAGGGAATACGAGGTGCTTTGACATGGAAAACGGGCAGCTTCAGGTGTACACCGGCGACGGCAAGGGCAAGACCACGGCGGCGCTGGGGCTGGCGCTTCGGGCCGCCGGCGCGGGGCTGAGGGTGTACATCGGCCAGTTCATGAAGGCGGAGCTCACCAGCGAGCACGCCGCCCTGAGGGCGCTCAGCGTCGAGGTCGAGCAATTCGGCTCCGGCAAGGGGCTGCTGATCCGCCGGACGGCCGACGAGGACGATCTCGCCTGCGCCAGGGCGGGGTTGAAGCGGGTGCGCGAGGCCGTGACCGGCGGCGCTTTCGACGTGGTGATCGCCGATGAGATCAACTGCGCCATGGCCTGCGGGCTGCTTTCGGAGGCGGACCTGCTCGCCCTGGCAGACGCCCGGAGCGAATCCGTGGAACTGGTGTTCACCGGCCGGGGCGCGACGGAGGCCCTCGTCAAACGGGCCGATCTCGTCACGGAAATGCGCCTCGTCAGGCACTATTACAGGGACAAGGGGCTCGCGGCCCGGGTCGGCATTGAAAAATAGAATCGGTACAAGGAGGTCATTCACATGCGTTTCAAGGCAATCCTGGCGGAGGAGGCGCGCAAGCGCTATCCGCTGTCCATCCTGCTGATGGTGATCGGCGTGCTGGCGATTCCGTTCCCCTATCTGTTCGTGCACTTCGGCCTGGAGCTGACCACCGTGTGGTGGACCGTGCTGTCCATCGGCCTGGGCGTGATCCTGGGCTGCGTGATCATCGGCCTCGGCTCGCTGGTGGAGGACGTGCACGACATCTCCATGCACACGGTCGGCTTTGACCTGGAGCTGGGCGACGAGGAATACGAGGATATCGACGAGGACGCGCCCGAAGACGCGCCGGAGGCGGCGGAAGCGGCGCCCGAGGACGCTCAGTAAGCGCCGCGCCGGAGGTATGCCATGGACACCCGGAGATTCATCGAATACAGAAACCGCGTTGTAGGCGCCGTGTCGAAGGCCATCGTCGGCAAGGACGAGGTCATCGAGAAGGTGCTGATCTGCCATGTCTGCGGCGGCCACGTGCTGCTGGAGGACGTGCCGGGCACGGGCAAGACGATGCTGCTGCGCGCCTTCGCCAGGGCCATCGGCGGCAGCTTCAGCCGCGTGCAGTTCACGCCGGATCTGCAGCCCTCCGACCTGACGGGCATCAACTTCTACAGCCAGAAGGAGACCAAGTTCCGCTTCCGGCCGGGTCCGCTGTTTCACGACGTGATCCTGGCCGACGAGGTGAACCGCGCCACGCCGCGCACCCAGGCGGCGCTGCTGGAGGCCATGGAGGAGCGGCAGATCACCGTCGACGGGGACACTTATCCCCTCGGCGAGCGCTTCCTGGTGATGGCGACCCAGAACCCGCTGGAATCCTACGGCACGTTCCCGCTGCCGGAAGCCCAGGTGGACCGCTTCTTCATGCGGCTGGCGCTGGGCTACATGCGCCGGGAGGAGGAGCTGTCCGTGCTCGCCCGGCGCGACACCGTGGACATCATTTCGGAGATCAAGCCGGTCATCACCGACGAGGACACCGCCTTCATCCGCGCGAACTATCGGAACGTGCGCGTCTCGGACGAGGTGGCGGGCTATCTGATGGACCTGGTCGAAGCCACGCGCCAGGGCGAATTCAGCTTCGGCGTTTCCACCCGTGGGGCCATCGCCCTGTACAAGGCCGTGCAGGCCGCGGCGGCGCTCTCCGGGCGGGACTACGCCCTGCCGGAGGACATCCGCGCGATGGCGCCCTGTGTGCTGGCCCACCGCGTCGCCGCGGGGGCCGGACTTCGCCGCGCGGACGCCGAGGCGAAGCTGGAGCACCTGATCGACCGCATCCCGGTGCCGGTGGAAGGAGCGATATGATCGCGTTTCTGCTGATGCTGGCGGCGGTGATCGCCGCGGCGGAGCTCATATCGCTGAAGAAGGGTCTGGACGGCGTGGAATACGACGTCTCCCCCAGCAAGGCCCTGGCCGAGCCGGACGAGGCGCTGGCGCTGGTGACGGTCATCACGAACCGCCGGCGGCGCTTTTTGCCCTTCATCCGCCTCAACGAGGACGTGCCGGACGCGCTGGTCGTCTCCGGCGATCTGCGCGCCGAGGACGTGAAGCGCCACCGCAGTGCCCTGCGCAGCACGGTCTACATGATGCCGCGCCAGCGCCTGACCCGCACGACGCCCTTCACGATCCCCCGGCGCGGGCGCTATGTCTTCCTGGGGGCGACGCTGGAGGGCGGCGATTTCATGGGCCTGAGCACGGCCTCCCGCCGCACGGACCTGCATCGCGAGCTGGTGATCCTGCCCCGCCGGGCCGATTCCGGCGCGCTGCGCGACGTGATGGGCGGCTGGATGGGCGAGCGCTCGGTGAACCGCTTCATCATGGAGGATCCGGTGCTGACGCTGGGCTATCGCGACTACACCGGGCGCGAGCCGATGAAGCAGATCTCCTGGACGCAGACCGCCCGACAGGGGCGGATGATGGTGCGCTGCCAGGACCACACCGTGGAGCGCACCGTGACCGTGATGCTGAACGCCCACAGCTTCGCCTTCGGAAGCTATGGCCGCCGGATGCTGGAGCAGGCGCTTTCCCTGTGCCGGGACGTTTGCGAGCAGTTGGAGGAGCGGCGGATCCCCTACGCCTTCATCTCCAACCTGCGCGTGATCGGCGTGGCAGACAGCTTCGGCGAGGTGGGCGACGGGCTGGGCCATGCCCACCTGATGACCGTGCTGGAGGGACTGGGGCGCGCCGATTACACCAGCCGCGACACGCTGGAGGGGCTGTTTGACCGGGCGCTGTCCCGGGCGGACCTGGGCCGCGGCCACATCTACATCACCCCCGTGGCGCGCGACATCCACCCGGAATGGATCGAGCGCCTGCGCGCCGCCACCGGGGAAGCGCCGCTGTGCATTGCCGCGGACGCCTTTGAATGACGAAAGACCAACTATGAAAAGTCAACCCCTTTAAAGGGGTTGAGAGAGGCAGCGGGCGGCATTTAACCTGTGTGTAACAAACCATAGAAATGCAGAAGAA
>CADBZH010000045.1 GCA_902799045.1 uncultured Eubacteriales bacterium
CAGCTGGCCCGCGTTCACGCTCTTGCCGTTGGCGCTGATCGTCACCGTCGTGTCCGCATAGCTCTTCGCCTTCTTCGCCAGCATGCCGGCGGGACGGGCATGGATGCCCAGCGCGTCCTGGATGACATAGGTGAATTCCTTCATGTTGTATCGCTCCTTTGATATCGTGTCTTTGGGGTTACAGGCCGTTTTCTTCGTTGAAATCGCTCATGCGCACCCGGACCACCTCCATGCCGGCGACGCGCAGGCGCTCCACCACGTCCTCCGGGGCGCCGTCATCGGTGATGACGCAGCCCTTCTTCTCCAGGTGGAAGCTGGCGTAGGCGCTGGTCCTGCCGATCTTGGTGTGGTCCGCCAGGATGTAATAGCTGTCGGCATGCTCGATCATCGTCTCGTTGATGCCCAGCTCCGAGGGAATGTCGCAGAGGATCTCTCCGTCCGGGGAGATACCCGTGCAGCCCAGGAAGGCCTTGTTCGCCCGCACATCCATCAGGTTGCGCATGGCCAGATCGCCGGTGAGGATGTGCTGGGTGCCACGGGTCACGCCGCCGGAAATCTGCACGTCCACGCCTTCGGGAAACCGGCGCACCACGGCCAGGCCGTTGTTGGTGAACACCCTCAGCCGCTTGCCGCCGACATAATCCAGCATACCCAGGGCAGTGTTGGAGCCGTTGATCAGCAGCGTCTCCCCGTCCCGCACCAGCGACGCGGCATAGCGCGCGATCATCTGGCGGCAGACGGACACCCGCCCCTTGCCCTCGTCGGCGGGATTGAGGCTGGCGGCGGCTCCGCCATGGAATCGGCTGATCTTGCCTGCCTCCTCCAGCGCCTGCAAATCGCGGCGCACCGTCATGGTGGAGATGTTAAAGGCGTCGCTCAGTTCCTCCACCAGCACCTCCTGCCGTTCCCGGATCAGGGCCAGCATCTCGGCGTGGCGCAGGTCCACCGATTGGCGGTCTCGTTTCATGGGTATTCTCCTTAGTGGGATGGCTTCCGGTGAACGGAAACGGGGCCGCGTCCGGCGGCCCCGACCCTTCGATCAGTCCAGCAGGCCCGCGTCCTTCATGGCCTGCTCCATCTCCGGAGCGGACATGATGTTCTTCAGGCCCAGCACGGTGGTGCCCTTCTTCTGGGCATCGGCGAACATGTTGGCAAAGTTGCGGGCGCACAGCACCACATCGTAGTTCGGCGCGGCGCTCTTGCCTTCGGACAGGGAGCAGTGGTGCAGGGACGCGGGCTTCACGTTCAGCTTGGTCAGCACCTTCTGCAGGGTCATCTTCATCATCAGGGAGGAGCCGGCGCCGTTGGCGCAGCAGACCATGAACTTCTTGTTGTCGAGCTTAGACATTGTGTTAAATTCCTTTCATGATGGTCGTGAAGTGAACCGGGAATTGGGGAAACAGGGCCGCCGTCCGGCATTTCCCGTTCCCCCATTTCCCATTCGATGGATTACTTCCTCTTGGAAGCCATGTACTCCTTGTAGGCCTCGTAGTCCTCGGTGATGAGGAAGTAGGCCTTGGGGGCGACCAGCGCCACGCCGACATAGCCCAGGTACTTCATGATCACGGTGAAGGCCGGCCACACGGTCGCCCAGTCGAACATGCCCAGATAGCCGCCGTACTGCGCCATGCCGACCCAGCCCGCGATGAAGGCGGAGCCGAACACCTGGATCAGACCGGAGATGAAGGGGATCACCAGGCAGGCCTTCAGGCCGCCCTTTTCGTTGGCAACCAGACCGATGGTGGCGTTGTCGAAGAACACCGGCACGAAGCCGCAGATGATCAGGACGGGGCTCTTGAAGATGATCAGCGCGATGATCGCGACCAGCTGTCCGGCAAGGCCGGCCAGGAAGCCGAAGGTCACGGCGTTGGCATCGCCAAAGCCGTAGCACACGGCGCAGTCGACGCCGGGCACGGAGGAGGGCAGCAGCTTGTCCGCAATGCCCTGGAAGGAAGCGGTCAGCTCGGTGACGAAGGTGCGAACGCCCAGCTGCAGGATCGCCAGGTATACGGCGAAGTTCAGGGTGGTGTTCAGGATGTACATCACGAAGCTGGCGTCCTCGGCCAGGCTGCCCTGAGCCACGAAGAAGGGCTTGCCGATGACGATCATGATGATGCCGAAGAAGACGGTCATCAGGATGGCGGTACACACCATGTTCTCATTGAAGATGGAGAAGAAGCCGGGCAGCTCCATGTCGCCAACCTTCTTGATCTCCTTCTTGCGCTTGCCGCCATTGGTGCCGAACAGCTTGTCGGCCAGGATGTAGCCCAGGCGGATGCCGAACATCTGCTGATGGGCGATGGCGAAGCCGGCGCCGTCGGTCAGCTCCTGCATGGGCTTAACCGTCAGGTTGGAGCCGACGGCCCAGTAGGCGCCCAGGATGATGGACATAACGATCAGCATCGGAACGGTCTTGACGCCGCCCTGCCACAGCTGGGGCAGCGCGAACAGGATCAGCCAGTAGGCGGTGGCCGCCTGCTGCACCTGCACGTGGCCGGTGGTGAACAGGGAGCGGCACTTGGTGATCTTGTTGAAGCGGACGAGCAGGATGTTCACGATGAAGGCGATCAGCAGCAGGGTCAGCGCGGAACTGCTCCTCGACACCCGCGGTGACGGCGTTCTGGCCGTAGTAGGGGTCGATGACCGCGGCGGTCAGGTTGAAGCGATCCTTCAGGCCGGCCAGGATGGGGCGGAAGTTGCTGGTCAGTCCGCCGGAGCCGACGTTCAGGATCAGCATGCCGATGATGGCCTTCAGGGTGCCGCCCAGCACGTCATACCACTTTTTCTTCATCAGGATGTAGCCGATCATGGTGATGAAACCGATCATCCACGGGGCCTGACGCAGGATGTAAGTGGTGAAGAACTCCCAGATCTGAACCAGGATGTTCTTCTGGGGGGCCGGCGCTTCCTCGGCGGGCGCCGCTTCCTCGGCGGCCTCCTCCTCGGCAGCCTCCTCCTCGGCAGGGGCCTCTTCCTCTGCGGCGGCCTCTTCCTCGGCGGCTTCCTCGACGGTCTCCTCAACCGCCTCTTCGGTCTCCGCGGCGGCCGTCTCGGCCACGGCGAAGCCCGCGAACACAGTCATCATCACGAGCATCAGCGCGATGAGAATTGACAGTAGCTTTTTCATAACATCCTCCTTGAACGATGTCCATGGTGGTGCATCATTTCAGTCAGCGATGGGGATCAGAAGTCTTCCTCCGGGGGATAGTCGGCCTCGGCCTTGAGGATGTCCTCCGGCGTGTTGGCCGCCATCAGCGCGTCCAGCAGCGGCTCGTTGGTAAAGATGGCCATCAGCTGCTGCATGTTGTCCAGGTGCTCGTTGGGGTCCTTGGCGGCCAGTGTGAAGAACAGCCGGGCGATCTTCTGCTCGCCGTCCTCGTCCTTGCCGAAGTCCACGTCCTCCTTGACGCGCATGAAGCCCACGGCGGTCTTCTCGGCGCCCTCGGCGCCCTCCTGGCTGTGGGGCATCGCCACATAGTGGTCAAACACGACGTACGGGCCGTATTTTTCGATGCAGTCAACGATCTGCTGGTAGTAGTTCTCGCTGACATAGCCCGTCCTGGCCAGGGATTCGCAGCTGAGCTTCACGCCCTCCTGCCAGGAGTCCACGCGATCCACGAACTTGTAGTGGCCGCGCTCCACGATCTTCTGAAGAATGGTTTCAGCCATAATCGCGCCTCCTTACAGACAGGACCTGAACGGAATGTTCTGCGGCGCCTCGAAGCAATCCTCGAAGCCGCGCTGGTGGTGGTAGTAGATCTTGTCCTTGTCCTGGGGATAGACGTACTTGCCGCCCACCTGCCAGAAGAAGGGATGGAACTTGTATTCGTTGCGGTCCTTCTTGAAGTCGTAGAGCAGCTTGATCTCCTCGCAGTCGGCCTGGAAGTTGGTCCACACGTCCCAATGGATCGGGATGACCACCTTGCAGCGCAGGTTCTCGGCCATGCGCAGCACGTCCACGCTGGTCATCTTGTCCTGCATGCCGATGGGGTTTTCGCCGAAGGAGCCGAAGGCCACGTCGATATCGTGATCCTTGCCGTGCTTGGCGAAGTAGATGGAGAAGTGGCTGTCGCCGGAATGATAGATGTTGCCGCCGGGGGTCTTCACCAGGTAGTTGACGGCCTTGTCGTCCATGTCGGTCGGGCACTTGCCGGTCAGCTCCTCGCGGTCGGGGCCGGTGGAGTCGGTGGTGACGATGCAGGTGCGGTCAAAGCTGTCCAGGCACACGATCTCGATGTCCTTGATCTTAATGACGTCGCCGGGCTTGACGATGCGGCAGCGATCCTCCGGCACGCCCCACTTCATCCAGGTTTCCACGCTCTTCAGCGGGCCGATAAAGGGCACCGGGATCTCCTTGCCGTTCTCGTCGGTGGTGGTCATGCCGCTGTTGATCACGTGGGCCGCCCACTCCGCGGACATGTGGTCCTGGTGATAGTGGGTCGCCAGCACCGCGTCCACCTGCTTGAAGGCGAAGGGATCGATCACGAAGGGAACGTTGCGCAGGTTCGGCTGCATCTTGCGGCCACCGCACATGTTGGCCATCTGGTGGCCCACCTTCATCTTGCCGTCACCATGGGTGCGCTTGCCGTTGCCGCACCACAGGTCGATGGTGATGTTCGCGCCGCCCGGCGTCTTGAACCAGATGCCCGTGCAGCCCAGCCACCACATCGCCACGTTGCCGGGCTCGACCACCGCGCTCTCGATGTCCTCGACCAGCCAGGTCCCCCACTCCGGGAACGTGGACATGATCCACTTCTCGCGGGTCATTTCAGAAACCTTGCTCAATACAATACCTCCTTATACCTGTTTTATGTTCGTTTCCAACCTTTGCCCCTTCATTATACGCCTAAACGAACACAATTTCAAGCATTTCTTTACAATTCTGCGCGGGTTTACGCGCATATTTGGGCCATCTTTTCAGCAAAACGATCGAAAAACGAACATATAACGATCATAAAACTGTCAATTTACGTTTATTTATTAAGTTTGATTCGATATTGTGTCAGTTTGACCGATGTAATTCGGCCGAATCTTCCCCATAATGTCAAAAATACGAAATATGTTGGTCGCCCGCGGGGCGGCGCGCCTATTGCAAAAACGGATCATTTCCGATATAATCAAAGCGACAGATGGCGTGTCTGATGCTTCCTGCCTTTGCAAATCTATATGAACGGGGAATCAGAACATGAGGGAATATGCCATCGGCCTGTATGAAAAGGCCATGCCGCCGACCCTGACCTGGCGCGAAAAGCTCGCTTTCGCCAAGGAGGCCGGCTATGATTTCGTGGAGATCTCCATCGACGAGAAGGACGAGAAGCTGGCGCGGCTGGACTGGACCGCCGAGGAGCGGCTGGCGCTGGTCGGGACCATGAAGGAAGTGGGCCTGCCCATCCGCAGCATGTGCCTCTCCGGCCACCGGAAGTATCCGCTGGGCTCCGCCGATCCCGCCGTTCGGGCCCGTGGCATGGAGATCATGGAGAAGGCCATCCGGCTGGCCGACGATCTGGGCATCCGCATCATCCAGCTGGCGGGCTACGACGTGTACTACGAGGAGAGCACCGAAGAAACCAAGGCCCTGTTCCTCCAGAACCTCAGGCGGGCCGCCGAGCTGGCCTCCATTCGCGGCATCCTGATGGGCTTTGAGACCATGGAGACCGATTTCATGAACACGGTCTGGAAGAGCATGTACTATGTGGACGCGGTGGGCAGCCCCTATCTGGGCGTGTATCCGGATTCCGGCAACCTCACCAACGCCGCCAAGTCCTCCGGCGGAAACGTGCTGGACGATCTATACTCCGGCCGGGGCCACATCGTGGCGCTGCACCTGAAGGAGACCGTGCCCGGCGTGTTCCGGGAGGTGCCCTTCCTCACCGGCCACGTGGACTTCCCGTCCGTCATCAAGACCGCCTGGAGCCTGGGCATCCGCCGCTACGTCACCGAAATGTGGTACACCGGCAACGACGACACCTGGGCCGACGATATCCGCTTCGCAAGGCGGAGCATGTCGGAGATTCTGGATCAGCAGAAATCATGTGGAACTGTTTGACAAAGCTCTTTGATCAGCAGAAAGGACATCACTATGAACATCGAAAAGAAAGTCATCTCCAACCTGAACAAGTGCTACGCCATGTCGGAGCTGACGTGGAAGGGGCAGCACTGCTTCCTGGTGGCCGCTGAAAAGCACGACCCGTGCCACGTATTCTCTGAGGACGGCCGGCTGCTGGACACCGTCTGGACGGAGCCCGGCGGCGTGATGACCATGGTGCCGGTGCCCGGCACGGACGGCCAGTTCCTGGCGACCCACAAGTTCTACTCCCCCAACGACTCCGCCGAGGCGAAGATCGTCATCGCCACGTCGAAGGACGACGGATGGGAGATCCGCACCCTGTGCGAGGCCCCCTTCGTGCATCGCTTTGGCATCCTGAACCGGAACGGCGTGAACTACCTGCTGGTGTGCTGCCTGAAGAGCGATCACGAGTACAAGAACGACTGGCGCTTCCCCGGCGCGTGCTATGCCTCGGTGCTTCCGGCGGACCTGAGCGTGTTCAACGAGGATCACCCGCTGACCCTGGAGCCCATCATGAGCGACATGCTGCGCAACCACGGCTACAGCAAGGTCACCGTGAACGGCCATGACGCCGCGGTGGTCGGCTGCGAGGAGGGCACCTTCCTGTTCAAGCCTCCCGTCGCCCCCGGCAAGGACTGGGAGATCGACCTGCTGTGCGCCGTGCCCTCCAGCGACTCCGTGCTGATCGACTTCGACGGCGACAGCAAGCTGGAGCTGGGCACGATCAGCCCCTTCCACGGCAACAGCCTCACCATCTATCACCTGGATGAGTTCGGCAACTACGTGCCCTGCTGGAAGTACGGCGCGCCGGAGAAGGACACCGAGATGCTTCACGCCACCTGGGCCGGCGAGCTGCTGGGCCGGAACACCTGGACGGTGGGCTGGCGCAAGGGCACCCGCGGCACCATCGCCATCTGGTATGAGGACGGCGCCTACGAAACCGAGACCATCGACACCGCCACCGGCTGCGCCAATTTGATGCACTTCGTCAACGCCCGGGGCCAGGATGTCCTCGTGGGCACCAACCGGGAGATCGACGAGGTGGCGATGTACACGATCACGAAATGACTGCATGTTGAACAGAGGTCTGATGAAAAGAGGGAATAGGGATCAGGAATAGTGGCTGCCGCCATTTCTGATACAATGATCCCGGCAGAATACGCGGCAGCGGCATTTCCTGATCCCTGATCCCTCTTCCCTGATCCCTCCACCAATCTCAATCCGACAAGCTTTCGATATGATAAGGAGGAACAATCCCATGCTCGAATCCCTGAAAAAGATCGTCTATGAAGCCAACATGGAGCTGCCGAAGCGCGGCCTCGTGACCTATACCTGGGGCAACGTCTCCGGCATCGACCGGGAGAAGGGCCTGTTCGTCATCAAGCCCAGCGGCGTGGACTACGACGCCCTGAAGCCGGACGACATGGTCGTGATGGACCTGAAGGGCAACAAGGTGGAGGGCGACATGAATCCCTCCAGCGACACGCTGACCCACATGGTGCTGTACAACGCCTTCCCCACCATCGGGGGCATCGTGCACACCCACAGCCCCTACGCCGTGGGCTGGGCCCAGGCCGGTCTGGACATTCCCTGCTACGGCACCACCCACGCCGACTATTTCTACGGCCCGATCCCCTGCGCCCGCCACCTGACCCAGGAGGAGCTGGACGCCGGCTACGAGCTGAACACCGGCCACACCATCGTGGAATGCTTCAAGGAGCGCGGCATCGATCCCGTGGCCGTGCCCGCCGTGATCTGCCACAGCCACGGCCCGTTCACCTGGGGCAAGGACGCCAACCAGGCCGTGTACCACGCCGTGGTGCTGGAGGAAGTGGCAAAGATGGCGCTGTTCACCCGCCAGGTGAAGCCGGACGCCGATCCCGCGCCGCAGCGCATCCAGGACAAGCACTATATGCGCAAGCACGGCCCCAATGCCTATTACGGCCAGGGCAAGCACTGATATGGCGGATTCGACGGCCAGGTGCCTCTATCGCGCGGCCTTCACCTTCACCGAAGAGATCCTGTCGGATTTCGAGGCGCTGTACCTGAAGAAGAAGGAGATCACGCCCGCCACCCGCGTCGTGCTGGGCGCGCTGGGCCTGGTGGGGGCGGTCTACTTTGGGCTGCAGCTCTATCGGGGCGGCTTCCAGCTCGCCTACGTGGGCTACATGCTGATCTGCTCGATCCTGCTGGTTCTGGCGCTGCACCGGCCCGGCAAGCGCCCGGACGAGACCACGAAGAAGTATCGCATGTACTATCTGAACAAGGGCGCGACCTTCGTCATCGACGACAGCGGCGTGGAGCTGAAGATCGAGGGCCAGCAGAACTATGCCCGCAGCAAGTTCCGGGAAATCTACGGGCTGTATGAGACCGACCTGTGCTTTTACTTCGTCATCAAGGGCAAGGCCTACTACATCCTGCCCAAGGCCAGCGTCGAGGGCGGCACGCCCGACGAGCTTCGGGCCTACATGCAAAAGAAGTGCCAGAAGCACTTCCTGAAGTATGAGCTGGGATAGAGACACGTTCGGGGGCGGCGCATCGCGCCGCCCCCCTTTTGCTCTTCACGAAACCACGGGGAAATCAGCGAAGCGCGCCGCCCGCCCCGTCCAGCAGCGCCCGAACCTCGTCCATCGCCTCGAACAGGCTGTCGCACACCCTGAAGCAGAGGGGGCGTATGTCCGGCACGGGTGGAACCAGATCCGGCACCATGATCGTGTCGCAGCCGGCCGCGTGTCCCGCCCGGACGCCGCTCAGGCTGTCCTCAAAGACAAAGCAGCGTTCGGGCGCACAGCCGATGGACCGCGCGGCGCTCAGGAAGATATCCGGCGCAGGCTTGCCGGCGCTGACGTCCTCGCCGCTGACGATGGCGTCAAACCAGCGTTCCAGGCCAGTGAGCGCCAGGTTGGAGACGACCTGTTCGCGGGCGCTGCTGCTGGCGACCGCCAGGCACATTCCCCGATCGTGAAGGAACGCCAGGATCTGCGGCGCGCCCGGCTTGACGGGCACCTCCGCGGAGAGCCTTTGACGCACCCTGCGCATCACCTCGCGAATGATCTCCGCACCGTCCGGGACGCGATAGAAGCGCTGCACGATCTGGCGCATCACGCTTCCGTTGGTGCCGGAGATCGTGCGCATGAAATCCGGGCCCAGTACGACGCCCCGCTCCGCGGCGATCTCCTGCCACACCTTCTGATACACGCGCTCCGTGTCAAACAGCACGCCGTCCATGTCGAAAATCGCGCCGGTATACTGCTTCATATCCGCATTCCCCGCCCTCCGCGCCTGTCGCGCGCCTGTCGCGCGCCTCATTCAATATTCTCTCAGAATCGCTTCCACCTGCGCGCGTTCGGGCATTGATTTGATCGCGCCCTTCTTCGTGGTGACCAGGTAGGCCGCCGCGTTGGCAAAGCGGAGCATGGCCTTCAGGTCGTCCCGGGTCAGGCCCTCCAGCCCGCGCTCCAGCACGAAGTTCAACACGCTCGCGCAGAAGGTGTCCCCCGCGCCGGTGGTCTCGATCGTGCCGCCCAGCAGGAAGCTGGGGACGAACATCTTTTTGTCCTCAAAGAAGGCGTAGCTTCCGTTCGCCCCGGCGGTCACGTTCAAAAGGCGCAGGTTCGGGAACCGCTCCCGCAGGATCGTCGCGCCCTTTTCATAGTCCGCCGTGCCGGTGAGGAACTCGATCTCGTTGTCGGCGATCTTCACCACGTCCGCCTGCGACAGGCCCCACAGCATCTGGGCCTTCGCCTCGTTCAGGCTCTCCCACAGCGGCGGGCGCAGGTTCGGGTCGAAGGAAATGATCACCCCGGCGGCCTTCGCGGCCAGCACCGCGGCTTTCGTCGCCTGCCGCACGGTATCGTGCGTCATGGAGAGCGTGCCGAAATGGAATATCCTCGTGTCACTGAGCATCTCCAGCGGCAGCTCCTCCTCGGTGAGCATCATGTCCGCGCCGGGGTTCCGGTAGAACGAAAAGTCCCGGTCGCCGTGTTCGTCGGTCTTGACGAAGGCCAGCGTGGTGCGGACATTCTCGTCCATCCGCAGGGCGCTCATGTCGATCCCCGCGCCCTCCGCCACGGCCTTCAGCTGGTGGCCGAACATGTCGTTGCCCACCTTGCCAACGAACGCGCATCGCTTGTCCAGCTTCCGCAGCATCGCCAGCACGTTGCACGGCGCGCCGCCGGGGTTCGCCTCAAACGCCGGGTTCCCCTGCGCGCTTGCGCCGTTCTCCGTAAAGTCGATCAGCAGCTCGCCCAGCGCCACGACATCATAACGCTTCATTGCTCTTCTTCCTCACTGAATATCAGGTCGTACTTGTCCACGTCCATCAGCACCTCGCCCTCCGCCTCGAAGCTGATCACGTCCGCGCTCAGCGGCGTGTGCAGCACGAACGAGGCCGCCTGCTCGCCGTCGTTGACAAACAGCTCCAGGCTGTGCTTGTCCATCACGCACCGCATCCTGATGCTCCCGTGCTTGGAATACACCGGAAACTCGCGCACGTGCACGATGTCAAACGGAAACCCGCACCGGCTCCGGTCCACCCGCACGACGCCCTGCTCCGGCTTGAACCGCACGGTCGTCACGTGCTCGCCGTCCTTGGCCAGGTTCATTCGGAACGCGTGATACATCACGCTGCCGTTCGCCGGCCGCACGTTCACGGTCATGTCGATCACCCTGCCCCGGATCCCGGTGAGGATCGTCTCCGTCGACAGCGGCACGTTCTTGTAGCTGATCTTTTCGCCGTAGTACCTCGAAAGCTCCCGCACCGGCACCTGGATCAGCCGCCCGTCGCGAACGCTCAGCTCGCGCGGCACCGTCATCATGCCGCAGGTGCGGATCGTGTTCGGCTGGCTGCGCGCCGTGTCCCAGTTCTGCATCCACGCGATCATGATCCGCCGGCCGTCCAGCGCCTCCAGCGTCTGCGGCGCGTAGAAGTCGATGCCGTAGTCGATGGCGTGCACGTTCTCCCGGATCAGGTGCCTGTTCCCGTCGGCTTCCCCGATCATGCAGACGGTGCCGTTGCCCGCGTGGAATTCCAACCCGATGGGCATCATCTCCTGCGGGCTGACCAGCAGCACGTCCCTGCCGTCCAGTCTGAAAAAGTCCGGGCACTCCCACATCTTGCCGTACTGGTTGTGGTTGGACGCCACCGGCCCCTGATAGGTCCAGTGGAAGCCGTCCGCGCTCCTGAACAGCAGCACGGAGCCGCTGCCGTCCGCCGGGCGGTTCCCCACCACGGCGTAGTAGCCGTCCGCCTCCCTCCAGAGCTTCGGATCCCGGAAGTCCGCCTCGCTGCCGCCCTTGGGCAGGTCCTTCGCCGTCAGCACCGGGTTGGCCTCGTACTTCTCGTAGTTCTCGCCGTCCCCCACCGCCAGGCACTGCGTCTGGTACGGCTTCAGCGAGCCGTCCTCCTGCCGCTCCTCGCGCACGCCGGTGTACATCAGCAGCTGCCTGCCGTCCGGCAGCTCGATCGCGCTCCCGGAAAAGCAGCCGTCCTTGTCGTAGGGCATATCCGGCGCGAGCGCCGCGGGCAGCCGCTCCCAGCGGATGAAGTCCCGCGTCTTCACGTGTCCCCAGTGCATCGGCCCCCAGATCGGCTTGTACGGATTGTACTGGAAGAACAGGTGATACTCGCCCTTGTATACCGAAAAGCCGTTCGGATCGTTGATCCACCCGATCGGCCCGTTCACATGGTACGCCGGCCTCTCATCCTCCGGCACGTACGGGCTGTACTGTTCTTCAAACGCCCTCGCGTTCTTTAGCTTCTCACTCGCCATGGGATACGCTCCTGTCGGTTGGAATTAATCGGCCCAAAGGGTTCGTTCTGTCCAATGATAATTATACCAGAAACACGCCCCGCGTTCAAGGGAGGCGATGATTTATTCAAGTATCGAGACTTCGAGTGGGTTTTCGGCGGGCAGCCTTGCTAGAGTGTGTTTCTAAAATCCCCGAAGCGCAATTTCGGCGGATTTGGCTGCATTTCTGCGTTGCTTTTCCTTGATTTACCGCCAGTAAACCTGCGGAAATAGTATTGAAGGTATACTTGAGGTAAATCGAGAGATCTGCAAGAGACCGATGCCAGAAAAGGCGCCACAGAATCGGCGCGGGAATGAATCAGCGGCTGCCAGAGCTACTTTTGTGCCGACCGTGTCAGGATGCTCCGGAAGATCCGGCGGCCCAGGATCCTGACACGGTCATTTATCGGCAAGGGCTTGCAAAGTGGTGCTTCCTGTGCTAAACTGTGGATGAATACAGACGCGCCAAAGGAAACTCAGGATATGAAGAACAAAGAGAACGAAAAATACGTCAAGTGGGGGCTGACCGCCCTCATCGTCGCGGCCATCGTGCTGGTGCTGGCCAGCCTGCTGTTCCGCCGGAGCGGCCAGGCGGGGCTGTTCAGCCTCCTGATGAAGATCATGACCCCGTTCTTCATCGGCGGCGCCATGGCCTATCTGGTCGCGCCGCTGGCCGGCTGGCTCACCCGCCGGTTCGGGGGGAAGTGGGCCGGGCTGGCAAACGCGCTGGCACTGATCTTCGCGCTGCTGATCATCATCGCGGTGGTGCTGCTGATCGTTCCCCAGCTGGTGACAAACGTCATCGAGATCGCCAAGGCCGCGCCCGCCCAGTTCCAGGCGCTGAAGGAGCGCTTCTGGGCCTTTGTGAACGACTATGCCGCGGCGCACCCCGAGCACGCCGAATTCATCCATTCAACCATCGACAAGGCGACCGCCGGCGTGGACAGCTTCATTGAAAACCACCTGGGAAGCGCCGAGGCCATCGTCAACACGCTCGGGCCCATGCTCGTCGGCTCGGCCTCCAAGGTCACCGGCCTCTTCGGCGCGGTCCAGAACCTGCTGATCGGCTCGATCGTGGCGCTTTACTTCCTCTCCCGACGCGCGCAGCTGGCCGCGCAGACCGTCATGGTCGTGCGCAGCGCGTTCAAGCCCGCCTGGGCTGAATGGATCCTGAATGAAGCCAAGTATGCCAACCGCATGTTCAACGGCTTCTTCCGGGGCAAGATCGTCGATTCCGCCATCGTGGGCGTCATCTGCTTCTTCGGCTGCCTGGTGATGGGCTTCAAGAACTCGCTGCTGATCGCCGTGATCGTCGGCGTGACCAACATCATTCCCTTCTTCGGGCCGTTCATCGGCGCGATTCCAAGCGCGCTGCTCCTGCTGCTGTCCAATCCGATGCACGCGCTGATGTTCCTGATCTTCGTGCTCATCCTGCAGCAGCTGGACGGCAACGTGATCGGACCGAAGATCCTGGGCGACACCACGGGCCTGTCGGCGCTGTGGGTCATGTTCGGCATACTGCTCTTCGGCGGCCTGTGGGGCATCCTGGGCATGCTGGTGGGCGTGCCGCTGATGGCCGTCATCTATGACATCGCCCGCCAGCTGACCTTCAGGGCCATGCGCCGCCGGGGCTATGATGCCGATGTCGACGCCTATAACCGGAAATTCCACCCGCCCGTGGCGCCAAAGAAGAAAAAGTAGGATTTCCGTGAAAAGCTGTGGGATTGGTAAGATCACAGTTTATGGACGCTGCGTGCAGATCCTTCGCTTCGCGAAGGATCTGTTCATTTTGTCACAAACCGCGTGGTGTCAATCCGACGGCGCTCCGCAGAGCCGCCCCCGTTCAGCCCGCCGCGTCACTGGGCGAGGGAATAGTAGCGCTCCAGCTGGCTCCGGCAGCTGAGGAACACGAGCAGCATGTTGGGGTCAAACTGGGAGCCCATGCCCTCCTGCATGATCTGCGCGGCCTTTTCATAGCCCATCGGCTCCTTGTACACGCGCTTGCTGACCAGCGCGTCATACACGTCCGCCACCGCCATGATCCGGGCCTCCAGCGGGATCATCTCCCCCACCAGGCCCTCCGGATAGCCCTTGCCGTCCCAGCGCTCATGGTGATAGCGGGCGACGTGATAGGCGGTGTTGACGAGGTGCTCCTCCTCCATGCCGTCCAGCAGGATCCTGACCATCTGTCCGCTGATGGTGGAGTGGGTCTTCATGATGGTGTATTCCTCGGGCGTGAGCCGGCCGGGCTTGTTGAGGATGCCGGAGTCGATGCTCACCTTTCCCAGGTCGTGCATAGGCGCGGCGCGGACGATGTCCTTCGCCATGGTGTCGCTGAGCGGGAAATACTGCTTGGCCAGGATATCCTCCACCAGGATGCGGACCACATCGCTGGTGCGCTTGACATGGCCGCCCGTGTTGCTGTCGCGGTTTTCAACCATGTCCGCCAGGCTCAGCACCAGCCGCTCGCGCATGCTTTCGACGCTGCGGGTCTTCTCGGCCACCTCGCGGTTCAGCCGGTCGTTGAAGTCGGAGAGGATCTCCAGGTTCCGGTTCTCCTCGGTGGCATCGCGGATTTCGATGAGGTATCCGCGGGACATTTCGCCGCGGTGATGCTGGAACGGGGATACCTCGTAGGCAAGGATCCTGTCGCCGGAACGGAAGGTTCCCGTCGCCAGGCCGTTGGCGTCATAATTCTCGATGATGCTGCTCAGCACCCGGCCGGACGGGGTCTCCCCGGAGATCCGGGTGTCCGTGCGCTGGTTTTTCAGATCCGGCAGGAAGTCAAAGCACTTTTCATTCGCGCTCAGAAAGCCTCCGTCCAGGCCAATGGCGGCGTAGCCGTGGCTCATGGACGTCTTCTGGTTGTCGGCGATCAGCTCGGAGATATCATGGGCGCGGGAACGGTCGACGCTCAAGGCCAGCAGCACGTCCGCGACCATGTACAGAAAGGGCAGCGCGGAGAAGTTCATGTCCAGCACGCTTTCCAGCGCGTACATCAGCATTCCCGCGCCGACGAATACCATGTAGAAGGCCAGCGTGCGGCGGGAATAGGTCTTCCGGTGGGCCCGGAAAATGGCCACGATGCCGATCCCCACGATCAGCAGCGCCAGCAGGTAGGCGAGATTGGCGAAGGCGAACGAGCCGCCGACCATCCGGGTGGCATAGCCGTAGCCGGTGTCCATGATCTGGATCATGTCGTCCGGCAGGCCCCGGCTGAAGGTCATCCAGACGGGAAACAGCTGGGCGAAGGCGGCGATATAGACGATGAGCTTCAGCCACGAACTGACAGTGATCGCCAGGTGCCTCAGCACGGAGAAGAGGATCACGGCGAGCAGCACCGTGGAGGACAGATTGATGAAGACGAACAGCACCAGGGAGGCCTCCTGCGAACCCACCTGCGTCTTCAGCCAGTAGCCCATGATCAGGAAGGGCAGCAGGATCGCGATGGACCAATCATAGCCGTTCACGCGATCGTCGCTTTTCAGGGCGATCATGAGCGTGGCCAGTATCGAAATCACCAGGCAGATGCCAAAGCCGGCAGTAACCATGATCAGTCTCCTTTCTTACAGAATTCCGCCCGCGTCCGTCATCTGGCATCCCCGACGGTCAGCTTGCCGACCGGCGCCGCGTCCAGCACCGGCTGTTCGATCTCGAAATACAGCTCCCTGCGCCCTTCCGGAGAGCGGACGGACTTCAGGGCCGAGCCCATGCCGCCCAGCAGGCCGGACACCACTTCCATGCTCAGCCCGGTCAGGCCGGTGGCCTCATTGGGGGCCATGGCCCTGCTGTCGGGCGCGGAAGCGGACAGGAGGCGCGCCGAGAAGAGCAGGTGGATCCTGCCCTCCAGCGCCTTGCCGTACACCGCCAGCTGCACGCTTCCGCCCTCGGCGTTGTGCATGAGGCCGGAGACCATGGGCACGAGGATCTCGCGCAGCACCCGGGGATCGCCCTCGAGGCGGTCGGGCAGCGTCTCCGTGACGTCCAGCGACATGGCGATCCGCTTCTGGTCCGCCAGGGGCAGCATGGTCCGCGCCAGGTCGATCAGCAGCTCCCGCAGGGAATACGCCCGCGGGTTCAGCTTCACCTGTCCGCCTTCGACGCCGAAGGTGTCGACCAGGCCGTCCGTCAGCACGAGGAGGCGGCTCACGGTGCTGTTGGCGCTGAGGGCGTAGCCCCTGACGGCTTCGTCGCCGCTCTCGCGGATGATGCGCTCGGTCAGCCCCGCCAGGTTTTTCAGCGGCCGCTGCAGGTCGTCGGCGAGGTTGTCCATGAAGGCGGCCTTCGCCTCGTTGAAGGATTCCGCCTCTTCCATCCGGAGCATGATGGCCTCCTGCTCCTGCTTCTCTTCGCTGATGTTCTGCACCGTGAACACCACGTTTTCGATCGGCTTGTCCGTAACGCGATCCATGGCGTAGAAGCGGATCTCGCACCAGCCGTATTTGGCGCTGTAAAACTCCCCGGCGACGCTGTTGCGCTCCTTCAGGCGCTCCGGCAGGGTGTCGGTGTCCACGAATTCCAGCATCAGCTCGCGGTACTTTTCGTCCACGTCCTCCCGGATCAGATTGGTGAGCACCTCCTTCGCGGTCTGGTTCTTCGGGCGTTCCTTTTCGATGCGCTCGTCCACCGAGACCGGCGTCATCTCGCCGGTGGGCAGATGGATGATGTAAATGAGGTCATAGATATCGGACATGCTGAATATGCCGGATTTCCTCAGCTCCATCTCCTTCATGGCCCGGCGATAGGCCAGCGCGTCGGCCGCGGTCAACACCATGAACAGCAGCCAGAGCCCGCCCAGCACGATGAAGGCATAGAAGGTGAAGCCTTGGGTGAAATAGCGGTGGAAGTGCAACTGCACGTCATAGTCGGACAGGTCCAGCGCGTTCAGGTAATAGAAGATCACGCCGATCTTCACGTCGTCGCCGGCGCCAATGGGCATTTCGCTGAACCGCGTGCTGGGATAGTAGATCACATAGTCGCCCTCGCGCAGCGGGATCAGCAGGTCACCGTCGTAGCGGTAATCGAAGGTCACCTCGTCCAGGTCATAGTCCTGCAGGTTCATCCGCTGGACCGTTTCCTCGTCGGTTCCGACGTACTGGTGGATCTCCACCTCGCCGTTCCAGGCCTGGTTGATGTAGCAATTGCCGGTGATGTTGATCCGCAGCTCCCAGTCGTCGACGGTGTTTCCGCTCTGGTTGCTCAGGGTGCCATCGATGGTCTGCCCGGTCAGGTTCACCGCCTTGCCGTCATCCATGATAAAGGAGCGCTTGAGCCAGGTGCTCGTGCTGTCCTCCCGGGCGTTGATCTCCATCTGAATGCCCTCGGTGACCTCGTCCCCGTGAACGTGAAACTCCTGCCGGTTGAAGCGAACCAGCGATTCCATGTGAATGACCAGCACGATCAGCGTCAGGATGAAAAGGATGATGCTGAGCCGTTTCAATCTGTTCTGATCAATCATTCCCGCGCTTCCCCCTTCTCCCTTGCCCGTTTGCACAAGTATATCATCATATTATAAGCCTTGTCAATTGTCAGGCCGCATCGTCCATGGCCGTTATCATGATATTGCACTGAGCCCATTTATGTGGTATACTTTAAAAGGAAAGTTATGGCTGCGCGGAGATCGCGCGCAAAGGAGAGAAGACGATGAACGATTACAACGAGATCGGCGCTCGGCTGAGGGAACTGCGCGAGGTCTGCGATTACAGCATCGAGGCGCTGGCGGCGGAACTGAACCTGAGCCCGGAGGTCTACGCCTCCTATGAGGAAAACGGCAAGGACGTGCCCATCAGCGTGATCTATGAGATCGCCAACAAATTCAAGGTGGACTTCACCGAGATCGTCACGGGCCAGAGCGCCAAGCTGGACACCTGGCACCTGATCCGCCGGGGCGGCGGCAAGATCATCAACCGCAACCCGGAATACCACTTCGAGGACCTGGCCTATCGCTACGCCAACAAGATCATGCAGCCGCTGCTTGTGACGCTGGAGCCCAGCGACGCCGTGGCGAAGCTGATCACCCACAGCGGCCAGGAGTTCAACCTGGTGCTGGAGGGCACCGTGATCGTCACGCTGGGGGACAAGGAATTCGTGATGAACCCCGGCGACTCGATCTACTTCAATCCCACCATCCCCCACGGCCAGCGGTGCGGAGGCGACGTCAAGGCGCGCTTCCTGACGGTCATTGCAGAATAGGAAGAGGTGTCCGACATTGAATTACCTGCTGAAGAAATACCTGCCCCAGATTGAATTTGAAAGCTACGAGGAATTCCGCGAGAAGTTCACCATCAACGTGCCGGAGGACTTCAACTTCGGCTTCGACGTGGTGGACGCATGGGCCGAGGAAGAGCCCGAAAAGCGCGCGCTGCTGTGGGTCAACGAGGAGGGCGAGGAGCGCGAATTCCGCTTCACCGACATCAAGCGCCTCTCGGGCCGCGTCGCGAACCTCCTGGCCAGCCTGGGCCTGAAGAAGGGCGACGTGGTGATGATGATCCTGCGCCGCCGCTGGGAATACTGGGTCTGCGCCACGGCGCTGCACAAGCTGGGCGTGATCCTGATCCCCGCCACGCTGCAGCTGACGAAGAAGGACATCGTGTACCGCGGAAACGCCGCGGAGGTGAAGGCCGTGATCTGCGTGGACGACGATTTCGTCGTCGCCCAGATGGACGCCGCCGCGCCGGAAATCCCGTCCCTGCGCCACAGGATCCTCGTGGGCGGACCTCGCAAGGGCTGGCTGGACCTGCACGAGCAGATGGACCGCTTCCCGGAGACCTTCCCCCGCCCCACCGGCGAGGCCGCGACCCGCGCAAGCGACATCATGCTGGTCTACTTCACCAGCGGCACCACCGGCATGCCCAAGCTGGTGCAGCACAACTTCGCCTATCCCCTGGGCCACATCGTCACGGCCAAATACTGGCAGCACGTGGAGGAGAACCGGCTGCACATGTCGGTGTCCGACTCCGGCTGGGCCAAGTTCGGCTGGGGCAAGATCTACGGCCAGTGGCTCTGCGGCGCGACCATCTTCTGCTATGACATGGTGGGCCGCTTCAACCCGAAGAACCTGCTTGCCAAGGTGGAGAAGTATCGCGTGACCACCTTCTGCGTGCCGCCCACGATGTATCGCTTCATGCTGCAGGAGGACCTGAGCCAGTTCGACCTGTCCTGCCTGCATCACTGCGCCACCGCCGGGGAGCCGCTGAACCCCGAGGTGGTGAAGCAGTGGAAGGAAAAGGTGGGCCATCAGATCTACGAGGGCTTCGGCCAGAGCGAGGGCCCGGTGCTGATCGCCAACTTTGGCAGCGAATGGTTCGAGCCCATCGAGGGCTCCACCGGCAAGCCCAACCCGCTCTACGACATCCAGCTGCTGGACGCCAATGGCAACCTCTGCGAGGACGGCGAGGAGGGCTCGCTGACCATCATGGACGTGAAGCGCCACCCGCCGGTCGGCCTGTTCACCGGCTACTACCGCAATCCCGAGGCCACCGAGGAGAAGCTGGGCGGCGTCGGCTACAACACCGGCGACGTGCTTTGGCGCGACAGCGAGGGCTACTATCGCTTCGTCGGCCGCAACGACGACGTGATCAAGTGCTCCGGCTATCGCATCGGGCCGTTTGAGGTGGAATCCGCGCTGATCGCCCACGACGCCGTGGTGGAATGCGCCATCACCGGCGTGCCCGATCCCATCCGCGGCCAGGTGGTAAAGGCCACCATCGTGCTGGCCAAGGGCTGGACCCCCTCCGAGGCGCTGACCCGGGAGCTGCAAAACCACGTCAAGAAGCTGACCGCCCCCTACAAGTATCCCCGCGTGATCGAATACGTGGACGAGCTGCCCAAGACCGTCGGCGGCAAGATCAAGCGCGCCGAGATCCGCAAGGCCGACGAG
Source organism: uncultured Eubacteriales bacterium (assembly GCA_902799045.1). Lineage (GTDB taxonomy): Bacteria > Bacillota > Clostridia > Christensenellales > Aristaeellaceae > UBA2862. The sequence goes on from CADBZH010000045.1 coordinate 19,736, forward strand.
CGGGAATACGACAGGAAATGACAGGCCGCTCCCATCCACAGCAGTAAGCCGCCTCAATACGCATCTGCAATCAAAACAGGGAAAGGGGTGCCGTCACGGTGCCCCTTTCATCGCATCCCGAATGATGGTTATTCAGGCGCTTCACGGAGACTGTGCCGAGGTTTGAAAGGGGGTTGCCTTTGGTTCCCTCTACATGACAATCATATTTCCAAAAATAAAACAGGACTTGATCTTTCAATCAAGTCCTGCCGTCGTTGGTGGAGCATACCGGATTCGAACCGGTGACCTCTACAATGCGAATGTAGCGCGCTGCTGAATATACCCTACTTTCACCCAATTCGTGATTGTTGGTCGCTCCATCGAAGAATAAGGGCTACTCAATAATACCTTGATTATTATTCTGTCTCGGGGCTTCAACCGACCCTAAACTGCAAACAATTCTTGGATTCATGGATCGTTGCACTAGTGGGGTCAGGCGACGATTCAAAGTCCTCCGTTGTCACGAAGAAATGAATCGTCAGATGATAATTCCTGTCAACGTCGATCCGCTCGATAATTCGGGATATTATCATCTTCTTTTCTTCGATGCTTGCATCGTCAAACACTTGGGCCCAATCCCTGATATGCTGATACTGCATGGAGAGGTACTGGAGCCGGGCTTCCTCGTTTTCGCTTTCCTTCCGGCATTCCATCAGCGCGATATCACATGCTTCCATCTCAGCCTTGTTATCGGCCAGCATATTCTGAAGCATATCTGTATCGAAACCACTTTCCCCAGTCAGGGATTTCAGCACTTCCTTCTGAAGCGCCTTCTGTTGCTTTTGCAGCTTCTCCAGATTGTGCTCATGCTCCCTGACCTGTGCTTGCGTCTTGCTTCGCATCTGCCTTCGCGCCTGTTCCTTCCACAGCGCGTCCACGGAAGTCTGAAAGCTGTGGAAGTAGTCATGGACAATTTCCAATACAGCCCCTTCAATCTTCTTTGCGGAATAGATCGTCTGCCCGTCACACTCTTTGGCATCCGTAGAGCCATTATAGCAACGATAGATCGGACGGTAGTAGGCGTGGGTCTTAAGCTGTTTGCAGCAATAGCTGCCAACCAGCTTGTGATTGCAATGTCCACACCACAGTATCCCGGCCAGCAAGGACGCTCCGTAGACAGAGGTCTTTGTCTGTCCTTCGGGAATATGGGCGTTATCGGATTCATGCCTCCACGCATAACGATTCTGAATACGGCTCTTGATCGCGTACTGCGTAAACTGGAAGTCCTCGTCCGAAATCAGTCTCAATTCCTCCACCGGCTCGGAAAGCGTGTCGTTCATGTGCATCCGACCTGTGTAGATAGGATTACGCAACAGGGATAATACCGTGGTCTTTGTCCATATCTTGTCAGGATTCGGATAGTGCTCGTTCATGTAGTTGGCGATTCGGGTATTGCCTATGCCCTCCTTGCACGCCATCTCAAACACTTTCTGAACCTGTGGCCCGGTGATTGGGTCGATTTCCAGGTCGAACAGCTCATGCTTTCTTTTGCCGATTCTGCCTTTGCGGACAAGCTGGTATCCGAAGGGATGTCGCCCGCCGCGCCAAATGCCGTCTGCCGTCATCTGTGTGTGCGCGGCCTTCACGCGGATGGAGGTCTTTTCGCTCTCGCCCCCGGCTTGCCAGAAGCGAATGAAGTTCATCAGCTTGTCTACCCTCGTATCGAGGCGCTGTTGCCCTTCTCGCGTGCTCCAGACCTCTATGCCATGCTCGATAAACCATTGCACCAGGAAAGGCGTTTCATCCTCCCTGCGCCCCAGCCTGTCGAACATGAACACAAGCAAAACATCAAATTCCTTTCGCTCGGCCATCGCGCGAATCTCCAGGATCACGTCTCGCTTGCTGGCGGATACCTTATAACCGGAAACGCCTTTTTCAAGGCGCTCTCCATAGTATACCCAATCGCTGTGTCGTTCGATGAAATCCTCGCACTCCCGGCGCTGCATGGGTATATCATCCTTCGGGTCAACCTGTCCCAGTGTGGACACTCTATATAGGCACAATACTTTCTTCATGTTGCTTCACTCCGTTTCTCTACCGAACGCAGCAACAGCTCGGCTACTTCCCTGCGGACCTGTGGATTCTCATGATTGCTGAAAAGGAGCGTCGCCGTGCAGCCATTCTTCGTCATTATGTTACGGTGCTTAGCAACAGTTGAAAGCGCGTTTATCTCATTGTCAAGGTTCGTTGGCTCCTAGTTCAATTATACATCATTTCCTCCATATTGCAAGATTAAATAATATCTGCCCAGGGCGACATCATTTACTTTTGAAAGACCAACTATGAAAAGTCAACCCCTTTAAAGGGGTTGAGAGAGGCAGCGGGCGGCATTTAACCTGTGTGTAACAAACCATAGAAATGCAGAAGAA
>CADBZH010000046.1:0-9069 GCA_902799045.1 uncultured Eubacteriales bacterium
TGTCAACTACAGACCTCGTATAACGGCCTGGAAGGCACCGATTTTCGCTTGTAGTGTTTTCTCGATATTTCAGTCACAGGTTTGGTTTTGCATTCAAGGGCAAGCATTTGCAGAAGAATTCTCTTTTCATAAGGGCTTACATTTTGGTATGTCACGAGAGGAAGTAATTAAGTTCGAGCAAGAGACAAATGACGCAGAGTTCATGAAGTCCAACTTCTACAATGTAGGTGATGAATATGCCATTCTTTCCTTTGCAGGAATTAACAGATGTAAGGCATTATTCACATTTGATAAAGACAAGCTTGTTTCTTTTATTGTGTTTTATGAGCAAGGAAGCTCAAAAATAGTTGATGATTACAATGAAAACAATGTAGTTCTTACTTCGAAGTATGGTGAAAGTATTGCTTTGGATTACTTAAATAATCCTGAGATGCTTCCGAGTCTATATCCTAATGTGGATACCTTGTATTGGTCTAAATCTATTCAATACTTTGACAGCGGTGATGAATTTAATAGGTTGACTGTTGATGACCTTGCAATATTCCTTCCCAAAATTGATAATGGGTATGCTGATATTAGAAATCTCCGGTTTCATTATTATGAAGTAGGGGAAAATAATCCTTTCAATGCATTTATCCTTTCATATACTTTTATTTCAGATGAGCAATATGAAGATAACTTAGCGCAGACAGAACAGAAGCAGCAAGAAGAGAATGAACATCAACAAAAAATCGAAAAAGAACGAAACGATGATTTATAACATTGTTTATTATTTCGTAGCTGAAAGAAAAACTGTTGTTGATAGTAGGCTTTCTTAGTCCTCTGCGCTTTGTGAACAAGAGGTCGAGGGCAGATGCTTCACCCCACTTTGAACCAGTGGGGTATTATTATATCACTTCATCCTAATTTTCTCATTTCCCCTTTGCATCTGCGCAAGCGGCGAATGGCTGTCATAGTCGCGGACAATATCGGCGTTGAACAATTCACAGTATTTGCGCGTCATGTTGCGTATATCTGAAAGAGCATTGTCGAATAGAAGACGGACGAAAACGTAGATGTAAAACTTGAAATTCCCCGGCCTTTCCCCTATAATGGAACCATAAAAGACAGGAAGGCCGGGGAGATTCTTTTGAAGATCACACACGCGGAGCTTACGCATTTCCGCAGCTACGAGGCCTGCGAGCTGGCGCCCTGCGAGGGCGTGAACGTGCTGCTGGGCGACAACGGGCAGGGCAAGACGAACGTGCTGGAGGCGCTGTACCTGTGCTGCACGGGGCGCTCCCATCGCACGCGCCAGGATCGGGACCTGATCCGCTGGGGCGCGGATTTCGCCAGCGTGCGCCTGGAGGCCGAGCGGCGGGACGGCTCCCACGAGGTGGAGGTCACGCTGCCGGCGCTGGGCCGGCGCAGGATCAGGATCGCGGGGCAGGAGGCGTCGCGCTCCGGCGAGCTGCTGGGCCACGTCACCGGCGTGCTGTTCAGCCCGGAGGACCTGCGCACCGTGAAGGACGGCCCCGCGGAGCGCCGCCGGTTCGTGGACATGGCGCTCTCCCAGCTGCGCCCCGCCTATTACTATGCCCTCCAGCGCTACAACCGGGCGCTGAAGCAGCGGAACGAGACGCTGAAGGTGATCGCCGCCCAGCCCGCCTTCATGGCCACGCTGGACGCCTGGGACGAGCAGCTGGCCGCCGCGGGCGCGGAACTGATGGCCCACCGGCGCGCCTACATCGAAAAGCTGTGCGCCGTGGCCGCCGAGACCCACCAGGGCATCGCGGACGGCAGGGAGCGGCTGGAGATCCGCTACCTGCCCAGCGTGACGATGGGCGACGACGTACAGGCCAACCTGGAGGCACTCTTTGGGGCGCGGGAGACGGACCTGAAGCGGCTCACGACCTCCGTGGGCGCCCATCGGGACGACGTGCAGATCCTGGTGGAGGGCCGCGACGTGCGCGCCTTCGGCTCCCAGGGCCAGCAGCGCACGGCGGCGCTCTCGATGCGCCTTTCGGAGCTGGACGTGATGCGCGGGGAGCTGGGCGAGTGGCCGATGCTGATGCTGGACGACGTGATGAGCGAGCTGGACCCCGGTCGCCGCCGCCAGCTGGTGAGCCATCTGCAGGGCATCCAGACCTTCATCACCTGCACCGACGCCGACGACCTCGCCGGGGCCGAGGTGGGCCGGGCGTGGAAGGTGGAGAACGGGGAATTGAGGGAAGCGTAGATCGTTGCTTCTTCACGGAAAGCCGAGGGATTGGCGGAATGCAGCCTCCTGACGTTTCGTACAAGATCCTTCGCTGCGCTCAGGATGACAAACGACGCAACACTGTCATCCTGAGCGCAGCGAAGGATCTTTGTGTTCCGTCATTAGACTGCATTCCGCCAATCCCTCAACGCTTCGTGAAGAACCGAAAAAGAGGACCGGATTGCCACGTCAGCCCTTCGGGCTTCCTCGCAATGACGTCGTACACGGCGGGATCGTCGTCCGTCATTGCGAGGAGCGAAGCGACATGGCAATCCGGTCTCTTTGGTTACAGATCTGTGCTCCCTTCCTCCACCAGCTCGACCCGCCCGGTGATGGTCACCGAGGCGACCACACCGCCCTGCATCCGGGCGTCCACGGTGATGGTGCCGCCGGGCTGGCGGACGTCGGTGCGCAGATCCCGTCCGGCGCGGCGAGCCAGCCAGCAGCCCACGGCGGCGCTGCCGCTGCCGCAGCCGTTTTCGCGCACCAGCGTGCCGGAGGCGGGCACGTACACCAGCGGGTCGATGGTCGAACGCTCCTCGTCCCAGGTCAGCGCGCCCAGGGCGTCCGCGCCGAGGGCCGCGTTCCACTCCGGCAGGCGGCGGCGCAGCTGCGCCTCATCCGGCGCGACGCTTGCGGGGATCAGCAGGTGGGAGATGCCGGGCATCTGCACGAGGGGCACGACCAGCGGGCCTGCGTCGGTGGCGAGGACCTGCTCGCCGATTCGCTCGGGACGGGGCATGGAAACGCTGCCGATCCAGCAGCCGGCCGCCGCGTTATATTCGACGCGGCAGGGCACGGGCCCCTCGATGCCGGACACCTCCAGGCGCACCTCCAGACGGCTCGTCCGCCGCTCTCGCGCCAGCAGCGCGCCCAGCGACATCGTGGCGTTGCCGCAGAATTCGCCGCCCATCATCTGAAGCCGCGCCACGACCCCGGGCAGGGTCGGCGCTTCGACGTAGCCCACCTGCTCGCCGCCCAAACGCGACAGCAGCGCCGCCGCGACCGCCCCGTGCCGTTCCCGGGGAACGGGGGTGGTGACGAGGATCGTGGTGTTTCCCGTAGGGTCGAATTTGACAAAATCGAGCTTCATATCAGTTGAACCGGCTCAGGAACTGGATCGTGCGGTCCTGGGTGGGGTTGTTGATGATGTCGGAGGGATTGCCCTGCTCGACGATCACGCCGCCGTCCATGAAGATCACGTGGTCGGACACGTCGCGGGCAAAGGCCATTTCGTGGGTGACGATCACCATGGTCATGTGCTCGGCGGCCAGCGCCCGGATGACCTTCAGGATCTCGCCGGTCAGCTCCGGGTCGAGGGCGGAGGTGGGCTCGTCAAAGAACAGGATCTTCGGCTTCATGGCCAGCGCCCGTGCGATGGACACGCGCTGCTGCTGGCCGCCGGAGAGCTGGTAGGGGTAGGCGTCGGCCTTGTCGGAGAGCCCCATCTTTGAAAGCAGGTCCCGGGCTGTCTCCACCGCCTCGGCCTTGGACCGCTTCTGGATCAGCATCGGCGGCTCGATGATGTTCTTCAGAACCGTGTAGTGGGGGAACAGGTTGAAGTTCTGAAACACCAGGCCAAAGCAGCTGCGGATCTGCTTCAATTCCGCGGCGGAGGCGTAGACGGACTTGCCGCCCTCGTCTCGCACGGCGCTCTTTCCCAGGTAGCTCAGGCTGCCGCCATCCATGGTCTCCAGCAGCGTGGCGCAGCGCAGCAGCGTGGATTTGCCGGAGCCGGACGGGCCGATGATCGACACCACCTGGCCCTCGTTCACGGTGAGGGAGATGTCGGTGAGCACCTCGTTGCCGCCAAACTGCTTGCGGCAATGGCTGATTTCAAGGATGTTCATGGCCTTCCCCCCCTTACCTGTAGTAGCCCAGCGCCTTTTCGCAGCGCGACATGGCGAAGGCCACCACCGAATTCATCAGGTAGTAGAACACGCCCGCGATGACGAACGGCATGAAGCTGGACTGGCTGTTGGCGATCTGCTTGCCGATGGAGAACATCTCCATGTAGGCCAGCGTGAAGGCCATCGACGTGTCCTTCACCAGGGTGATCACCTCGTTGGTCACGCTGGGCAGGATGCGCTTGATCACCTGAGGCAGTATGATGCGCATGAAGGTCTGACCCTTGCTGTAGCCCAGCACGGCGGCGGCCTCATACTGGCCCACGGGCATGCTCTCGATGCCGCCGCGATAGATCTCGGCAAAGTAGGCCGCGTAGTTCAGCGCGAAGGCGATGATGATGGCCAGCAGCTTTTCCTTCACCAGCAGCGTGGCCCCGAACAGGTAGAACGGGCCGTAGGCCACGGCGATCAGCTGCAGCATCAGCGGCGTGCCGCGCAGCACGGAGATATAGACCTTCGTGATGCCGCTGACGACCCGGTTTTTCGACATGCGCAGCAGCGCCACCAGCAGGCCCAGCGGCAGCGAGAACAGCAGCGTCAGGAAGAAGATGGCGCAGGTCCTTCCCAGACCCTCGCTCATCTTCGCGATCATGGCGATGAGTGTCATGGAAGTGGCTCCTTTGGGTGGAGAATGGAAATGTTTAAGATCCTTCGACGATGCCGCTTCAGCGACACCGCTCAGGATGACACACACCTTGTCGGCGGTCATTCTGAGCGGAGGCGAAGCCGGAGTCGAAGAATCTTAGTCAGAATGGTGGTTTGGGGTATCGGGCCCGGGTCTTATTCGGCGGCCAGCACCAGGTAGCTGGTGTCCAGGCCGTACTTCTCGCCCAGGGCGATGTAGGTGCCGTCCTCAACCAGCTGCATGTAGGCGCTCTCCACCTGCTCGCACAGCTCGGTGTCGGCCTTGCGGAAGCAGATGCCGTACTTTTCGGAGGCGTAGGATTCCGCCAGGCAGTAGTATTCGTCGCCGTAGGTGTCGATCTTCTGCTTGGCCACGGGCGCGTCGATGGCGATGGCGTCGATGGCGCCGGCCTGCAGCTCGGTGAAGGCGATGTTGTAGTTCTCATAGGGCTGCAGCGCGCCGAAGGTCGCGCCCAGGTCCGCCGCCGCGCCGTCGCCGGTGAGGGCGGCCTCGGCGGAGGTGCCCATCTGCACGCCCACGGTCTTGCCGGCCAGGTCGTCGAAGCTCTCGATGCCGGTGCCCTGCTTGGTTAGGATCATCTGGCTGTTGTCGGAATAGGGGAAGGAAATGGTGAAGCGGTCCTCGGTGATGCCGTTCTCATAGATGGTCAGGCCGGACCAGATGCAGTCGATCTCCTCGGCATCCAGCTGGATATCCTTGGTGTCCCAGTTGATGGGCACGATCTCCAGATTCCAGCCCAGGATCTCGCACACCTTCTGGCACATCTCCACGTCGAAGCCCTCGTAATCGCCGTTGTCGCCCAGGTAGGTGTAGGGCGGGTATTCTGCGTCGATGCCCATCTTGAAGGTGAAGCCCTCCGCGCTTGCGCAGGCGATCAGGGCAAACATCAGGATCAACGCCAAAGCCAGGATTTTCTTCATTTTATGTTCCCTCCAAATGCCATAGTGATTATACTGCCAGTTTAACACTTTATTCTGCTAAAGTACAGAGACAAAGCGTTACTTTTTGTTGAAATCATTGTAACATGGGAGGGGGAGGGGAGTGAGAAGTGAGGAGCGAGGAGTGAGGCGTTGGGATGGCGGCTGCCGCGTTCCTGTAGGGGCGGCGATGCCCCTGCAAGCAGATCACCTGTTTCCCATAAAAAGGAGACCGGATTGCCACGTCGGCCTGAAGGCCTCCTCGCAATGACGTAGTACGAGATAGCGCTATGATGTACGTCATTGCGAGGAGCGAAGCGACGTGGCAATCCGGGTCCTCGTTTTGAGCGGGCGGCGATGCGCCGCCCGCCTGGAATGCAATGCTTCTTTGGCGGGCGCTTCGCGCCCGGCGGGGTCAATCCGCGTAGATGTCGCAATGCAGCGTCGTCTCGCTCACATAGGTGTAGACGGTCACGCTGCCCGCGCCGGCGTAGCGGAAGGAGAAATCGCGGCCGGAGGAATAGTCCGTCAGGATGGCGTCGGCGGAGCTTTCCACATAGTGCTGGTTGTACTTGCCGCCATAGGTGGATTTTTCCAGGATCGCGAAGCCGGGGTTGTCCTTGATGCTCAGCCAGAGCACGCTGGCGACGATGGCCACGCCGCCGCCGGTGACCCGCTTGCCGCGGCCGTTGACGGCGCTTATGTAGCCATACTCCTTGGCCCGGGGGCCGACCACGTCGTTGAAGGAGAAGGCGTCGCCGCTCATCAGCGCGGTGTCGTTGATGCTGTCCGCCGCGAGGGTGACGTTGTGCAGCACCTCCTCGTCGTCGCCGCAGTCGATGCTCGCCGAGGCGATCAGCCTCCGGGCCGGCGCGACGGTGCCCACGGGGGCGAAGGCGCCGTCCGTGAACCAGTTGCCGGCGGGGGCGTCGTCCGAACCGTCGCCCGAGGTGAGCGCGCAGTAGACGTAGTCGTCGTCCATCCACATCTCGATGGTCAGGCTTTCCGCGCGGCTGGTGAAGCTCAGGTCGATGTCGGCATCGTAATCGGTGATGACAGCGTAGGCCGGGTCCTCCACGTAGTGCTCGATGAAGCGGCTGCCGTAGGTCTTCACCGGGTCGACGCGAACGGCGTCGCCCGCGTTCAGCAGCGCCAGGTAGAGCGTCGAGGCCGCCTGGGCCACGCCGCCGCCGGTGACCTTCGCGCCGCGCCCGTTCGGGGCGGTCTCAAAGCCGCGGTTCTGGGTGCGGGGGCCGACCGTCTCGTTGAAGGAGAAGCGGCCGCCGTAGGGGATCACCGCGCCGTCGATGGCCTGCACCGCCAGCGCCAGGTTGTGCCGCTTCGCGCTGCCGGAGCCGGACAGCGGCGTGCTGGCCGAGTAGCGCTCCGAGGCCAGCGCGGTCATGCCGCCGGCGAGCAGCGCCAGCGTCAAGAGGATCGCGAGCAGCTTTTTCAGCATGAATACCACCCCTCTGTCGTTTTTCATCCGTTGGACGCGGGGAAAGCCCGAATGGTTCCGGGCAGACAGGATAATAATGGAAGTAAATCCCGGGGAGCGGCACGGCGCCGCTCCCCGGGATCGCGTCATTCACGCCGCGGAGAGCGTGATGTCCTCATACGCGGCGTCCTGGGAGACGCGCAGCCGGTTCAGCTTGATCAGCTCCAGCAGCGCCAGGAACATCGTGACGACCTCCTGTTTGGTGAAGTCCTCGCCGAACAGCTCCGAGAAGCGGCACTGGCCCCGGCGAACGCTGCGGCTGATGCGGGCCATGCACCCGGCGACGGTGAAGCTGTCGCGGCGGATCTCGCGGCTGGCCATCTGGTCGGCGGCCTCGGCGCGCTCGGCCCGCTCCAGCACCCTGCGATAGGCCTTGATCAGCTTGTCCAGCGTCAGGCCCGTGATTTCGATGTTGGGCGGCGGCAGCGGGTATTCCTCCGGCAGCTTGGTCAATAGCGCCCGGGCCTCCTCCTCCAGCTGCTTCATCCGGCTGGAGACCTCCTTGAACTGGCGGTATTCCTCCAGCTGCTTGATCAGGGCTTCCTCCGGCGACAGCTCGTCCGGGTCCTCCGGCTTGGGCGGCTTGGGCAGCATGGCGCGGCTCTTGATCTCCAGCAGCGTTGCCGCCATCTGCAAAAACTCGCTGGCGGAATCCATGTCCAGCTCGTCGACCAGGCGCATGGTCTCCAGATACTGCTCGGTGATCTGGCTGACGAAGATATCGTGGATGTCGATCTTCGCGTTGGAAATCAGCGTGAGCAGCAGGTCCAGCGGCCCGTCGAATTCTTTGAGGGATACGATGTAGGCCATATGTCCTCCGATAAGTCAGGAATCATTCCCCGTGGGAGCTTATACGATCAGCCCGAGCGCCCGAAGCGCCGAGATGGCCAGGTTGCCCACACCGGTGAGGATCTGATTGTCCACCCAGCCCAGGGCGCGCCCCACCACGCCGGTCAGCACCAGCGCGAACAGCGCGGTGCTGGCGATCTGGGCGGTGCGCGGGTTGGCGAACAGCTGCCTGCGGCGCAGTATCAGGTCGTTCAGCACGTGGTAGCCGTCCAGCGGGGGAATGGGCAGCAGGTTGAACACACACAGCACCAGGTTGGTGACGGTGAAGTAGTAGAACATCTGGAAGACGTAGCCGGCGATCTCCCCGAAGGTTTCCCGCACCTGGTAGATGGCCACGTTGTAGTAGTCGTAGCGCTGGAACAGCAGCGGCAGGTACTGGCCGGTCATGCTGTCCTGGGAGCGGGCGATGGCCAGCGCCAGGAACGCCAGCATCAGCAGGTTGCCCACGCAGAACATCACCGCGTTCATCGTCACGCCCGCCAGGGAGACCTTCAGATCGTCCCTGCGATAGTTGCGATAGTTCCGCGGGTTCACCGGCACCGGTTTGGCCCAGCCGAAGCCCACCACCAGCATCAGCACCGTGCCCAGCAGGTCCAGGTGCTTCAGCGGGTTCACGGTCAGCCGGCCCATCATCTTCGCCGTGTCGTCGCCGCAGCGGTGCGCCACCCAGGCGTGCGCGAATTCATGCAGCGACAGCGCCAGGATGCGCCCCGGGAACGCGAGCAGGAAGAAGATCAGCATCCCCTTCGGGTCGCGAAAGAATTCCTCAATATAACTGATCAACGGATTGTCCTCCACGAAGAGTCTTCTTCATTATTATACCGGTTTTTCACCACGGATGCAAGAGGAGGGCTTGTCGAACCGCGGCGGATTATGCTATAATGATTAGGAAAAGCTGCGTTTTTCCGGGTCGGCGGGCAAGGGAGCGAAGCGAGTTGCGCAGCACGGCGACAATCGCGGTATAATGATTAGGAAAAGCAAAGCTTTTCCGGGTCGCCGGGCAAGGGAGCGAA
>CADBZH010000046.1:9132-10997 GCA_902799045.1 uncultured Eubacteriales bacterium
CGGTATAATGATTAGGAAAAGCAAAGCTTTTCCGGGTCGCCGGGCAAGGGAGCGAAGCGAGTTGCGCAGCACGGCGACAATCGCGGTATAATGATTAGGCCACTCGCGCAAAAGCGCGGCCTGCCGGGTCGAAGCCGCCGGATGGGGCAGGGGATCGGCCCGCTCAATGATTTTAAAGGAGGGTTACACCATGAAACGAATGATTGCGATGCTGCTGGCGATGCTGCTCGCGATGTCCTGTTGGGCGCTGGCCGAAGAGAAGGAGACCGACAGGGGCGTCATCATCTTCCCGGAGTCGGAGTCCGACGATTCGAACGGCCCGCAAAAGCTGCCGCCCGAATCAAAGCCCTTTGTGCCCGGGGATGTCCAGCGCACGATCCTCGGCTCGGACGACCGCGTCCGCGTCGGCGATACCTGGCAGTATCCCTTCTGCTCCATCGCCTACATTGTCGGCAAGTATGAGTGCGGCTGCCGGTGGTACAGCTCCGGCTTCATGGTCACGCGCGACACGCTGATGACGGCGGCGCACTGCCTGGTCTGCCAGGAGCACAACAAGTGGGCCACGAACATGACCTTCTATTTCGGCTACATCAGCGATCAGAGCTATCTCTACCGCTACAATTCCGAGTGGACCGCCTATGTGGGCACGCTCTTCCCCGACGGCTATACCAGCGTGAATGATTGGGGCTACGTGCATTTCAACACCAACGTGGGCGACACGACCGGCTGGTTCGGCATGCGCTATCCCAACGATGACGACCTGGAGGCCGGCATCTATTACATCGCCGGCTATCGGGACGGCCAGCTGAAATACGATATCGGCACCGTGCGCGTGCTGGATTCCGACCGCATGTGGATCGACGCGGACATCCTGCCCGGCAACAGCGGCTGCCCCGTGTTCGACGCCAACAACTATGCCGTCGGCCTGTTCACCACCTACTATGACAACGCCAACTCCGGCTTCCGCCTGAGCAGCAAGACCCACAACAAGCTTGTGGCGGACGGACTGCTGTAAAATTCGAATCCAACAAGGCTCCCCCGCTTGTCGGGGGGGCCTTGTTGTCTCATTTTTTGTGCAAGGAGTGTGATCATCAGTGTGCGTATACGGTTATGTGCGCGTTTCAACCGCGGATCAGCATGAAGATCGTCAGCTGCTGGCCATGCAGGAAAAGCAGATTGCCGATTCCAACATCTACATCGACAAGCAATCCGGCAAGGATTTTGACCGGCCCCAATACAGGCGCCTCGTCCGCAAGCTCAAAAAGGGTGATCTGCTCTACGTGCTGAGCATCGACCGCCTCGGACGAAACTATGAAGAAATATTGAAGCAGTGGCAGGTGCTCACAAAGGATCTGGGCACCGATATCTGCGTGATCGACATGCCCATCCTGGACACGCGAAACGGCAAGGACCTGATGGGCACCTTCATCGCGGACCTCGTCCTCCAGATTCTCAGCTTCGTCGCCCAAAACGAGCGCGAAAACATCCGCCGCCGCCAGGCCGAGGGCATCGCCGCGGCGCGGCTGAAGGGCGTGCGCCTGGGCCGGCCGATGAAGGCGCCGCCCCCCGATTTTCCCAGCATGGTGCGGCAGTGGGAAGGACACCAGATCACCCTGCCGGAGCTGCTCTCCAGGTGCGGCATGAGCGAATCCACCTTCTTCAGAAGGCTGCGCGATCTCAGGCGCGCCCAGACCCAGTTCTGACCCGCGCCGCGCCTTTCACTTTCAATCCCATTCATTCCATCCCCTTCCGTTCACTTTCAAAAGGTAGGTTTTCTGGCAGCAGCTGACAGACGAGGGAGCGAACAGGAATGCCTTCGTCCTTTGATCGATGAACGAAACAGAGAAAGGAGGATGGGTTTAAGT
>CADBZH010000047.1 GCA_902799045.1 uncultured Eubacteriales bacterium
ACGGTGATCTTCGCCTTGCCCTCGGCCAGTGCCGTCAGCTTGCCGTTTCCGTCCACGGCGACCACCTTCGCCTTGCTCGTCTTCCACGTCAGGTTCGACTTCGCCGAGCCCGGCTCCAGCCCCGCCGTCAGCGACTGGCTCTGCCCCAGCGTCATCGTCAGGGTCTTGCCCTGCTTGATGCTGATCCCCGTCGGCTTGTACGGATCGACCACCACCACGGTGATCGTCGCCTTCACCTTCCTGTTGTTCGTCGTGACGGTGATCTTCGCCTTGCCTTCGGCCAGCGCCGTCACCAGGCCGCTGCCGTCCACCGCCGCGACCTTCGCCTTGCCGGACTTGTAGCCGGTCACGGAAGCGCCCTCAGCGGTCGCGAACTGCGACACGAGCCGGATTTTGTCGCCCAGGTTCACGGTGACGGTGCCGTTGCTCTTTTTCCTGTCCAGTACCCGCGTGGGATATTGCAGCTTCGCGATGGCCCTCTGCGGCGTGATCCACGCGCCGCAGACGCTGCACTTCGTGCCGTCCGTCAGCCCCGCCCGGTCATACGTCGCCGCGTAGCCCTTCACGGTCACGGGCGTGTGCGCCTTCTTCGCAATCGTCTGCTGCGCCGTCAGCGTCACGCCGCAGACGGAGCACTTGCTCCCGTCCGTCAGGCCGGTCGCGGTACAGGTCGCCGCATAGCCCTTCACGGTCACCGGGGTGTGCGCCTTCTTCGCAATCGTCTGCTGCGCCGTCAGCGTCACGCCGCAGACGCTGCACTTCGTCCCATCAGTAAGCCCTGTGGCGGCGCAGGTCGCCGCCTTGCCCTTGACGGTCACGGGCGTGTGCGCCGTCTTCGCGATGGTCTGCTGCGCCGTCAGCGTCACGCCGCACACGGAGCACTTGCTGCCGTCCGTCAGGCCCGCCTGTGTGCACGTCGCCGCCTTGCCCTTCACGGTCACGGGCGTGTGGCCGGTGGCGGGAATGGATTTCTGCGGGGTGATCCACTGCTTGCAGACGCTGCACTGGCTGCCGTCCGTCAGCCCCGCCTGTGTGCACGTCGCCGCCTTGCCCTTCACGGTCATTGCCTTGTGGCCGGTGGCGGGAATCGGCTCCTGTGTCGTGATCCAGGCCATGCAGACGCTGCACCGGCTTCCATCTGAAAGGCCCGCCGTGGCGCACGTCGCCGCGTAGCCCTTCACGGTCTGGGGGGCGTGGCCCTTCGCGGGAATCTCCCGCGTCTCAACCTTGCCACAGACGGAGCACGTGCGGCTCTCGCTGCCCACGTCCACGCAGGTCGCTTCCTCCACCGTCGTCCAATCGCCGTAGGGATGCTCCTCCGTGGCGGGAATCTCCTCCTGGGGCGTAGTATCGTCCCCGCAGGTCTTGCAGCGCCTGCCCTCGGTCAGGCCGGTCTGACTGCAGGTCGGCTCCACCCTTGCCAGGATCTCCACCTTGCCATGGCGAACCTGGCAGTTTTTCACGTTTGCCGCCGCCCACGTCCGGGCGTCCGCCGCCTTGCAGGCCACGATGAGGCAGCCTTCTTCACCGGCCAGCTTCGCGCAGCCGTCGAAGGCCGTCGCGTCGAAGGCGGTGGCGGTGGCGGGAATCGTCGCTTCCTCCAGCGCCGCGCAGCCCTGGAAGGCGCGGGCGCCAATGCCCGTCACGCCTTCGGCCAGCGTCGCCGTCACGATTTCCGTGCCCCAGGGGGCCGGATTCGCCTCGGTGAAATCCGGTATCGCGCCGATGCCGCTGATGTACAGGTTGCCGGAGGCGTCCATCTGCCAGGTCAACGCGCCGACGGTGCCGGATTGTGCCGGGGTCGGCTGGATGCCCTTTTCATCGTCCGAATAGTCGAGCTCCTCCTCGCCAAACAGGTTGTACATGTCGTTCTTGAACACATAGTACAGCGGATAGCCGCACTGTTCAAAGCAATACTCCGCCTTGGAGCCACTGGTGATCTTGCTGGTATAGCCCTTCATGAACAGCTTGTCCGGATAGCCCGCCTTGCCCTTGTCACAGTTCGTCACGTCGACCAGGTAGTTCTTGCCATTCATCGAGACGATATTCCACATGTGATCCCCGGCGGTATCGGCCTTTCCCTTCAGCGTGCCGGAGACGCTGACAACGGAGAGGGTCACCTCGTTGAAATCGCTCAGCTCGCAGAGATACTGGAAGGCCTTGGCATAGCCCTCGCACACCACGTCGGTGGTGTCGTCCCCATCCAGCACCCACACCAGCTGCCAGGGATTGCCGTAAACCACCTCGCCCGCGGCGGCGCCGCGGTTGTATTCCACCATGCCGCAAATCTCGTCCCGATAGGCGGCCATCTTCGACAGGTCGTCCATTCGCCGATACTTGCTGACGATGGTACGCGCGTTGTCGGCGGCGGCGGACACGGCCTTCGGCAGCGAGGGGTCGATGTTCGTGGTCTTGGTTTCCCCCGTGGCGGAATACTCCTTTGCCACGGAGAAGCGGAAGCGAACCCGCCCGTCCATATTCAGCCGGATGGTCTCGCCGTCAAAAATGTAAGGCTCATAGGTCCGCTTCATGCCGAAGCCGCTGCCGCCGGTCGATTCGCCGGTCTTGTCAAACCAGTAAAGATCATAGGGGCAGTCCACCAGCAGGGCGTTCAGCACCTGCACCGTGTTCGGCGCCACCTTCGCGCGGAACTTGCTCTCCACAGTCGACAGCATCTGGCCGTCTTCATCCACCAGCGTGTCCAGGCCGAGATCCTCGGCGGTGTACACCTCTTCCTCATAGATCTCGCTCACCTTGAAGTAGAACTCTGAACTGGTGAGCTCGCCCCGTGCCACGCGCTCGATCCGATCGCGCAGCAGGGCGTAGAGCCTGCTGTCCTTCCCTTCAAAGCGCGCGCCCACGGCGGCATTGGCGGCGCGCAGCGTCACCTGATTGTCGCTCGCCGAGCCATAGAGGATTCGATTGATGAAGCCCGCCGCCGCGGCCTCGTTGGAAATACCCGCCTCAGAGCAGACTTCCTCTTCGCCTTCGACCTCGCCGTACACGATCGTCGCTTCGTCGCAAATGGCCTCGCCGTCAGGAGCAAGGTCGATCTCAACCTCTTCCGGCACGATTTCCTCCGGCACGATCTCCCCTTCCGAGCCGTCGTCCAGCGTCAGCCCGGTATCCCCGAAGTCGTCCGCTTCGCCCACCGGCGCGTCCACGTCGGCGCTCACAAGGTCTGTATCGTCAGCCAGCGCGGTAAAAGACGTCAACGTGCTCAGCATCGCCAGACACAGCACGAGACTCAACCAACGGCGCATGGCGCTCACCTCCAATACTATCTCAACTATAGTTTATCAGATATTGGAAAGAATGTCAAATCGGTGATTCTATGTGACAAAAGGGGCGTCTCAAACATTTTGACGGTTCAATGACACACCGAAGGGATGCCATACATGGCATCCCTTCGGTGAGAATCAAACCGTCAAGCGCTGTTTAGAGACGGCCCCCTATTGTCCCTGTCATACTAAATTCCTTCTAAAACATGTACAAATGCGGAGTGGATTTTTGTTCTGGCAAAGCTGAGCGGAGGGAGGCGATGCAGCGCATCGTTGACCGAAGCGAAGCACAGCCAGGGCAAAAAAGGCACCTGCAGATGTGCATGGATTAGATGGAATTCAGTATCACTTCTCCACCTTCACGATCGGCGCGGCAGCGGCGGAAAAGGTGCGCTCACTGCCATTGACGAAGCGGATCTTCACGCGCTGCTCGGCGCCCTGGCCGGTGAGGGCGGCCACGGTGCCCTTGCCGAACACCCGGTGGTACACGGCGTCGCCCACCCGGAACGCGGCGGCAGGCTTGCTCGCCCGCGCGGGGGTGGCGGACCAGCTGGGCAGCGGCCCGGCCGCGCCCTTTTGAACGCCGGCGATGCCCAGCTTGCGATCCAGCTCGGCGCTGCCGGTGGTCACCCGGTCGCCGGACTTGTATCGGCTGTTGTAGGGCGAGCGCGTGGGCTGGCCCCAGGTGGACTGCGTGGGCGGCGGCACCCGGCGGGTGTCCATGCGGCCCATGCCGTCCACGATCAGCCGCTGGGGGATCTCGGTGACGAACCGGCTCAGCTCGTTGGCGCTGCGGGTGTTGTAGAGGGCGCGGGTGCGGGCGTGGCTCAGGAACAGCCGCTTCTTCGCCCGGGTGATGCCCACGTAGGCCAGGCGGCGCTCCTCCTCCAGGAGGGCGTCGTCGAAGATCGCCCGGGTCAGCGGGAACACGCCCTCCTCCATGCCGGCGAGGAACACCTCGTTGAACTCCAGGCCCTTGGCGGAATGCAGCGTCATCAGCGTCACCGCGCCGCCGGATTCGTTCATGGCGTCCAGGTCGGAGACCAGCGCCACGTTTTCCAGGAAGGCGCTGAGATCGCCCTCCGGGTTCAGGTTTTCGTATTCGGAGACCGCGCCCTGCAATTCGCGGATGTTCTCGATGCGGCTCTCGTTCTCCTCGCTCTTGTTTTCCTCCAGCGCCTTCACGTAGCCGGTGCGCTCGATCAGCGCCTCCACGAACTCCGAGGGCCTCTTTTCATACATCAGCTCCGTCAGGTCGATCATCAGCCGGGCAAAGCCGCCGATCAGCGTCCTGGCGCGGGTCGTAAGCGGCGCGTCCTCGCAGTCCAGCGCCGCCGACAGCAGCGGCATGTCGTTCTCCCGGGCATACTCCGCCAGCTTGTCCACGGTGCTCTCGCCGATGCCCCGCTTCGGCTCGTTGATGATCCTGCGGGTGGACACGTCGTCGTCCGGGTTCACCAGGCAGCGCATGTAGGCGATCAGGTCCTTGACCTCCTTGCGCTCATAGAAGCGCTGGCCGCCGTAGACGCGATACTGGGTGCCCCCGCGCACGAACGCCTCCTCCAGCACGCGGGACTGGGCGTTGGTGCGGTAGAGCACGGCGATGTTGCCGGGGTTTTCACCGCCCGCGATCAGCTTCCGGGCCATGGCGGCGATGAAGGCCGCCTCGTCCCGCTCGTCCATGGCGTGATACAGCGCCACGCGCTCGCCGGAATCGCTCTCGGTCCACAGCGCCTTCTCCTTGCGGCCGCGGTTGTGGGCGATGACCTGGTTGGCGGCGTCCAGGATGTTGCCGGTGGAGCGATAGTTTTGCTCCAGCTTGATGGTGACGCACTCCGGGAAATCCTTCTCGAAGTCCAGTATGTTGCGCAGATCCGCGCCGCGCCAGCCATAGATCGACTGGTCGTCGTCGCCCACCACGCACAGGTTGTGCCGATCCCCCGCCAGCAGCCGCACCAGCATGTACTGGGCGGCGTTGGTGTCCTGGTACTCGTCCACCAGAATATAGCGGAATTTGTCGCGATAGTAGTCCAGCACCGGCGGATGCTCCGTCAGCAGCACCAGCGTCTTGATGAGCAGGTCGTCGAAGTCCAGCGCGTTGTTGCCCTTCAGCATCTGCTCATACAGCCGGTAGGCCTCGTAGAGCTTGCGGCTCCTGAAGTCGCCCTCGGATTCCTTCAGCCACTCCTGCGGCGTCAGCAACCGGTTCTTGGCATCGGAAATAACCGCGCGAATCTGCTTCGGCGGGTATTCCTTGTCGTTCAGGTTCAGCTCCTTCGCCACGGCCCGGATGACGGTCATGCGGTCGTCCTCGTCATAGATGGCGAACTGGCGCTTATAGCCCAGCTTCTCGATGTCGCGGCGCAGGATGCGGGCGCAGGCCGAGTGGAACGTGGAGATCCAGGCGTCCTCGGAGGCCTCCCCCGCCAGGGCGCGCACGCGCTCCACCATCTCGCGGGCGGCCTTGTTGGTGAAGGTGATGGCCAGGATGTGCCAGGGCGCCACGCCCTTTTCCATCAGATGGGCCACGCGATAGGTCAGCACGCGGGTCTTACCGCTGCCCGCGCCAGCCAAAACAAGCAGCGGGCCCTCCGTCTGTTCGACGGCGGCGCGCTGCTGGGGATTCAATGCGTTCAGGTCTATCATTCGCCACGATCCTTTTTCGCCAGGGCGTCCAGCACCTTCTGGTAGCCGCCCGCGCCATAGTTCAGCGCGCGGTTCACCCGGCCGATGGTGGCGGTGGAAACGCCGGTCTTTTCAACGATTTCGGTGTAGGTCGCCTGGCTCTTCAGCAGCTGGGCCACCTCCAGGCGCTGGGACAGATCCTGGATCTCCCGGATGGTAAACAGATCCTCAAACAGGCGGTAGCAGTCCTCCTCGTTCTCCAGCGCCAAAAAGGCCCTGGCCAGGTTGTCGGTCTGCTCATTTTGCAGTCTGGATGAAAACATTTCATTTGCCTCCACTTTCGTGTGCCAGTGTTTTATCACGTTGGTGTAGTAATATTATACCGCAGGTCAACCGATACGTCAAGGCAGGGCAACTCAATAATCCCGCGTCTTTTGCGAATGTTCGCGCAGCACGTGCATCAGGCCCTCCATCAGGTCCTGGTTCTCCTGATTGAAGGAGAGCTGGCTGCGCATCACCGCGTCGGACAGGGAATCCTGCAGGAGCACCGAGGGCGAAATCTCCATCGCGTTGCACAGCGCCACCACCGTCTCCACGCTGGCCTTCTTTTCGCCGCGCTCAATGTGGCCGATGAACGAGCTGGACACCCCCGTCTTCTCCGCCAGCTGCTCCTGCGTCAGCCGGCTCAACACCCGCTGCTGCCGCACGCGCACGCCCAGTTTCGCATAATCCATGCACATCGCCTCCCTTCAAAAGCTACTTATAGTGTACCCTTTTTCACCACTAAAATGAACGAGCTGTAAGGGGTCAGATCTACACCAAAAGACGCTTTTGAGGCGTGTGGAGTTGTATAAGGAAATCCTCCTTCCTCAAAGGGGAAGGAAGATTTGAGGGAAAATGTTTGCATTTTTCGCCGAAGACGGATGAGGTCGTTGACCTGCGACGCAACGATGTCGCCCTGCTCCTCACCTTTTCCCCTTGCCTCCCTCGCGCAATGCTGGTATAATAACCTCATGAAGCACAGATGGGCATTGGCCTGGGGAATCCAGGTCCTGGAAATGCTGGCGGCGGGGCTGCTGGCCGCGCTGAGCTACGGCGCGGGCGCGGGCCTGTATGCCGTGCTGCTCTGGGGCGGCGTCCCGCTGGCGGGGCTGTTCACGGCCTGCCGGGCGGTGCGCCGGGGGCTGAACAACTACCTGGCCTGGCTTGCCCCCGCGCCCTGCCTGTTCGGGGCCCACTATCTGCTGTGGGGCTTTTCCCCAAACCCCGGCGCGGGCCTGCTCACGGCCTTCCTCTCGCTGGTGGGCGCCGCCGCCGGCGAAGTGCTGAACCAGCGCGAGAAAGCGCGCCACCAGAGGTAGATCCATGCAGCAACAGACCTCCGAACAATTGAGGGTATGGTTCCGCAACGTGGAGCCGATCTATGCCGAGCTGTTCAACGCGGCCCACGCCATGTGCGGCAATTACGACCTGGCGGAGTTCGCGCTGCGCAGCGCGATCCTCGAGGTGTGGCTGCAAAACCTGTCCGGCGGCATGGGCTTTCGCGAGCGCCTGCGCGGCGCACTTCGGCAGGCGGCGCTGGAGGTCGCCCTGGATGAGGACGCCGCCGACGCCGAGTTCACGTGGCCCGGCGTGACGGATTCCCGGGGCGACGACCCCATACTGTCCCAGCTCGCCCAGGAGCGCGTGGAGCTGCAGCGCCTGGTGGTGCTGCGCCACGGCTGCGGCCTCTCCCCGCGCACGGTCTCCCTGTTGACCGGCCAGAGCCAGGCGCAGATCCGCGCGGAGCTGAACCGCTTTGAATCCCGGTGCCGACGCCGTCTCAGCGGCCAGGAGCGCGCCCGCGCCGAGGCGCTGATCTCCCGCCGGCTCAAGAAGTGGCTGGCCCGGAGCGGCTCGGGCGTGCCGCAGGTTTCGCAGGTCTACCGCGCCTTTGAGGCCGAGGCCGACGGCGCCACCGTCACCGGCCATCGCGTGTCCCGCGTGCTGGGCCGGGTGATCTTGGCGCTGCTGGCCCTCGCCTGCGCCGGGGCATTCTGGCTGTTCGCCGTGCTGGTCACGCCTGCTTAGAGTGTGTTTCTAAAATCCCTGAAGCGCATTTTCGGCGTCTGAGGTGCATCGTCCCAATCCTTCGGATTGCAACGATGCAGTCAGCGCAAGCGCTGACCGGAAAACCCTTTGGGTTTCCCGCCTGGCTGCATTTCTGTGTT
>CADBZH010000048.1 GCA_902799045.1 uncultured Eubacteriales bacterium
GAGGGAGGCGATGCAGCGCATCGTTGACCGAAGCGAAGCACAGCCAGGGCAAAAAAGGCACCCGCAGATGTGCATGGATTAGATGGAATTTAGTATTACATTTGAAAGGGCATCCATATGAATACTGAACGCATCTCAAGAGTCACCCAGAACATGGCCGCCTGCGGCCTGAAGCAGATCATCGTGTCGAACCCGGCCTCGGTGTTTTACCTGACGGGCGTGTGGTGCGAGCCCTTTGAGCGAATGCTGGCGCTCGTGGTGAAGGCGGACGGCGAAATGAAGCTGTTCGGCAACCGGCTGTTCGCGCTGAACGGCCAGACGGACGTGCCGCTCATCGAATACGACGACACCGACGACCCCGTGGCGCTGCTGGCGGCGAACGTGGACGCCGGCGTGATCGGCATCGACAAGACCTGGCCCAGCCACTTCACCATCCGCCTGATGGAGGCGCGGGGTGACGTGCGGCCGGCGCTGGGCAGCCAGCCGGTGGACGACGCGCGGCTGATCAAGGACGCGGAAGAGCTTTCGCTGATGCGCACCAGCTCGAAGATGAACGTGGAGGTGTGCCGCCGCATCGGCGAGGCGCTCCACGAGGGCTGCACCGAAAAGGAGATCCAGGCGCTGTACAACCGGATCGCGCTGGAGCTGGGCGCTTCCGGCCCGGCCTTCACGCCGCTGATCTGCTTCGGCAAAAACGGCGCTGAACCCCACCACGACAGCGACGGCACCCGTCTGAAGCCGGGCGACACCGTCATCATGGACGTGGGCCTGATCTTCAAGCGCTATTGCAGCGACATGACCCGCACCGTGCACTTCGGCAAGCCCTCGGCCGAGCAGGAGAAGGTGCACGCCCTCGTCACCGCCGCCAACCGCGCGGGCATCGCCGCCTGCCGACCCGGCGTGAAGCTGAAGGACATCGACCGCGCCGCCCGCCGGGTCATCGAGGACGCCGGCTATGGCCCGTACTTCAACCACCGCACCGGCCACGGCATCGGCCTGAACGAGCACGAGTTCCCGGACGTCTCCTCCGTCAGCGAGGTCGTCGCCCGCCCCGGCATGATCTTCTCCGTGGAGCCCGGCGTCTACCTGCCCGGAAGGTTCGGCGTCCGCGTCGAGGACCTGGTCGCCATCACCGAGGATGGCTGCGAGGTGCTGACCTGGTAGCCGGAACGCCGTCCCGGGCATCCATCTCCTGTAGGGGCGGCAGGTTATACTATTACGTTCCCCCGGCCTCGGTCCAGCACACGGGGCAGCGGGTAAGGCCCGCGGCGAGGGCGTTCACGAGGATGCCCTCGGTGGCGCCGGTCATGCCGGAGCAGGTGGCGTAGGAGTGGTAATAGGGGTTGCCGGGCGCGGCGAACACGGTGGCTTCCGCGTCCGGGCAGCACACCGGGCAGGCCGGGCGCTTCTGGCTGAGCATGTCCGACAGCAGCACCTGTTTGGCGTCCTTCATGCCGGAGCAGGTGGAATTCACGTGATAATAGGAGCCGTTGGGCGTGGCGTAGACATAGTAGCCGCTCTGCTGCCCGGTCTCGGCGGCCTGCTCGGTCTCGTCCTCGCCGCCGATGCACACCGGGCAGCGCTTCTTGCCGGTGACCCGCGCCTCCGCATAGGTGACCTTGCTGGCGTCGCGCATGCCGGAGCAGCCCTCCTCCACGTGGTAGTAGGTGCCGTCCAGCGTGCAGAACACCTCGCGGCCCGCGTCGGGGCAGCAGGTGTCGCAGGCGCTCCTGCCCATCAGCAGCGCCTCCTTCAGCCCCACCTCGTGGGCGTCGTCGCCCAGGTCGGAGCAGGAGGGATCGGTGTGGAAGAACGTGTTGAAGGCGGAGCAGTACACCTTCATGTTGCTGCGGTCCTCCATCTCGGCGTTGACGAACACCAGGTCCCACATGCCGTCGCTATACTGGCTGGCCAGGCAGTAGGGGCAGGCCAGCAGGCTCTGCTCGATGGCGGTGTTGCGGGCGATGCGGCCCACATCCGAGCCGGCCGGGATGAACGAGCAGCTCTCGCTCTGGTGGTAATAGGGGGTCTGGGCCACGGTGTACACGGCGTTGGCCTCGTCCACCTCCTCGGCGGGCACCACCACGGCCTCCACGGGCGCCTCCTCCTGGACGGGCGCCTGGGTCGGCAGCGCCGCCGCGCCCACGGGCTGGGGCGTGATGGTGGTTTCGGTGCGCGGGCGGAACGGGCGCACGAACAGCACCACCACCACCGCCAGCAGCCACAGCAGCGACAGCAGCGTCAGCAGGATATTCGCGTTCTGGCTGTAGCGACGCCTGCGCCACAGCATCCAGATGCCCAGCGGCGGCACCAGAAACAGCAGCACCCAGTTGATCCACTCGTGCGCGTCCACATAGTCCAGCAGGTCGCCGATGCTGTTATCCGGGTATTCCGGCACGTATTCGGGCGCGTCGTAATAGGGCGCGCGCTCCATATCGTCGTCCTCGTCGGAATAGTAGCCGTCCTCGTAGCCGTAGGCCTCGTCGTAGCCGTAATCGTCGTCATAGCGGCTCGCGTCGTCATAGGGCTCGTAGTCCCCGTCGTCGTAGCCGTAGTCGTCCCCATAATCGCCCTCGTCATAGTCCCGGTCGTCATAGCCGTCGGGCATGTAGGGCTCCTCGCCGTCATAGGGGGTCTCGTAGCCGCCGGGCATGTAGGGCTCCTCGCCCTCGTAGCTCTGGAGCAGCTCCTCCCGCTTCTTGCCCGGATTCAGGCCGCCAACGCGCAAAAGCGCCATATCTCTCACCCCTTTGGTGGTGGTATAGACAAGTCTCCATTTGTAATTATACCACAAGCCCCGCCCGTTGGGGGGAATGTCGCATTTTGATAACGCAAAAGCCGCCTGCTTGTCTACAGGCGGCGGGATTGTGACTTTTTTGGGGGGAAGGGAGGGAACAGGGAGCAGGAATAGCGGCTGCCGCGTTTTCGAGAGGCTGTCTCAAAACGCATAACCATACAGAAGGTATGTATTTGTAGGGGCGGCGCAGACCGGAATCGCGCGCGCACCGCTTCCCGCACCGTGCACGAGATGCCGCCCCTACAAAACGGGGGACCCGGATTGCCACGTCGCTGCGCTCCTCGCAATGACGTGGTTCGATTCTGTTTCGCTGTACGTCATTGCGAGGAGAACCCGAAGGGTTCGATGTGGCAATCTGGTCTCTCCTTTGATGCGATTCGTCCTCAGGCGCCCGCCCCTGCAGGAAACGTGTAAGCAGCATTCCCTGCTCCCTATTTCCCGTTCCCCATCCAGTCGATCAGGCGGCCGCAGTCGTCGTAGAGGCAGATCGTATCCGTCTTCTTCCTGTTGATGACCTTCTTGTCATCCCAGAGGAGGTCGTAATCGCCCTCGGTGGTGTTGGTGCCGACGGTGAGGGTCTGGCCGGGGTCAAGGCTCGCGCCGGCGAACACGTACAGCTCGCCGCCCTTGTCGGAGTAGAGGTAGCAGCCGTCGAGGCCGACGGGACTGTCAGAGGTATTTTGAAGGGTAACGGTGTCGTCCGAGGCGTCCACCTCGGCGATGGACAGGCCGGAGGCGGCGGGATGAGGGAAGTCCACGGCCTCGGCGGTCACCGCGCCGTTTTTCAGCGTGACGAGGATGCCCAGGCCGCTGTCCTCGGTGACCACCACGCGGCTTCCGGCCGCCTCCAGGCGGCGGATGACGCCGGGGTCCGGGGTGCCGGGCTTCTCCTGGCTGTCGGTGGAGACCACGGCGATCTGCGCCGCGCAGGCATTGGCGAAGGCGGCGCTGGTGGTGTCGTCGTCGCCGTGGTTCGGCACCTTCAACGCGGCGCAGGACAGGTCGTCCCCCTGGGAAAGCAGCTCCGCCTCCTCCGGCAGCTCCATGTCGCCGGCGAGCAGGATCCTCCCCTGGGGCGATTCCAGCAGCATCACCAGGGAGTTGTTGTCGTCCTTGTCCTCAAACAGGCTCGCCGGGGCCAGCACCTTCAGCACCGCGCCGCTGTCGCCCAGCGGAACCTCGTCGCCCCGCCTGAGCCAGCGGACGCCCTCGCCCACGGCCTTCGTCACGGGGTGCTTGCCCTCCTTCACGCCGGTGTACATCGCCGAGGCGTACCACGCCCCGACGGCGCGCTCCCCGGCCAGCCATTCCAGCCCGCCCACGTGGTCGTCGTCGGTATGGGTGAGGAACACGGCGTCCGGAGCCTCCGCGCCCATCGCGTCCAGCGCCGAGAGCACCCGGCCCCGCGCCCAGGTCTTGCCCGTGTCGATCAGGCCGACCCAGTCGCCGCAGCGCAGGATCAGCGCGTCGCCCTTGCCCACGTTCGCGGCGAACAGGTACACCGCCTGGGCATCCGTGCGCACCTTGTCCGCGGCATCCCGGAAGGACAGGGCCTCCGCCCCGTCCATGCCAAAGGCGTCCGCCGGCTCCGTGGGCTCCGGCTCCGGCGTCGGCGCGTTCGTCGGTTCCGGCGTCAGCGTCGGGGCGGCCTCTCCGGCGCATCCGGTCAGCAGCAGGCACAACAACAATACGGGAATCAATTTACGCATATGGGGCTCCTTTAAAAGATAGTGAAAAGGCCAGATTGCCACGTCGTCGCTGCGCTCCTCCTCGCAATGACGTCGTATTTGCAGGCTAGAGTGTGTTTCTAAAATCCCCGAAGCGCATTTTCGGCGGATTTGGCTGCATTTCTGCGTTGCTTTTCCTTGATTTACCGCCAGTAAACCTGCGGAAAAACACACTCTAGTATCGTACACTCGAGTAACATAGCTGCGTCATTGCGAGGAGGGAAGGGGAAAGCATCGGCGGATGCTCCCATCCTGACCGACGTGGCAATCGGGTCTCCCCTTTGAATAACATACGGATGTGGCGCAGGCGCGGCAGCCGCTGTCTGCGACTCCTCACTCCCCCTGGCTCCCCGCTCCTCAGGCCTGCACGAGCCACTTGAACCCGCCCGCCGGCACGGTCAGCCCCGCGGCGGAAACCTCCCGGCCCGTCCAGAGGTCGGCATAGCGGCCGGTGTCCCCCGGCAGGGCTTCCTGGGCGAACTCGGCGAAGTTGAACAGCGCGATCAGCCGCTCGCCGCCCAGCACGCGCTCGATGCCCAGCATGGAATCGGGCAGCCCGGCCACCAGGCGCACCTCGGCGGCGGAGTCGAAGGCCAGGTGCTCCCGGCGCAGCGCCTCCATCCTCCGAACGGCGGCGAACACCCGTCCCCCGGGCGTGCCCGCGTCGCCGCGCCGTTCGGCGGCGGCCCAGTCCATGTCCCCGCGATGCAGGTAGCGGCTGTCCTCCGCCTTCAGCGGGTCGTCGTGATAGGTCTCGTCGTTCAGCATGGCGATCTCGTCGCCGCTGTAGAGCACCGGCACGCCGCTGAGGGTGAACATCAGCGCGTGCAGCGCCTCGTCCAGCGTCAGCGCCGCGTCCAGCGCCGCCCCGTCGCCCGCCTCCAGCGCCCCCTGCACGCCGCAGAGGGAGGCGGTGGTGCCGCAGAGGCGCGCGTCGCCCAGGCGGGGATCGTCGTTGTACAGCTCACCCCGGGCCAGGCTCCCCGGCCACTTGCCGGTCAGGTAGTCGTTCAGGTACTTCTTGTGGGGCACCTCGTCCTGCCCGAACCGGCCCAGGAAATCATAGTCCAGGCCCCAGCCGATGTCGTCGTGGCAGCGCAGGTAGTTGAGGAACGTGTACTGTCCCGGCAGGGCGAACACCTGGGAAAGCTGGTGCTTCAACAGCCGCGCGTCCCGGGTGGCCACGGTGTGCCAGATGGAGGCCATCGTGGTGACGTTGTAGAGCATGTGGCACTCGGGCTTGAGCACCGTGCCGAAATAGGGCACCACCTTGTCCGGCGCCATGACCACCTCGCCCAGCAGCAGCGTGCCGGGGCACACGATCTCGCAGGCCATGCGCATCATGCGCACCAGCGTGTGCACCTTCGGCTGGTTGCGGCAGTTCGTGCCCAGCGCCTTCCAGATGTAGGGCACGGCGTCCAGCCGAATCACGTCCACGCCCCGGTTGCACAGATAGAGCATGTTGTCCGTCATGTCGTTGAAGACCATCGGGTTGGCGTAGTTCAGGTCCCACTGATAGGGCCAGAAGGTGGTCATCACCACCTTGTTCAGCTCCGGGCACCAGCTGAAGTTGCCCGGGGCCGTGGTGGGGAACACCTGCGGCACGGTGCGCTCGTACTCATTGGGCACCACCCAGTTGTCGTAGAAGAAGTAGCGGCACTGGCTCTCCCAGTCGCCCGCCCGGGCCTTCCTGGCCCACTCGTGGTCCTCGCTGGTGTGGTTCATCACGAAATCCAGGCACAGCGAGATGCCCCGGCCGTGGCAGTCCTCCGCCAGGGCGGCCAGGTCCTCCATGGTGCCCAGCTCCGGCTGCACCTTTCGGAAATCGCTGACGGCATAGCCGCCGTCGCTGCGGCCCTCCGGGCTCTCCAGCAGCGGCATCAGGTGCAGGTAGTTCACGCCGCAATCCTGGATGTAGTCCAGCTTCTTTCGCACGCCGTTCAGCGTCCCGGCAAAGGCCTTCACATACATCAGCATGCCCGTGATGTCCCGTTCGCGATACCAGCCGGGATTCGCCTCGCGCTCGGCGTCGATGCGCCGCAGCGCCTCCGGCCGGTCCAGATACGCGCGATACAGCATGCCCACGAAGTAATCGTAGGCCTGCATGTCCCCCTGGTACAGCTCGCAGTAGAGCCACTTCAATTCGTCCTCGTGCCGGGCAAACCGCGCGGCAAACGCCTCGTCCCAACCTTTTCGATCCATTCCGCTGTCCCCCTGTCTGTATTGATTATATCTTAACATATCAGGGGGGAGGTTGGCAATAGGTGAACGCGCGCGGAAATCGGCCCGCCCGAGGACGAAGCGCATCGGTCGCGGTTTCCCATCAATGAGGAGACCGGATTGCCACGTCGGCCTGAAGGCCTCCTCGCAATGACGTACAGCGATGCATTGTCGAACCACGTCATTGCGAGGCCGCAGGCCATGGCAATCCGGCCCTCCTGTTTGTAGGGCCGGCGTTGCGCCGCCCGCGCTGAACGCAACGGCTCGTTTTTGGTTTTTACAGAAAGACGGGGTTTTCTGGCTCATCCCCGAACACAAAAAACGCCCGCTCCGAAGAGCGGGCGCGAATCTCAACCTACACAGACGCCCGCCCCATAATCTACGGGGCGGGCGGATGGTCAGTGTACGCGGCAGCAGTTGGCTGCCGGTCCTACCGG
>CADBZH010000049.1 GCA_902799045.1 uncultured Eubacteriales bacterium
TGCCAATGCCAAAAAACCTTCCCCGTTTACAGATAGCTCACAGTGCTCATAAGCAGTGTTATCTTCGTTTTTAAACTCACGAGTTATTTCTGCTCCAAATGCTTTGCAGTAAGTTTCTGCGGCTTCAAAACTATTTTTGACATATACCTGTGTATAATTTTTCATCGCAACCTCCACAACTTCCGATTGGTCGAACCGTACTGATCCGCCACGATTCTGTTCGCCACCTCCAAAGCCTTCCCCCGATGGGGAAGGTGGCATTTGCGGAGCCTGCGGAGCAAATGACGGATGAGGTCCTTTTCGGCGGGGTTTATGCGTTGATCGCGGCAGAGGCGCGAGACGATATGCGAGGGGACCTCATCCGCCCCCTTCGGGGGCACCTTCCCCATGGGGGAAGGCTTTTGGGCGGGCGGCGACCTTTTCCGTCCGCTTCGCGCCACCTTTCCCATGGGGGAAGGCTTGGCCCGCGCCGCATCTTTCCTCAATTTCCCTGTCGATGGCAGCGCAAACGTCGTCGAAACGCTGGTCGACGTCCGCATTGCTGAACCGAAGCACGGCCAATCCGAGGCCAGACAGGTATTGGTCCCGTTCGGCGTCGCGCTGCACTTCTTCGGGCTCGTAGTGCTGGGAGCCATCCAGCTCCACAACCACCTTCGCGCTGGCACAGTAGAAATCCACAATGTAATGTCCAAACTGCTTCTGTCGACGGAAGGTGGCCGGATGCGGTTTCAGGAAATCATACCAAAGATGCTTTTCCTGTCGCGTCATCTCCCGCCGCAGCTTCTGCGACAGGGGTTTATAATCTCCATTGTAATAGGTGATCTTCGGCATATGGCCCTCCAGAGCCTTCCCCCGATGGGGAAGGTGGCATTTGCGCAGCCTGCGGAGCAAATGACGGATGAGGTCCTTTGAGGATGGCTCCGCGCCTTTATCGCGGCAGAGGCGCGAAGCGATACGCGAGGGGACCTCATCCGCCCCCTTCGGGGGCACCTTCCCCATGGGGGAAGGCTTTTGGAGCCCCGGCCAACTCGCCAGGGACACCGGAAGGAGGCAGCGCCCCGATCTTCAATCGTACGCGGCGGCATGTACGCCGCGGGCGGGGCTTTTTTCACGGCAGGGAGCCTGTCGACCAGAGTGAAAAAAGCTGCCTTGCAGATTTTGCGGCCAGAGCCTTCAGGCTCAAGCAAAATCTGTCAAAGGGGTGGTCTTGGCGGGGGAAGCAGGTCCCCCGCCAAATCATTTTTACGCCGTCTCGATCGCTGCGTCCTTCTGCAGGCCCAGCTTTTCCACGGCCATCTCGCGCATCTTGTACTTCTGGATCTTGCCGGCGTCGTTCATGGGAAAGCCGTCCACGAAGTCGATGTACTTGGGCACCTTGTGCTTGGCCATGTGGTCCAGCACGTACTGCTTCATCTCCTCCACGGTCATGGTCTCGCCCTCCTTGAGGATGATGCAGGCCATGATCTCCTCGCCCATGGCCTTGTCGGGCACGCCGATGACCTGGACGCCGCCGCGGATGATCATGTCCTTGAGGCGGCCGGTGATGCGGTAGTTGCCCTCCGGGGTGCGGCAGGCCAAATCGCCGGTGTGCAGCCAGCCGTCCTTGTCGATGGCGGAGGCGGTGGCCTTGGGCATCTTGTAGTAGCCCTTCATGATGTTGTAGCCGCGGGCGACGAACTCGCCGATCACCTCGTCGGGGCAGTCCTCGCCGGTCTCCGGGTCCACGATCTTGCACTCGATCTCCGGGAAGGCGCTGCCGACCGTGGCCACGCGCACCTCCAGCGGGTCGGTGGTGCGGCTCATGGTGCAGCCGGGGGAGGCCTCGGTCTGGCCGTAGACGATCACGATCTCCGGCATGTGCATCTTCTCCACCACGTCCCGCATCACGGCGATGGGGCACGGGCTGCCGGCCATGATGCCGGTGCGCATGTGGGAGAAGTCGGTCTTTTCAAAGTCCGGGTGGCCCAGCATGGCGATGAACATCGTGGGCACGCCGTGGAAGGCGGTGATGTGCTCGTTGTGGATGCAGGCCAGATGGTGGCGGTCATGGCCAGCACCATGCCGAAGCAGTGGAACATGGGCACCTGGATCATCATGCGGTCCGCGGTGGACAGGTCCATGCCGTCGCCGATCATCTTGCCGTCGTTGACGATGTTGTAGTGGGTCAGCATCACGCCCTTGGGGAAGCCGGTGGTGCCGGAGGTGTACTGCATGTTGCACACGTCGTTGATGTCCACGGCGGCGGCCATGCGGCGGATCTCCTCCACGGGCGTGCGGGCGGCATACTCCAGCGATTCCTCCCAGGTCAGCGCGCCGGGCATCCGGAAGCCCACGGTGATCACGTTGCGCAGGAAGGGCAGGCGCCTGCAGTGCAGCGGCTGGCCGGGCTTGTTTTCCGCCAGCTCCGGGCACAGCTCGCCCACGATCTGCTTGTAGTTGGAATCGCGATAGCCCTCGATCATCACCAGCGTGTGGGTGTCGGACTGGCGCAGCAGGTATTCCGCCTCGTGGATCTTGTAGGCGGTGTTCATCGTCACCAGCACGGCGCCGATCTTCGTGGTGGCCCAGAAGGTGAGGAACCACTGGGGCACGTTGGTGGCCCAGATGGTCACCTTGCTGCCGGCGCGCACGCCCAGGGAAACCAGCGTCCGGGCGAACTCGTCCACGTCGTCGCGGAACTGGCTGTAGGTGCGCGTGTAGTCCAGCGTGGTGAACTTGATCGCCAGCTGGTCCGGGAACTCCTCCACCATCGTGTCCAGCACCTGGGGGAAGGTCTTCTCGATCAGGGTCTCCTTCTTCCAGACGTAGTTGCCGGTGTGGCGGTTGTTCCAGTACAGGTGCTTGCGGCCCAGGCGGGTGCCCTCGAAGCGGGACATGCAGCTGGAGAAATGGGTCAGCAGGATCTCGATGTCGGCAAGGCCGTCGATCCAGTCCGGGTTCCACTGCAGCGAGATGAACCCGTCGTAGTTCACCGAGCGCAGCGCGTTCATCAAATCCCGCATCGGCAGCGCGCCCTCGCCCACCAGCTCCGGCACATACAGCCCGCCCTCGCGGCGATAGTCGTGGATGTGCACGTGGCGCACGTAGGCGCCCAGGTTCGTGATGGTGGCCTCGGCGTCCTCGCCGAACACGCAGGTGGAGTGCATGTCCCACAGCGCGGCCAGCCGGTCGTCGGCAAACTGGTTCAGCAAATCGCGCAGCCGCGCGGTGTCGGCATAGGCGCCGGTGGTGGCCACCAGAAGCGTGACGGGCCTGTCGCCCACCAGCTCCAGCAGCCGCGCCACGCGCTCCACGCAGGCGGCCTGGCTGTCGGAATCGGTGTGGATGCCCACGTAGGGAACGCCCAGGTTCACCGCCGCGTCCAGGCTCTCGGACAGCTCGTCCATGAAGCGCTGGTCGGTGAAATCGCCCGCGGTGTCCACGCAGGGCAGCGACAGACCCTGGTTCGTCAGGTGGCGGCGGGTGGCGGCGGCCAGCTCCGGGTTGGTGGGGCTCGCCTTACCCGCGAACATCGCGCCGTTGACGTCCCACAGCTCCACGCCGCAGAGCCTGGCGTCGAGGGCGGCGCTCACCGCGTCGGCCCAGGCAAGGGATTTCCAATACTGTATCGAAAATGAGAGTTTCATATGTTTATACCTCAGATGGCAGGATTTCAGAGAATAGGGAATAGGCAATAGGCAATAGGGATGGTGGCTGCCGCGCGGAAAAAGCGCGTGTGTTCGCAAAGCGGAATCACGGCAAATCGGAATCACCGGAACCGGATGTCTCCAGCTTCTCCTATTGCCTATTCCCTATTGCCTATTGCCTCACTCAATTCGCCTCATACACGATCTTGTTCAGCGCGCTGATGTAGGCGCGGATGGACGCGCCGATGATGTCGGTGGAGATGCCGTTGCCGGAATAGACCCGGCCGTCGGCGCGCAGCTTCACCAGGGCGCTGCCCATGGCGTCGCGGCCCTCGGTGACAGTCTGGATCTGGAAGTCGTCCAGCTCGTAGTGGTGGCCGATGATCTGCTCGATGGCCAGGAACGCGGCGTCGATGGGGCCGTCGCCCACGCCCACGCCCCGCAGCAGCTCGCCGTTGCGATTGAGCAGGATGTTGGCCGTGGCGGTGATCACGTTGCCGCTGTTGATGACGTAGTTCTCGATGTGGTAGGTGCTGGGCACCTGCAGGGCCGTGCTGGCGACGATGGCGTCCAGCTCGCGGGTGCCCACGAAGTGCTTGCGGTCGGCCACGCGCTTGAAGGCCTCGTACACCTTGGCGTTGTCCTCCTCGGACAGGTCATAGCCCAGCTGTCGGACCACCTTCACCACCTCGCCGATGTCGTCGCCTGCGTCCAGGCATACGCCCGCGGTCTCCCCGATGGCCACGTTCGTCAGCGGCGATTCGTTGGCCTCGTGGGGCTGCAGGAGCCGGTTCAGCTGGCCGGACACGCGCTCCAACTCCGTGGTGCGAAGGTTTGCGGCCACGTCCAGCGCCGCGCCCTTCACCTCCACAAACCGGGCGAGCTGGCCCAGCGTGGGGATGCCCGCGGGCACCACGGCGCACTTCACGCCGTCCGCGCCCGCCTGGGCGACGGCGGCGGCGGCGCAGGCCGCGCCCATGCTCATGGCGTCGCTGGGCTGCACGAACAGCTCCACGCCGGAAGAAAGCTGCGGCACGCCCGCCTTCACGCCCGCGACGAAGGCCGCGAACTCATCCGGCAGCAGGACGCCGGCGGTGTCGCACAGCGTCACCCAGTCCGCGCCCGCCTCGACGGCGGCGGCGATGGCCTGGTACAAAAACTGCGGCTCGGCGCGGGTGGCGTCCACGGCGGTCAGCTCCACGTCCTCGCAGAGGCCGCGCGCCGCCTTCACCCGCTCCTTCACCAGCTCCAGCATGGCCGGGGCCTTCTTGTGGCAGCTGTATTCCATCAGCGCCGGAGAGAGCGGCGCCAGCAGGTTCAGCCGCGGGTGCTTGCCGCCTCGAACGCTCTCCCAGGTGTCCTCCAGGCTGCCGGAGGCCACGTCCACCGACGCGACGATGGCCGTCTGCACCATGGCCGCGATGGTCTTGTTGGACAGCACGTCCGCCTTGCCGCCGCTCACCGGCGCCAGCTCGATGCCATCCACCTTCAGGCGGTCCAGCCCGCGGGCGATCTCCAGCTTCTCCTTGAACGACAGCGCGCCCTCGCGCAGCGCGTTCACTTCCCTGAGCGTCATGTCAATCAGCTTGATGGTCTTCATGGTGTCACTCCTATGAATATGTATTGATGGATCGGGCGAAACAAAAGCCCGAAGCACAATCGCTCTGTGCTTCGGGACGATCAGACATAAATCAAACCGCGGTACCACCCGTGTTGCCGCTCGCGCGGCCTCTCTTCAGCGCTCCATCAAGCGCCCAGCCTTGGTAACGGGGCCTCCGGACGATCTTACTTGCCTTTCAGACCGTCTGCTCAGGCACGAGACTGCCTCCCCGTCCGCCCATCGGCTTTCACCCGCCGCCGACTCTCTACAGGCGCGAACCAGGCGCATAATGCCTTCATCGCATTTAGTGCTATAATTTAGCTAGGTAAAGTGTACCCCATTCCCCCGGCCCTGTCAAGCGCCTGAACAGGATTTTTCATATAATTCACAAACCTGCCGAAAAGTGGGAACCATACCCGCTCCCGCCCCGTCCAACGGTCAACAACGAGCAAGGAGGCATCCCCATGAAGAACGCCATGCGCATCCTCGCGGCGCTCGTCGGCATCCTGCTGGTCGCCGGCGGCGCGCTGGCCGAAGCGGAAACGCCGGCCTGGACCGAGCCGCAGCCCAACAACCTGCTGCTGGATTTCTGCAACGACCCGACCCTCACCGCCCTGTTTGACAACCTGGACGCCAACCCGCCGGTGGAGATGCTCTTCTACCGGGATCAGATGGAGGAGACCGTCGTCACCGACGTGGACGAGATGCTCTCCGAGCTTCAGAGCTTCCGCAGCATGCGCGTCGGCGAGCCCACCGACGAGATGTGGTGCGACGCCGGCAGCGCCTACACCTTCACCTTCGCCGACGGCCAGCGGATCATACTGTCCTTCAACGCCCCCGGGATCTTTGAATGGCACGGCCATAACTATCGGGTGCTCCTCGACGACGAATGAGCGCTTCCCCCGCACAAGGGATGCTTGCGCGATTGCCGCTCCCCGTTTTTGCAGGGGCGGCATTTCGCGTGCGGTGCGGGATGGCGCCCCTACAAAACCATCTTATACTAAACTCAATCTAAAAGTGAACATATGCGGAGCGGATTTTTCGTTCTGCCTAAGCAGAGCGGAGGGAGGCGATGCAGCGCATCGTTGACCG
>CADBZH010000050.1 GCA_902799045.1 uncultured Eubacteriales bacterium
AGCTGATGCTGATGTCCAGAAAGAAGTCATATCCGTAGCGCAGCAGCACCGCATTGGATATGAGGCGTCCCAGCCGTTCATTTCCTTCCGGAAATGGCCCTTGTTGTCAGGATATACGCCTGTCCGACCGCCGCCTTGATCAGCGGATGCACACGGGTATCAGCCAGGAAGGCGTAATACTGGGTCATGCGCTCCTTGAGCTGGTGCGAGGGGGGCGGTGTAATTCTCGCCCTCCATGGCGGGTATGGACGGGGCGTCTGTGGAGCGGTACTCCCCGTTGCCATCAAGCAGGGTTGCCGCCAGTTCTTTGACAAAGGCCTCGTCGAAGGGTATGCTCAAGGCGCTCAGCAGGTATGACCCCGCCTGGTAATTGTTGAGGACGCTTTGCTCGTAGGCGTTTTCTGGATCTCCGCCGCGTCGGAGGAAATCCACCACTTCCTGTATGGGATAGTCCGCGAAAAGGCCTCGTGCTGCAGGGCCTCCTCGCATAGACGTTCGCTGGCCTTTACCATCCTGTCCGTCGTGACGAACCAGTACGGCTGGCCCGTAGCAGAATACAGCGGAAGCATCGTCGCGCGCGCCTTGCGCTGGTTGACAAGGTCCTGCCAGAACGAATCGATGGAGATGTTCAGGGGCAGCTTGTACAGCACGTCCTGGCGGGACAGGTAGTGATCCTGGAAATAGACCAGCAACTGCTGCTTATCCATTTACAGCACCACCTTCATAGCCCGCGTCCCCCTGCGCCGGGAAGGCGGCAGAGGGCGGAGGCTGCAGAACCGCGAACTGGGCGGTATCCAGGCCGAAATAGACGGCATTGAGCTGGGGAATGTGCACACCGCAGAGGACGCGGGGATTGTTGTCCATCCAGCCGGTGATCCTGCGGATGTGGCGCACCAGCGTGTCCGCAGGCGTCTCCAGCTGGTACATCTGCCTGTCGGGGACGACGATTGCGCCGCGGGTGCCGTATTCGCAGGGCTGCACCAGCAGCGACCGGTCAGACTCGCTGATGCGAATCTGGATCATGGGCGGCGAACCGAGCTGCCCCAGAACGCCGTTTGAAATGAGGAGCGTGTTCTCCTCCATGCAGAGCGTCAGCATCAGGGCTTCGTTCATCCGCTATACACCTCCTCCATCTGGATCTGTTCATTCTCCGTCAGGTTAGGCTGACCGTGCGTCCGCTCGGGGATCAGCT
This sequence comes from uncultured Eubacteriales bacterium, assembly GCA_902799045.1. Lineage (GTDB taxonomy): Bacteria > Bacillota > Clostridia > Christensenellales > Aristaeellaceae > UBA2862. The sequence goes on from CADBZH010000050.1 coordinate 1,193, forward strand.
CTTCGGTGAAGCCCTTGTCGAGATCGATCTGAGTGGACGCTTCAATCTCTTTCACGGTGGGACCGTAGGAGTCTGCCCATTCCTCAGGTTCGACGATTCGCTGTCGGATGCGTTTGCCGTCGGGGGTCACGGAACCGGGTGCGACGGGGATGGCGCTGTCGAGGAAGAAAACGTAGACTTCCTCATCCTTGTAGGGGACGCGCGTGCCCACGAGCTTGTAGTGGTAGATCTTCTTCCAGTTCATGCGCCTGTACAGCTTGGTGGTCAGCCGTTCGCAGGAAATGGTGCGGCTCTTGCGCAGGTCGCTCTTTACGATGCACCAGCGCACCGCGCCGCGCGTGCCCTCCTTCCTGGGGCGGACGATCAGGGTATTGTCGTCATCGTCGCCGATCAGGAAGTGGATCCAGACGGCGTCATCCAAGCCGCGAATGCAGCAGTTGTTGAAGGTGACGTTGCCGTCCCTGACCGTCATGACCGGCTCGAAGCGCAGGGAGAAATACTCGATGCGGATGACGTGGTAGGCGTCCATGTCGAGCCGGGCGGCCAGAGCCTCGGGGTCCGGCAGCGTCAGCGGGCGCGGCTGATAGCCGCCCATGACGTAGTTTACGCCGCCCCCGTTTTGAGGCGCGTTAGATGGCGCTTCCGGCGGCCGTGCCGGTACCTGCCTGGGCCGCGGCTGTATATAGCCGTTTACCTGCGGCGGCTGGTACGGCGCCTGCGGGAAGGTCCCGCTGTAGGGAATGTTTGCTTCCATTGTGAAACCTCCTTTAGCCCTTCGCCCGGAGGACGAAAGGCAGAATTACAGGTTGCTGAGTATGAGCTGATCCAGCCTCTGGCATATCTCTCCGGCACAGTCGGAAAGATTGATGTCGCCGAAGTCCATCTGCCCAAAGGTCTCCCGCATGAAGGATTCGTCCAGCACGGCATAGACCATGCGGCTGGCCTCCTCATGCAGAAGAGATTCGTAGCGGTAGATGTAGCCCAGCCAGTAGGCATACTCGTATTTCGCGGTGAGCTCATCAACAGCCAGCGGCAGAACCGTGTCGCTGATCGCCATGAGGCTGTCGTCAGGGCTTTCTCCCTTTGACAGCGCGTTGATCAGCGCGGCTCTGGCGGTCTCGCTCGTGTCCTTCTTCGTGACGATGCCCTCGATCCACAGCAGGGTGTCGACAATCAGCTCCGGCGATTTGAGCATCACGGGGATGTTCAGATAGTCGACGGGAGAATCGCAATCCCCCGGATGGAAGAAGCTGAAGTCGATGACGGCGGCCAGCTGGCTGTTCATGTACAGCGGCGCGAACAACGCCATTTCCAGTCCGCGATCCACAGCGGCCATGAAGATGTTGCCCTGCAGGTCGCAGAACACCAGGTCCTTGTCCGCCATGTTTCGCCCCGCCTTCACGACCGCGGGATTGTACGGAGAAGCGCGTGATTCCTTCATCAGGCGCTTCACGTTCTGCGACAGCGGTCTGCTGTGCGCGGGGTTGCGTATGATGATCATGTCTGTTCCACCTCCTCTGCTTCACCCGCCTGGGCTTCCTTCTGCGCCTCTGCGGCGATCAGCTCCTCCAGCAGCTCGTCCTGCAGGTCGGTGATGATCTGTTCGTCGACGGTGTGCTCAATGTCCAGGGGCCGCGCCTCGGCCATGAGGGCCCAGTCATCGTCATCGCACTCTGGCATACGGGGATCATCGTCAAATTCATACACAGGGGTGCCGAAACGCTTCTCCTCGTACTCGGCGATCTGCTCCATCCGGCGCTGCATCTCCTCGGTCACTTCCACGGACTGGACTTCATCGTCCGCGCCATAGAAGAATCCGCTGGTGTCCTCCGCTTCCTCCACGACAATCTCCGCGGGCTCGCCGTCCTCGGGCTGAAGCACCGCAGGGGCCTTCTTGCCAATCTCCCTGCCGATGAAGTTATCGAGATCGAACAGGAGCACCGTCTCGTCATGCCTTTCAACAACGCTGACGGGGACGCGGAAGCTGTAGTCCGTGTCCCAGTTCTGAAGGGTGAAAAGCGTCTTGCACAGCGCCGTCGCGCCGATGCCTGTGGAGCGGCCCCGGTCGTTGGACCAGCGCATCGCGTTGGGATGGTCCGGCAAACACGGCCGTACCGCCACCATGCGCTCGATGGGATTCAGCAGGAATTCCACATACTGGACGCGTCGGGCACCCATGCCGTCGGGAATCTCATAAAAGCGGTTCAGCCTTGCGATGCAGGTGGAGTTGAAGGCGATGCTCTTCCGTGTGAATCGCACCACGGGGTCGTTGGCGTGGGAGAACATGTCGGAGTCGACGACCTGGTATCCAGGCTTGATCTTCGGGATGTCCTCTTCCGGCTCCGCGCCGGTCAGCTCCGCCTTGGCCCTTATCTCCTCCTTGGTCAGCTGTCGGGCGATGCGCATGACATCCCCTTCGCCGGAGAGCGTGCCCATGGCGTATCCGCCGTCGGGCAGGTGCTCGTTCTGCAGATCCGCTTCCAGCGTTCCTTCGGTCTGGCCCATGGCGACGCTGGAGACGTAGAAGTAATCGTCCAGCGTGAAGCCCGCCCAGGCGCGGTTCATGGAGACGAAGCCGCAGAGAAGGCCGTGATCGATGACGCGCATCGGGAGATAGCCGCCGGAACCTCTGTATCGGTTGCTGTTCAGGATCCTCTGTGCCGCGTTCCAGATGGCGCGGGACACGATGGCCTCGTGGTGGTCGGCCTGGTAATACTTGTTCTTGTCGCCGCGGTTGGGCCGCGACTTGTGGTCATGGAAGTCCGGCGTCCAGGTCTTGCGAGCCAGGATGTCGCCGCAGTACTTCTGATTGCGGAGCACATTGCGCACCGCGCCGGGCGTCCATTCGGTGTTGTGGAGTTTGGGGCTGATCTTGCGCCAGCCCGTCTCCCGCTGGAGGTCCGTCAGGGTCTCCGCGATCTTTGTAAGGGGTTCGCCGTTTACCAGCATGTAGTACATGAGGCGGATGGTGCGGGCTTCATCCTCGTTGATGCGGAGGAACTTCCGGAAGCCTCCGTTGCCGTCCGGTTCGACGATCTTGTCGTAGCCCAGGATGGCGGGGATCAGGAAGCGCCCGCGGCTGAAGCGCCATTCCAGCGATAGCAGCATCGCCTCGCTCTTCATGTGGCTCTCTTCCTCCGCCACCATGGCCAGCACGAACAGGATGATGTTGCTGGAGGTGTTGAGCGTGTTGATGCCTTCCTGCTCGAAGAACACGGCGATGGGCGGGTCGTGCGCCTGCAGCGCCCTGACCCAGGTGATGCAGTCGATGAGGTTTCGGGCGAAGCGGCTGACGGAC
>CADBZH010000051.1 GCA_902799045.1 uncultured Eubacteriales bacterium
TACCGGCCTGGGCATCGCCTTCGCGGCGCTGAACCGGGGCTACCGGGTGATCTTCGTGGTGCCGACAAAGTTCAGCCAGGAGAAGCAGACCCTGATGCGCGCGCTGGGCGCGGAGATCATCAACACGCCCCGAGAAGGCGGCATGCTGGGCGCGGAGGAAAAGGCAAACCTGCTGCGCACGGCGATCCCCGGCGCGATCTCGCTGGGGCAGTTCCACAACCCCGCGAACCCCCTGGCCCACTACGAGACCACCGGCCCGGAGATCTGGAGAGACTTGAAAGGAAATGTAGACTATCTCGTGGCCGGCGCGGGCAGCGGCGGCACCTACAGCGGCATCGTGAAGTATCTGAAGGAACAGAATCCTTCCGTACAGGGCGTGCTGGCCGATCCGGTGGGCTCCACTATGGGCGGCGGCGAGCACAGCGACTACGACATCGAAGGCATCGGCAACGATTTTATTCCGGACACCATGGATATATCGCTGGTGGATCGGGTTGTCAAGATTACCGACGCCGAGGCCTTTGCCTATGCCCGTCTGCTGGCCAGCCGAGAGGGCATCTTCGCCGGCTCCTCCTCCGGCGGTGCCCTGGCGGCAGCGCTGAAGTTGGTAAAGGACGGCGCCATAGGCAATGTTGTCGTCGTCTTTCCTGATCGTGGAGACCGTTATTTCAGCAAAAGACTGTATGAGGACCAGATTATATAGGGATAAAGAAGGCAGTCTATTCCAGACCCAGACTGCCTTTTATTGACCGTTTATCCCCGCACCAGCCCCGTGCGAAACTCTTCGTTGATCTGGCGCAGCTCCTTTTCCCCGTCGATGTAGGGTTGATAGTAGGTTTCTATGCGTCCGCCGCCACGATTATCGCAGCCGCTGCAAAACTCGCATTCCGTGCCGCACACGGCGAGAGAACGGTTGACGATTCGAATGCGCTCCTCCCGCGTGGTATCCTTGATCAGGACTGAATGAATTCCATCCAATTGATGCCCCTCCTGTTCCATGGTCCTGTCTCTCAATGTCCTCCCGGATATCATTTCTCAAAAAAAGAATAATATGAATGAATCTATCGGAGCATGTTCAAAAACTGGGCAATGCGCGGCACACTGCCGTCATTCATCTCCTCCCAGGTGCCCTGGCGCAGGATCCTTCCATCATCGAAGAAGACGATCTTGTCCGCCACCTCCTGGGCGAAGGACAGCTTATGGGTGATGATGACGATGGTCTGTTTTTCTGCGCAGAGCTGCCTGATGATGCTCAGGACCTCGTATTCCAGCTCGGGGTCCAGGGCGCTGGTGGGCTCGTCAAACAGCAGAAGCTCCGGCTTCATGGCCAGCGCCCGCGCGATGGCGACGCGCTGCTGCTGGCCGCCGGAGAGGTCGCGCGGCCATGCGTCCCGCTTTTCCAGGAGCCCGACCTTTTCAAGCAGCGCTTCCGCCTCCCCGATGGCCTGCGCCCGGTCCTGCTTCAGGACGGAGACGGGACCCTCGATGATGTTTCCGATCACCGTTTTGTGGGGAAACAGCTGGAAATTCTGAAATACCATGCCCGTCTTTCGGCGCAGCGCCCGTGCCGCGCTGCCAGCGAATTTGGGCGGCGCGTCCTTGCCGAAGACGATCTCATCCCCGTTCAGATGAACGACGCCGCTGTCCGGCATTTCCAGCAGGTTGACGCAGCGCAGCAGGGTGGTCTTCCCGGAGCCGGACGGGCCCACCAGCACCGTCGTTCTGTTGGCCTCGATGTCGAGGGAAACACCCTTCAGCACATGGTTGCCATCAAAGGATTTTTGGATGTCCTTGACATAATACATCGCACTCGCCTCACTTTCCTACGCGCAGTCGCTTCTCACACAGCTTTTGCAGGCCGTTCAACAGCGTGCAGAACATCAGGTAGATCAGCGCCGCTTCCGAATAGATGAGCAGATACCTGAGCGAGCTGGCCGCAAACTCCTGGGCCTTGCGGAACATCTCGGCGATCATGATGTTGGAGGCGAGGGAAGTGTCCTTGACCAGGCTGATAAATGTGTTGAACAGCGGCGGCACGGAGACCTTCGCGGCCTGCGGCACGATGATGCGCCAGAACGCCTGCTGGCAGGTCATGCCGATGGAATAGCCCGCCTCCCACTGGCCCTTGTCGATGGAGAGTATCGCGGCGCGGATGGTCTCGGAGGCATAGGCGCCCACGTTCAGCGACAGGGCGACCACGCAGGCGACCAGGTTGCTGATCTTCATCGGGTTGCAGATGCCCCAATAGACGATGAACAGCTGGACCAGCAAGGGCGTGCCACGGAACACCCACACATAAAAGCGCATGACCTGGGAGAGTATGGGGACCCGGTTGATGATCAGCAGCGCGCTCAGTATGGCGATCACCATCCCGATGACGAAGGAAACCAGCGTCAGCGGTATGGAATAGATCAGCCCCTGCTTCAGCATCGGCCAAAAGGCGTTGAGGGCAATTTGGATCTCTCTCGTTTCGAGCAGTGCGGCCATAGGTATCAACTCCAGCTTTCTATTGCGAAAGGGCTGCCGGGATCAGCCCCGGCAGCCCGTCCAGGCTTGATGACGGTTTACTTCTGGGAGACGTCGATTTGGAAGTACTTCTCGGAAATGGCCGAGATCGTCCCGTCCGCCAGGAGCTCGTCGATCGCGCCGCTGATGGCGTCGCGCAGCTCGTCGCGCCCCTTCTGGATGACCACGGCGCTGCTGGTGACGTCCTCCGACCGGGCGACGATCTTGGTCGAATCGAAGTCGCCGGTCGTCACCTGCCAGTAGGCGTAGGTCAGCTCGTCGTTCACCACGGCGTCGGCCTCGCCGCCCTTGACCAGCTCCACGGCCAGCGCGAACACGTCCTGGCCGACGATCTCCGCGCCATAGCTCTGGGCGATGGCGTTGTAGTTGGAGGTCAGCCCCTCGGCTGCCTTTTTCCCATTCAGGTCCTCAAAGCTGGCGATCTCCTCGTTGTCCGCCGCGACGATCACCACTGGGCGGGTGTAGACGTAGGGCGTTGAAAAGTCGTAGGTCTCCAACCTGGCGTCGGTGATCGTCACCTGATTCATGATCACGTCGATGGTGCCCGCATCCAGCGCGGGGAACAGGGAATCCCATGCGCCTTCCACGAATTCCACCTGGTAGCCGATCTTTTCGCCGATGGCGTTGGCGACATCCACTTCAAAGCCGGTCAGCGCGCCGCTGTCGTC
>CADBZH010000052.1 GCA_902799045.1 uncultured Eubacteriales bacterium
CGCTGCGCACGCCGGTGACGCCCATGGACGATACGATATACAGGAAGCCCTCGGCCTCCTTCGCGATCATGGCCACGCGGTTCTCGCTGGTGGGCGCGATGAGACTGATGAACGCAAGCCCCCGCGCACGGCAGGCCGGGGCGAACTCCTCCTTCTCCTCAAAGGGCACATCGGGCAGGATCATGCCGTCGATGCCTGCCGCGACGCATTTGTCACAGAAGCGCTCGATGCCGTAGGAATAGACAACATTGGCGTAGGTCATGAACACCATCGGTACTGTCACGTCTCTTCGCAATTCCTGTACCAGTTCAAAGATCTTGTCGGTGGTTACCCCGCCCTTGAGCGCCCGCTCGTTGGCGGCTTGGATCACCGGGCCTTCGGCGGTGGGGTCGGAGAAGGGAATGCCCAGCTCGATCAGGTCCGCGCCGCCCCGTACCGCCGCGCGAACGCAGGCCGCCGTGGTCTCAAGGTCCGGGTCGCCGCAGGTGATGAAGGCGATGAACGCCTTGCCGTGGTCAAAGGCTCTTTTGATATTACTCACTGATGTTTTCCCCCCTGTAGCGGGCGATGGCGGCGCAGTCCTTGTCGCCTCGGCCGGAGATGTTGATGACCATGATCTGATCCCTGCTCATCGTCGGGGCCAGTTTCATGGCGTGGGCCACAGCGTGGGCCGATTCGATGGCGGGGATGATGCCCTCCATCCGGGACAGGTACTCGAAGGCGTTCACGGCCTCGTCGTCGGTGACGGGCACGTATTCCGCCCGCCCGGTGTCGTGCAGCCAGGCGTGCTCCGGGCCGATGCCAGGGTAGTCCAGCCCCGCCGAGATGGAATACACTGGCGCGATCTGGCCGTATTCGTCCTGGCAGAAGTAGCTCTTCATGCCGTGAAAGATGCCCAGCCTGCCGGTGGCGATGGTGGCCGCCGTTTCAAAGGTGTCCACGCCTCGCCCCGCGGCCTCGCAGCCGATGAGGCGAACGGACTTATCCTCTATAAAGTGATAGAACGCGCCGATGGCGTTGCTGCCACCGCCCACGCAGGCCAGCACCGCGTCTGGCAAACGGCCCTCCTTCTCCATGAGCTGAGACTTAATCTCCTGCGAAATCACCGCCTGGAAGTCCCGCACGATGGTCGGAAACGGGTGCGGCCCCATGACGCTGCCCAGGCAGTAGTGGGTGTCGGTGATGCGGTTCGTCCACTCCCGCATGGCGGCGGAAACGGCGTCCTTCAGCGTGCCGGTGCCGGTCTCCACGGGGATGACCTCGGCCCCCAACAGCCGCATGCGGTACACGTTCAGCGCCTGGCGGATGGTATCCTCCACGCCCATGTACACCACGCATTCCATGCCCATCAGCGCCGCGGCGGTGGCGGTGGCCACGCCGTGCTGGCCCGCGCCGGTCTCGGCGATCAGCCGGGTCTTGCCCATGCGCTTTGCCAGCAGCGCCTGCCCCAGCACGTTGTTGATCTTGTGGATCTTCGCCCCGCCCAGATCGGCGGTCATGCGTTTGGCGAAGTAGAGCCGGCTGGGCCTGCCCGCGTATTCGTTGAACAGCTCGGTCAGCTCCGCCTGAAAGGTCGGGTCGGCCTTGGCCGCGTTGTACGCGGCCTCCAGCTCGATCACGGCGTTCATCAGCGTCTCCGGGATGTACTGTCCGCCGTGGACGCCAAAGCGCCCGTTGGGATTGGTCATGCGCTATCACTCCTCATGTCTCACCGCATTTACAAACGCGGTCATCTTTTTATAGTCCTTCACGCCGTCCGTCTCAATGCCGCTGGAAACATCCACAGCGAAGGGATGGACGGCTCTGACAGCCTGTGCCACGTTCTCCGGGGAAAGCCCTCCCGCCAGGAAACAGGGCCGGTCAAATTCCTTCAAAAGCGCCCAGTCAAAGGCCGTGCCCGTGCCGCCCGCGCCGTTGTCCAGAAGGACGTGGTCGGCGGTACTCTGTCGAGCCCGGTCGAGGTCGGCGGCGTTTTCTATGCGGAATGCCTGGATCAGGGGCATGTCCGTCAGCTTCCGCAGGGTTTTGATATAATCCTCATCCTCGCCGCCGTGGAGCTGGGCGACGTCGATGATCCCATCGTTAAGCAGCGCCGCCACGGCCTCCGGTGCCTCGTTCACGAATACCCCTACGGCGACAATGCCGGGATTCAGCCGTTCCTGCAGGACTTTCGCTGTTTCTGGCGAGACACAGCGCTTGCTTTTCCGGGCGAACACGAAACCGATATAGTCGGGCTGCAAATCATTCGCCCATTCGATGTCGCAGAGCCGCGTCAGCCCGCACAGCTTGATACGTGTCATGCTGTCCCCCTCAATTCCATGAGCTTCGCCTTTCGGTCGGGGGCGCGCATCAGCGCCTCGCCCACCAGCACCGCGTCCGCGCCCATCGCCCGCGCTGCCTGAACGTCGGCGGCATCCTTCACGCCACTCTCGGACACGAACAATATATTCCGCGGGATCATGGCCCGCAGGCGGCGGCTGTTGCCGGTGTCCACGGTGAAGTCCTTCAAATTGCGGTTGTTTACGCCGATGATCTTCGCTCCGGCCTTCAGCGCCATTTCCACTTCGGCCTCATCGTGGGCCTCCACCAGCGCGGACAGCCCCAGGCCGTCGCAGATCTGGATGTAGTCCATCAGCTCCGCCCCGTCCAGTATCGCGCAGATCAGCAGCGCCGCCGATGCGCCCAGCAGCTTGGCCTGATAGAGCATGTATTCGTCCACGGTGAAGTCCTTCCTCAGACAGGGGATGGCGACGCTTGCGGCGATTTCCCGCAAATAGTCGTCGCTGCCCAGAAACCACTTGGGCTCCGTCAGCACGGAGATGGCCTCGGCCCCCGCTACCTCGTAATCCTTAGCAATATCCAGATAAGGGAATTCCGGCGCGATCATGCCTTTGGAGGGCGACGCCCGTTTGCATTCGCAGATGAATGCGAGATCATCCCCGGACAGCGCCCGTTCAAAAGGGAAATCGCCATTCGGCAGCAATAGCGCCTCTCGCCTGATGTCCTCCATGGGACTTATCGTCCTGGCCACCGCGACGCGCTGCCGGGCATGCTCGGCCAATTGATCCAGTATTGTCATCATCATTCCTCCGGCCGGTTGCTGACCTCGATCACCTTCTGAAGCGTCGCCATGGCGCTGCCGCTGTCGATCAGCTCGCCCGCCAGCCTGACGCCCGCCGCGAGGCTCTCCGCCTTGCCGTTCAGGTACAGCCCTGCCCCGGCGTTCAGCAGCACGGCGTTGCGCCTGTGGCCCTTCTCGCCCGAGAGGATGGCACGGGTGATGGCGGCGTTCTCCGCTGGCGTGCCGCCCACCAGGTCGGATTTCTGGCAGCGCTCCATGCCGAAATCCTCCGGCTTGATGGTGTAGGACTTGAACCAGCCGTCCTTGAATTCGCAGATGTGGGTCGGCGCAGACAGACTGATCTCGTCCAGCTTGTCCGTGCCATAGACCACCATGCCCCGCTTCACGCCCAGGTTGATGAGCACCTGCGCCAGCGGTTCCACAAGATAATCGTCGTATACACCCAGCAGCATGGTTGTCGGGGACGCCGGATTGGTCAACGGTCCAAGGATGTTGAACACCGTGCGGAAGCCCAGTTCCTTCCTGATCGCGCCGACGTACTTCATGGACGTGTGGTACTTCTGGGCGAAGAAAAAGCACATCCCCGCCTCGTTCAGCATTTCAACACATTTCTTTGGGCTCTGCTGGATGTTGATTCCCAGCGCCTCCTGGCAGTCCGCTGTGCCGCACAGAGACGACGCCGCCCGGTTGCCGTGCTTGGCCACCTTCACGCTGCCCGCGGCGCACACCAGCGCGGCGGAGGTGGAGATGTTGAAGCTGTGGGCGTTGTCGCCGCCGGTGCCCACGATCTCGAACACCTCCATGCCGGGATCTACCTTCGTGGCGTGGTCCCGCATGGCGGCGGCGCAGCCGGCGATCTCGTCGGTGGTCTCGGCCCGGGCGCTCTTGGTGGACAGCGCCGCCAGGAACGCCGCGTTCTGGGTGGGACTGGTCTCGCCGGACATGATCTCGTTCATCACG
>CADBZH010000053.1 GCA_902799045.1 uncultured Eubacteriales bacterium
CGGCGCAGCCAGCTGGTACGTGCTCACGGTTGTGACCAAAATGTACGGAATCGAAGGCGAATACGGTAACCTAACCATTACCCCCAGGCTCTTAAAGGAACAGTTTGACGCAATCTACCCCGGCGTCATCGACGGGGAGGCGGAGCGCTATCCCCGTTACACCCCCATGGGTTTGAATCATAGCTTACAGCCCTGCACGCCCGGGAAGGGCCACGCGGAGCTGGTGGACGCGCCGAAGGACGCCCGGGCGCTGATCAACCTGGCCTGCGATTTCTCCGGGCGGGAGATGGACCTGCGCGCGCTGCTGACCGACGCCCGGCCCAGGGAGCTGGAGCTGGCGCGCTACACCTTCCGCATCCGCGGCGCTTCCCTGGCGTGCGTGACCCACTTCACCCGGCATCGCGTGGTCTCCCTGCTGGTGCCGCCGGTGGTCAACGCGCTGGCGGGGGGCCGGTATGTGCTGCCGGAGACGGTGCGGGCCGTTCCCAAGGCGGAGGCCATCTATCGCCGCGCCTTTGACACCCAGAGAAAGACGGCCCGGGCCATGGGCCTGCCCGCCCAGACGCTGGCGTACTTCGCGCTCAGCGGACACCAGACGGACTTGCTGCTCTCCATGAACCTTCGGGAGCTCGTCCACTTCTTCAAGCTGCGCACCTGCCGCCGCGCCCAGTGGGAGATTCGGGAGATCGCCTGGGAGATGCTGGGGGTGCTGTCCGAGGCGGAGCCGGAGGTGTTCAAATACCTCGGCCCGAGCTGCGTCTACGGCAGGTGTCCCGAGGGGAAGATGAGCTGTCAGAAGCCATATCCATCGATTTGGGAGGAATGAGTTATGAAGCCCGAGGCGCTGCTTGACGCGATGCACATTGCCGAGCGATTGAAGGACACCCCGCGCCACTGCTACACCACCGGGGGACGCCGGGAGCGCGTGGCCGAGCACAGCTGGCGCATGACGCTGATGGCCTATTTCGTGTCCGACGCATTCCCGGAGGCGGACATGGAGAAGATTTACCGGATGTGCCTGATTCACGACCTGGGGGAATGCTTTACCGGCGACATTCCCACCTTTCTCAAGACTGATTCCGACGAGGCCAACGAGGAAAACCTGCTCTATGCCTGGGTGGACACCCTGCCCGAGCCCTTTCGCACGGACATGCGGGCATTATATGAAGAAATGGCCGCCAGACAGACGCTGGAGGCCAAAATCTACAAGGCGATGGACAGCCTGGAGGCCGTGATCGCCCACAACGAGTCCGACATCGCCACCTGGGAGCCCCACGAATATGAGCTCAACCGCACCTACGCCTACGATAAGACGGACTTCTCCGACTACATGAGGGCACTGCGGGCGGCGATTCGGGAGGAGACGGAGGAAAAGATCCGTCAATCCGAAAAGAGCTGATCCAGAGCTCCCTCAATGGCGTCCCAGCCGAAGCCCCGGCGCATGAGCGCCTGGGACAGCTTGGCCTTCCCCTCCCGCGGGGGGAGGGCCTCGTATTTTTTATAAAGCCTTTGGGCGGCCTCCAGGCAGGCGGCCTGCTGCTGGGCGTCGTCAAAGGTCTCCAGGGCCCCGGCAGCGTCGTCGTCGGAAATGCCCTTGGCGCGCAGCTTGCGCTTGAAGGCGTAGAGGCCCACCGGCTTTTTCGACTGAAGCTCCGCCATGCGGTCGGCATAGAGGGCGTCGTCCACCAGCCGCGTCTCCTTAAGCCGCTCCAGCACCGACTCGATCACCCTGGGCACGTAGCCCCGACGGCGCAGGCTGTCGGCAATCTCCTTCTCCGTGCGGGCGGAGCGCTCCAGGCCGGTCAGCGCGGACTCCCAGGCGTCGTTAAACTGGACTCCCGCCAGGCGGTCCAGGTAGGCGTCCGGGTCGATGTCGTCGCCCTCGTGAAGGGGACATTTTTCAAAATGCGCTTCGCGCACGCGAAAGAGCAGCGTGCCGTCGGCGTAGATTTGCACCATCCCGCGGGTATGCTCGATGCCTGTAATCGTGGCCATGTGTTATCCCTCCATGGTTTATTTGATAATTATACGATGTTTTTCTTGACGATTCCAGCGGGTTTGTGTTATTATATAGGCATTCGTGATACTGGGAGGGATTGTCCATGTCTGGACATAACAAATGGTCAACCATCAAAAATAAGAAAGCCAAGACGGACGCCGCGAAGGGCAAGATCTTTACCAAGATCGGCCGCGAGATCGTGATCGCCGTCAAGACCGGCGGCAGCGCCGACCCGGCCCTCAACAGCAAGCTCAAGGACGTGATCGCCAAGGCCAAGGCCGCGAACATGCCCAATGACAATATCCAGCGCTCCATCAAGAAGGCCGCGGGCGAGGGCGAATCCACCAACTACAAGGAGGTCACCTACGAGGGCTACGCGCCCTGCGGCGTGGCCGTGATCGTGGAGATCGTGACCGACAACCTGAACCGCACCGCCAGCGAGGTGCGCCACATCTTCGACAAGTGCGGCGGCTCCCTGGGCGCTTCCGGCTGCGTGGGCTGGAAGTTTGAGCGCAAGGGCGTGATCGTGCTGGACAACTCCAAGGGCATGGATGAGGACGAGCTGACCATGCTGGCCCTGGACGCCGGCGCGGATTTTTTTTTTAATGATACGGCGACCACCGAGATCTACACCGACTCCGAGGTGCGCGAAAACCTGGAGAACGCCGGCTGCACCTTCCTGTCCGCCGAGCGCGCCATGCTGCCCACCACCACCGTGGAGCTGCCCGACGAGGAGAGCGTTCAGAAGGTCACCCGCCTGCTGGACTGGCTGGAGGAATACGACGACACCGAGAACGTCTATCACGACGCCGAGCTTCCCGAGGAGGAAGAGGAGGAATAAGGCTCTGCGCCTGACCCTTTCACATTTAATAACAGCCCGCCTTAATCCGGCGGGTTGTTTTGTTGTTAAGCCGCAGGCATCATATTGACATTTCCGTTCCATACGATTATAATACGAAAATGAATTTGAAAATGGTTTTCAAAATTTGAGGCGGCTTATGAAAAAGTTGGTTTTGATTCTGGCGATGCTGATGGCGCTGTGCCTGGGCGCGCAGGCCGAGGGGGGCCTTAAGATCGTCTGCACGGATTTTCCCTGCTATGACTTTGCCCGGCAGGCGGCGGGGGAGGGCGCAGCGGTGACGATGCTGCTCAAGCCCGGCGTGGAGGCCCATTCCTTTGAACCCACGCCCGCGGACATACTGGCCATCGGCGGGGCGGACCTGTTCGTGTATATCGGCGGGGAGAGCGACGCATGGGCGGACAGCATCCTCGCCGGCTTCGACGGGGACGGTCCGGCGGTGCTTCGGATGATGGACTGCGTGGACGGCCTCATCGAGGAGGAGGGCGACGAGCACGGCCATGAGGACGGCCCGGAGTACGACGAGCACATCTGGACCTCGCCGAAGAACGCCCGGAGGATGGTGCTTGCGGCGGGGGAGACCCTTGCCCGGATCGACCCGGATCGCGGGGCGGAATATCAGCGCAACGCGGAGGCTTACGCCGGGGCCATCGACGGCATCGACAGGGCGATTGAGGATGTGGTGGCTCGCGCCGCCCGGAGGACCCTGGTGTTTGCCGACCGGTTCCCCTTTGTCTATCTGACCCGTGCCTATGATCTGGACTACCTGGCCGCCTTCCCGTCCTGCACCGCCGACACGGAGCCCAGCGCCCAGACGGTGATGGGGCTGATTCAGAAGGTGGCGCAGGAGCATATTCCCGCGGTGTACACCATCGAAATGAGCACCCAGGCCATCGCCCGCACGGTGGCGGAGGAGACGGGGGCGGCGATTCTGACCCTCCACTCCATGCAGACCGTGAGCCAGTCCGAATTCGACGCGGGCCAGACCTATGTGTCCCTCATGGAGAAGAACGTGGAAGCGCTGAAAGCGGGGCT
>CADBZH010000054.1 GCA_902799045.1 uncultured Eubacteriales bacterium
CTTGAAGGCGTCGGACCCGGTGGGCGTGTAGTTGGTGAATTTGCCCAGCAGCTTCTTCGCCACGTCCACGCCGAAGGCCGTAATAAATAACCAGTCCACAAACGCCTGGCACCACTGGGCGCTCAGGCTGCCCACGCCGGTCCAGTTCTTCAGGTCGCGGTTATACTTCGTATAATTCGCGCTGCCGGCGTTGGCCGTCTTGCTGTCCAAGTCCTTATTGCTCTTTTTCTCCAGGTAGCCGAGCTCCGCTTCAGCCACCGCGATCAGCCTGTCAATTGCGTTCATCCGTATTCCTCCTTGCCATTATTCAAAAACCGTGGTATAATTATCCCATCATAAGTAAAGGGGGAAGCGCCATGTTGAATCCATGTATTCCCATCCGCGATCTGAAGAACACCGCCGCCGTGTCCCAGCTCTGCCATGATACCCCTGCGCCCATCACCGTCACCAAAAACGGCTATGCGGATATGGTCATCATGTCCCCGGAAGCCTTCGACCGCGTGCTTGAATCCGCCGCGGCCATCAGGCTGATGCAGGGCCTGCGGGATGTCGAAGCCGGCAGGACAAAGCCCGCCCGCGAAGCGCTGGCGGCAGTGAGGGAAAAGTATGGCGTATGATCTCATCATCTCGGAAAACGCCGACGGCGATGTGGATCGAATCATCGAATACATCGCCGTAAGACTGTGTAACCCTCAGGCGGCCTCTTCCTTTGCCGACCGCCTCTCCGCCTGCTATGATCGTCTCGAAGAGAATCCCTTTCTCTACGCCCTTACGCCTCATCCCCTGTTCCACGCCATGGGCGTCCGCAAAGCGCCCATCGGCGGCTATGGCGTCTTTTATCGCATCGACGATAGAGACGTCAACATCCTCCGCGTGCTTTCTGACCTTGAAATCCTCGATGGCAAGCTGTGATATGCCCCCGCGGGCGGCGCTGTCCACTGACAGTCGCCGCCTGTTTTGTGTTTGCCTCCCCTCAGGGCTGATAAAGGAGACGGGAGCCGATGCTCTCGTACGCGCCGTTCGCAGAGAGGCTCGCGTCGAAGCAAAACAGCCCGAAGTTGGCGAGCGCGTTGCAGCTGCCGCCCACGCAAAGCACGCCCACGTCGGAGCTGGAGCCCACGAAGTCAGACACGTAGGTGGTCTCGCTTCCGCTCGCGGTGTCCGGGATAAACGCCCACGCGCACTTCTCGGAATAGCCCAGCCCGGTGATGAAGCCGCTGCTGGGCAGCGTGATGCCTGCGGCCTCCATACCGGTCGTAGTGTCGCCGTAGTTGGCCGGATCGGTGGCGATATAGCTGGCCTTGCTGCTGACCACATAGCCGTCCATACAGGTCATCACGTTGCTGAACGGGTTCTCGATCCAGCGGTAGGTGTTGCTTGCCTTGCTGCGCTTGATGGTGTGATAGGCCGCGCCGGTGGTCAGGCCGGTGTTCTTCACGCTGCCGGAATCCTGGCCGGTGCCCAGCACGCTCTGGCTGTGCCAGTTGGCGAACTCCACCAGGTAGAGCATCTGGATGGCGCTCCAGGTCTTGAGGTCGATCTGGTGCCAGCCGGTGCCCTTCGCGGCGCTGTACGTGCGGAAGTTGGCGCGGGTAGTCCTCACCAGCGGGTTCACGCCGCCCTTGGTAAATACCGCGCTGCTGTCTCCGCCGGTGTGGAAGCGGCCCACGTAGCAGCCGGAGCCGGGGTGCTTCTTGTAGCCCTCCAGCGCCGTCGGGCTGATGGCCCACAGCCACTTCTTGTTGGTCGTGTCTTTGTAGGCGGTGTAGTAGAACTCGGGGATGTACACCACCGTGTCGTTGGCGGCCTCGTCGAAGCTCGCGTCGGTGTCGGGCACCAGCGTCCCGTTCACCACGTTGAACCGCTTCATGTCCTTCCACGGCGCAATGTTGTCAAAGGGCGAGGAGCCGCTGCCGTCCACCGCCGTGGCGGGCGTCGGGTTGCCAAAACTCGCCGCCAGGCCCTTGCGGGTCAGCGTGGTGGCGCTGGCGTTATAGTCCCATTCCACGCCATACGCGCCGTCCGCCGTGGTCGCCGTGGGCGCGTCGCTGGGCGCTTTGAATTTCGCCGTGTAGGTGGTGTTGGCGTGGATCACGCCCAGAGCCGGGTTCCAGCCGTTGAAGGTGTAGCCCTCGCGGGTGCTGGTGGGCGTCGCGCCGGGATAGGTCACGGTCGCGCCGTCCTGGAAGTCCTTCGTGGCCAGCGTCCCGCCGCCATCCTCCGCAACCTTCACGAAGGTCGCGGTATAGATGGGAATGTAGCTCGCGGTGTAGGTCTTCGGCCCGGTCACGGCTGTGATCTCAGGCGTCCAGGCCCTCGCCGTCTGTCCTTCCTTGGTAGGCAGCGCACGGCTGGGCATGTCGCCATAGTTGTAGGTTTCGTTCACGGTCGCGCTGCCGTTGTTCGGATCCCAGGTGATCGTGTAGCTGCGCACCGTGCGGCTATATGCCGCGTAGATCGTGCGATCCTCCAGCACGTTGGTGCCCGCGTCGCTCTGGGCGGTGCTGGCGTCCATTTCG